>JANQPB010000005.1 GCA_028285495.1 Acidimicrobiales bacterium
GCCAGACTTCCTCCACACCTACAACCACACCAGACGACACCACGCCCTCGGAGGCCACCCACCCATCAGCCGCTGTCACCAACCTCACAGCTGAGTACAACTAGAGGCCGCCGGGGGCGCCGAGTAGCATCGGGCGGGCTCGACCCCCCGGCGGACCGCCGGCGAGCCGTTCGAGCGGACGACAGCAGACGCCGATGGGCAGAGGAGCGAGGCCAATGGACACCTTCGACGGGCGACTGGCCGTGGTCACCGGCGGTGGCACCGGCATGGGCCGGGAGCTGGTCCGCCAGCTCGCCGCCGCCGGCTGTGACGTGGCCATGTGCGACGTCAGCGAGGGCCCGATGGCCGAGACCACACGACTGGTGGCCGAGGACGAGTCCTCGGGACGGGTGTCGTCGCACCTGTGCGACGTCTCCGACGAGGAGCAGGTCACCACGTTTCGCGACACGGTGGCTGCCGCCCACGAGACCGAGTGCATCAACCTGTTGTTCAACAATGCCGGCATCGGCGGGGCCGGCAGCTTCCTGACCAACGAACGGGCCGAGTGGGAGCGGACCTTCGACGTGTGCTGGGGCGGCGTCTACCACTGCTGCCGGGCCTTCCTGCCCATGCTGGTCAACTGCGACCGGGGCGCCGTGGTCAACACCTCCAGCGTCAACGGGTTCTGGGCCTCGATCGGTCCGGACACGCCGCACACCGCCTACTCGGCGGCCAAGTTCGCAGTGAAGGGCCTGACCGAGGCGCTGATCGCCGACTTCCGGGTCAACGCCCCCCACCTGTCGGCCCACGTGGTCATGCCCGGCCACATCGGCACCTCGATCGCGCTCAACTCGACGGCGGCCCATGGCGGCGTCAACGTGTCCGACGTCCGCAAGATGCTGGCCCGCCAGGACATCCCGACCGACCAGCTGACCGACGAGCAGATCGAGGAGCTGGTGGCCGAGCGGGGACGGCAGTTCCGCGACAACGCCCCGACCTCGGCCGCCGAGGCCGCCACCGTGATCCTGGACGGGGTGCTGGCCGGCGAGTGGCGGATCCTGGTCGGCGAGGACGCCAACGTGCTCGACGCCCTCGTGCGGGACGACCCCTGGTCCGCCTACGAGCCCGAGTTCATGGACCGCCTCGCCGAGGGGGGTCACCTCGGGGTGTTCCGGGAGTAGGCCGGCCCCAGCAAGCCGCAGGCCCGCAGCAACTCGTCCGCTCTCGGGCCGCAGAACTAGCATCACCGCACCGGCGCGTCGAAGGGGGACACCATGCTCGGTCCGTACCGTGTGCTCGACCTGACCGACGAGCGAGGCTGGTTCGCCGGCATGCTCCTGGCCCAGCTCGGTGCGGACGTCGTGCTGGTCGAGCCCCCCGGTGGTTGGTCACGCGACGGCTCGGCCGGGTACCGCCATCGGGCCTACAACCGGGGCAAGCGCTCGACGATCGCCGATCCCGATGCCGTCGCGGCGCTGGCGGTCGACGCCGACGTGCTGCTCGACAACGGGGGCTACGACGCCGCGATCGCCGGACGCTCCGCCGACCACGAGGTCGGCGGAGCCGACGGTGCCGCACCTCCCCCGCTGGATCTCGCCGCGCTCCGGGCGGCCAATCCCGGGCTGATCACGGTACGCAGCACCCCGTGGGGGGAGACCGGCCCGAAGGCCCACTGGCAGGCGACCGACCTGACGCTGTTCGCGGCCAGCGGCCAACTGGCCGTCACCGGTGACAGCGACCGGCCCCCGGTTCGCATCAGCGTCCCCCAGGCGTGGCTCCACGGCGAGTCCCAGGCCGCCGTGGCCGCGCTGGTGGCCATCGAGCACCGGGCCGGCACCGGCCGGGGCCAACACGCCGACCTGTCGGTGCAGCAGGCGGTGTGCGAGACGGCGCTGTCGGCCATCCTGCACGCACCGGCCGGGCTGCCAGACGCCGGCCGGGGCGCCGGCGGGGTCCGGGCCGGCGACCTGACGCTGCGGACGATCTACCCGTGTCTCGACGGCCACGTTGTCGTCACGGTGGCCTTCGGACCGATGATCGGGCCGATGTTCCAACGGTTCCTGGTCTGGATGGCCGATGAGGGGGCGCTCGACCGGGCGCTGGCCGAGACCGACTGGGTCGACTTCGGCCTCCGCCTGCAGTCCGGCGAGGAGCGCGTCGAGACGATCGAGCACGTCATGGACCGCATCGGGGCGTTCACGGCGACCAAGACCAAGACCGAGATCCAGGAGCGCGGCCTGCGGGACGCGCTGCTCGTGTGCCCCGTCAACGATCTCGGCGACGTCCTGGCCAGCCCCCAACTGGACGATCGGGACTTCTGGGACGACCACGGGCCGCACCGCCTCCCCGGCCGGTTCGTCCGAGCCTGCGGGAGCCCGCTCGGGCCACTGGCCCCCGCCCCGGAGCCAGGAGCCGACGACGGCGATCTCGCTCCGTCGAGCGAGCGCCCGACGGTCACCGTCGATGCCGAGCCGGGCGATGCACCGTCGCCGGAACCCGGGCGTCAGCCGCTGGCCGGGCTGAAGATCGCCGACCTGTCCTGGGTCGCGGCGGCCCCGCTCGCCACCAAGATCCTGGCCCACTGGGGCGCCACCGTCGTCCGGGTCGAGAGCCAGACCCGCCCGTGCCTGCTCCGCGGCGCTCTCGGGCACCGCGACGACATCAGCGACCAGGAGAACGGCATCGCCTGGCACTCGACCAACGCCAACAAGATGACGATCGCCCTCGACCTCTCGACCACCGAGGCCCGCGGGGTGGTGCGCGACCTCGCGGCCTGGGCCGACGTGGTCACCGAGTCGTTCACCCCTGGCACCATGGCCCGCTGGGGCCTCGGCTACGACGATCTCCGGGCCATCAACCCCGAGCTGATCATGCTGTCGAGCTGCGTGATGGGCCAGACCGGCCCGTTCGAGCGCTTCGCCGGGTTCGGCAACATGGCCGCCTCGGTGGCCGGCTTCTTCGACATCACCGGCTGGCCGGACCGGGGTCCGGCCGGGCCGTACCTGGCCTACACCGACTACTGCTCACCCCGGTTCACGGCGGCGGCCATCCTCGCCGCCCTCGACCACCGCCGCCGCACCGGGGTGGGTCAGTACCTCGACTTCTCGCAGATGGAGGCTGCGGTCCACCTGCTGGCGCCGGCCCTGCTCGAGCTGCAGGAGACCGGCGATCGACGGACCCGGAGGGGCAACGACGACGATGCGATGGTCCCCCACGGGGTCTACCCGGCCGCCGGCCACGACAACTGGATCGCCATCGCGGTGACCGGTGACGAGGCCTGGCGTTCGCTGGCCACCGAGATGCGGCGGCTCGACCTCGCCGACCTCGGGATCGACGAGCGCCGAGCCCGGCAGCGGGAGCTCGACGACCTCGTCGCCGCCTGGACCGCCGGTCAGGAGGGTGCGGGTCTCGGTCACCGGCTGCAGGCCCACGGCATCGCCGCCCACCCGGTCCAGAACTCCTCGGCCTGCATCGACGACCCGCAGCTCCTCCACCGGGGGCACTTCCAGTGGCTGCCCCACGGCCGGGCCAGGCGCGCCGTCGTCGACGGCGTTCCCTACACCCTGTCCGAGGCCGACAACGGGTTTCGCTGGGCCGGGCCGACCTACGGCGAGCACACCAGCGAGGTGCTGGAGGGCCTCCTCGGCTACGACGCCGACCGCATCGCCGAGCTCGCCATCGCCGGCGCCCTCGAGTGATCCCGAGCGACGGACCGGCGCCTCCGGCGCCACGGGTGTTCCCGCATTGACATCGCTGGCCCCGGTGGGGTGAACTTGGCTGAAACCGGCCAGGGCGACGGGGATCGTTCCGACCGGCGCCACCACACCAAGGGGAAAGCCCGGGCCGGACGGCTCGGTCAGAGGGGGAACGAGTGCACGACGCCGTGCTCCGCATAGCCGGCCTTCGGACGCAATTCCGGACCAGACAGGGCACCGTCGACGCCGTCAGCGACGTGTCGTTCGACGTCCGCAGGGGCGAGACCGTCGCCCTGGTCGGCGAGTCGGGCTCGGGCAAGAGCGTGACCGCCCTCTCGGTGCTGCAGCTGCTCGAATCGACCGGGTCGATCGCCGATGGCTCGATCGTGTTCGACGGGCGGGAGCTCGTTGGCCTCAGCGAGAAGGAGATGCGCGACGTCCGGGGTCGCGAGATCTCGATGATCTTCCAGGACCCGTCGACCTGCCTCGACCCGGTCTTCACGATCGAGGACCAGCTCGTCGAGGCGCTCACCATCCACGGGACCGCCCGATCCGATGCCAGGGGCCGCGCCCTCGAGCTGCTGCGGATGGTCCGCATGCCCGACCCCGAGACCCGTCTCAACGCGTACCCCCACGAGCTCTCGGGTGGCCAGCGCCAGCGGGCCATGATCGCCACGGCCCTCGCCCTCGACCCGCAGCTCATCATCGCCGACGAGCCGACGACCGCCCTCGACGTGACCGTCCAGGCCCAGATCCTCGACCTGATCCGCACCCTGCAGGCCGAGACCGGGGCCGCGGTGCTGTTCGTCACCCACGACCTCGGAGTCGTGGCCGAGATCGCCGACCGGGTGGTCGTCATGTACGCCGGCAGGGTCGTGGAGCAGGGATCGGTCTTCCAGGTCCTCAAGGACCCTCGCAACCCCTACACCGCCGCCCTCCTGGCCTCGATGCCGGGGGCGGTCGCCGGCACCGGCCAGCGGCTGACCCCGATCGAGGGCGTGGTGCCGAGCCTGCTCGACATGCCGTCCGGCTGCCGGTTCGCCCCCCGTTGCCCCCACGCCTGGGATCGCTGTCACGAGGCCGATCCCCCGCTCGCCGCCTTCGACCTCAACCGGGAGAGCCGCTGCTGGCTCGAGGTCGACGGTGCGGTCGACGGGGTCGGCACGGCCGAGGTCGTTGGATGACCACCGTCGCTGAGCAACCCGACGCCGGGCCGACGGGTGGCACCGTCGACGGGCCGGTGCTCGAGGTCGAGCACCTGACCAAGCACTTCCCGATCCGGACGGGCCTCCTGCAGCGGACCGTGGGCCACGTGCGGGCGGTCGACGACGTCAGCTTCCACATCGACCGGGGCGAGACCCTCGCCCTCGTCGGCGAGAGCGGCTGCGGCAAGACGACGACCGGTCGGGTCGTGCTCCGGCTCATCGACCCGACCTCCGGCACCGTCCGTTTCGACGGCCAGGACCTGGCCGAGGTCGATGCCGACGAGCTGCGGGGCCTGCGCCAGCGGATGCAGATCATCTTCCAGGACCCGTACTCGTCGCTGGACCCCCGGATGTCGACCGCCGACATCGTCGGCGAGGGGCTGGCCATCCACGGCATGGCCAGCGGCCAGGCGCAGCTCGACCGGGTGACGGACCTGCTGGAAAAGGTGGGTCTGTCGGCCAGGGACCTCCGCAAGTTCCCCCACCAGTTCTCCGGCGGTCAGCGGCAGCGCATCGGCGTGGCCAGGGCGCTGGCCACCAACCCGGAGCTGATCATCTGCGACGAGGCGGTCTCGGCCCTCGACGTCTCGGTCCAGGCCCAGGTGCTGAACCTGCTGAAGGACCTGCAGACCGAGCTCGGGATCTCCTACCTCTTCATCACCCACGACCTGAACGTGGTCCGCTACATCGCCGATCGCGTCGCGGTGATGTACCTCGGTCAGATCGTCGAGCTGGCCGAGACCGAGCAGCTCTTCACCGATCCCCGCCACCCCTACACCCGGTCGCTGCTCTCGTCGGTCCCGATCATCGACCCCGAACTGGCCAGGGCCACGGTACGGACCCCGCTCGAGGGCGACGTCCCGAGCCCCTCGTCGCCACCGTCCGGCTGCCGGTTCCACAACCGGTGCCCGCAGGCGGTCGAGCGCTGTCGCCACTACGCCCCCGTTCTGGTCGACCTGAACGACGGCCGTCAGGCCAGGGAGTGCCCCGAGTACCGACCCGAGCCGTTCGGCCTCACCGCCCAGTCCTACCGCGAGTCCGAGCTGCTCAACCAGGGGACGGAGGCCGGCGAATGACCGGGCCGCGGCTCGCCGCCCGCCCGCCGAGTGTGGCGCCGAGGTGGTCGGCGTGATCGAGTACGTCGTCAGGCGGATCCTGTCCGGCCTGATCGTCCTGTTCCTGCTGTCGACCTTCCTGTTCTTCGTCATGCGGGCCGTGCCGGGCGACGTCGTCCGCCTCCAGCTGGCCGACGCCGGCTCGGTCACCGACGAGCGGATGGCCGAGATGGAAGCCGAGCTCGGGCTCGACCGCCCGGCCCTGGCCCAGTACGCCTCGTGGCTCGGCGGGGTCGTTCGCGGCGATCTCGGTGACTCGCTGTGGGAGCGACGGCCGGTGACCGAGATGATCATCGAGCGGTTCCCGGTGACGTTCGAGCTGGCCTTCCTGTCGATCGTGGTCGCCGTCGGGCTCGGCATCGTCACCGGCGTCGCCTCCGCCATCCGTCGCGGCACCGTGACCGACGACGGCCTGCGGGTGGCGTCGGTGCTCGGCCTGTCGGTGCCGAACTTCTTCCTGGCCCTGCTGATGATCACGTCGGCGTCGGTGTGGTTCAACTGGGTGGCGCCGCTGTCGTACCGCCGTCCGTGGGACGACCTCGGCGTCAACCTGCAGCAGATGGCGATGCCGGCCATCGCCCTCGGCGTGTCGGTCGCGGCGGCCATCGCCCGACTCACCCGGTCGTCGATGCTCGAGGTGCTCGGCTCCGACTACATCCGCACCGTCCGGGCCAAGGGGGCGAGCAGCCGCCTCGTCAACTACAAGCACGCCCTCCGAAACTCCCTGATCCCGATCCTCACCCTGATCGGCCTGCAGTTCGGCGCCCTCCTCGGGGGCACGGTCATCCTCGAGTCGATCTTCGGCCTCCCCGGGGTCGGCTCGATGATCTTCCGGGCCGTCGAGCAACGGGACTATCCGGTCATCCAGGCCGGCGCCATCCTCTACGGCACGATCTTCGTCGCCGTGAACATCGCCGTCGACATCACCTATGGCCTCATCGATCCCCGCATCCGTCGGAGCTGACCGCATGAACACGCCGACCACCCCGACCGACGACCTCCCCTCGGGATCCGGGCCAGACCGCCCCCCCGACACCGCGGCCGACCGCTCCCCGGCCGGCGGGTCGACGATCACCGAGGCCACCGAGCCGGGCGACGGCGAGCGCCAGACCCCCGAGCAGGTGGCGCTCGGGCGCCGTCAGCGCTTCGCCGAGAGCTTCCGCCAGTTCCGGTCCGACCACCTGATGGGCTTCCTGTTCGGGATCGTGATCCTGCTGCTCCTCTTGGTGGCGATCGCGGCGCCGATCATCGCCACCCACGACCCGAGCGCCATCCCCCGCCCACCGCAGAAGCTCGCACCCCCGTCGACCGACCACTTCTTCGGCACCGACCAGCTCGGGCGCGACATCTTCTCCCGGGTCGTCTACGGGGCCAGGACCTCGCTGATCGTGGCGACGGCAACCGTCATCATCTCGACCATCCTCGGGACCCTGCTCGGTGCGGTGTCCGGGTACCTGGGCGGCTGGGTCGACCTCGTGATCCAGCGCATCGTCGACGCCGTCCTCTCCATCCCGGTGCTCATCCTGGCCCTCTTCATCGCCTCGCTGCTCGGGGCCTCGATCACCAACGTCGTCCTGGCCCTGTCGATCATCTACATCCCCCGCTTCAGCCGGATCGCCCGCGGCGAGATGCTCCGCATCCGCTCGGCCGAGTACGTGACGGCGGCCGAGGCCCTCGGGGCCAAGCCGAGCCGCATCATCTTCAAGCACGGGGTGCCCAACCTCGTGGCACCCATCATCGTCCTCGCCAGCCTCACCTTCGGCCAGGCCATCGTCGCCGAGGCCGCGCTCAGCTTCCTCGGCGTCGGTGCCCCGATCACCGAGCCGTCGTGGGGCCGGATGCTGTCGACCTCCCGGGAGTTCATGACCGTGGCCTGGTGGTCCGTCGTGTTCCCCGGGGCCGCCCTGAGCCTCGGCGTCCTCGCCTTCAACCTGTTCGGCGACGCCCTGCGAGACCACCTCGACCCGAAGCTCGTCCGCTGACGGCCCGAGCCGTCCAGACCGCCACAACCAACCAAACCAACGCACAACAACCGGGGGAGAACCACCACCATGAACCCACGACACCTGCCACGATGGCTGGCGCTGCTCTTGGCGTTCGTCCTCGTCGCCGCGGCCTGCGGCGGATCGAGCGACGACACCGAGGTGACCGACGCGGACGGCGAGTCGACCGAAGAAGCCGTCGAGGCCGGCTCGTTCGACGAGCAGGCGGCCGAGGAACAGGACCGCACCGGTGACGAGGAGGAGGAACCGGTCACCGAGGAGCCCGAAGCCGACGAGCTCCAGACCGGCGGGACCCTGATCATCTCGGGGCCGTCCGACATCGCCAGCCTCGACCCGATCACCTCGTCGTCGTTCAACACCCAGTACCGGATCGCCGGCGTCTACCAGCGGCTGATCGCCTTCGACTCGGGTCCCGAGATCGGGTACACGGCCCAGGTGCTCAAGCCCGAGCTGGCCACCGGGTGGGAGATCTCCGACGACCTGTTGACCTACACCTTCACGCTGCGTGACGGGGTGACGTGGCACGACGTCGAGCCGGTCAACGGTCGGCCCTTCACGTCCGCGGACGTCAAGGCCACCTTCGACAACATCCTCGAGCAGGGTCACCAGGCGGCCCTGCTGGAGACCGTGACGTCGGTCGAGGCACCGGACGACCTCACCGTCGTCCTCAACCTGTCCGAGCCGTTCGCCCCACTCCTCAACAACATGGCCAGCCACTTCATGTGGATCCTGCCGGCCGAGGCGTTCGAGGAGGGCTACGACCGCACCAACACGGTCATCGGGACCGGGCCGTTCATCATGGACGAGCGGGAGGTCGACGTGAAGACCTCGTATGTCCGTAACCCGAGCTACTGGGACGTCGACGAGAACGGCAACCAACTGCCCTACCTCGACGGCATCGACACCCTGGTCATCAACGACACCCAGCAGGTCATCGCCGCCTTCAAGGCCGGCGAGATCGACATCATGACCAACGCGATGTCGCCCGAGCTCCGCGACCAGCTGATGGGCGACTTCCCCGAGGCGTTCTACGGCGAGTGGATCGACGCCGGCATGGGCCAGATCGGCATCAACATGGAGCGGGAGCCGTTCAACGACCTCCGGGTCCGCCAGGCCATCAGCCTCGCCATCGACCGCGACGGCATGGGCAACACCATCCGCGGCGGCGGCACCGTGCCGTCGAACGTGGCTCCGGCGCTGGCCGACTACGTCCTGCCCGAGGACGAGCGGCGGGAGTACCTCTACTACGACCCGGAGCGGGCCAGGGAGCTGTTGGCCGAGGCCGGCTTCCCCGACGGGCTCGACGCCACCGTCATCGCAACCGATCGCTACGGCGCCAACTACACGGCCCAGACCGAGTGGCTCATCGAGGACCTCAAGGCGGTCGGCATCAACGCCACGCTGGAGATGCTCGACTACGCCACCTACTTCGGTAGCCGCTGGCCCGACGTCGAGTACGACATCCAGTTCGGCCCCCAGACGCCCTTCCTGGAGCCGGACGAGTGGCTCCGGCTCCAGATGCGGACCGGCGCAGCCAGGAACTGGTACAACCTGTCGGATCCCGAGCTGGACGCCCTGATCGACGAGCAGCTGACGATCGTCGATCCGGACGAGCGGGCGGAGAAGATCCGCGAGATCCAGCGCTACGCCCTGGAGAACGTGATGAACCCGATCCCGGTCTGGACCTACTTCAGCCAGTGGAGCTATTCGCCACGGGTCCAGAACTTCTACCGGCACGGGTCCTACGGCTACGCCGGCATCGAGCGGGTCTGGCTGGCCGAGTGATCGGCTGAGCCGTCGAGCCGACGGCGCACCCGTCGCCCGGGCCCGGTCGCTTCGGCGGCCGGGCCCGGCCCCGTCGCCCCTCCTACACTCGGGGCATGAGCGAGCATCCGATCCACCTGGAGCCCGGGGTGGCGCCGAGCGAGGTGGTCGACCACCTCCGGCGCTGGGGCTATGCCATCGTCACCGGCGTGGCCGACGACGAGCAACTGGACCGGCTGGCGGCCGAGGCCGAACCCTGGATCGAGGCATCGGCCGCCGGTCGTGACAGCTACGACGGCCAGCACACCCGCCGGACCGGCTCGCTGATCGCCCGCTGCCCGACCGCCCGCGAGCTGGTGATGCACCCGCTCGTCGTCGACACGGTGCGGGGCTTCCTGGACCACGTGAGCGCCGTGCAGCTGCACCTGACCCAGATCATCTCGATCGAACCGGGCGAGACCGACCAGAAGCTGCACCGGGACCAGATGGCGTTCGACTTCTATCCGTTCCCGGCCGACTACCACGTGCAGTGCAACACGATCTGGGCCCTGACCGACTTCACGGCGACCAACGGCGCCACCAGGATCCGGCCGGGCACCTCGGGGATCGACGACGACCGGGCCGAGGAGGTCCCGGTCATCCAGGCCGAGATGCCGCGAGGCTCGGTGCTGTTCTACGACGGCAAGGTCGTCCACGGGGGCGGGGCGAACCGGAGCGACGAGGCCAGGCGGGGCGTGAACCTGACCTACGCCGTCGGCTGGGTCCGCCAGGAGGAGAACCAGTTCCTGGCCTGCCGACCGGAGATCGCCAGGACGCTCGACGACGACCTCCTGCGGATGATGGGTTACCAGCAGGGGGCCTTCGCCCTCGGCTACGTCGGGGACCAGCAGGACCCGTTGGCCGCCCTCCGGGGCACCGACGACAAGGTCAGGGTCGTCGGCGAGTTCGCCGAGGCCAACGACGCCTTCCGGACCTTCACCGCCGACCTCGACCGCTGACCGGTGTCCACTGAACCGAGGACCGCCGAGGCGGCGGCCGGCCCGGCCCGCCATCCCCACTACACCCGTTGGCCGATCGTGGAGGGCTACGCCGATCGCCAGAGCGTCGTTGCCGGCGACGAGGTACCACTCCGGCTGGCCGGTCGGGGTGGGTCGGTCTCGGTCGAGGTGACCCGCATCGGCGTCGACCGCCAGACCCGCTGGTCGGCCGGCGGCGTCGACGTCGACGACCATCCGGTGCCGGATCGGGCGTGGGCCGACGGCTGCGACTGGCCGGCGGCGCTCGCCGTGCCGACCGGCGCCGACTGGCCCTCGGGGTTCTATGAGATCGCCTTGCGATCCGATGCCGCCGACGACGGACCGACCCACGACCGGGAACCGGGCCGGAACCGGTCGGAGGCGTTTGTCGTCGTCCGGCCGGCCCCCGCGGCCACACCGGGGGACCTCCTGGTCGTGCTGTCGACCAACACCTGGAACGCCTACAACCAGTGGGGCGGGCGCTGCCTCTACAGCGGGGCCGACCGGGTGTCGTTCGCCCGGCCGCTCGAGCGAGGCTACGTGCGACGGCCGTCGGCGCCGGACGAGGTCGACTACGACGGCCGGGTGGCCGACATCGAGGACCCGCCCGATCCCGAGCACCGCCGGCTCGTCGCCTACCAAGCGGCAGGGCGATGGCCGCTGTGGACCGCGTCGAGCGGTTGGCACAACTGGGAGCGGCGCTTCGTCCGCTGGGCCGAGGCCGCCGGCTACCGGGTGGACGTCGCCACCAACCGCGACCTCGAGGACGACCCGGACCTGCTCGACCGCTACCGGCTGGTGGTGTCGGTCGGCCACGACGAGTACTGGACCTGGGGCATGCGGGACACGCTCGATCGCTGGGTGGCCGCCGGCGGCAACCACGCGATCTTCTCCGGCAACACGTGCTTCTGGCAGGTCCGCTACGCCGACGACGGCCGGACGATGATCGCCCACAAGGGCCGGGCCCGTTTCGAGGACTCGGTCAGGCGCCGCGATCCCGAGCGCCTGACGTCGATGTGGAGCGACCCGTTGATCGGTCGGCCGGAGACGTCGACGATCGGCCTGACGTTCAGCCGGGGCGGGTACCACCGGGTGGGGCACGCCGTTGCCGGTGGGGCCGGCGGCTATACGGTGCACCGACCCGAGCACTGGGCCTTCGACGGGACCGGGCTGGCGGCCGGCGATGTGCTCGGGGCCGGGGCGTTCGTGGTCGGCTACGAGGTCGACGGCTGCGCGCTGGCCATGGTCGACGACGGTCGATCGGGCGGCCCCCGGCCGGTGCCGACCGGGGTCGACGGCGCCCCGGCATCGCTCGAGATCCTGGCCACCGCCCCGGCCAGGCTCATCTCGATCACCGAGGACCGCTGCGAGGCGCCGGTGGCCCTGTGGGCCAGCACCGACCCGCCCGGCGATCTCGAGGGCGTGGCCATGATCCTGCACGACACGGCCTCGCCGACCGTCGAGCAGCTCGACGAGCTGGGTGCCGGTCACGCGGTGATCGGGAGCTTCACCCGGGGCGATGGCACGGTGTTCAACGTCGGCTCGACCGACTGGGCCTACGGCCTCGACGGCGACGAGACGATCCGGCGGGTCACCGCCAACGTGCTCGATCGATTCCTCGCTCGCTGAGCGGCCCCGGCGGTCGGCCGGGGTACGGTGAGGCCCGGTGGACGCCATCGACGAAGCGACCTTCGAGCGCCATGTCGGCGCCGCCCTCGACCAGCTGCCCGAGGAGCTGGGCCGGCTGCTCGACAACGTCGTGATCCTCGTCGAGGACAGGCACCCCGAGGAGGACCTCCTGGGCCTCTACGAGGGCATCCCGCTGACCGAGCGGGGCGACTATGGCGACCTCGCCCTGCCGGACCGGATCACGCTCTACCGCCTGGCGCTCTGCGACGATGCCGAGGACCTCGATCATCTGACCGAGGAGATCCTCGTCACCGTCGTCCACGAGGTGGCCCACCACTTCGGCATCGACGACGACCGCCTGCACGAGCTCGGCTGGGACTGAGCCGCCTGACGCCACCGGGAACCCGGCCCGATCGGGCGGGTCCCCGGGTCGGCGCTCGGCCGGCTCAGCGCCGGACGGCCTGGTCGCTCTCCCACACGATCACCTCGGCGGCGTCGACCGCCGTGATCGAGATCGGACCGGCGTCGGTCAGCCGGGCGGCGTCGCCCGCCTCCAGCGTGCGATCGCCGAGCTCGACGGTGCCGCGGGCCACGAACACGTGCACGAAGGGTGCGTCGGGCAGCTCCAGCGTGCGGCCGCCCGGTGGGCGACCGGCCCACATGACGGCCCCGGCCTGATTGATCGTCACGGCGCCGTCGTGACCGCGGCCTGACGCCACGGGGACGAGGTCGCCGGTGGCCAGCCGCTCGGAGACGTCGAGCTGCTCGTAGCCGGGCTCGATGCCCGTTCGATCGGGGACGACCCACATCTGGATGAAGTGGACCGGAGCGTCGTCGGCGTGGTTCTGCTCGGAGTGCACGATGCCCCGACCGGCGCTCATGCGCTGGGCCTGGCCCGGGGTGATCACGCCCTCGTTGCCGGCCGAATCGCGGTGCTCCAGGGCCCCGTCGAGCACCCAGGTCACGATCTCCATGTCCCGGTGGCCATGGGCCCCGAAGCCGCCGCCCGGGGCGACCCGGTCGTCGTTGGAGACGATGAGGAGACCGTGCCCGGTGTTGTCCGGGTCGTCGTGGGGGCCGAAGCTGAAGCTGTGCCGGCTGTCGAGCCAGCTCATCCTGGTCTCAGAGCGGTCGGCGGCGGGTCGCAGGTCGATGGTGGCGTTCACGGAGGTCCTCCTCGTTGCTCGGTGTGTTCGTGCTCACCCTCTCCAACCGCCTCCCGGTCACATATATTTCCGATCGCAAAGATCCTCCACCCGCTCGAGAGCACTCTCATCGGGGAGACTCCCGAGGGGAAAGGTTGCTACTGCAACGATCTGGGGTCGACCGGTAGCATGGCCCGCATGGCCCGATCCGACCGCCCGTCGCCGACCGCCGTCGACGCCTGGCACGCCATCCTCGTCACCCGAGGCCGACTGCTCCCCCTGCTCGACGCCGACCTGCAGGAGGCCAACGGGTTGTCGCTCGACTGGTACGACGTGCTCTACCAGCTGCGACAGGCCGACACGAGCCTGACGATGGGCCAGCTCGGCGATCGGCTGCTCGTCGGGGCGTCGCGGTGCAGCCGCCGCATCGACCGCATGGCCGAGGCCGGCCTCGTCGAGCGTCACCGCGACGATGCCGACGCCCGAGTGGTGAACGTGTCGCTCACCTCCGCTGGCCGGGCGCTCGGCCGGCGGGCCGGGGCGACGCACCTGCGCAGCATCCAGCGCCACTTCGGGCGGTTCGTCGACGACCGCACGGCGGCCACGATCACCGAGGCGCTGACCGGCGTGGCGGCCAACGCCGAGCTCTGAGCCGACGCCGGACGGCCGAGCCGGGCGGGGCCGGGAACGGGATCAGCCGGGCGGGACGATCGCCCCGGAGGCGATGTCGGCCACCAGCTGATCGGCGCGTTGCCGGGCCTCGGGGGGAAGCGCGTAGGCCTCGTTGTACTCGATGACCAGGCCGCCGTTGGCCAGGGTCAGGCTGCTGGTCGATCCGGCCGACCGTCCGGCGGCGATGTCGTCGAGGATCGGCCGGAGCAGGACGTCCCAGCGGTAGACCTGTGAGGCGACCACGATCTCGGGGGCCAGGGACGTCTGGTTGGACTGTGTCCCGAACCACAGCGCTCCCCGCTCAGCGGCGACGTCGACCGCCCCGACGACCATCTGGGCCGAGCCGGAGAGCACGTCGGCCCCGTTGTCGAGGTGCACGTTGGCGGCCTCGGCGGCCAGGGCGATGTCGGAGAACGACTCGATGTAGTCGACGTCGACCCGGACGTCGGGCCGTTCGGCCTGGGCCCCGGCCTGGAAGCCGTTGACGTAGAGTGCGGCGTCGCCGACCTCGAGCGGACCGACGACGCCGATGGCGTTGGTCGACGTGAGGATGCCGGCGAGGGCGCCGAGCACGTAGCCGCCCTCCTGGGCCTTGGCGTCGTAGGCGTACACGTTGGACAGCCCGAAGTTGTCACTCGCCGTGCCCCAGGCGAAGGCGGTGCCAGGGAACTGGGCCGCCAGCTCCTGGATCGAGGGGCCGAACTGCGAGCCGTGCCCGATCACGAGGTCGTAGCCCTGATCGGCGTAGCCCCGCAGGGCGGCGGCGGCATCGCTCTCGACGAAGGTGCTGTCGGTGACCGACACCTCGAGGCCCCGCTCCTGGGCCAACAGGTTGACGGCGTCGACCATGCTCTGGGAGAAGGCGAGGTCGGTGCTGGCGCTCGGCGCGACCACGCCGATCCGCAGCCCGCCGGCTCCGGCGATGGCGACCCCGACGACCTCGAACTCGACCCGGCGCTCCAGGTTGGCCAGTCCGGCGACGCCGGTCGCCTCGGCCTCGCCGACCGCCCTGATGTCGAGCCGATCACCGGACACGCCCTGGCTGACCAGGTAGTCCTTGACGTTCTGGGCCCGAGCGAGCGACAGCTGCTGGTTGGCCTCGGGCGTGCCCTGGTCGTCGGTGTAGCCGACGACCACGATGGACTGCTGGGGGTAGGCCGCCACCGTGGCCACGACGTTGTTGAGGATCGCCTGATGCCGCTCGGTGACCGCGACCCGCCCCTCATCGAACCGGATCGGCGTGCCGGCCAGGATCCGCTCGAGCTCGCGTTGCATCGCCGAGGCGGGATCGCCGGGGCCGGCGGCGCCCGGGTCGGCCTGTTCCTCGACCGCGGCGCCGGCCACGGTCAGGCCGGACGAGTCGAAGGGGAGCGAGCCGACGAGGGCCGAGGCCGCACCGATGACCGCCTGACGATCGGCGTCGGAGGGGACCGAGCCGCTCAGCGCCACCGAGCCGTTGAGCTCGTCGACGCCGACCGAGCCGTACCCCATCCCGTCGAGCATGCTGCGGATGTCGCCGACGACGACGGCAGCCGAGCTGGCGCCGGCCGGATCCTCGGCCACGTCATCGGAGGCGACGGTCTCGGCGTCGTCGTCACCGCCACCGAGCACGCCGCCGAAGCCGACGATGGCGGCCAGGGCCAAACCCCCGACGATGGCGAGCACCAGCGGCAGCCACGGCCGGCTCGACCAGAACGACGGCCGCTGCTGTGGTCGAGCCTGGACGCCGACCGAGCCCTGCAGCCGCGGGTCCACCATCCCGGGCTGACCGCGGTTCCACATCGGATCGGAGCCGTAGCCGGGCCCACCGTAGGGCTGGCCCTGCCCGGGCTGCTGGTAGCCGTACGTCGGGGCCCGATCGAAGTCACCGGTATCGGGGCCACGCCCGCCGGCATAGCGCTCGTCCTCGTAGCGGACCGGCTCGGCCCCCTCGTACCCGCCGGCACCGGCGTAGGCGCCGTCGGCCTCATCGTAGGTGCCCGAGCCGTTCTGCTCGGCGGCGACGGGCGGCACCTCGTAGCTGTGCACCGTGCGGCCGGGCTCCGGGGTCCGTCTGGCGGTCCCGCCGTCCGAGATCGACAGCTCGGCGATGCGCTCCCTGACCGAGCGGAGCTCGGCCGCCAGGTCGGCGCGGACCGTCGGGTTGATCGCGGTCTGGACGGCCTCGACCAGGTCGTCGTGGAGCGCGTTCAGGCGCGACAGTTCCTGGTGGTGGTCGTCGGTCTCGGAGTCGCCCGTGTGCAGGTCATCGTCAGCAGACAAGGCGTCAATCCCTCAGATCGAGTTGGCGGCGATCGCCGTACCGAGCGGCGCTGCGACGCAACCCGACGACTCCGATGAGCGGAGATCGAGCGACAACGTGCGGCAGGAAGGCTGGTGGACGAGCGAGCAGGTCATAGGATTTTTGTGGTGATGGATCGCCCGAGATCCATCACAAAGATCCGATGAGGACCGGGTTGGATCCCGTCGAGGACCCAGTACATGGTGCCGGACCCTAACCCGCGCTCCCGTCATTGTAAAGCAATCGAAGGCGTTCCCGTCGGCGGTCGTTCAGCATCGCGACAGGTGGTCACATGTGGACCTTTTGGTGCCTTCCGGCGGGGTCGATCAGCCCCTCGGAACCTCCTCGGTTCCGGTGACCCGGACCGATCGGCTGGCCACGTGACCGGTCTCCCAACCGCCGACGACGTCGTCGAGATCGTCGATCTCCCATCGGCCGTCGGCCGTGGCGATGTCGGTCCTGGCCCACTCCAGATAGCGGGCCACCTGGTTGCCGCCCGTCCAGTAGACCTGGGCCGTCGCCTGGCAGGATTCGGTGCAGAGCCAGGCGACGAGCGGCGAGATGTGGGCCGGATCCCACTTGTCGAAGCTGCCGTCGGACGGCGCCGCGATCCGTTCGCCGAGGCCGGGGGTGGCCAGGGTCATCCTCGTCCTGGCCGACGGGGCGATGGCGTTCACCCTGACCCCGTAGCGCGACAGCTCCTGAGCGGCGATGATCGACATGGTGGCGATGCCGGACTTGGCTGCGCCGTAGTTGGTCTGACCGGGGTTGGAGTGCAGGCCCGAGGTCGACGACGTGTTGACGATCGACGCCTTGACCTCCTCGCCTGCTTTGGTCTTCTCGCGCCAATAGGCGGCCGCATGGCGCATCGTGAGGAACGTGCCCTTGAGGTGCACGGCGATCACGAGGTCGAACTCCTCTTCGGTCATATTGACCAGCATCCGGTCGCGGAGAATGCCCGCATTGTTGACCACCGCATGCAGATCTCCGAAGGTCTCGACCGCGGTGTTGATCATCCGCTGCGAGCCCTCCCAGTCGGCGACCGAGTCACCGTTGGCGACGGCCTTGCCCCCGGCCGCCACGATCTCGTCGACGACCTGCTGGGCCGGTCCGACGTCGGCCCCGGTGCCGTCCTGCTCGCCGCCGAGGTCGTTGACGACCACGCTCGCCCCCTCGGCCGCCATCAACAGCGCGTGCTCGCGCCCGACTCCCCGGCCGGCCCCGGTCACCACCACCACTCGTCCGTCGAGATGGCCCATGTCGTGTCCTCCGATCACGTCGACGTGTCGATGCCGTCGCCCGATCGGCGGGCCCGGTCACCGATGCTGCCTACTCGTCTAGCCGAGCGGCCACGGGCCGACAAGCCGAGCGGCCGCTCGATCGACGAGCGGGCCTCGGCCGTGGCGGCGTCGGACGACTCGAGACATGGGGCCGTAGGGATCTCCATGGCACCCCGGTCGAGCCGGAGAGTTCGCCGGCCGGCGCACTCGTGGGGAACCTGCTCCGCAGGTTCGACTCAGGCCGGGTGGGGAACGGCCGGCGCCGGGTCGTCGACGACGGCCGGGATCGAAAGCTCCTCGCCGGGCCCGAGCTCGACAACGCCGTCGTCGTCGAGGGTCACCGGCACCGTGCCACCCTCGAGCACCCGGACGACGAGACCGTCGCGCCGGAGCTCGAGCTCGATCCGAGCACCGCGGCGGACGAGCCGGATCGTGGCCGACGACCAGGCGTCGGGCAGGTGCGGGCGGAAGCGGAGACCGCGCTCGGAGTCGCGCATCCCGGCGAACCCGTAGACGACCGCAGCCCAGGCACCGCCGGCATTGGCGATGTGGACGCCGTCGACCGTGTTGCCGTGGGTGTCGCGCAGGTCGAGGTACAGCGAGTGGAGGAAGTACCGCCATGCGGGCTCGCGGTGGCCGACCTCGGCGGCGACGATCGCCTGCACGCACGCCGACAGCGACGAGTCGCCCGTGGTGATCGGGTCGTAGTACTCGAAGTTGCGACGCTTCTGGTCGAGGCTGAACTGGTCGCCCTGCAGGAACATGGCCAACACGACGTCGGCCTGCTTGAGCACCTGGTGGCGATAGATCACCAGCGGGTGGAAGTTGAGCAGCAGTGGGTACTTGTCGCCCGGCGTCCCGGCGAAGTCCCATGGCTCGAGCTGCAGGAAGGCGTCGTCCTGGGGGTTGATCTGCTGCTCGGCGTCGTACGGCAGGTACATGGCCTCGGCGGCTTCCTCCCACGCCGACACCTCGTCGTCCGACAGCGACGTCCGCCGGCAGAGGGTCTCGAACTTGGCCGGTCGTGCGCTCTCCAACCAGCGGACCACCCTGGCCCCGTAGCGCATGTTGAACCGGGCCATCACGTTCGTGTAGAGGTTGTCGTTGACCACCGTCGTGTACTCGTCCGGGCCGGTGACGCGGTGGATCCGGAACGCCTTGACCCCGTTGTTGGCCCAGAAGCCGAGGTCCTCCCACAGCCGTGCGGTCTCGACCAGGATCTCGGATCCCTCACCGGCCAGGAAGTCGAAGTCGCCACTGGCGGTCACGTAGCGCTCGATGGCCTGGGCCACGGCGGCGTTGATGTGGTACTGCGCCGTGCCCGCGGCGTAGTACGCCGACGCCTCCTCACCGTTGATCGTCCGCCAGGGGTACAGCGCGCCGACCTGTGACAGCTCCTCGGCCCGCCGGCGGGCGTCGCCGAGCATGTGCCACCGGAACCGCAGGAGCTTCCTGGCCGCCTCGGGGTTGGTGTAGGCCAGGAAGGGGATCACGTAGATCTCGGTGTCCCAGAAGTAGTGGCCGTCGTAGCCGCCGGCGGTCACGCCCTTGGCCGCGATGCCCTGCTCGTTGGTGCAGGCCGACGCCTGGGCCAGCTGGAACAGGTTCCAGCGCAGCGCCTGCTGGTCGGCCGCTGCGTTGCCGCCGCCGATCCCGCCGCCGTTGTCGTCGGCCGGCGGTCCGGTCACCTCGATGTCGCTGTCGGCCCAGAAGCGGTCGAGCCATCCCCGCTGCTCCAGGCGGAGCGAGTCGACCCCGGCCGCCGCCGCCCGGCGCAACGTCCAGGCGCACCGGTCGGCCAGCTCCTCGGCCGGGACACCCCGAGACGAGTGGTAGGTCACGTACTTGGTGATGCGGATCGGGGCGCCGGCCACGCCGTCGAAGGTGAGCACGGTCTTGGCCAGATCGGGCTCGGCGGTCGTCTCGACCTCGTGCTCGGACGACGTCTCGATCTCGTGCTGGTAGGCGCAGGCCAGGGTCATGCCGCTGCTGGCGCAGCGGTAACCGAGCGTGGCCCCCGCACCGTCGTGGTCGGTCAGCTGCAGCCGAGGCTCGAGGACCCGGCGGTTGAACCGGCTGGCCCGGCGGGGGTCGCGCCCCTCCCCCAGCGCGGCGGCCGGGACGTGGTACTCGTCCTCGCCGTCCTGGCGGTTGAGCAGTTGCGACGACACCATCAGCGGGGCCGAGCCGTCGAGCAGCTCCAGCTCGAGGGTCAGCACGGCGAGATGGCGATGGACCAGGCTGACCATCCGCGTCGACCGGACCCGGATTCGCTTGCCGGCCGGCGTTCGCCACACGACCTCTCGCCACGAGTAGCCCTCGGCGAAGTCGACCGCCCGCTCGTAGCTGTCGAGGTCGGCCTCACCCATCAGCAAGGGCTCGTCGTCGACGTAGAGCTTGAGCAGCTTGGCGTCCGGCACGTTGACGATCGTCTGGCCGGTCTTGGCGAAGGCGTGGGCTGCCTCGGCGTGGTGGATCGGCCAGGTCTCGTGGAAGCCGTTGAGGTAGGTGCCGTGGGCGAAGGCGTCGCGGCCCTCGGTCGGGTTGGCCCGCATGCCGATGTAGCCGTTGCCGACGGCGAACAGCGTCTCGGTCAGGCCGATGTCGGCCAGATCGAACTCGGTCTCGACCAGGCGCCACGGGTCGGCCGGGAACCGGTGCTGGGGCAGCGTGCCGGGGATCTCGGCGTAGCGCATCAGCGACGAACCGCCGGCAGCGTGTCGGCCAGGTCATCGACGACGAGGGTGGCACCGGCGTCGGTCAGGGCCTGGCGGTTCCCGCCCCGGTCGATGCCGAGCACGTACCCGAAGGCGCCGGCGACGCCGGCCTGCACGCCGGCGACCGCGTCCTCGACGACGATCGCTCGATCCCGTTCCACCTCAAGCAGGTCGGCCGCCCGCTCGAACATGTGAGGGTCTGGCTTGCCCCGCAGCCCCTCCTCGGCGGCCCTGGCCCCGTCGACGATCACCGGGAATCGGGTGGCCATGCCGGCCGCGGCCAGCACCCGGTGGGCGTTGCGCGACGACGACACGATGGCCTGGGCAACGCCCTGGACGTCGAGCAGGTCGAGCACGGCCACCGTGCCCTCGTACGGGGCCAGCGGCTCACGGTCGAGGATCTCGTTGAACAGCCGGTTCTTGCGGTTGCCGAGCCCGCAGACGGTCTCCGCCTCGGGACCGTCGTCCGGGTCGCCCCAGGGGAGCTCGATCTCCCGCGAGGCGAGGAAGGCGGCGACGCCGTCGTAGCGGGGCTTGCCGTCGATGTGGGTCAGGTAGTCGCCGTCGGTGTAGCCGTGGCCGGCGAAGAGCTCGGCCCAGGCCCGCTCGTGGACCGCGGCCGTCGGGGTGATCACGCCGTCGAGGTCGAACAGGACAGCGTCATAGGCCAGCCAGTCGAGCTCGGTGGCCGGGGGGTCGCCTCGCATGGCCGCCAAGTCTATGCGGCGTCGGCCGGCCACCTGGCGCCGGTCGTCCCGAGTTCAGGTCACCCCGGGAAGATGACCCATCCGGCCGATGCGGCCGACCGGCATCGTCGCCAACGACGCTCAGCCGAGGAGGGACACCAGCGTGGCGGTGACGGCCAGGACCACCACGCTCACCGGCGCCCCGACCCTGGCGAAGTCGAGGAACCGGTAGCCGCCGGGCCCGTAGACCATCGCATTGGTCTGGTAGCCGATCGGCGTCAGGAACGACGAGGAGGCCATCACGGCGATGCCGACCGCCATGACCCGGGGGTCGAGGTCGACCGACTCCGCCGCCCGGAGCGCGATCGGGACGACGACGGCCGCGGCCGCCGAGTTGGTCACCAGCTCGGTCAGGACCACCGTGGCCACGAGCACGCCGATCACCACCCCGACCTGGCCGAAGGGGTCGAGGACGCCGGTGGTCCACCCGGCGAGGTCGGCGGCGAGGCCACTGCCCTCGACCGCAGCCCCGATGCCGAGGGCGGCGGCGATCATGACCACGATGTCGAGGTTCACCGAGCCCTTCGCCTCGGCGAAGCTCAGCACCTTGGTGCCGACGACGATCGCCGCCGCCACCAGCGAGGCCTCGAAGGTCGACAGGATCCCGAGCCCGGCCAGGATCACGAAGGCCGCGAGCGCCAGCGCCACCCACCGGGCCCGGCGGCCGACGACGGCGACCGCATCGTGGATGGGGGCCAGCACGAGGAAGTCCTGCATGGCCCCCCTGGCCCGACGCAGGTCGCTGCCGGCCAGGAGGATCAGCGTGTCGCCGGCGTGCAGCTCGATCTCGCCGAGCTTGCCCGTCAGCGGCACGCCGGCTCGATGGATGGCAACGGCGGTGGCCCGGTAGCCGGAGCGCCCGCCGACCTCCCGGAGCGTCCGCGACACCAGCGGCGACTCGCGCCCGACCACCGCCTCGAAGTACTGGGGCTCGCGGGCCTGGTCGAGCACGTCGGCCTCGTCGATCACCGGTCGGAGACCGGGCCGGGAGCGCAGGTCGAGCACGTCGCTGACGTCCCCGACGAAGATCAGCAGGTCGTCGGCCTCGAGCACCTCGTCCGGGGCCACCGGCCCGATGTGGCGGTCACCTCGGACCACGTCGGCCAGGAACACGCCGGAGAGGTTGCGCAGGCCGGCCTCCGCCACCGACTGCCCGACCAGCGGACCGTCGTCCTCGACCACGAGGTGGACGGCGAACTCGCGGAGGGCCTCGATGGCATCGACGCCGAGATCCGACCGCGTCGGCAACCAACGGAACACCGGTCCGATGAGCAGGGCCAACCCGAGCGCTGCGGCCGGCAGGGCGACCGGGCTCTGCTCGAACAGCCCGAGCGGCTCGTCGCCCTGCTGTTGGAGCACGCCGGAGACGACCAGGCTGGTGGAGGTGCCGATCACCGTCACGGTGCCGCCGAGGATGGCGGCGAACGACAGCGGCATCAGGAACCGGGAAACCGGAAGGCGGTTCCGCCGGGCCCAGGCCGCGACCTCGGGCAGCAGCATCGCCACCAGGGGCGTGTTGTTGAACAGCCCGGACAGGCCGGCCACCGGCAGGCACAGGCGGGCGAGCGAGCCCCGGCCACCGTCGCCGTTGAGCAGCCTGGCCGAGGTCCCGGCCAGCAGCCCGGTGCGACGGGCGCCACCGGCGACGACATAGAGGGCGGCGACCGTCAGCGGGGCCGGGTTGGCGAAGCCGGCGAAGGCAGCCTCGGCGGTGACGGCGTCGACCAGAACGAGGGCGGTCAGGCCGGCCAGCAGCACGCCGGACGGCGGAAACCGGTCGCGGATCAGCAGCCCGAACATCGCCACCAGGACCGCGAGCGTGAGGGCGGCGTCGGTCGACATCGCTGCGACCGTAGCGGCCGCCCGAACCCCCGACGCGGCTTTGGGTACCGCTCACCACCGCCGCATCGCGGTGACGCTCACGGCGGCGAGATGCGATCTAGCGACCCGGGACCGAGTCGAACACGTACGGGTCGAGCGTCTCCTGGGCGGCGACCCGGTACTTGTGCCACCGCCCACCGCCGTAGTAGGCGAGGCTGCCTGGCTCGGCGTCACCGTGTCCGTTGTAGTACGAGAGGCAGTCCCGGAGCGGTGCGGTGGCCACGTCCGCCGCCCGGCAGTGCTCGGCGTACTCCTCCTCGGGCCGGCGCTCGATGTCGACGACGGCGTGGCCGGCGGCCCGCATTGTCTCGAGCAACCACACGATGTAGTCGGAGTGGGAGTCGATGGCATCGGTGAAGTTGAAGCTGCCGCCGCCGCCCTGGGGACCGGTGACGATGAACAGGTTGGGAAAGCCGTTGCTGTGGATCCCGAGGAAGGTCTTCGTCCCCTCGTCCTGCCACTTCTCGCTGAGCGTGCGACCATCGCGGCCCCGGATCATGTTGAACGTCCCGGTGGCCATCCACTGGAACCCGGTGGCGTAGATGAGCACGTCGAGCGGATACTCGACGCCGTCGTGGATGACGCCGCGCTCGTCGATCTCGCTGACCCCGCGAGGGGCGGTGTCGACCAGGTGGACGTTCGGCCGGTTGAAGGTCGGCAGGTACTCGTCGTGGAAGGTCGGGCGCTTGCACCCGTAGGGGTAGTACGGCTTCAGGGCGGCGGCGGTGGCCGGGTCCTCGACGATCTCGTCGACCCGGGCCCGGATCTGCTCCATGATCCGGAAGTTGGTGTTGAGCTGGCGCTGGACGTACTCCTCCTGGGAGATCCTGGTCGCGTGCTGCTTGCGCACCTTGTAGTCGTCGACCTTGCCGGCCAGGTAGTCCTCGTTGGCCTGCAGCGCGGTGCGGCCGGTCGAGATGCGGGCGAACCGCTTGCGCCTGGCCCTGGCCCACCCGGGCTCCTGCTTCCACTGCTCGATCTCGTCCTGGCGGGTCGCCCGCTGGTCCCGCACGTCGATCGTCGACGGGGTTCGCTGGAACACGTACAGCTCGCCGGCCACCTTGGCCAGCTCGGGGATGGCCTGCACGGCGGTGGCGCCGGTGCCGATGATGCCGACCCGCTTGCCGGCGAGGTCGACGTCGTAGCGCCAGCGTGAGGTGTGGAACGACTCGCCGGCGAAGCGCTCCATGCCCGAGATGCGAGCCAGCTTCGGCGTGGTGAGGATGCCGTTGGCGAGGATCACGTGGCGGGCTCGCATGGCGTCGCCCCGGTCGGTGTGCACGGTCCAGCGACCGGTCGCCTCGTCCCAGTCCGTCCGCTCGACGGTGGTGTGGAACAGGCAGTGGTCGTAGAAGCCGAACCTGGTGGCCATCGCCTGGCAGTACTCGTAGATCTCGAACCCCGAGGCGAAGCGCATCGTCGGGATGTAGTCCATCTCCTCGAGCAGCGGCAGGTAGCTGTACGACTCGACGTCGCAGGCGATGCCGGGATAGCGGTTCCAGTACCAGGTGCCGCCGACGTCGCCGCCCTTCTCGCAGAACCGCACGTCGTCGAACCCGGCCTGGCTCAGCTTGTGCCACAGCAGGAGTCCGGCGAACCCGGCACCGACGACCAGGATCTCACAGTCGTCGTGGAGCGCCTCGCGCTCGACCGGCGGCTCGGAGTAGCAGTCCTCGAGGTAGCGGGCGAACTCGCCCTCCATCGCCATGTAGTCGGCGGCGCCCCGGCGCTCCTCCTTGTACTGGCGGTAGCGGGCCTGCTCCTCGGCATCGAAGGACGCGCCGGCCGGCTGCTCGGGCAGCGTCTTGAGCGCCGCATCGTGCTGGACCCCGTAGCCGTGACCGGTGATGTCGGCCGAGGCCCGGGCGGCCCGGGTGTCGAACAGCTTGAGTCCGGTCGTCGGGTCGATGCGGATGGCCGGCATGCCCTGCCCCCTGGTGTTGCGGGTTGCGGTCGGGGCCCGGTCGGCCCTCCCGTCACGACGGTAGCCGGCACCCCGGAGGGGGACCGAATGCGAACGCGGGCCGGCGGCCGGCCGCCGCTCGGGCCCGACCCGGTGTCGGATCATCGACGGCCGGCGGCGGGTGTCGACCTACCATCGGATCCCGATGGAGCTCGACGGCGCGGTCGGCGCCGGCCTGATCGTGGCCGCTGCGCTGCTGGCCTCGACCGCCCAGACCGTGACCGGATTCGGGTTGGCGCTGCTACTCGTGCCGCCGGTGACCCTGGTACTGAGCCCGGCCGATGCGGTTGCGGTCGCCCTGGTCCTGCTCATCCCCTCCAACGCGCTGCTGGCGCTCGGCGAGGCCAGAGCCCTCGACGGCGTCGCCGCGGTCCGGCTGCTGGCCGGCGCCGCGCTCGGGCTCCCGCTCGGGATGCTGGCCATCCGGGCAGCGTCGCCGGACGCGCTGCGGTTGGCCCTTGCGGTCGCGGTCGTCGTCACCGTCGTGGTCGTGGTCACCGGTCGACCGTCGCTCGGTCGAGGGACCCCGACCCTGGTCGCCGCAGGGGTGCTGACCGGGGCCCTCACGACCAGCCTGACGGCCAACGGGCCGCCGACGGTCCTGGCCCTACAGGGCCGCGGGGTACCGCCGCCGGCCTTCCGGGCGACGGTCGGCGCCGTCCTCGGGTCCTCGGCCGTTGTCGGCGTCGCGCTGTTCGCGCTCGACGGCCGCCTCGATGGCGACGTCCCCCGGGCGTTGCTGCTGGCGCTGCCGGCCCAGCTGGTCGGTTGGCGGCTGGGGCTGCTGGTCCGGCCGCTGGTCCCGGCCGACTGGTTCCGCCGTGCGGTGCTCGCCCTGTTGCTGGTCGGCGCGGTGGTGACGGCGCTCGGTGCGCTCGGCTGACGTGCCCCCCGGTCCGGCCGCGCCGCCCGGATCCCGGCGGCGGGCCGGTCAGGTTGCGGCCGGGTCGATGCGGTAGAGGACGCCGGCCCGCTCGAGCTCGTCGAGCTGGTCGTCGTCGTAGCCGAGCTCCCCGAGCACCTGGCGACCGTCGGCGCCGGTGTGGGACGCATGGCGACGGATCGATGCGGGTGTGGCCGAGTACCGGACCGGTGGCGGGATCTGGCGGTAGGTGCCGGCGGTCGGGTGCTCGGACAGCGGTAGGTCGTCGACCAGGTCCTGCAGCGCAGCGGACGCGGTGGCCGGGATCCCGTGCTCGCGGCAGAAGCCCAGCCACTCGGCGGTGGTCCGGGTGGCGAGGATCGTGGCCACGTCGCGGTAGAGGGTGTCGCTGTTGGCGATGCGGGAGGCCCGGGTGGCGATGCGGGGATCGTCGAGCAGGTCCCGGCGGTCACCGGCCAGGAAGAGGTGGTGGTAGTGGTCGTCGGTGTAGGGCAGGACGTTGATCCAGCCGTCGGCCGTGCGCTGGGGTCGGCGCTCGGGGGTCAGGATCCGCTGATAGCCGGGGTCGCCCTGGGGCGGCTCGGCGATCGCGGCCGAGCCGTGCTCGACCAGCACGAAGGCCCGCATGACGTCGATCATCGGCACCTCGATCCGCTGGCCCTCGCCGGTGGAAGCCCGGTGGTAGAGGGCGGCGAGGATCGCGGAGGCGATGGTCAGACCACAGACCTTGTCGGCAACGAGGGTCGGCAGCAGGGCCGGGGCGTGGCCCTGGCGGGCGAACAGCTCGCCGACGGCGCTGGCCGACTGGATGATGTCGTCGTAGGCCGGGTCGTCGCCCTGCTCGTGATCGGACGGGTAGCCGTGGGCCTGGCAGAACACGACGTCCGGCCGGACCTCCCGGACATCGTCGTAGGTGAGGCCGAGTCGGCCAAGCGGCCCGGGGCGGAGGTTCGTGACGACGACGTCGGTGACCGTTGCCAGCCGAAGGAACGCCGCTCGACCATCGGGGGCCTTCAGGTCGAGCCCGATGCTGCGCTTGTTGCGCATCAGGTTCATCGACGTGCCGGACAGGCCTGGCTCGGGGCCGGGGCCCATCGAGCGGTTGGTGTCGCCCCGCCGACCCTCGATCGTGACGACGTCGGCTCCGAGGTCGCCCAGGACCTGGGTGGCGACCGGGCCCATGATGACCGACGTCAGATCGAGGACCCGGACCCCGTCGAGGGGTCCGGCCCGGCCGTCGACACCCGGTGCTGCTTCCACGGGACGACGCTAGACGAACACCGCGCCGGGAGGCCACGTGGCGGGCGAGCGGTTCGTGCTCGTCGGCCGACGGGCTCCATCGGCGACGACGGCCGCCCGGCCCCGGCCCTTCAGGCGGTCGGTGACTCCGTCTGCACCGCCCGGGCCGCCAGCCAGGCGGCCCACCGGGGCTGATCGCGCTCGACGAGCCGCTCCCGGTCGGGCCCGTAGAGGTAGGACCAGACCGACACCTCGATGTGTGGTGCGTTCGGGCGGCCCTCGGCCTCGACGATCGCCGTTCCCGGCGCCGGGGCGTCGAGCACGAGGGCGATCCGGTAGCGGTCGACGTCGACGACCTCGCCGGCGAAGGTCGGGAGCTCACCGTCGTCGCCACCGGCCTCGATCCGCTGGCCCGGATCGGGCAGGCCGTCGGAGCCGAGCTCGCCGAGCAGCTGGCTCCATGCCCGGTCCCGTGGGCCGGCCCACGAGGCCGACGGCACCATGGCGGTCGCCGCCTGGCCGGGGAAGTGGGCCCGGTGGAGGCGGAGGTTGAGCAGGAAGGCGAGCCAGCCCTCCGACATCCCGTCGTAGAGATCGTCCCACGGGTCACCGACCCCGAACCCGGAGTTGATCAGCCGGACGACGCAGTGGCCACCGTCGACCGCCTCGACCAGCCACTCGAACGCCAGTCCGTCGACCCCCTCGCCACCGTCGAAGACGATCCGCTTCGGCGGCTCCCAGGCTGCGACCCGGCCGGGGACCTCCATCTCGGGTCCCGGTCCGAAGCGGGCGGAGGCGTTGCCGCCCTCGTGCTCCTCGACCCGGTGGGGGACGTACCACGAGCTGATCCCCGGGCCGGTGGCGATGGCCTGCCACACCTCCTCCGGGGTCCCGGCGACCTCGATCTCGAACTCGAGCGAACGCTCGGTGTCGGACATGTCAGTGCTCCTCGGTCGGTGACCGGTCGGTTGGACCGGTCCGTGGTTGGGGACGGGGTCGGGGGTGGGAGGCCACGATCAGGCGGTACCACCGCCCGTCGGCGGCCGACTCGTCGTGGTACCGGGCGGCGAGGTCGGCGGTGATGGCCGCCACCTCGTCGGCCAGCGCCGCCCTGGCGTCAGGCGAGGCCAGCCGGATCTCGGTGTCGACGGCCAGGATGGGAGCGGGGCGACCGGCCCGGTCGGCCCGCCTGGCCAGGTCGGCCACCTCGGCGATCATCCGGGCGGCGAGGGCCAGCAGGTACCTGGCCGAGAGCCGATCGGTGCGGCCGGGATCCGGCGCCGGGAGCTCGCTGGCCGCCGGCGACACGACGTAGGACCTGGCGGTGGCCCGCAGCACCCGTTCGGTCAGGCCCCGGCGAGGGCGCTCGGCCACCAAGCGAACGAGGCCGTGGGCCTCGAGGGCCCGGAGGTGGTAGTTGAGCTTCTGCCGGCTCTCACCCAGGATCGGGGCGAGCGAGCTGGCCGAGCCGGGTTCGACGAGGTTGGCCAGAACCCGGGCTCGAAGGGGGTCGAGCACATCACCGGCGGCCTCCGGCCCGTCGAGCACCTCGAGCTCGGGCAGATCGGGCAGGTCGACGAGGTCGGTATCGGGCACGAGGCACAGACTGCTTTTGAAAACTCTGTTTGTCAATACCCGCATCGACGCAAATGGCTCGGCCGATCGGGAGCGGCTACACAGGCCGCATGACCAACCCCCTCGAACTGCGTCGCGGCTCCGGTGCCATCATCCTGATGACCTACCGGGGCGACTGGTGACCGTACTGCTGTGCCCAGCTCGTGCGGCTGGCGACGAACTACGACCGGATCCACGGCGCCGGCGGCGAGGTGGTGGCGGTCTCGGTCGACGACGAGGGCAGGCAGGCGGGCATGTCGGCCCGTTGGGGCCTGACCCACACCCACCTGGTGGCCGATCCCGGAGGCGAGCAGGTCCTCCAGCCCCTCGGCCTCTTCGACCCGGAAGAGCGGGGCGGCATCGCCTTGCCCGGCATGCTCGTGTTCGGGCCGGACGGTGACGAGGTCTATCGCTACCAGGGTCGGGACTTCGCCGACCGGACCACCGACGACGACATCTACACCGCGCTCGACGGCCTCGGCCTGCCGGCCGGCGACCCGGGCCCGTGGACGCCGTCGGCGGCGGTGCCGGAGGATCTCGACCGGTTCTTCCGCCCGAGCGACTACGGCGTGTACTTCCGGGGCAACCGCTTCGGCGCCGCGGCCATCGGCGGCCGCCTGACCGATCCCGAGTCGCGGGCGATCGCCAGGGAGCACCGCAAGATGTCGGAGGCGAGCCTGGAGGCCTGGGACGCCTGGCGCTCCACGATCGGCTGAGCGATTCGGCGATGGCCAGGGCCGGCTCGCCGAGCCGTCCTGGCCGAGCTGCGCCTAGGCCTAGGTGTAGATCCCAGGAGGGTTGGTCAGGTTTCGCCGGGCTGGTTGAGTCGGGCGGTGGGTGTCTTGTGGCCGAGGGCGCTGTGGGGTCGTTGGTGGTTGTAGTAGTTCAGCCAGGGCCCGAGTGCCGTGTGGCGGTGAGCTGATGACTGGTAGGTCGCAGCGTAGGCCCATTCTCGGAGCATGGTCTGGATGAACCGTTCAGCCTTGCCGTTGGTGCGAGGCCGGTAGGGCCGCGTCCGGAGATGCCGGATGTCGTGGTCGGCACACCACTGAGCCCACAGCTTCGATTTGTAGGGGCCACCGTTGTCGGTCATGACCCGTTCAACGGTGACGCCCCGTTCGGCGAACCAAGCAACTGCCCGTTCGAGAAACCCGATCGAGGTGGCGCCTGTCTCGTTGGGGAGGACCTCGACGTAGGCCAGGCGGGTGGTGTCATCGACACACACGTGCACAGCTTCCCATCCCGGTTTGCCGGTCTTGGTGCCCGGGCCTCGCCCGGTGACTCGGTGTCCTGGCCGACTGAACCGGCCGAGTTTCTTCACGTCGACATGAACGAGCTCACCGGGATGTCGCCGGCAGTACCGGTTCGGTGGCTCTGGCGGTTCGAGCTTGGACAGCCGGTTCAACCCGAGACGGGCGAGTACTGCGCACACCGTTGAGACCGCGATCTCGAGTTCGGCTGCGATCCGGGTCGAGGTGAACCGCAGACGCCGGAGTCGTTCGATGGCTGCTTCGGTCTCTGGTGGGGTCCGACCCGGGATGGTGTTCGGGGCCGACGACCGATCACCAAGGGCCTTGTCGCCGTTGCGGTATCGGGCGAGCCATCGATAAGCGGTGCGTTCGGAACATCCAGCTGCGGTCGCAGCTGCGGTGACAGTCCAGCCGTCGTGTCGAACTCGACGACACAACAGTTGCCGCTGGTACGGGGTCAGACGGGCATTACCGTGGAG
>JANQPB010000007.1 GCA_028285495.1 Acidimicrobiales bacterium
CGGGCAGGAGACGACGCCGCCGGTCTGGTCATCAGCCAGAAGCTCCGGGCCGAGATCTCGGGCCTGCGGCAGGCAACCAGGAACTCCCAGGACGGCATCTCGCTCGTGCAGACCGCCGAGGGTGCCCTGGGTGAGGTCCACAACATGCTGAACCGCATGCGGGACCTGGCCGTCCAGGCCGCCAACGACTCGAACGACACTGCGGCCAGGGCCGCGATCGACTCGGAGATCGACGCCCTGGCGGCCGAGATCGGCCGTATCGGCAGCGACACCACGTTCTCGGGCGCCGACGTGTTCACGGCGACGACGCTGAACTTCCAGGTCGGCTCCGAGGGCGACGCCGGCAACCAGATCAGCGCCACGATCGGGACCCTCGACGCCACCAGCCTCGGTGGTTCGGACCTGACCACCCTGGATGTGACCACGGCGGCGGCGTCGCGGACCTCGATCGAGGCCATCGACGCCTCCATCGACGCCGTGTCGACGACCAGGGGCTCGCTCGGTGCGGTCCAGAACCGCTTCGAGTCGACGATCCGGAACCTCCAGGTCACCACGGAGAACCTGGCCGCCTCGGAGTCCCGGATCCGTGACACCGACATGGCCGACGAGATGGTCGAGTTCACCAAGAACCAGATCCTCCAGCAGGCCGGCACGGCCATGCTCGGCCAGGCCAACGCCATCCCGCAGTCCGTCCTCCGACTGCTCGGCTAGCAGCCAGCACGATCGGGTGGGGCGGGACCCCCTGCGGGGCCCGGTCGCCGCCCCACCCGATCGGGAGGACCACGACATGCAACGACGGTTGGAAAATCGGCCGGAACGGCCGACGAGGAGTTAGGAGCAGCCAATGAGCAACATAGACGGCCTCTCTTCGGGCCTCGACACCAGTTCGATCATCAACCAGTTGATGCAGCTCGAGCGGCGCCCCCAGGTGGCGCTGACGACCCGGCGCGACCAGGAGCAGGCGGCCAGGACCGAGCTGTCCGACATCCGGACCGACCTCACGTCGATCCGCAATGCCGCCGCCGACCTGCGGCTCAGCTCCGGCTTCGAGGCGATCACCGCCACCAGCTCCAACCCGGATGCGGTGTCGGTCGAGGCGTCGTCGTCGGCCACGACGGGCTCGTACAGCTTCGAGGTGACCCAGACCGCGACCGCGGCCTCGGTCTACTCCGACCAGGTGTACGCCTCGCTCGACTCGGCCACCGGGGCCAGCGGCATCAGCTCGTTCAGCGCCAGCGGCTACCAGGCCGCCGGCTTCTCCGGCTTCGTCGGCAGCAACTTCCCCGACGGACCGGTCACCGTCGAGGTGATCCAGGGGAGCGAGCCGGCCAAGGTCGTCGGCGGCATCCCGACGATCCCGATCACGGTCGACGGGACCAACGACTCGATCGACTTCGAGGTCGACGGGTTCAACTTCTCGGTCAGCCTCGACCACGGCACGTACAACAGCGAGCAGGCCCTGGCCGAGGCGCTGTCGGCGGCCATCGTCGGCCACGCCACGGCGTCCGAGCACGTGACCGCCAGCCTCAACGCCAGCAACCAGATCGAGCTCGCCACCCGAAGCGAGGGCAGCGACCGCTCGCTCGTCGTCACCGGCGGCACGGCGTTGACCGACCTCGGGTTCACGCTCGGCCAGGCCGGCAGCGGCGTCGACGGGCAGGTCGAGGTCGACGGCGTGGTCACGTCGATCAGCGACACGACGGCGGGGACCACCGTGACCCTGGCCAGCGGCGGAGCCGGCTCGATCGAGGCGACCCTCAGCGGCGGCGTCCGGACCGGCACGATCACGGCCGAGCAGACCACGTCGGGCACCACCCTCCAGGAGCTGGTGTCGGCGATCAACAACGACCCGAACCTCGACTACTCGGCCCTGGCGGTCAACACCGGCAGTGGCTACCGGCTCCAGCTCACCTCGGACACCACCGGCGCCTCGTCGACCATCGACACCGCCGGCGGCGAGTACGGCACGATGAGCTTCACCCAGCTCACGACCGGCCAGGACGCCATCCTGACCGTCCAGGGCGACAACCCGCTCACGATCCAGTCGTCGGACAACACGTTCGAGGAGCTGCTGCCCGGCGTGACGGTCACGGTCAACAGCGAGACGACCGGCCCGGTCACGGTCAGCACCGAGCGGGACGTCGCCTCGATCTCCGAGTCGGTCGACGCCCTGGTCACCCAGGTCAACGACTTCCTCAACCGGATCGCCAGCAGCACGGCCAACAACCCCGAGGGCAACCGGACGGTCCTCCAGGGCAACCGGGAGGCGAGGCGGGCGGCCGACGAGGTCCGCAATGCGCTGATCAATCCGGTCGACGACAATGCGTTCTCGTCGCTCGGCGTGATCGGCATCGAGCTGACCCGAGAGGGCACCCTGACCTTCGATCAGGACGCGTTCGCCGAGGCCTTCGCCTCGGACCCGGATTCGCTGAGTGCGCTGTTCACCAACCCGGCCGGCGAGCCGGGTGCCCTCGACCGGCTGGTCGACGCGGCCGAGGCCGCGACCTCGGTCGGCACCGGGTACCTGTACACGGCCGGCGAGGCGGCCGACCAGCGGATCGACACCTACGGCGAGCAGATCGACGCCCTCGAGCGACGGCTGGAGATCCGCGAGTCGACCCTACGACGGACCTACGCCAACCTCGAGGTGGCGTTGAGCGGGCTGCAGCAGCAGTCCTCGTACCTGGCCTCCCAGCTGGCGGGGCTCGGGGGAGGCACGACTTCATGACCTACGGCACCAATCGACGGCAGCGGGCCGCCCTGGCCGACCGGTACCAGGCCGATGGCATGTCGGTCTCGTCGCCGCAGAAGCTGCTGCTGGCCGTCCTCGACCGGCTGGAGAAGGACCTGGCCGACGCCATCGGGGCCATCGAGTACGGCAACGTCGAGGTGGCGCACCGGTCGCTGCTCCACGCCCAGGACCTGGTCCACGAGCTCAACCTCGCCCTCGAGCCCGACGTCTGGCCGGCGGCGGCGGAGCTGCGGCAGGTCTACGAGCACGTGCTCGACCTCCTCATCGACGCCAACCTGACCAAGTCGACCGACGTGGTCAGGCGGTGCCAGGACATCGTCGCCCCGCTGGCTGCGACCTGGCACGAGGCCCACCGCAACCTGCAACAGGAGCGGCTGGCCGAGGTGGTCCGGTGACCGAGCAGTCCGGCGACGGGGCCGACCCCGCGGCCGACCGATCGGCGGACCGAGCCGCCTGGGTGGCCGCGCTCGACGAGTTCGAGCAGCGCCTCGATGGTTTCAACCGGGTGCTGGCCGAGCAGAGCGAGCCCCCGCCCGGGCTCTGGCCGCCGTCCGAGGTCCTCGGTCGGCCCTTGCCGCCCGAGCTGGCCGATCGGGCTCGGGCGCTGCTCGATCGGGCGAGGCTCGTCGAGGGGGAGCTGGTGACCCGCCGGACCGAGTTGCCGCCACCGCAGCGGGCGCCGGTGCGTCACCGTCGCCGGCCGGTGGCGTCGACGCTCTACACCGCACTGTGAATCGCCGGGCCAGCCGGGCCCGGATCCGGATCCGACCTGCCGGGCCGTCCGGCCCGGATCGTCAGGCGGGGCGGGACCATCGACCCATTCGGGCTGGGTGATGGCCGTCCGGGGTAAAGGAAGCGGCCGCTCCCTCCGATAGAGAGTGCGAGCTGGAGGCTCACCGAAGCCGGCCCACGGACGGGGCTGACCCATCCGTTTCCCCTACCTGTCGTGGCGCCGATGACCTCGCCCCTGTCCTCCATTTCCCATCCTGCCGTCAACCCGATCGGCCCCGTTCGCCGCCCGGACCCGACGGCCGACGCGCTCGACGGCGCGGCCGGCGACCTGGCCGGCGCCAGCGGCTCGGGCACCACCGCCGAGAACTTCGCCGGTGCGATCGGCCAGGCCATCGGCGACGGCCTCGACCAGGTCAACCAGCTCGAGCAGACCGTGTCCGAGGCCTCGCAGCAGGCTGCGGTCGGCAACCTCGACTCGGTCAGCGACTTCATGATCGCCACCGCCGAGGCCCAGCTGGCCACCGAGATCACGGTGGCCGTCCGTGACCGGGCCATCACCGCCTTCAACGACATCATGCGGATGCAGATCTGATGGCTCGTCCGAGCGTGCAGGCGGTCGGCCAGAACGCCATGGCCTCGTTCCAGCGGATGACCGGGCCCCAGCGGGTGACGCTCGGCCTGGCCTTCGCTGCGACCGCCATCGGCGTGTTCCTCGTCGCCCGGGCCACGAGCTCGGTCCCGATGGGCACCCTCTACACCGACCTCGACCCCGACGTAGCCGGCGAGGTCACCGCCGCCCTCGACGCCCAGGGCGTCACCTACGAGCTGGAGAACGGCGGTCGGGTCATCCGGGTCCCCGCGACCGAGGTCCACCAGGTCCGCCTCGATCTCGCCGGTCAGGACCTGCCCGGCGGCAGCGGGGGCTGGGCCATCGTGGAGAACCAGAGCATGACCGCCTCGGCCGAGGTCATCGACGTCGCCATCCTGCGGGCCAACCAGGACGAGTTGGCGAGGACGATCTCGTCGATCGACAGCGTCCGGTCGGCCAACGTCCACCTGGTCATGCCCGAGCACGACCTGTTCGCCGACGACGAGCTGCGGCCGTCGGCCTCGGTCCTGGTCGACACCGGCAGCGAGATGCTCGGGACCATGCAGGTCCAGGCCATCGTCAACCTCGTCGCCTCCGCGGTCGAGGGTCTCGACACGATGGAGGTCACGCTGGTCGACCAGACCGGCAACGTGCTGTGGGCCGGCGGCGAGGGCTCGGCCGCCCTCGACCTCGAGGGCGACGCCCGCTTCCGGGCCAGGGCCCAGTTCGAGCGGGCGCTCGAGACCGATCTGGAGAACCTGCTGACCAACATCGTCGGCCCCGGTCTCGCCACCGTCGAGGTGACCGCCGAGCTCGACTTCGACGCGGTCACCACCACCACCGAGGACTACCAGCCGATCGAGGGAACCGACGGCCAGATGATGGTCAACGAGACCACCCGCCAGGAGTTCTACCGAGACGATGCGGCGGCGACCGAGGAGGGCGGCGAGCTGGAGATCGAGCTGCCGGACGACATCATCATCGACGACGGGGGCGAGGCGGTCGACGAGGGCGTCAAGTACGTGCTCGACGAGCGCGACGCCAACTACGCCGTCAACCGGGTCGTCACCACCTCGCAGAACGCGCCCGGCGCAGTGACCGCGCTGTCGGTCGCCGTCCTGCTCGACGAGAACGAGGTCGACGCCGCCAGGCTGGCCGACATCGAGACCCTCGTCGGCGCCGCGGTCGGCCTCAACCAGGAGCGGGGCGACACCCTCGCCGTCACCCTGCTGCCGATCAACGAGTCGGTCAGGACCGCCATCGAGGACGCCGCGGCCGAGCCCGAGCTCGAAGCGGGCGGGCTCGACCTCGTCGCCCTCATCCGCACCGTCGGTGCGGTGCTGATCGCCCTCGTCGTGCTGCTGCTGGCAATCCGCAACCTGGCCAGGAACCCCCGCCGCCGGGTCATCGAATCGGTGGAGCTGACCGAGCTGGAGGCCGGCGCAGCCGCCGCGCTCGAGGCGGGCACGGTCGAGGAGGAGGAGATCGACGACGGCACCGATCCGCCCGAGGTCCGCCTCCAGCACCTGATCGCCAACCAGACCGACGACGTCGCCGGCGTCCTCCGGTCGTGGTTGAACGAGGCGGAGGAGGTCAACGCCTGATGGCGGGAGCGGGATACGGGCGGGGGCCGGGGCGTCGGCCCGGGGCGCTCAGATGAGCGACGTCGCGTCGCTGTCGGCCAGACGGAAGGCGGCGATCCTGATGCTTCGCGTCGGCACCGAGCACGCGGCGCCGCTGCTGCGTTCGCTTCGGCGGAGCGAGCTGAACGCCATCGTCGAGGAGGTGGCCTCCCTCGGTCGGGTCGACCTCCGGCTCGCCGACGCCGTGCTGCGCGAGTTCGTCGAGACGGCCGAGGGTGAGGCCCTTCCGGCCGGCGACCAGGAGACCGCCTACGCCTACCTGGAGTCGACGTTCGGGGAACGGACCGCCCGGGAGGTCATGGGCGAGCTGTCCGGCGACGCCAACACGATCCCCTTCCAGTTCCTCGACAACCTCGAGCCGGAGGTCATCGCCGAGAACCTCGACGGCGAGCAGCCACAGACCATCGCCCTCGTGCTGTCCCACCTCACCCCCGAGCTGTCGGCGGGGATCATCGCCCACCTGCCGTCGGAGACGGTCGTCCAGGTCGGGTTCCGGCTCGGGATGATGGAGCGGGTCACCGCCGACGCTCTCGAGGCGGTCGAGAACGGCCTCCGCCACCGCTTCTCCGCCGTCCTCGAGAACAAGCTGCTCGACGCCACCGGCGGCATCGACTCCCTCGTCGAGCTGCTGACCCTGGCCGACAAGCCGGTCGAGGAGATGATCATGGGCGGCCTGGCCGAGGTCGACGCCGACCTGGCGGCCGAGGTCAGGGCCAAGATGTTCGTCTTCGCCGATCTGCAACTGCTCGACGACCGCCAGATGCAGACCGTGCTGCGCACCGTCGACGCCTCCCGCCTCCCGCTCGCCCTCAAGGGCACGGCCGACGTGGTGCGGGACAAGGTCCTCAACAACATGTCGACACGGGCACGGGAGAACCTGCTCGACGAGATGGATCTGCTCGGCTCGGTCCGCATGACCGACGTCGAGGAGGCCCAGAACGAGGTGCTCGAGTCCGTCAGGGCGCTGGAGGAGAGCGGCGACCTGGTGATCAACCGAGGAGGCAACGACTTTGTCACGTAGGACCCTCCGGGGAGCGATCCCCACCACCGATCCCGTCGTCGGCTCGACGGCGAGCGGCGGGGCGCCGCTCGGTCACGGCGGCGCCACCGTCGTCCGTCCGGCACCGGGCGAGGGGCCGGTCGGCGGCCGCTCGACCACCGACGCCGCCGTCGACACCGATGCCATCCTCCTGCGGGGCCCGGACGCGGCGAGGGCCCGCCGGGTCGACCTCGTCGGCGCCCCCGACCCGGCCGACCTGGACGCCGTCGGCCCCTGGGCCGAGCACCTCGACGACGCCCGCGAGGCGGCCAGGAGCTCCGGCTTCCAGCAGGGCCGCCAGGAGGGCCTGGCCGCGGGGCTGGAAGCGGCCCGCCAGAAGGTGGAGCAGGATCGGGCCGATCTCGGCCAGTCGATCCAGGCCATGCTCGACGGCCTGCAGGCCCGCAGCGAGGAGCTCGGGGCCCAGCTGGCCGAGCAGGTGACCGATCTCGCCCTGGAGATCGCCAGGGCCGTGCTCGACCGCGAGGTCGACTCGGCCGACGATCCCGGCGCCGAGGCCATCGCCCGCTGCCTCGACCTCGTGCCCGGCACCGGCGCCCTCACCGCCAGGCTGAGCCCCGAGGACGCCGAGGCGCTCGGCGAGGTTCCCGGTCTCGGCGAGCGCGAGCTGGTCGTCGCCGCCGACCCGAACCTGTCGCGGGGCGACGCCGTCGTCTCGGTCGACCAGATCACGATCGATGCTCGCCTCAGCGAGTCGCTCCGCCGGGTCGAGGAGGCTCTGCGGTGACCGACGCGATGCCGCCCGAGGGCGCGCTGGCCGGCCGGCTCGTGCGGGCCGCACGGCCCCAGATGGTCGGCAAGGTCGAGCGGATCGGCCAGTCGGAGGCCGACGTCATCGGTCTGCAGGTCGGGCCGGGCGACCTCGTGCAGGTCGGCGACGGCGAGCTCGACGCCTCGCTCGGGCTCGGAGGCGGCGGCCCCGCCGCGGCGACCAGCGCCCCGGTGCTGGCCGAGGTCGTGGCCGCCGATGGTTGCCGGGCCACCGTCCTGCCGTACGGCGACTTCCGCGGCCATCGGGTCGGCGAACCGGTGGAGCACCTGGCCGGTCAGATGGAGGTCCCCATCGGACCCCAGCTGCTCGGCCGGGTGCTCGACGGGTTGGCCCGCCCCCTCGACGACGGTCCGCCCCTGTCCAGGGCAGACGCCGTCGGGATCCACAACACCCCGCCGCCCGCGCTCAGCCGCCCGCCGGTGGTCGAGCCGATGCCGGTCGGCGTCCGGGTGATCGACACCACGCTCACCTGCGGTCGAGGCCAGCGCATCGCCATCCTCGCCGGCTCCGGCGTCGGCAAGTCGAGCCTGCTGTCGATGCTCGTCCGTGGCTCGGACGCCGACGTGAACGTGCTGTGCCTGGTCGGGGAGCGCGGTCGCGAGGTCCGCAGCTTCCTCGACGACGACCTCGGGCCCGATGGCCTGGCCCGCAGCGTGGTCGTGGTCGCCACCTCCGACCAGCCGGCCCTGGTCCGCCGCAACGCCGCCTACGCCGCCACCCGGATCGCCGAGCACTTCCGCGACCAGGGCTGCCATGTGAACCTGCTGATGGACTCGGTGACCCGCTTCGCCGTCGCCCAGCGGGAGATCGGCCTCGCCGCCGGGGAGATCCCGACCAGCCGCGGCTTCCCGCCGTCGGCCCTCGGGCTGCTGCCCGGCCTGCTCGAGCGGGCCGGTACCTCGTCGACGGGTTCGATCACCGGCTTCTACACCGTGCTGGTCGAGGGCGACGACCTCAACGATCCGGTCGGCGACACCGTCCGCTCGATCGTCGATGGTCACATCGTCCTCAGCCGCGAGCTGGCCAACGCCGGCCACTTCCCCTCGATCGACGTGCTGGCCTCGGCCTCCCGGGTGGCGCTGGCCGTCACCAACCCGGCCCAGCAGGCGCTGGCCGCCGAGGTCAGGCGGCTGCTGTCGGTCCACGAGCGGGCCCGCGACCTCATCGAGGTCGGCGCCTATGCCCCGGGCAACGACGCCGGGCTCGACCGGGCGGTCGCCCTCGCCCCGGCCCTCGAGCAGTTCCGCCGCCAGGGCCTGCACGAGCCGGCCGGGACCGACGAGACGTGGGCCCTGCTCGACGGCATCCTCCGGGCCGACCTCACCCACGGCGGCGCCAGCGGCGGCCTCACGCCGGGCGGGGCCAACGGCGGCCTCGCCCTGGGCGGCGCCAACGGCGGCCTCACCCTGGGCGGCGCCAACGGCGCCGCGGTTGATGGCTCGACACTCGGCGGGTCGGCGCCCGGCGGCTCGCTCGGTGGCCCGATCCTCGGCCTCCCGACCGCCGTCGGCGGCTCCGGTGCCGGCCTCGGATCGGATGCCGTCGGCGCGACCCCCGGCGCTCCCCGTGGTCTCGATGCCGCAATCGCGACCGTCGGTGGCGCCGCCGGGGGCCTCGGCGGATCGGCGGTCGGTTCGCCGCAGCCCGACGGGCCCGGCCAGCCGAACCTGGCCAAGACGGTGGCCGAGGCCACCGTCGCCGCCGTTGCCGGAGGTGGCCGATGAGCGGCGACGAGCGGACCAGGCGGGCCCGGGTCGTTCGCCTCGGCCAGCTCGCAGCCGAGGCCGAGGAACAGGCCAGGGCCGAGCTGCACCGGGCCGACCTCCGCGTCAGCGAGGCCGACCAGCGTCGGGCCGACGCCCTCCGCGGTGCCGCCGACCTGGCCGAGCGCCAGCTGCCCATCGGGCTGCGGGCCCACCTGGCCGGGGCCGGGGCCCGCCACCTGGCCGGCCTCGCCGGGGAGCGGGTCGACCTGGCGGCCGAGGCCGACCTGGCCAGGCATCGCCTGGCCGAGGCCGTCGTCCGGGTGCGGTCACTCGACCGGCTCGTCGAGCGGCTCGACCGGGCCGCAGCGGACCGTCGTCGCCAGCGGGAGGCCGCCGACCTGCAGGATCTGGTCGCCATCCGTGCCGCCAGCCGAACCCGGTCCTCGGCCGTCGCCGGCGGCGGGCCCGGCGACCGAGCCGTCGACGGTGGCGCCGCACGAGCGGGGAGCGGACGACGATGACCGATCGCATCGACACCACCGTCGAGTCCGGCGCGGCCAGGCTCGATGCCTTGGCCGGGGCGCGACCCGGGCGCAGCAACGGCAGCGCCGTCGGGTCCGGCGACGCTGCGACCTTCGAGGCCCTGGTCCAGCAGGCCTCCGGCGGTCGGGTCGGTCAGCTCGTCGATCGCCTCCCCGAGGGCGCGACGGCCGAGGCCTGGGCCCGGTGGCAGCCGTCCGGTGCCGCCCTCGGCGCCCGAGCGACGGCCACCGCCGCCACCGGCGCCAACGCCATCGGCGGGCAGCTCGGTCTCGGCTCGATCGGGTCGACGCTCACCGGCACCGCCGCCGTCACCGGCCGACCGAGCGCCGGTGCGACCGGGGCCGTCTTCCCGGTGGCCCGGAACGTCGGCGAGGCCGTCGTCAACGCCGCCGCCGATCACCTCGGCGTGCCGTACCTGTGGGGCGGCACGGACGCCGAGCACGGCTTCGATTGCTCCGGCCTGATCCAGGACGCCTACCGCCGGGTCGGCGTCGAGATGCCGAAGTGGAGCCGCCACCAGGCGACGATGGGGGTCGAGGTCCCCTCGATCGACGAGGCGATGCCCGGTGACGTCCTCACCTTCGGCGAGCCGGTCAACCACGTGGCCCTCTACGTCGGCGATGGCCAGATGCTGCACGCGCCCCGCACCGGCGAGGTGGTGAAGATCGAGGCCATCGACCGGCCGATCAACGAGATCCGCCGCATCGTCACCCCGGGTGGCGTCGGCGGCGGTGCGATCGGGGCAACGCTCGGCGGGCTGCGCAGCGCCGGTTCACCAACGAGCGCCCCGGCGCCGTTCGGGCCAGACACGCCGTACGCCGAGCTGTTCGAGTCGGCCGGCCGCCGACACGACGTCGACCCAGCCCTGCTGGCGGCGGTGGCCAGGGCCGAGTCGGCCTTCGACCCGACGGCCGTGAGCCCGGTCGGAGCCCAGGGCCTCATGCAGTTCATGCCGGCCACCGCCGAGGAGATGGGCGTCGACCCCTGGGACCCGGCGTCGGCCATCGACGGCGCCGCCCGCTACCTGCGCAACTCGCTCGACCGCTTCGGGTCGGTCGACCTCGCCGTTGCGTCGTACAACGCAGGCCCCGGTGCCGTCGCCCGCTACGGGGGCATCCCGCCCTACCCCGAGACCCAGAACTACGTCCGAACCGTCCTCGACACCTGGAGGAATCGACCATGAACCCCGAACCCCTCCCCTCGTCCCTGTCCGAGCTGCTCCTGCCGGAGGCCAGGGCCGACAACGGGGCGACCGGTGACCGGTCGAGCGGGGCCGACGTCGACCGCTTCGAGCGCTACCTGCACGCCGCCCGACAGGGCCTCGCCGCGCCGGGAACGGGGGCCGGCGACCAGCCGTTGCCGGCACCGACCCGGACGGCCGGCCGACCGACCGACCGGCCGGAGCCGAGCGCCGAGCCGGCCGCCCGCCCGGAGCGGACGGACCGAAACCACATCGACGAGCGGCCCGCCGAGGACCGCCCGGCCCCGACCGGAGCTGGCGACCGGGACGTGGACGACCGGCCGGTCGATCGGCCGGCCGACGGGGACCGGACGGTCGACGACGGCGACGGGTCGGCCGACGAGGCCGAGCAGGTCGAGGCGACCACGGCCGGCGACGGCGACCGCCCGGCCGGCGACGGCGACCGCCCGGCCGGCGACGGCGACACGTCGAACGTCGATGGCGCCGCTGACGTCGAGTCCGAGCCGACCATGTCCATCGCTCGGGACCTCGCCGGCGTCGACCTCGATCCCGACCTGGTGCCGGCCGAGGGTGAGGCCGGGACCGACACCGAGGTCGAGGTCGTCGACGAGGTGGCCGGCCCGGTCGGTGAGACGGGCCTCGAGCAGTCGGCGACCGACGCCACCGGCACCGACGGCGAGCAGGGGGCCGGCCCGTCGGTGCTCGGGACCCGGCTCGACCGGAGCGCCGACCCGACCGCGGCCACGGCCGTCGGCTCCCAGAGCGTCGCCGCCACCGGCGACGGCGACGGTGGGGAGGCCGTCGTCGACGAGGCCATCGACCTCACGAGCATCGACGACTCGGCCGGGGGCTCGACGTCGTCGCCCGAGCTGGACCTCACGGCCGGCGGAACCGGCGAGGCCGACGGCGAGGGCGAGGGTGGCACCGGAGCCGACGACGGCGCCGGTCCGTCCACCCCGACCGACGGAAGCGCCGGGGCCGACCAGGGCCAGGCATCCGAGGCCGCGGACGGACCCGACCTGGCACCCGTGACCAACCAGGCCGCCGCCACCGCAACCCGAACGGCCGCCGCCGGCCAGGCGACTGGCGCCGGCGCGGAGGCCGTCGTCGGCGTGGCCGCCCCCCGGGCCCGGGCGACCACCACCGCGGCCGCTCCGGCCAGGGCCGCCGACGGCCCGGTGCTCGACGGCGATCCGGCCGACCCGCTCTGGCTCCAGGTCCGGCGGGCCATCGGCTCGCTCCGGACCCTGCAGAGCGGCGAGCAGCAACTGACGATCCGTCTCCGCCCGGCCGAGCTCGGCTCGGTCGTCGTCCGGGTCGCCGCCGGTGAGGGTGGCACCACCGTGTCGCTGGTGGCCGACTCGGCCATCGCCGCCACCCAACTGACCCAGCAGCGCCAGCAGCTGGTCAGCGAGCTCGAGCAGAGCGGCCTGGCCGGCGTCGCCGTCGACGTGAACACCGGGGGCAACCCCGACCAGACCGACCCCGATGCCGACGACGCCGGCGCCGGCCCCGGGACCGGCGACGGTACGGCCGCCGCCTCGGCCGCCGCCGGCTCGGCCAACCTGCCTCGCGCCGGCGGTCGCGGCCGTCGCCCGCCCGGCTCGTCCGGCGGCCTGGTCGACGTCGAGCTGTGATCCGGACGACCATCAAACGACAAGGAGCCTGTCATGTCTGACACCGTCAACGCCCTCGCCGGGTCGACCGTTCGTCCGGAGTGGGCGTTGCCCCCCGAGCAGTCGGCGCCGACCAATGAGCTCGGCCAGGACGCGTTCCTGCAGTTGCTCGTCGCCCAGCTCAAGTACCAGGACCCGCTCGAGCCCCAGACCTCCGACGAGTTCATCGCCACCACCGCCCAGTTCACGATGGTCGAGAAGCTGGAGGAGCTCACCAGGCAGGGCGAGAACACCGCGCTGATCAACTCGCTGACCACCGCCGGCGCCCTCGTCGGGCGCGAGGTGACCGCCAACGTCGACGGCGTGCCGGTCACCGCCGTCGTCGAGCGCAGCACGATCCGCAGCGGCGAGGTCGTGCTGGAGACATCGGCCGGCGCGCTTGCGCTCGGCCAGGTCGTGTCGATCGGCGCCGTGCCGGCCGCCCCGGCGGCCCCGGTCGTGCCCGCTCAGCCGGCCGAGCCGACGACCGGCGAGGACACCGTCGACCCGACCGACGACGGGTCGGCCGAAGCGGCCGAGCCCGGGGCCGAGGCCGGCCCGTCCTGACGATGAGCGACGTCGGGCGCACCCCGGTCCCGTTCCGCCGCTGCTGACCGCCGCCGTTCCTCCTACGCTGGTCCGCCAGCACGGAGGTGGAGGTGGTCGGTGCGCATTCCCGACGAGTCGCTGCGGGAGATCGACGAACGGGGCTACACGATCGTCGAGGGCGTCCTCGACGCCGATGAGGTGGCGGCGGCCCGGGAGGGGCTCTGGCACCACCATCCACGCCCCGAGGACTACTTCGCCGACCCGGACGCCTTCCCCCACCTGGCGGCCAACGGGTTCGCCGGCATCGACCGAGGCTTCCCGTTCGCAACCTGGGACCTGACCCGGCTCTGCGTGCACCCCGACCTGATCGACGGCGTCGAGCGCTATCTCGGCACGGACGACGTCGGCCTCTACAAGGTGGAGCTGTGGGCCAAGTACGCCGGCGCAACCGACTACGAGCAGGCCCATCACCGCGACTACGGCAACCACACGCTGGTCGTGCCCCGCGACGACGGCTACGCCAGGCAGCTGACCACCTTCACGCTGCTGTCCGACGTGACCGAGGCGGACGCCCCGACGAAGATCGTGCCGCTCGAGCACACCGCCCACCTGCCCCTCGTGCTCGACCGGATGCACGTCAACGAGCGGTTCACCGTGCTGTCGAAGGGGGAGCTGGTCGACGTCGAGGTCCCGGTGGTCGGCCCGGCCGGGTCGGTGCTGCTGTACCGGACCGACGTGTTCCACCGCGCCTCCGGCTTCACCGAGCCGGGTCGATCGCGCTTCACCCTGCTGCTCGACTTCCAGGCCCGACCCCCGGGCGGGGGCCCGTCGTGGGCTGGCAAGGTGGCCTGGCCGAACCACGCGACGCTGCGGCCCTGGCAGGAGTTCCTGGCCCGCCTGAGCGTCCGCGAGCGCGACCTGTTCGGGTTCCCGAAGCCGGGCGACCCGTACTGGAACGAGCAGACCCTTTGCGACGTCGGCGCCCGCTACCCGGGCATGGACATGGAGCCCTACCGACCCTGAGGCCCCGCCGGGCGAGGTGGCGAACGAACGACCGACGTCGAACTTGACATGATCCATGCCATAATGGCATGAATACTGTCATGAGTGAGCTGCGGGCCGAACGTCGGGCCGCCACCCGGGAGCGGATCGTGCAGGCCGCCATCGAGGTGTTGACCGACGACGACCCCGCCGCGGTCTCCATGCCGGCGGTCGCCGAGCGGGCCGGTGTGTCGCTGCGAACGCTCTACCGCTACTTCCCGACCAAGGGCGAGCTGCTCGATGCGGCCGGCGGCTGGTTCGGGGGTCGGGCCTGGGCCAGGGCGGCCGGGCGGGCCAACGTCGGCGAGCTCCGACCGGACGACTTCCTTGCCTACCAGCGAGCCCGGTTCGCCGACTTCGACGCCAACCTGCCCGGTGTCCTCGTCCAGTTCGCGACGCCGGCCGGCCGGGAGCTGCGCCGGGATCGGCTCGACGAGCAGCGCCCGGTCGTGCGGGCCGTCGTCGACTCGGTCGGGCTCCCGCTCGACGATGCCGGCGCCGACCGCCTCGTCGACGCCATCATCGCCACCTCGTCGTCCGCCCTCTTCCTCGAACTGGTCGAGCGCATGGGCTACGAGCACCGACCGGCCGCCGACCTGACCGTCTGGATCGTGCAGGCCATGGTCGCCCACGCCGCATCCGTCGGGACGACCGAGCCCGCGGCCGAGGTGGCCACCCCCGCCATCGGCGACCCGACCGAACGACGAGCCGCCGCCGACACCGATCGCAAGCAGGAGGGATGACCATGAGTGAGCGAACGGCGAGCTGGGAACCGCCGGGCCCGGGCGAGTGGGAGTACGACGGCTCCCACTCGCCAGCGGCTCCGACGCCCGTGTTCCGCCACGTGTCGAGCCGGTCGGCCGAGGACGCCTATCGCTGGGTCTTCGAGACCTACGGCGGCCCGCTCGACACGATCCGCATCCGTTTCGTCAACGGCAAGACCTACCGCCGCCTCGTGCCGCTCGTCGGGGCCGAGCGCGATGGCCCACCCCCGCCGGGCCCGGTCCTGTGGGCTGCGTCCCGGCTCCACCCCGCCTTTCGCAAGCGGGAGCGGACGGCGCGGCGCACGCTGGAGGAGGCCACCTTCCTCGAGCCGATCGACCACTGGAACTCGACCGAGCGCCAGAGCTGGATCGACGCCAACCGTCGCCTGCAGGCCGAGCCGCTCGATGCGCTCGACGACGATGGCCTGGCCGATCACGTCCAGCGGGTGGTGGCCCACAACCTCGGCGGCTGGACCCGCCATCACCAGCTGCATGGCACCGACATGGGCCCGATCGGGGACCTGCTGGCCCACACCAGCCGGTGGGGCCTCGATCCGGTCGCGGTGATGGGACTGCTCGAGGGCCGGTCGCCGGCCACGGTCGAGGCCGCCCGCCACGCCGCCTCGATCGCCGAGGCGATGGTCGCCGCCGGCGCCGACCCGACCGCCGTCGACGATCTCGACGACGTCCGGGCCGCGGGGGCCGAGGTCGTCGAGCGACTCGACGCCTACCTGCTCGACTTCGGCTGGCGGCTCGTCAGCTCCTACGACATCGAGGGCCTCACCGTCGGCGAGCTGCCCGGGGGGACCGCGGCGATGATCCGCTCGGCCGGGGCCCGCCTGGCCGCCGGGATCGACGGCGGCGACCGGCTCGATGCCGCCGATGGTGGTGAATCGGCGCCGGGCGGCGCGGTCGAGGCCAGGGAGCGGGAGCTCCGCTCGCAGCTCCCGGCCGACGTCCACCAGCCGTTCGACCGGCTGCTCGACAGCGCCAGGCTGGCCTACGGCCTGCGGGACGACAACGGGCCCCTGACCGCCGAGTGGCCGATGGGCCTCGTGCGCCGGGCCTACCTCGAGGCCGGCGAGCGGCTGGCCGCCGCCGGTCGCATCGCCGAGCCGGGCCGGGTGTTCGAGCTCGACGGGCCCGAGCTGGTCGAGCTGCTGCGGACCGGCGCAGGACCGGGCACCGCCGAGCTGGACGGGCGGGCCGAGTATCGTCGTTGGGAGGCGACGCTGGTCGCCCCGGAGCGGCTCGGCCCGGTCTTCGACCCACCTCCGCCGTCGCTGCTGCCCCCGGGGCTCCGCCGCACGGTTGAGGCGGTCGAGGCCGCGGTGTCGATGCTCGAACCCGCGCCGGGCGACCGTCAGCGGCTTCGGGGTCTCGGGATCGGGGAGGCGGCCGTCGTCGGGCGGGCCCGGGTCGCCACCGCCCCCGAGGACGTGCTGCAGTCGCTCGCCGACGGCGACATCCTCGTCGCCGCCTGGACCGCCCCGACCTACAACGCCGTGCTGGCCGCCGTGTCCGGCGTCGTGGTCCAGGAGGGCGGGCTGCTGTGCCACGCCGCCGTGATGGCCAGGGAGCTCGGTATCCCGGCGGTCGTCGGTGCCGCCGAGGCGATGACCACGATCGCCGACGGCGACCGCATCGAGGTCGACCCCGTGAGCGGCACGGTTCGGGTCGTCGAGCCCGCCGGCCAGCCGGCACCCGACGCCGGCCCGTGACCACGAGGGCCCGACCCGAGCGAGCTCGGGCCGGGCCCCAACGGTTTGCAGCTCCCGGATCGGGAAGGTGATTGGTCGCTGCTGCTGACGCCCGGCCCGGGTGCGACCGGTCTCAGGCGTCAGATCTCCGTCGGCTCCCGACCGGCCGACTTGAGGGGTCGGACCCCTGGGGAGGACTACCGCTTCAGGTTCACGATCTCCTGGAGGAGCTCATCGGCCGAGGTGACCACCCTCGAGTTGGCCTGGAACCCACGCTGTGAGCGGATCAGCTCGGTGAACTCCAGGGCGAGGTCGACGTTCGACATCTCGAGCGTTCCCGGGGCGATGAGGCCGCGGCCCCCGCTCCCGGTCTCACCGATCTGGGCCAGACCCGAGTTGACCGTTGTCCGCCAGTTGGAGCCGGTCACCCGTTCCAGGCCCTCGGGGTTGGAGAAGTTGGCGACGGCGAGCTGGGCGATCGGCTGGGTCAGGCCGTTGTTGTACGTGCCGACGATCACCCCGTCGGTGCCGACCCGCATCGACTGCAGCACGCCGGCCGAGGCGCCGTTCTGGGTGACGACGGTCAGCGAGTTGGCGTCGCCGAACTGGGTCAGCCGTCGCTCGGTCGTCCCGCCGATCGTCAGGTCGATGGCGCCGACGTTGGGGATCTGACCGGCGGCGATGTTCAGGTTGGAGTCGGCCGGGATCGTGAACTCGCCGTTGACGAACGTGATGACGTTGTCGGTCAGCGTGATGCCGGTGGCCGGATCGCCGTAGGTTCCGGTCGCGGTCCACTCGTCGGTGTTGGTCTTCTCGAACGTGAGGTCGATCTGGACCGTGTTGCCGTTGGAATCGTAGATCTCGACGCCGGTGAAGAGCTGGGTGCCGACGACGGCGTTGGATGGCAGGTTGCCGCCGAGCTTGACCTCGGTGGTCACCACCGGCGGGTTCTGGTCGCCGATCGGCAGGCGGATGCTGCCGATCGTGCCGCCGGGGTCGATCGCCCCCGTGTCGTCGGCGCCCCAGCCCTGGACCAGCGAGCCGTTCGAGGTCACGAGCCGGCCGTCGGCGTCGAGGAACAGCGCGCCGGCCCGGGTGTAGAGCTGCTCGCCGGCCCGGTCGATGATGAAGAATCCGTCGCCCTGGAGGGCGACGTCGAGCGATCGGTTGGTGACCTGGAGGAAGCCCTGGCCGAACTGCTGGGCGGTGCCCGACATCGAGACGCCGAGGCCGACCTGGGCCGGGTTCCGGCCGCCGATGTCCTCGGTCGGGGCCGAGGCGCCGGTCACGATCTGGGAGAGCACGTCGGTGAAGATCGCCTGGTTGCGCTTGTAGCCCTGGGTGTTGACGTTGGCCACGTTGTTGCCGACGACGTCCATCATGATCTGGTGGGCCCGGAGGCCCGAGACGCCGGCGTACATGGATCGGATCACTTGCTCACGCTCCTGCTGCGTGCCGACGGTGGCGCCGGCGTGTCGAGATGGGATGGCGGGGTCGACGGGTGGTCGGTCGGACGGATCGGGTCGGGCTCGCAGCGGTCATCGGCGTCCGATCTCGAGCGCCCGCTGGTAGGCGTCCCGTGCGGTCCGGAAGGCGGTCACGTTGGCCTGGTAGGCCCGCTGGGCCACCAGCATGTGGGTCATCTGGTGACCGAGGTCGACGTTCGGGATCCTGACGAACCCCTCCTCGTCGGCCAGGATGTGGTTCGGCTCGTAGATGACCTCGCCGTTGGGGTCGCCGAACTCGATCCGGTCGACCCGGGCCCCCTGCATGCCGCCCCGGTCCTCCCTGGCCCTGGCGATGACGAAGCGCTCCTGGAACGCCGGCTCGTCGGTCGACGTGACGTTGTTGATGTTGGCCACGTTGTCGGCGATGGCGTCGAGCCACGTCTGGTAGACGTCCATGCCCGACCCGGAGATCGACAGCGAGCTGAAGGGTCCGCTCATCGTCAGCCCTGCCCGATCGAGGTGCGGAGGCGGGTGTAGCGGGAGTTGATGGCGGTGTTGATCAGCTGCTGCTGGAGGGCGTTGAGCTCGAGCGACCGCATCTCGTCGTCGAGGTCGACGTTGGATCCGTCGATCCGGCCGGGGGCCGTCGAGTGCCACGTCGAGGTGACGGCCTGCGACGGGTCGCCGGCGGCCATGGCCTCGCTGAGGGCTTGCTCGAACGAGACCCGCCTGGCCTTGAAGCCGGGGGTCTCCACGTTGGCGATGTTGTGCTCGGCCGCCTTGCGCTGCGCCTCGAGACCGCGGAGCGCGGCAGCCAGGAACTCGGTTTCGTTCGCGCCGACGATCACTCGACAGCTCCTTCGAACAGGTTGCGGATGAGTCCAGCCCTGTCCGTGGGCCTTCGAGAGTGAGCTTCCGGCTCGTATCAGCTATCGGGGCGGGCCGGGGTGAACTTGAGAAACTCGTTCACCAAGGTGGGGCGGGGGCGCGATGCCCCACCCCACCCCGATTGGTACCTTCCCGATGGGTGCCGATCTTCGATCCGTCGGTCGACGGATCAGGCTGCTGGGGGCCGGGCCTAGCCGAGAAGTCGGAGGACCGACTGGGGGATGGCGTTGGCCTGGCCGAGCATGGCTGTGCCGGCCTGCTGGAGGATCTGGTTCTTGGTGAACTGGACCATCTCGTCGGCCATGTCG
>JANQPB010000013.1 GCA_028285495.1 Acidimicrobiales bacterium
TCCTCGCGATCGGCGAGGTCGACGGCGTGACGGCGCCCGAGTTGGCGCGTCCGCAGCATCGAGAACCCGATGGCGAGCATGACACCGGCGGTGGCGCCGATGATCAGACCGATCACCAGATCCGACACAGCTGTCCCACCTCCTCGATGCGCATTTCCACGGCCGTCACGGCCGTCGCCCGACATCGGCGCCACAGGTGCCGAGGCTCCGGGTCGCCAGTGATCGCCTCTGAACACCCGTAGGGTACCCGCTCCGGCGGTCGCCGAGCCAGGGCCGACGCCAAGCCGTCATGAGCAAACTGCGCGGGCCCGGCCGGGGGCCGGGGCCGCGCCCGTCGTGACCGTTCGATTGGCTCGATCCCGAGCGCGCGGTTGTCGGACCAGCCGTGCCAACCGAGCGGTCGGCTCAGCGCCCGGCGCGTCGCATCGGCACGCTCAGCCGATGGCGGCACCGCTCTCGGGATCGAAGAAGTGGAAGCGACCGGTGTCGAGGACCAGGTCGATCGGCTGGCCGATGCGGGCCGGCGAGCGTGGATTGACCCGGGCGACGTAGATGACGTTGCCCGTGTCGTCGGTGGCGGCGGCGACGGCGTCCTCGCCCTCGAACTCGGAGTCCATGATCTGGTACGACTCAACGCCGAGCGGGAAGTGCACGATCAGCTCGGAACCGAGCGCCTCGACCATCTGCACGGTCGTCGAGAGGATCCGGTCGGCCGGCGCCTCGTTGGCGACCGATGCGTCCTCCATGTCCTCCGGACGGAGGCCGACGACGATCGCCGAGTCGGCGAAGCTCTCCAGCTCGGGCCGCTCGGTCACCGTCGACGCCGGGAGGGCGAGCAGCTGATCGCCGAGGCGGACGGCGAGACCGCCGTCGGTCCTCTCGAGGCGGGTCGTGAAGAGGTTCATCGACGGCGAGCCGATGAAGCCGGCGACGAACACGTTCGACGGGAGGTCGTAGAGGTTCTGCGGGGTGTCGACCTGCTGGAGCACGCCCCGCTTGAGCACGGCGACCCGGTCGCCCATCGTCATGGCCTCGACCTGGTCGTGGGTGACGTAGATCGTGGTGACGCCGAGCTCACGCTGCAGGCCGGCGATCTCGGCCCGCATCTGGACCCGGAGCTTGGCGTCGAGGTTCGACAGCGGCTCGTCCATGAGGAACGCCTTCGGCTGGCGGACGATCGCCCGACCCATCGCCACCCGCTGCCGCTGACCACCGGAGAGCTGACCCGGCTTCTTCTCGAGCTGCTCGGTCAGGTCGAGCGTCTGGGCCGCCTTGGCCACCCGATCGGCGATCTCGGCCTTCGGCACCTTGGCCAGCTTGAGGGCGAAGCCGATGTTGTCGGCCACCGACATGTGCGGGTAGAGCGCATAGTTCTGGAAGACCATGGCGATGTCACGGTCCTTCGGGTGGACATCGTTGACGACGCGCTCGCCGATGCGGAGCTCGCCGGTGCTGATGTCCTCGAGACCGGCCACCATGCGCAGGGCCGTCGACTTGCCGCAGCCGGAGGGGCCGACGAGCACGAGGAACTCGCCGTCCTCGATGTCGATCGACAGGTCGTGAATGGCGTGATAGCCGTTCGGGTACACCTTGTTGACGTTGTCGAGGACGACCTCTGCCATACGGAACACTCCCCCGTGAGTCGAATGTGGGACGCCGCGCCGAACGGCCGGCCCCGCGAGCGATGGTACACGGTCGTTCCCCATGGTGCTCGCTCAGGTCATACTCGGTGCCATGGATGCCCCGAGCCCCGATCTGGCGTACACCTGCCCGCGCTGCGGCGACCCGACCACGGGTCGGTTCTACGGGCCGTGCTCGGCGTGCGCCGGCGCGCTCGCCGAGGCCTATCCGGGGCAGGCGAGGGCCGTCGAGGCGGCCGAGTACGAGCCGAAGATGAACGTCACCCCGAACGCCGTGGCCACCAAGGACTAGGACACCGGGGACCGGGAGAACGAGCACCGGGAGAACGGCGGCGAGCAGGCGACGAGTGCCGGGGCGTCGACGGGCTGCGGCCCGCAGGTCAGGTCCGGCCGGTCTGGCGGGCCACCCAGTCCTCGATCAGCCAGCCGGCGATCGACATCCGCCCCGTCGGCACCGGCGGCAGCTCGTCGTGGCGGAACCAGTCGGCCTCGACGATCTCCTCCTCCTGGAGCACGAGCTCGCCGCCGGCGTAGCTGGCGTTGAAGCCGATCATCAGCGAGTGGGGGAAGGGCCACGGCTGCGAGCCGAAGTAGCGGATGGCCTCCACCTCGATGCCGACCTCTTCCCTGATCTCCCTGGAGACGCACTGCTCGAGGGTCTCACCCGGCTCGACGAAGCCGGCCAGTGCGCTGTAGAACCGCCCGGGGAACTGCCGGCCCCACGCGAGCAGCGCCCGGCCGTCGTCGCGCTCGACCAGCGTGATCACGGCCGGGGTCAGTCGGGGGAAGGCCAGGTGCCCGCAGTCGCCACACGACCGGGCCCGGTCCCGGTGGTGGGGCTCGGTGCCCGTGCCGCAACGGCTGCAGAAGCGGTGGTCGACGTCCCAGGTCAGGATCTGGGCCGCCCGCCCGGCCAGGATCCACTCCTCCTCGTCCAGCACGGCGTAGGCCCGGCGGAGGTCGATCACGATGGCGTCGCCCTCGCCGAGGCCGTCGAGGCCGTCCGGCCGGTCGACGTCGTAGCCGGCGGGGAGGCGGCCGGCCCGGATCGGGCCGCCGGCGTCGTGGCCGAGCACGTGGAGATCGGTCGTGCCCGGCGGTGCCTCGACCGACACCGGCGGTCGGCCCTCGGCCAGCAGCAACCGGTTCCGCTCGTCGAACAGGAACCAGCGGCCGGGCTGGTCGAGCAGGTGGTCGGGCACGGAGATCGCTGGCTGGAACATCGCGACCGCAAGCTAGTGGATTTCGGGCCGGCGGTCCCGGCCGGACGGGGCGACCGGACCTACCCTGAGTCGATCAGCGGCATCGGCACCCTCAACGAGAGCTCGCTCCACGCCGAGCTCAAAGAGCTCCTGGTCGTCGACGGCGACGAGCTCGAGGTCGACCTCGACGGCTTCGTGATCGACATCCGCCGCCACGACCTCCTGATCGAGATCCAGACGAGTGGCTTCGGCTCGATGGGCCGCAAGCTCGACCGGCTCCTGACCGACCACCGGATGCTGCTGGTCCACCCGATCGCCACCACCACGTATCTGCAGCGACCGGGCACCCGGTCACGACGCTCCCCCAGACGAGGCGATCTGTGGTCCGTCCTCGACGAGCTGGTGAGCATCCCGACGCTGCTCGACCACCCGAACCTCGCACTCGAGGTCTGGCTGGTGACCGTCGATCGCGTCCAGGAGCCGGATCCGCGAGCCCGCCGGGGCCGCGGTGGCTGGCGGACGGTCGACCGGCGCCTGCGCGAGGTCGAGGCCAGGCACCGCTTCGAGTCGACCGACGATCTCGTTGCCCTGCTGCCGGCCGGCCTGCCCGACCACTTTACCACCGCCGACATCGCCGACGGGGCGGGCATCGGGCGAGACGCCGCCCAGAAGCTGGCCTACTGCCTCCGGGCCCTCGAGCGAATCGAGCTGATCGAGCAACGGCGCTCGGGCTACGTGTACCGGCGGGCCTGAGCGAAACCGTCGGGTCCTTTCTTCTCGGGGGTCTCGTTTGCTACCCTCGAACGTCGGGTGATGCGAGCGCCGTGATTGCGATGGGGCGGTCGCCGATCCGAGTTCAATTGTGGCGGGTACCACTGCAATCGGTGGTGGCAGCTGGTAGTTTCGGCGTGCGCGATGGTCGCGTTGCGCCCGGCGGAGGTTGAAGTGAGCACACGTGACGAGCGGGCGGACGAGTCCGTTGCCAGACCCAACTGGTTCGGGTTCGACCAGTTGGAGCTGACCGACGACGACAACGCCGTACTCGTGACCATCGGTTCGACCGACCGCTGGGACAAGTCGCACCTCCGCCGCCTCCGTCAGTCCGCCGATCTGCCCGGCCTCGTCCCCGTCGTCGACGCCGATGCCGCCAGCGACGGCAAGCCCTACGCCGTGACCCCCGTGGTCGACACCGGCACCCTCGCCGACCGCCTGCCCCCGTCGTCGTCGGAGTGGTCCGACTGCGCCGCCATCACCGAGGCTGCGGCCCGGGCGACCCACGAGGCCCACCTGCGCGGCCTGTTCCACGGCGCGCTCACTCCCGACCAGATCTACGTCCTCGACGATGACGTCGCCGTCGGCGGCGTCGGGCTCGGCCTCGGCGGGGTCCCGCTGGCCGAGTACGAGCACTGGGTTGCACCCGAGGTCCGGGACGGCGGCGACGCGACCGAGCGCTCCGACGTCTACTCGCTCGGCAAGATCCTCGAGGCGTCGCTCGGCCAGTCGATCGACGACGTCCCCCGTTCGGTCCGTCGCCTCATCATGTGGTCGAGCTCGGACACGCCGGAGGCTCGCCCGCCGTCCGCCCTCGAGTTCGCCAGCATCCTGGCCGAGGCCATGGGCGACGACCGCAAGATCTACAGCCCGGCCTTCATCCCGACGGCCGAGATCACCGACCTGGCCTCGACGGCGTCCGAGACCGTCGCGGCCCACGTCCCGAGTGACGACTCGGCCTCCGGGATGCGGGCCGCTGCGGCCGGCGTCGGCCTCGGCGCCGCCGGCGTCGCTGCGGCGTCACTGCTCGACCGCGACGACGAGGGGGCGGAGCCCCCGGTCGAGGAGGAGGCGCAGGACGAGATCGACGACGAGGTGGCCGAGCCCGACACCGACACCGACACCGACACCGAGGCCGAGGCCGAGCTCGATGAGCCGGCGGACGACGCGGTCGACGAGGCCTCGATCGTCGACGAGGCGGCGACCACCGCCGAGGTCGCGGCCGACGGCCCCGACGTCGACACGACCGAGGTCAGCGAGGCCGACCTGGCGGCGGCCGCCGGCGGCACCGGCTTCGATTCCCGCCAGTTCAGCGCCGACGAGCTGTCGGCCGCCGACGAGGGTTACGACCTGCCGGCGGCCGCCCGCACGGTCGACCTCGAGGAGCCGACCAACGATCGCCGTGGCAACCGGGCCGGGATCCTGGTCGGGGCGATCCTGGCTGCCGGGCTCGGCCTGGTGGCGTTCCAGCTGCTGAGCGGCGACGACGCCGAGGGCGGCGACACCGCGGCCCTGAGCGACGACGCCGACGACGAGGCCGACGACGGAACCGACGACGGCGACTCGGGCGGGACCGACGGCAGCGATGGCGCCGACGAGGACGGCACCGCGACGGAAACCGACGGCGAGACCGATGACGGTGACGACGGCACGGGGTCCGATGACGATGCGGCCACCGACGGCACCGACACCGGCGACGACGATGCCGAGGGCACCGCCGGCGACGGCGGTGACGGCACCGACGAGGACGGCGACGGCACCGAGGGCTCGTCCGACGCCGGAGACGACGGCGACACCGGCGGCTCCGAAGACGGAGACGGCAACGGCGACGCCACCGAGGACGGGACCGACAGCAACGCCGCAGCCGGCAGCGACGACGGCGACTCGGCCACCGAGGAGTCCGACGACGGCGACGACGAGCCGGCCACCACGACGACCACCGAGTCGACCACCACCACCGAGGCACCGACGACCACCGAGGCCCCGACGACCACGGAGTCGACGACGACGACCACCGAGTCGACGACGACGACTACCGAGTCGACCACCACCACCGAAGCACCAGCGGAAGCGGCCTCCCAGGCCGCCCCAACCGTGACCGGACCGATCGCGGCCGACGAGGCCGCCATCCAGATCCTGCACGGCATCCCCGGCGTCGACGCCGACGTGTACGTGAACGGCGAGGCCCTCGCCCCCGGCTTCACCGCCGGGACCATCGCCGGTCCGGCCGACCTCGACCCCGGCACGTACGACGTCGCGATCTACGCGGCCAGCGACACCCCGCCGGTCCAGGCGAGCGAGCGGGACGACGACCCGCTCATCGCCGAGACGGTGACCGTCGGCGGTGACCCGGCGACCCTCGTCGCCCACCTCGACGCCCAGGGCAACCCGTCCCTGTCGGCCTTCCCCGAGAACCTGAGCACGCTCGCCGCCGGCAAGAGCCGGGTCGAGGTCCGGCACCTCGCCGCCGCTCCCCCGGTCCAGCTGATCGTCGACGGTGAGCCGACGGCCGACCTGCTCCAGCCCGGCCGCTCCACCTCCGTGGTGCTCGACGCCGGCGACCACACGCTCGAGGCCACCACCGAGGACGGCACGCCGGTCAAGTCGGCCACGATCGCCGTCGCCGACGGCGAGCTCGCCAGCATCTCGCTGGTCGGCAGCGCCGAGGGTGGCATCGAGGTGGCCGTGCAGCGCTACACCGGCCTGAGCTCGGCCCCGGCCGGGGTGCCGACCGGCGACAGCAACCTGCTCGGACAGGGTGAGGACCCAACCGGTCTCTACGTCCTGGCGGCGCTGGCCTCGCTCATGGCCGCTGCCGGCGGGCTGGTCATGCTCCGCCGGAGTCGACGAGTGCTGTGAACCAGCGGCTCATCGGCGGCTGCTTCGCCCTGGCCATCTCGCTTGCGCTCGTCGGAGCCGCCGTGACCGCCCAGGATCCGTCGACCGAGTCGATCGCGAGCGATGGCTTGGCCTCGTTCGCCGTCGATGCCACCTCGGCGGTCGAGGAGGTCGAGCTGGCCACCGCCCAGGTGCCGCTTCGCTCAGCCGACCCCGAGACCCAGGCCCGGCTCTGGCCGGGCGACGAGGTGGCCAGCCCCGTCGCCGTGCGGGTCGCCGCCCTCGGCCTCGAGGCCCCGGTCCGCTCGGTCGGGGTCGATGCCAACAACGACTTCGACGTGCCCGAGGCCGAGACCGTCGGCTGGTACAAGCATGGCCCGGCCCCGGGGCAGGCCGGCTCGTCGGTGCTGGCCGCCCACGTCGACTACGGCGGCCAGCAGGGTGCCTTCTTCAACCTGGCCGAGCTGGCGACCGACGACACCTTCGAGGTCGAGCTGTCCGACGGATCGGTGCTGGGCTACCGGGTGATCGACACGGTCCTCTACGACAAGTCGGCCCTTCCCGCCGACGAGCTGTTCCGCAAGGACGGCGACGAGGTGCTCCGGCTCATCACCTGTGGCGGTTCCTTCGACGCCACGGAGCGCTCCTACCGGGGCAACGTGGTCGTGACCGCCGTACCGCTCGACGCCTGAGCGGGGTCGACCGCAGCAGCTCACCCCGCCGAGGTCGACGCACCGGCCTGCGACCACCCGTCGAACCGGGCGAGCCGGCGCCGGCGCCGCCGCCTGACCTCGTCGGCCGCACCCGGGCGGCGCTGGCGGCGGAGCACGTCGTCCATGGCCTCGAGCAAGCCGTCGTCGTCCCGGCAGGCGGTGAGAGCCCGCTCGCAGACCGCCTGGGCTCGCCGGAGCCGGCCGGCTGCGACCAGGTGGCCGACCAGCTCGACCGCGGCCGTGCCGACCGCGACCTCGGCTCGGGCGACGAGCTCCGGGTGGGCGTCGAGCCACCGCCACCACCGATCCCCGGGGGCGGCCAGGACCGGGCCGGACACCAGGTCGAGGACCGACGCCAGACGGGTCGCTCGCAGCTCGACGGGTTCGGCGGACGCCGAGCCGGACCGAGCGGCCGCCGCGGTCAGGAGCTCCAGGTCGGTCGTCACCCCGTGCAGGGCGTACCGGCCGAGCCTCGCCTCCGGCAGGCGGCCGGGCCCGAGCACCGATCGGACCTCGGCCACCACGTTGGCGAACCGGCCCGCCGACACCGGGCGACCATCCCAGAGGTCGTCGATCAGCCGCCCCCGGTCGGCGGGCCCGACGGCGGCCAGCCGGGTGATCAACGCCAGCTGCTGGGAGGTCGGCCGGCGGGTCAGGCCGGGAACCCGGACCGGACCGAGCACGCGGACGACCAGCGTCGACGGCTCGACGCCGGCGGCGAGCCCGACCCCGGCGGGGGCACGATCGACGATGCTGTCGCTCATCACACCTCCGTGGTTGGCAGTGGCGCTTCGGCTCGGGGTGACCGACGACACCGTAGAAGTCCGCTCCCGTCGCTGCTATGGGGACCCCGAGGGGACCTCGGAAAGCCGCCGACGGCGATCGCCTTCAGCGATGGGTCGACGCCGGCTCGCGCTCCGGGTGTTGGCATGGTCACCCATCGACCCGGTCAGGTGGACGGTTTGTTGCGAAAGCGTGGACTTAAGAATGAAGCCACGCACATTCCTTGACATCACGCTCGAACGCGACAAGCCTGAATTTCAACGAAAGAGGCGCTCGAGTCGTTTCTTTCCGTGCGGCGGATCTTGGCGCCCTGGACGTATCGCGGCGGATACCTCTGGGGCGCCGATCCCGCGTTCCGGGGCCAGGCCCGCCCGGCCGCCCGGGTGACCCGTCCGCGACCCCCGGCCGGTACGATCGGGCCGTGCCTTCCGATCCGTACCGGCTGCCCGACGTTGTCCGCCCATCCGAGTACCGCATCACCATCCATCCCGACCTCGACGCCGAGGCCTTCGGTGGTCGGGTCAGCATCGAGGCCACCGTCACCGAGACGATCGACGAGGTCGTGCTCAACAGCGACGGCCTGACGATCGACTCCGCCCAGATCGCGTCGGCGGGGGCCCGGCCCATCGAGTGCAACCACGAGCTCGACGCCGAGCACGAGCGGCTGATCCTGCGCCCGTCGGCCCCGCTCGAACCGGGGCCGGTCACCATCGAGATCGACTTCGACGGCCGGTTCAACGAGAACCTGGTCGGCCCGTACCTGAGCCGCTACACCGACGATGCGGGCATCGAGCACAAGCTGGCCACCACCCAGTTCGAGGCCACCCACGCCCGCATGTGCTTCCCCTGCTGGGATGAGCCCGAGTACAAGGCCACGTTCGCCATCAGCCTCGAGATCGACGAGCGGCACGCCGCGGTCTCGAACGGCCCCGAGATCGGTCGGGAGCCGCTCGGCGACGGTCGGGTCCGCATCGACTTCGCGCCGACCATGGTCATGAGCACGTACCTGGTCGCCTTCGTCACCGGCTCCCTCGAGATCACCGACCCGGTCGACGCCGACGGTGTGCCGATCCGCGTCGTGCACGTCCCCGGCAAGGGTGACCTCACCCCGTATGCGCTCGAGGTCGCCGTCGCCGGGCTCCGCTATTTCACCGACTACTTCGGTCTCCCCTACCCGGATCAGAAGATCGATCTCGTCGCCATTCCCGACTTTGCGTTCGGAGCCATGGAGAACCTCGGGTGTGTCACCTTTCGGGAAGCGGCACTGCTGATCGACACCGACCGGGCCACCCAACCCGAGCTCCAGCGCATCGCCGATGTCGTCAACCACGAGCTGGCCCATATGTGGTTCGGTGACCTGGTCACGATGTCGTGGTGGAACGGCCTGTGGCTGAACGAGGCCTTCGCCACGTTCATGGAGATGCGGGCCACCGATGCCTTCCGACCCGAGTGGGACCGGTGGACCGACTTCGCCCTGTCGCGCACCGCCGCGTTCGACACCGATGCGCTGAGCACGACCCGCCCGATCGAGTACGAGGTGGTCAGCCCGGCCGACGCCGAGGGCATGTTCGACATCCTGACCTACGAGAAGGGTGCCGCCGTCGTCCGGATGCTGGAGCAGTACCTCGGCCCGGGCCGCTTCCGCGACGGGATCCAGCGCTACATGCGCCAGCACCAGTTCGGCAATGCCGACACCACCGACCTGTGGGATGCGCTCGAGGCCGAGACCGGTGAGCCCGTCCGGCGGATCATGGACTCGTGGATCTTCCAGGGCGGGTTCCCGCTGCTGTCCCTCGACCTGGCCGACGGCAAGCCGACGCTGTCGCAGCAACCGATGGCCTACGCCGGCGGCGGCGAGTCGACCGAGCGGTCGTGGGTCGTCCCGCTGCGCTACCGCTGGCAGGCCGAGGGGGCCGACGAGCCGACCGCCGAGCGGGTCCTGCTCGACGACCCGACGCCGACCGCCCTCCCGCTCGACGACGCCCCGGAGTGGTTGGTGCTCAACGCCGAGTCGGCCAGCTTCGTGCGGATCGCCTACCCGCCCGACCACCTGATGGACCTGGCCCACCTCGACCAGGGGGTGCTCGGGGCGGCCGAGCGCTACGCCCTCGTCGACGACGCCTGGGCCTCGGTGCTGGCCGGTGAGACCTCGTCGACGGCATTCCTCGGTCTGCTCGAAGCGATGACGGCGGAGACCGATCGCTCGGTGTGGGCCCGGCTGATCGGCGGCTTCCGCAGCCTCCGCCGGCTGACCGGCGGCGAGGCCAGGGAGCGACTCGAGGAGATCACCCACGATGCCCTCTCGCCGGCCCTGGCGTTCCACGGCCTCGCCCCCGAGCCGGACGACGACGACAAGCGGCGCCAGCTCCGGGGTGACCTGGTCAGGGCCATGGGCACCGTGGCCAACGACCCCGACATCCAGGAGGAGGCCAAGCGGGCCCTGGCGACCGGGCGCCGCGATCCGGAGCTCGTCGACCCGGCGCTGCTGGCGGCATCGGTCGAGGTGGTGGCCTCGGTCGGCGACGAAGCCGACTTCGACGACTTCGTCGCCGCCTGGAAGGCGGCCACCACCCCCCAGGACGAGCTGCGCTATCTCGGCGCACTGTGCGACTTCCCCGAGCCCGAGCTGGTGGCGCGGCTCCACCCGCTGATCCTCGACGGCGAGGTCCGGGGCCAGAACGCGCCGATGCTCCTGCGGCGGGCGCTCCTGAACCCCGTCGCCGGCCATCAGACGTGGGGCTTCATCACCGACAACTGGGACCGCCTCGTCGACGCATTCGCGGCCAGCCTGATCGTGCGCATGTGCGAGGGCCTGGTCGGGCTCGACCAGGCGGACGATGCGACGGCGGCCGCCGCCTTCTTCGCCGCCAACCAGGTCCCGACCGGGGCGAGGACCCTCGAGCAGATCCTCGAGCGGCAACGGGTCCAGGTGGCCCTGCGCGTTCGGGAGGCGGAGCGCCTGTCCCGGTTCCTCATCGCATGATCCGATTCGGACCGGAGGCCTCACCGCCACAGGTGTGGGCGGTCGAGGACGACGCCGTGCAGATCTGCTGGGGTGACCTGCCCCCCGGGCCGGTCACCGCCACGACCGGCGCAGGCGACGCCCGCCCGGCGGCGGTCGACCACGGCGGCGGACCCGGCTCGCTCGACCTGACCGGGCTGAGCCCGGCGACCGCGGTCACGATCGAGCTCCGCTGGACCGGGGGCCGGGCGGAGCTGTCAGCCACCACCCTGCCGGCCCCGCCAGGGCAGCCACTCACCCGATTCGCCACGATCAGCGACCTCCACCTCGGCGCGGTGACGTGGGGGGCCCTCCGGACGATGGCCGACCGCAGCGACCATCCGGTCCCCCACCCCTACCGCTGCGCCTCGGCGGCGGTGGCCGAGGCCGTCGCCTGGGGCGCCTCGCTGCTGGTGATCAAGGGCGACGCCGTCCACCACGAGCGTCCGGAGCACTTCGAGCACCTGGCCCGCCTGGTCGACGAGTTCCCCGAGCTACCGATGGTGCTGATCCCCGGCAACCACGACGTCGACGCCCGTGCGGAGGTCATCCCGACGACGATCGGCGACCGTCGCCTGCCCTACATCCGGGCCGTCGATCACGTCGACCTGCCGGGCGTCCGGATCGTCGCCGCCGACACCACCGTCCGAGGCCGCGGCGTCGGCACCCTCGATCGGGTCGGCCCCGCCATCGAGGCGCGGGTCGCCGAGTCCGACCGCCCGAGCTTCGTCGCCATCCACCAGCAACTCCAGCGGGCCCGGCTGCCCCGCTACTGGCCGGCCGGCATCGCCGCTCCGGCCTCCACCGCGTTCCTCGACCGGCTCGACCGCCTGGACGGCCCGGTGACGGTCAGCTCCGGCCACAGCCATCGCAACCGCAGCCGCCGTCACGGCTCGGTGCTGCTGACCGAGGTGGCGTCGACCAAGGACTGGCCGGGGGTCTGGGCCGGCTACGCGGTCCACGAGGGCGGCATCCGCCAGGTCGTCCGCCGCATCGCCGCCCCGGCCGCCATGGACTGGACCGAGTACTCCCGCGGTGCGCTGTTCGGGCTCTGGTCGCACTGGTCGCCCGGTCCGCTCGACCAGCGGTGCCTCACCAACGCCTGGGCCGGCGATCGCAGCTACGCCTGACCGGCGACGTCAGCCGAGCCGCCCGCCGTTGGCTATGCCGGGTCGTTCGGCATGGCGGCGACGCTGACGACGCCGGTCAGGCCGTCGACGTTGACCACGCTGCCGGTCACGATCCGCTCGCTCGCCCCGACCGCACCGACGACCATGGGGGTGCCGAGCTCGCGGGCGACCACCACGGCATGGGTGAACGTGCGGCCGCTGTCGGTCACCACCGCCCCGGCGGGCACGAACAGGGGGGTGGCCGCCAGCTCGGGGCGGGCCAGGATCACGACCTCACCCGGCTCGACCGAGGCCAGATCGGCGTCGGTGTCGATCACCCGGGCCCGGCCGGTGGCCAGGCCGGGGCTGCCGGGTGAGCCGAGGATGGCATCGCCGGGCTCGAGCCGACCGTCGAGGTTCGGCGTCTGCGGCAGTTGCGACAGCGGCGCTGCGATCCAGCCGTCCTCGGCCCCGATCATGCTGTTCGGTGCGGCCTTGGCCCCGAGTTCGTCGTACTGGATACGCCGCTTGGCGGTGCGCTCGGCCACGTCGGCCAGGCCGCCGTCGGCGTAGTACTCGAGCTCGTCGCAGGTCAGCATCCAGATGTTGTCGTCGTGGTCGAAGTCGAAGCGGCGGACGCCGCGGGCCGAGAGCTCCCGGAGGGCCAGCCGCATCTCGTGGATGACCCGGACGACGTTGGTCCGCGACAGCTCGCGGCCCCGCAGGAAGGCGATGGCGGCGCCGAGACCGGCCAGGAACCGCTCCCGCTTGGTGCCGGACAGGGCGTCGGCGATCTCGGTGGCCAACCTGGCCCGGTCGGCCTCGAGGTTCATTCGCCGCAGCCGGGGGCTTGCGTCGTCGTCGCAGTGTCGGAGGCAATCGACGAGGGCGACGACGATCTCGGGCGCCGTGTCCCAGGTCGGCGAGTTCAGGTCCCACTCGTTGAGGCCGCGGTAGCCGACCTCGTCCATCACCGCATCGATACCGGCGGCCAGGGCGACCGAGTCGGCGTGGTTGGAGTGGCGGATCAGGCGGTCGAGACCGTCGACACCGCGGTCGAAGAAGTCGGTCAGGCCGGGTGACGAGCGGACCAGGCGGGAGAGATCCCACAGGGCCAGGGTCGGCGACACCGACTCGACCTGGCCGAGGCCGCTCAGGAGCCGCAGGGCGTGGGCCGGCTGGCCGATCTCGGCACAGATCTCGGTGACCACCCACGGGCCGATCGTCGAGGCCAGGGTCTGGTTGGCGTGCTGCTCGAACAGCTTGCGGCACAGTGGCTGGAGCTCCTGGGTCCGCCGGACGAGCCCGAGGTCATCGAGCTGGTCGAAGTCGGGGCGGCTCTGGCGGCAGGCCAGCGACTCGATCGAGCCCTGGTCGAGCTCGATCTGGTTGCGGCTCTCCATGACCCAGCGGAACCACTGCCGGAGCATGCCGGTGGCGACCGCATCGGGGTTGTGCCACTCGGCCCGGTCGTGCCCGGGCAGCGGGTACCCGTCGGTGACCAGGATCCGGTCGATGTGGTCGACGGTCAGGTCGGGCGAGCGGTCGGCCCAGATCCGGAGGTGGCTGGCGTTGAGGTAGCCGTAGCCGCCGATCAGGCCGATCGTCTCGGGGGTCTCGGCGTCGAACTCCTCCTCGTCGAAGCCCATGCGCCTGACCATGGCGTCACGCCAGCCGAGCACCGCACACGGCTCCCACACCAGGCTCCAGGCCAGCGGGGTGACCACGGTCGGCAGCATCTCGCCGACGAGCGCCCGGGTCCACAGCGGGAACTCATCGTTCGAGTCGGTTTCCGGCAGCCAGGGAGGCTCCATCATCGGCGTCTTTCGGCAGGAGGGTGAGTGCGCCGGGGCCGGGAAACGACCTGGCCCCGCCGCGCCAGGCCCCAAGGCTACCGCGACATGCTTGCCGCGGTACCAGGTCGAGGTGGACGGTACCGCCGAAATCGGCCTGAACGGGCCCGGGACCGGCCGGCTCGGCCGACCAGCACGGGCTCAGCCGGCTCGGGCGGCGGGGGTCACGGTCGGTGGGCCGGCGAACGCCTGGGCCAGCGACAGCCACTCGGCCGCCGCCTCGCCGGTCGCCTCGACCGCCGTCTCCTCGGGCCGGCGACGCTGGGTCACGACCAGGCAGAACTCCTCGGCGGCCCCGGTGAGCCGGTCGGCCGCGTCCTCGGGGCCCCAGGTCCACAGCTCGCCGGACGGTGACGTCAGCTCGACCCGGACCGGGACGTCCGGCGGGGTCAGGCCCCGGTTGACGTAGCTCCAGCCCCGGGTCGACACCCCGATGTGGGCGACGTGGCGGAGGCGGTCGGTGGCCGGCCAGCTCGCACCGACGGTGTCGGCCACGTCGCGCCCGTGTGACCACGTCTCCATCAGGCGGGCGGTGGCGAACGAGAGGGCGCTCATGTCGGGCCCGAACCAGGGGATCCGGTCCTTCGGCTGTCGGGTCCTGAACGCGGCCAGCATGCGCGCTCGCTCGTCGCGCCACCACAGCAGTACGTCGGCCCCGGTTCGGTCGCCCCGGCTGCCGAAGGCCGCCTCCAGCCCTCCGGCGGCCGCCGGACCGTCCCGCAGCTCCGCGAACCGCTCCGGCTCGCTGATGGCGGTCCTGGCTGCGACGTCGGCCTGGATCAGATGGACGATCGTGTCGACGATGTCCCAGCCCGCGGCCGGGGTCGGCGACCGCCAGGTCGCCTCGTCGAGGTCGGCAACCAGGTCGTCGAGCGCCTGGTGCTCGGCCTGCAGGTCGTCGCAGATGTCGTCCATGGCCGCATCCTAATCCGGGCCCCGGATCGGGGCCCGGTTGGGGATCGGCCTCGGGCCGTGCCGGCGGTCAGGCCCCTTTGAGCAGCGCCTCGTAGGTGGCGGCCCGTTCGGCCCGGTTCGTCGAGCGGCGTTTCCAGTCCTTCGTCTTCCACACCTTGAACCGGCGTCTGGCCACGGTGCGTTCGGGCCGTTCGCTCGGATCGGCCTTGACCGACGTGTTCACCGGTACCGGAAGGGCGAGATCCTCGGGCTCGGTCATCTGACTGAGCTCGACGTGGGCGGCTCGCCTGACCCGGCGATGCTCGACCCGACGGTCGAAGCGAGGAGGTCGGTTGACGGCGGCAACTCCAGGCCGCCGACGACGGTTCTCGCGGGTACGCACGGACATGAAACCACCTTTCTGCCGCCCGGGGACGGCTACTGGGTTCGCTCCAGTCGGAGTACCCAGCCAGTGTGAATCATCCGACCCGGTTCCGCCAGGGTCGTTCGGACTATCCGATGCCGGTCGCCGCCCCGATCGCTCGACCCCGGACGAGTAGGATGGCCATCGTGGTCGACCTCCCCCAGAACCTTCGCGGTGACCTGACCGAGCTGGCCTCCGGCAACCGGCTGATGACCTACTTCTGGGTTGCGGCCGCCGTCAGCCTCATCCTGCCCCGGATCCCGTACGGCCGGAACGTGCTCTACCCCTTCAGCCTGCTGGGCACGTGGGCCCACGAGATGGGCCATGGGCTCGTCGCCATCATGGTCGGCGGCTCGTTCGAGCGGCTCGTGCTGTTCCAGAACCTGGGCGGCACCGCCTACTCGTCCGGCGTCGGCACGCTCGGTCGGGCCGTCGTGGCCGCCGGCGGCCTGCTCGGGCCGGCGCTGGCCGGCGGGCTGATCATCGTCCTCGGGTCCCGGGAGACGACGGCCCGGTGGGTGCTGGCCGGGCTGACGGTTGCGCTGGCCCTGTCGCTGGTCCTGTTCGTCCGCAACACGTTCGGGTGGGTGGCGCTCGCCCTGATCGCCGCCGCCCTCGGCGGCCTCGCCTTCTACGGTCCCGAGGTCCTGCGGGTGTTCGTCGCCCAGCTGATCGGCATCCAGTTCTGCGTCGTCAGCGTGACCACGCTCGACTACATGTTCACCAAGAACTTCGTTCGCGACGGGCAGGTGATCGACTCCGACACCCAGCAGATCGCCGAGGTCCTGCTGCTGCCGTACTGGTTCTGGGGTGCGCTGATCGCAGCGATGTCGTTCGCCATCATGGCCTCGTCGTTCTACGTGGCCTGGGTCGCGCCCTATCGCGCGACGTAGACGTCCGAGACGGGCCAGGGGGGCGGCCCGGGTCGAGCACGGCTTCGAGGCCGGGGCGGGTCCTCTCCGGGCCGTTCGTCAGCGGGTCGGGCGGCCGGCCGCGGCCGTCACGCCGGCGGCGTCCCGTCCGCGTCGCCGTCGCCATGGCAGACGACCATGGCGAGCGAGCCGGCGAGCAGCATGATCCCGAGCAGCAGCGACACCAGCACGCCCGAGTCCGGCAGCAGGGCGGCGGCCGAGGCGACGGCCAGCACGGTCACCGTGAGCGCCGTCGTCATCCCGATACCGCTCTGCTCGAGCCAGGCCATGAACCCGAGGAAGGCGGCGACGGCGAAGAAGACACCGGGCAGGACCCAGCCCTCGAGGGCCAGCATCCCGATCACGAGGGCGCCGATCGTCGTCCCGACCAGCATGCCGATGTAGGGGCCGGCGTCGCGGTCGGCACCCTCGGACCCGAAGCGGGATTGGGAGCGGAACATGGCCACCACGCCGGCCAGCGGCCCGAGGATCACCCAGAACCAGCGGCTGTCGGTCGTCGTCGGATCCCAGCGGGCGAAGACGGCGGCTGCGATGCAGCACAGGGCGCCGAAGATCGCCATCCCGAACCACTGGTGCCGGGCGTACACCACGTGGCTCCGGTCTTCGATTGGCTCGGGGGCGCTCGGGCGCGGGTTCAGTTGGGTCGCCATGGCGGAGTGGTACCTCGTCGCGATCAAGGGTTTGCCTTCCGCCGAACCGCCGACAGTAGCCGCACCCGATCGGTTTCCGGTGGAGACCGGGTGCTTCGACCCGGCCCGGTCAGCCGGGACGAGCCGGCGACGGGCTCGACCGACCCGCGGCCAGGCCACGAGCGCCCGCTCTGGCCGACGCCCCAGGGGTCCGCGGTCGGGACGCTAGGTGGCGAGCACCCGCCTGGCCGGCCGGTGCAGGGTCGGGAGGATCACCTCGACCCGACCGCCAGGACCGGGGTGGACGACGACCTCGCCCCGGTGGGCGGTGACCAGCGCGTCGGCGATGGCCAGACCGAGACCGGACGCCCCTCGCCTGGTCCTGGCGTCGTCGGCCTGGGTGAACCGCTCGAGCGCCCGTGGGGCGAAGTCGGGCGGGAAGCCCTCGCCGACGTCGAGGACGGCGACCCGGACGACGCCGTCCTCGTCGCGGTGGTCGATGGTGACCTCGCCACCGACCGGCGAGTGCCTGACCGCATTCTCCAGCAGGTTGCGGAAGACCCGGCCGAGGGCGGTGTCGTCGCCGGAGACCGGGATCGGCTCGTCGACGGTGGTCCGGATGGCGACCGAGCGGTTGTGGGCGAGCGGTCCGATGGCCTCGGCCGCATCGTCGAGCAGCTCGGCCAGGTCGACCGACTCGAAGGTGAGGGCGAGGGCGCCGGCGTCGGCCCTGGCCAGCAGGAAGAGGTCCTCGATGAGCCGCTCGAGGGCCAACACGTTGCCCCGCATGGCCCGGAGGTGGGTCGGGGCGTCGCCGATGCCGTCCTCGATGGCGTCGAGGCTGACCAGCAGGGAGGCCAACGGGGTGCGGAGGTCGTGGCTGAGGGCGCTGACCACCGCGTTGCGCTCGTCATCGGCCGCCCGGCGCTGGACCTCGGCCTGGGTCAGCGACTCCCTGAGGTCGTCGACCGCGCTGGCCAGCTCCCCGATCTCGTCCGGGCGCTCGACGCCGGTCATGACCCGCCGATCCCCCCGAGCCACCGCCTGCACGGTGGCCGAGATCTGCTCGAGGTCACGGGCGACGGGCCGGGCCAGCCGGAGCCCGACGATGATCGCCGAGGCTGCGGCGGCAACGGCGACGACGAGCGAGAACCAGATGTCACGCCCGGAGAGGACCATGGCCCCGCTGCCGATCACGCCGCCGACGAGGGCCAGGATCGGTCCGATGAGGGCGAGCCCTGGCACGGCCTGACGCAGGCTCAGGCGCCGGAACACCCAGGGGAAGACCAGGATCGCGGCAACCGAGATCGCCACGACCAGCACGACGAACAGCACGACGGACGGACCCTCGTCCATCACGTCCATGCCGCCGCTCTTGGCCGCCAGCAGGGCGTCGGAGCTCAGGCCATCGAGCGAGCTCACGGGTCGAACCGGTAGCCGACGCCGTAGACGGTCACGACGTGATCGGGGCTGGAGGCGTCGTCCTCGATCAGCTTGCGGAGCCGGCGGACGTGGACGGTCACGGTGCCAGGGTCCTGCCAGTCCGGCTGGGAGCCCCAGACCTCGCGTAGCAGATCGCCCCGGGTGACGACCTCACCGGGACGGGTCGCCAGGTGGACGAGCAGGTCGAACTCCTTCGGGCGGAGGCTGATCGGCTGACCGTCCTTGGTGACCACCCTGGCGTCGAGGTCGACGTGGCACCGCCCGAACGACAGCTCGGACGGGCCGACCGGCCTCGACCGCCGCAGCACGGCCCGGACCCGAGCCGCCACCTCGCGGGGCGAGGCGGGCTTGGCCAGGTAGTCGTCGGCCCCGAGCTCGAGCCCGGCCACCCGCTCCGGTTCCTTGCCCCGGGCGCTGAGCACGATGACGGGGACCTGATCGCCGTCCTCCCGCAGCTTCTGCAGGATCTGGAGACCGTTGACGCCCGGCAGCATCAGGTCGAGGACCATGGCGTCGGGCCGGCGGGCCTGGATGGCGGCGATGGCCTCGTGACCGTCGGCGGCGGTGCGGACGTCGAACCCCTCCCGGGCCAGGTAGGTGGCCACGATGTCGCGAACCTGGGGCTCGTCGTCGACGATGAGGATGTCCGGGGTCGGTCTGCCCATGGAACCAAGGTAGCCGGCGGCCCGGGCCGGTCTCCCGGTCCGGTCGCCCAGTTCAGGAGGTGTTCAGGCAACGGCTCGTGTCGGGTGGCGTCGAGCCCCGGATGGCGACGGGGAACCGGGAGCGGTCAGGGTCCCCCGTCGAGGCGGGCGAGCAGGGCGGCGATGACGTCGGTGGCCGAGTCGGCGCACACCGGAACCGTCGTCAGCCAGTGGGTGAGGGCGCCGAGCGGGACCCGGTCGAAGGCGATGGCTTCGCCGTCGGCCGAGACCGGCTCGTTTGGCCAGGCGACGAGGAACGAGCGCCCGAGGATCGACGTTCCCGGCCCCGCCGCCGATGCCGGTTCTCGGAAGTCGACCGCACCGAGGTCGACAAGCGGGTGATCGGCACCGAGCTCGATGCCGGCCTCCTCGGCCAGCTCACGCCTGGCCGACTCCTCCCACCCCTCCCCCGGGCCGCACACACCACCGAACGCCAGGTCCCAGTGGCTCGGGGCCACGTCCTTCCAGTCGGCCCGGAGGTGGACGACGACCTCGGTGTCGGGGGCGAGATGGTCGGCCGAGCCCGGTTCGGCGAAGCGATCGGCCGGGCCGACGACCACGACGACGTAGGTGGCCCGGTGGCGCAGGCCCTCGTCCCGCATCCGCCGCCGGGTGACGATCTCGATGACGGCGCCGTCGTCGTCGACCCACTCGACGAGCTCGTCGCCGGGGTCGACGGGGCCGGGGGCGGCGGCGCTGGCCCGGTGGTCGTCCGAGTCCATCTCGGGGTCGGGCCGGCGACGGCGGTCAGCCGAGCCGCTCGCGGGCCGCGTCGAGCGTTCCGCCATCGGCAACGAGCTGACGAGCCTGGATCGCCTGCCGTGGGCGGTTCCAGCACAGGGCACCGCAGAACCGACCATCGTCGTCGGCGTAGAGCTGGACGAAGCGACCCTCGTCCATCGTGCCCTGGACGATCTCCCGGTGCGGGCCGACGACACCGGCCAGCTGGATCTTGCGGTCGTACTGGTCGCTCCAGAACCACGGGACGGGCCGGAACGGCTCGGGCTGACCGCCGTCGAGCTCGGCCAGGAGGCGGCGAGCGGCGTGGCCGCCCATGTCGATGGCGTTGTCCCACTGCTCGACCCGCATCAGCGACCCGCCGAAGCGCTGGTTCGGCCAGCGGGCGACGTCGCCGGCGGCCACCACCCGTTCGGCGGCCAGCGTCGTGGCGTCGGTGACCACGCCGTCGTCGATGGTCAGGCCGCTGCCGTCGAGCCAGGCGGTGTTGGGGACCACGCCGATCCCGACGACGACGACGTCGGCCGCCAGCTCGGCACCGTCGTCGAGGGTGACCAGTGCCCCGGCACGGTCCTCGCCGGCGGCCACCTCGGTGACCTTGACCCCGAGCCGCACGTCGACGCCGTTGGCCCGATGCAGGTCGGCGACGGCCATGCCGGCCTCCCGATCGAGCACCCGATCCATGGGCGCCGGGGCGGCGTCGATGAGGGTGACGTCGACGCCGCGCTGCCGGGCCGAGGCGGCCACCTCGGCCCCGATGAAGCCGGCGCCGCAGACCACGATCCGGGTGGCGCCGCCGTCGATGGCGGCCCGGAGCCGCCTGGCGTCGTCGAGGGTCCGCAACTCGAGCAGGGTCGCGGCGCTCGAACCGTCGCCGGCCTCGGCCCCCGGGTCCTGGCCTGGGAGCCGGCGGGGGCTGGCCCCCGTCGCCACGACGAGGCCATCGAACGCGATCGCCTCGCCGTCGTCGAGCACGACCGTCGACCCGGCGAGGTCGAGCGAGACGGCGGCACGACCGAGCCGCCAGTCGAGGTCGAGCGCCGCCGGATCGGCCGTCGCCCGCAGCTTCAGCCGCTCCTCGTCCGGCTCATCGGCGGTCAGGTACTCCTTCGACAGCGGCGGGCGGTCGTAGGGCTGGTGGGGCTCGTCGCCGATGACGACGAGGCGCCCATCGAATCCCTGGCGGCGGAGGACCTGTGCGGCCTGGACTCCGGCGAGCGACGCCCCCGCAACCGCAATGGTCACCAAGGGGATCTAGCCCTCCAGGGTGATGGCCTGCTTGGGGCAGCGCTCGGCCGCCTCCCGAACCTTCTCGTGCAGCGCCGGTTCGGGCGTCTCGTTGAGGATGTAGAGGAAATCGTCATCGCGCACCTCGAAGACCTCGGGGGCGATGTTCATGCACACCGCATTGCTCTCGCAGAGATCGAAGTCGACCACGACCTTCATGTCCGTCCTCCCGTGACGTCGCCTGTTGGCCGGCCAAACCGTCGGTCGGCCCCGGCCACCGTAGCCGCCCGCCGCGGCCGACGCCGAACGGTCGCCGCCGAACGCCCCGGGGCCGGCCGACGGTCGGCCGGCAACGACGGCTCCCGATCGATGGCATGATGGCGCCATGGCGACCGATGGGCCGACCGACGGGGGAAGCGACGACGAGCGGGAGGAGGCGCTGACCAGGCTCAGGGCCCTGGCCGACGAGCTGCCCGAGGTCAGCGAGCGACTGAGCCACGGCGCCCCGACGTTCTTCATCCGGGGCAAGAAGGTGCTGGTCCACCTGTTCGACGATCACCACGGCGACGGTCGGCTGGCGCTGTGGTGCGCCGCGCCCCCGGGGGTGCAGGCCGAGCTGGTCGAGCAGGAGCCCGACCGCTTCTTCGTCCCGCCCTACGTCGGCCATCGAGGCTGGATCGGGGTCCGGCTCGACGTCGACCCGGACTGGGACGAGATCGCCGGCATCCTGGCCGAGGCCTACCGGCTGGTCGCCCCGAAGACGTTGGTGGCCGAGCTCGATCGCCGACGGGCCACCTGAGTCCCGGTGCTCCGCACCGGACACGCGCACCCGACCGCAGCCAGCGACGTTCGCCGAAGGCGAACTCGGGGTCCCGGTGCTCCGCACCGGACACACACCCCCGACCGACCTCCAGCACACCCGACCACAGCCAGCGGCGTTCGCCGAAGGCGAACTCGGGGGCCCGGTGCTCAGCACCCGGACACTCCGGCCCCGAACTC
>JANQPB010000021.1 GCA_028285495.1 Acidimicrobiales bacterium
CAAGCCGTCGAGCAGTGCAGCGTGCCCGTGATCGCCGCCGTGAACGGTGTGGCCTTCGGCGGCGGCCTCGAGCTCTCGCTCGCGTGCGACGTCGTCATCGCCGCCGACAGCGCCCGGTTCGGAGTGCCCGAGGCACGCATCGGCCTCGCCCCGGGTTTCGGCGTGACCCGGCTGCTCGACCATGTCGGCGCCGGCTGGGCCCGGTACCTCGTCTACACCGGCGAGCACCTCGACGCCGCCCGCGCCGAACGGCTCGGCCTCGTCCAAGAGGTCCATCCTGCGGCCGAACTGCGCTCCGCGGCGCTGGCTCTGGGCGAGCGGATCGCCGATGCCGCGCCGATCGCCGTCGCCACCGCCAAGTCCGTGATCAACGGGGGTCTCAACACCCGCTATCTCGGGTCGGTGGACGCCATCGCCATGCTGCAGTCCACCGAGGACGCCGACGAGGGTGTCCTCGCGTTCCAGGAGAAGCGCCCGCCCCGTTACCAGGGCCGTTGAGATGGGCGGCGACGTCGACCTGACGCCCGATCCGTTCGTGGCGCTCATGTGGCGCTACGTCGTGGAGTACACGAACGCCCACGACCCCTCCGTGTGCGACGAGATCATGGTCCCTGGATACACCCTGCACATGGGCGGCCACGACGTGGTCGGCCGCGATGACGCCTACAAGCCGGCCGCTGCCGCCCAGTACCGCCAGTTCCCCAACCTCGGCATCGTCGCCCACGACATCGTGTCCAACGGCGACCGCCTGGCTCTCCAGTTCAGCGAGCACGGCGCGTCGAACCGCTACGGCGGCAACGCCGCATCCTGGACCGGGATCGGGATCTACGACTGGAACGGCCGGCAGCTGCTGGAGAACTGGGTCGAACAGGACTACCTGGCCCGGCGCCTCCAACTCACGACGGGTGAACCGACGCCGCTGGATCCGCCTGCGCTCGACCCGTGGACGACGCCGGCCGAGCCGGCGAACGACGAGACCGAACGCATCGCCCGGGCGTGGCTGGCGACGAGGAACACTATTACGCCACGGTCCAGCAGGTCGGTGAAAAGATTATTCATCGCCCGCATGAACGTTGCCGGGGCATTTGTCAGACCCATCGGCAGGACCGTCCACTCGTACAGACCGTAACGAGTGTGAAAGGCGGTCTTCGCCACGCTGTTTTCTGCCACACGACACTGCCAGTACCCGCT
>JANQPB010000032.1 GCA_028285495.1 Acidimicrobiales bacterium
TGGGAGTTCCTGGTTGCCTGCCGCAGGCCCGAGATCTCGGCCCGGAGCTTCTGGCTGATGACCAGACCGGCGGCGTCGTCTCCTGCCCGGTTGATCCGGAAGCCCGACGACAGCTTCTCCAGGCTCCGACCCAGTTGGCTGTTGGACATCCCCAGATTTCGTGACGCGTTGAACGCCATCACGTTGTTGTTGATACGCATACTCTCGATTCCTTCCCTAAACGTGAGAGCTGAGCCGGGTGGTGATCCCGCGTCCGCCGATCTCCGCCGGTGGGTGCACGGGGCCCGGTATCGTCAGCCTCGACGGCGTCAGGGCGGGTAGTAGCTCCCGGGTCCGAAATGTCGGTCGATGGTCCTCATGACCCAGGGATCGACCGATTCGGGCCGAACCTGTAGGCCGACCGACCCGTGCCGAGCACCGGCCGACACCACACGGGCGCTCCTGATGGTCGCCGGGCTCGATTCCGGGCAGGCCGACCGACGGCATCGGCGAGCGCCAACGGTCCGGTGGTCCACGCCGGTCACCGTCACACCCCCGGGCCACGATGGCGGTCTGGCGGTCAGGACCGAGCAGGCGATCCTCGGGATCGCGTCCCGGTCGGCCGGCGTCGTCACCCGGAACGAGCTGCGGGCCGCAGGCGTGTCCGACACCACGATCAGCCGCCGAGCCAACGCCGGCTCCCTGCGGCGAATCGCCCGCGGAGTCTTCGAGATCCCCGCGCTGGTGACCGAGGAGACCCGCTACCACCGGGCGGCCGAGGCGCTCCCCCGTGGCGCCCTGTCCCACCGCAGCGCCGCTCTGCTCCGGGGTTCGCGCTCCCGCCTCCGAGCCGGGCGAACCGGTCGACGTCACGGTGCCGCGTGCCGCCGGGCCGCCGGCCGCCGTGGTACGACGGGGCTCGGGGGATCGTCGACTTCGCCGACCCCAGCAGCCGCACGATCGTCGAGGCCGACGGGCGGCGTTGGCACACGACCGCCCAGGCGATGGGCGAGGATCGCAGGCGGGATCGGATGGCCACCGCCAACGGCCGGGTCGTCCTCCGGGTCACGTGGGACGACGTCACGCACCGCCCGGCGGCCACGGCCGCCGAGATCGCCGCCGTGATCCGACGTCGGTCGATGGCGGCGTGATGAGCGATCCGGGCGCTCTGTCGGCGGGCCTGCTCGAGATCGGGCACGTCGACCGACGGAATGCGCCGCCGCCGGGGCTCGGGCCCGTCTACGGGTCGAGCAGGTCGAGCAGGCGGTCGTGGATGCGACCGTTGCTGTAGACGCCGCTGCGGGTGTCGAGGGCGGGCGACCCGTCGACGGCGCTGAAGTGGCCGCCGGCGGCCCGGACCAGGGCGGCCGGGCCGGCGTGGTCCCACGCCCCACCGCTGAAGGCGACCATGGCGTCGAGCCGCCCGTCGATCACGGGGACGGCGCCGTGGGCCAGTCGCTCGTCGACCAGCTGCGACGACGACCGTGGGGTGCCGACCAGGTCGAGCAGTGCCGGGTGCGCCTCGCCGAGACGGCGGACGGCGTCGGCGTCCGGGGGCCACACTGCGATCCTGGCCCCATCGAGCTCGTCGGTTGTCGAGACCGACAGGTCCCGGGTGACGGTCGGCTCGCTCGACTGGCCGGGCCGACCGGCCGACCCGCCGGCCGGGCCGGCGGCACCGTCGACCGACGGGGCCGGGCGCTCCTCCAACACGACGCCGTGCGCTGCGGTCGACCAGCGACGACCGATGGCCGGGCTGGTGGCGGCGCCGGCCACCGGCAGCCCGTCGACGACGAGCGCGATCAGGGTCGACCAGTTGGGCCGGCCGGCGGCGAAGTTGCCGGTGCCGTCGATGCCGTCGACGATCCAGGTTCGGCCGGACGAGCCGGGGTGGGCACCGACCTCCTCGCCGAGGAACCCGTCGCCGTTGCCCGACCCCGTCACGATGGCGAGCAGGGCCTCCTCGACCGCCCGGTCGACGGGCGTCACCGGCGAGCCGTCGTCCTTGTACTCGACCACCAGGTCGGGCGAGCGCCACGCCGGCCGTGTCAGCTCGTCGGCCGCCTCCGCCATCGTCAGGAGGAGCTGATGGTCCGTTGGCCGCGCCATGGTGGCAACGTACTGCCGAGCGGGCGGGATGTCGCAGCCGGGTACCGCCGGGCGGCACCGCCGACCTAGCATCTCGGCGATGAGCGCACCCCCGGACCTCCCACCAGACGTGTCCTCAGACGAGGCCGAGATCCGCTGGACCGACGGCGGCACGCCGTACGTCCGCACCCCGGACGAGGCGTTCGCCGATCTCGTCGACTGGCCCTACCAGCCGAGGTACGTCGACATCGACGGCATGCGGATGCACTACGTCGACGAGGGCGACCCCGACGGTGAGGTCGTGTGGCTGCTGCACGGCCAGCCCGACTGGGGCTACCTGTACCGTCGGATGATCCCGGTGCTGGCCGACGCCGGCTTCCGGGTGGTCGCCAACGACCATCTCGGCTGCGGCCGCTCCGACAAGCCGGTGCAGCTGACCGACTATCGCTTCCTCAACCACGTGCGGTGGAGCGAGCGGTTCCTGGACGCCATCGACCTGCGCGACATCACGCCGGTCGTGCAGGACTGGGGATCGCTGATCGGGTTGCGCTGCGTCGGCAACGACCCGGACCGGTTCGCCCGCGTCGTCGTGGCCAACGGCAATCTGCCGGTCCTGCCCGAGGGGTTCGAGCCGTTCGCCCTGCCCGAGACCCTCGAGCCCAAGGACCTGCCGTTCCCCTTCGTCCTCGGCGACAGCGCGGACGGCATGGCCGTCTTCGGCGACTGGATCCGCTACGCGCTCGTCGGCAAGGAGTTCATGCCGTCGGTGGTGATGGGCCACGGGATCCTCCGCGACATCTCCGACGCCGAGCTCGCCGGCTACGACGCCCCCTTCCCGAGCCGCATCTACATGGGGGCGATGCGCACGTTCCCGTCGCTCGTCAACACGGTCGGCGACGCCCCGACCAACGAGGCGGCCCGCGCCGCCCTCGACGCCTTCCCCCGCCCGGTGCTCGGCGAGTTCGGTCTGAAGGATGCGATCTTCGGCGACGCCGCCACCATCGCCGCGACCAGGGAGCAGATCGCCGGCGCAGCCGGCCAGCCCCACCGCGACTACCCCGACGCCGGCCACTTCATCCAGGAGGACGCCGGCCCGGAGCTGGCCGCCAACATCGCCGAGTGGATGCTCGCCACCAGCTAGCTCCCCGGCCGGTGGCCGGCCTGGCCCCGCCTCGGCCACCCGTCGAAGCGCCACACCGGAGGATGTGAGCCGGCGCGCCCACCCGGGGCGCAGGCGGTCGACCTGGCGCGGTCAGCCGGCCGGATCGGGCTCGGGGAACAGCCCGATCGGGTTCTCGATCGGGTCGATCGTGATGGCGTCGTCCGGGATCGCCGGGTCGCGGGTGATGAGCTGATCGGGCGCCGGCTCGTCCGGCCCGCCCGTCGAAGCGCCCGCATCGGCGGCGCCGTCCGAGGACCCGTCCGTGTCGGCCGGCCCGGCGTCGCCGGTGTCGACGCCGGCTGCGGTGTCGGCCGCACCGTCGGCCGGGTCTGCGTCGTCGTTCCCGTCGCCGGTCCCGTCGTCGGCGTCGCCGCTCGGCGACACGGTCTGGATGACCCGGGTGACGATCTCCACCCGGCGGTTCTGGCGGCGACCGTCGTCGGTGTTGTTCGATGCCACCGGCTTGGTGTCGGCCTTGCCGAGCGCCGTCAACCGGGCGTCCGGCAGCCCGCCCGGTTCGATCAGCCACCGCACCACCCGAGCCGATCGGGCCACCGACAGCTCCCAGTTCGACGCCCACTCCGTGCCGGCCGTCGGCTGGTTGTCGGTGTGGCCCTCGACCTCGAGCGGGTTGGAGATCGTGCCGAGCACCGACGCCGCGGTGCCGAGCAGCGTGAAGCTGTCGCCCTGGATGTCGGCCGAGCCCGACTCGAAGAGCACTCGCCCGTCGAAGCGGATGAACACGCCGCGCTCGTCGACGCCGACCTGCACGAACTCCGACGCCCCGGCCAGCTCGAAGCGCATCTCGAGCAGCTGGCGGAGGTCGTCGATGTTCTCCGCCGTGACCTCGCCGGCCTCGTCGAGCGCCTCCTGGAGCTCGTCGAGCTCCTCGGCCTCCCCCTCGGACGGGGTGACGGGGACGAAGCCGATCTCCGGGAAGTTGCCGGTCCCGTCGGACAGGATGCTGGACGTGTTGTCGGTCAGCGGGTCGGGGATGCCGAGCGCGGCGGTCACGCCGACCTTGAAGTCGAAGAACTTGCCCTCGTCGACGAGGGCGAAGGCGAACATCATGATGAAGAACGCCAGCAGCAGGGTCATGGCGTCGGCGTAGGACGCCAGCCACGCCTGGGACGGTCCCTCGTCCTCCTCGACCGCCTTCTTCTTCTTGGCCACCGCTCAGCCGCCGATCACGAGCGTCGGGAGCGTCACGCCCCGAGCACGTCCTCGCGGGCGCTCGGAGGCAGGAAGGTGACGAGCTTGCCGGCGACGGCCCGGGGGTTGGAGCCGGCCTGGATCGACAGGATCCCCTCGAGCACCAGCTCTTTCGAGGCCATCTCGTCGGCGGCCAGCGACTTCAGCCGGGCTGCGATCGGCTGGAAGAAGTAGTTGGCGATGAACGCCCCCCACAGGGTGGTGAGGAAGGCGACGGCCATGGCCGGACCGAGCGTCGACGGGTCCTCGAGGTTGCCGAGCATGTCGACCAGACCGATGACGGTGCCGACCATGCCCATGGCCGGGGCCATGCCGGCGGCGGTGCTGAAGAAGCCGGCGCCCTCCTTGTGGCGGACGGCCATGCGCTCGAGGTCGAGCTCGAGCATGTCCCGCAGGTCGCCGGGGTCGGTGCCGTCGACGGCGAGCTGCAGGCCCCGCTGGAAGAAGGGGTCCTCGATCTTCTCGATCTCCGACTCGAGGGCCAGCAGACCCTCCTTGCGGGCCGTGTCGGCGAACCCGACCAGCTGCTTGATGACCTCGGCCCGGTCGATGCCGGCCCCGCCGGTCAGCCCCTTGACCAGCGCCTTCGGCGCGTTCAGGGCCTGGGGCATCGTGCCGGAGGCGGCCGTGACGCCGATCGTGCCGCCGACGACGAGGATGATCGAGCCGATGTCGCCGAGGAAGATGGCGATCGGGTTCATGCCGGCCATGAAGGCGGCGACGACCATCGACACGAGGGCAAGGGCGATGCCGGCCAGCGTGATGGGATCCATCTAGGCGAACCTCCCGCCGAGGTCGTCTGCGTCGGTCCGGCGGCCACCGTCACCGTCGTCGCCGTCGCCGCCGTCGAGGGGCCGGACCACGCCGAGCGCCTCGGCCTCCCGGTCGCTGAGGTCGCCGGGACCGCCGGCACCGGGCGCAGGGGCGTTGCCGATCAGCTCGTTCGGGACCACGTGCAGGGTCGGCCGCCCGCCGGGCTCGTAGTCGGTGACGGAGATGTCGCGGGACCGGGCGATGATGTAGGCCCGGTAGTCGACGATCAGGCGGAGCACGTCCTCGAGCGATTCCTCGATGAGGAACTTCTTCTCGTCGACGAGGGTCACGACCGTGTCCGGCGTGGTCTCCACCCGCTCGATCAGGTCAGGATTCAGGGCGATCAGCTGGCCACCCAGCCGCCTCAGGACGATCAACGGTCTCCGCTCCCTCGACTCGTGTCCACCCCGTTCCGTCGGCTCGACCACCTCGCCCTTGAGTCGATCGGGCCACTCGAACCCGGCCCGCCCGATCCTTGGGCCGTTCAGCTCACGGTCGGCCGACCGGGGCCGACCGGTAGGGGGTGGAGCGATCCGAGCCCTCCGGACCGACCAGAGTGCGCGCCCTGGTGGTGGCGGTCGCACTGGCCGCGGCGACCGTGGTCGGGCTCGGCGCGCTCCTGACCGTCACCCCGGGCCCGGTCGCGGCCCAGTCGCCCGACGTCCCCGAGCCCCAGATCCCCGAGTTCCCCGACTTCCCGGTCGTCCCGACCCCCGAACCGGGCACAGCCGACGAGGACGACGGCTTGATCACGATCGACATCGGCAACCCCGATGGCAACAACTCGCAGTCGGTGATCCTGATCGTCGGCCTCGCGGTCCTGTCGCTGGCTCCGTCGCTGATCCTGATGCTGACCAGCTTCACCAGGATCATCATCGTCTTCTCGCTGACCCGCAACGCCCTTGGCCTGCAGGGCATCCCGCCCAACCAGGTACTGATCGGGCTGGCGCTGTTCCTGAGCCTGTTCGTGATGGCCCCGACCCTCGACACGCTCAACACCGAGGCCCTCCAGCCCTATCTCGACGGCACGATCACCCAGGCCGAGGCCATCGAGCGGGGCCGGGAACCGGTGCGGGAGTTCATGCTGGCCCACACCGGTGCCGACGAGTTGGAGGTGATGTTGGAAGCGGCCGGTCAGGGTCGACCCGAGACGGTCGACGACGTCGGGTTCACCGTCCTGGTCCCGGCGTTCCTGCTGTCGGAGCTGAAGACGGCCTTCATCATCGGCTTCGTCATCTTCATCCCGTTCCTGATCATCGACATCGTCGTCGCCGCCTCGCTGATGGCGCTCGGCATGATGATGTTGCCGCCGGCCTTCATCTCGCTGCCGTTCAAGCTGCTGCTCTTCATCATGGTCGGCGGCTGGTCGCTGGTGGTCGAGACCCTCCTGGCCACGTACGCCTGACGCCGATGAGCACTCGAGGGACACGACCGTGAACGAAGCCGACATCATCGAGCTGGTGACCGCCGCCCTGTGGACGGCGACCCAGATCTCGGCCCCGATCCTCGTCACCGCCGTCGTCGTCGGTGTGCTGATGGGGCTGTTGCAGTCGGTCACCCAGATCCAGGAGCAGACCCTGGCCTTCGTGCCGAAGTTCGCCGCCGTCGGCGTGGCCATCGCCCTCACCGGAGGGTGGATGCTGCGCACGATGACCGACTTCACGCTGGAGATCATCGCCAGGATCCCGGACCTGCTGTGACGGCGACGGCCCCCTGGGCAGGGGCCGGCGACCGAGCGCTCTTCCGTACCGGGGTCGCTGTCGGTAACCTGACCGTCCGGGCCCAGCTCCGGCTCGCCAGCCGGGCCACGACCCCGCATCGACCGCATGGGACTGCTCAACCGACTGCTGAACCGACGGGGATCGGCCGATCCGAGCGGCAACGGCTCGGCGTCGTCGTGGTCGCCGGTCGAGCTCCTCCGCCCCGACCGCCTCGACCCGTTCCTGACCGACCGGGAGCTGCGCGCTGCGTTCCGGGTCATGGTCGACGGTGACTGGCGCCGGCTGGAGCGGTTTCTCGAGGTGTCGCCACGGGCCTGGATGTTCGGGCCGATCGTGACCGGCGAGATCGTCGGCATGGAGACCGTGATGTTCGAGCGGTGGGTCGACCACCAGCGCTCGCCCCGGGCCAGGGTGTTCCTGGCCAACGCCCTCATCCGGGACGCCTTCGTCGAGCGTCGGGCCGCCGAGGCGGGCCGGGAGGGGCCGAGGGGAGGGACCTTCCCCCTCCCGCCACCGGCGCCGCAGCCGGGCTGGCAGTCGGCCGGCGACGACGGCGACAACGTCGACCCGGACGCCTTCTGGGAGGAGCGGCCCCTCGACGCCGCCATCGACGAATGGCTCGACGACGACGACCGCTTCGTCACCCAGCTCAACGCGGCCGAGGAGCTGCTCTACGAGGTGATCAGCGATCGCCCGGCCATGGCCGATCCATGGGTCGGGCTGCTGATCTCGGGACGGGCCCTCCAGGTCGACCTCGACGAGCTCCGGGAGCGGTTCGAGAACGTGCACAGCCGAGACCCGTTCCGGCCGGACGGCTGCGTCCAGTACCTGCAGGGGCTGACCAAGAAGTGGGGCGGCTCGAACGTGGCGTCGTTCGACCTGGCCCGCTGGCTCGAGGAGGAGTCGCCACCCGCCTCGCCGGCCCGGCTCGCGCTGCCGATGGCCCACATCGAACGCGGCCTGCTGCAGTACGGGCCGGCGAGCCTGGCCGCCTACCTGACCCAGCCGGACGTGACGGCCGAGGTCGGCAACGGGCTGATGCGGTTCCTCCAGTCGATCCCCTCACCGGCGCCGACGGAGGCCCTCGGCGTGCTCAACGCCTACGTGCTCGCCCTCCCGGCGGAGAGCCGGATGAACGTCGGGCTGCTCACCGACGCACTCGGCCGGATCGACAACCGCCCGACCGAGTGGCCCTGGTCGATCTTCTCCGACGACGTCGCCGCCGTCTTCGCCGAGGTCCAGGCCGACCAGCTCCGCCTCGCCAGCCGCCACTGAGCGGAACGACGAGCGCCGACTCGGGACTCAGCCCTCGGTCGCGGGGACCCGGACCGGGCCGAGCGTCTGCTCGTCGTCGGGGACCTCGAGCGCGCCGGTCATGATGGCGACGGCGTCGTTCATGGAGTGACTGTCCGGGGTGATGACCGCCGCCCGCCGGCCGAGCCGCTGCACGTGGATGCGGTCGGCGAGCTCGAACACCTGGGGCATGTTGTGGGAGATCAGGATGACCGGCATCCCCCGGTTGCGGAGGTCGTCGATCAGCTGCAGCACCCTGGCCGACTCCCGGACGCCGAGCGCGGCCGTTGGCTCGTCGAGAATGATCACCTTCGACCCGAAGGCGGCGGCCCGGGCGACGGCGACGGCCTGACGCTGACCGCCGGACAGGGTCTCGACCGCCTGGGTGATGTCCTGGAGCGTGCCGATCCCGAGGTCCTGGAGGTGTTGGCCGGCCTGCGTCCGCATGCGCTTCTTGTCGAGCGTGCGGAAGAGCTGACCGAGGATGCCCTCCTTGCGGATCTCCCGACCGAGGTAGAGGTTGGAGGCGATGTCGAGGGCGGGGGCGACGGCCAGGGTCTGGAAGACGGTCTCGATCCCCCCGGCCCTGGCCTCGTGGGTGCTGCTGAACTCGACCTGCTGACCGTCGACGGTCATCTCGCCCGAGTCGGGCACGTGAGCCCCGGAGAAGCACTTGATGAGGGTCGACTTGCCGGCCCCGTTGTCGCCGATGACGGCCAGGACCTCGCCGGGGAAGAGGTCGATGTCGGCCCCGTTCAGCCCCACCACCCGACCGAAGGTCTTGACGAGACCCCGGCCGGTCAGGATCGGTGCGAGACCGTCGAGGCCGGTCGGGTGATCGATCGTGTCCGACATCAGGCGTCCACCCTCCTGATCCACTGGTCGAGGGCGACGGCGGCGATCACCAGGAGGCCGACGGCCAGGACCCGGTAGGCCTGGTCGAGGCCGGCCAGCGCCAGGCCGTTCTCGACGACGGTGACGATGAGCGCGCCGAGCAGGGTGCCGACCATCGTGCCCCGCCCACCGAACAGCGACGTCCCACCGATGACCACCGCGGTGATCGAGTCGAGGTTGATGTTGGGGGCGACGTTCGGGCTGGCGGACCCGACCCGGCCGATCGTGATCCACCCGGCGACGCCGATGATGAGGCCGGCGACGGCGTAGACGCTGAACAGGACCCGACGGGTACTGATACCGGACAGCTCGGCGGCCTCCGGATCGTCGCCGACCGCGTAGACGTGCGTGCCCCAGGCCGTGTTGCGGAGCACGTAGGCGAAGAGGGCGTAGAGGGCCAGCATCATCCCGACGCCGGCCATCAGCCGGAACGAGCCGAGGCTGGCCGTCTCACCCATCGCCTTGAGCCCACCGGGGAGCTCGCGGCCCTGGATGGTCCTGGCCTTGAACAGGATGAGCGACAGGGCGGTGAAGATGCTGAGCGTGCCCAGGGTGACGATGAACGGCGGGAGGTTGAACTGCGTGATGAGGAAGCCGTTGAACCCCCCGGCGATCACTGCGATCAATACACCGGCGGCCAGGGCGATGAACCAGGGCAGGCCCCAGGCGAACTGGACATTGGCCGCGTCGGCCGAGACGGCCAGGTTGGCCATCATCATCTGGCCGAAGACCATGATGGCGCCGATCGAGAGGTCGATCCCGGCCGTCAGGATCACCAGGGTCTGGGCGATGGCCAGGGTCCCGACGATCACGGCCTGCTGCGACATCAGCGACAGGTTGGTTGCCAGGATGAATCGATCGTTCAGGAGGGTGAAGATCACCATCGCCACCAGCAGCACCGTGAGCGGGCTGAGGTACGGGTATCTGTGCAGGGTCGACTGGATCCTGCCGATCAGGGTCGAATCGGTGCCGAACTCCTCGGCCAGATCCGGGGCCGTTGTCGATGTGGTCACCGCGCCTCGCTCTCCTTCGGTGCTCCGTGGTGGCTTCGAAAGGTGGTCCATCATGTCGCAGGGGCAGCGGTCGGGTCGACCGCTGCCCCTGCGTGTCAGCTCATTGCCGCTCGGGGCGACGTCTCGCCGGAGGCGAACGGGTGACGGTGCCTGGCACCGTCACCTGCTCAGCCCCAGGCGTTGTCGATGCAGTACTGCGAATCCTCCTGGTCGGCCGCGGTGACCGTGTCCATGGGATCGTCGGTGCAGAGGGCGACGCCGGTGTCGAAGAAGGTGCCGTCGGCCGAGGTGTTCTCCGGGGCGTCGCCGCCCTGGGCGATCTCGGTGATCGCCTCGACGCCGAGGCTGGCCATGCGGAGCGGGTACTGCTGGGAGGTGGCCTGGATGCCACCCTCCTGGACCGCCTGCACGCCGGTCAGACCGCCGTCGACCGAGACGATGATGACGTCCTCGCCGACGACCTTGCCGGCCGCCTCGAGGGCGGCGGCGGCACCGAAGGCGGTCGGCTCGTTGATGGTGTAGACGACGTTGATGTCGGGGTTCTGCGACAGGCACGTCTCCATGCCGGTCCGGCCGCCCTCCTCGTTGGCGCCGGTGGCCTCGATGCAGACGATCTCGTACTCGCCGCCGGTGCCGGTGGTGTAGTTGCCGGTGGTGGCCTCGTCGCCGATGACGGTCAGGTCACCGATGTCGATGCCCATGCCCCGGAGGAAGCCGTTGTCACGGCAGTAGTCGACGGAGACGACCCGGTCGTCGAAGATCACCAGTCGGGCGATGGTCGCCTTGTCGCCGTCGAGCTTGCCGGCCGCCCACTGGCCGATGGCCTCGCCGGCCAGGCAGTTGTCGGTGGCGAAGGTGATGTCGACCACGTCCGGCGGATCCGTCGGCGTGTCGAGGGCGATCACGTACAGGCCGGCGTCGCGGGCCCGCTCGATGGCGTCGTTGACGTTGACCGAGATCGGGGTGATCAGGATCCCGTCATGACCCTGGGCGATGGCGGTCTCGATCAGGTCGATCTGGCCCTGGTCGTCGCCCTCCTCCTGGCCCGAGCCGATCTGGATCTCGATGCCGAGCTCGTCGGCCTTCTGGCGGGCACCCTCCTGCATGGCGACGAAGAACGGGTTCGTCGAGTCCTTGGTGATCAGGGAGACGGTGACGTCGCCGCCGTCTCCACCACCGTCGCCGCCGGCGTCGGTGTCGTCATCGTCGCCGCAGGCCGCAGCCAGCATGGCGAGCGCGGCAAGCACGGCCAGAAGCCGCGTCAACGTTCGATTCATGGTTGTTCTCCCCTGGTTCCACTCCACGAGGTTCCCGCCTCGGGAGCTCACTGTCTTGGCAGCGTCGTCATCGTAGTCCCACGGTTGGGACAAGTCCGGCGGTTGGTGGACCATCGGACGACCTCTCTGGATGACAACGTTGTCAAGCTAGGGTGGTCGTCGATGTCTGTCAACCTCGTCGACCAAACGGTCGAACGAACGCAACGATGACGGCCCGGCGACGACCGACGATGCGGGACGTGGCCGAGGCCGCCGGGGTCAGCCTCAAGACCGTGTCCCGGGTGGTGAACCGCGAGCGGGGGGTGACCGAGGAGCTGGAGGCCAAGGTCCGAGCAGCCATCGCCGACCTCGGCTACCAGCCTGACGACCGGGCCCGCTTCCTCCGCCGCACCGCGCCGTCGTCGAAGAGCCTCGGCTTCGTCCAGGTCGACGTGGCCAACCCGTTCTTCGCCGCCATCCTCCGCGGCCTGGAGGATGCCGCCAGGGCCAGGGGCAGCCTCGTTCTGGCCGGTTCCTCCGACGGCGATCCCGACCGCGAGGAGGCCTTGGTCCGCTCGTTCATCGCCCGCCGCGTCGACGGGCTCGTCATCTCCTCGTGCCACCCCGACCTCGCCTATCTCACCGCCGAGCTCCAGCACGGCACGCCGGTGGTGTTCGTCGACCTCCAGCCGGCGGCCGACGTCGGCGACCTGATCCACACCGACCACCGAGGCGGCGCAGCGGCCGCCACCCGACACCTCATCGATCACGACCACCGCCGCATCGCCTTCCTCGGCGATGCGCTCCGGTTCTGGTCTGCGGCCCAGCGACGGCTCGGTTTCCTCGAGGAGATGACGGCCGCCGGGCTGGAGACTCCGTGGGTGCTCACCGATCTCGGTGATCCCGATCAGGCCGAGGCCGCCACCGTCGAGCTGCTCTCGTCACCCGACCGGCCGACGGCCCTCGTCACCGCCCAGAACTTCGTGACGATCGGTGCCGTTCGGGCGCTGCATCGCCTCGGCCGGCAGCACGAGATCGCCATGGTCGGCTTCGACGACGTCGAACTGGCCGACGTGATCCAGCCGGCCATCTCGGTCGTCCCCCAGGACCCGATCGCCCTCGGTCGCCTGGCTGGCGAGCGGATCTTCGAGCGGCTGGCCGACGACGTCACCAGGAATCCGCCCCGCCTGCTGCCGGTCGCCGTCGTCGCTCGGGGGTCCGGCGAGATCCGACCAGGCTGAGCCGTCAGGTCCGACCGGCCGGAGCGTCTGGTTCCGGCGAGCGGTCGACGAGGAACTGGGCGATCGCGGTGTCGACCGATCGGCTGCGGGCCCGCTCCTCTTTCCAGCCGTGGGCGGAGCGCAGGTGCAGGTAGGTCCAACCGGTGGCGTTCAGCACGAGGACGGCATCGGCGGTCGGGTCGTCGCTGGTCAGCGTGCCGTCGACCAGGCCGTCGCGCAGGAGGCGTTCGAACGGCTCGGCCGAGTCGGCGCTCGTCAGCCGGTCGGGATCGCCAGGCGATGGCCGACCGGCCACGCCGTAGAGCGCCCGCATCACGCCCCGGTGCTCCTCGGCCACCCGGCAGAGGCCCTCGAGGCCGGCCCGGAGCCGCTCGGCCGCCGAGCCCGGCCCGGTCAGCACCGGCCACAGGGCGGCCCGCAGCGCATCGCTGACCCGGCCGAACACGGTGATCACGTAGTCCTCGATCGTCGATCCCCGCCGATGGAGCGTGACCCGCGAGAGCCCGGCCTCCTCGGCGATCGCCGTCATCGACAGCGCGGCCAGGCCGCCGCGATCGATCAGGCGGGCGACCGCATCGACGACAACGGGGTCGGGGCCGACCGGACCATCCCCCCGGGTGGCTCGATCGGCGCCGGCGAGAACCGGGCCGGCTTCACGATCCGTCGCCATGCACGAACCGTACCACACGGCTGAACAACTGTGTTGTGTTGATGCAACACATATGTTTCACTGAAGATACACACACGGGCACTCGGCCGAGACGGGCCGTGTGCACCGAGTCGGAGGGACGCACATGATCACCCCACTCCCCAACCCGCCCGTGCCGGCGCTCCCGGTGCCCGCCCTGAGGGCCGAGAACGTCGAGATCCGCCCGCCGGCCGACCCGATCGACTGGCTGGAGGCCACCGCCCTGCTGCACGACTACGTCGAGTGGCTCCGGGCGGCGGTCGGTGTCGAACCGCTCGACGCCCAGCCCGCGCTTCGGCGAGAGCTGGCCGACCTGGCCGGGCACTACGACGGCCGCCGGGCGGTCCTGTTCCTCGCCACCATCGACCGGTTGGCCGTCGGCACCATCGCCGTCCGCTACCCGGTCGACGGGCCGACGGCGAGCGCCGCCGCCAGGGCCGGGACCGCCGCCGAGTTGAAGCGCATGTACCTGCGGCCGATGGCCCGGGGGCTCGGGCTGGCCGACCGCCTGGTCGACCGAGCGGTCGCGTCGGCCGGCAGCCGGGGCTGCACGACGATCTGGCTCGAGACGCTGCCCGGCGTGATGGACCCCGCCCTCGCCGTCTACCGGCGCAACGGGTTCGTCGAGACCGCCGACGGCAGCCGGTCGATCGGGGTCGACGGCATCGTCACCCTCGAGCGGACCGTCACGCCGGTCGACCGAACGGCCGGCTGACCGTCCGGGCCCTCGGTCTCAGCGGGGTCGGTACTCCGAGGGGCCGGCCAGCACGACGGTGTAGCCGTCCGGGTCGGTGATCCAGATCTCCCGCTGCTTGGCGTTCGGGTTCACGACGACGTCTCGCACGACGGGCGCCCCGGCGGCCCTGGCCCGCTCGACCGCACCGTCGAAGTCGGCCACCTCGAACCAGACCAGCACGCCGTTACCCCTTGGCTGGTCGGGATCGGCCAGCGGTCCATGGTGCTCGTCGTCATCGTCGTCGTGCAGCTGCATGACGAGCTCGCCGTCGTGGAGCAGCTGCTCGTACTCGTCGCCGCCGTGCCCGCTCTCCAGGCCGACCACGTCGCAGTAGAAGCGACTCGACCGAGCGACGTCGGAGCAGACGAGCAGGAACTGGGGCCAGACCGATGCGGGCATTGGCCCATCCTGGCACCGGGGTGCTCGGCACGGAAGGCACGGCGAGGCACGAGGTGCGGTGGCGCGGAAGGTGTGGGATTCGAACCCACGGTGACCCGGAGGCCACAACGGCTTTCGAGGCCGCCCCATTCGTCCGCTCTGGCAACCTTCCGCAGGCCAGGGTAGCGGCTCCGAGCCCGCTCCGGACCGAGCGGCTCGGTTCGGCACCCCGGCGGGCGCGATCGGTCAGCGGCGATCGCTCATCCCCGTTCGGTGAGCAGCGAGGAGATGGCGGCGCGGGTGACGTCCATGACCTCCTCGTCCGATGCCTCACCGATCTCGATCGGCGGCCCGAGGCGGATGTCGACCGCCGGCCGGCGCCACGGCCGGAACCGAGGCCAGCGGTCGCGCGGCCACACGAGGTCGCTGCCGGTGATGCCGATCGGGAGGATCCGGGCGTCGACCTTGCGGGCGATGGCGACGAACCCGGGTCGGAGCTCGCCGAGGCCGTCGGGCTGGCGCGCCTCCGGCGGGTTCACGCGGCCCTCGGCCATGACGGCCACCGACCGGCCGGCCTCGAGCGTCTCGACCGCCTCGCCGATCGCCTCGCCGCTGCCGTCGCCGGCGGGGATGCAGTCGACCGCCCGGAGGGCGTGACCGACGACGGGCTGATCCATGTAACGGCGACGGACGAGGCAACGGGCCGGACAGCCGTAGCGGTCGAGGGCCTCGACGGCGACGAACACGTCGAACAGGCTGCGGTGGTTGGCCACCAGCACCATCGGGGTCTCGAGGTCGGGGAACGTGTCCGGCTCGTAGGTCATGCGGGCGAGCGGCCGCATCGACAGGCGGACCCAGGCGGCCAAGCGGCGGAACCGGCGAAGGCGGGACGGGTCGTTGGGTGACACGACGATCCTGTCTGCCGGCTGCGGGGGTCGCAGCCGCGCCCGCAGGAGCCTAGTGGTGGGCGACTCGCCCGACCCACTTCCGGCTCCGTCCGAGGCGGTCAGCGGCGGGCGGCGAAGAACTCGGTCAGCAACTCGGCGCAGGTCTCGGCCTCGATCCCGACGGCGAGTCGTATCCGGTGGTTGAGCCGTGGGTCGTCGCACACGTTGTAGAGGCTGAGGCACGCGCCGGCGGCCAGATCGGCCGCGCCGTAGACCAGGCGCTCGATCCGGCTGTTGACCAGGGCCCCCGCGCACATGAGGCACGGCTCGAGGGTGACGATGACCGTGCAACCCTCGAGCCGCCACGAGCCGACGTGCCTGGCGGCGTCCCGGATGGCGAGGATCTCGGCGTGGGCGGTCGGGTCGCCGGTCAGCTCGCGCTCGTTGTGGCGGCTGGCGATGACCGACCCGCCGGCATCGACCACGATGGCCCCGACCGGCACGTCGCCGTGCTCGGGAGCCCTGGCCGCCTCGAGCAGCGCGAGGCGCATCCAGTCGACATCGGACGCACCGGCACCGTCCGCCGCGCCTCCGTCGGCGCCAACCCACGATTCCATGGCCGGAGTGTAGTGCCCCGAGTCCCGCCCCCTGGCCGGCCGGAGCCGGACAGGCGGGGGGTGGGCGGCGAAACTCGGGCTGAGGCGTCAGCGCCCCAGACTCGGCGGCGATGGCCGCGGAGAGCGACAACGGCTCCGACAGGGAGCCCGTCGGTCCGGGTTCGGACCTCGAGTGGAACCCGTGGCTGTCACGACGTCTCCTGTCGGGCCCGACCGGGGACCTACAGCGGGCGCGGGGTCCGGCAGGCGGGCCCGAGGAGCCCGAAGACCGCCCCGGTCGGATCGACGACGACGGACTGTCGGCCCCGGGCCATCTCGACCGGTTCGGTGAGCACCACGCCGCCGGCGTCGACCGCCAGGGCGGTGGCCTCGTCGGTGTCGGGCACGGCGAAGGCGGTGCACCATGCGGCCGGGATGTCGGCGAGGGGCGACCACACCGCACCGGCGACGGCGTCTCCGCCGCAGGTGAAGATGAGGTAGGGCTCGGCCCGACCGGGATCGTCGACCTCGCCGGCGTCCCACCCGAACAGTTCCCCGTAGAACTTGCGGGCCCGATCGAGATCGCTCGTCTCGAGCTCGAACCAGGTCGGAGCGCCGAGGCCGTCCGGCCGGTCAGGGGTCAGCCCGAGCGGCCGATCCCAGATCCGCAGGACGGCGTCGCCCGGGTCGAGGATCGTCGCCACCCGGGAGCCGTCGGCTCGGGTGGCGACGGGGCTGAGGACCAGCCCACCGGCCGGTTCGACCAGCTCGACCGTGATCTCGACGTTGGCCACCTCGATGTACGGGAACCAGGTCGAGAGCAGTTGCATCGAGTCGAAGCAATCGCTTCGGGCCACGATCTCGCCGATGTCCCGACCATCGACGGCGGCCGTCGTCGATCGTCGGTCGGGCTCGGCTGGCGGGTCACCGACCGCGCTCAGCGGCCGGTCGCCGGTGAAGGTCCAACCGAGGACGTTTCGGTAGAAGCCGGCGGCGAGGGAGGCCTTCGTCGTGTGCAGGTCAACCCAGTTGGGGTTGCCGTGAACGCGCGGGGCCAGAGTGTGAGGACACGTTGCGGCGGACATATCCGTAGTACGACTCCGATGAAATTGTGCGGCGGTGGGGTTGTCACGAACCCAAAGGAGACCGTAGCGCATTTGCTCGAAAGAGTCCAGCTAGTGTCGATGCTTGTCGATCAGGTCCCTTCAAATGGTCGACGGTCAATCCGCTGAATGAGGCCAAATACCCCACGAAACTCAGGTGGATCCGCCGAATCCTGCGACCTCCGGGAAGCACCGGCAAGGGCCACCGACGAGGGCCGAGCTTGCCCATCTTGCTTGCGCCCGTCATCCCCCATATGTGGGAAGAATCGGAGCAAAATTGCCCTGCTTGCACGCGATGAGTGTTCGCCGCGGGGCCAGCACGGGCAAGGGGGACCGGTCCCCATCGCCCGGCTGACGCACGCTTCGTACGGTGGTCGGCGGGAGGAAGATTCGTGATCGATGAGTTCACGGCCGACACCGACGATCTCCGGACCTTCGCCGACACGGGCCGGCATCGCCTGGCCACGCTGGCCTCCGTCTCCCGGTTGATCGCCTTCCACCGCTCCCGGGTCGGGGGCGTGCTCGGCGACGGACCGACCGGCGAGGCCGTCGGCCACACGCTGGCCGAACTGCACGATCGGCTCACGATCGGCAACGCCATGGCCGAGACGGTCGCCGATGCGCTCGAGGCCTTCGCCGGCGGCGACGATCCGCTGATCAGCGTCGACCCGCTGATCGTGACCGCGGCCATGCGAGAGGTGGGGCTGGTCACCACCGGTCGTCTCACGTCGGGGGCCGCCGACCGGCTGGCCGGGCGGGTCGACGTCGGTGGGCTGGCCGACGACGGCCCCCTGGCCACGATCGGGGCGGCCCACCGGATGGTGGTCGCCGACATCGACCGTGGCGACGACCTCGGCATCAGCAACGGTGAGCTCAACCGGGTCCGCGACCACCTGGCCGACCTCGATCCGGCCGGCATCGAGCTGGTGTTCGCCCAGCTCACCGACGTCCAGCTCGAGCGGCTGTTCCACAACGTGCACTCGTCCGGATTCTGGTCGAACGACTGGAACGACCGGGAGCGCACCGAGTTCTACCGGCTCCTGGCCCCACTCCCGGCCGACCGGAAGCTCGCGCTCGGGGCCAACAGCCCCTACCTCGGGGCCTGGGGGTCGGCCGAACGGGCGGCAACCGATCCCGGCGCCCCGGCCGCGCTGGACGGTCTGCTGACCGGGGACGGGGTCACCGGACGGCTCGACTTCGAGGAGCGGACGGCGCTCCTGCGCCAGGCCGCGAACTACCCGACACCAGCGGCGATCGACAACCTCACCCGCCTGGCCGATCACGGCTGGTTCGACGGCATGAGCCTCGACGACCAGCAGCGCACCACCAAGTTGATCGGCCACCTGTCGAGCCACCACCCCGGCGACCGGGCGGTCATCGACCACACGCTCGACCAGGTCCTGGCCCCCGACGCCCCGTACCGCTTCGACTGGGATCGGGGCGGCACCGCCTACGGCTCGGCCGGAGGTGGCGAGTTCCACCTCAATCGCCGCTACCTCGACGCCGGCGACGACCCGGTGTCGGCGTCCGTGCCGGCCGGGATCCACCCGGACGACACCGAGCACATGGTCACCCACACGGTGGCCCACGAGGTCAACCACCTCGTCAACGACGACCGGGTCGACGCCAGCTTCGAGTACTTCATGGGCGAGTATCGGGCCTACTGGGTCGGCCACCTGGCCCAGTTCGGCTCACCGCCGACCCGGGGCGACGTCGAGGCCCGGGTCCGCTACCTGCTCACGGCGACCGACGGCGCCTACCGCCACATCGCGGACGCGGTCGACGACCCGATCGAGGGTCCGAGGATCGCCGCCTTCGCCGCCGACATCGTCGGCCGTGCGGTCACGGCCGACGACCTCGTGGTCGAGATACGGGCCGGCGTCACCGACCCGGACGACCCGGCCCCGGCCCCGATCCCGGTCGACGACGGCCCCAACAGCACGACCAACGCACCGATCGAGGATGTGCCATGACGACCGACGACGACCGCAGGCCCGCACTCGCCGGTGGCGGGACGCTGGCTACCGTTGAGCGGCGGGAACGCGGAGGAGGCGGTGATGTCGACGAGGAACCGGAGCCGGCGAGCGGGCGTCGACACCGCCCTGGCCGCCACCGCCATGCTGACGGTGGCGCTGCTCGTCCTGGCCGGCTGCACCGGTAGGGAGGCTGACGTGAGCACCACCGACGATGTGACCGACCGGGCCGCCGAGATCCTGGCCGTCGACCGGGCCGAGGTCGAGCTGACGGTCGTGGCCACGCTCGACCCGTCGAGCTGCGAGCTCAACGCCGCCTCCCCCGCAGAACGTCCGACGTCGCGGGCCCGCTACCTCGTGGCGCTGCCAGACGGCACCGTGGTCGACGACGGCCAGGACGACGCCGCGCTCACCGTGCTGCAGGCCTGCTTCACCGACGGTGATGGCGACGGGCGGGCCGTCACCGGTCGCCCGGCCGGCGAGGCCTTCGCCCGTCTGGTCCTGGCCATGGGCGACACACCGGGGCCGCTCGTGCTGGCCGACCCGGCGGTGGCGCCTCGGCTGCTCGAGCCCGTCGGCGTCGAGTACCACGACCCGATCGTGACCGAGACCGACGACGGGGCCACGGTCGCGTTCTTCGCCGAGAACCTCGAGCGGGGCGCGATCCTGCGGCTCGACGTCACCTGGCGGGCATCGGGCTCGCTGTCGATCGAGTCGACGAGCTGGTAGTCAGCCCGATCGACGACGGGTTTGGTCGTCTCCCCCGCCGCCGGTCGGGCTGTGTCGGCTCGCTGGTCAGTCCTTGTTGTCGAAGTGGGCGTCGGTGGCGGCCTGGACCGCTTTCTCGACCCGGTCTCCCAGGATCTGATGCTCACCAATGGCCCGATGCTCAGCCCGGACCGGGCCCTTGGCCACACCCTGGAAGTTCGGCTTCACATACCGAGCGAACAACTCGTAATGGCGGGCCTGGGCCTGGGGGTTGGCCCACTCGTGATCCATCATCAGATACGCCCCGAACCCACCATTCGACTGCTTCTCCAACCGCTCGATCTGCTCGACCGCATCATCGGGCGTGCCGATCACCCCCAAACCGGTCTCGTTGACCCACGCCACCCGCTCCTCGAACGTCTCCCCCGCCGCCCGGAAATGCGGAGCGGCCAGAATGTGCTGGGTGTAATGGCACCAATCATTCAGCCCGAACTTCACGTCCTCGATCGCCTGCTCCCTCGTCTCCGCCAAGTGCATCGGCCCAACGAGACGCCACCCATCCCGGCTGGCGGTCTGCCCGAACTCGGTCGCTCGTTCCTCGACCACATCCCAGTGGTAGCCGAGCGCGTCGAACCCATCGACCGACGTCGCCCCAATCGACAACAACCCGATCCCATGCTGGCCCGCGATCCGAGGGCCCGTCGGCGACGCGATCGCCGCAACCGCCACGTCGAAGTCGCTGTAGGGCCGATACTGCGACATCGCCTCGACCAGCTCGTACCGGTCGTTCTCGTGCGACACCGGCTCTTCCGCCGCCAACAACTTCATCAAAACCTCGGTGTCCTCTTCCAACATCTTGCGCTGGTCCTCGATGGCGATCCCGATCATCGCCGCATCCCCAGGCAACGCCCCCGGACCCAGACCCAACATGAACCGACCCCGAGTCAACTGATCGGCAAAGAACGCCCGATCCGCGCACCACAACGGATTGTGGTACGGCAACGACAACACCCCCGTGCCCAGCTTGATGTGACGAGTCTGGGGAGCCGCGTAGCAAATGAACATGAACGGATCCGGGATGATCTCGGTCCCAGCCGAGTGGTGCTCACCCACCCACACCTCGTCATAGCCAAGACGATCCAACAACTGCACCGTCTCCAGGTCCCGCTGCAAACACGAGATCGGATCCTGACCGGCCATCGGATGAAACGGCGCCATGAAAATGCCAAAACGCATGATTCGGAGATTCCCCCTTCGGAAAGGCCGGTCGGGCGGCGGTCGCCCGGCCGATGGCCCATCGTAGGTCTGGCCCCGGTGGCGGTTCGAATGCGGCGTCCGCGGTCGTCCGAGCGGGGCGACCGCCAACTTCCGCTCCCGGGAGGGGCCGCATAGCATCGGGCCCATGCCGGCCTCGACGCCCCCGCTCATCCGCATCGACCACGACGACACGATCGCCTACGAGGGCACGGTTGCGGTGCTCACGTTGGCCAACCCCGATCGCCGCAACACCCTGGCCGGCCCCGTGATGAAGGCGGTGATCGACGCCCTGGAGACCATCGCCGCCAGCGACGCCCTCGGCGTGATCGTGGCCGCCGACGGGCCGGCGTTCTCGGCCGGCCACGACTTCACCGACATGGCCGGCGCCGACCTGGCCGACGCCCAGGAGCTGTTCGCCATCTGCGAGCGGATGATGACGCTCATCCAGGAGGTCCCCCAGGTGGTCGTCGCCCAGGTCCAGGGCATCGCCACCGCCGCCGGTTGCCAGCTGGTGGCGTCGTGTGATCTGGCGGTGGCCAGCGACCAGGCCCGCTTCCAGACGCCCGGCGGCAAGGGCGGCCTGTTCTGCCACACCCCGCTCGTGGCCGTCGCCCGAGCCATCGGCCGCAAGAAGGCGCTCGAGATGGCGCTCACCGGCGACCCGATCGATGCCCAGACGGCCTGCGAGTGGGGCCTGGTGAATCGGGTGGTCCCCCACGACGAGCTGGAGGACGCCACCCGCCAGATGATGCGCCGGGCCACGCGGGGCAGCGCCTACTCGAAGGCTCAGGGCAAGCGCACGTTCTACGCCCAGGTCGACATGGACCAGGGCGACGCCTACGGCTACGCCGGCGCCGTGATGGCGGCCGGGGTGACCAGCGCCGACGGCCAGGAGGGCATCGCCAGCTTCATGGAGAAGCGCCGGCCGACCTGGTCGAACCGCTGACCCGGGCGGGCGAGCCGAGGGGTCGGCCGAGCCCCATCCGAACCGCAAGATGAACATCCAGCGACGCCACCGAGTGGGTCCGACTCGAACCGCCGCGGCCTGGCTAACGTCGACTCGTGGAGCCGAGAAACCCGGGGTCGGCGACTGGCCTCGGAACCTTCGCCGGGGTCTTCACCCCGAGCGTGCTGACGATCCTGGGGCTGATCCTCTTCCTCCGGCTCGGCTTCGTCGTCGGCAACGTCGGCCTCGGCACCAGCCTGCTGATCCTCCTGCTGGCCACCGCCGTCTCGGTGCTGACCAGCCTGTCGCTCGCCACCGCGGCGTCGAACCTGCGGCTGCGGGGCGGGGGCGTCTACTTCCTGATCTCGCGGACGCTCGGCATCGAGTTCGGGGGTGCGGTCGGGCTGGTGCTCTATGCCGCCATGTCGATCTCGGTGGCCTTCTACTGCATCGGTTTCGCCGAGGCGGCAGTGGCGCTCTCGGGCCACGAGTCGGCGCTGATGGTCCGGGCCGTTGCTGCGGCCTGCCTGATCGTGCTGCTCGGCTTCGCCTGGCTCGGGGCCGACTGGGCCACCCGGCTGCAATACGTCGTCATGGGCCTCCTGGTCGTCGCCCTGGTCTCGTTCGTCGTCGGCGTCGTCCCCGAGCTGTCGCTCGACACCACCAGCTCCAACCTCGGCCGGCCGGCCGGCGGGCTCGGGTTCTGGACCACCTTCGCCGTGTTCTTCCCGGCGGTCACCGGGTTCACCCAGGGCGTCGCCATGTCGGGCGACCTGCGCAACCCGACCAGGTCGATCGTGGTCGGGACCTTCGCTGCGGTCGGTGTGTCGACCGTCGTCTACGCCATGGCGATGCTGCTCCTGGCCGGCGCCGCGACCCCGCTGACCCTGCGGGAGGACACGACCACGATCATGGGCGACCTGTCGCTCGCCCCCTGGACGGCGCAGGCCGGTGTGATCGCGGCGACGGTGTCGTCGGCGATGGCCTCGCTGCTCGGCGCCCCCCGGGTACTGCAGCGGATCGCCGAGGACCGGATCGTCCCGCCGCTGCGACCCTTCGCCGCCGGCGCCGGCCCGATGTCGAACCCGAGGCGGGCCACGCTGCTGTCGGCCGGGATCGGCCTGGTCACGGTCGCCGCCGGCGACATCAACACCGTCGCCCCCGTCATCTCGATGTTCTTCCTGGCCTCCTACGGGCTGATCAACTACGCCTCCTACTTCGAGGCCCGCAGCGCCGGCACGTCGTTCCGGCCCCGGTTCCGGTGGTTCGACCCCCGCCTCAGCCTGGCCGGCGCCGTGCTCTGCGCGCTCGTCGTGGTGGCGATCAGCCCGGTGACCGGCGCCGTGGCCGCCTTCGTGCTCTGGGGCATCTACACCTACCTGCAGCGCCAGGAGATCCCCGAGCGGTGGAGCGACAGCGTCCGGGCCCACCACTACAGCGAGGCCCGCCGCCACCTGCTGGCGCTGCGCAAGGAGGTGGTCTCCGAGCGCGACTGGCGACCCTGCATCCTCGCCTTCGTGCCGAACGACCCGGACAACCGGGCGCGCCTGCTCGAGGTGTCGACCTGGCTCGACGGCGGGGCCGGGTTCACCACCGCCGTCCGGGTCATCGAGGGATCCGGCCCGATCGACCGCCGCCGGGCCAGGAGCGTGGCCCAGGGCCTCGAGCGGGAGCTGGTGGCGGCCAAGCTCCCCGTGTTCGGGCGGACGGTCCTCGCCGCCGACCTCCGGGCGGGGGTCCAGGCCATCGTCCAGGCCCACGGGCTCGGCGACGTGCGGGCCAACACCGTGGTGTTCGGCCGCCCCGACCTCAGCGAGACGGGCCAGGAGGGGCGGCACCGCTACGGCGAGATCCTGCAGGAGTGCGCTCGCTTCTCGACCAACGTGGTGATCGTCCACTGCGACGACGACCGCTGGGACGGGCTCGGTGGCACGGCGCCGGCCGACCGAACGATCAGCGTCTGGTGGTCGGACGATCGGGCGGGGCAGCTGATGACCCTCCTGGCCTGGCTCTGCACCCGCAACCCCGAGTGGGCCCAGGCGACGATCGAGGTGGTGGTCCCGGTCGGGCCCGAGGCGAGTCTCGACCCGGTCGAGGTCGGCACGATCCTCCGCAACGCCCGGATCCGGGCCCGGGTGGTCGGCGTCGATGCCTCCGCCGAGGCCGTCCGCAGTACCCAGGCCGCAGCGACGATGGCGTTCGTGCCACTCCGGGTCCGCCGGAACGAGCCGCTCGGTCCGATGGAGACCCCGATCGAGCAGCTCGGCGCCGGCTCGCCGGTCACCGTGTTCGTGCTGGCCCGCGACGAGCTGACGATCGACGCGGAACCGGACGACGGCGATCTGGCCCGTCATGCCCAGGCGGTCGAGGACGCCGCCGAGGCGTGGCGCCGGGCGGAGGAGCTCGACGAGGAGGCGGCCCGCCTGCTCGTGCAGGCCGAGCTGGTGCGGCTTGAGGTCGAGGCTCCGACCAACGGCAGCTCGCTGTCCCACCGGCGGCGGGTCGAGGAGGCGGAACGGGTCGAGGTCGAGGCCGCCAAGGCCTACCGCCGCTACGTCGAGCTGCGATCCCGGGCCGAGGAGCGCCAGGCCCAGGCCGACGCCCTCGACCCCGGTGTCGATGTCGAGCTGATCGATCCGGCGGCCTGGGAGCCGGGCAACCGGCGAGGGTCGACCAATGGAAACGGCAACGGCAACGCCCGCCGATCGAGCACCAACGGCGAGTCGGTCTCCTGACCGTCTCGCCAGGCGCTCGGCCCGAGCCGAGGGCCGCGACCAGCGGGAGGGCGAACGGGGAGCGACCTGCCGATCGATCTGGTCCCCGACTCGGTGCCGGGGCGGTAGCGTCGGGAACATGACCGACGAGTGGGGTGAGTGGGCCGACGGCTGGGACGACGATCCGGCGGCTCGGGCCTACGCGGCGGCGGCGTTCGAGTCGCTCGGTGAGGTGCTGACCGACGGCGGCCCGGCGCTCGCCGGGGCCAGGGTGCTCGACTTCGGCTGCGGAACCGGGCTGTTGACCGAGCGCCTGGTCGGCGCAGGTGCAACCGTGGTCGCCGTCGACACGTCGCCGGCCATGCTCGCGGTGCTCGAGGCCAAGGTGGCCGAGCGGGGCTTGACCGGGGTGGCGACCGCCGACTCGGTCGGCGACGAGGCCGAACCGTTCGACCTTATCGTGGCGTCGTCGGTCTGCTCGTTCCTCGACGACTATCGGGCCACGGTCGCAGAGCTGACCAGGCGGCTGCGACCGGGCGGCGTCTGGGTCCAGTGGGACTGGGAGCGCACCGACGACGACGGCCACGGCTTCACCGTCGACGAGATCCGGGAGGCGTTGGTCGCAGCCGGGCTCGACGGTGTCGAGGTCCGCACGGCCTTCTCGGTCGACGTCGTGATGGATGGCGAGAAGGCGACGATGGCCCCGCTCATCGGCGTCGGACGCCGACCGTGACCGCGGCCCGAGCCGAGGCCCCATGATCCGCACCATCCTGGAGCTGCCGCTGGCGGAGGGCGCAGCCGACGGCCTCGTCGCCTTCTTCGAGCGGGAGCAGATCCTGGCCACGGCCGCAGCCCAGGATGGCTGCCTCGGGGCCGAGCTGTCCATCGCCGCCGACGGGTCGGTTGCGGTGGTGACCGCATTGTGGGCCGACGCCGCGGCGTACGACGTGTGGACGTCGCGCCACGACCGGGCCGACCAGGCCGGCGAGCTCAGCTCGTTCCTGGACGGCTCGATCGGTGCGGCGACGGTTGGCCGGGTCAGCGAGGTTCGGCTGTCGGCCGAGGCCGACTCCTAGCCGGGCCCGAGGATCGGCGGTCGGCGCCGGCGACGTCGCCGCCGGATCCGCAGCGCCTACACCGGCCCGATGGCGTGGTTGGAGTTGACGACGAGCAGGTTGCCCTCTGGGTCGGTTGCGGTGAACCGATCGTGGGGGTTGCCCCGCTCGATCGGGCTCGGGTCGGCGCCGGCGCCGTCGAGCACGGCCCTGGTCTCGTCGATGTCGTCGACGATCAGGTCGAGGCTGGTGTCGCCCGGCGGACCAGGCCGGACGATCAGGTGGGTGCCACCCCGCAGCTCGAGGATCGACATCCGACCCATGTTCACGACGAGACGCATGCCGATCGTGGTGTAGAACTCGGTCAGGCGGTCGACGTCGGTGGCGGCGATGGACAGGTGGCCGATGCCGAAGCGGGGCCTGGGGTCGACCGGGGCCTCGGCGGCGGAGGTGGAAGCGGTTGAGGTGACGGACACGGGATGCTCCTGGGGGGTCTGGCGGGACGGGTGCTGGGGTGGGACGTGTGCTGGGGTGGGACGTGTGCTGGGGTGGGCCGTGAGTTAGGTATTCCTTACGACCTCGATCAACCGGCGCCACGGGCCGACTATTCCTGAGACATCTCGTTTCATCAATTTCCTGCAGCGTCGGCCGGCGGGCTGTGCCACGATGACGGCGGAGGAACGCCATGCCCCACGTCGCCAGCAACGAGTACGACCTCCACTACGAGGTCACCTGCCCGACCGATGGCCCGACGCTCCTCCTGGTCGCCGGGCTGGGGGAGCAGATCGGCTCGGTCGAGTACCCCGAGGAGCAGTGCGAGGTCTTCGCCGCTCGAGGCTTCCGGGTCGTGCGCATGGACAACCGGACGATGGGTTGGTCACAGCCTCGTGGCGGGGCATCACCCCAGCCGTTCACCCAGCAGGACCTGGCCGACGACGTCGCCGCCGTCATCGGCGATCTGGGAGTGGGCCCCGTTCACCTCGTCGGTGCCTCGATGGGCGGGGCCGTCGTCCGGTGGACCACGCTCCGCCATCCCGAGCGGGTGGCCACGCTGACCGTCGTGATGGCCTCGGCCGGGGGCGACCCCGACGACCAGACGGCACCGACCCGTCCGCCCGACTCGGGCCCGAAGCTGCTGGCGATGGGCGAGCGCCGAGCGCGGCCCGAGGCGATCGAGTTCACCGTCGACCTGTGGCGCTGGCTGTGGGGCGCCCGGTACCCGTTCGAGGAGGCGTGGGTCCGGGAGCGCGTGACCGCGGCCCACGACCGCCGCTACAACCCCGAGGGCGTCCAGCTGATGCTGCGGTCGCTTGCCGGGGGGCCGTTCCTCCGGGACGAGCAGAGGGCGATCGCGTGCCCGACGCTGGTCATGCACGGCGGCGCGGATCCGGTCTTCGGCGAGGAGCACGGCCGGGACATCGCCGCCAGGATCCCGGGAGCCGAGCTGTGGCTCGACCCGAAGATGGGCCACATCATGCACCGCGAGCAGTGGGAGGAGATGGCCGACCGGGTCGCCAGGCTGGCCGGCCTCCCAGCCGGCTGAGCGGGTCGCGGCCGGGCGCGCCCGCAGCGCGCTAGCCGAGCGTCCAACCGCCGTCTGTCGGGATGACCGAGCCGAAGACATAGGAGGCCTCGGACGACGCCAACCACCACAGCACCGACGCCGCCTCGGCCCCCCGCCCGAGGCGCTCGGCCGGCACCGTCTCCCGGAGCGAGGCCTGGAACCCGGGGTCGGCAACGGTCTCGGGCGGGTAGTACGACGGGTTCTCGATGAAGTTCGGTGCGATCCCGTTGACCCGGACGCCGTGTCTGGCCACCTCGTGGCCGACGCTGCGCACCAGCGAGAGCTGGGCCCCCCTCGCCGCCTCGTACCCGGCGATCGGATGTGACGACGAGCGGATGGCCGTGGCCGAGGTCGGCACCACGACAGCCCCGCCGCCGGCGTCGATCATGGCCGGCAGGCACTCGGCGAACAGCCAGAACAGCGGATCGACGAGCCGGGCGAACAGGTGGCCGACCGTGGCGTCGTCGTGCTCGGTGATCGGCGCGACCGTGATCGGCGCGTCCAGGTTGGCGATGACGACGTCGAACGGACCGCGCTCGGCCACCAGCGCCGTCACCTCGTCCCGGGACGCGAACGGCGCCGAGCGGGCCACCACCGCATCGCCCTCCGCCCGGAACCTCTCGACCGCCGCCGGGCCGACGAAGTCGTCGGCGTCGGTGATGAGCACCTGGCGGACCATCGATCAGCGACCCGAGCGGAAGCGGAAATCGCAGCGATCGCCACCGAGCATGTGTGTCTCCGAGCGGGTGAGCCGGGTGCCGGCCCGGGCAACGGTGACGAGATCCTCGCCGCAGATCAGGATGTCGCCGAGGTCGGCGGCGTCGAGCTCCTGCATGAGGGTGGCGTACGAGCATCGGTCGACGTCGATGTCGACCGCATCGGGGCCGTCGGTCAGCGTCTGGTAGTCGAGGGCACCCCCGGCCGCGAAGTGCTCGAACCCGAGCACGACCCTGGTCTCGCCGACCCGGCGGGGCTCGGCCCGGACCTCGGCCGCCGTCACCCGCCGACGGAGCCGCTCGGCCAGGGCGTCGAGCACGACCTTTTCGCCGAGGATCGACTGCAGGTCTCGGAGCAGCGGCACGACGTACTCCATCTGGATCCTCGTGCGCTCGTAGGCGGTGAGCGCTTTCGGTCGGTCGTCGCTGGTCATCATCGTGCTCCCGCAGCGTCGGCCCAACCTCCGAGGAGGAGGTCGAGGGTTGCGTCGATCATCTCGTCGAGGGACAGCTGTCCGTCGGGATCGTAGGCTCGGCAGAGCGTGTTCAGCGCACCGAAGAACGCCGTCGAGGCCACCATCGTCGGCACCGGGCGCAGCAGGCCGGCCGCCACCCCCCGCTCGATGATCGATCGGGCCGACAGCTCGTGGTCGTGCAGCAGCTCGGCCGTCCGGTCGTTGGCCGCCAGGTAGTCGACGTTGCTGATGATCATGGGGCCGGCCGGGCGCTCGACGGCGGCCCGCACGTGGGCGCGGGCGAACGCCCGGAGCTCGTCGATCGGCGTCGTGTCCCGGGTCGACCCGGCTGCTGCGTCGGACCGGATCGCCCGGAGGGCGTCGTCGAGGACGAGGGCCAGGAGGTCGTCGCGACCGTCGACGTAGTAGTAGAGCGCCGCCTTCGACAATCCGACCCGATCGCCGACGCTGGCCAGTGTGGTTCCGGCGAGGCCCGTCTCGGCCAGCTGCTGCTCACAGGCGGCGATGATCAACGATCGTCGCTGGGCCCGTCGACGCCGGGCCCGGTCCGCTCCCGGGCCGCCGGGATCGCGGCCGGCCATGTCGGTCTTGACGTCTTCGACCATGGGTCGAATACTAGACCACTATGCGAAGCACGATCGAAACCACCTCCGAGTCGTCGGTCGAGCAGCGGCTGGAGCGCCAGCTCGAGGAGCTGATCGCCTCCGGTCCAGAGCCGGCCGCCACCCCGGCCAGCCAGATCGGCACCGCTGCCTACACCTCACCCGATCGGCACCGGCGGGAGGTGGCGGCGATCGCCGCCCGGCCGGCCCCGGCCCTGGCCTCGAGCGAGCTGACCGAGCCCGGCTCGTTCGTGACGACCGAGCTGTCCGGCGTGCCGCTCATCATCACCCGCGACCGGCACGGCGGGGTCAACGCCATGCACAACGCCTGTGCCCACCGGGGCTCGACGGTCGAGACCAGACCGAACGGCTCGGCCCGCATCTTCTCGTGCGGCTTCCACGGCTGGTCGTACCAGCTCGACGGGTCGCTCCGCGCGGTGGCCGACGCCCCGCTGTTCTCGTCGGAGCCGTGCGAGCGGGGCCTGCAGACCGTGCCGTGCGAGGAGCGCCACGGTGTCGTCTGGGTCACGGCCCGCCCGACCGACGACTCCCCCACCGTGGCCGATTGGCTCGGCTCGGAGGCCGACGAGCTGCTGACCGAGCTCGGCCTCGGCGGCATGGTCCACCACGCCACGGTCGACTACGACCTCGCCTGCAACTGGAAGCTGCTGACCGACGGGTTCCTCGAGATCTACCACCTCAAGTACCTGCACCGGAACTCGATCGCCCCCTACTTCCCGGCCAACCTCAGCCGGGTCGAGCGGCTTGGCGACCACTTCCTGGCCCTGCTGCCAAAGAACCGCCTGGTGTCCACGATCAGCGAGCAACCGCGGGAGCGGTGGGAGGTGCTCAACGGCCTGACCGCAGCCCTGACCCTCGTTCCCGGCACCGTCGTCCAGTGGCAGGCCGGCCACGTCGAGCTGTTCTCGCTGCGGCCGGACCCGGCCGACCCCGGCCGTACCACCGCCAGGTTGACGATGCTCGTTCCCCGCGACCGGGCCGGCGAGACCGAGCTGTGGGACCGCAACTGGGAGCGGGTCAACGTCACCATCCCGGACGAGGACTTCGCCGCCGCCGTCGACGTGCAGCGCAACATCGCCGCCGGCGCCGTGCCCGTCATCCAGATCGGGGCGAACGAGCATTGCCTGGTCGACCACCTCGCTGCGGTCGACGACCTCAGCGTCCCCTAGCCCCGGCCACGACCGGCGCCCGTTTGGTGGCCGGTGCGGCCGGGGCCGGAGCACGGCGTCGACGCGGTTTTCCTGGACGACCAAGCACATCGGGTGGCTCGTGACTTGATGTCTCGTGATTCGCTGCCCTCGAGCCCGTCGAGTGCTGGTCCGGTGCGGGACCGTCGCCGCCATCGGGTCGGCCCTGGCCCTGTCGTTGCTCCCGTCACCGGTCGCCGCGCACGGCTCCACCAGGGAGCCTGCGTCCCGGACCTACGCCTGCCGGTTCGACGACCCCGACAACCCGATGTGCGCCAAGGCCTGGTCGGCCAACCCCCAGGCGCTCTACGACTGGATGGAGGTCAACATCGGTGATGCGGCGGGACGGCACCGGGAGCTGATCCCCGACGGTCGGCTCTGCAGCGCCGGCCGGTCGAAGTACGCGGCGTTCGACCAACCGGGCGCCTGGCCGGTCACGGCGCTGCGGACCGACGGCTCGGGCCTCGTCGACCTGGCCTACGAGAACACGGCCCCCCACGCGACCGAGTACTACCGGGTGTACCTGACCCGTCCCGGGTTCGACGCCAGCACCGACTCGCTCGCCTGGGACGATCTCGAGTTGCGGTACGACTCGGGACCGCTTGGTCTCGTCGCCCGGCAGGACCTTCGGGTGCCCCTCCCCCGTCGTGAGGTACCGGCGATCCTCTACATCGTCTGGCAGCGCAGCGACAGCCCCGAGGCCTTCTACGCCTGCAGCGACGTGACCATCGACGCCGGTTCGGGACCGCCGCCGCCGACCACGACCACCTCCGAGCCAGCTCCGACGTCGGCGCCTCCCGTGACCTCGGCCTCGACGACCGGGCCCCCGACGTCATCGCCGCCGCCGACCGTGCCGTCGGGGGCCCGGTCGTCGGGGCCGAGGTCACGGGAGGCGCCGACGTCGGAGCTGGCTCGGAGGTGGTCGGGGTCGG
>JANQPB010000037.1 GCA_028285495.1 Acidimicrobiales bacterium
CATTACCGTGGAGCTTCACGGGTCTCCTTGAGATGAGAGTGGCTTCAGCACCCTCAAGTCTCAAGGAGACCCACCTGACGAACGTGGATGGGATCTACACCTAGGCCGGGTCGCCCCCGACCGGCACGGCCGGCCGGTCCCCCGCCGTGACTGCGAGCTCGGCGATGTGCTCGGGATGGATCCCGCAGCAGCCGCCGACGATCGTGGCCCCGATGCCGATCCAGCGCTCGGCGATGGCGGCATAGGCGCTCGGCGTGAGGTCCTCGCGTCGATCGAGGATGACCGAGTTGGCCGAGTAGACCGCCGGCTTCGGCGGGAAGCCGTTGGCGTAGGCCCCGATGTCGGCCCCAGAGTCGGCCCTGGCAACGGCGGCAACGACGTCGTGGAGGCCGGGCTCGATCGTCTCGGGAGCGGCGCAGTTCAACAACACGGCATCGGCCCCGATGGCCAGGGCCGCGGCCGTGGCCGTCTCGACCGACTCACCCGACCACAGGGTGACGGGCCCGCCGTCCGGCACCGGCTCGGCCAGGGCGAACGAGAACCACCGCTCGCCGCCGACGCCGGCCCGGTCGAGTGCGGCGCCGGCCGCCTCGGCCTCGGCGATGCTGCCGATGGTCTCGACCAGCCACAGGTCGACGAACGGGGCCTGGGCCTCGACCAGCAGATCGAGGTGCCCTGGGCCGGCGACGGGGTCGAAGTCGTCCGGCTGGTAGGAGCCGAAGATCGGGGGCAGGCTCGCCGCCACCGCCACCGGGTGGTCGGCGGCGTCGGCGGCCTCCCTGGCCAGACGGCCGGCCAGCGAGGCCAACTCTCGACCGCGGGCGGCGAACCGCTCGTCGCCGAGGTGGAACGGAACGACGGCGTAGGTGTTGGCGATGATGACGTCGGCGCCGGCCGCCACGAAGTTGCCGTGGGCGGCGGTGACGGTCGGCGGGTCCTCCATGAGCGCCAGGGCCGACCACTCGGGCTGCCGGAACGGGGCGCCGATGCGGTGCAGCTCCTTGCCCATCCCGCCGTCGAGGACGATGATCGGCCCCCGTCGCCAGCTCGGTGGTGTGCTCATGTCGGCCGAGGCTACCGGCGGCACCAGCGTTGCCGCAGCGGCGATGGCCGTCAGCCCAGGTCGACCGGCGTTGCGTCGGACAGGCGGTACCGGAAGTCGCAGTGGCCGGCGCCACCCATGATCGTCTGGGTCCGCTCGAACTCGATGCTCGGGTTGAATCCCTCGACCATCGTGCCGTCCCGGTTGCACGACAGCAGGGCTCCGAGCTCCGGTATGCCGAGCGAGCGATACATCTCGGCGTAGCGGCAGCGGGTCACGTTGAAGGCGAAGACCTCGTCGGTCTGCTCCACCACCTCCATCTCCAGCGCCCCGCCCCTGGTCCAGTTGTGCATGCCGTCGGCGAAGGCGGCGAGATCGCTGGAGCCGAGGGCCGCGGCCAGCGCCCCGCCCTGCTCCCTGGCAACGTCGACGACGACGTCGCGGGCCAACTCGGCCACCCGGTCGACGCCGAACTCCTGGCCGAAGCGCTCGAGCAACGGAGCAACGATCCTGGCCTCGATCTCCCGTCTGGTCAGCACGCCGACGTCGTTGAGCGTGTCGGCCGGCGGCTCGGTCCCGTCGATTCCGTCGCTGCCCATCGATCGCTCCCCCTGGTCGTCGGGCGGCCTGGCGGTCCGCCGTCAGACCCAGCCTGCCACGCGCCGTCCCCGACCGCCATGAGCGGGCTCGGGCCCGCTACCGTGCCCGCCATGACGGGTGCGGGCAGGCTCGAGCGCCGTCTCGGCCTCGGCGATGCCGTCGTGGTCGGGGCCGGCTCGATGATCGGAGCCGGCGTGTTCGCGGCCTGGGCGCCGGCCGCCGAGGCGGCCGGGACCGGCCTCGTGGTCGGCCTGGCGATCGCTGCCGCGGTCGCCTTCGCCAACGCCACCTCCTCGGCCCAGCTGGCCGCCGTGCATCCCGAGTCGGGCGGGACCTACGTGTACGGCCGCCGGCAGCTCGGGCCGGCATGGGGCCACATCGCCGGCTGGGGCTTCGTGGTCGGCAAGACGGCCTCGTGTGCGGCGATGGCGCTCACGGTCGGGGCCTACCTCTGGCCAGGTCGTGAGCAGATCGCAGCCGTCGTTGCGGTCGGTGCGATCGCTGCGGTCAACATCGGCGGGCTGTCGAGGACGGTGGCGGTCACCCGATTCCTGCTGGTCGCCTCGCTGACGGCCCTGGCCCTGGTCGTGCTGACCGGCTGGTCCGGCGACGAGGCCGACATCACCAGGCTGACGCCAGTCGAAGGCGGCCCGCACGACGTCCTCCGCTCGGCCGGGTTCCTGTTCTTCGCCTTCGCCGGCTACGCCCGGATCGCCACGCTCGGCGAAGAGGTGCGCGATCCGCGACGCACGATCCCGCTTGCCATCCCCGGCGCCCTGTCGGCGGTACTGGTCGTCTATGCGATCGTCGCCGTGACCGCCCTGGCCACCGTCGACGCCTCGGCGCTGGCCCGCTCGGATGCGCCGCTTCGGCTCGTGCTCGGCGACGCCGGCGACGGCGTCCTCGGTGTCGTCGTCCGTCTCGGGGCCGGGGTCGCTGCGCTGGGGGTCCTCCTGAACCTCATCCCCGGCGTCTCGCGGGTGGTGCTGGCGATGGCCCGCAACCGCGAGCTTCCTGGCTGGCTCGCCGACGTCGACCGCGACCGGTCGCTCCCGCTGCGGGCCGAGCTCACGGTGACGGTCGTCGTGATGGCCCTGGTCGTCGTCCTCGACCTCCGCAGCGCCATCGCCGTGTCCGGCGTCGCCGTCCTCACGTACTATGCGGTGACCAACGCCGCCGCCCTCGCGCTGGGGCCCGAGCACCGGCGGTGGCCCCGCTGGATGGCGATCGGCGGCTTGATCGGCTGCGTCGTGCTGGTCGGGGCCTTGCCGCTCGGCGCACTCGTCGGCGGGATCGCGGTGCTTGGCGCCGGCGTGGCGGCCCGGACGATCGTCCGGTGGCGCAGCGTCCCGCCGAGCGATCCTGGCCACGGCACGGCCACGTGAGGCCACGGCGGCCGATCCGTACCGCCCGGGGCCGACCGTCGGATATCGTCGGCCGAGACCGATGAGCAGCACGTGAGCACGCCCATATCCGACACCAGCGAGGCCATCAGCAGCCAGGCCTGGCGGACCCTCGGGGTGACGTCGATCGTCGGGTTCATGGTCAGCCTCGAGATCACGGTGATCGCCCTGGCCCTGCCCGACATCCGGGAGGCGTTCCCCGAGGCGACCGAGTCGACGCTGTCGTGGATCATCACGGCCTACAACATCGGTGTGGCCTCGCTGCTGCTGCTCGCCGGCTGGGCCGCCGACCGCTACGGCCGCAAGCTGGTCTTCCTCACCGGTCTCGGCATCTTCGCCGTCGGCTCCCTCGCCGCCGGTCTCGCCCCCGGCGCCGAGCTGCTGATCGCGGCCAGGGTGTTGCAGTCGATCGGCGGCGCGCTCCAGTTCCCGGCCGGCCTCGCCCTGTTGCTTCCGGCGTTCCCGTTCAGCCGGCGACAGATGGCGATCGGCATCTGGGGGGCGATGGGCGGTCTGGCCGCCGCCCTCGGCCCGCCGCTCGGCGGGCTCCTGGTCGGCGCCTTCGGCTGGCCGGCGGTGTTCCTGGTCAACGTGCCGGTCGCCCTGCTCGCCCTGGTCGCCGGCTGGTTCTGGCTGGTCGAGAGCCGCAGCGACGACCCGCCCGACCGGGTCGACGTGATCTCGATCCCGGCCGCCAGCCTCGGCGTCGGCGCCCTCATCCTGGCCATCGTGCAGAGCGAGACCTGGGGCTTCGCCAGCGCCAGGACCGCCATCGCGGTGGTCGTCGGCGTTGCGCTGATCGCGCTGTTCGTCTTCCGCTCGAACCACCACCCGACCCCGTTGTTCGACCTCGACCTGTTCCGGCTGCAGAGCTACTGGCTCGGCTGCGTCGGCACCGTCGCCTTCGTGATCGGATTCTTCACGTTCTTCGTCCCGTTCCCCACGTTCCTGCAGGAGGGCTGGGGCTGGTCGACGATCCGGACCGGGCTGGCGATCGTGCCCGGTCCCCTGCTGGCGGCCGTGATCTCCCCGGCGGTCGGTCGCCTGGCCGACCGCATCGGAAACGGCCCGGTGCTCGCCGTCGGAGGTCTGTCCGGCGTGACGGCCATGGTCCTGCACCTGCTGCTGACCAACCTGCAGCCCCGCCTCCTGCTCGGCGTGATCCTGCCCGGACTGTTCCTCGGCGTGGCCGCCGGTTGCAGCTTCGCCATGTCGGTCGGGGCGACGATGCGCGACGTGCCCCCGCAGCGGTTCGGTATGGGCGGGGCCGGACGGACGACGGTGTTCCAACTCGGCGTCGCCCTGGCCATCGCCCTGGCGGTCGCCATCATCGGCGACCCGGCCGACGACGAGGCCAGGCTGTCGGCGCTGCGGATCAGCTGGGCGGTGTGCCTCGTCGCCTTCGGGGCCCAGGCCGCGATCTTCGGGTTGCTGTTCCCCCGGGGCAACCCGAGCCGGGCCGCCTGAGGCTGCCGCTTCGGTCGGCCGCGCTCGGCCGCCCGACCGCACCGCCTCCTCGAACGGGACCGTCGACGGGGGGCTCGAGGCCGATCTCGGTGACCGGGCGGTGCTCGCGCACCCATCGCTGTCGGTACCGGCGCAGGGCCCCGCCGTCGATCCCGCCGTCGGCCTGGGCGAGTGCCGTCAGGTCGCGCCGGTGAGGGTCGGCCGGAGAGCCTCGGCCACTTCCGCCGGCCGCTCCTCGTGGGAGAACAGCCCGGCCCCCTCGATGACGGTCAGCTCGGCATCGGGGAACGTGCCGACCATCTCCTTGGCCTGGGCCAGCGGGAAGAACGGGTCCTGGTCGCCCCAGACCATGCGGACCGGCACGTCGATCTTGGCGTGCAGCGAGCCGAGCTGGGTGACGTGGTCGACGTCGAAGCTGCGGAGGAGCTTGATGGCGGCGTCCTGGACCTTGCGGTCGGTGTGCAGTGGTTGCAGGAAGAACTCGTCGAACTCACCGTCGAGGAGCGAGGAGTCGGCGAAGGCGTCGCCGAGCACGAGCGGGTTGCGGCGGAGCCGGCGCTTGCCGGCGACCCAGCCGAGCGACCGGGCGATGCCGGGCAGGCCGCGGATCGCCAGGAACGACCGGAACCGCCAGCTGAGGCCAGACGGCTGCTCGGTGTTGATGAGGCCCATGGCCGACATCCGAGGGTCGCCGGCCATGGCGTGGCGGGCGATCATGCCGCCGCTGTCGTGGCCGACGACGGCAACCCGCTCGAGCTCGAGCAGGTCGACCGAGCGTTGCACGCTGGTGATGTGGTTCTCGATCGACAGCGGCGTCGAGGCGTCCCACCGGCTCGACCCCGTTCCCGGCAGGTCGACCAGGTGGCAGGTGACGTGGGGCGCCAGATACGGGAGGAGCTTGCGGTAGGTGGCGCTGGTGACCGGCCAGCCGTGGACGAACAGGACGTCGGGGCCGGTCCCGACCCGGCGGTAGGCGACCTCGCCGCCGCCGACGTCGAGGTGGCGATCGGGCTCCCGCCGGAACAGGTCGGCGGCCTCGGCTGCGGTGAGCGTGGTCATCGGTTGGTCCTCCAGGGTGGGCGTCCGGTCGGGCTCGACCGGACGGTCGGAATCCGGTGAGAATTTGTAGTGATCACTGCGGAACCCTAGTTGCAGCGACCACTACAATCAAGGCTCACTAGACTCGGGAAGCGATGGGGCACAAGCACACCAGGGAGGAGATTCTCGACGGCGCCGTCGCCGTCGCCTTCGACGACGGGCTCAGCCAGCTCACCTACGGACGGGTGGCCAAGCGGCTCGGGATCAGCGACCGCGTGGTCGTGTACTACTTCCCCACCAAGGACGACCTGATCGGCGCCGTGATCCTGTCGATGGGCGGGCAGCTCCAGACCACCCTCGGAGCCGCCTTCGCCGAGCCGGCCGACGATCACCTCAGCATCGTCCGCGCCGCCTGGCCCCTCCTGGCCCGCCCTGACACCGATGCCGTGTTCGCGCTGTTCTTCGAGGCCAACGGCCTGGCCACGGCGGGCCGCGAGCCCTACCGGACGCTGGTCCCCCAGCTGGTCGTCGGCTGGATCGACTGGCTGACCCACGTGCTCGGTGGCGACGCCGACCGCAGACGGGACGAGGCGGCGGCGGCCGTCGCCATCGTCGACGGGCTCCTCCTCGTCCGCCAACTCGCCGGGCCGGACGCCGCCGACCGGGCCGCTCGACGGCTCGGCGTGGCCTGAGGCGGCCGGTGCGCATCGCCCTCGAGGTGTGGACCTCCCACTACGACCGGGCCGAGGCGGTGGCCGTCCGAGCCGAGGCGCTCGGGCTCGACGGGTTCTACTACGGCGAGTCACCAACCGGCCTCAACCTCGAGTGCTGGACCACGCTCGCCGGCGTGGCCAGGGCGACCGAGCGGATCCGGCTCGGACCGGTGATCGCCAACGTGTTGCCCGGCTATCGCAGCGTGCTCCTGCTGGCCAAGCAGGCGGCCACGGTGGCCGCCATCGCCGGCGATCGGGTCGACGTGCGGACCGGCGTCGGAGCGGCCAGGGCGGCTGGCCTGGCCTGGTGGAGGCCGTTCGGGATCGACTATCCGGACTACGACCGCCGACTCGCCGACCTCACGGCGGCCATCGACGAGTTGCCCCGGCTGTGGTCCGGCCGGCCGGTGCCTGTGGCCGGGGCGGCCGACCGGGGGCCGACGGACGGTCCGGTTGCGGTGGCCGAACCGGCCGTTGCCTCGCTCCCGGTCACCGTGGCCGCACGGGGTCGCCGGGCGATGGTGCTCGCCGCGACGCGGGCCCAGGGTTGGGAGACGTCGTTCTGCACGGCCGAGGAGTTCACGGCCCGGAACGCACTGGTGTCGGACCTGGCGGCCGGCCGCCCGGTCCTGCGCTCGCTCGAGATCGACGGCTTCGTCGCCTCCTCCGACGCGGCACTCGGACGGCTGCTCGACCGGGTCCGCACCGACCGCGGGGCCGACGAGGACCTCGAACCGATCCTCGATCGGGCGCTGCTCGGGACGCCGGACCGGGTGGCCTCGAGGCTCTCGGAACTGTCGGCGGCCGGCGTCGAGCAGGTCGTGGTCGCGCTGCACGATCCGACCGACCTCGATGCGCTCGATGCGCTCGGCGAGGCCGCCCGCCTGGTGAGGGTGACGACGGGGTCAGCCTGAGCGGGCGCTGGCGAAGGCGACGTAGGGATCGAGCGACGCCGGGTTGGTGAGCGCCCCGACGGAGGCGGCCCGGTCCCGGTCGACACCCCGCAGTATGCGCTTGACCGGGACCTCGAGCTTCTTGCCGGACAGGGTCCGTGGGATCTCGGGCATCTCGACGATCTCGTCGGGGGCATGGCGGGGCGACAGCTCGGACCGCAGGGCGACGATCAGGCGGGCCCTGACCTCGTCGTCGATGGCGGAGCCGTCGGCAGGGGCGGCGAACAGGATCAGCTCGCCGAGTCCGCCGCCGTCGTCCTCCAGGTGGACGACCAGCGAGTCGGCAACGGCCGGGTCCGATTCGACGACGGCGTAGAAGTCGGCGGTTCCGAGCCGGACGCCGCCCCGATTGAGGGTGGCGTCGGACCGACCGCTGATCACACACGAGCCGTCGGCACCGATCGTGATCCAGTCGCCGTGGCGCCAGACGCCGGGGTAGGTCGAGAAGTAGGTGTCGCGGTAGCGGCTGCCGTCGTCGTCGCCCCAGAAGCCGACCGGCATCGAGGGGGCGGGCGCAGTGATCACCAGCTCGCCCTCGGTGTCGACCACCGGTGACGCTGACTCGTCGAACGCCTCGATCTTCCACCCCAGCTGTCGGCAGGAGATCACCCCGGGCCGAACCGGGAGGACCGGGGCGCCGCCGACGAAGGCGCTGCACACGTCGGTGCCGCCGGAGATGCTGTCGATCGGGCGGCCGGGCAGCTCGTCGGCCAGCCAGCGGAACCCCGCGGCCGGCAGCGGCGCACCGGTCGACCCGATGCCCCGCAGGGCCGAGAGATCGTGGTCGGCCGCCGGCCGCAACCCGGCGTCGCGACAGGCCATGACAAACGGCGCCGACATGCCGGCCCAGGTGGCCCCGGTCCGACCGACCAGCGACCACAGCACGTGGAGATCGGGGTGGCCGGGATTGCCGTCGAAGGCGACGATGGACGACCCGACCATCAGGGCCGAGACCACGTAGTTCCACATCATCCAGCCCGTGGTCGAGAACCAGAAGAACCGATCGCCGGGGCCGAGGTCGAAGTGGAGCGCCAGGGCCTTGCCGTGCTCGAGCAGGATGCCCCCGTGGCCGTGGACGATCGGCTTCGGCAACCCGGTCGTCCCGGACGAGTAGAGGACGTAGAGCGGGTGGTCGAAGGCGACGGGCTCGAAGGCGAGCGGCTCGTCGGTCGGGACCACGAGCTCCGCCCATGTCACGGCGTCGGGGATCACGTCGGCGCCGGGCAGGTAGGGCAGCACGACCGTCGCGAGCAACGACGGCAGGCCGGTGCGGATGGCGGCGACGGCATCGGCCAACGGCAGGTCACGGTCGCCGTAGCGGTAGCCGTCGACGGTCAGCAGCACGGTCGGCTCGATCTGGGTCCAGCGGTCGAGCACCGAGCGGGTGCCGAACTCCGGGGCGCACGACGACCAGACGGCGCCGATGGAGGCGGTGGCCAGGAAGCCGACGAGGGCCTCGTCGACGTTGGGCAGGTAGGCGGCAACCCGGTCGCCCGGTCCGACGCCCAGCCGGCGGAGCCCGGCGGCGGCCCGCCCGACCTCGACCCGCAGCTCATCGAGCGTGAGGGAGCGCGGTCCCCGGCTCTGGGACTCGCCGATCACGGCCGGCGCGTCGCCGCCGAGGCCCCCGCCCCGCAGGAGGTGCTCGGCGTAATTGAGCTCGGCCCCGGGGAACCACTCGGTGCCCGGCAGACCGCTGGCGCCGAGCGCCGCCGACGGCGGGGTCGAGGCCACCACGCCGAGCTCGTCCCACACGGCCGACCAGAAGGCCGCCGGCTGATCCACCGACCACCGCCAGAGCGCCGGGTAGTCGCCGACGGCCTCCGGGTGATGCCGCCTGGCGAAGGCGCCGAGCCGGCACCGCTCCCAGGCGTCGGCCGGTGGGGTCCACAGGGTCTCGCGGTTCATCACTCGTCCAGTCGTCGCCGGGCACCGGGTCGGGCGGTCTGCCCCGGTGCGACTGTAGAAGCTGCGCCGCCGACCCGCAGCGCCGGTGCAGCCGTCGCCCGGTGCGGACCGGCGGCTGAGGCCAGCAGCCAGGTCAGCGCCGCCAGGCCGGGGCCGATGAACATGGCCACCGACCGGGCGACGCCGGCCGCCAGGTTGTCGAACTGTCCGGTCTGCCCCCCTGACCGCTACGTTTCGTACCGTCAATATGAGCGATCCATGACGTCTCGCCAGTGACGCCGGGTGAGCCGACCGGACCGACCGACCACCGAATCCACCGGCCGCGGCCCGGCCCCCGACCTAGGCTCGAGGCCGTGAAGAATCGTACGCGGCGGCGAGTTCTGGCCGAGGAGACGCTGGCCGGCTACGTGCACGGCCCGGCGGCCGCCACCGAGGCGACGGCCGAGGCACTCGACCGCGTGCACGATCTCGCCCCCGGGGCCGTCATCCTGGTCGAGGGCATCAGCGACCAGATCGCCGTCGAGACGCTGGCCCGGCGCCAGGAGCGCGAGCTCGACGACGAGGGCGTCGTGGTGCTCCCGGTCGGTGGGGCCCAGCGCATGGCCCACTTCATCCAACGCTTCGGCACCGGGCCGGAGGCCGTGCGCCTGTACGGGCTCTGCGACGCCGCGGAGCAGGAGGTGGTGCGGCGAGGTCTGGCCCGGGCCGGCCTCGGTGACCCGGCCGACCGGCCGGCGCTGGCCCGGCTGGGGTTCCACGTCTGCGACGAGGACCTCGAGGCCGAGCTGCTCCGGTCCCTCGGCGCCGAGGCGGCCATCGACCTGATCGGGCGCCAGGGCGAGCTGGGCTCGTTCCGGACCCTGCAGAAGCAGGCGGCGTGGCGGGGGCGCCCGCCCGAAGACCAGCTCCGTCGCTTCCTCGGAAGCGGCGCCAGGCGGAAGTCGCGCTATGCCCGCCTCCTCGTCGAGGAGATCCCGACCGATCGGCTGCCACCGCCCCTGCTCGCGGTCCTCGACGACGCCTGACCGCGGTGGCGTCCCTGGCCTCAGGCCAGGAGCTCGGCGGTCCGCCGACGGACGGCCGGCAGCGTCTCGGCCTCGAACCAGGGGTTCTTCGTGAGCCAGTGCCGGTTGCGGGGCGACGGGTGGGGCAACACGATCCGGTCCGGCAGGAACCGGGCCCAGTCGGCGACGGTCTCGGTCAGGGTCGGGGCCCGGTCGGCCAGGTACCGCCGCTGGGCGTGGGCCCCGATCAGGACCTCGAGCCGATCGGACGGCAGGTGGGCGAGCAGCCGCTCGTGCCAGAGCGGTGCGCACTCGGGCCGGGGCGGGCGGTCGCCCGAGGCCGCCCGCCCCGGATAGCAGAACCCCATCGGCATCAGGGCGACCAGGTCCGGATCGTAGAACTGCTCGTCGGCGAGACCGAGCCAGGTCCGGAGTGTCCGCCCGCTCGGGTCGTCCCAGGGGATGCCGGACTCGTGGACCCGACGGCCCGGAGCCTGGCCGATGATCACCAGCCGGGCGCCGCGACCGGCCTGCACCACCGGCCGGGGCCCGTGGTCGAGATGCGGCTCGCAGACCCGGCAGGCCCGGACCTCGACGAGCAGCTCGTCCAACGACGCAGCCATCACCGTGACCTGGCCGGCCAACGATCGAGGTCGGCGCTCCCCGCTGGTCCGACGGCGCCGACGACGGCGACATCGAGTGGCAGGGTGTCCTGGTCTGCCATCGCTGCACCACCTTCTCGTGCTCGTCTGGCGTCGCACCGGGACGGCGCCGACTCCTGGCTGCTGGCCGACCCGACGGCTAGGGTTCGATCGTCGACACTCGGTGGACGCAGTCTGGCACGGTCCGGACCCGGGCACCCGCACGCCGGCACCGAAACCCGACTCGCGAGCCACGAGGAGCGTGCATGACCGAGACCGAGGTCGTCATCGTCGGCGCCGGTCCGGCCGGCATGCTGCTCTCACACCTGCTCGACGCCGCCGGCCTCGACAACGTCGTGCTCGAGCGCCAGACCCGGCAGTACGTGCTCGACCGGATCCGGGCCGGGGTGCTGGAGTGGGGAACGGTCGAGACGCTGCGGGAGGCCGGCCTCGGCGCCCGCATGGACGCCGAGGGTCACGTCCACGACACGATCAACATCGCCTGGCGGGGCGAGGACGTGCTGAGCGTCGACACCAACGAGCTGCTCGGCCGCCAGATGATGGCCTACGGCCAGACCCGCATCCAGGAGGACCTCTACGCCGCAGCCGACGCCCGGCGCGCCCAGGTCGTCTTCGAGGCCGCCGACGTCGCTCTCCACGACCTCGACACCGACCACCCGTCGGTCACCTACGACGCCGGAGGTGGCACCGAGCGCATCGGCTGCGCGTTCGTGGCCGGCTGCGACGGCTTCCACGGGGTCAGCCGGCTGAGCATCCCCGACTCGGTGAGGACCGAGTTCGAGAAGGTCTACCCGTTCGGATGGCTCGGCATCCTGGCCGAGACACCACCGCTCCCGATCCTCCTGTACGCCAACCACGAGCGGGGGTTCGCCCTGTGCTCGATGCGAAACCCGATGCTCAGCCGCTACTACGTGCAGGCGCCGATGACCGACTCGGTCGACGACTGGTCCGACGACCGCTTCTGGACCGAGCTGCTGGCCCGCCTGCCGGCCGGCCAGGCCGACCGGATCGTGACCGGGCCGTCGATCGAGAAGTCCCTCGCCCCGTTGCGCAGCTACGTGAGTGAGCCGATGCGCTGGGGGCGGCTGTTCCTGGCCGGCGATGCCGCCCACATCGTGCCTCCGACCGGGGCCAAGGGCCTCAACCTCGCCGTGTCGGACGTCCGCTACCTGGCCAGGGCCCTCATCGCCAGCGACGCCGGCGACGACACCTACCTCGACGGCTACTCCGACATGGCCCTGCGCCGGGTGTGGGGCGCAGTCCGGTTCAGCTGGTGGATGACCAACCTCCTGCACCGTTTCCCCGACCAGACGGCGTTCGACCAGCGAGCCCAGGAGCAGGAGCTCTCGTACCTGGCCTCGTCCGAGAGCGCCAGGCGATCCCTGGCCGAGCAGTACGTCGGCCTGCCCTACGAGTGAGCCTCACCGCCGGGTCCGATGCACGGACCTCCGGAGGTCGTCGACGGCGCGTCGACGGCGACGGGTTGTCGAACCCGATCGGCCGCACCCTCAGGTGACGTCGGCCAGGCGGTGGAACCGCTCCTGGCTGGCCTCGAGGTCGGCGAAGACCGCCCGGTTGAGCTCGAAGCTCTCGACGGCGGCGTCGACGATGGCCCGCTGCCGCTGCTCGCCCACGTCGACCGCATCGAGCCTGGCCCGGTAGGCCTCCTTGTAGCCGTTGCGATCGTCGATGCCGTGGAAGCGGTAGAACGTCAGGCAGGCGGGATCGAGGTCGTACCGGCGACGGATGTGGGCGGCCACGATCTGTCCGCCCGAGAGATCGCCGAGATACCGGACGTAGTGGTTGGCCAACATGACCTCGGGCGAGTGTCGCTGCTCGAGGACCTCGACGTAGGCCCGCGTCGCCGGCAGCACGGCCAACCGGTCGCCGACGGCTTCGAAGACCGGGAGGCCGGTCAGCGCAGCCAGGTCGGCGTCGAGCGCAGCGGCCCGGTCGAGGCGAGGGTCGAGGAACGGAGCGACCAGCTCGTCGTCGGCGTAGCTCGACCGCAGGACGCCCTCCATGGCGTGGTAGATCGCCCGGTGCTGGGTGACGAGCATGGCGTAGGCCCCCCGGCACGACCCGCCCTGCATCAGCTCGGTCACGAACCGGGACTCCTCGGCCCGCTCGTGGGCCCCGGCGGTCTCGGTCCGCAGGAGGTGGGATAGGGAAGGCACGTTTCGGCTCCTCGACGCAGACCGTCCGGCGTTGCGGTCGTGGCACCGACGCTATCGCCTGGTGGCCGCCGGGGCCAGGGCCCTCCGCCGGGCCCGACCGATCGGCACGACCGCTAGGGACAGACGCGAATCCAGTCGAGCTCGAGCCGGAACGGACCGTCGCTCCCGTCGGCCAGGATGATGCCGACCTCGACCGCAGCGGTCGGATCGAAGGGATCGGCGTCGACCGGCCGACCGAAGAAGGACGCATCGAGGTCGGCGAAGTCGACGACGACCTCTTCCCAGCCCGTGCCGCCGGTCGCAGCGATCGGGGCCTGGTGGGAGACCCGGCGGTCGCGCCCGGGGGCGGCATCGGCCAACGTCAGCTCGTAGGCCCGACCGTCGGTCCGGAGCCGCAACAGGAGGCCGGTCGCCTCGCCGAGCGGCTCGGCCAGGGCCAGGCGGACCGACGAGAAGCCCCCACCATCGGTGACGATCTCGCCCGCCAGGCTCAGCTCCCCGTCGACCACGGTCGCCTCGGCGCTCGACCGGCCGCCCATGACCCCGTCGTTGACGACTTGCCAGCGCCCCAGCTCGTCCGCGTCCTCGAGGTCGGCCAGCGGCTCACATCGGGGTGGCGGCGCCGTCGTCGTCGAGCTCGACGTCTGGGCCGGCGCGGCCGTGCCGCTCGACATCGGTCGGCTCGACGGCGCCGTCTCGGCCGGTGCGCCGGTCGCCGATGTCGTCGACCGGCCGGAGGCGGCGATCGGTTCCTGCGCCGAGGTCGCGGCGGAGGCGTCGTCGGGATCCGATCCGCAGGCCACCGCCGAGACCAGCAGCGCCAGCGACAGGCAGACTCGCTTCACCAGCCGAGTATCGCCGCTCCCGGCGCCAGCGTGCTGATCCGGCCAACCGACGGCTGACGCCACCCGGCCGCAGGCACGCCGCCGTGGTCGCTGCCTATGGTCCTCGCATGGCCGACGTCTTCCTGACCGCTGCGGACCTCGCCAACGACGCGAGCCGCGTGGCCTACGCGACCAGGACCGTCGGCGACGGCGACGACCGGGACCAGCTCTGGCTGGCAGCCGTCGAGCACGACGGCGCCGGCCCGATCGCGGTCGACGTCCCGGGCCCGGTCGACGATCTCGCGTGGTCGCCCCGCGAGCACGTCCTGGCGCTGACGGCACCGATCGACGGCATCCGCCAGGTCGTGTTGGTCGACCTCGACGGCTCGTGGCGCCCGCTGACCGACGCCACCCGAGGCGTGGCCGGTGGGCTTGCATGGTCGCCGGACGGGACCGAGCTGGCCGCAGCGATCCTCCACGACGAGCCACCGTCGATCCGCCGTGCGCTGGCGACGATGGACGGCCTCGGGACGGTGGCCGACCACGTCGCCGACGTGCACCTCGTCGACGTCGCCACCGGCGCCGCCGTCGCCCTGACCACCGGGCCGACCGTCGACCGGTGCCTCGGCTTCGATCGGTCCGGCGCCGGCCTGTTCGTTGCCCGCTCCTTCGAACCGGAGGCGACGCTCGCGATCGAGCGGCCGCTGGCGGTCGACCGCAGCGGTTCGGTCCGGGAGCTGGCGTGGACGGCCAGCGCCAACTCGGCCGTCGCCCCGACCGTCGACGGGCGCCTCGTGCTCGCCGCCACCCGTCAGGCCGACCGGTCGAGGGGCGTGCCCGCCAGCCTCTACGTCCTCGGGCCGGACGGGACCATGGACGACCGGACGGACGGCCTCGACCTCCACCTGCTGCTCTCGACCCTCGGCGACCAGCCGAGCACGATCGAGGACCCGAGGCGGTTCGTCGGCCTCGACGGGGAGGCGGCCATCGCCGGGGTCCTCCGCCACGGGCGCTCCGAGGTAGTACGGATCCCGCTGTCCGGTCCGATCGAGGCCACGACGGTCCTCGACGGCGCCCGCGGTTGTCACCCGCTCGCCCTCCGCAACGGCCGGCTCCTGTTCGTCGAGAGCACCATGCACCGGCCCCCGACCCTGCGGCTCCTCGACCTGGCGACCCGGCGGGAGTCGGCCGTCGTCGATCCCAATCCCGGGCCGACCACACGACGCGTCGACGTCCACCCGCTCGACGTCGTGAGCCATGGCGACACGGTCCAGGCCTGGTTCCTGCGGCCGACGGACCGGCCGGACGGTGCGCTCCCGACGGTCTTGATCGTGCACGGCGGGCCGTACGAGGCCTTCGGTCAGACCTACCATGCGGACGCCCAGCTCCTGACCGGCGCCGGCTACGGCGTGGCGATGGCCAACCCCCACGGCTCGATCGGCGACGGAGCCGACTTCGCCACCTCGATCGTCGGCCGTCCCGGCGAGCAGGAGATCGACGACCTCCTGGCCGTGCTCGACCGGGCCGTCGAGCTCGGCCTGGCCGATCCCGATCGGCTCGGGGTGTGTGGGCTCAGCTACGGCGGCTACATGTCGGCGCTGCTGGTCGGTCACACCGATCGCTTCCGGGCCGCGGTCATCGAGAACCCGATGACCGACCTCCGCTCGTTCCGGGCGACCAGCGACATCGGCGCCGACCTGCTCGACGAGCTCCTGCAGGCGGCGCCGGACGCCGCCCCCGACCGTTGGCGCGATCACTCACCGCTCCAGCACGCGTCGCGCTGCGCGACCCCGTCCCTGCTCATCCTCGGTGAGGAGGACCGGCGGTGCCCCCCGAGCCAGGGTCTCCGGTTCCACGAGGCCCTCGTGGCCGGCGGATGCCCGACCGACCTGGTCTGGCTTCCCGGCGCCGCCCACGCCGACTCGGTCATCGGCCCCGCCGGCGTGCGCCGGGCCCAGGACCGGGCACTGCTCGACTGGATGCGGCGCTACAACCCCGCCTGATGCTCGCCCGCCTGGAGCCGGGTGATCATCCTCGCCGCCAGCTCCGTCCGCTCGGCCATCCTCGTCGTGTCACACCACTCGTCCGGCTGGTGACCGCCACCGCCGACACCGCCGAGGCCGTCGATGACGGGGACGCCGAGGGGAGCGATGAAGCTGGCATCGCTGCCGCCGCCGACGGCGACGCCGCCGAGCGGGGGGTGACCGAGCTCGGCCGCACAGCGTCGGGCGAGCGTCATGAGCACCGCCGAATCGGTGGTGGTCATCGGCGGCCGGTTCGGGCCGCCGAGCACCTCGATCGTCGTGCCGGGGACGGTCGGTCGTATGGCCCGCAGCGCTGCGTCGATCCGGTCCTGCTCGGCCACCTCGGTGGCCCTGGCGTCGACCCGGAGCACCGCGTGGTCGGGGACGACGTTGGTCGCGGTGCCGGCCTGGACGACCGTCGGGGTCACCGTCGTGCCCGCCACCCCGGCGTCGAGCTCGGCGATCCGCAGGGCCAGGTGGGCGGCCTCGACGAGGGCGTTGGCGCCGTCTTCCGGGTTGATGCCGGCGTGGGCCGACCGGCCGTTGACGATGAGCTCGTAGAGCGAGACGCCGCGGCGGGCCGTCTTCAGCGTCGCCGCCCCGCCGTCCGAGGCGCCCTCGAAGACGAGCGCGGCGGTCGCCCCACCGGCCACCTCGGCGATCAGGTGCTGCGACGACGGTGAGCCGATCTCCTCGTCGTCGTTGACCAGCAGGGCGATCCCCCTTCGATCGTCGAGGCTGGCAACGGCGTGAACGGCCTGGACCAAGCCGCTCTTCATGTCGTAGACGCCAGGACCCGTTGCGATGCCGTCCTCGACCGAGAACGGCCGCTCCGCCAGGGTGCCGAGGGGGAACACGGTGTCGATGTGACCGACCAGGAGCACCTCGACGGTGTCGCCGAAGCGCCACAGCAGGTGCCGCCGGTCGCCGACGGCGAGCTGTTCTGGTCGAACGCCGAGCCGCTCGTCGACGATGGTGATCAGCTCGTCGCCGGCGGCCCGACAGGCGGCCGGATCGGCCGATGGCGACTCGATCTCGACCAGGCGGCGCAGGTCGTCGATCATCGCCGGGGTCGCCGTCGAAGGCGTTGGCTGCGCTGACCACTCCATACCTGCGCATCTTGGCACGCCGGCGGCCGGCGAGGGCTAGCCTGGCGACCGGTGGCAGCGCCTCGGTTCGTCGCAGTGGTCAAGCGGGCGTGTGAGACCTCGGCGATGGTCGCGCCCGTCCTGGCCGAGCTGGCTGCCGTGGTCGACCTGGAGGTGTGGAGCCAGGACGACCCCGAGTTCCCACCGGGGATCGACGTCGGCGACGACCGCTCCCTCGAGCGGTCGTTCCGGCTCGACATCGAGACGGTGCCGACGTTGATCCGCTACGACGGCAGCGTCGAGGACGGGCGAGCCGTCGGCTGGCAGCGGTCGGCATGGGCCGAGCTGGTCGGCCGACCGCTCGGCGACGGACTGCCGGCCATGCGGCCCGGCTGCGGCTCCCGGAGCCGGGAACCCGGGATCAACGAGCAGCTGGTGGCCCGCTACGGCGACCCCGGGCTGTCGGCCCGGACCGTGGCCGTCGACGAGTGGGCCGACCCGATCGAGATGGCCTACGACCGGGGTTGGACCGACGGCCTCCCGGTGGTGCCTCCGACCGACGCCCGGATCGTGCGCATGCTCGCCGGGACGAGCCGCCGGCCGGACGAGGTCGTCGGCGCCGTCCCGCCGAACCTGGCGTCGTGCACCGTCGAGAAGGTGGCCATCAACGCCGTCATGGCCGGCTGCCGCCCCGACTACCTGCCCGTCGTGCTCGCCGCGGTCGAAGCGGCGCTCGATCCCCTGTTCACGATGCACGGCCTGCTGTGCACGACGTGCTTCTCCAGCCCGATCGTCGTCGTCAACGGTCCGATCGCCCGCTCGATCGGCATGAACAGCGGCATCAACGCCCTCGGTCAGGGCAATCGGGCCAACGCCACGATCGGGCGGGCCCTCCAACTGGTCGTCCGCAACGTCGGCGGCGGCGTTCCCGGCGAGCTCGACCGGGCCACGCTCGGCGGTCCGGGGAAGTACACGTTCTGCTTCGCCGAGGACGAGAGCCACCCCGCCTGGACGCCGCTGGCGGTCGCCCGCGGCGTCGAGCCGGGGGGCAGCGCCGTGACCCTCTTCCAGGGCGACGGCGTGCAGGGGTTCATCGACCAGCGGTCCCGGACCCCCGAGGAGCTGACCCGATCGCTGGCGATGTCGCTGGCGGCGGTCGGACACCCGAAGCTCGCCGAGTTCACCAACGCACTGCTCGTGCTCTCGCCCGAGCACCACGGCATCTTCGCCGCGGCCGGCTGGGACCGGGCCCGCATCGAGCGAGAGCTGCACGCGGCGCTCGTCCGGCCCGGCGCCGACCTGGTCCGGGGCGCCGGCGGCGTCGGCGAGGGCATCGACCCGAGCCGGGCCGGCGAGGACGTGGCCAAGTTCTGGCCGGACGGGTTGCTGATCGCCCGGGCGGGCGGCGAGGCGGGCCTCTACTCGGCGATCTGCGCCGGTTGGACCGGGGGGCGGTTCCGGGACGAGTCCAAGCCGGTCACCATGCGGGTGCGGCCGTGACCGACCACCTGCGCGACCCGACGGCCGAGACCACCTCGCAGCGACGGCCGCGGGTGCCGCCGCTCGACGGCGCCGATGACCGGGTGATCGCGCTGCTCGACATCGGCAAGATGCGGGGCGACGAGTTCGTCGACCGCCTCGAGGCCAACCTGGGCGCCATCGGAATCGCCACCCGCCGCTTCCGCAAGCCGACGAACACCCGGGTGGCGCCGACCGAGTTGATCCAGCGCATCGCGCTGGAGTGCCACGCCGTCGTCCTCGCCCTCTCGGATTGAGGCTCGTGCACGTCGTGCAGTTCGCATGACCTCCGGACCCTCGACGACCTCGGCCTGGCCGGGGTGAACGTGATCACCGAGTCGTTCGTCGGCGCGTCCGACCTCCAGCTCGATGCCCTCGGCTTCGACGGCGCCACGGTGGTGGTCGCCCATCCGATCCAGAATCTCACGACCGCCGAGCTGGCCGCGCTGGCCGACGGCGCAACCGACGAGATCGTGGCCGCCGTCATCGCCCGGCCGACGACCGAGGCCGGCTGAGTGGTGATCGGCTCGCCGCGGCCCGGGGAAAGGAGCCCGGATGACCGACCTGTCGACTGAGGTGGTGGTGGTCGGGGGCGGCTCGGCCGGCGCCGTCGTCGCCGGGCGGCTGGTCGAGGCCGACGTCGACGTCGTGCTGGTCGAGGCCGGCCCCGACTACGGCCCGTTCGTCGACGGCCGCTGGCCGGCGGAGATCCTCGACGCGACGGCCCTGGCCACGACCCACGACTGGGGCTACCACTCGGGCCCGATCCCCGGGCGGGAGCCCTGGAGCCGGGAGCGGGCCCGGATCCTCGGGGGTTGCTCGGCCCACAACGGCGCCATCGCCGCCGTCGGCCACGCCAGCGACTACGACGGTTGGGGCCTGCCCGGCTGGTCGACCGACGAGCTCCGCCCGTTCGTGGCCGCAGCGCTGGAACGGATGCGGGTCCGGACCTATGCCGACGCCGAGGCGACCCCGTTCCACGCCCGCTGCCTCGACGCCGCCCGGTCGGCCGGGTGGCGGATCGCCAGCGACCTGTGTGATCTCGACGCCAACGAGGGTTTCGGCCTCGAGACGGTCAACGTGGTCGACGGGGTCCGGTGGAACACGGCGTTCGCCTACCTCGACCCGGTGCGCCACTCCCCCGGCCTCCGCATCGTCGCCGAGACCGTCGTCGACCGCGTCGAGCGAGGTGCGTCCGGCTGGTCGGTGTCCCTCGCCGACCGGTCGACCTCGGCGGGGACCGACGATGTGCGATCGATCACCGCCGACGCCGTCATCCTCGCCGCCGGCGTGTACGGCACACCGTCGATCCTGCAGCGGTCCGGCGTCGGTGATCCCGATCGACTTCGATCGGTCGGGGTCGAACCGGTCGTCGAGTCGCCGCTGGTCGGTGCCAACCTCCACGACCATCCGATGGTCAACGCCGGGCGCGAGCTGACGCCGGGACTGCGGACCGAGATCGATGAGGCGGTCCGCCGTGGGTTCGTGCCCGAGGAGCAGACGCTCGGCAAGGCCCGCTCGAGCCGTGCCACCGACGGGATCTTCGATCTGCACCTGTTCCCGGTGTGCGCCTCGGCCCAGACGACGCTGACCGGCGGGCGGGCCCTGGTCGAGGTGGCCTGCATGACTCCGGCGAGCCGTGGCCAGGTCCACATCGCGTCCCCCGATCCGTCACAGGCGCCACACATCGACCATGGCTATCTCACCGACCCGTCGGCTCACGACCTGACCGTGCTGCGCGACGGTCTGGCCATGGCCGAGGAGCTGCTCGGCCAGCCGGCGCTGGCCGCCGCCCTGGTGCCCGAGCGACCGCGAGACGTCGACGACGAGGCCATCCACCGGGACGTGCAGCACTACTTCCACCCGGTCGGCACGACGCCGATGGGCACGGATCCCGCCACGTCGGTCTGCGACCATCGGGGCCGGGTCAACGGGCTCGACGGGCTGGTCGTCGCCGATGTCTCCCTGATGCCGCAGATCCCCCGGGCGAACACCAACATCCCGGCGGTGATGATCGGCGAGCGGATCGCGGACCTGCTGACGTGACGATCCCCGCGGCCATCGACGCCACCGCCCATCCGATCGACGACGAGCGCTACGCCGCCTCGTGTCGCTCCGAGCTGGAGCGGGGCGGGGCGCTGGTGCTGGCGGGGTTCTTCCGCCCGGACGCCATCGCCGAGATCGTCGACCAGTCGGCCGGTCGGGAGGGCGATGCGTTCTATGCGGACTCGACCCACAACGTCTACCTCACGCCGCCGGACCCGACGCTCGGGGACGACCATCCCCACAACCGCCAGGTGGCGAGCACGAAGGGGCTGATCGCCGATGACCAGATCCCCGCCGACTCGCCTCTCCGGACGGTCTACGACGACCGGACGTTCCGGGCGTTCCTCTGCCTGGTCCTCGGCATCGACGAGATCCATCCCTACGCCGACGAGCTGTCGTCGATCAACGTCCACTTCGCCCCGGACGGCCGCGAGCTCGGCTGGCACTTCGACAACTCGTCGTTCCCCGTCACGATGCTGCTCCAGGCCCCGCAGGCCGGCGGGGTCGTCGAGTACGTGGCGTCGGTTCGCGATGCCGACGCCGGCGACATGGCCTACGAGCGGGTCGAGGCCATCCTCGACGGTCGCGAGCCGGTGCGGACGCTCGATTTCGATCCGGGCGACCTGGTGCTGTTCCGCGGCCGGGACTCGCTGCACCGCGTCACCCCGACCCGGGGAGCGGTCACCCGCCTGCTCGTCGTGTTCGCCTACAACGACCGGCCCGGGGTCGGTCTCTCGGCCTCGGCACTCGGGACCTTCTACGGGCGCACGGGCCGAGGCGGCTGATCGGCCGGTGGTCGGAGCAGGAACAGGTCCTGCACGTCGTCGAAGACGGTGGCCGGCCACCGGGCCAGGGGCGACTGAGTTCCTGGCCCGACCGCGGCGACGGCGTCGACCCCGGACGACACCAGCTCGTCCTCGGTCCGACCGGCCTCGGGGAAGCGCACCATGGTCGGCTCCCGACGCCACGCGCCGGTCAGGGCGAGGTAGCCGCAGTCCCGGCCCACGACCTCGACGATGAAGATGCGGTCGTTGGCCCGGCGGTGTCGGAGCTCTCGTCGCAGGCGTCGACGATCGTGTTCTCGGCGGTGTCGGCACCGATCGAGAGGCTCGTCAGGGCGACGTCGTCGTCGATCGACGCCGGGATCCCGATCACCCGGACCGGCCATCCCGGCGCCTCGGCCGGTCGCTCAGGTGGAGGGCGCCCGTCGGGGATCCGTTGCCGCCGATGACCACGAGCCCGGTCACGGCGTCGAGCGTCAGCGGCTCGAGGTGGGACCCCGACTCGCTGCGGACCACGCTCAGGCTGTCACAGCAGGGCCGTCGGCCGCAGGACCGACCGGCCCCGCCGCCGTGGCCCCCGCCGGAGCCGGAGGGGCCATCGCGGCCGGAAGCGGCGGTCGAGACCGGCCTCGGCGACGATCCCGTCACACGCCTCCCGGACGGCGGGCGCGACCGCGCCCCGGTCGAGCACGACGGCGAGGTGGCCGAGCGCCAACTCGGTGGTGCGCCCGCCGGCCACCAGTGCGGCCAGCTCCCGCTGGAGGCTCGGCGACACGACGCGGTCCTTCGCCGTGAGCAGGACCCTCGCCGGGACCGGACGGGCGCCGACCCAGGGCCGGCTGTCGAAGTCGGCGAGCGACCGCACGGCGTGGTGGACGTCCCTGGCCGAGTTGCCGAGCAACGGCAGCCGGCTGCTCTGGTGGCGTCCGGCCTCGGCCAGCAGCCGGGTGAGGAGCTCGGATCCAGGGGGGAGGTCGAACCGGGCTGCGGTGGCGAGCAGCACGAGCCCGGCCACCCGCCGGTTGTGGCGGCGCCAGGTCAGCTGCCCGATGGCCCCACCCATCGAGTACCCGACGAGCACCGCCCGCCGGATCCCGAGCACGTCGAGGAGCGAGGCGACGTCGTCGGCGCAGTCCTCGAGTGAGAAGGGCTCGTGCGGTCGGATGCCACGGCCGTGGCCCCGGTGATCGATGGCGACGACCCGGAACCGCTCGGCCAGCGGTTCCATGACCGGATCCCAGTTCAACGCGCCGTTCGCCGCCAGACCGTGGAGCAGGACGATGGTCGGGGCCCGGGGGCTCGGACCGGGCCGATCGATGGCCCAGGTGACGCCGCGGCCCGGGAGCTCGACGCTCCGCCAGCCGGGCGACGCCGGCGCGGCGTCCGTGCGACGTCTCCTGGAGATCGCCAGCCGAGGCCTGCCCACGGAGGGAGCGTACCGGCCGGTGACCGCGGCCCCGGGCGACGCCCGCGGCCCGGGACGTTCGCTCAGACGGGCACGTCGGGACGGTCGGCGTAGACGTAGCGGACCGCCGTCGGATCGGGGTTGCCCTCGTCCGGTCCGACCCAGACCCGGACCAGCCCGACCTTCTCGGCCACCCGCCAGGAACCGACGTTGTGCTCGAGCATGACGGCGACCACCGGCCACGCCGGATCAGTCTCGTTGGCCGCGGCGATCGCCGCCGCAGCCAGCTCGCTCGCATAGCCGCGACCGTGGCGCTCCGGACTCAGCCGGTAGTACAGGTTCCAGTGTCCCCGATCGGGGACCGGACGGCAGCCGCCACACCCGACGATCGGACCGCCCGGCTGCTCCCGCACCGACCAGTAGCCGAGGCCGGCCGATCGCCAGTCCTCGATGCTGGCCGCCACGCCCCGCTCCGTCTCGTCGACGGAGGTGTGGAGACCGGAGGGGAAGTGGGTCCAGACCCGGGGGTCGGCGTGGATGTGGTGCCAGCCGTCGACGTCGCCCGGCTCGACCCGATCGAGGACGAGCCGATCGGTTCGCCGGTGCTCCCACCCGCCGGCATCGTCGCCGTCGCCGACGACGTCGTCTCGAGGCTGGTTCGAGTCGGACATCGCACCAACGTAGACGGCGCGAAGTCCTGCGAGACCACGGTCGGCGTCGGGGGCGGCGGCCGTCGCCGTGCCGGGGTCGGTGCTGGCGGGGCCGACGACCTACAGTCGCCGGCGATGACTTCGACCCACGATCAACTGCTCATCGCCGGCGAGTTCCGCACGGCCGGAGGCGACGACGTCGTGACCGTCCTCGATCCGGCGACCGAGGAGGCGGTCGGCACGGTCCGCGCCGCCTCGGCGGTCGATGTCGGCGATGCGGTCGCCGCCGCCGAGGACGCATCGCGTGAGCTCCGGACCCTGGATCGGAGCGCCCGCCTCTCGCTGCTCGAGTCGCTGCTGGCCGCCTACGACGACCGGACCGACGATCTCGTCGACGCCGTGGCCGATGAGATCGGCCTGCCCGTCGACTACGCCCGCGACGTGCAGGTGGCAACCGGCCGCGTCCACATCGAGCGGACCGCGGCCGCCCTGGCCGACTTCGCCTTCGAGCGAGCGGCGGGCCAGACCCGGGTCGTGATGGCGCCGATCGGCGTCGCCGCGCAGATCACGCCGTGGAACTGGCCCCTGACCCAGATCGTCCTCAAGGTGGCCCCTGCGGTCGCCACCGGTTGTGCCTCGGTGCTCAAGCCGAGCGAGTTCACGCCCCGCCAGTCGGCCATCTTCGCCGAGATCGTCGCCGCCTCGGACCTGCCCGCCGGCTCGGTCGGGATGGTGACCGGGCCGGGTCCGACCGTCGGCGCCGCCCTGGTCGACGATCCTCGCGTCGGCGTGGTCAGCTTCACCGGATCGACCCGGGCCGGCAAGGAGGTGGCGGCTCGGGCGGCGACGATGGTGAAGCGGGTGGCGCTCGAGCTCGGCGGCAAGTCGGCCGCCATCCTGCTCGACGATGCCGACGTGGCCGGAGCCGTACCGGCCATGATCGACGGCTGCTTCGACAACAACGGCCAGTCGTGTGACGCGCCGACGCGCCTGCTCGTCCCCCGGGCGATGATGGGCGCCGCCGTCGAGGCTGCGGTGGCGGCGGCCGATCGCCACGTGGTCGGCGACCCGAGGACCGACGAGGGCGTGACCCTCGGGCCGGTCATCAACCGGCGCCAGTTCGATCACGTCCAGCGGCTGATCGGCACCGCCATCGACGAGGGATCGACCCCGGCCACGGGAGGCGGCGGCCGACCGGACGGCCGGGAGCGGGGCTACTTCGTCACGCCGACCGTCTTCGCCGACGTCGACCCCGATTCCACGATCGCCATCGAGGAGGTCTTCGGCCCGGTCGCGGCGATCATCGGCTACGACACCGTCGACGAGGCCGTCGACATCGCCAACAGCTCCGACTACGGCCTGGCCGGGTACGTCCACGGCGAGGACCACGACCGGGCGGTGGCCGTGGCCGAGCGGCTCGACGTCGGCCAGGTGCAGATCAACTGTCCCGAGTGGGACGCCGACGCCCCGTTCGGTGGGCGGAAGCAGTCCGGCTACGGCCGGGAGGGCGGGGCATGGGGCCTCGACGACTACGTCGAGCCGATCGCGCTGCTCGGCGACCGGCCCCGGGTGACCGGGTAGCGGGGCCTGGCCCGCCGGCCGCTCAGCCGAGCCCGGCCGAGAGTGCCAGCGCGACCTCGATGATGCGGTCGAGCGCCTCCTCGACCTGCGAGCGAGGACAGGCGAGGTTGAGCCGGATGCAGTCGCCGCCGTCGGCGACGAACTTCTCGCCCCCCTCGACGAGCACGCCGGAGCGCTCGGCGATCGCCGTGGTGAGGTTCAGACCGGTCGGCACGTAGGCGTCGAGGTCGATCCAGGCCAGGTACGTGGCGTCGGGGATGCGGAACACGGCCGCGGGCAGGCGGTCGGCCAGCATCGCCTCGACGAGCGCGAAGTTGGCGTCGAGGTAGGTCCGCAGCTCGCCGAGCCACTCGTCGCCCTCGGCGAAGGCCGCGGTGGCGGCTGCGGCGCTGACGGGGTTGACCACGGGGAAGTGCCGGTCCTCCCAGCGGGCCCGGAGCCCGTCGTCCGGGATCACCACGTTGGCCAGACCGAGACCGGCCAGGTTGAACGTCTTGCTCGACGACATGCAGGTCACGATCCGGTCCGACTCGGGGAACAGCTTGGCCAGGGGCGTGTGGCGGCGACCGGTGCGCAGCAGGTCACAGTGGATCTCGTCCGAGACGATCAGCACGTCGTTGGCGAAGCACATCTCGGCCATGGCCCGCAGCTCGTCCTCGCTCCAGGCGTGACCGGTCGGGTTGTGGGGGTGGCAGAGGATGAACATGCGGACGCCGGCATCGGCGACCGTCGCCGCCAGGTGATCGAGGTCGGCGGCGACGGTGCCGTCAGGACGACGGACCAGTGGGCTGGTGACCAACTCACCGCCCCCGTTGGTGACCGCCGACTCGAACGGCTCGTAGGCCGGGGTGTGCACGACGACCCCGTCGCCCGGTTCGAGGACGAGGTCGACCAGGTCGTAGAGCGCCGGGACGATGCCGGGGGCCGGCAGGTGGTGCTCGAGGTCAGGCACCCAGTCGTAGCGGCGCCGGCACCAGCTCTGGAAGGCGGTCTCGAACTCGCGGTCGAGCGAGACGGTGTAGCCGAAGATCGGGTGGTCGAGCCGGCGTCGCATCGCCTCGAGGACGACCGGCGCAGTGGCGAAGGCCATGTCGGCGACCCACATGGCGACGGCGTCGGCGTCGGCACACGGCAGCTCCAGCTCCGGATCGTCGAGGAGGTGGTCCCGGAAGCCGTCGGCGGCGACGGCGTTGGTGTTGGTCCGATCGATGATGCGATCGAAGTCGACGGGCACGGTCACCTCCAGGTCGTCACGGTCGCTCGGACGGTACTCGACATCGACGGACCGGTGGCACCCAGGGAGCGACGGGTGCGGCACGCACCCGGACCGGCGACGAGGTTGGCGTGTTCTGCAACTCAGGACGACCGCGGCGTGCCGTAGGGTCGATGGGGTGCCTGCTCCACTCGACTACGCGGTGAACCGGCGGTGGGCCGCGCTGCTCCGCGAGATCGGGGTCGATCCGGGCGACGTCCTCGCTGCGGCCCGCCTCCCGGCCGACCTCTTCGAGCGGGAGTCGGCGACCGTCGCCGCGCCCGACATGTTCCGGCTCTGGCTGGTGGTCGACGAGGCCACCGGCGACCCGCTCCTGCCGCTGCGGGTCGCCCGCTCGCTGACCCTGGAGTCGTTCGACGCCGCCATCTTCGCCGCCCTGTGCAGCCGAGACCTCAACGCCGCAGCGGTGCGCATCGCCGACCACAAGCGGCTGATCGGGCCGGCCCGATTGGAGGTGGTCGTCGGCCGCCGCCGGACCCGGCTCGGGCTGAGCTGGCCGTCCACGCTCACGCCGCCGGTGTCGATGGCGCTGACGGAGCTGATGTTCTGGGCCGCGCTGGTCCGGCTGGCGACGGGAGCGGACGTCACCCCCGTCGCCGTGGCCTGCCCGGATCCCCCGACCCAGGTCGACGCCTACCACCGGTACCTCGGGGTTGCCGTGCGACGGTCCGCCAACTGGTCGATCAGCTTCTCGGCCGTCGACGCCCGCCGACCCTTCGTGACCGCCAACGAGGCGATGTGGCAGACGTTCGAGCCCGAGCTCCGGCGTCGCCTCGTCGACCTGGACCGCTCCGCCACCACCTCGGAGCGGGTCCGAGCTGCCCTGCTCGAGCTCCTGCCGGCCGGCGAGATGTCGGTCGGCGCGGTCGGGGCCGCCCTCGGTGTCAGCGTCCGCACCCTCCAGCGCCGGCTGCGGGACGAGGGCACCAGCTTCAAGGGCCTGGTCAACGAGACCCGATCCGACCTGGCCGTCCACTATCTGCGGCACTCCGAGCTGTCGATCACCGAGATCGCCTTCCTGCTCGGCTACGGCGATCACCACTCGTTCTACCGGGCCTTCCACTCGTGGACCGGCTCGACCCCGAAGGCCGTGCGCCTCGCGGTCTGACCCTTCCCAACCCCTGCATCCATCGAGGAGTACCCCATGTCCACTGTGTTGATCACCGGCTGTTCCAGCGGGATCGGTCGGGCCGCAGCCAGGCGTTTCCAGGCCGAGGGCTGGAACGTCGTGGCCACGATGCGCAACGCCGCCGGCGAGACCGAGCTGAACGAGCTGGCGAACACGATGGTCACCTCGCTCGACGTGACCGACGTCGCCACCATCGACGCCGCCGTCGCCGCCGGCACCGAGCGCTTCGGTGGCATCGACGTGCTGGTCAACAACGCCGGCTACGGGGCCTACGGCCCGGTCGAGTCGACGCCCCGCGAGAAGATCGTGCGCCAGTTCGAGACGAACGTCATCGGGCTGCTCGACGTGACCAAGGCCCTGCTCCCCCACTTCCGCCAGAAGCGGCGCGGGGTGATCGTCAACCTGTCGTCGATGGGAGGCCGGATCACCCTGCCACTCGGGGCGCTCTACCACGGCACCAAGTTCGCCGTCGAGGGCATCTCCGAGGCCATGACCCATGAGCTCCGAGCCATCGGCACGACCATCAAGCTGGTCGAGCCCGGCATCGTGGCCACCGACTTCAGCGGCCGCTCGATGGATCTCAGCGTCGACCCGAGCCACACCGAGTACCAGCCGGTGATCGACGGCCTGGTCGCCGCCAGCCAGGCCGAGGGCCGCTTCTCGTCCGCCCCCGAGGACGTCGCCGAGGTGATCTTCACCGCCGCCACCGACGGGACGGATCAGCTCCGCTACGTCGCCGGGGCCGACGCCGAGCAGCTGCTGGCCATGCGGGCCTCGTCGGACGACGCCACCTACCTGGCCGCGATCCGGGCCAACTTCGGGCTGTAGGCCCGACCGGCCGAGCACGACCGCAGGACTCGAACCGGAATCGAACCAGGGAATCGACCCACGTCATCCAACGAGGTAACGACCATGAGCAGGCTGAGCTACCAGATCCCCAACTTCACCTATCCCGACACCGACCAGGCCGACGTCTACGACCTCGTCGTGGCCCAGGCCAAGGAGGCCGACGCCGCCGGCTTCGACCGGCTGACGGTGATGGACCACTTCTACCAACTCCCCGGCATCGGAGCCCACGACGAGGCGATGATCGAGGCCTATACCCTGCTGGCCGCCCTGGCCCAGCACACCTCGACCATGCGCCTGGCCACCCTGGTGACCGGCAACACCTACCGCAACCCGGCCATGCTGGCCAAGATCGTCACCGCCCTCGATGTGGTCTCGCACGGCCGGGCCACCCTCGGCATCGGTGCCGGCTGGTACGAGCTCGAGCACCAGGCGATGGGCTTCGAGTTCGGGACCTTCACCGACCGGTTCGAGCGGCTGGAGGAGGCCCTGCAGATCGTCCTGCCCCTGTTGCGGGGCGAGAAGGTCAGCCTCGACGGGGAGCGGTACCAGGTGGCCGACGTCGTCAACTCACCCGCGCCGGTCTCCACCATCCCGATCATGATCGGCGGCAGCGGTGAGAGGAAGACCCTGCGGATGGTGGCCCAGTACGCCGACGAGTCGAACCTCGTCGGGCTGCGTCAGCCGGATGACATCCCGGCCAAGCTGGAGGCCCTCGACGGCCATTGCCAGCGGCTCGGTCGGGATCGCTCCGAGATCTCGGTCACGCTGCTGGTGGCGGCCAACATCGCCCCGACGATGGAGCAGGCCGACGACGAGCTGCGGGCGATGCTGGCCCACAAGGGCCAGCCGGCGGAGCTGTTCGAGCCGGTCAAGGCGATGATGGCCCACGGCGACCCCGACACCGTCGGCGAGCAGCTGGCGGCCTTCATGGGCACCGGTCTCGACGGGCTCGCCGTCAGCCTCATGATGAACGGTCACCTGCCCGGCCGGGTCACCATGCTCGGCGAGGTGGCGACCAGGGCCATGGGCTGAACGGCTCGCAGCCGGACCGGCGGCGTCCCGGCCGTCGGCCGGTCGCCGGACGGGTCCGGTCGTCGACGGGCGGCGGCCGCGACGAGAAGCGGACTCCCACGTAGAAGTCCACCGCCGGTTTCGGACAGCACGTCGAGCCGGAGACCGCTGGTGCCGAGGGCGCGTGCCCGGTCGAGCTCGTTGCCCAGCAGGGTGCCGCCGAGATCGGGCCGGATCGGGGCCAGGGCGTCGGCTCGGGGGTGGAAGCCGGGGGTTCGGGGTGGGCGGCTCGCAGCAGCGCCCCGCAGCGAGGCGCGCGCTTAACCAAACAATCGCTTGCCTAACAGCCCCGCCTGGACGAGAATGGGGACGGCACGGCAGGCGAGCTCGGGAGGTTTCCGTGAACGTGACCGACCTCATGCGGCGAACGGCGGTCTTCAACGCCGACGCCGAGTGCACGGTTTCCGGCTCGATCCGCCTCACGTTCGCCGAGCAGTGGGCCCGCGGCTGCCGCATGGCCAACGCCCTGCTTGGCATCGGCCTCCAACCGGGCGACCGCGTCGGTGTGCTCGAGGACAACAGCGTCGAGGCCGCCGACTTCTTCCTCGGCGCCGCCATCGCCAACCTCGTCCGGGTCCCGCTCTATCCCCGCAACTCCCGGGAGGCCCACGAGCACATGCTCGGCCACACCGGCTGCCGAGCGGTCGTCGTCGCCGGGGCCCATGGCCGCGAGCTCGACGGCATCACCGACGACGTCGCCGGCCTCGAGACCGTACTGACGCGAGACGACGGGTACGAGGAGTGGCTGGCCGAACACCCGCCCGACGACCCCCAGGTCCCGGTCGACGCCGACGACAACTACATCATCCGCCACACCGGCGGAACGACGGGCCTGTCCAAGGGTGTCGCCTACACCCACCGCAGCTGGCTCGCCGCCGGCCGGGACTGGACCTACGGGTTCCCACCGATCGAGCCGGGTGATCGCTGCCTCCACGTCGGCCCGATCTCCCACGGCTCCGGCTACCTGTACGTCCCCGTGTTCCTGGCCGGCGGCTGCAACGTGCTGCTCGACCGCTTCGATCCCGGCGAGACGCTCGACGTGATGGAGTCCGAGCGGATCGGCTACGTCTTCGCCGTCCCGACGATGCTCAACGCCCTGGTCCGGGAGCCGGGGGCCCGCGATCGCGACTGGTCGGCGCTCGAGGTCATCCAGATCGCCGCTGCGCCGATCGCCGACGAGACGGCCCTCCTCGGCCGTGAGGTGTTCGGGCCGGTCCTGCACCAGCTGTACGGCCAGACCGAGGCGTTGCCGATCGCCTGCATGGGCCCGAACCAGTGGTTCGGCGCCGTCGACGGGTCCTCGCCGCTCCGGGCGGCCGGGCTACCCCTCCCCTTCGCCGACCTGAAGATCCTCGATCCCGAGACCCGCCGCGAGCTGCCGCTCGGCTCCGATGGCGAGATCGCAGCCCGCTGCGACGGCCAGATGGACGGGTTCTGGAACGATCCGGCGGGCACGGCCGAACGCATGCACGACGGCTTCGTGCTGACCGGCGACATCGGCCGCCTCGATGCCAACGGCTACCTGTACGTGGTCGACCGCAAGGACGACATGGTGATCTCGGGTGGCTACAACATCTGGCCGGCGGAGCTCGAGAACGTCCTCACCGACCACCCGGCGGTGATCGAGGCCGCAGTGTTCGGCATCCCGTCCGAGCGGTGGGGGGAGACGCCCTGCGCCCACGTCACCGAGGACGGGACGACCCCGGTCACCGAGGCCGACCTGATCGAGCTGTGCGCCGAGCGACTCGGGTCCTACAAGAAGCCGGGCGCGGTGGTCATCACCACCGACCCCCTCCCAAAGTCGCCGGTGGGCAAGATCCTCCGCCGGGCCATGCGCGAGCCCTACTGGGAGGGCCACGATCGACGGGTCGGTGGCAATTAGTGGTCGGCGCGACCCGAGGAGCATCGACGAGCCCGGCCGGCGGTCCGGCATCGCCCGGCGGCGACGGCGCGCCGCCGGATGCCGCCGCGACCAGGACCAGGGCCAACAACCGGGCCACCGCCCTGCTCGACGCCGCTGCGGTCCTCTTCGCCTCCCAGGGCTACCACCGCACGACGATCCGCGACGTCACCTCGGCCATCGGGATGCGGTCGGGGTCGTCCTACTACCACTTCTCGTCGAAGGCCGAGATGCTGCTCGCCGTCTACGACGAGGGCATCAGACGGGTCCAGCAGTCGATCGAGGACTCGCTGGCGGAGGCGCCTGACGACCCCTGGGGCCGGCTCGAGGCGGCGCTCACCGGCCACATCGCCGCCGTTCTCGACCCGAGCGCGTACGCCCGCACCATCGTCGCCGTGCTCCCGAACGACGTCCCCGAGCTCAGCGACGAGATCACCGCCCGCCGCGATGCCTACGAGAACCAGTGGCGCTCGTTCATCGCCGCCCTCGATGCGCCGGTCGACGCCTCGCTGCTCCGGGTGTTCCTGCTCAGCGCGGCCAACAGCACCCAGGTCTGGTACCGCGAGGGCGGCTCGTCACCGGCCGCCATCGCCCGCTTCGTCGTCGACCTCCTCCGACACCCCCTGGAGACCCGAACATGAACGAGACATCCTCGCCCCCGGCGCCGACCGCGCTCGATGCCGCACCCCTCCGGGTCCTGGTGACCAAGATCGGGCTCGACGGTCACGATCGCGGCTCGCGTCTCGTCGCCGCGTTCCTTCGCGACGCCGGCCACGAGGTGATCTACACGCCGCCGTGGCAACAGGTGGCCGACGTCGTGACCCTGGCCGTCCAGGAGGACGTCGACGTCATCGGCGTGTCGTCGCTGGCCACCGACCACCTGATCGTCCCCGACCTGATGGACGCCCTCCGCGCCGCCGGTCTCGGCCACGTCGCCGTCGTCGTCGGCGGCATCGTGCCCGAGCAGGAGCTGCCGCCCCTGCTCGAGGCCGGCGTCCGAGCGGTCTTCGGACCCGGCTCGTCGAGGGACGAGATCGTCGGGGCCGTCGCCACCTGGGGCGTCGAGGCCCGGACCGCCAAGCTCGCCGACGGAGGATTCGCCCGATGACCACGACCGATCACACCCAGATGACCCTGCCAGGCTTCGCTGCGGCCAGGGACCGGTGGGAGGGGGCCTACGACCGGCAGCTCGACGACCCGAGGACGATCCGGAACCGCTCCGGCATCGAGATCAAGCCCCTCTACGGACCGGACGACTGGGACGGGTCCGGCTACCTGGATCGGCTCGGCTTCCCCGGCGAGGCGCCCTACACGCGCGGCATCTACCCCACCATGTACCGGGGCAGGACATGGTCGCAGCGCCAGCTGATCGGCCTCGGCACCCCGGCCGACTACAACGAGCGGATCCGGTTCCTGATCGACAACGGGTCGACCGCCATCTCGCTCCTCCCCTGCAACTCGGGCTTCCGCGGCCTCGACTGCGACGAGGTCCCCTTCCCGCTGCTCGGCACGTGCGGGACCGTGGTCAACAGCGTCGACCACATGGATGCCGCCCTCGACGGGGTGTCGCTGGCCGACGTCTCCACCGCCATGAACGATCCGACCCCGTTCACGCTGCTCGCCTTCGTGCTCGGGGTGGCCAAGCGGCGCGGGGTGCCGTTCGATCGGGTCACCGGCACGTCGAACCAGTCCGACTACATCTCGCACTACGTCGCCAATCACATGTTCTACCGCCTGTCCCAGCCCGGTTCCCGGCGGCTCCTGGTCGACCACGTCGAGTACTGCCGGCAGGCCGTGCCGAACTGGAACCCGGTTTCGGTGGTCGGCCAGCACATGCAGCAGGCCGGGGCGACGCCGGCGGAGACGATGGGCTTCACCCTGTCGACCGCGATCCAGTACGCCGACGACTGCATGGCCCGGGGCATGGACCCGGACGAGATCCTCCCCCGGTTCACCTTCTTCTTCGACGTCTCGATCTCGCTGTTCGAGGAGGTGGCGAAGTTCCGGGCCGGCCGCCGCATCTGGGCCCGGGTGGCAAGAGAGCGGCTCGGGGCCAGGGACCCCCGGTCGTGGCGGTTCAAGTTCCACGGGCAGACGAGCGGTGTCGACCTGACCGCCCAGCAGCCGCTCAACAACATCGCCCGCGTCGCCACCCAGGCGATCGCCGGCATCTTCGGTGGCCTGCAGTCGATGCACACCGACGCCTACGACGAGGCGATCACCTGCCCGACCGAGGAGTCGGCCCGCATCGCGGTGGCCACCCAGAACCTCCTCCGGGAGGAGGCCCACCTGTGTGACGTGATCGACCCGCTCGGCGGCTCGTACTACGTCGAGACCCTCACCGACCAGATGGAGGCGGAGATCCTGGCGGTGATGGACACCATCGACGCGGCCGGCGGGATGTACGACGCGGTCGGCTCCGGCCTGGTCCAGACGATGATCGGTCGGTCGGCCCTCGCCGCCCAGAACCGGATCGACGCCGGCGAGGAGAAGGTCGTCGGGGTCAACTGCTACCGGGACGACGCCGACGGGGTCGGGCCGCCGCCGATGCGCCCGGACGCCGAGCGCATGCGGCGCTTCGTCGACGACTTCGCCGCCTTCAAGTCGGCCCGCAGCCACGACGAGGTCGACCGACAGATCGCCGAGCTCAGGCGGGCCGCCCGGAGCGACGATGAGAACGTCTTCGCCCGGGTCGTCGATGCGGCCTGGTCCGGCGTCACCCACGGGGAAATCGTCGCCGCCCTTCGGGACGAGCTCGGCTTCGGCGACCCGTTGATCGTCGCATGACCGCCCCGGCTGCGCCGAGCGTTGCCGCGGCGACAACCGCCTTCGAGCGGCTGAGGGCCGGCGATCCGGCGGCGCTCGCCCGGGCCCTGACCGTCCTGGAGACCGACGGCGCCGAAGCCGACGCACTGCGCCGGCGGCTCCACGCCCTCGTCGGCTCGGCCGTCGTCGTCGGCGTCACCGGACCACCCGGCGTCGGCAAGTCGACGCTGGTCGACGCCTACGTCGAGGCGCTCCGGCGTCGGCGGCGGACGGTGGCCGTCCTGGCGGTCGACCCGTCCAGTCCGCTCACGGGCGGCGCCGTCCTCGGCGACCGGACCCGCATGGGTCAGCACACCTCCGATACCGGCGTGTTCGTCCGCTCGATCGCCTCCCGGGGCCACGTCGGCGGGCTCGCGCTGTCGGTGCCGGCCATGCTCGATGCCGTCGACGTGGCCGGCTTCGACGACATCGTGGTCGAGGCGGTCGGCGCCGGGCAGTCCGAGGTCGAGATCAGCCGGTTCGCCGACGTGACGGTCGTCGTCGGCGCCCCCGGCCTTGGTGACGACGTCCAGGCGATCAAGGCCGGCATCCTCGAGGTGGCCGACGTGCTGGTGGTCAACAAGGGTGACCTGCCGCTCGCCGACCAGACGGCCGAGCACCTGCGGTCGATGCTGCGACTCCGGTCGACCGACCGCGTCCCCGACGTGCTGACCGTCAGCGCCACCGAGCGCCGGGGCATCGACGAGCTCGTCGACGCCGTGGCCGCCGCCGGCCGGGACCGAGGCGAGCCCGGTGCCGGGCCCCGGCGCCGGGCCACCGAGCTCCTGCGGCAGCGGGCCCTGGCCGAGGTCGAGCGCCGCCTGGCCGGCGATGGCCTCGCCGGTGCGGCGCTGGCCGACCTCGGCGCCGCCGTCCACCGGGGGGAGATCTCGCTCGCCGATGCGACCGAGGCGGTGCTGACCCGGTGCGCGGCGATCCGGCCGAGCCAACCGGCCGACGACGGGGGCGACGAGCCCTCGGGAAGGGACCAGCGATGAGCCGATCGGCCATGCCCGAGGTCGTCCTCTGCGGCGGCAAGCGCACACCCTTCGGCGACTTCGGCAAGTCGCTCAAGGACGTCCCCGGACCCGACCTCGGCGTCCACGCCGCCACGGCGACGCTCGACGCCATCGGCCTCGACCCGGCCGACGTCGACCACCTCGTGTGCGGCAACGTCATGCCGGTCGACCAGGGCGGCTACTTCTCGGCCCGGGTCATCGCCCTGAACGCCGGCATGCCCGAGGACTCGCGGGCCCTCAACGTGTCGCGGGCCTGCGGCTCGGGCACCCAGGCCATCGTCAGTGCGGCCGAGCAGATCCTGACCGGCCACTCCGCCGTCGCCCTGGCCGGCGGCTACGAGAACGCGTCGCGGGCCCCGTACGCCCTGACCGAGGCCAGGTGGGGCATGAGGCGGGGCGAGGGTCAGATCGTCGACACCATCGACTACGCCTACCGGGACCCCTTCGACCTCTCGCTGATGGGCGAGACGGCTGAGAACCTGTCCGACGAGTTCACGTACGAGCGGGCGGACATGGACCGCTACGCGCTGGAGAGCCAGCAACGGGCGGGCAAGGCCATCGAGAGCGGCTTCCTGACCGAGCAGATCGCCCCGATCCCCGTGCCGGCCGGCCGGGGCGAGACCAGGCGGTTCGAGGTCGACGAGTTCCCGAGACCCGACACCACGCTCGACAGGCTCGGCTCGCTGCGTCCGGTGTTCCGCCCCGACGGCAGGATCACGGCGGGCAACTCGAGCGGCATGACCGACGGCGCGGCCTTCGTCGTCGTGGCCGAGCGCGGTCGGGCGGAGGCGCTCGGGCTGCGGCCCCGGGCCCGCATCGTCGACTGGGAGGTCGTCGGCGTTCCGCCCCGGATCATGGGCTGCGGCCCGGTGCCCGCGATCCGGCGCTTGCTCGACCGGCGGGGCCTCGGCGTCGGCGACGTCGACTACTACGAGGTGAACGAGGCCTTCGCCGTTGTCAACCTCCATGTCGAGCGCGAACTGGGCCTCTCGCGGGAGGCCTGCAACCTCTACGGCGGCGGCATCTCGATCGGCCACCCACCCGGCGCCACCGGCGTCCGCATGACCCTGACCGCGATGCGCCACCTGGAGACCACGGGCGAGCGGACGTCGATCGTCTCGATGTGCCTCGGGGCCGGCCAGGGCATGGCCCTGCTGATCGAACGACTCGACCGAGCGCCCGCAGACCGTTTCCGACCGTCGAGATGAGACGAGGAGCCTGACCATGGCCCAGATGACCAACGACCAGATGACCGCCTTCCTCGAACGGACCCGCCAGGCGATCCTGTTGACCACGGCGGCAGACGGGCGGGCCAGCGGCGTTCCCGTCTGGTTCGACTGGGACGGGGAGACTGTCCGCATCTTCTCCGCCGTCAACGCCCCCAAGATCGAGCGCATCACCAACGATCCGAGGGTCTCGGTGCTGGTGACCAACGACGTCGACGAGCCCCCGGCGTGGGTGTCGTTCGATGGTCGAGCGGAGATCGAGGCCGACGCCGACGCCCGGACGCTCGCCGTCGACGTGCTCGCCCCCCGCTACTGGGACCTCGACGTGCCCGGCTACCGGGACACCGTCGACCAGTGGCGCCAGGCACCGGCCGGCGCGTTCGTCGTCATCCGGCTCGACCCAGGAGCGGATCCGCTCGAGCGCCTGAGCCCCGTCACGCGGCGATCGACCGTCATCGCCGCCAGGGTCGCGACCGCATCTTCTCGGCCACCCGCTCGGCCACCATCACGCAGCCGAGATAGGTGTTGCCGGACGGGATGGTCGGCATCACCGACGCATCGACCACGCGGAGGCCGTCGACGCCGAGCACCCGGCAGTCGGCATCGAGCACGGTGCCCATCGGGCAGGTGCTGGTCATGTGGCCATAGCTCATCGTGTTGCGCTCGAGGGCGTCGGCAACCGCATCGGGGGCGGCGAGGTCGTGGGGGGTGACCGGCGTGCACCCGAGGGCCACGGCCGGGGCGGACCGCTCCCAGGCAGCGATGCGGTCGAACGCGTGACGAAGCCGGGCCTCGGCGTCGTCCGGGAGGGGTGGTGCGGCGACGACCGGATCCGCCTCCGGTGTGTCGCCGAGTCGGACCGAGCCCCGGCCACTCGAGCGCAGGAGGAATGCCGCCATCATGAACACCGTCTCGTCCTCGCTCGGCACCGACGCGATCGGGAAGGCGTGGTAGTCGACGTTGCGTCCGTTCGACGCACCGATCACCAGGACCTGGGCCGGTCCGGCCCTCCCCCCTCTCGGCCCGTCGTGCCGGTACGGGATGCCCGGTCCGAGATGGTCGCTCATCGTCTCCCCGACCGGGAGGTCGGCGTGCACGGCCAGGCCGTGCTCGGCCAGATGACCGGCCGGGCCGACGCCGGATCGCATCAGCAGCGCCGGCGAGAAGACGGCGCCGCTCGATACGACGACCTCGTCGGCATCGATCTCCTCCCCGGAGGTCAGCACCACGCCGACCGCCCGCCCGGCCGACACCTCGACCGAGCGGACCTCGGCGCTGGTGCGGACCGTCAGGTTGTCGCGGGCCCGGACGCCGTCGTCGAGATAGGCGAGGCTGGTGGTGACCCGCCGGTCGTCATCGTCGATCGTGACGGGGAACACGCCGAGGCCCGGCAGCTGGTCCGGGTCGTTGATGTCGTCGACCACCGGCTCGCCGACGTCGACCATGCCGTCGTAGAAGGCCCGCTGGGCTCGGCTGAGCTCGTCGCGGCGCCATCGGCGGACCGGTAGGGGGCCGCCGGCGCCGTGCAGCGGCGTCGAACCGAAGTCGACGTCCCGCTCGGCTGCGATGAAGGTGCTCACGACGTCGTCCCAACCCCAGCCGTCGAGACCGGACGCCGCCCAACCGTCGTAGTCCTCGGGCAGTCCACGAAGGGTGGCCAGGCCGTTCAACGCCGAGGTGCCGCCGAGAACCCGGCCCTGGAACATCGGGATGGCCCTCCCGCCGCCGAGCTGCAGCGGCGTCGGTGCGCTCGGCACCGCTCCGGCCCACGCCGCCGCGGCCTTGGCCGGGACCAGCACGGCGTCGTCGTAGGTGTCGTGGTCCGGGCCCGCTTCGAGGATGGTCACCCGGACCCCGGGATCCTCGCTCAGGCGGCTGGCCACCACCGATCCGGCGGTGCCCCCACCGACCACGATGACATGACGTTCGACCGTGCTCCCCGTGCTCATGCACCGAGTGTGGCGGCCCCTGCGTCGAGCGTCGACACCATGCTGAAGAGTTGAGAAAAGAACCGGTCGCCGGCCGCTGACACCGGACGTCCGGTTCCGTATCGTCGAGCCCATGGCTCCTGAACTCGATCTGCTGATGTTCCCCCAGCCCGGACGGCCCGCCGAGACCGGGGCGATGGTCGAGTCCGCCGGCTGGGACGGCATCTACCTCGCCGACACCCAGAACCTCGCCCCCGACGTGCACGTCTCGCTCGGGATCATGGCCACTGCGACCGAGCGGCTTCGCCTGGTCACCGGCGTCACGAACCCCGTGACCCGCCACCCCGCGGTGACCGCGACCGCGATCGCCACCGTCCATGCGGCCTCCGGTGGTCGGGCCGTGCTCGGGATCGGCCGAGGCGACTCGTCGCTCGGTTACCTCGGCAGGAAGCCCGCTCGGGTGACCACCTTCGAGACCTACGTCGCCCGGGTTCGAGGCTTCCTCGACGGCGACGACGTCGAGCTCGACAGCGGGCTCAGCCGCAACCGGTGGATCGCCGAGCAGGGCCTGCCTCCGGTGCCGATCGATGTCGCCGCCACCGGCCCTCGCGTCATCGGCGTCGCGGCCCGCCTCGCCGATCGGGTCACGTTCGCCGTCGGCGCCGACCCCCGCCGTCTCCGCGACGCCATCGCCCAGCTGCGCACCGAACGAGCGGCGGCGGGCCTCGACCCCGCCGGCATCTCGGTCGGTGCCTACGTGAACGTCGTGGCCAATCCCGATGTCGAGGCGGCCCGCGAGACGGTCCGGGGCGGCGCCGCCAGCTTCGCCCACTTCTCCGGCATGGCCGGCGCGCCACGGAAGGCCGGCCCGGACGGTGCCGTCTTCGAGTCGATCGGCTCGGGCTACGACATGGAAGGACATGGCTCGGCGGGGTCGTCCCACGCCGCCTCCCTACCGGACGAGTTCATCGACCGGTTTGCCATCGCCGGGCCCGTCGAGCACTGCGTGGCCCGACTGTCCGAGATGGTCGAAGCCGGGGCCGAGCGCCTCGTCGTGGTGCCCGGCTCTCGTGACGCCGACCCCGCCACCATCTTCGCCAACCTCGCCAGCCTCGCCACCGACGTGCTCCCCGAGCTGCGGTGACCACCGGACGAGGCGGTCGAGTGGTGACCGAGACGCCCGGAACGATGCCGGCCGGAGGGGCCCCCGGCCCGGGCCCGGCTCCGCTCGATCGGGTTGCGGCGTCAGTACTCGATGACCTCGACGGCGAGCATCACCAACTCGGCATCGTCGGCCCGAACGGCTGACACGATCGCCCCGGGACCGCGCCCGTCCAGCGGGTCGAGGTCGACCTGTGTCACCACCCCGCCGACGACGTCGGCGATGCGGCCAGGTTGCCAACGGCCCAGGAACCCGTCGCCGGACCCCGACCAACCCGGGGCTCGAAAGCCCGCCGTCGCCACCAGCAGGGAGCCGTCCGCCGACGCCAGGGCCTGGGCCCGACCGGCGTCCAGCCACCGACCAAGACCACCATGATCGACGGCGCCCCGGCCGACGCACGAAGCGACCCGCTCACGCAACGCCGTGTTCGACCGCCAGGTTCGACGGAACGCCTCGGCCCGATGATGCGCCTCGGCGCACAACCGCGCCGTGTCCCGCAGCAGCTCCACGTCGTCATCGCCGAACGGCGCATGGGAGCGCGTCTTGACCGCCAGCAGCCCCCCGACGAACTCGCCCTCGACGAACATCGGCGCCACGGCTGCGGCGAGCACCTCGACGCCCCGACCGGCGAAGCGGCCCTCCTCACCGAACAGCCCTCGGATCAGGTCTCGGGGCATGTGGTGGACCACGTGCACGTCGCCCGACGCTTCCGCATCGGACCACGGCGCGGCGGTGCGAGCGAAGCCGCCGGCGACGGCGATCGCACCAACGACCGCAGCCCGATCATCCGGCTCGGCGGCGTACGACGAGACCGCTTCCAGCAGCCCGCTCTCGTCGTCGACGAGCCGCAGAACCGAGGCGTCACCAGGTCGCGAACCGACCAGCGCCGTCGCAGCGTCGAAGCACGGTTGGGCGGTCGCCCGAGTCCGGGCGGCCAGCGTCCTGAGCTCGGCGAGCCCATCGGCGGCATCGTCGGCCGCCGAGGCCACGGTCGATCGCTCGGGGGATGTCCCGGCGACGAGGTCTGCCCGCCGGTTCACGAACCGCTCGATCGCCGCCTCGCTGATCTCGTACCGGTTCCCGACCTTGACGGCGACCAGCTCGCCGCTGCGCACCCACCGGTAGGCCGTCTGATAGTGCACGCCGAGCCGGTTGGCCGCCTGCTTGAGATTCACCGAGTCCTCCCGCCGATACCGTAGTGCCACCGGTCGGGCTCGACCCCGGCGGTGGGGCCCGGGGCGCTACCGGTCGACGAACGGGTTCGGCGAGACCTCGGCGGGATCGACGCCGGCCACGTGGACGAACAGGTCGTCGAGCACCTCGTGCGCAGCGTGGAAGCCCCAGCCGACCCAGTGCCCGCCGACCTGGAAGGTCTGGTCGTTCTGGACCGCCTCCAGGGTGGCGAACAGCGGGTCATCCCGCAGCGAGGTCCAGGCCGCCTCGTTGGCCTCGTCGCCGTCGGTGTCGGCCGCCTGGCTCCAGGCGAACAGGTACTCGGCGTCGAGCAGCGCCACCTCCTCGAGCGAGAGGGTGGCGGCGACCGCATTGTCGTAGATCTCCGTCGCCTCCTCGGCGGTGTAGGCCTGCGACTCGGGGCGGGCCAAGCCGACGTCGGCCAGGATGTCGGTCGAGAACGCGTTGGCCAGTTGCATCTGGAGGCCGCCGGCCCCTTCGTCGTCGAAGTACCGCACGACGGAGATCTCGATCTGCGACGGATCGCCGAGCAACTCCTGCAAATCGGCGACCCGCTGCTCGTACTGCTCGATCAGGCCATCGACCTCGGCGGTCCGGTTGAGCAGCTCACCGGTGAACCGCATGTTCGTCTCCCACTCGACGTTCGGCAGCGTCGGGAGCACCACGGTCGGCGCGATCTCCCGGAGCAGCTCGACCTCCTCCTGTCCGAAGGGCGACTGGACGATGAGGTCGGGCTGCAGGCCGACGAGCACTTCCAGATTTGCCGGGAAGCCGACGAATTCGACGTCGCCGGCCTGCTCGTCGGTGTAGGGGAAGTTCCGCTGGTAGATCGACTCGAGGTAGCCGATGGCGCCGGTCGGCGCCTCCTCGCCGATCGCCAGCATGACCTCGAACGGGGCGGGGGCCAGGGCCGCGATCCGCGACGGGTCCTCGGGGATGCAGACCGGGTCGGTCTCCAACAGGTCGTTCTCGAACAGGCGGAACCCGGCCTCACACCCACCGTCCGGGCCCGCATCCTCGGCGGTGTCGTCTGCCGCCGCCTCGTCGGCGCCGTCGGCGTCCGGGTCATCGGCCTCGGCTCCGGCATCGGTGTCATCGCCGTCGGCACCCGTGTCGTCGGCCGTCTCGGGGGCGGTCTCGGTCGCCGAGCCATCGGTGTCGGCCGATGCGTCGGTGTCGTCCGACTCGCCACACGCTGCCATCAGCACCGCCAGGGCGACCAGGGGCACCATCCATCGCTTCTTCATGTCGTTGGCTCCGTCCAGCTCGGTCGGGCGCGGGAGTGGAACGAGCGGTCGACCCATCGGGCGCCACCACCTCGCAACCGGACGATCGGCTCCGTCACCGCCGATTCCGGACCGGAACGGGATCGAAAGGCATCCCACGCATGTTGTAGTAGGGTTAGTTAACAATTCGGGACTCTAGTCGAACCACCACGGGTGACGTCGAACCGGACGGGTCGGGAATCCGACGCTCGCCGGTGTGACCACCGCAACCCGAAAACCGGCGCCCCCGGTGAATCAGCGGGCCGTCGTGACGGTTCCCCCTCTGACGGAACGGAGACCACGATGAAGTTCGGATGGCTGGCGAGCCACGAGTCCAATCAACCGGAGGTGCTCATCGAGCAGGCCGTCCTGGCCGAGGAGGTCGGCTTCGATGCCGTGTTCGCGTCCGACCACTTCCACCCCTGGGTCGACCAGGAGTCGGCCGCCGGGTTCGTCTGGACCTGGCTCGGTTCGGTGGCCGCCAGGACGTCGACCGTCGAGCTGGCCACGGCGGTGACGACACCCCTCTTCCACTACCACCCGGCGATGGTGGCCCAGGCCGCGGCGACCGTCGACCGGTTGTCGGCCGGGCGGTTCATGCTCGGCGTCGGGACCGGCGAGAACATCAACTCCGGCCCGATGGGCTACCCCTTCCCGCCCTACGCCGAGCGTATCGAGCGCATGGACGAGGCCCTGGAGATCATGCACCGTCTGCTGGCGGGCGAGAAGGTCGACTTCGATGGCACCCACTACACCGTCGACAAGGCCAAGCTCTACAGCCCGCCGCTGTCCCGGGTGCCAATCCCCATGGGGGCGGGAGGCCCGAAGTCCGCGGCGTTCGCCGGCGCCAATGCCGATGGCCTGATCACCTCGGTGAAGGACCCGGCCGAGGCCCTGGCCAACGTGATCAAGCCCTTCCGGGAGATGGCCGAGCTGCATGGCCGGACCGACCCGACGATCCTCGCCACCCGTTGGGTCGTGCTGGCCGACGATGATGGCGAGGCCTGGGAGGCGTTGGCCGCCATGCGAGGACTGCGTGCCCCCGGCCGTCTCGACGAGGTCGACCCGATGGTGCTGCGCCAGCGGGCCGACGAGCTCGATCGGGCCGACGTGCTCAGCCGGTACACCGTCGTGTCCGACGCCGAACAGCTCATCGACGCCTATCGGCCGCTCGTGACCGAGATCGGCGCCGACTACGTGTCGATCCAGGTTGCCTCGACCGATCCCGAGCGGACCATCCGCCTGATCGGCCACGAGGTGCTCCCCGCCCTGCGGGCGCTCACCTGATCCGAGGTCGTCGATCACCCTCGAGGCGAGTGACCGTGCGGTTCGGGCATTGACCCTGCAGTAGGCCATGCAGTAGGCCATGCGGTAGGCAAGTCATGCAGTAGGTTGAGTTACCACTACTTGTCTACCTAGCTTATACTCTCGGCATTCGCTCGCCATCCCCTGCCGACGCTCGATGCGCCGCCCGGACGGGCGCCGCTGACCACGGGCTCCCCCGCCGTCGACCGGCGAGGGTGAGCCCCGCCCCGTCTCCCACCGTGCTCGCCGTTGGCCCACCGTGCTGAAGGCCGACTCGAGCCGCCTGTCGATTCCTCGACCGGTCGATCCAACGGACCGCGTCGGCCCGTTCCGGGTCAAACGCCTGGTCACCGCCGTCGTGCTCCTGACCCTGGCGGCCGCACCGGGGGAGCTCGGCCTGCTGACCCGCGAGCTGATGACCGATGCGTATCTGCAGGTCACGGCATTCGTCGCCGCCACCCTCATCCTCTTCTACGGCATGGAGGAGATCTTCGGCTTCGACCTCGGCTCGACGCTCCGCACCTCCAGGCGGTTGCAGGTCCCGTTGGCGGCGTTGCTCGGCGCCCTGCCCGGCTGCGGTGGCGCAGTCGTGGTGGTGGCCGCCTACTCGTCGAGGAACGTCGGCTTCGGCGCCGTGGTCGCTGCGCTCACCGCCACGATGGGCGATGCGGCCTTCCTGCTGATCGCCACCCGGCCCGAGGTGGCGGCCCTCGTGCTCCCGGTCTCGTTCATCGTCGGCATCGTCACCGGCCTCGTCGTCGACCGCTTCCACAGGGCCGACTACCGGGACAGCGTCGCCGCCCACTGCGAGGTGGCGCCCCGCATCGGCCCGACCTCGTGGCGGCACGTCGCGTTCGCCGTGATCGCCGTTCCCGGGCTCGCGCTCGGCATCCTGCAGCTGGCCAACGTCGACCTCGGCGCCGTCTTCGGCACGTGGACGCTTGCCGTCGGCCTGGCCGGCACTGCCGTCGGTCTGCTGATCTGGTCGACCAGCGCCGTGAACGCGATGACCAACCCGGGCGACCGGCCCGTGGTTCGGATGGCCGAAGAGGCCTCGTTCATCGCCATCTGGGTGATCGTCGCCTACCTCGCCTACGACTACCTGGATGCCTACGCCGGCCTCGACCTCGATGCCGCCTTTGGCGCAGTGGCGCCGGCCCTCCCGCTCATCGCCGTGCTGACCGGCTTCATCCCCGGTTGCGCCCCGCAGGTCCTGGTCACGACCCTCTACCTCAACGGGGTCGTCCCGTTCTCGGCCCTGATGGGCAACGCCATCTCCAACGACGGCGACGCACTGTTCCCCGCCATCGCCGTGAACCCGAGGGCTGCGATCGTGGCCACGGCCTATTCGGCCGTCCCGGCGCTGATCGTCGCCTACGGATTCCACGTCCTGGCCCCCGGCCTGTTCCCCTAGCGCCCTGGTCGCCGAGTTCCTGCGTACCAGAACGGCAGCGCCACCAGCAGCGCACCGCCGAGGATGTTGCCGATCGCAGCCGGCACGATGGCCCACCACAGGCCGGTGCCCCATCCCGGACCGGCTCCGGTCGGACCGACGAGGGAGTAGAAGTCCCTGTACTCGGCGATCTCCATCAGCGTCGCCAGATCGATCGGGCTGAAGTCGCTGGCGATGTTGATCGGTTGACCGGCGACGAACGCCCCGGCGAGATGGCCCGCTGCGGCCGGCACCCGCAGCCGGAGGAGCTGGTGTCGCACGTCCTCGGCCCGGCCGCTGAGCATGGTGGCCGGGATCTCCACGTTGACCTCGGTGAACAGCAGCCCACCGGACAGGATGACGACGAAGAAGCCGACGGAGAACCCGAATCCCTCGAGCAGTCGCCGCATGCCGACGGCGTCGATGTCGACCACGAGCAGCGTGGCCAGCAGCGCACCGGCGGCGATGAACGCGCCGGCCAGCATCGACAACACGATGATCTTGCCGACCGGCAGCGTCCTGGCCCTGGCGGCACCGGCTCGACCGAGCTCGAGGAGGACGACGTCGGCCTCGAGCTGGCGAGCCGGGGGCTATGCGTCGCGGACGGCGTCCTCATCGATCTCGTCGTCCACCGCGCCGGTCCGGCCCGCCGGTCACTCGGCCGGCCCGGTGAGGAAGGCCCGCATGGCCGCCGTCGCCGCATCGGGAGCGCCGAGCTGGAAGAAGTGGTTGCCGTCGATGAACTGGACCCGGCCGTTTGCGACGAAGTCCGGCGTGTTCTCGTACTCCTCCGGGTGCTGGCCCGGGTCGAAGCGGCCCTGGAGGAACAGCACCGGCATGGTCATCCTGGCGAACAGGAAGTCGTGACGGTCCTCGAGCTCCTGCTCCATGCTCGTATGGTCGAACTGTCGCGGCGAGGCCTCGGCGACGCCGTTGAACTTGACCTCGTGATCCAGTCGACGCAACACCTCCGGCGCGATGTCCTCAACCCGGTAGTTGCTGGCGGCGTAGGCCAGCCGGGGGAAGCCCGTCCACTTCATCAGCGCCGGGAACCTCGGGTGGGCGAACAGCTGGTGTGGCGGCTTCGGGTCGCCGTGCGGCTCGTTGGCCGACTGCTGCATCCGGACGTAGCGCAGGACGCGGCCCTCCATGCCGTCGACGTTCAGCAGATGGTCCGAGATCACCGAGCCGCGATCGTGCCCACCGAGGTTGAAGCGGTCGATCCCGATCGTGTCGAGCAACGTCCCGAGCGAGGCGGCGATGGCCGAGTAGCGGTAGTCCAGGTCGAGTCGCTTGTCGCTCTGGCCGTTGCCGAGCGTGTCGACGGCGATGCAGTAGAACCGATCGGACAGGTCGCGGACCTGGTTGTGGAAGGTGTACCAGCTCTCGGGGAAGCCGTGCACGAGCACGAACGGCTCGTTGCTGGGATCGCCGGCGGTCACGAAGTGCCAGGTGATCCCATCGGCGTCCGCGTACCAGTGGGTGGCCTCGACGTCGCCAAGCATCTCGATCTCGCCGTGGGCGTTCTCGGCCCCGAGCGGGTACTCGGCCGGCGCCGGATACCGCAGGTCACCGGTGATCGGTGCGTCGCCCCGCACACCGCCGTCGCGCACGTTGGTCAGGGTCAGGTCCTCTCGCGAGAGGTACTCCAGCCTCGGTAGCGCTCGGGGGGTGAGCATCTTGATCAGCTTCAGGATCTCGTTCGGATCGGTCGTGGCCATCGTGTCTCCATGGTCGTCTCGCTCGTGGCGCCGGTCGGGTGGCGAACCGTGCGGTCCTGCGTGAGGGTCGCCCTGCGTCCGGGCGACAATGGCAACGTAGGGATCCCCCTGGCCGGCGTCCGCGCCAAAGGCGACAGAGATCGACCGTTTGACGCCACGCTGCGGCGCGGTCCCCGGCCTGGCGTGAACGGCTCGATCGCAGACCTCCCGTTCCGGCGGGAGCACCTACCGCTACTTCGGCGGCGTCTACCTCGGGGTCGCACCGCTCGCCCTGTGGTGCCGGCCACGGGTCGGGGAGCGGGCCAACGCGCTCGTCGTGGCGACCGGCGCCGTCTTCCTCGGCGGGGTCGGCCGGCTCGTCTCGATCGCGGACCTCGGCGCTCCGTCGACTGCGACCTGGCTCGTGCTGGTCGTCGAGCTCGGCGCGCTCGTCCTCGCCCTCGCCATGCGGCGCCGGATCCAGCCGGGGCCCGCGCCCGGCACGTGAGCCCAACCTGATCCGGCCGGTTGGCGCCAACTGCTCCATCGTTGTCGTGCATGGCGCGGCCGGACCAGCGAAGCTTGTTTACGTTGATGGGGCCCTCGATCCTCCTCGACCGCAAAGGACCGATCATGTCGAACGCCCGGCTCGAACCCGCCAAGCTGATCGAAGCGGCCGAGAACCTCGCACCGCTGCTCCGGGACAACGCCCGAGAGGCCGAGCTCGCTCGCCGGCCCCTCGACGAGGTCATCGATGCTGTCCGGGAGAGCGGGCTGTTCGCCCTGATGGTCCCGGAGTGCCACGGCGGCCACGAGGCCGACCTCGACACGTACTTCGAGGTGGTCCTCACGCTGTCGCGCGCCGACGCCTCGATGGGCTGGCTGACGGCCTTCTACATCGAGCACTGCTTCTGGTTCTGCGGCTTTCCCGAGGAGTTCCAGAAGGAGCTGTTCGCCGAGCAGCCCTTCGTCCTCGCGCCGGGGTCGCTCAGCCTTGCCGACGGCCGGGCGGACGAGGTCGACGGCGGCTACCGGCTCAGCGGCTCGTGGCAGTGGGGAACGGGGATCGTCCACGCCGACTGGGTCATGGTCGGCGCCATGCTCACCGACGCCGACGGCAACCTCGCCCCCCGTTTCTTCGCCCTCCCTCGTGACGAGGTTGAGGCGATCGACACCTGGTACGTGGCCGGCATGTGCTCGACCGGCTCCTTCGACATCGAGATCGACGACGCCTTCGTGCCGCGGGAGCGCTCGGTCGACCTGCTCGCGCTGCTCAGCGCCACCGCCGCCAGCGAGTTCCACGATGGCCCGCTCTACCGGACTCCGCTGGTACCGATCCTCGGGTTCGCGTCGGCGCTGTCGGTGCTCGGCGCGGCCCAGGGTGCCGTCGATGCGTACCGGGCCCAGACCAAGGCCAAGCTCGCGGCCAAGGAGACCCGAGTGGGCGCATCGATCGACGACCCGGCCAAGCCGTCCGTCGTCGCCGGTGCCGCGCTCACGATCGAGGCGGCCGAACTGCTCTTGCGAGACGTGCTGCGAGACGTGATGGAGCAACGCAACACTGCGTCCCAGGCGACACGGGGCGCCTGGGTCAGCCGGATGGCGCACGCCGTGTTCATGTGCCGATCGGCCGTCCAGGACATCGTCTCCGTCACTGGAGCGAGCGGGCTCCGCCTGGAGAGCCCGATCCAGCGGGCCCTCCGGGACATCACGACCGGGTCCAACCACATCATCTTCGACCGCGAGTCGCGATACGCCGACTACGGCCGGACGCTGCTCGACCAACCGATCCAGAGCTTCCTGGTGTAGCCGATGCCGACACCGCGCCTCCCCCTGCTGGCCGCCGAGCACGCAACGGCAACTGCCGCCGAGGTCGGCATCGTCGAGCCGAAGGCGCGGTCCTCCCTCTATCGCACCCTGCTCCACCAGCCGCAGCTGGCCAAGCGGATCAGCGACCTGATCGACACGCTCATGACGGACGCCGACCTGAGCCATCGCCTGCGGGAGCTGATCATCATGCGGATCGGGTGGTCGAACAACGGCGTCTACGAGTGGACGCAGCACTGGCGGATCGCACAGGGCTTCGGGGTCGACGAGCGCGACCTGCTCGCCACCAGGGACTGGCACGGCCACGATCACTGGTCAGCGGCCGATCGAGCCGCCCTCCGCGCCACCGACGAGACGCTGGCCGACGGCCGCATCGCCCCGGACACCTGGGACGACTGCGTGCGACTGTTCCCGACCGAGCGGGAACGACTCGAGCTCGTGGCCACCATCGGAAGCTGGAAGATGATGTCCGAGATCCTCCAGAGCCTGGAGGTGCCGCTCGAGGACGGTGTCGCCCCGTGGCCCCCCGACGGGGTCACCCCGAACGACGACGAGCACGAGGAGACGACGACATGACGACGCTGCTTCCCTGGTCGGCGGCCCCGCTGGCGCTGCCGAGCGACCGGGACATGCTCCCATCGGAGCGGCGGGAGTTCGTGCGGACCCACCGCACGTGCATCTTCGGCTACGCCCGCCGGTCGGACGGGCCGGCGATGTCGGTCGTCTACTACATCCCGACCGACGACGATGAGCTGCTGATCGCAACGATGGCCGGGCGAGCGAAGGCCAGGGCGGCCGAGCGCAACGGCAAGGTCAGCCTGTGCGTCCTCGACGAGCGGTGGCCCGTCGGCTACCTGCAGGTCTACTGCGATGCGGTCGTCGACCGCGATCGCTCGATGACCGTCGACGTCATGATGGCGGTCGGCGGCCGGATGTCGGGCACCGAGCTGGACACCTCGGCCCGCCCCGTCGTCGAGGCCATGGCCGAGGAGGAGGACCGAGTCCTCATCCGCTGCCGGCCCTACGCCACGTTCGCCACCCCGCCCCGTCACCTGCACGACAACGACCAGGACGAGGAGCTGACGCACTGGCTCTCCGGCTCGGTCGCCTGGGACGCCCCGGACCCCGCCGAGGGGCCGTGAGCCCGCCGGCGGCGGGCCGGCACCGACCGGCGCCGCGCCGCGCCGCCGGTCGTCAGGCGTGCTTGCCGATCGTCCACCCGACGTCGGCGAGGGTCGCGATGGCGAACGCGGCGGGCTCGTCCTCCAGCTGGGTCGCCATGGTGTCGTTCCAGCGGTTGAGCCAACCGAACAGGGAGACGACTGCGACGATCGCCACGATCTCCTCGCTCGAGTAGTGCTTCTCGACCTCGCGGAAGTCGTCGCCGGTGACCGCATTGGGCGTCACGCCGGCGTGGAACGCGAGTCGGAGGGCGGCTCGCTCCGCGTCGGAGAACAGGTCGGAGCTCTCGAACTCCCAGGCCGCTGCGACCTTGTCCGGGTCGGTGCCCTGGTTGACGGCCGTCGCCCCGGTGTGGGCCTGGCAGTAGCGGCAACCGGCCGCGTTGCTGGTCACCAGCGAGACGAGGTTGACCAGCTCCGTCTGCAGCAGCCCGTTTGCCATCACGGCGGGAACGAGCCCGAGGAAGCCGTCGAGGATCGCCGGCACGTGGGCCATGGTCCGAAGCGAGGTCGGCACGAAGCCCATGGCGGCCTCGATCAACCCGAAGACCTCCTCATAGGGCTCGAGGTCCTGGCGAGGGATCGGCGAGACGTGTGGCATCGGACGCTCCTTGATCGGGAACCGGGTGGCCGGCGGCGGGGTCGTGCTGGACCCGGTGCTCAGTCGGGGCCGAGGATCATGGTGACCAGGGCCTCGCCATGGGCCTCGACGAACGCGTCGCTGATCGGATCGACGCCGAGCAGTCGTGCCTCGGCCGCGTTGACGTAGGCCAGGGACGCGGCGCCCACCATCGAGTAGTACAGGACGGTCTCGTCGATGCCGGGGACCGAACCGGTTTCCCGGAGCGTGCGCCAGGCGCCGGTCAGCAGTGCGAAACGCGGCCGGGTGTGACGTTCGACGATCCAGGCCAGGCGAGGCGAGTCGGCGGTCGCCTCCTGGACCATGATCCGATTGAGCTCCGGGAGGCGGGCAACGGCCCGCACGAAGGCACGGATGGTCGCGGCGAAGACCTCACGGGAGGCGACCGGGCGATCGTCGGGGCCCTGCGGCATGACCTCGCCGAGCAGGGCGTCGAGCTTCGAGAAGAGGTGGTCGACCGCAGCCCGCCACAACGCCTCCTTCGACTCGAAGTGGTAGTTGATCTGTGGTTGGTGGGTGGCGGCGCGAGCGGCGATGGCCCTCGTCGACGCACCGTCGAATCCGTGGGCGGCGAACTCCTGCACCGCGGCGTCGAGCAGGGCCAGCCGGGTGCTGTCGGCTCGGGCCTGTCGACGTCGAGGGGCGGCCAGCGCATCCGAGGTGGTCATCGTTGCGATTCTCTATCGAATGATGTAGTTTTGTCCAGAGCTTCTTTATCGATCGATCGAATTCGTCGGACGACGGGTTCACGAGACCACCGTCTGGAGCCACGACCATGGGCTTGCACCGGCTCACCTCGATCACGCTCGGCGTCCCCGACGTCGCTGCGTCCGTCGATTTCTTCACCGACTTCGGGCTCACCTCCGGCCACGACGGGTGGCTGGCGACCCGCGACGGCGGCGACCAGCTCCAGCTGATCGAGGCCGGGCACCGGCAACTGGCCCGCATCGGGCTCGGGGTCGACGAGCCGGACGATCTCGGCCGGCTGGCCGCTCGGGTCGAGTCGGTCGGCCTCGGCTCGGTGCTCGAGACGGGCCCCGAGCGGCTCGTCGTGGCCGAGCCGGTCACCGGGCTCCCGGTCGAGGTCGCCGTTGCCCCCCGCTACGAGGCGGTCGTCCAGCCGGTGACGGTCAACCGACCGATCAGGAGCGAGCGTCTCGACCGTCCGGCGGCCGCCGTCCTCACCGACGAGCCGGTGCACCCGTCCAACCTGACCCACGTCGTCTACGCCACGCCGGACCAGCCGACGACGCTGCGCTTCTTCACCGATGTCGTCGGCGTCGAGGTCAGCGACCAGGTGCCCGGCATCATCGCCTTCACCCGTTGCAGCGAGGTCCATCACAACCTCGCCATCCAGGCCCGTCCCGTGGCCTATCCCCACCACATCGCCTTCGAGATGGACGAGATCGACGACGTCGTCCGCGGCGGCCTGGCCATGGTCGACGCCGACCCGGACCGCCACACGTGGGGCCTCGGCCGCCACGCCATCGGATCGAACTGGTTCTGGTACCTCCGCGAGCCGAACGGCACGTTCGTCGAGTACACGGCCGACATCGACCGAATCTCGGCCCAGGACCTCTACCAGCCGAAGGAGTGGGCGGGCCACGAGTTCCTCTATTCGTTCGGACCACCGACCCCGACCGAGTTCCTGGAACCGACCGATCTGCCCGACATCATCGCCGCCAGCGCCTGACGCGACGGGAGCGCCTCGTGAGAGTCCTCGCCATTCCGGCGACCAACAGCCGAAACGGCCTCAACCGCCAGATCGTCGGTGCGGCGGCCAAGCTGCTGGAGAGCGGCGAGCTCGGCGTCGAGGCCACCGTCGACATCCTCGACCTCAACGACTTCGAGATGCCGATCTACAGCACCGAACGCCAGAACGAGGGTGGATTCCCCGAACCGGCACAGCGCTTCCTGGATCGGATCGGCTCGGCGGATGCGCTGATCGTCTCCTTCGCCGAGCACAACGGGTCCTACAGCGTGGCCTGGAAGAACGTCTTCGACTGGGCGTCCCGCATCGACCTGGCGGTGTACCAGGGGCGCCGCATGGCAATGTTCTCGACCGCCCCCGGCCCCCGGGGCGGGGCGGGTGTCCTCGAGCACGCAACGCTCGTTGCCCCGTTCTTCGGCGGCGACGTCGTCGGGAGCCTGGCGATTCCCAGCTTCGCCGACAACTTCGACACGTCATCTGGCCAGCTGTCGGACCCGGAGCTCCGCACGGCGTTCGCCGAGGTCGTGTCGGCCCTTGGCGGCTGAGGTGAGCCGTCGCCGACCTCGCGGGCCGATGGCGGCGACGAGCGCATCGATGCGAAGCTCACCGACGGACCGACGCCCGAGGAGCGCCAGCGAATGAAACGGCCGAACGTGCTGTTCATCATCACCGACCAGCAACGGGCCGACCACGTCGGCTTCGCCGGCAACGAGGTCGTCAGGACCCCGAACCTCGACGAGCTCGCCGAGCGAAGCGTGGTGTTCGACCGGGCGTACGTGGCCAACCCGATCTGTGCCCCCAACCGATCCACGATCGTGACCGGACGCTACCCGACGGCGCACGGCGTCGTCTTCAACGACCGCTCGCTCCCCCTCGGCTGCAACACCTGGCCCCGGGTCTTTCGAGGTGCCGGCTATCGCACCGGCCTGTTCGGGAAGGCCCACCTGATGCTGTGGCGCGGTGCCCGTCGGTTCGATCACGGACCGGGCGACCCCGCCCTCTTCGATCCCTACCCGACCGACTGGGATCGGTACGAGAGCGCCGGCATCTACGTCGACGGGTTGCCCGAGCCGCCCGTCGAGTTCTACGGGTTCGAGCAGGCCGAGTTCACGCTCGGCCACGGCGCCATCATCGCCGGTCACCACCTCCGGTGGGCCCTCGAACGCGGGATCGACCCGGCGACGATCGACGGTGCGACGCTCGTCGACGGGCCGGCCGAGTACCGCTCGGTGCACTGGGCCCAGGTCCTCAAGCCGGCCTATGGCGCCGAGCACCACTCGACCGAGTTCGTCACCGACCGCACGATCGACTTCATCGAGCGCAGCGACGACGATCGGCCGTGGCTCGCCTATGCGTCGTTCCCCGATCCCCACCACCCGTTCGCACCACCGGGCGAGTGGTTCGACCGCCATGCGCCGGCCGACATGCCGCTCCCCCAGTCGTTCGACGACGATCTCGCCGGCGCGCCGGCTTTCCTGCGGGCCATCGCCGCCCGGCCGGGCAGACCGGCGATGCTGACCCCGTGGCGGCCGACCGAGGACCAGCTGCGGGAGGCGCTGGCGGCCCAGTACGGGACGATCGAGATGATCGACGCCGGGATCGGCCGGATCCTCGGCGCCGTCGACGCCCTCGGCCAACGAGACAACACCATCGTCGTCTTCACCAGCGACCACGGCGACATGATGGGCGATCATGGCCTGCTCCTGAAGGGCATGCAGCACTGGGAGGGCACGACCAGGGTGCCCTACCTGATCGACAGTCCCGGCCACGATGCGGCCAGGACGTCGTCGCTCGCATCCAGCGTCGACCTGGCGCAGACCGTGCTCGAGCTGGCGGGGCTCGACCCCTACCGCGACATGCAGGGCGTGAGCTTGCGACCGGTCCTTGACGATCCGTCGACCTCGGTCCGCGACCACGTCATGATCGAGGAGCAGGTCCCCGAGGTGATGGGGGCGCGGGCGGGGAACGGCATCGGGCTGCCGACGCTGGCCCGGTCGGTCGTGACCGACACCACCCGCTTCACCCGGTACTCGACGGGTGAGACGGAGCTCTTCGACCTGGCCGAGGATCCGCACGAGCTGCACGATCTGTCCGACGAGGAACCGGTGCGCATCGCCGACATGACGACGCTGCTGGTCGACACGATGATGGAGGTCGCCATGCCCGCCCCTGCGGGCGCGGCCGACGATGGGTGAGTCCGCTCGGCTTGCACCGCGGGCCGTCGACCAGGTTGCATGACGGTTGCCCGACCCGGTTCCCCCAGGTCCCGTCCTGCTGGCCTCGACCAGACCGGAGACGTGATGCCAGATCGCCCATCGGCCAACCAGCCACCACCGCTGGAGCCGTACAACCTGTTCAGCACCGACCCGGTCCTGGCCGACGTCGCCTGCCGTGAGGGGGCCGCCGCCCACGTCGACTGGTTGTCGGCGCTCGGCCAGCGCGCCGGTTCGATCGAGGTCTTCCAGTGGGGAGATCTGGCCAACCGGTTCGAACCGCAGCTGGCGACCCACGACCGCTTCGGTGAGCGGATCGACGAGGTCCGCTACCACCCGGCGTACCACTCGCTGATGGAGCTGTCGGTCTCCGAGGGCCTGCACTGTCGGCACTACGAGAGCCAGCCCGGTGATGGTGGCTACGTGGCCCGCAACATCGCCATGAACCTGGTCGCCCAGGTCGAGGTCGGCCACAGCTGCCCGATCTCGATGACCGGGGCGGCACTGTACGCGCTGGAGCATCAGCCCGACCTGGCCGCGCGGTGGACCCCGCTCGTCGCCTCCCGGACCTACGACCCGACGTCCGCCGCTCCCCAGGACAAGGCCGGCGTGCTGCTCGGGATGTCGATGACCGAGCGCCAGGGCGGCTCGGACGTGCGGGCGAACACGACCGAAGCCGTACCCCTTGGCGGCGGCGAGTATCGCCTGCGCGGCGCCAAGTGGTTCGTGTCGGCGCCGATGTGCGACGCCTTCCTGACCCTGGCCAAGGCACCGGCCGGCCTGTCGTGCTTCCTCGTCCCCCGGGTACTGCCGGACGGCGACCGGAACGGCTTGCAGCTGATGCGGCTCAAGGACAAGCTCGGCAACCGGTCCAACGCATCGAGCGAGATGGAGTTCGTCGATGCGATGGCCTGGCTCGTCGGCGAGGAGGGGCGAGGGGTCCGGACGATCATCGACATGGTGGCCGGCACCCGCCTCGACTGCACCAACTGGGCGGCGGCCCTCATGCGCCAGGCGGTGGCGCAGGCCGGATGGCACGTCGCGCACCGCGCCGCCTTCGGCGCCGTCCTCATCGACAAGCCCCTGATGCAGAACGTCCTCGCCGACCTGGAGATCGAGACCGAGGCGGCCACGATGCTGGTCGGGCGCCTGTCCGGGGCGTTCGAGCGGGCGCCGGCCGATCCGGGCGAGGCCGCGCTGGCCCGGATCGGGGCGGCCGTGGCCAAGTACTGGGTGACCAAGCGGTCGAGCCCGGTCGTGCGGGAGGCGCTCGAGTGCGTCGGCGGCAACGGCTACGTCGAGGAGTCGACGCTTCCCCGCCTCTACCGCGAGGCACCCCTCAACTCGATCTGGGAGGGCTCCGGCAACGTCATGGCGCTCGACGTGCTGCGAGCGCTCGCCCGCAGCCCGGAGACCGTCGACGCCTTCGTCGCCGAGCTCGAGCGGGGATCGGGCCGCGACCACCGGGTCGACGGCGCCATCACCTCGGCGAGCGCAGCGCTCACCGCCGAGACCGTCGACGAGGGCGAGGCCAGGCGGTTCGTGGAGCACCTGGCCACGGCCTGGACCGCCAGCCTGCTGGTCCAACACGGCGATCAGGACGTGACCGACGCCTACGTGCGGTCCCGGCTCGGCGACGACTGGGGTCGCGAGCTCGGCACGCTCCCGACCGATGTGCCGTTGCGCCGCCTGGCCGAACGGGCGATCCCGCAGCGCTGACCGCGATGTCGCGGCGCGGCGACGATCGAGCGCCGGCAGCGGCCGGAGCGCCGCAACCGGATCGCTCGGGATCGTGGCTCCTGGCGCCGGCCGTCAGTCCTCGCCGGCCGGCTGTCGAGCGATGCGCCATCCGGCCGACCGCCGCCGCTCCTCCCAGAAGCCGGCGTAGGTCCCGCCGGCATCGAGGAGCTCCTCGTGTGAGCCGAGCTGCTCGATCGAGCCGTCGACGACGACGGCGATCCGGTCGGCGTTGACGATCGTCGAGAGGCGGTGGGCGATGACCAGGATCGTCGAGCGTCCGGCGAGCGCCTCGATGGCGTTCGTCATCGCCGCCTCGTTGATCGTGTCGATCGCCGCGGTCGCCTCGTCGAGCAGCAGGATCGGGGCATCCTTCAGCAACGCCCGTGCGATGCCGACCCTGGCGCGCTCTCCCGACGAGAGCAACGACCCGCCCTCGCCGACCCGCGTGTCCCAGCCATGGGGAAGGCGCTCGAGGACGTCGGTCAGTCGGGCCATGCCGGCCGCCTCGTCCAGCTCCAGCTGCGACGCATCGGGGCGGGCGAGCCTGACGTTGTCGGCGATGGTGGCGTCGAAGAGGTACACGTCCTGCAGGACCATCGACAGGTGGGCCATCAGCTCCTCGGGGGCGATGCTGCGGATGTCGGCCCCGCCGACGGCGATCTCGCCGCGGTCGGCGTCGTGGAACCGCGCCGCGAGGCGGGTGAGCGTGGTCTTGCCCGCCCCGGACGGTCCGACGATCGCGGTGACCGACCCGGTCGGGACGACGAGCGACAGGTCGCGGATCACCGGCTCGTCCCCGTAGGCGAAGTCGACGTTCTCGAACGCCAGCGCCACGGGGTGGTCCGAGTCGGGGTGTTGGAGTGGCTGGACGACCGGCAGCGGCTCGACGTCGAGCACCTCGGCGATCTCGGTGGTCGCCAGGTCTCCCAACCCGACACCGCTGGCGTAGCCGGCGAGGATCATCAGCGGTTCGACGGAGCGGACCGCGAGAATGCCGAGGGCGATGACGTCGGCGGCGGCCAGACCCTCCTGGGACCGATCGGCCAGCAGGAGAATCGCCGCCGCGAACGCCAGGCTGACCACGCCGAAGAAGACGCTCTGCGGCCGCTGCTCACGGTCGAGTCGCTCGACGAACTCGCGGCTGTCGTCCGCCAGCACCTCCATCAGCGGGTCCCACCCGGCGTCCGTCCGCTGCGACGCTCGCAGGACCCGCTGGGCGTTGGCGTACTCCAACAGGCGGGCGGTGACCTCCTGGCCGCCCTCGGTGTGGTGGGCCGTGGCGTCACGGATCTGGCCGAACAGGTAGGCGGCCGCCGGCACGACGGCAACGAAGGCGAGCGCGATCCAGGGGTCGACGAAGGCGATGATCACCAGGACCGTGGCCAGCGTCGCCACCGACACCACGATCTGCTGGATCACGAGCGAGGCCAGGTTGCCGACGTCGATCATCGCCTTCTTGATCAGGACCGAGACATCGGCGGTGCGGCGCCCGTGGAACCATCCGAGCGGCAGGGAGATGACCTGGTCCCCGATGCGACGGATGAGACCGCTGGTCACCCGTCCGCTCGTCAGCTCGAACGCGCTGCTGGTCGTGACCCAGATGGCGATGCCGTGCAGGACGATCGCCACCGCCGCTGCGGCGAGCCACCACCAGGCCCGTTCCAGGTCGCCATCGACGGCGGCCCGCAGGATGGGGACGATGGCGGCGTAGGCGATCCCCTGGAGGATGCCGGCGATGGCGTAGCCCACGACGTGCATCCGCAGGCCGCTCCGCCCGCCAAGGAGACGGTCGACGCGGTCGATCAGCTGTCGCATCCCCGCCCCCCATGGGCCAGCGCCCGGTCCGCCCGCCACAAGTCGGCGTAGAGACCGCCGGCCTCGATCAGCTCGCCGTGGGTGCCGACGTCGACGAGGCGGCCGGCGTCGAGCACGGCGATCTGGTCGGCACCCATGATCGTGTGCAAGCGATGGGCGACAACGAGCACGGTCCGGTCGACGAGCAGCTCCGACAGCGCCGCCCCGACGTGGGCCTCACTATCCGGATCGGCGTGGGCCGTGGCCTCGTCGAGGAGCACGATCGGAGCGTCCGACAGGATCGCCCGGGCGATCGTGATTCGCTGCCGTTGGCCGTGCGAGAGGTTGGCCCCGTCGATCCCGCCGATCGCCGTGTCGTACCCGTCGGGCAGCGAGGCGATCTCGTCGTGGATCGATGCGGCGCGGGCCGCGGCCTCGACGTCGGCCCGGTCGGCATCCGGCACGGCGAGTGCGATGTTGTCGGCGATCGTGCCCCGGATCAGCACGACGTCCTGGAAGACGATCGCCAGTTGCCGCAGCAGCACGCTCGAGTCGATGGCTCGGACGTCGACCCCACCGACCAGCACCCGCCCCTCGTCGGTCTCGAAGAAGCGGGCGACCAGTGCGGCCAGCGTCGACTTCCCGGAACCGGACGGTCCAACGAGCGCCGTGACCGTCCCCGGCTCGAGTCGGAGCGAGACCTCGTGCACGACGGGCCGATCGGGCTCGTAGCCGAATGTGACCCGATCGAACTCGACGCTCGCATCGTGCGGCACCTGCGGCTCCGGCGCAACCGGCAGCGGCTCCTCGGCGAGCAGGGCCAGGATCCTCGTCGTCGCATCCCTGGCGGCGGCGATCGGATAGCTGAACCGGGCCAGCTTGGTGAACGACACCGGCAGACCGACGCCGACGGCCAGGAAGGCGACGAGGTCACCGACGCCGATCCAGCCGCGCCCGAGCAGGGCAAGGCCCATGGCCGAGATGACGACGACCATGGTGCCGGGCGCCAGCGCCGACAGCATGACGTTCATCGGCCGCCCGAGGGCCCGCATCCAGCTGGTCGTGGCGTCGACGAGTTTCTCGATGGCGTCGACGAAGCGGTCGAAGGCGCGGCCGGTCCCGAAGGCCTTGACCACGGCGATCCCGTCGACCAGCTCGACCGTCGAGGCGGCGATCGTCTGCTGCGCCTCGTCGACCGCCGGCCCGTAGGCCTCCATCGCTCGCTGCGTCCTGGACATGCCGGCTCCCGCCACCACGACGATGTAGCCGACGAGCAGGAGCGCGAACCGCCAGTCGACGACGACCAGGTAGGCGATGGCGACGAGCGGCGCCAACGCGGTCGTGGTCAGGTCGGGGATGACGTGGGCGACCAGCGTGTGCACCGTCTTCACGTCGTCCGACACCGCCTTCTCGACCCGCCCCGACCCGCCGGTGAGGAACCAGCCGATCGGGACGACGCCGATGTGGCGGGCCACGTCCCGCCGGGTGGTGAACCGGAAGTGGGCATCGGCCCGGTGACACACGGCGACGGCGGTCCAGCTCAGCAGGAAGCTGAGGAGGGCGCTGACCACGGCGACGACGGCCCAGCCCCACACCGAGCCGGGATCGTCGTCCAGCAGCTGGCGGCCGATCTCGACGATGGCGATGTACGGGACGAACTCGAGCAGCGCCGACACGGCGGCGAGGGCAACGCCGATCCCGAGCGTGCGCCGCACCGGTCCGAGGAGATCGCCGAGCGAGCCCGTCGGCGGCGGCTCCACGTTGGCGCCGGGGCCCGGTTCGTCGGTTGGCACAGCCATCGGGGCCAATCCTAGGCACGGCCGGGGCGCATGCGGAAGGCTGACTGCACGCCTGCCGTAAGCCATGCCTATAGCTGCGAGCGGCCACAGGCCGGCGTGGCGGCCGGCCGTCCGCCGTTGCATCATGGCCGTCATGCCGACGACGCACCTCACCGACAAGACCTTGATCATCACCGGTGCCGCCGGGGGCTTCGGTTCGCTGCTGTGCCGCGATGCCATCGCCGGTGGTGCACGGGTCGCGGCCCTCGACGTCGACGCAGCGGCCCTCGACGAACTCGCAGTCGAGTTGGCGGCCGGCGATTCGCTGATCACCGTGACCACGGACGTGCGCGACCTCGTCGCCATGCACGACGCCGTCGCCGCCACCGTTGGCGCCTTCGGCCGCGTCGACGTGCTCGTCAACAACGCCGGCACGATGCCACTGGCGTTCCTGGCCGACCACGCCGAGGCGGCCGAGGCCTGGTCGCGCTGCATCGACGTCAACCTCAAGGGCGTGCTGAACGGCATGATCGCCGTCCACGACCAGATGTGCGATCAGGGTCAGGGCCACATCGTGAACCTGTCGTCGATCTACGGCAACGCGCCCGTCGTCGGGGCTGCGGTGTACGGCGCCACCAAGGCCGCCGTCAACGTGATGTCCGAGGCCTTCCGCGTCGAGACACAGGGCAAGATCAAGATCACCATCGTCAAGCCGACCGGGGTGCCGGCGACCGGCCTTGGCGCCGGGGTGATCAACCCCGAGGCCGTCGTCGGGATCCTCGGCCAGAACGCAGGCGAGTACGGCGCGGTGTTCGCCGCGCTCCGGGAGGGGCGGGTGGACGACGTCGATCTCGACGAGGAGTCGATCGGTTACGCCGTGCTCGACCCCAAGCACATCGTCGACCAGATCCTGCATGCGATCGCTCAACCGCTCGGCGTCTCCGTCGGCGACATCACCATCCGGGCAACCGGCGATCGCTACATCCTCTGAACCGACCGGGGGTCGCGAACGCCGTCGACGACGATGCGTCGGGTGCCGCTGGTCGACCTCACCAGGAGGGCGGGACGCGGTCCGCACCGGGCGCGCTCGACGCCGGGCGAGCTAGCTTGTTAGGCATGCTTGACAACTTCGGCCGACCGGTCGGCGGTGTGCGGCTCGGGGCCTTCCTGTCCACCGGCAGGTTCGGCTCGATGACCGAACGCGACGTCTACGACCAGACGCTGGCCATGGCCGACGCGGCGGTCGAGGCCGGCTTCGACTCGATCTGGACGAACGAGCACCACTTCAACACCTACGTGGTCTGCCCGAACGCCATCACGCTGGCCGGTCACCTGGCCGGCCGCACCGGGCTCCCGGTCGGCACGGCGGTGACGCTGCTCCCGCAACACAACCCGCTCCGGGTGGCGGAGGAGGCGGCGATGCTCGATCACCTCACCGGCGGGGGCTTCACCCTCGGCATCGGCCGGGGCGGTCCGAGCATCGACTACGAGGTCTTCGCCGGGGGTCTGGCCCACTACGAGCGGGGGATCGACGAAGCCGTCGAGCTGCTCCGGGCCGCATGGGCCGGCGAGGTGTCCTCCGACACCGACCTCTACCGGTTCCAGCCCGTCGACCCGGTCCCGAAGCCACGAACCGTCGGCGGGCCTCCGCTGACGATCGCCACGATCACCGAGGACGCGGTCGAGCGGGCGGCTCGGCTCGGGGCGGCCATGCTGATGTTCTCCGACCAGAGCTCCGAGACCATCGCAGCGATGATCGAGCGGCACGCCGAGCGGATCGAGGCGCTCGGTCGGCCGTCCGGACCCTACGACCACGCGGCGGCGGTGGTGGTCCAGGTCGCCGACTCCGACGAGGAGGCCGCCGCCGTGATCCGGGAGCCGATGCAGGAGTTCCAGCTGCAGGCCAGCCGTTCGTTCACCACCATCGAGGGAGCCCAGCGGCGCCGGCACCACGACGAGAGCTCCGTCGCCACCGGGACCGAGCACCTCCTGGCCACCAACCCGATCGGCGGGCCCGACACCGTCGTCGAGCGCCTGACCGCCATGGTCGAGACCTCCGGGTGCCGCTCCCTGCTGCTGATCGTCGAGTACGCACCCGAGCTCGAGCAGCGGCTGACCAACATCGCCCGGCTCGGCGCCGAGGTCTTCCCCCGAGTCCGGTCCGCCCTGGCGCCGGCCCCTGCCGGTCGAGACCCGTCAGCGCCGAAGGGTTGACAACCGAGGCGGAACGAGCGATCGTTCCGTCAGGCCCCGGCGTCGATCCCCGGCCATCTCGTTGCCCGGCTGCCGGTCGCAGCGGAGGAGGAGACCCGTCATGACCGACTTCCAGTTCACGATCCTGGTCGTGCCCTACATGCGCAAACGGGGCGAGCAGGTCGGGCTCGCCGGTTCGGAGCCCGGCCGGTGGCAGATCCTGATGGACCAGGTGAAGACCCAGATGCAGTTCGCGGAGTCGGTCGGCTACGACGGCTTCGCCATGACCGAGCAGCACCTGCAGGTCGAGGGGATCGAGACGACGACCAACCCCCTGTTCTGGGACTACTTCGTGGCCCAGCACACCGAGCACATGCGGGTCGGGCAGCTCGGCATGAACCTGACGGCCGTCAACCCGATCCAGCTGGCCGAGAACCTGGCCATGCTCGACCACTTCACCGCCGGGCGGATGTTCGCCGGGTTCAGTCGAGGGAACACGCCACGGTGGACGGGGACCTTCGGCCAGCACATCGGCATCACGTCGACCGAGTCGGACAAGTCCGAGGCCGACCAGCGGAACCGCCGGGCCTTCTACGAGAACTGGCACCTGGTCAAGTCGCTGTGGACCCAGGAGAAGGTCTCGATCAAGGGTGAGTTCTGGGAGGCTCCGCCCGCGATGGCGTGGCACTTCCCGCCGACGGACGACTGGGACCCCGACGCCGTCGACGGCGACAAGACCCTGCGGGAGATCGGGATCGTGCCCCGCCCCCTCCAGCAGGATCCGCATCCCCCGGTGTACGCGCCGTTCAGCTACTCGATGGAGACCTCGAAGTTCTGGGCCAGGGAGGGGGGCAAGATGGTCAGCTTCGTCGCCCCGGCCAAGCAGGACTTCATCCAAACCGCCCTCGAGGTGTTCCTGGACGAGGCCGACCGGGCGGGGCGGCCGACGACCGCGGCCCGGTCGCTCGCCCTCGGCGGCCACCTGACGATGGGGCGGAACCCGGCCGAGGCCGCCGACCTCTACCAGGGGTTCGAAGAGCTGTTCAACTGGGCCTACAACGCCCCGCCCTACGTGGTGCCGATGGGCCGGGTCTTCGGCGGCAGCCGCGAGCAGGAGCTCGACCACGTCAGCCGACTGAACGAGGAGTTCGGCGTCACCGAGTTCTTCCTCTGGCACCACGTCGGCTACTTCGAGCAGGACCAGGAGCTGGCCATGCTCAACGAGTTCGCCGATGGCGTCATCCGACCGATGCGGGCCGCCGGGTTGACCGGATGAGCCCTCAGACGTCAGCCTTCGAGCGCCTGGCGATCGACATCCCCGACGGTCACCGGGGCCCGATCGAGGTCGAGGTTCGTCGACACGGGGTCACGGTCGCCACGCTTTCGCTGCGGGGCGATGCGCTCGCGACGGCCCCGGTCACGGCCGACGAGCCGACCGTCGCCAACGAGGGTCGGGAACGGCAGATCCTCGAGATCGCGAGCGACGTGATCTCGACCAAGGGGTTCGCGGCGACGTCCATCCGGGACATCGCCCGAGCGGCCGACATCTCGATCGCCGCCCTCTACCGACACATCGGCTCGAAGGACGAGCTGCTCCACCGCATCACCCAGACCCGTATGCAGGAGCTCTTCGACCACTTCGAGGCCAACCTCACCGGCGGCGGGACCGCCAGCGAGCGGCTGTCGGAGGCGATCGCGGTCTACCTCGCCTACATCAGCGAGAACCACCGGTACATCAACCTCGTCTATCGGGAGACCAAGGCCCTGGACGATCGGGCCAGGGCCAAGATCTACGACACCGAGCGGCGGTTCATGCGGCTGTGGGAGCAGATCATCAGCGACGGGGTGGCCGACGGCGAGTTCGTCGAGGTCGACGCCGAGCTGGCCGCCAACCTGGCCTACTTCTCCTGCACGGTCTGGGCCCTTCGCTACTGGAGCATCGGGGACCGGGCCGAAGCGGACGTCCGGGACCACCTCACGACGCTGATCGTCGGCGGCTTGACCGCCCGCTGAGCCGAGGGGATGCTCGAACGGAGTCGGGCGACGGAGAGCATGGAGATCCGGGCGATCTGCCTCTTCGACTGACGCATCGGGCACCGCCGTCGCCGGTCAGTCGTCTCGCTGCCACGGGAGCTTGTTCGTGTCGACCCAGCGATAGTGGCTGGCGTATCGCAGCCCGGCCGCCGATGCCTCGTCGAGCACGACCGTTGCCCGCGGATGAGCCTGGAGCGCCGACCCAGGACAGATCGCCGCCAGGGGGCCCTCGATCATCTGCATCACCGCCCGGACCTTGGCCGGGCCGAAGGCCAGCAGGACGATCCGCCTGGCCTCCATGATCGTGCCGATTCCCATGGTCACGGCGTGGCGGGGCATGGCGTCGCGATCGCCGAAGACGGCGGCGTTGTCGTGCAGCGTCTGCTCGGAGAGGATCTTGATCCAGGTGCGCGAGCGCAGCGAGCCCGTCGGCTCGTTGAAGCCGATGTGGCCGTTGCGGCCGAGGCCGAGCAACTGCACGTCGATGCCGCCGGCGGCCTCGATGCGTTCCTCGTAGGCCCGGCACTCCGCCTGCAGGTCATCGGCCCGACCGGCGGGCACGTTGGTGCTGGCCAGGTCGATGTCGATGTGCCGGAACAGGTGCTCGTTCATGAAGTGGCGGTACGACTGGGGGTGCTCCGGGCTCAGACCGACGTACTCGTCGAGGTTGAAGGTGGTGACCCGGCTGAAGTCGAGGCCGTCCTCGCGGTGCAGGCGAACGAGCTCGCGGTAGAGGCGTTCGGGCGTCCGACCCGTTGCCAGGCCGAGCACGGCGTCCGGCTTCTCCCGCACGGTCTTGGCGACGATCTTGGCCCCGAGCAGGCAGCCGTCCTCGGCGTCGGGTCGGATGATGACTTCCACGGGTCGGGTCCAGTCGAGAGGTTGGTCAGGACAGCCCGATCGTGTCGCGAACGGCGAGCGCATACAACAACCACGCCGCATGCGGCAGCCATTGCTCGCCCCATCGCCAGCTCTGGTCGGGGTCGTCCCTCCATGGCGACGGCTGGAACGCGATGTCCGCCTCGTTCTCGAACCCGGAGGTGATGCCGTTGCACACGCCCCCCGGCGCGTTGAAGGCGTGCTCGTCGCCGTACTGCGGGTTGTTCCGCCCGCGACCCTGCATCATGCAGCGGTCGAACGGGTTCGCTCCCAGGATCCAGTCGACCCAGCGGGAGGCGGCGTCCCCGAGCCGTACGTCAGCCGGTGCGACCGTCCAGACGGCGCCGGCGAGCGACGCCAGCTTGGCGTTCTCGCCTTGCCACCAGTACCCGGACGGGTTCTCGTGTGGGTAGAACCACTGCCGTCTTCCTTCCTCGCCCGGCACCTTGACCCAGTGGGGCGGGTAACCGAACGGATTGGCGACCGCCTCGCCGAGCGACACCAGCGACTCGAGCCATGCCGCCGCCAGGTCCTGCGCCGCCGCCCCGTCCCGCCGATCGGGTCGGAGCTCGGCCGCCCGAGCCAGAGCCAGCGCCGGCAGCCCCGCATCGCTCGCATGGAACCAGGACCGCTCGGCTTCGTCGTCCATCGCGAGCCACAGGTGTCCGTCGGTCTCCCGGCGACGAGCCAGCACGGCCCGCAGGCGGCGATCGAGCTCGGCCAGCACGTCCTGGTCCGGAACGACTGCGGCCAGCTCGGCTGCGGCCACCAGTGCGCAGGTGTCGTCGATGAGGTTCTCGGTGCCGTCGTCCAGGTACGACCGCCCGTGCTCGATCAGGTGCCGGAAGCCCGCGAGGGCGGCCGCCCGGTACTCGTCGGCGGCGTGCGCCCCTCCCCCGCCGAGCCGGGCCGCCAGGGCCAGGGCTGCGACCGCCATCCCGCCGCCCTGGCGCCAGCCCGCCTGATAGTCGGCGCGCTTGTGACCGGCCTGCGTTGCGTAGGTGCACAGTTCCCGCCTGGCCGGGTCCTTGGGCCAGTTGTCGAACACGGTGGCGTACCAGTACCCGGCCTCGTCCTGCATCCTCATCAGCCAGTCGGCGCCGTGCAGGGCTTCGTCCCGGAGGCGTTCGCGGAAGTAGTCCCGGCGTCCCAGTGCGGCGTACCGCTCCCATGCCCGGCCGAGCGCCCAGGCCACCATCGGGTTCTGTTGGGGGTTCATGACGTTGGCGTACGAGAGGTGGCTGAGGTACTTGCTGGTGTCGCCCGACGCGTCGAACCAGCCGCCGCTCACGTCGCGCATCGCCCGGTCGTCCAGGCGAGGCGCCTGCGAATCCGCCCGGTCCCAGATCCCCGACGATCGCTGGCTCTTGATGTGGAACAGGAGGTCCGAGATGAGGGCCGGGCCGAACAGGCCGTCACGGATCTCGAACCCCTCGCTCTGGCCGGCGGCTCCGGTGGCCGAGCTCCAGCGCACCGCATGGCGTCCTGGCGTCGTGACCGCCGTGGCGTCGACCTCCCACCACGGACCCAGGTGCCAGCCGTCGACCGCCGCACACGCTCGGGGAACGGTTCGCCAGATCTCCTGCCCGGCCGGGAGCCGGACCAGGGCGACGTGGCCCCACTCCGTGTCCGCCGGCGCCTCGATGAGGATCCGCTTGTCGGCCGTGGGGCGGTACCCCACGTGGTTGAACACCGCCTTCATCGCGCTGCCACCACCCCCGGTCTCGGCCCCGTGGTGCGGCGCATCGTCCCACCGCCCTCCCTCGTTCGTCTCCGGCCCGAGCCCGGCTTCCGGCCAGCCGATGCTAGCAGCGGGCCGGAACGCGGCTCGACGGCGGACGGCCGGAGAACTTCTTCGCGGTATCTTGTCGATTCTGCGGTCGACCGGCGTGACAGGGGTGACGGGCAAGAGCTGCGCCGGATACGGAAGAGGAATCGCACCATGGACTACCTGATCATGAACCACACCGTCGAGGTCGATGGACCCGCTCCGGGAACGCCGGAGTTCCAGGAGTTGATGGGCCGCTGGATGGCCTACAACCAGATGCTGATCGACAACGGTCACTGGATCGGCGGCGGCTCGCTGACCCCGAGCGCGGCGGCGACCTCGGTGGCCAAGTCCGGCGACTCGGTGAAGGTCACCGACGGCCCGTTCGCCGAGACGAAGGAGCAGATCGCCGGCTACTACATCATCAAGGCGGACGACCTCGACGAGGCGATTCGACTGGCCCGGGCCATGCCAGCCGACGACGTCGTCTTCGAGATCCGTCCGATCGCCTTCAGGCCCGATGCGTAGGGGTTGCCGCCCGGTGCCGCCGTCCTCGTGAGCCACGACCGGCGACGAGGCCACAACGACCCGGGCGACGAGCGCCTCGCCAGGGCGATGCGGGAGGACGGCCCGCGGATCCTCTCGATCCTGGCGTCCCGCTTCGGCGACCTCGACCTCGCCGACGATGCCGTGCAGGACGCCATGATCGAGGCGGCGAGGACCTGGCCGGACCGCGGTGTGCCGCCGAACGTCGGTGGGTGGCTGATGACCACGGCGCGCCGCCGGGCTCAGGACCGCCTCCGGTCGGCCGAGCGTGCTCGCCGGCGGCTCGAAGCGTCGGCGCCGCTGCTCGACGAGCAGCGATGGGCTCCCGACGTGCGGCTCACCGACATGATCGACGAACCACGGGTCGCTGGCCCCGGCGGCGCCGTCGACGAGCCGACACCGCCGGATGAACGCCTCCGCCTCCTCCTGTTGTGCTGCCATCCGGCGCTGAACGTCGACGCACAGGTCGCCCTGACCCTCCGCCTCGTCGGCGGCCTGACCACCACCGAGATCAGCGCGGCGTTCCTGATCCCCGAAGCGACGCTGGCCCAGCGAATCGTCCGGGCCAAGAGCAAGATCCGGACGGCGGGGATCCCGCTCGGTCTACCGGATCGGTTGACCGATCGACTGAGTGCGGTGCTCGCCGTGCTCTACCTGGTCTTCAACGAGGGCTACCTGGCCAACGACGAGGCCAACGGCTCGATTCGAACCGACCTGGTGACCGAAGCGATCCGCCTGACCCGTCTCGTCAGCGAGCTCGCACCAGCCGAGCCGGAGCCGCTGGGCCTGCTGGCCCTGGAGCTCTTCCACCAGAGCCGGCAGACGGCCAGGATCGACGCCCTCGGTGACCTGGTGTTGCTGGACGACCAGGATCGGGCGACGTGGGATCGGCACGCCATCGCCGAGGCCAACCGGGTCCTCGCCCGGGCCATGAAACGGATGCAGCCGGGCCCGTACCAGGTGCAGGCACTGATCGCCGCCCAACACGCCAACGCGCCGACCGCCGACGAGACCGACTGGCCGACGATCTCGTCGCTCTACGCACAGCTCGACGCAATGTCGGCCTCGCCGGTCGTGCGGCTGAATCGGGCCGTCGCCGTGGCGATGACCGATGGCCCTCTTGCCGGACTGGAGATGCTCGACCAGATCACCGATCTCGACCGTTACCACCTCCTGTGGGCGACGAGAGGCGAGTTGAGCCGGCGGGCTTGCCGGGCGGCCGATGCCCGCCAGGCGTTCACCAAGGCCCTCGACCTCGCCCCCAACGCCGCCGAGCGCCGACATCTCGAGCGGCGACTCATCGCCCTCGGGTAGGTGCTGAAGACCACATGACGGGCTCTCGACGCCCATCCATCCGCCCACTCGTCGGCACCGCCGGATCGACCCGATCGCTCGTCGTCGCCGGGCCCGGGGGTACTCCGTACTTCCTGATCGACAGGCAGCAGCGGCCAACAGCTGACCAGGCTCGACGAGCCCGGGCCGGGGGCCGGGCCGCCGCGTTGCCGCTGACGCCCCGGCCTCGGACTCAGCCGGCCGGATCGGTGACCTGGCCGGCGAACAGCACGGCACCGGTGTCGACGTGGCGGACGAGGTAGAAGAACGGCCGGTCGGCGGCGACCAACAGCTCGGGTTCGGGCGGGCCCGAGTCCTCGAAGCCGAGAGCGGTGGCGGCTGCGGCTTCGGTGCCGATCTCGTCGACGGCGATGTCGGCGCCGTGCACCGCGCCATCGAGAACGACCTCGGGCCCGATCCCGGGATAGCCACCGGGCGCGATGTCGCGCTCGGTCAACCAATCGAGGAAGTCGATCGCCGTCGTGGTCTCCCACTCGGGCAGACGCAACTCGTAGGGCCCGGTCGTGAACGCCGCATCGACCTCGGCCAGGAACCCGGACGACAACCGGGACCGTACCTCCTCGAACCGGCCCTCGTCCGGGACGATGATCGCCATGGCATAGTCGCCACCCAGGTACGGGATCTGGGCCCCGACATAGCCGTCACCGACCCCACGAGGGCCCGGCTGTTCGAGATCGACCAGGTACGTCGTGTCGACCGTGGTGCCGTCGAGCCGGGTGAAGATCCCATCGAGCGGCCCGTACTTGCCGAAGATCGTGCGCCACTGGGCCTTGAAGTACACGGTGTCGGTCACGACCAGCACCGTGTTGCCGTCGATGAAACCGGCCGGGAGCAGCTCGGGGATCAAGTCGTTGGTCTGCTCCGACACCCACGAGTTGATCCGCTCCAGCGAGCCATCGGGGTCGGTGACATCGATCGTCTCGACATCCGCACCGTGATGGCTGGCCAGGAGATCGACCCAGTCCTGATCCGGCGCCGCGGACGCCGACGGCCACAACCGATCAGCGACGGTGACGATCGGTGTCTCGGTCTCGTCGATGGCAACGGCGGTGCCGTTCGAGGCCACCAACCGGGCATCGAGGGCGTTCCAGGCGTCATGGGCGGCCAGACCGGCCGGGAGGGCGAACGTCTCGTCGATGGCCGATGCGGTCACCTCGTCGGCTGCGCCACGGGCCATCAGCAACGCATGGCCGATACTGAGCGGGCTGAACACCAGGTTCCCATCGACCGGCTGGGACCGCATCAGATCGAACCCGCCATCGGTGAACCCGGCGACCAGCTCGCCAACGGGCGCATCGGCCGCCACCGGCGCCCGCTCGACCCCCGACGATGGCGCACCGGCCCGACCGCCCGAACCGGAGCCCCCCGAGCCACAGGCGGCGACGACCAGTGCGACGGCGACGGCGGCCAGACCGAGACGAGGCCGAACGAGCAACGTGCGTGTCATGATCACTTGGACGTCGCCGCCGGCCCGCTGGTTCCCGACCTCGCCATCACCGACACCGCGGCAGCTGCGGAGGGTCACCACACGTGTCGCAGCGACGCCGTCGATCAGCCGAGCCGGGCGGGCGAGCCGCCGCGGGCCGCGAGCCAGCTCCCGATCAGCTCGTTGGTCTCGTCGGGGAGCTCTTCGGCGATCCAGTGGCCGCACTCGAGCTCGACCACCTCGACGTTCGGCACGAACTCGGCGATCCGCTCGTTCTGTGGCACCGGGTCCCGGGACCCGTGGATCATGAGCGCGGGTTGACGGACGATCGGGTCGACGTCGGCGAGGAGCTCCCAGTTGCGATCGACGTTCCGGTACCAGTTGATCCCGCCGGTGAACCCCGAGCGCTCGAAGGCGTCGACGAGGACGGCCAGCTCGCCGTCGCTCATGATCGGATCGCCGAGCGGCGCCTCGGCCATGGCGAGGTTGATCATGGCGTTGCCCGGCTCGGGGGCCGCCGGCGGGACGTTCGTGCGGTACAGGTTGGCGAGGAAGCGATGCGTGTTGCCGTCGAGCACCGCATCGGCGACGCCCGGATGGCGATTGAAGTGGACGAAGTAGTAGTCGGGGCCGAGCACCTGCTCCATCGCCTCGACCCAGGGCTGGTCGCCGCGCTCCATGTAGGCCATGGCCAGGGCGATCACCCGCTCGACCCGGGTCGGGTGCAGCAGGGTCAGCCACCAGACCACCGCCGCGCCCCAGTCGTGGCCGACGAAGATCGCGTTCCCGTAGCCGAAGTGGTCGAGGAGGCCGACGAGGTCCCCGGCCAGGTGCTCGATGTCGTAGGCGGTGACGTCGTCCGGGCGCGACGAGTTTCCGTAGCCCCGCTGGTTCGGGACGATGACGTGATACCCCGAAGCGGCGAGCACCGGCATCTGGTTTCGCCACGAGAAGGCGTGCGCGGGCCAACCGTGGCAGAGCACGATCGGCCGGCCGGCGTTCTCGCGGCCCGCTTCGAACACCTCGAGCTCGATGCCGTTCACCGCGATCCGGGTCGGCTCGGGGAAGTCGGTCGGGTCGAACATGGTGGAGCATTCCTCTCCGGGCGGGCCCCTCCCGCCACACCGGGAAACTAGATCCCTTTGCGGACAGTAGACGTCCGCAATGTGCGAGACTCGTCACATGGCCAAGGATCCGACCGAGCGGGCGCTCGACCTGCTCTCGTTGCTGCAGAGTCGGCGGCACTGCTCCGGGGCCGAGCTCGCCGACCGCTTCGGGGTCACCGAGCGGACGGTCCGCCGCGACGTCGATCGGCTGCGCGAGCTGGGCTACCCGGTCGACGCGACGCCGGGGCGGGACGGCGGCTACCGGCTCACCGCCGGCGCACACCTTCCGCCGCTCATGTTCGACGACGACGAGGCGGTCGCCCTCGTCGTCGGGTTGCGCACGGTCGCCGGGGCCGCCATCGCCGGGATCGCCGAAACCGCCGTCGGGGCGCTGGCGAAGGTCGAGCAATCGCTGCCGGATCGCCTCCGGCGCCGCGTCGTGGCGCTCGACCGGAGCGTCGCATCGCTGCAACGGCCGCATCGCACCGGCAGCGTCGTCGACCCCGAGACGCTCAGCGAACTGGCATCGGCCTGCCGCGCCCTGGAGGAGGTCCGCTTCGAATATCGCCGCCGCGACGGCGAGCACGACGACCGACTGGTCGAACCGCACCAGCTGCTGTCGGCCGGCCACCTCTGGTACCTCGTCGCCTGGGATCTCCGTCGATCCGAGTGGCGAACGTTCCGGCTCGATCGCCTCGACCGGGTCCGGCTCGCCGGCAAGCGGTTCGCGCCACGGGAGATCCCCGGCGGCGATGCCGCCGCCTACCTGACCGCCTCCGTCGGATCCCTCGCCAGCCGCGCCGAGGCGCTCGTGGCCGTCGAGGCGCCCTACGAGCAGGTGGCCGACGCGTTGGCCCCCGTCGACCACGTCCTCGTCGACGCCGACTCGCAGGCCTGCACCATCCGGCTGCGGTCCGAGCGGCTCGACTCGCTCGCCATCGACGTGGCCCGCGTCGGGCTCCGGGCCGGGGTGCGAGTGGTCGAGCCCGATGACCTCCGCGACCGACTCGACCGGCTCGGCCGGCATCTGGGCCAGCACGGGGATCGGCCGGCAACTCGGGCGGCACCGAGCGACGCCGCGGCGGCGTCGCTCCGCAATCGGGCGTGAACCGCCCCGGCGCCGAGGCTCGCAGACTTGTTGGCTGGTCGACAAATCACCGGTTCGGAGCTACCGTCGTGGGGATGGTGAGCTCGTCCTCCGCTCCGTTCCCGTTGGCGGAGGGGGAATCGGAAGCGTCCGGCCACGACGACCGCCAGGAACGACCGAACAAGCAGAAGCTCCGCAACGAGCGCTCGACCAACGCGCTGATCGAGGCGGCTGCCGAGCTCATCATCGAGGGCGGTCTGGACGCGGTCACGCTGGTGGCCGTCGGTGACCGCGCCGGCTACAGCCGCGGCCTGGTCACGGCCAGGTTCGGGAACAAGGACGGGCTGATCGACGCCCTGATCGATCGGTACATCACCGGATGGAGCCACAAGAACGTCCTGCCGAGGACCAAGGGCGCCTCCGGTCGCGATTCCGTGGTGATCCTGATCGATGCCATCCGCAGCCAGCTGGCCAAGGACCCCCGAGCCCTTCGGGTCCTGTACGTGCTGATGTTCGAGGCCATCAGCGGCGACGACGACCTGCGCCGACGGTTCGCGCGGTTCCACGCCGCGTTCCGGGCCGACTTCGCAGCCGCCCTCAAGCGCGGTCAACGAGATGGCTCGGTCCGGCTCGACATCGACCCGGAGAAGGAGGGCGCCTTCCTGGTCGGCTCGATCCGAGGGGCGGGCTACCAGTGGCTGCTCGATCCCCAGGGCTACGACCCGGTCGCCTCACTCGCCTACATCCTCGACGTGGCCGAGGAGCGACTGACCCAGCGGTAGGGCTCCGGGCCGGCTCGGGCCGGCCCCTCCGATCGCAGGTCGGAGCGACGGGTTGCGCCTCCCGACACCGGCTCAGTCCGTCTCGCTCCCGATGAACCCGAGCACGGCCCGGTTGAACTCGGCGGGCCGGTCGATGTTGACCGAGTGGCCGCCGTCGAGATCGACGACGGACAGCTCCGGGATCGCGGCCCTGGCCTGGTCGACGCACGGCTGGAACGCCCGCTCGTAGCGGCCGTTGATCAGCAACGTCGGGACGTCGAGACGGTGCAGGTCGTCGGTCGAGTGCCACGGCCCGCCTCGTCCGAGGTGCCGGAACACGGCCATCGGCATGGCGTCGGCGGCCTCGACCATTCGTGCCTGCAGGTCGGGTGGCAGCCGCTTGGCGTTGCTCGGATGGTACGGGAGGTCTCGTCGCTGCGCCCTGGTCGGCGGGGCCCGCCGTCCCCGATCGGCGCCGCCCGGCGCGTCGCCCCCGTCGCCGCCGTCGCCGTCATCGCGCCGGCGCCCGACCATGCCGAAGACGGCGCGGGAGTTGGTGAACACCAGCCCGGCCACCCGCTTGGGCCAGCGGAGGGCGTAGCGGATGAGGATCGCGCCCCCGAGGGACTGGCCGACCAGCCACCAACGGTCGATGCCCCGGTCGACCCGTAGCCGATCGAGTTGATCGAGGACCGTCCCCGCCCGGTAGGCCGCAGGATCGTCCGGCCCCGGCGAGTGGCCGTGTCCCGGCTGCTCGGCCAGCACGAGCCGGAGCTCCGGCTCGAGACCAGGTCGGTTCGGCTCCCACTGCAGGTTGCTCGACATGAACCCGTGGAGCATCAGAACCGGCGGACCGGCGGGGTTGCCCGCGTCCTCGGCGTGCAGCCCGGCGAACCTCGAGGGGCCGGCCGGCTCGGGATCCGGTGACCCGTCTGGTTGACGAGGGAGGCTCATGGGCCGACCAGCGCACCGAGCTCCGACTTGGCCTGGACGTACTCGTCGACCAGCTGTCCGACGATGGCCGCCATCGGACGGGTCTCGGTGGTCGCGCCGACGCCGTGGCCGGCCGACCACACCCCGTTGTACCGCTTCTCGACCTTGGCCCCCGACGACGTGACGATCTCGCCAGGGCGGGTGACGGCCAGCTCGTCGATGTCGATGCCGGCCTCGACGAGGCTGGGGATGAGCCAGTTGGCCGGGGCGCCATCGAGGGCGGCCGACAGCATCACGTCCTTCGACGAGCACCGGAACAGCGCCTCCCGGTAGCGGTCGGGGGCCCGCGACTCGGCGGCGGCGATGAAGTGGGTGCCGATGTAGGCCAGGTCGCCGCCGAGAGCCTGGGCGGCGAGAATCGATCGACCGTTGGTGATGCCTCCGGCGACGACCACCGGCGCGTCGGTCATCGCCCGGATCTCGGTCACCAGCGCAAACGGGTTGACGGTGCCGGTGTGGCCTCCGGCGCCCCCGCAGACGGCGATCAGGCCGTCGGCCCCGGCGGCCAGCGCCTTCTCGGCGTGTCGGGGTGACGCCACGTCGTGGAAGGCGATGCCGCCGTAGCGGTGGATCTCGTCGAAGGCCTCCTCCGGCGCCCCCTTCGAGGTCAGGACGACGGCCACCTCCCGCTCGACGCAGAGGGCGAGGTCGCCCTCGTAGCGGGCGTTGGAGGAATGGACGACGAGGTTGACCGCATACGGCGCCGGTCGACCGCCGGACGCCCGCATGGCCCGGAGCCCCTGGTCGATCTCGTCGAGCCACTCGCCGAAGCTCTCCCTGCTGCGGGTCGAGTGGGCGGGGAAGCTCCCCATCACACCGCTTCCACAGGCGGCGATGGTCATGGCCGGCGAGGAGACGAGGAACATCGGGGCGGCGATGACGGGCACCCGAAGCGTCCCGTCGAAGGTCAGATCGATCGCAGTCATGTCAGCTCCGTTGCCGGGACGAGGTGAGGACGAGGTCGTTGTCGGCGCCGATGGCGGGAGCCGGACCGCTGATGGTCAGGCGCCGGTGGGCGAACGTGAACGGGAAGCCCTTGACCAGGGAGCCGTCGGGCGCCTCGACGACGGCGGACGAACCACCGGCTCGGCAGGCGGCCAGCACGCCGGCGCCATCGAGGGCCTCGACGTTCGTCGTGCCGTCGTCGCCGACGGCCACCCACCGGCCCGGGGCGCTGCGCCGAAGCCGCCACGGGGTCGGGTCATGGCCGTTGGCCAGCTGGTCGAGCACCGGCCCGCAGGCGTACACGGCGACGTCGCGCTGGGAGATGTCGAGGTGGTGGCCGGCGCCGGTCGACCGGCTGGCGGTGATGGCCGACGTGATCACCGCTCCGGCGAAGAGGCAGACGGTCTGATCGGGGAAGTTGAGGTTGGCGCCCGAGATCGTCGGCGTCCCGTCGTCGTAGGCGGTCAGTGCCGACAGGCCGGAGGAGGCCTCCAGGGTCGAGCCGAAGGTCGTGTGGCCGGCCCGGGGACCGGTCAGACCCTGGCCCGTCACCGACGCCAGGACGATCCTGGGGTTGACCGAGCGGAGGGTGTCGAAGTCGAGCTCGAGGCGCTCCAGGACGCCCCGCCGGTAGTTCTCGATGACCGCGTCGGCGGTCGCAACGAGATCGAGGAACGCGGCGCGACCCGCCGGGTCCTTCAGGTCGATGTCGACGCCGAGCTTCGAGCGGTTGCTGAAGTGGAACAGCGGTGAGTCGTCGCCGCCGGTCCAGAAGCGGAACATGTCCGGCTTCGTTCGGGACTCGACCTTGATCACCTCGGCCCCGAGGTCGGCGAGCAGGCTCGATGTGCCCGCCCCCGCCGTCAGCACCCCGAGGTCGAGGACCCGGACGCCGCTGAGCGGGAGCGGAACGGGTGTCCCGCCCGGCTCGGCGCTCGGCGGGCGCCCCGGTTCGGCCCGGACCCGGAGGGGCACGACCGGCGACGGCACGTCGACGCCGCCGACCCGCTCCGTGGTGAGCGCCCGACGATGACGCAGCGTCACGTCGTCGATCAGCTCGGACGGGCCGAGGACCGCCGTGCCGGGCACGGCGTGCCGGTGGAACAGGTCGTCGAGCTCGCTCCGGCTCTTGTCGGCGGCCCACGACCGGACGACGTCGAGGAAGTCGCCCTGGTGTGCCCGCCGGTCCCGACGGTTGGCGAAGCGGTCGTGGCGGAGGCGATCGTCATCGACCATCTCGACGATCGCCTCCCAGTCACGGTCCGTGTACACGAAGGCGACGTGACCGTCGAGGCACTCGACGGCCGGCCACGGTGAGGTCGACCCCTCCCGGGTGATCGGCGTCCCGGCCCAGGCCATGGCCGGGGCCTTCCAGTTCACCCAGCGGAGGGCGTCGACACCGTCGACGGTGATGGTGTCGGACCCGCCCCGGACGGCGAGGGCCTTGGCGCTGGCGAGCGCGCCGAGGACCGCATAGCCGACGGTGACCGAGGCCCAGTGGCCGGAAGGCACCAGGGGAGCCCGGTCGGGGTCGCCGAAGAGGTCGGCCAGCCCGGAGGCGGCGAACAGCGTCGCCTCGTTGTGCCAGGCATCGCCGATGACCTCGACGACGTTGATCGCCTCCGTCGGTCCCGGGTCGTCGCCACCGGGCCCCGGGGCGAGCAGGAGGATCCTCGACGGCCGCTCGGCGGCCCAGGCAACGGGGTCGGCCACCACCTCGTCGGCGGCGGTCCGCTTCCCCGCCCGGTAGAACGCCGGGGCGTCCGGATCGTCCGGCCCGGTGCGGTGGACCGTGGCCCCGAGCTGGGCGGCCAGCCGGCCGGCGGTGCCCGCCGCTCGGCGAGCGGGCAGGCTGGCGCCGGGGTCAACGACCTCCAGGATCTCGGCCCCGGCGAAGAGACCGCCCCCGACCGACATGGTCACGACAGCGTCTCGAGCAGCGTGCCGATGTCGGCGATCGAGGACAGATCGGTCAGCTGGTCGGCCAGGTCCCGGGTCGTGGCGGCCCCGACGACGGGGCCGGCGATGGCCTCGAACTTGCGCCGCAGCCTGTGCTCCTGGTCGGTGAGGTCGTCGGCCGCTCGGTTCACGTCGTGCTCGGCCCGCCACGTCTCACCGGCGGCGACGAGCTCGACGCGGGTGCTCATCGCGCCGATGGCGCCGTCGGTCTCGACCGTCACCTTCGGGATCGTGGCCTGCACCGCCGGATGGTTGATCGGCTCGTCCTCGTAGCTGGCGACCGCCGCCGTGTCGACGCCGTTCAGGAGCAGGGCCTGCGTGCCCCGGAGGCTGAATTTGGCCTCGAGGCCCGTGCTCGGCTCGGGGATGCCACACACGTCGAGAATCGATGGGTTGACGGTGAGCACGACGCGTTCGACCCGGTCGCGGTCGGCACCGTCGGCCAGGATCGACGCCGTCGCCTCGATGCCGGCGTGGGTGAGGTGGCAGGCGGCATGGTACTTGAAGAGCGTGCTGGGCGTGGCCCAGCGTCCGTCCCACATCGTCAGTCGGTCCCGGTCGAGGGCGCCGGTCCCCGCAGCCTGGGCGAAGCCCTGATTGCCATCGACGGCTTCGGCGCTCGCGGTGTATCCCCTGGCCGCCAGCCGGGCGGCGAGGATGCCGCGCTCGGCCGCCTGCCCGGGGTGCAGCGGCTTGGTCATCGTGCCGAAGTTGGCCTTCAGCCCCGACGCACTGCTGGCCGCGATCCCCATGGCTGCACCGAAACGGTCGTGGTCGAGACCGAGCAACCAGCTGGAGGCCGCCGCCGCTCCGAAGACCCCGATGGTCGACGTGGTATGCCACCCCCTGCCGTAGTGATCCGGCCCGATCGAGGTACCGATCCGGGACTGGACCTCCATGCCGACGGCGTAGGCGGTCATCACCTCGGCGCCGGAGCGACCCTGCTCCTGGGCGACGGCCAGGATCGCCGGGAGCAACGGGACCGTGGCGTGGCCACCCATGACCGGCGACGTGTCGTCGAAGTCGAGGGCGTGGCCGGTGGCGCCGTTGACCATCGCCGCCCGGAGCGGATCGGCCCTGCGGTCGCTCCCGATGATCGAGCACGGCCCTGCGTCGCCGGTCAGCTCGTCCCGGAGGATGGCGGCCAGGGGCTCCCGGCTGCCGGCCAGGGCGCAGCCGAACCAGTCGAGGACGCAGTGTCCAACCACGGTGGCCACCTCGTCGGGGAGGTCGTCGAACGCGAGACCGCCGAAGCGGTCCCAGAGCCGGTCGGTGAGTTCGGACATACCAGAGCCTCTCGTGTTCAGCCGATGCTTCGGCCGCCGTCGACGTCGAGGCCGACCCCGGTCAGGAAGCCGGCGTCGTCCGACGCCAGGAACAGGACCGCAGCGGCGACGTCCTCGGGCAGGGCTCGGCGGCCCATCGGGATACCGGCGACGACCGCCCTCTCGACCGCGTCGGGCAGCTCGTCGACGCCCGACGCATTCCGATCGAATCCGGTCGGCGAGGAGACGGGGTTCACGCAGTTGACCCGGATGTCGGGGGCGAGCTCGGCCGCCAAGCCCTTGGTCAGCGTGATGACCGCGCCCTTCGATGCGTTGTAGGCCGTGAGCGTCGGCCGGGGCCGGCGACCTCCGATCGATGCGGTCGACACGATCGAGCTGCCGGGCGGCATGTGGGGCACGCAGTACTTGGCGGCGAAGTAGATGCTGCGGACGTTGACGTGCCACATGCGGTCGAAGTCGGCCGTCGACAGCTCGACGAGCGGGGCCACGCGATGAGGGAGGCCGGCGTTGGCGACGACGACGTCGATGCCGCCCCACGCCTCGACGGCGGCGGCGGCCATCGCCTCGGTCCTGGCCTCATCGGTGACGTCGATCTGGAAAGCGATGGCGCCGTCGATCTCGGCGGCGACGGCCGTGGCGGCGGGCTCGTCGATGTCGGCCACCAGGACCCGCGCGCCCTCGTCGCCGAACGCCCGGGCGATGGCGGCGCCGAATCCCGCCGCCGCTCCCGTCACGATCACCCGCCTGCCGTCGAATCTGCTCATGTCGCTCCCCGCTCTCGCTCGATGGCCTCCAGCTCGGCCAGGATCTCGTCGCCGTGCTCGCCGTGCCGCGGCGCGCCCCGGTGGACGCCGCCGGGCGTGGCGGTGAAGCGCAGCGGCGTGTTCGGTGTGATCGCCGGTCGCTCGGATCCGGCGGAGTCGATGGCCACGTACATCTGCCTGGCCTCGACGTGGGGGTCGTTGACGAGGTCGCTGGCGTCGTTCACGGGACCGCAGGCCACCGCACCGCCGAGGGTGTGCGTCACCTCGGCCTTGGTCCGCTGCGACGTCCACGCCGTGATCACCTCGGCCACCTCGGCCCGTCGCTCGACCCGTCGCCGAACCCCGGCATACCGCTCGTCGTCGGCCAGGTCGGGCCGACCGATCAATTGGCAGAGGATCTCCCAGTGGTTCTCGCTCGGAGCGGCGATGGCCACCTGGCCATCGATCGTGTCGTACAGCTCGAACGGGCAGATCGACGGGTGCTCGGCCCCTCGGGGCGCCTGCACCTCGCCGCTGTAGCTGTAGCGCCAGCTGAGCGACTCGCACACCGCCATGATCGAGTCCATCATCGCGATGTCGACGAACTGACCCTCCCCGGTCGCCCTGGCGTGATGGAGGGCGGCCAGCATCCCGCCGACCAGCAATGTGGCCGGGTACAGATCGCCCATGCTCGGCCCGGCCGACACCCGCTCGCCCGCCTTGGTACCGGTGTGGGAGATCAGCCCACCCATGGCCTGGGCGACGACATCGTAGGCCGGCCAGTGGGTGTACGGGGTCTCGCCGGTGCGTGGATCACCGAAGCCGCGGATCGCGCCGTAGACCAGGGCGGGGTTGCGGTCGCGCAGCCTCTCGTAGCCGAGGCCGAGATCGTCCATGATGCCGGCCCGGAAGTTCTCGACCAGGATGTCGGCGGTGTCGACCAGGCGGCGGAGCACCTCGACGTCCGCCGGGTCCTTCAGGTCGAGCACGATGCTGCGCTTGTTGCGGTTGATCGAGGCGAAGTAGCCGCCGACGCTGCGCTCCTCGTCGACCTCGGTGAAGGGGCCCATCCGCCGATGGGCGTCCGGTCCCGGCCGCTCGACCTTGATGACGTCGGCTCCGAGGTCTCCGAGGATCATCGTGCAGTAGGGGCCGGCGACGGCCTGGGTCAGGTCGACGACCCGGACGTCGGCCAGTGGCCCGGTCCGCCCGTCGGCCATCGGTGCGGCCCGGAGGTGGGCTGTGGTGTGGTCGGCGGATCGGCCCTCCGGCTCCGGGGTCACGGCGACCCCCAGTGGCTGCGGCGCTTGACGAGCACGATCCGCTCCAGCTCGCACACCACGTCGCCGTGCTGGTTGCGGCCCCAGTGCTTGAACCGCACGACCCCCGCATCCTCGTGATCGGGCGACGGGTCGGCCGCCAGGACTTCCGTGTAGGCCTCGATGGTGTCGCCATGGTGCACCGGCTTGCGGAACCGGACCTTGTCGAGGCCGAGCTCGGCCAGCGCGTTCTCGGCGGTGTCCTGGCTGGCCAGCCCGACGGTCATCGAACCGGTGATCAGCCCGAAGACGAGCCGGCCGTCGCCGAGCGGCGAGCCCCGCATGACCTCCTCGTTCCAGTGGCCCTGGGCCGTGTTCATCACCTGTTTGGTGATGAAGTTGTTCTCGACCTCGTCGACCGTGGCCGCCCGGAAGTGCTTCATCCGCTCACCGACGGCGAAGTCCTCGAAGTAGTTCCCGTCGCCGGTCAGGTGCGACAGGTCGTCTCGCTGTGGCATCGAGGGATCTCCTAGCGCAGGGGGGTCGGGGGCAGCAGGCAGTCCGAGACCAGCCGAAGCATGATCTCGCTCGTGCCCTCGAAGATCTTGGTCAGCCGTGCATCCCGCCAGTAGCGCTCGATCGGGAAGTCGGTCGTGTAGCCCGCACCGCCATGGATCTGCAGCGCCTCGCTGGTCACCCGCTCGGCCATCTCCGAGGCCAGGTACTTGACCATCGCCCCCTCCATGTCGGGTGAGGTCGAGTTGCCGTAGCCGCCGAGGTCGGCGTTGGCCGCCACCTGGTACATCAGGGCCCGGCACGACTCGATCTCGGCCGCCATCTTGGCGATCTTGAACCGGGTGACCTGGAAGTCGCCGATGGGGCGCCCGAACTGCTCCCGCTCCTGGACGTAGGCGATGGAGTCCTCGAGCGCCCCCCTGGCCAGACCGATCGAGCGGGCCGCAGTGTGGATGCGGGGGGTGGTCATGCCGCGGGCCGCGGCCAGGAAGCCGGCCTTCTCGTCTCGCTCCTCGCCGGCCTGCTGCCGCTCGTGACCGATGAGGCCGTCGTCAGGAACGAAGCAGTCGTTGAACGAGAGGTCGAAGGTGTTCCAACCGTGGTAGCCGATCTTGCGGATCGGGTTGCCGCTGCACCCCTCGGGGAACTCGCCCGGCTCCTTGTGGACGATGAACCGGCGGATGCCGCTGTGGCGCTTGTCCGGGTCGTAGGGGGTGATGCGGGCGACGACGAGTATGGCGTTGGACTGGTCGGCGAACGTGCACCACATCTTCTGGCCGTTGAGCACCCAGCCCCCGTCGACCTTGTCGGCCCTGGTCCGGATCGAGGCGATGTCGGATCCGGCGTCCGGCTCCGACATGGCGAAGCTGCCCAGCCACTCGCCCCGGGCCGCCAGCGGGTAGTACCGCTCCCGCTGCCCGGGATCGAGCCCGGCGGCCAGAGCCGAGCGGGCGATGATGCTGGCAACGCTCATCCATGCTCGGGCCAGCTCCTCGGTGATGAGGGCGTACTCGAAGACGCCGAGGCCGAGGCCGTCGTAGCGCTCGGGGATCGTGATGCCGAAGAACCCGAGCTCGCCCATCTCCTTGCGGAGGCTGTCGGGGATCATGCCGTGCTCGGGATCGAGCTCGTTGGCAACCGGCAGCACCTTGTTCATGGCGAAGTCGCGGGCCATCTCCTGGATGGCGACTCGCTCGTCGCTCCGATAGGGAGCGGGAATCGGGGGTCGTGGGTCGACGATCTGGCGAGGCATCTGCTCAGCCCTCCTCGTTGCTCTGGTCGCGACGCTTGGCCACGAGATTGGTCCGGCGGTAGTCGACGACGAGCTCACCGCGTTGGTTCCTGGCCTCGGTCTGCCAGGTGACGATTCCGACGTTCGGCCGACTGTCCGACTCCCGGGTCTCGACGACCACCGACGACGCCGTGATCGTCTCGCCCGGATAGACGGGCCGGTGGAACGTCACGTCCTCCATGCCGAGGAACGGACCGCCGACCTCGCTCAGGTCCTCGACCGACAGCCCGACGACCGTGCAGAGCACCAACATCGGGTTGACCACGACGTCGGGGTGGTCGTGGGCCCTGGCGTACTCCGCGTTCAGGTGCATCGGATTCCAGTTACAGGTGGCGGTGGAGAAGATGGCGTTGTCGCCGTCGGTCAGCGTGCGGCCCCAGTGGTGGACCAGCGACTGCCCCTCGGCGAAGTCCTGGAACCGGTTGCCCTTGCCAACCACCGGGAACGAGTCGAAGTCGATCTCATCGGCCATGGCCCGAAGCCTAGACTCGATCCGATTAGTTGTCGAGCGACAAACAACTCGTGTCTCATGGCCGCGGGGCCGACGACACGACCCGATCGGCGTCGGCATCGACCTCTCCAGCAATTTGTTGTTTGACAAGCAATCATCAACCGAGCAACAATCGCCACCACGACAGCCAGCGCGCGTGCTGCGGCCGAGTCCATGCACGGCGTCTGGTTCGACGCCATCAGCCACATGCCCGTCCGCACCCGCCCCATCGCCAACGAGCGTCGGCCACGCCGGCCACCAGCCGACAAGCCCCCGAACGCCCGGACAACCTGGAGTCACCATGAGCAGCTACGAGCGCCCGAAGTACACCCGAGTCCGTCGATCGGAGCTGTCGACGCCCGGGCATTCGGAGAAGATGATCGCCAAGGCCGCGCAGAGCGACGCCGACATGGTGTTCCTCGACCTCGAGGACGCCGTGGCCCCGTCGGCCAAGGTCGGTGCCCGCAAGAACATCATCGCCGGGTTGAACGAGCTCGACTGGGGAGCCAAGATCCGGTCGTTCCGCTGCAACAGCGTCGACACCAAGTGGTGCCACGACGACATCGCCGAGATCGTCACCGGAGCCGGGCCGAACATCGACGTGATCATGGTGCCGAAGATCAAGGGTCCCCGCGAGGTGTGGTTCGTCGACGACCTGCTGACCGGCCTCGAACTGAAGCTCGGCCTCGAAGTCGGGCGCATCGGCATCGAGTGCCTCGTCGAGGAGGTCGAGGCCCTCCAGACCGTCGACGAGATCGCCACCTGCAGCCCCCGGTTGGAGGCGCTCACCCTCGGTGTCGGCGACCTGTCGGCCAGCCAGGGGATGCGCCTCGGCCACATCGGGGTGACCGACGGCGACAAGGCGCTCCGCTACCCCGGCGACGTCTGGCACTACGCCCGCAACCGCATGATCGTCGCCTGCCGATCGGCCGGCATCGACGCCATCGACGGGCCCTACGCCAACTTCGCCAGCCCGGAGGGCTACGAGCGCAGCTCGGCCACCTTCTCGATGCTCGGCGGCGTCGGAAAGTGGTGCATCCACCCGAGCCAGATCGAGATCGCCAACCGTGTCTTCGCCCCGACGCCGGAGGAGATCGCCGAGGCCCAGGGTGCGATCGATGCGGTCAGCGAGGCGGAGGCCAACGGCCTCGGCGCCGCCAGCTACAAGGGCATGATGATCGACGCCGCCACCACCCGGCTCTTCCAGGTCACGCTCGACCGGGCCCGCCAGTGCGGCCTCATCGCGTGATCGTCGCCGGCCGGGGCGACGCCGATGCGGCGACCGGTTCAGCCGGCTCCATGGCGGCGCTCGGCCTCCGCCTTCAGCTCGGCGTTGAAGGTCTCGTACATCGAGCGGAACGATCTGGCCATGAACCACCCCAGCAGGAACCCGGCTCGCCCATGGGGTCGGTCACGCTGGATGAAGCGGCTGCGAGCGTCGTCGATCGGCTCGACGCGATAGACGTGGAAATCGGTCAAGCCGGGCATGAACACGTCGGACCAGGCCCACTGGACGCCTGGCTCGACATCGATGAGCTCGTGTTGGATGGTGCGCGTTCGGCCGGACACCACGAAGGTCGCCGTGACCTCGGCGCCCGGTTCGACGGGGCCATCGAGGCCCTTGAAGGACGAGCTCCAGCCGTAGTCGTCGAAGTCGGTGAGCGTCGCCCAGACGACCGAGGCCGGGGCGTCGATGTCGATCTGGGTGTGGACCTGGTAGTTGCCGAGCCCGAGGCGTTCGATCGAATTGGCGTCGCTTGTCACCGGTCGTACTCCTGAGCCATGTTCTCCCCCTCGACGGTTGCGGTCGAGGGTCACGCTAGCGAGGCGACCGACCAGGACCACTCGCGAGAAGCGCCAAATCACTGTCCATCTGCGACAACGTTGGGAGTCGCAGCTCGCGAGTGGCGTGTCGCTGTCTGCCAGTGACATGGTCGGGGACGTGACCTAGCCTTGCCCGTGACCTGGCCGCGTTCGCCGGGCGGTCGACGCACTCGGAGGTGGTCGTCGATGCTGCCGACAACACATGTCCGGGTCGACCGGACGTGGCGGATCCTGCTCGGTGACGCCGGGCTCGACCCATCGAACGTCCTGCGCCGCGCCGAGCTACCGGGCGACCTCCTGCACCGCCACGACGGCAGGCTCGAGACTGCAGACTTCTTCCGGTTCTGGAACGCCATCGAAGCCGAGGCCGACGATCCGGCGTTCGTCGTTCGCCTGGCCGACGCCATGTCGGTCGAGGCCTTCCATCCGGCGTGGTTCGCTGCGACCTGCAGCCCCAACCTGCACGTCGCCGCCCGCCGGATCGCGCTCTACAAGCGGCTCGTGGCGCCGATCGTCATCGAGACCGCCTCCGAGGACGGTGGGCTCTTCATCGGCGTCCGCTGGAGCGATCCAACCGCCGGGATCCCGGCCAGCTTCGCCGCCACCGAGCTGGCCTTCATGGTCCGCATCGCCAGGATCGCCACCCGGACCAGGTTGACCCCCGTGAGCATCGAGTCACCACACGACCTCTCCGGCATGGCGGCCGTCGAGGACTGGTTCGGTGCGCGATTCGAGCGCTCGGGCCGCCACGGTGCGACGTTCAGCACCGACGATGCGCAGCGACCGTTCGTGACCGAGAACCCCGAGCTGTGGGCGACGTTCGAGCCCGAGCTGCGACGCAAGCTCACCGAGCTCGACGCCGCTGCCAGCCTCGCCGACCGCGTCCGCGCCGTCCTCCTCGAGAGCCTGCCCGCCGGCGAGTCCGCCATCGACGGCGTCAGCCGTCGGCTCGGTCTCAGCCCCCGCACCCTCCAGCGGAAGCTGAAGGCGGCCGACACGAGCTACCGCGCCATCGTCAACGACACGCGCGAGCAACTGGCGCGCCACTACCTCCGCGATCCCGACCTCGCCTACGCCGAGATCTCGTTCCTCGTCGGGTTCGAAGAACCATCGTCCTTCTTCCGGGCCTTCCGGGCGTGGACGGGGACGACCCCCGAGGACGCACGCCTCGCATCGTCGACCCCGTGAGCACGGCGGGCGCCGGCCCGCACGCCGCTCCCCCGGCGCGACTGGCCGTCGACCGGCACCCTACTCGAGGCCACCCGTTCGGGCCCGGCCACCCGGTGGCACCTTCGATGGCAACGTGTGGTCGAGCTCGGCGTGGTCGTCGAGGGCGAGCACGGCAGCGACGAACTGGTCCGGCCGGACGACGACCACGGCACCGCGTTCCCGGTCGATGCCTCGCCGGTCGAAGATGTCCGGCTCGTCCTCGTGATCGGCACAGAAGATGTTCTCGTAGTCGATGAGCCGCAGCCGCCCCCGGCGCGGCAGCAGGCGCGTCGGCATGGCCTCCAGCGCCAGATCGCGATGCGACTGCTGGAACACGGCGCGAAGGTCGACGTCGGGCCGGTCGCCGAGGAACGAGCACAGCTCGGCGATCGGACCGCCCGCCCGCCCCGAGTCGCCCCTCGACGCGAACGCGATCACCCGCCAGCGACCGTCGGCCTCGAGCACGTGTCCGAGTTGCATCGGCTTGGCGTCCGACAGCCGGATGACCGGAGCGGAATGGAAGCGCATGCCGACGAGCAGGCCGGTCGCCAGGTGCTGGTGCTCACCCGTGCCGACGATCGGCGACGGGTCGTAGCGGGTCTCGACCCCAGCCGTGTAGCGGCCGTGCTTCTGGAAGTACCTCTGGAACTGGGCAGCCTCGTCTGCGGTTCTCGGGCGCTCGCTGAACAGGCGGGCCATGTCGCGGTCGAACTCGATCAGCTCGACCGCTTTGGCGTGGCGCTCGGCGGTGTAGGTGTCGAGCAGGCTGGCCGGCGCCTCACCGCGGGCGACCGCAGCCAGCTTCCAACCGAGGTTGAACGCGTCGGCCATCGAGACGTTCATGCCCTGGCCGGCCTTCGGACTGTGGGTGTGGCAGGCGTCGCCGGCGATGAACACCCGAGGCGCCCGCCGGCCCCGCTCACCCTCGGCGACGTCGTCGAAGGAATCGGTGACCCGTTGGCCGATCTCGTAGGCCGACCACCACGGCACCTCGGCGACGTCGAGCGAGTAGGGCGCGAGGATCGAGCGAGCCCTGTCGACGAGCATCTCGGGGGTCACGTCTCGATCGGACGCCCGCTCGTCGCCGTGCAACTCATCGAGCTCGATGTAGAGCCGCACCATGTAACCGCCTTCGCGCGGGATGATCAGGACGCTCCCCTCACCCGCCGACTGGATGGCGCACTTGAGCCGGATGTCGGGGAAATCGGTGACGGCGAGCAGGTCCATCACGCCCCACAGCTGCCGGGCGGCCTCGCCGGTCAACTCCTTGCCGAGCAGTCGTCTGACCGTGCTCCTGGCCCCGTCGCACCCGACGGCATACCGGGCCCGGATCGTCTGGCCACCGTTCACCGTCGCCACGACGGGTCGGTCGGCGTCGAGGTCGACACGCAGCCCGGTGAGCTGCGACCCGTAGTCGACCTCGAGCCGCGACGCCGAGTTGCGCATCACCTCGAGGAAGAAGTCGTGCACCCGCGCCTGGTTGAGGATGACGTGGGGCATCTCGGAGAGGTCGTGCTCGACGTCGCGAACGCGGTCCGCCCGTCGGATCACACCCCGCTCGTCGGGGCGCCAGAACGTCACCTCGTTGACCTGGTACGCCTCGACCGCGACCTTGTGGGCGAACCCGAACGCCTGGAACATCTCCATCGACCGACAGGCGACACCGTCGGCCTGCCCGATCTGCAGTGGTCCCGGCTTCTGCTCGATGATCCGCGTCGTCAGATCGGGGAATCGGGCGAGCTGGGCGGCGAGCGTGAGGCCGGCGGGGCCACTGCCGACGACGAGGACATCGACGTCGTCGGGACGTGACCCCGCCCGCGGTTCCGCCTCGGCGACGTGGGGGTCGCCGAGGCGGAAGCCGTCGTGATGGAACTGCATCCGCGGACCTTACCTCAGGCCCGTCCTCCCGACCGGAGGCGTCGCCGGCCACGAACGCCGACGCAGGCCGACGAAGGGGACGACGTTGACGAACACGTCCGGTCCCGTCGGCCGGCGTGGTGGCCGACGACGAGGCGGCAGCGACGAGCGCAACGGACAGACGCCGGAGAGGAAGCGATGTGTCGGTTGGCTTGTCGTCGCAGGATCGGTCCTACCCGTTCCGCTGGTAGGAGTTGCCGAGCTCGTCGTTGACGACCATGGCGCCACCGGGAGCGAGCGCGACCACGAAGTCCTCGTCCGCCACCCGGGTGCTGTAGGACCAGCCCTCCGGCAGCTCGAGGCGTTCACCCAGGGTGGGCAGGTCCGCTGCGGTCAGGGTGGGGTCCTCGAACAGTGCGTAGGACTGCATGGTGTAGACGTTGCCCTCCGGGTCGGTCAGCTCGTAGAGCTCGGTGCCGGCCTGGAACGCCCACGTGGTCGTCCGCACGACCAGACTCGGGGCGTAGAGCACCGGCTCGACGTCGTCCCCGTCGACCGTGGCCAGCAGCGCCATGGAGATGTCGCCGAAGTCGCGGAGCACCGCATCCCCGCCGGCGGCGATGCCGACGCCGGTCTCGCCCGGGGCGGTGTCGAGGGTGCCGTCGACCGTGAAGTAGCGGGGGCCGTTCATGTGGATCGAGGTGGCGTCGTTGTCGGCCGCAATCGTGTCGGGATCGAGCGCATCCCAGTCCGCCTGGTCGCAGGGGTCGTGGCCCGGGGTCCCCCACACCTCGGTCACCGGCTCACCCTCCTCGCCGGGGACGGACATCAGGATCTCGCAGTAGCGGAAGCCGTTCATGCTCGCCGGTGCGCCGGCGGCAGGGGCTGCGGACGCGGCATCGTCGGTCGCCGCGGTCTCGTCGCTCGCGGTGTCCGCCTCGGGCTCGTCCTCGGCGGCGTCGTCCGTGCTCTCCTCGGTCGTGCTCTCCGCCGGGGCCTCGTCGGTCGTCGTCTCCTCGACGGCCTCGGTGGTGTCCTCGGCGCCGTCGGCCTCCGAGTCGTCGCTGCCGCAGGCGGTGAGCAGCAGCACCATCGCCAGCAGCGCTGGCCCGGCGATCTTCGTCATCTTCGGGTCTCCTTCCGATCGACGGCTTCGGGCGCCGTCCACGACTGTCATGGACTCATCGTCGTGGTAGACCGCCGACCGGGAATCCGTCACCGGGAGGCTTCGCCGCTACTCCCCGGGGAGTAGGCGCATCGGATCGATCGCCGGGCGACCGGCCGATCAGAGATCGTCGAGTCGGGTCAGCCCCGTCTTGAACGCCATCGCCACGAGCTGCGCACGATCCCGGGCGTGCAGCTTCGTCATGGCCCGGCTCACATGGGTCTTGGCCGTGAGCGGCGACAGGAACAGCGCCTCGGCGATCTCGGTGTTGGAGAGCCCCTTGCCGACCAGTCCGACGACCTCGCGCTCGCGGGCCGTGAGGTGCTGGAGCGCCTGCTCGTCGACCGGCACCGATGCGGGACGATCACCGAGGGAGGCCAGGAGCGCCCGGGTCGCGTTCGGCGTCAGCAGGGCCTCGCCCGCAGCGACGACCCGGATCGCGTCGAGAAGGACGTCGGGGTCGACCCCCTTGTCGAGGAAGCCGCTGGCCCCGGCGCTCATGGCGGCAACGACGTTCTCGTCGAGCTCGAAGGTCGTCAGCATGATCACCCGGACGCCGGCGAGGTCGTCGTCGTCGGTGATCGCCCTGGTCGTGGCGATGCCGTCCTGGCCGGGCATGCGGATGTCCATGAGCACCACGTCGGCTCGCTCGGCCCGGACGACCGGCACCGCATCGGCGCCGTCACCGGCTTCGCCGACCACCTCCAGGTCGGGGGCCGAGTCGATGATCGCCTTGAAGCCCTTGCGGATCAGGGCCTGATCGTCGACCAGCACCACTCGGACCGTCACTCGACGACCTCACGGTCGACCGTGGCGGGTAGCCAGGCCTCGATCGCGAACGAGCCGTCTGACTCCCCCGCCGCCAGTCGGCCGCCGTTGGCCACGGCCCGCTCCCGCATGCCGATGAGACCGTGTCCGCCATGGCCGCCATCGCCGCCATCGCCACCATCGCCGCCGCTCGACGCCAGCGGGTTGGTGACCCGGATCACGAAGCGATCGGCCTGCCAGTCGGTGAGCAGGTCGACGGTGCCCGCACCGTGCTTCGCCGAATTGGTCAGCGCCTCCTGGACGATGCGATACGACGCCAGCGAGACCGCCGGGGCCAGGGGCCGGGGGGCGCCGCTTCGGGTCCAGTGGACGTCGAGTCCGGCCGCTCGCATCGTCTCGACGAGATCGGGCAGCTGGTCGAGCGTCGGGAGCGACGAGGTGAGCGCCTCGTCGCCGTCCTCGTCACGGAGCACGCTCAGCAGGTCTCGCAGCTCGTCGAGCACGTTCCTGCCCGCCTCCCGTGCGGCCACGAGCGACTGCTCGGCCTCGTCCGGGTCGCTGCGCAGCAGATGGAGCGCGGCGCCGGTCTGCACGTTCATCACCGAGAGACTGTGGGCCAGGAGGTCGTGCAGCTCCCGGGCGATGGCCAACCGCTCCTCGCTCACGTGCTGGCGGGTCTCGGCCTCGCTGGCCAGGAGCGCCGACCGGAGCTCGGCCTCCGCCGACGCCTGGGCCCGCCGCCACGATCGGACGGCGTCGGCCACGCCGACGGCCAGGGCGGCCCAGGCGATGAAGATCACCGCCCGAGCATCGCCGAACTCGTCGGCCTCGCTCAGCGTCAGGCCCGTGGCGTACAGGCCGACGGCACTCGCCGCCCCGACTCCGACCGCGGGCCAACGCTCCAGCCGGACACAAACCGTCGACAGCAGCACGAGGCTGGCGAACACCAGCACCGTCGGTCGCTCGTAGACGAGCACGAAGGCGACCGTCGACACAACGCCGATGCCGAACAGCGCCCGTGGCCACCGGCTTCGCAACGTCAGCAGCACGAAGGCGCCGATGCCGGCAAGCAGATCGGGCCAACCGCTGTCGAAGTCGTCCGGCGTTCCGTAGCTCAGGGCGAGCGAGACGCAGATGACGGCGACGGCGACGACGAGGTCGAAGCGGCGGGCGTCGGCCCTCAGCCAGGCCATGGCCGTTGCCCCCGCCGTGTCGCTCATGCGTCCCGACGGTTCACCAGCACCCCGGCGACGATGAGCAGACCGATGACCCAGGCGGCGAACACGGCGTAACCGGCGCTGCGGCTGAGCAGTTCGGGGTCGGACACTCGACTCATCATCGCAGAGCCCGCCTCGGAAGGCAGGTACTTCATGAAGGCGTCGGTGACGCTCTCGGGCAGGAGGGTCAGGAGGCCCGGGCCGATGAACACGGTGCCGAACAGCGTGCCGATCCCGCCAGCGGTCGAGCGGAGCATGAAGCCGAGGGCGACGCCGATCAGGGCGATGCCGGTGAGATACAGGGTCGTACCGAGGACGACCTCCCAGACCTCGGTGACGGCGACGGTGGCCTGGGAGCCGGCATAGAGCGCCTGGCCAGCGGCGACGGCGCCGGTGACGGCCACGAGACCGACGGCGAAGACCCCGGTGGCGATCACGACGGCCTTGGCCGCGATCACCCGGCTGCGCCGACCGACGGACGCGAACGTGGTGCGGATCAGCCCGGTCGAGTACTCGCCGGCGACGAAGATCACGCCGAGGACGCCGATGATCATCTCGGTCAACCCGATGCTGCCGAGGGCGATGTCGACCGGGTCGCTCAGGAGCGCGGCCGGGCCCTCGACGTCGTCCGACTCGGCGACGGCGGAGAAGATCATGCCGAGGGCGATCGTGGCCAGACCGGCGGCGACGAGCGTGATCGAGGTCGAGCGGACCGACCAGAACTTGATCCACTCGCTGCGGATCACGTTGGCCAGTCGGATCTTGCCCGTCCGGGGCGAGGATTCGGTGTGTGCGGTCAGCGTGGTCATCCGGCGGCCACCTTGTTGGGGGCACCGTGGTACTGCACGGCGTCGGCGGTCAGGGACATGAACACGTCCTCGAGCGAGCGCTGCTCGGGGACGAGGGCGGTGAGGGCGATGCCGTTGTCGCGGGCGACGGCGCCGATGTCGCCCGGGTCCAGGCCGCTGACGCTGACCGTCTCTCGGTCGTCCGAGACGATGTCGACCCCATCGGCCCGCAGCAGGCCGACCAGGTCGTCGAGCCGATCGGCCCGAACGTGGGTCTTCTCGCCGGCGGCCATGACCCGGAGCTCGTCGACCGAGATGTCCTCGATCAGGCGCCCCTGGCCGATGATCACGAAGTGCTCGGCCATGAGCTCCATCTCGCTCATCAGGTGCGACGACACGAACACGGTCCGGCCGTCCCTGGCGAGATCCTGGAGCAGGTGACGGATCCAGAGGATGCCCTCGGGGTCGAGGCCGTTGACCGGCTCGTCGAGCATCACGACCTCGGGATCGCCGAGCAGGGCGGCGGCGATACCGAGCCGCTGGCCCATACCGAGCGAGAAGCCGCCGGAGCGACGCCGACCGACCTCGCCGAGACCGACGATCTCCAGCACCTCGTCGACCCGGGAGGTCGGGATCCCGTTCGTGACGGCGAGGGCCCGCAGGTGGTCGAAGGCCGACCGCGTCGGGTGAACGGCACCGGCGTCGAGCAGGAAGCCGAGCGAGGTGAGCGGCCGGTCGTGCCGGCTCAGCGCCCGCCCGCCGACCGTGGCGGTTCCCGCGGTCGGGGCGTCGAGGCCGAGGATCATCCGCATCGTGGTCGACTTGCCCGACCCGTTCGGGCCGAGGAAACCGGTCACGATGCCAGGCTGCACGGCGAAGGTGAGGTCGTCGACGGCGGTGAAGCTGCCGTAGCGCTTGGTGAGGTTGGCGACTTCGATCATCTCTCCATCATCCCGAATCACACCGTCGCCGAATCCCTCAGGGGAAGTGTTCGCGACTACTCCCCGGGGAGTACCGGCCGCCGTTCCGACCGCCGAAGGTGACGGCCCGGTCGCCGACCCGAGCGGCCATCGCCGCACCATCGCGGTGCAACCCGTTCGAGGCCGCGGCGGTGATCAGCACGTCGCCGTCGACCGCCCCCGATGCCGCCACCGCAGGGGCGGCTGCCGTCGGCGCCGACGGGCCCGTCAGCGCGGACCTCATCGGCGACGTCGCCCGTGGCGGCCGCGCTCCTGGCGTCGCTCGGCGAGACCCGCGAGGCGGGCTGCGCACCGGCGAGGGCGAGAGCGCAGCCGGGCTCCGTGATCCGCCGCTTCCTGCCGGGGGCGGGTGCGGCCCTCAGCCGGGTCGGTCCGTCGGCTGGTCGCCGTGTCGGCGAGCGTGCGCCTCGGCCGACGCCCGCAGCTCTCGGATCTCGTCGATCGCCGCTCGGATTCGCCGATCGCCCCAGTCGTCGGCTGACCCGGGTTCGAGGTGCGAGAGGACGACCTGGACCAGCGCGAGGGCCGGTGTCGACCAGGCGGCTCGCCGGGTGGTTCCGAACGGTGCGATGCGCCAGCTCGGCGTCACGAGCCCGGGGTCCGAGGTCGCCCGAATCACGAGGCCGGTCATCGTGGAGCTGAGACTCGTCGCCAGTTGGTCGTAGGCGTCGGGAGCGTCTCGACCATCGCCGCCCCCATCGAAGTCGACCGGGCGGTAGCCCCAGAGCTCGGCCAGGCGCCGGAACGACGCAGCCCGAACGGCGCCGAATCGTTCCTCGGAGCGCCTGAGCGTCGAGGCGATGGTGGTTCGCAGCTCGCCGTCCGGCAGCCCGAGGAGGGTGGCCTGCAGGGCGATGTGCGTTCGCCAGTGTGGTGACGTGTGCACGTCTTCGACGTCCGCCTGCGCCGACACCCGAAGCACCTCGACCACGACGTCGGTCCGATCCTGGGCCGCGCTCACATCGCTCGGGCGAGGCAGCATCTCGGAGAGCGTCTCGACGATCAGCTCGTCGGTCGTGCCCCATCCGCTGCCCAGACCCGACGCGCGCGCCAACTCGACCAGGAGATCGGCGATGAACAGGTCCTTGTACGGCCAGCGTCGGTAGGCGGATGTCCGGGCGACGCCGGCAGCCTCGATCACCTCGTCGAGGCGGATGTGATCGAGGCTGACGGTGAGACCGTGCAGCGTCACCATCTCGACGGCGGCGGCCAGCATCCGCTGCTCGGTCTCGCTGTCGCTGAGCCGTCGTCGGCTTGCTCCGGTCAGGGGGTTGCGTTCCGTCGAGATTGGCGTAGTGTAACATGGTATATAGAACTCCAAGTACCAACGTCCAAACCCGCAGGCCGTCCTGATGCACAACTCGACGGCGACGCCCTCCTGGCCTGGGCGGACGAGAACCGCATCGGACTGATCCTGCTCGACGAGGCACCCATCTTCGCCGGGCTCGCCCTGCTCGCAGCAGCGGCGGTGGCCAGGAGTGCCGTCGACCCTCCCCGACGCGAGCGGCTCAACCCCGTCGTCGCGCTCGCCATGCTCACGACGATCGGCACGCCATTCGGACGAGCACCGGTCGTCATCGGCCTGGTTGCCGCTGCGGCGGCGGTCGCCGCGTCGTACCCCGAAGCACTCGGACCCGAGGCGACACTCGCCGTGCGACTCGTGTTCGTCGCCTGGATCCTCGTTCTCGCCGTCGAGCTCCCCGCCCCTCGGGGCCGCACCCACCGGCCACCAACGCACGGTCGGCCGCACCGGAGGCAACCCGATGACCGACGAGTCCACGAAGCGGACGACCAGACCGATCGGCGAGGCAGCCGCTGCGTTCCTCGCGTCCGAACGCATCGCCGTCACCGGCGTCTCACGATCGGGCCGGAACCACAGCGGGAACCCGATCTACCTGCGACTCCGCGATCGCGGCTACCGCGTCTTCGCCGTGAACCCGAACGCCGACACCGTCGAGGACGACCCATGCTTCCCCGACCTGGCGTCGATCCCGGGCGGCGTCGACGCCGTCGTCATCGCAACCGATCCACGACACGCCGAGACGACGATCCGCGAGTGCATCGACCTCGGCGTCACGCACGTGTGGATGCACCACGGACCATCGGCAACAAGCGTCTCACCCACCGCGGCCGCGCTCGGCCGCGACCACGAACTCAGCGTCATCGACGGCGGCTGCCCACTCATGTTCGGACCGACCGCAGACATCGGCCACACGTGCCTCCGCACCGTCCTCACCCTGGTCGGCAGAGTCCCCCGCCGCATCGAACACCACCCCGACCACTGACTCCCGGCCCCCTCCCCCGCACGACGTCGATGTCGACCTCGCCATGGTGTCCCCGCCGTCCGACGACCGCGTCGTCGCCAGCCGGAACACCACCGCCGAGCGCATCGTGGGCGTGCGGCTGGCGGCGCTCGGTCAGGCGGCCATGCCCGTCCACGAAGGTGCGTACGACGCTCGACCCGATCGGCGGCTGCGCCGGTGCGGCGGTGAGGGCGCTCGGATCCCGAACCTGTCAGCGCCGGTCGCCGCCGGACCCTCGGCGCCTGTGTCAGCGGCGACTGGCCGCGACCCCGACCGCGTTGCCCTCGCACGGACGATGCCCGCCGCACACGTCCCCCTGGTCAACGAGCCGCTCGCCTGATGGGAGCGCCGGGTCCGGCGGACCAGATCGTTGAGCGCCGAGGGTGGCCGCACGACCGAGTGCCGAGTTGCGGCAACGCCGGCGACGAGCGGGTCAAACGGCTCTCGGCCGCTGTGCGAGGTAGCTCTCGACGATGGTGTCGATGAGGGCATCGGTAATCGGCTTGCGGATGAAGAAGCGTTGCATGAAGAGCGGTCCGACCAGTTGGGCATGGGCGATGTCGAAGTCGGGTCGCGGGTCGCCGAGGAGGTCGCGGATGAGGTTGTTGCGGTAGCGGCCATTGGCGGTGAGGGTGTCGGCCGCTCGCTCGTCGCGCTCCGCGATCTCTGCCTGGGCGACGATGATCGTGCCCGCAGGTGACTCGAGGACGTCGCGGAGCTGACCCAGATAGGTCCGCAGGTCGGTCTCGGGGTCACCGGTGCGATGCAGGGCGCTGTCCTGCCGGTCCAGACTCATGGCGTCGGCGATGATGGCGTCGGCGTCGGGCCAGTGCCGATAGATCGTCGATCGGGCGACTCCGGACATCTCGACCAGTCGGGTGGGTGTGACCGCGGATTGGCCGTCAGACACGATGAGCATGCGTGCTGCTTGGAGGACGAGGTCCCGGGTCTGGCCGGGCCGCGGGTCTTCTCGGCGTGGGTGCCCGGCCGCGTCGTTGTCTGCCATGCGAGCTCGAGCATACCCGACCCCGTGTCTTGTAATCGGACACAGTGTCCTATAGCGTGACGCTTTGTCCGATACGGCTCGACGGGACCGCCGTCGCCCCATTGCCCAGGAGGCAGCCCGATGGCCGCGAGCACCGCACCCGAGTACAGGATCTGGGGGCTTCGAGGCGGCCTCGGTCGAGGCCCCTTCGTCGTCGCCTACGCTGCGCTGTGCCTCCTGCCGCTGGTCGTCGGACGACTCGCCCGCGACGGATCGGCCGGCTTCCGGGCCGACCTCGGCGCCGGGCTCGGGATGGCGGCCTACACCATGCTGCTGGTCGGGTTCTTCCTGTCCGGGCGGTTCCAACCCATCTCGGGACGGGCCGGTCTCGACGCCATCTTGGGCATGCACCGCATCCTGGGCTTCGCCGCGACCGCCTTGATCGTGGCCCACATCGCAGTCGTCCGATCGACCGAGACCGGTGACGCCGGGCCGGCTGCGTTCGTCGCCGTGGCCGTGTTGGTCTTGATCATCGTCTTGGCCCGGATCCGGTCCAGGGTCGGGATGCGCTACGAGCATTGGCGGCTCTCCCATGGGCTCGGGGCGGTCATCGTGGCCGTCGCCGGTTTCGCCCACGCCACCGGCGACGGGTTCTACGGCTCCACCACCACACTGCGCCTGTACTGGGGAGTGCTGGTGCTCGGGGCGGTCGCATCGCTGCTCGTCGTGCACGTGGCTCGGCCCGCCGGTCGGATGCGACAGCCCTACCAGATCACCGACGTGACCAGGGTGGCAGCCGAGACCTGGCGGGTCGGGCTCCGGCCCACCGCCGGCGAGGCGCTCCGCTTCGAGCCAGGCCAGTACGCATTCCTGTCCCGACACCGACAGCCCTTCATGGGCTCCGGGCACCCGTTCTCGTTCTCCTCGGCCCCCGCGCAACGACCGCGGGTGGAGTTCACCATCAAGGAGAACGGCGACTTCACCAGCACCATCGGCCAGGTCGAACCCGGGACCGAAGTCCACCTCGACGGCCCCTACGGCTACCTCAGCCCTGCCCGCTACCACGGACCTCAGGTCGATCACGGTGGGCTGGTCCTCATCGCCGGTGGCGTCGGGATCGCACCGATGATGTCGATACTCCGTCAGGGCGCCAACGACGGGCGAACCAAACCCGTGCTCTTGCTCTACGCCGCCAACGAACTCGACGATCTGGCCTACCGCGACGAGCTCGAAGCCATGCGAAACCAGCTCGACCTGACCGTTCGCTACATCCTGTCCAATCCACCCGATGGATGGGAGGGCGACGTCGGCCGCATCGACGAGGCCTACCTTCGCACCAACCTCGAACCGATCGCCGGCCAGAACCGCCTCTATTTCGTGTGCGGCTCCACCGGGATGCTCGACGCCGTTCTCGCCGGCCTCGACCGAGCCGAGGTCGCCCCGCCCCACATGATCCATGCCGAGAACTTCTCGGTCTACGACTAGGACGTCCTCCCGATGATGACCAGACGCATCACCATGACCCTCGCCGCCGTCATCCTGGCCATCATCCTGGCCGGCATCGCCGTCTTCGCCGCCACCGGTGCCGACACCGCGGCTCGCACCTCGACCACGGCCGCCACCCCCGAGCCACCAGGCCTCCAACCGACTCCCCCAACCCGAGGAACGACCACGTGACCGGACACCACATCAACGAAGCCGCGACCCGATCCCAACCTCGCCAGGCCGCGGTCGGTCAACTGCGAGAAGACACCACGATCGACGACGTCACCGACGCACTCCAGGCGATCGGGATCGAACCCGACCGGATCTACTACCTGATCGGCCCCGAGGGCGCCGAGACACTCAGCCGCACACGAGGCTTTCTCTCGGTCTTCGACGACGTCATCGACAAACCCATCGCTGCGCTACGCGACGGCCACACCATCGTCGGCGTCTTCGGTGTCGACAAGGACAACGCCCGAACCGTCCGCCAGTGCCTCCTCGACGCCGGCGTCACCCACACCCACTACTTCGGCAAGTGGACCTACTCCTAGACACCGCCAAAGCCAACGAACGACAGGCCAACACCATGCCCGACCACCAGATCGAACTCAACGACCCCGCCTACTACCTGAGCGAACCGAAGCGGCAGATCGGCTGCTCGCTGGCCACCGCCGGTGACTTCGACGGAGCCGTCGCTGACCTCATCGCCCACGGCATCAGCCAAAGCGACCTCCGAGCGCTGCACGGCCAACCCGGCGCCGACATCATCGACATCCTCGGCGAGCACCACGGACTCATCGCCAACATCCGCCGCATCTTCCCGACCATCAACAACCACGTCATGGAGAACATGGGCAACGTCGACCAGGTCCTCAAAGCAGGCGGGTACGCGCTCCTCGCACCGGCCGCCGAGTACGAGGACGCCAAGGCGATCGCCGATCTCCTCCGCGGCCACAACGCCGCCAACATCTTCTACTTCGGCAAGAGACGCATGTGGCGCTTCAACTGACAGGCCGTCCTCACGTCTCCGGGGGGCCACCCGACCGTCGGCGATCGGCGAGCTGTCGAGCGCTCGGGCTCGCCGGCGACCCGGTAACGCTCAGCCCGCCCGTCGCAGCCGGTAGGCCGCGGCCTTCGAGCGGTTCTGGCACGCCAGCGAGCAGTACCGGCGACTCCGGTTCTTGCTGAGATCGTAGAAGAGCCTCCCGCACTCGCCGCCTGAGCAGGCGCCGACCCTCGTCCATCGTGCATCCCCGATGACTCGGGCGAACGCCCCGGCAACCACAGCGCTCCAGGCCGGCACGAGCGGGGCATCCCGGCGGTGACGGTGAAGTGTCCAGCCCTCGGGCTCCTTGGTGAGGTGCAACTGCGCAGGGAACTCCTCGAGCAGCACGTTCACCAGGCCGGCGGCCCGATCGACGCCTTCACCACGATTGCCAGCCAACAGCGTCGCGATCTCGGCCGACCGCTGTGCGAGTCCGAGCAGTTGCTCGGCTTGGGTGTCATCGATCCACTCAACCGAGAGTGGATCGGCGGCGAAGATCGAGCGCAGCTCAGACGCTCCGCCGTTCTCCCGTGCCAGGTTCGACAGATCGAGCGCAACCGCCAGCCCGACGTCACTGGCGTAAAGCTCTTGACTAGTCACGCAACGCTCTCTAGGTTCATCACTACCAATCTAGCTTACGACAGTGACCAACAGGCCGAACCTGTAGTCGGACTGGACGACATGATCCCCACACCGGTCTCCCTCACCGACCGATTCGCCGCCCTCGACCTCCTGCCGCACCGCACCCCCGACCTCGAGGACCGGGCATCGGCCGAGAGCGAGGTGCGCTGGCTCGACACGCTGGCCGCGTACCGAGACGGTGGCATCTTCATCGTGCACTACGCCGGCGACAGCGCCTGGGAACGCCACCAAGCCGACGAGGTCGTCATGGTCGTCGACGGCGAAACCGTCATGACCCTCATCATCGATGGCGCCGCCACCGAGGTCACGATGGGCCCGATGGAGCTGTTCGTCGTCCCGGCACGGACCTGGCACCGCTTCCACACACCCGACCGGGTCCAGGTCATGACCATCACACCGCAGCCAACCGAGCACTGCGTCGAGGATCCCGAAGAACTGCGGTCGTCCGACACGGGCGCTGCTGGTCACCGACGGCCGACAGGCGTTCACACCGTCGACCGGTCTCGCCGCTGACGGCGAGAACCTCATCGCTCGACCGGTCGAGGGAAGCCGACGGCGCTCATCGCCCGCCTGGCGTGGTCCGTTCGCCGGCGGCCTGTCGAGCCACCAGGCCGGTCCCGAACGCTCCTTTCGCCCTCGCCGGCTCCCAACCGGGTCTGCTGAACCCGCAACGCTCGAACGCCCCGATCGGTTCACGCCTGGCAGCGACGCTTGCGTCGTGGTGGCCTCCTGGCCCCGGTCCGGACACCAGCGCGTCGTCGACCTCGGTGACACCCGAAACCTGGCACGGTCCCGAATCGGTGTCTGCCCCTTGGCCTCGGCGGGCGTCAGCGAGCGAAGCGGCGAAGCTCACATCGGGGTCGATCAACCGATCGAGACGGCCAACGCCCGAGCGTCGCAGCCGACCAACGAGGGCCACGCTGGCCGATATCGCCCACCGCTCGGGATCGCCACGCTTGCCGTGGTCTCACTCGGCTGGCGCGTGGTCGACGGGTTCCGCTGGTTCGGTCGATGCCTGGTCCTTGGTGAGCCGTTCGCGAAGCAGGGCGTCGCCCTGGCGGGTTCGGCGGCCGTTGAGCAGGGTGCCGACGGGTGAGTAGCGGACGAGGTAGCGGTAGGAGAGGGCGAGGAGGGCGCTGACCGCAGCGACGACGAAGACGAAGGCGGGGATGGCGGGGAGTGCGAGTGCGGCGGCCACGCCCTGGAAGACGAAGATGAGCGGGAGGTGGATGAGGTACATCCAGTAGGCGCCGTCGGAGAACCAGCGGGCCCGGAAGCTGGGGGCGGCGGCCTTGGCCCGGAACAGGCCGATGGCGCCGAAGCTGATCGTCCACGCCAGGGTTGCGCCGATGACATCGGTGGCAACCGGGGGGACGGCGTCGAAGAAGGCGGGGAAGAAGAGCGCCGTGCTGACGACCAGCAGAGGCTTCCAGCGGACACCCAGTCGGTCGATCGGCTCGACCCGGTCCTCCTGGGGGGTTCGATAGAGCAGGGCTCCGAAGCCGAAGAAGCAGGCGTAGTAGCCGAGCACGTTGGTAGCGGGTACGAGTCCGTCGGAGGTGTCGGGCCCGAGATGGGATGCGAACGTGAGGTAGATCGGCAGCGAGAGCGGGACCAGCAACCACCCGATCGCCTCTCCGACGGCGCCGGGGGGTTCCCGTCCGAGGAGGTGCCGGATGGCGTCGAGGGTGAGGGCGACGAGCGCAAAGCCGGCGACGAGCCAGAGCAGGTGCCAGAGGAACCACAGGTGGGCGAACAGCCCCCCTTCCTCCTTGCCGTCGATCTGGTCGGTCGCATCGGCCCCGGGCTCGCGGTACTCGTCGGCGCCCCCGGCATCGATGGCCTGCTGGTCGAGGTCGCCGCTGAGTGCGTAGCCGGCGACAGCGCCGGCGATGAGCAGGGGGAGGATGGTGAACATGGCGATCAGGAGAGGAAGGCCGATGCGCCGCAGCCGGTGACGGACGAGCGAGCGGAGACCGCGGCGCCGCCACAGCATCGTGGTGAAGTAGCCACTGATGAGGAAGAACAGCGGCATGCGCCAGATGTGGATGAACTCAAACAGCCCCCAGAGGAACTGCCCACCGACGTCACCGTCGCCCCAATAGGGGACGAAAGGAAGCGCGGCGTGCAGCACCACGCCGAGGAACATGGCAACGGCTCGCAGGCCATCGAGGTCGTGGCGGCGCGGGTCGGAACGGACGGCGGTCGTCGGCAACCCGGCTCCGCCCGAGGGAGGAGGCGGCTGCAGCACCGGCACCGCAGGGTCGGGTTCGCCGCCACCGCTCGGCGATCCCCCCGACGGCACCGGCCCATCCGACACGACGGGTCGCCGAGTGCGCGACCCCGACCAGCCGACGGCGCTGACGACGATCCCCGCACCGATCGCCACGACCGAGCCGAACGCCCTGGCCACGAACCGGAGGAACGGCCCCTCCGAGTCGAACGGCTCGGTCAGGTACAGCTCCAGCTCCCGTGCGGATGCGAACTCGTAGGTGTCGGCGGAGGCGAACTCGGCGGTCCCGCGGGCCACGAACAGCCCGAAGTTGTCGCCGGGATCGGCCGACCGGAGCGCCACCCGGCTTCCCTGGGGGTCGGTGACCCGGAGCTGCATCTCCTCGATGGCGGCAACGACAGTCTCGGGTTCGGGCCGACCCTCCTGGAACTCGAACCACAGCTTGTACGTGCCCGGCTCCAACACCGCCGACCCCGGGCTCGACACCACGACGATGGCCTCCTCGTCGATCCTCGTACCGAAGAAGTCCGCACCGGCGGCAGCGGCCATCACCGCCAGTGCCAGTCCAACTGCGAATGTGGCGATGCCGACGGCCAGCAAGATGCGAGTCACAGCAGCTCTACGCACGACGCCGCTGTCGTATTCGGACCGTGGCGCGACCGGCGCACCGGCGGCTCGGGCCGAACCTCGAGCCCACCGACACCCGCAGGCGACCACGAGCCGACGTCGACGCCATCGGGGGCGACGATCGGGTCGAGCGACGGTCACGACACCATCGTCCGAGGATGGAGCGCGAGACGGCACTCGTCGAGCCGGCCCGTGTCGGCACGCCATCCGCACGGCTCGCCCGTTGCCGATCGGATCGCCACCGACGTCGAGGGTCCGGCGGTGGCCGGTCAGGGGGCGAACGCCCCGCAGTGGCTGAGGTGGATGACGTCGGGGTTCAGCGCCTTGATCCGCCGGATCGAGTCGACCGCAGCGCGCCGCAGCTCCGGGTCCGGGTCGACGTTCGCCGAGCTGGCCACCTCGGCGGCCAGTTCGTCGGCATCCCAGACCATCTGGGCGCCGATCACCACCCGCCGATCGCCGGCCTCGACCAGTACGGACTGATGACCGGCCGTGTGACCGGGGGTCGCCAGAATGGTCACGCCGTCGGCGAGTCGTTCGTCGCCTCGCACGGCCCGCCGCTGGCGCTCCGGCGCGAGCGCCCAGCTGGCATCGGTGTAGTACCGATCCGTCGTCACGGACTCGTACTCGGCCACCTGGGCCAGGAAGGCTGCCGGGCCGCCGAACAACGACGGATTCTGACCACAGTGGTCGAAGTGGAGATGGCTGTTGACCACGGCAACGACCTCGCTCGCCTCGACGCCGCACCGCCAGAGGACGTCACCCAGACGCTCACGCTGCGGGTTGTACAGCTGGTCGATGAGCTCGTTCCCGAACCCGACACCGGTATCGACCAGGATCGGACCGTCCGGGTGCAGGATGCAGTAGCCGTACACCGGCACCGCACGTCCCCGATGCGCTGCGGGATGGTCCTCGGGTAGCTCGACGACGGCGAGATCGAGTCGCAGGATCGACGGCATCTCAACGAGACCAGCCATCGGCCCATCGTGGCACGACGCGCCGTGCGCGACTGGACTCGACGAGACCCCCGGACGTGGTCGAGTCTGGACCGATGCAGATCGAGCGCATCGAACCGGGACCGTTGATGAGCCAGGCTGTCGTCCACCGCGGCGTGGCCTACCTCTCGGGGCTGGTCGCCAGCGACCTCGGCGCCGATGTCAAGGGGCAGACCGCATCGATCCTGGCCAGGATCGACGAGCTGTTGGCCGCTGCCGGCACCGACAAGTCGAAGCTGTTGAAGGCCAACATCTGGCTGAGCGACATCGGCACCTGGGCCGACATGAACGAGGTGTGGACCGCCTGGGTGGCCGAGGGTGCCACGCCGGCCCGGGCGACCGTCGAGGCCAAGCTGGCCCGGCCGGAGATCAAGGTCGAGATCATGGTGGAGGCTGCCGTCGACGGCTGACAACGGTCCCGCGGGGCGAACCCTGGGGCCACGTCGGGTTGCCCGACCAGGCGCAACGGCGATCCGTCGCCAGTCTCGTCGCGCCGCGCGGCCGGTACTCCTCGGTTGGCTCCGACGACCGTGGATGATGGACGCCGACGAGAGCACGAGGCGGTGGCGCCGGGCGGCTCGGAGGTGGCCGACGCCGTCAAGGTTCGAGTCCGACCCGTTTCGCGTGCCCCGATCGGGGCGGGTGGTTTCCGGCCCGAAGTCACCCGCTCCTCGGTGCCGACCGTGCCTGCCAGCAGGGCGCCGTTGATCCTCATCACCCAGATACCTACCGTGCTGGGGTGGCTGCAGGATCTGCGCGCGACCTTCAGGACCTCCTCCTGATCGACACGAAACACCTCGCCGTCGACGACCTCGACTGCCTCGTCGATCACCCAACCGTGACCTCGGCCGCGCTCGGCAGAGGAGGCTCCAGGAAGTGCGAAGCGGCCCACGAGTTGTTCGGGCTCCCAGAGCCCGAGCAGACCTCCAAGATCCCCTGGCGAACCATTCGATAGCAGCCTGCGGACGGCCCCCACTCCAGTCGACACACATCGGCACCGATCCCCGTGATGCGGGACCGAAGCCGCTCCGGCGCCGCAGTACGGCAGCCACCTGCTCTGCCCTGCCACTCGCGGCGACGATCCGGCTCTGTACCCCGGCACCGTTGTGACCTTGCGCATGCGATGATCGATTGGTGCCACCGATCCCTGTCGACCTTCGCCACGCCTGTCGATTCTTCGCATTCACGTTGGCCAACGGAACACTCGCCCCGGACCTCCTTGGCCGGATCGACTACCGACCGCACCTTGTTGAGTTCGGCTCCGAGCTCGAGATGGTCTTCGCCATCTTCCTCAACGTCCTCGACGTCGACGAGGACGGCCGCCCGACCAACGAGCCGAACGCCTCCCGTCGCGCAGCCGAGTGGATCCGCCACTACGTCGATCCCACCTACCGCCCCGAGCGACCCTTCGAGGACTGGGAGACCGAACTCCACTGACGTCGCGCCACGGCACGTCTCGCGTGCGCGGGATCAACGGCAGCCGATGCCACGATCTCACCAGCGGTGACCACCAGGTCGGCGGTGAGGCGGTCATGCTCGTTCGCTCGTCAGCGAGGCCCGTGAACGCCAGACGACAGAGGTCCGCCAGAGACAGATCGCCCGTGTCCAGCGGCTCCTCGTCTCCTGCGGGACAGGCGCCGAATCCTCGAAGCGGGTGTTGGGTAGGGTCGCGTGGTGTCGGTGTGTGCGTGCGGCTCTTCGTTTGATGCAGGAGATCGCTTCTGTCGCAGCTGTGGCCGGGCCGTCGGCGATCAGGCCGGTCTGGTTCCCCTCCTTGAGCCTCACGCACCGGTCTCTGCAGCGAGTGTGACCTCGGCAACCCGTCGCAACCCGACCGTGTTGTCTGTGGTCGGGGCCACCGCAGTGGTCCTCGCCGTGGCTTGGATGCTGGCCACGACGGGGCCCGGCGACGCACCGGGAACGGATGAGCGGACAGTGCCAGCGTTGGGGTCATCGACGTCGGTTCGAGCACAACCCGAGGAACGTGCGGCTACCACCTCGCCAACAACCGGACGCACGTCAGCGACCACCTCAGATGCCGCCACACCGAGCACCGTGGCCGCTGGCGGACCTGGCGCACCCTTGCTCGGGACCGAGGTCGGCTACAACCTCCTCGTCTCCACCACGGGCCGACCGGCGTTGATTGACCTCGACCGTGGAACGACCCACTACGTCGAGGGCTCGCGCGTCTTCCCCATTGCTGTGGCGGGCCCCTGGCTCATCATTGATCGAGCGACACCCGGCGGGCTCGCCAGACTCCCACTCGACGACCTGGCCGCTGACCCTCGCCCGATCTTCGACGTCGAGGGCGCGGCAGCAACGTTCACCTCCTCACCGTCCGGTCAGGTTGATCCCGAGACGATCTTCGTGAGCGTCATTCGCCAGACACGAGACCCGTCGGAGATCGACGAGACGCTCTGGGTGGTTGACCCGCTCTCCGGTGAAGCCATCGAGCGAGCCGACAACGAGCTGTTGCTCGACTTCGGCCGCAACTATGCGGACCCGAACAACACGCTCGTCACCGGGCCAGCGGGAGGGGTCTACACACGGTCCGCATCCGGTGACGACTACCGCCGAGTCGCCGACGGCCGGCTCCTGACCGCCGACGATCAGCGAGCGCTGGTCCAATCGTGCGACTCGACCCTCCAATGCGCTCTGACCTGGTTGGACCGACGAACCTGGGAACCGCTCGACCTTCACGTCCCGTCGAACCAATCGGGCAGCCTTGTCATGTTGCATGGAACGGACTGGCTTCTCGAAGCGACCTTCGGACCGGCAGCGAACGCTTCGTTGCGCAACATCGCGACCGGAGCGATCCGCGACATTCGACCACCTGAATTCGGGTTCCGCGGTGGCACCGTCCTACCAGCGGTGTCCTCCGATGGGCGATGGCTCGCCGAAGTGACCGACCAGCCACGAGTGATCGCCATCACCGACCTGGCGACCGGCGAGACCAAACTCGAGATCGAGCTCGCAGAAGCCGCAACCCAACCCATGTTCTTCGTCGGCGACTGACGACGCCACCAAGGACCCCACTGAGCGAAGCGCTCGGGTGCGCCACCAGAGCGACCGAGGTCGACGGGCTCGGTCGGTTCGGCTGACCGAACCAGTACGGGCAGGGCCACCCGCTCAGCCAGCAGCGATACTGGCCCGGTGCGAGTCCTGTTGGCAGTCATCCGCTATGTCCGCCGCCTGATCCTCACGGTCGCGGGTGCTGCCCTGGTCGTCTTCGTGGCCATCGAGGTCTCCATCCCCCGCGGCTTTCGAGCCGTCGCGCTGCCCATAGGCGGCGAGAACTCGCCCAGAGGTCAGGCCATCATCGAGCAGTTCCACCTCGACGAGCCGGTGGTCGTCCGCTGGGTCCACTGGCTGCTCGACGCAGCGACCGGTGAGTTCGGGCGGTCGATCGACCGGGGTGGGATCCCAGTTGGCGAGTTGATTGCGCCCCGGCTGCCGATCTCGCTCCAGTTCGTCATCATCAGCGTGCTCGGTGCGGCGCTGCTGGGAATCCCGCTTGGGCTGCTGGCGGCCCTGTGGGACCGCCGCCCGCCCGGCATGGCCCTGAACGCCATCTTCGGGCTTTCGCAGTCGATCCCTGTCTTCATCACCCCGCCGTTCCTCATCTGGGTATTCGCCATTCAGTTGCGCTGGCTGCCGGCGGCTAGCTGGGTCCGCTTCAGCGACTCGATCAGCGGCAACCTCCGCTCGGCTGCGTTGCCGGCCATCGCGCTCATCTTCGCCGAGGTCGGGATCGTGGCTCGGATCATCCGGGCCGATGCCCTCCAGATCTTCCGGACCGACTACGTGACGGCGGCCGTCAGCAAGGGCTTGAGCCCAACGTACATCGCCTTCCGCCACGTGTTGCGCCCGGCATCGCTCGGCCTGCTCAACATCGTCGCCCTCAACATCGGTTCGGTCCTCTCGGGCGTGGTGCTGATCGAGTTCATCTTCGCCATTGGAGGGATGGGCCAGTTGATCTTGCAGGCATCGCTCAGTCGGGATCTCTACCTGCTGCTGGCATCGACGACCTACGTGGTCTTCATCTACGTGACCCTCAACGCCATCGTCGACGAGCTGATGGGTGTCCTCGACCCTCGCATCCGAACCCCCAACTAACCTCCGATCAGCCATCACCCGATCGCGGCGCCAGCGCCACACTCGGGATCGCTGACCAGAGGTTCTCCGCAGCCCCCGGATCGCCACTCGCGAAGCGCCGCTTCCAAGGGCTGGCTCAACTTCAGCACCGGCCGCCTCGCCGCGGCCCGCCACGACGACGACATCGCCGCCGCCGACGGCGGAACCGACGCAAACCCGATCGCCGCCCTCGGCATCATGGCCAACCTCGTCGAAGCGGACCTCACGCCAGCCTTGTCGATCGCCGGCACGATCGGGAGTCGGGCGCATGGCTCACGGCACGTACTGCTGGCGGATGGTGACGATCTCACCGTTCTCGACCGTCAGCCACCACCACCCGCCGATGACGCTCTCCTGGCCCTCGGCCAGCCAGCGGCCGTAGTCGGTCGTCAGCAACGGGGCGGGATCGCCAGGGTCCGGCAACCACGCCACCTCGGCGTCACCGTCGACGGCGATCGTGCGAAGGTGAGCCGATCGATCGCGGATGTGGAACCCGTTCGGTGGAGGGCTCTCGGCCTCGTCCTCGACGGCCGCCGCCGTTGCTGCGTCGCCCGAGTACCAGCAGGCGAGATCGAGCCACAGGCGGTCGGGCTCGGCCCGGTCGACCGATCCGAACCACAACCCGTCCGCCAGCTCGTCGCCGGCGGCCACACACCCGGAGCCGTCGGGCCGGGGAGCAGGTCTCGGGCCATCCATCGGCGGGGCCGCGGTCGTTGCGACGGTGCGGGAGCTGCTTGCGGCTCCGGTTGGGGCGGTGGTCGACGCCGGCCGGGTCGTGTCGCTCCCAGACGTCGTCGCCGGCGGCCCGTCGGCCGGCCCGGATCGAGCGCAGCCATCGCCGATGACGGCAGCCATGACCGCCAGCGAAGCGACCGCCAAACGGACCGCAACGACCCGACCGGACCGCCACCCCGGGCTCAGCACGACGCTCCCCCTCCCGACCCGACCGGCCGCCTGGACCGCTCGACGATGCCGGCGATCCGGCCGAGGAAGCCAACCCAGTCGAGGTCGCCGGTTCCGGCTCCGTGCCGAACGATGACGACGTCGGCCTGCGGGTCGATGTAGATGAACTGGCCGTGGTCGCCGTTGGCGTAGAACGACTGCCGGCTCTCGTCGATCCACCAGAGGTACCGATAGTCGCGGGCCGGGCCGATCGTGGCGTCGGTGCCGGTGGCCTCGTCGATGAAGTGGGGTGGCACCACCGCTCGTCCATCGAAGGCGCCGCCGTCGCGGACGAGGAGGCCGAAGCGAGCGAAGTCCCTCGCTCGGGCGTTCACGCCCACGAAGGACTTCTCGAATCCGCTGCCGACGCTGTCGAGGCTCCAGGACCCGTCGGCCTCAGCCCCCATCGGCTGCCAGAGCCGGGTGGTGGCGTAGTCGGCGATGGTCGTACCCGAAGCCTCCTCGATGGCCAGTCCGAGGAGGATGACGTTCCAGTCGTTGTAGTGGAAGGTCGTTCCCGGTGGTCCCGCGATCCGGGGTGTCGACACCGCAGCCCGACGCAGGTCGGTGCCGTGGTAGGTGTTGGCCGGATCGTCCCAGGGACCGCCGCCGTCGTCGAACGACAGGCCGGACGACATGGTCAGCAGGTGGCGGATGGTGATGTCACCGAACCTCGGGTCGGCCTCGGCCAGGTCGCCGACGAGTGCGGTGATCGGCTGGTCGAGACCGTCGATCAGGCCCTCGTCGATGGCGATGCCGACCAGGGCGGACACGATCGACTTGGCCACCGAGAACGAGGTCTGGAGGTCGTCCGGGCCCGAACCGTTGTGGTAGCTCTCGTGGACGAGGTCGGAGCCATCGAGCACCAGGAAAGCGGTCGTCGAGTTGGCGGCCAGGGCCTCGTCGAGTGACAAGCCGCCGTCGGTCCGGATGGCATCGAGGCCGCAGCTGCGGCCGGTGCCGAGGGGCCGGATGTCGCCACCGGCCCCGATGACCCGCGCCGGGAACCGATGCTGGTCGCCGAACGACGACGCACCCCAGACCAGCGTTCGGGCCAACTGGGAGGTGTCGGTGGCGGTGTGGGCCCAGATGAGGAGGCCGCTCGTGAGCAGCCCGACCAGGGTGGCGGTGGCGGACGTGGTCAGGCCGAGCACCCGGACCGCTCCCCCTCGGTCAGCGGCGGCCAACCCCATGGTCGCGATCCCGCCAAGCAGGGTGACGGCGAGGACGAGGATCAGCACGTCGACCGGTCCCGTTGGTCGCGTGGCACCAGCGGTTCCACGGCATCAGCTCCGGGCCCCGACGACCGAGATCGGTCGTTCGCGGGTGGCGGCGACGGTGGAGATCGACGTCGTGAGGAGCAGAATCGCGGCGCAGAGGCTCACGACGGCCGCGGCGAGCGGCCAGGGAACGACCATGATCTCGCGGCCGACGATGCCCGACACTGCGGTGGAGGCACCAGCGATGGTCCCGAAGGCGGCGAGCCCGCCGAGCAGCGTCCCGACGACGAGGACGATCAACCCCTCGTTGAGGACCACCCGGAGCACCTGGAGGCGGGACAGGCCGGTCAGCCGGAGCAGCGCGAACTCCTGGCGCCGCTCGAACGTGGCCATCGCCGCAGCGTTGGCGATCGCGATGGCGGCGTAGATCGCCGTCAGCGACACGATCGCGACCATGATGTTGCGGTTCTGCCGTTCCGCAGCGTCGCTGGCCGCCGCCGTCCACTCGTCGACGGCGGCCACGGTGGCGACATCGAGCGACGACAGCAGGTCGAACAACTCGGATCGGCCCGACGATGCTGTCCGCAGGAAGTACCGGTGCTCCCCCGGTTCGTCGGCCAACGCAGCCGGCAACAGGATGTCGGGCCCGGCAAGGGTGGAGCCGACGACGGCGACGATCGTGAGCTCGTGATCGATGTCGTCGAGGCGGACCATCGCGGTGTCCCCCACGGTGGCGTCGAGCCGGTCGGCCAGGTACGCCGACAACACGATCGTGTCCGGTCCTCGCAGGCCGTCGAGCGCACCGGTCGTCACCTCGACACGGTGGGAGGTCGGGTACGTCGACGGCTCGATCGCGATGGCCTGGTAGGCAGCCAGGCGTCCCGAGCCGTCCTCGAGATCGTCGTCGATGCCCGCCACGACCGTCATCTCGCGGGAGAACCCGTCGACGTGTGGATGGCTCGTGAGCAGGTCGTCGAGTCGGGTGTGGGACTCGACGACGAGGTCGGCGTCGATCGACGATTCGAGCTCGGCCCGGGCCCCGGCACTCACGACGTCCATCCCGCCGATCAGTCCGACCACGAGGCCGACCACGACCACGATCGGGGCCGCCGTCGTCGACGTTCGCCGAACGCCGTCCCGGACGTTCGCGCCGACCAGCGCCCCGCCGGCCCCGGTCGGATGCAGTGCCCGAAGGAGCAGCCCGACCACTCCGGCAACGGCTGGGACCACGAGCGGAGCCAGCGCGGTCAGGGCGATGACGATCACGAGGCAGAGCGAGATCGAGATGGCAACGGCACTCTCGCCTCGCAACTGGGTGTTGACGGCCAGCATGGCGACCGCTCCGCCGGTGGCGAGCAGTCCGATGACCCAGCGGGAGAGGTTCATGACCCGATCCGCTCCGTCGGTCCGGCGGAGTGCCTCCAGCGCAGGGACCCGCCCGGCCCGCCGCCCGGCACCGAGCGAGCCGAGCGCGGCCACCCCGATCCCGGCCCCGAGCGAGACGGCCAGGACCCAGGAGCGCCAGGCGATCTCGAAGTCGGGGTGGGCGAAGCCGAGGTCGATCAGGGTCCGTCGGAAGTAGCCAGCGACCGGGAGTCCGAGGAGCACCCCGCCCAGCGTCCCCAGGATGCCGAGGGCGATCGCCTCGCCGACCAGGAGTCGCTGGATCTGACCTTGGCTCAGACCCAGGAGGCGCAGCAGCGCCAGCTCGCCACGCCGCTGAGCGACCGCGAACCCGAACGTCGACCCGACGATGAAGATGGTCACGAACGAGGCCAGCCCGACGACGAGTCCCATCAACGAGACGGCGGAGACGTAGGCATCGCTGATGACGAGGCGCTCCGAGCCGGTCGCCCCCGCCGGTGGGCCGGCGGTGGCTGCTGCAACGAGTGCCAGCAGCGAGGCCTGCACGAGCGCGACCCCGATGGTGATCGTGAGGATGGCGCCGGCGAACACGGCCAGGCGCTCGCGGAGTGCGGTGATCGACAGGGCCAGCACCGCTCAACCCCCGAGCTGGGCCAGGCGCGCCGCGACCACCGAGGCCGTCGGCCGTTGGAGATCGTCGACCAGGCGCCCATCGGACAGGAAGACCACGTGATCAGCGGCGGCGGCAGCGACCGGATCGTGGGTCACCATCACGATCGTCTGACCGGACTCGGCAACTCTCGACCGCAGCAGCGCCAGGACCTCGCGAGCGGTGATGGAGTCGAGGGCGCCGGTGGGCTCGTCGGCCAGAAGGACCGCCGGGCGGGTGATGATGGCCCGGGCGATCGCCACCCGCTGTTGCTGTCCACCGGAGAGCTCGCGAGGGCGGTGGCGGCCCCGGTCGGCCAGGCCGACATCGGCCAGAACCTGGCGGACGGCCTGGCGGGCTGGAGGCTGCCCGGCAACCCGGAGGGGCAGGGCGACGTTCTGGGCGGCGGTGAGGGAGGCCACGAGGTTGAGGTTCTGGAAGATGAAGCCGACGTCGCGCCGTCGTAGCGCGGTCAGCTCGCGATCGGTGGCGGTGGCCAGGTTGCGATCGCCGAGCCACACCTGCCCGGCGTCGGGCCGCTCCAGACCTCCGGCGCAGTGGAGCAGCGTCGACTTCCCGGAACCCGACGGCCCCATGACCGCCGTCCAGCTCCCCCGGTGCAGGGTCAGGGACAGGTCGTCGAGGGCGACGACGAGCGTGTCCCCGGAGCCGTAGTGGCGGGAGACGTGCTCCAGCCGCAGAGCGACGTCCTGGGTCGGCACACCCGGCGGGTGGACCGTCGATCGTTGACCACCGATGGCTTCGGTCGATGCCATGAGAGCGCCTCCAGTCGCAGTCGTTGCGTCCCGACACCCCGATCGTACGAATGCGGGTGCAGGCGGTCATCAGCCGCCGGAGGGATTGCCCCTCCACCCCCGGGATGGTCATACCCGAGGATGAGGTGACGGTTCAGCCGGGGCGATCGGGGGTGGCCAGACCGTGGTCGACACCTACCCGACCTCGAGCCGCTCGGCACTCGGCATCGGCACCACCGGCGCACCCGAGATCATCGACCATGCGGCGTCCTTGCTCACCGTGGGTGGCGACCAGGCCGACGCCGAACGGCGCCAGCGCTGCGCTCGGGATCACCGGCCGCCTGGGTCGGGTGCCACCTCACCGACGCCGATGCACTGGTCGTACCGGGCGGTGACGCCACGATGTGCAGCGGGGCGCCGCCGAGTCAAAGGGTGCCTGTCGTCGGCCGATGGGCTCTGATGCACCTCAGGAAGGTCACACGAGCGCTGCTTGCGCTGGCCTCGGTCACGCTCGTCGTTGGCTGTCGGGAAGCCGCCTGCACGCTGGCCGGTGGCGAGTCGGGGGTCTTCGTGGATGCCACGGCCCTCGGGTTGTCCGTGGATGCCGGAGGCGAGGTGTGCCTCGACGCCACGTGCCTTCCGCTTGGTTGGTCGGAGCATCTCGGCGGTCAGAACGAGGTCGCCTTCACGAGCTTCGAGGTCGACGACGAGACCGGTGACGAGTTGACGCTCGTGCTGCAGGCCGCCGATGGCGCAATCGTCGCTGGCCCCAGCACGGTGATGCTGCGGGAGACGTTCCCGAACGGGGAGTCCTGCCCGCCCAGGCTTCGTACGGCCTCGGTGGTCGTCGCAGCGGACGGAGAGATCGAGGCTCAGAGCAACTCGTCCTGAGCGGGCATCTTTGGGAAGCAGTCACTGGTGGGCCGGTTGGCCATCGCTATCCGTGGGGCGAGGACCCGGGCACGGCGCTTGCTCAGTGCCCCCGAACGTTGGACGGTTGGTGTCGTTTGTAGGCTCCTGGCGTGAGCCTTCGATGGGAGCACGTGGTCGTCGATGCGGTCGACCCGGTGTCACTTGGGCGGTGGTGGGCAGCTGCGCTCGGATGGGTGGTCGTGAACGACGACCCGCACGAGTTCGAGATCCAGCTGGCACCCGATCACCCGCCGGGGATCATCTTTGAGCCGGTGAGCGAGGCCAAGCCGCACGCGAAGAACCGACTCCACCTGGACTTCCGACCGGAAGACCAGGCGGCGCAGGTTCAACGGCTCATTGGACTTGGCGCTCGGCGTCTCGACATCGGGCAGGGCGACGTGCCCTGGGTCGTGCTCGCTGACCCGGAGGGCAACGAGTTCTGCATCCTCAGCCAACCCGAGCCGTAGCGGCACCCCTTCGGCAGCGCCCACGGCGCCACGGGTGACAGCGTTCCCCTCCGGGCGAAACGAGCCATCGCCCAAGGACTGTCGTGCCGGTCTCGGGCTCGACGCAGATCCGCCGGTACGGCGGGAGAGACCCGGACGAGTCCCTCGGGGTTAGTCGTCGGGTTGCAGTTGGAGCGAGGCGTCGAGGATCGCTGCCGCTGCGAGTTCGAGCGCAGTGGCGGCTGCGTGCTGTTGCTGGTCAGTGAGTTCGCGCAGACCGGCTTCGACGGCTTCACCACAGGGCCGGTAGACCGTCGCGAAGGCTTGGTAGGTCGCTGGTGTGAGGACGACTTCGACACGTCGTCGATCGCTTGGACTCGGCTGGCGCTCGACGTAGCCGGCGTCGACCAGACGGTCGACGAGGGCAGTGACGGATCCGCTCGTGATGCCAAGCGCCTCGGCGATCGCCCCGTGCGGTTGTGGGCCGTGTTCGAGGACATTCAGCGCCCGGAGGTCGGATCGATTCAGGCCGAGAGCGTGGCTCGCTTCCCGCTCGAAGGCGTCCATCGCCGCGCCAAGTGCACGAATCTGGGCGAACAGACTGGATCCGCTTCCTGGCATGACATCCCTCCCCGAAACACCTTGACAGACAAACATCTCGACAGTCAAGATGATTTGGTCGCTCCAACAGGAAGGATGCCAGACGTGATGAAGTGGACCGAGACGATCGACATCGACGCCGCCGCAGATGAGGTGTTCGATGCGATGCTCGACCAGGACCGGGTCATGGCCTGGTCAGCGTGGCCGGAGGCGACCGGCTTCACCTGCTCGGTCGAGGGCGACGGCAGGTCGCCCGGCTCGGAGATCATCTTCCGCGACAAGAAGGGCACGATCCAGGGCCGCCAGAGGATCACCACCATCGAAGGGCGCCGGGTCCAGAACCAGCTCCAGAACCGTGGCCCGCTCGGCAGAACGATGACCCCGACGGTGACGTTCGAGGCGACCCCACTCGACGAGCATCGCAGCCGGGCTGCGTTGGAGTTCGAAGCCGATGTTCCCCTTCCGGCGGGGCTACGCCACCTCGTCCGAGCTGGCATGTCGCGCTGGGCTCGCCGGTTGCACATCAAGGACCTGGAGATGCTCAAGGGCCACGTCGAGTCACGCCACCGGGCGGCCGGTCAGTGACCGGAGCGCACCGGGGGTAGAGGGCTCATGGCGAGACGTCGACTCGACGGTGGCTGGCACGTCCCGCCAGAAGCGTTCGAACAAGACCGCATCGACCGCCAGCGAGGACGGGTCCGGATGCTCAACGGCTCACTCGAAGGAGGCATGGAGGACTGGACCCTCGACCTCGAGCAATACGAACTCGTCCGCAACCTCATCCTCACCAGCATCGAAGAGTTCGCCGACGACGACGGCACCATCGCCCTCAAAGCCATCATCGACATCGCCCAGGACCGCCTCGGAGACCACCCCGCCTTCCCCGGTGGCCGGCTCAAGAACATCACGACCTACACCAAGGTCGACCTCGAAGCCCGCGAACTCATCGAACGAGTACCCAAACGATCACCCCAACGACTGCGCCTGCGGCCCCTCGAGTCGTAGCCCGGCTCGGGAACAGCACCAGCGTCGTGCGCCTGAACACCCTCGGCCTGGACGGGCAAGCACTGGAGGACCAGCACGGGCCCTGACGACGAGGTGCGCGGGTGCGGCCGGGGCGCCCAGGATCACCGGCCGCTCTGACCGGTTCGCCATCGACGGTGACCCCGCTGATGGCGCAGCTCATGCCATCGTTCCGGCTGCCGGTGCGATCCGTAGGCCGATGACCTCACCGCTCGCTGTTCCAGCGACGACCACTCCGGAAGTCAGCGTCATCGACGTCGAGACACGTTTGCCGATCTTCCGCTGCGCGATGGTGCCTTCCTGGTCGGCGACCACCTTCACCAGGCCAAAGGAGGTTCCGACCACGAAACGGTCATGCCCCAGGTGCGCAATCGGGAGACGGCCGCTGTGGTTGTGGTCGATCTTGCCGAGGTGCCGCAGCCTCGTCGATTCGACCCACCACGCCCGAAGCTCGCCCTCTCGAGTGATGTAGGCAACTGGGCCGACACAGACAGCCGGGTTGGTTGACCTCACTCCGTCGGGTGCATCAACGCGCTCGACCGACAGTGGGCTTCCATCGACCACGAGGAAGGCCTCCGGGTCAGCGCGAAGAACAACAGGGCCGCTCGCAGCCGGCGGCGCGGGTTCGGGTTCGCCGGCACCCGGCTCGAAGGTCATCCCGCCCGGAGCGGCCACTCGGTGCCGCTCCTCACCAGAATCGAGATCGAAGAACCACAGCTCCTGTCCAGCTCGTGGCGCCATGGCGATCAGCGACCTCGACTCGCCGTGTATCTGGGTCCGCACGAACTCGGGTACGGCAGCGGGCAGACACCACTGTTCGGATCCGTCCACGAGCGACAGCGCCCGAATCGGGGTGTATCCCCGCCAGCCGCCAACCACGACCAGCTGACCAGAGACGCTGAGCCAGCCGTTCAGCCCTCCAAGGTCCCGTGACCAGACCACGTCCCCCGTCGACCGATCGTGGGCAACGAGGAGCGAGTGCTGATCGAGGTACACCACAGCCTCTTCGCCGACGGCGAGGCGGCCCCACGGATGCTGCACGCTGGCCGACCACCGTTCCTCACCGGTGGACACATCCAGGGACACGAGCCGCGTGCGCCGGCATTGGACGAAGCACTCGTGACCATCAACAGCCACCCGATCGACTGCCTGGTGAGCGTGGTATGACCAAGCGATGTCGATCACGGCCCCACCGTAGAACAGGCCACCGCTCCCGCCGCTGACGACTTCGTGACCCGTCCGGTATTGGCAGCGGCGTCGCACTCGGGAACACCTGCGTCGGGCTCTGCCCCACCACACGCGGTGATGACCAGTTCGCAACGCTCATCGCAGTGCGGGTTGGCTACCTCCGAGCGAGCGAGCCGGCGGCGCGGTGCTCAGCATCCGACCCGCTCGATGTCGGTGCCGACTTCTGCCAGCAACTGGTCGAAGACGCTGAGTCTCGACTGCGCGAGCTCCAGAATCGTCTCGGCTGACTCGATCTGCTGGGTTGGCAGCGACTGGCCGGTTGCGTCGTCGAGTTGGGCTTGTGCCTGCGCCACCTGGGCCTGGGTCAGCTGGCGGCCCTCGGCGAGCTGTTCTCGTCGTTGGAGCAGCTCTTGGCACGTCGCTCTCGTCGCTTGGTCGATCTCGCGCATTGCCGTGAGCCGAAGCCCCAGGTCATCGAGGGCTGCCAGGCTCGAGGCGTCGAATCCGACCTCGAACAACAGGACCTCGTTGTCGCCATCGAGTACCAGGACCGCAGGGATTCCAGCAACCGACCGGAGCATGCTCCCGTCCTCGGGGGTCAACTGAGGGTGCGGCCAGTCTGCGCCGGCTGGCCATGGTTGGTCGGAGTAGTGCGGGACGGAGTAGATCATCGCAGTGGGATCGAGGGCTTCGACTCTGCGTCGGAGTGTCCCGATCCCCTCCTCGCACGGTTGGCACCAGTCCGCTCCGAACACGAGGGCTGTCAGCCGCCCGTCGGCGCCGATACGCACGGGCTCGCCGTTCTGGTCCACACCTCGGATCGTTCCGAGCCGATCTCCCACCTCGATATCGGAGTTGCCGGCGGTGTCGTAGCTGACGGTCTCGGAGTAACCCCCGATCACGTTCCCAGCCGCATCGTACGCCTTCAGGACGAACCGCTCGCCGTTGTCGAACTGCACATCGAAGACCGCCATCCTGGCCCGCGGCTGCATCCACAACTTCTGGTCGGAATCGGCGAACGACACCGCGGCCGTTGCCGCCGGCAATGCGCTCCACGTGAGCCAACCTGTTGGAGCACCGAAGCCCAACTCTGGTGTGCTCGACGCCGGCAGCTCGATCATGTCGAGACTCTCGACCGCGACGAGATCACCCGAGCCGCCGCCACCGCCGTCCGAGCTGACGACGAACCGTTGCCGAAGGTTCGCCCCCGCATCGGCACCCCGGATCCCGGGAGTGTTCGGTCCGTCGGCCACGATGACCAGCCAGGGCTGCGCATCGATCCTCCCGGCCAGCGTCACCTTGGTGATCTCGGCCGAGTAGTCCGGACCGCGGAGCCGGTCGTCCCACTGAGCGACCAGTGCCGTGATCTCGTCGTCGACCCGAGCGATCTGTTCGAAGACCACCTCGACGCCGAGCTCGCCGGTGTCGAATGCGGGTTCGGGCGCTGCGGCCGGTACCACGATCAACGGGTCCTCGTCGAGGACGACTTCACCAGACAGGACGAAATCGGGCCTGTCCGCGACCGTCGTCGTGTCGTCATCGCCCGTGGCGAGCAGCGCTCCGCCGACGCCGACCGCGACCACAAGAACCGCTGCGATGGCGAGCGTGGACCGCCGTCGAGCCGTCGTGCGTCGGTTGGGCGGCGGCGACTCGGCGTCAGCCACGACACGATCCCACTCACGCTCGGTCTCCACGCCTTCGGCGACAGTGGCCAAAGCCTGTCGGAGGCGTTGCTCGACGTTGGACGTCATGTCGATAGCTCCCTGCGAAGCGTCCTCAGGCCACGATGAACCAGGGACTTGACGGTGCCTGGCCGCTCACCCATGAGATCTGCGATGTCATCGATCGGGAGGTCGGCGTAGAACCGCAGGACCAGGGCGTGACGTTGCTTCGGGGTGACGGCCTCCAGGGCGCTCCACGCTTCGCCGACCTCGGGAGGGAGCTCCTCGGTGGTGCCCTCGAGCACGGCGAGCCGCGACATCTTGCGACGTCCGACCAGCGAGCGACGGGTGTTCCCATGGCAGTTGTTGATCACGACCCGCCGCAGATAGGCGCCAGGATCGGCGATCGTGGCTCGACGCTCCAACACCGAAACGAACGCGTCGTGCACCACCTCCTCGGCCACGGCCTGTGAGCCGACGATCAGACAGGCCAACCGCACCATCGAACCGTGCTCGCGCTTGTACAGGTCCGCGACCGCATCCACCGACGAGAGGCTCGCAGAGTCGTCTACAGCCAACTTCGCGGCCCAACGGAGAATCGCCCCATGACCCTACGACGAACGAGACTCGCGAAACGTTGCATCGTCAGAGCCAACCCGCTGACGGTGAAACGGGTGGGGCGCCACTTGCGTGCGCAGGTACGCCCCCAGGAGCGCCCCTCGCCGTCAGGCAACGAATCGAGCAGCCCGGCTCGCTCCGCAAGCCAAGCGAACAGGTGGTCGTCGACCTGGTCACGCTCCTCGCACCCGGCGCGTTCCCGTTCCGGGCGGCCGGATCAGACCAACACGCCGGCACCCGAGTGCGGCTGGCGGCGATTGCCGGGCGGCGAGACCGAGCGTCGATCCTCGTCGTCAGGATCGACCGGCCTCCCGACCCACCCCGAAGTGAGACGCCGATCTCGCCACGTCCTGCGAACTGCCGGCGCTGCCTAGAATCGCAGACGTGGGGGTCTCGTTCGGGGGGTTCGGAATGGGGCGGCTGGCGGGACCCCCATCGGTGCTGAGATGGCTTGCGTTCGTGGCGGTCGGCGCGGTGGCGGTGTCATGTGTCAGCGGCGATGAGTCCGAGACCGGCGGGTCGACGACCGACGCGCCCGCCGCAACCACGTCGACGGCGGCGGCCCCGTCGACGTCGACCACGGTGACGGCCCAGCAGATCCCAGCCGGACCCTACTATCTCCCGTCCGATCTGCCCGAGGGTTGGGAGCTGGTCGTGTTGCGCTTCTTTTCCGGCCGTGTCGACGTCACGGGCGGTGGAACCGAGACCCCTGGGGTCGAGACGGTCTCGCTTGTCGTGCACCGATCCGAGGGCGGGTTCGGGGGCGGAGCCGTGAACCTGTCGGTGCGGCGGTCCAGCGGCGACGTGTCGTTCCTGCCGGAGGGCGGCCTCGGGTTCGGTGAGCGGGAGTCGTTGGAGATCCCCGGACTCGTGTCGGCCGAACTGGAGTACGACAGCGAGCAGACCGGGTTCGGGTCGGTCACGGCTCAGGTCGACGAGCGGGTGTCGATGTCGCTGCTCGGCGACGTCTCTCGCCAGGACCTGATCGACATCGCCGGTGCAGTGCGGCTCGGAGACGGCGGCGAGCTCGAGGTTGACGTCGAACTCGGCGGCTGGGAGGTGTCGTCGAGGGGCGACCCGGGCGAGACCTATGTGCTCGGCCTGCGAGGCCCCGGGGGATCGTTGGAGGTGACCGTTTCGCCCGGGCTGTCCGAGGCGACCCTCCACGTCGGGAGCAGCGATCTCGAATCCGTGCTGGAGGGCGAGGCCGGCACGGGCTACCACGCGGTCCAGCGCGTCGAGTCGGAGAATCTGGAGTTTCCGAGCGTTCGCTGGTGGGTTCCGGACGCGCAGCTCCACTCCAATGCTGGCGCCGATCTGGCTCTCATCGCCGGGATCCTCGACGGGTTCGTCGAGGTCGACGAGGCCGACTTCCGGGCCGCCATCGCCGATGTGCCGACCGAGGTCATCGAGGTCGAGTCGGGCCCCGAGAACGGCCCGTCGACACCCGACTCCGAACCGCTCGATCCCGAGGTGCTGGCCAGACTGGTCGAGGTCGTCGAAACGGCGGTTGGCCGACAGTTCGACGAGCCGCCACTGGTGTCGATCGCCGATGGTGCTGCGCTGCGGGCCACCGTCCCCGACGGCTCCTTCGTCTCCGAGGGCCTCTGGGATGTCCTGCTGGGACTCGGTCTGGTCGACAACGACGACAGCCGAGCCGATGCCGACGAGGCCAGGCGGGATCAGCTACGAGGCGTCTGCTGCCCTGTCACCGTCGTCGACACCGGTGACCCGCTGTTCAACGAGGTGGTGATCGTCCACGAGCTCACCCACGGACTCGACACCGCACTCGGAGCCAGCATCGGCGCATCGGTCGAGGTCGTCGATCCCGTCGTGGCCCTGGTCGAGGGCAACGCCCACCGAGTCGCCTTCGACTACGCCGATGTCCTCAACCAGCAGGGCGCCGACATCCCACCACCCCCAAACCTGTTCCCCCCGGACGGAGATCCCCGTGTGCCGCCAGCGGTGCAACGAGTCCTCGAGTTCCCCTACCAGCAGGGGCGCGAGTTCGCCGCCGCACTGGCCGACCAGGGAGGGGAGGCCGCCATCGTCGACGCGTTCGACCGGCCACCGAGCTCGACCGAGCAGATCCTCAACCCCGACGCCTATCTCGATGGCGACGACCCGGCCACCGTCGCCGCCCCCGGTCTCCCCGACGATGCCGCCCTTGCTCGACAGGGCACCATCGGCGCCTTCCTGCTCAGCCTCGTCGCCGAACCAGCGCTCGGCCCCGACGATGCCCTGGACCTGGCTCTCACCTGGGACGGTGACGCATACGTTCTCTACGAGACCGACAGCAACCAGCGCTGCCTCGCCGCCACCATCCAGTTCGACACCGCCGGCCACGCCAGACGAGCGGCCGAGGCTCTCATGAGCGCCGGCTTTCACGTGACGGCCGAGGGTCGTGCCCTCGAGGCCACCCGGTGCGTACAGCTGTGACCTGACCCACGCCGAGCGGCACCTGGCCGTCGTCCGGTCTACGGACGCGGGCCTGCGTCAGGCGAGCATGGCCCGCACCGCCTCGCGAGCCGACCACGCCGCGGCGTGGACACTGCTCCAGTCGTCGAACGCCGTGTAGCCGTCGCCGGCGAAGTACACGACGTCGTCGATCGGCTCGGCCAGCCGGCGGGTGATCCGAAAGTCCTCCCCGTCGGTCAGATAGGCGCCACGAGCCCACGGCTGCTCGTTCCAGTTCTGCGTGATGTGCTGGGCGTACGCCTCCGAGGCCGCCCCGTCGTAGATCTCGTCGAGCTCGGCCAGGATCAGATCGATCGCACCATCGCCGGCGGCTTGGTACCGCTCGGCCTCTTCACCGACGGAGAAGACCCCGAGCACGTTGGCGTCGGACTCCTGCCCGTGGGCGGCGTCGTAGAACAGCCGCTGACCTCCACCCGCACCGGAGTCCGCCGGGACGAGCAGGGTCGGATAGAAGCGGTGGTCGAACTCGACGAACGCCTTGAAACCGCTCCAGACCGTGGCGTCGTCGAGGGTGTCCAGCCTGCCGTCTGACAGTGGCGGGTCGAACTCGACGAGCCCCTGCTGAAGGATCGCAACCGGCACCGTCACGACCACGCGGTCCGCCTCGTGCACGTCCCCGTTCGTGTCGGTGAGCCGCACACCTTCCTCGCCGTGCTCGATCCGCTCGATCGCTGTGTCGAACGTGATCAGCGGGGAGATGCCCGGCAGCACGTAGGTCTCGAAGAAGTCGAGCCAGCTGGAGCCAACGAACTTCTGGTCGATGTCGAAGCCCACGTCGCCGAGCGACACGGCGACGAGCTCGCCCTCCTCGTCGACCATGGCGAACTCGCCGTCCTCCTGGTAGCCGACGGTCACCGTCTCGATCCGGACGGACTCGTCGGCGACGATGTCGTCGAGCACCCTCCGCTCGACGTGAAGCCACTCCCCGCCGAGCGAGATCGGGAAGTCGACGAAGTCCCGGGTGTGGGCGATTCGGCCACCGGCGACCGACAGGGCCTCCAGCACACGCACGTCGGCACCCCGCTGGCGGAGCAGGTGGGCGGCGGTCATGCCAGCCGGCCCCGCCCCAACCACGATCACCGAGCCCTGGACCGAACCCTCGCCAAGGGGCCCGTCGGGCTCACGCCCGAGCAGCCCGCCACACGCAGCCACGAACGACGAGAGCAGGCCGAGGCCAGCGAGCTGGAGCATGCGCCGTCGACTGATCCCGGCGGCCGCTGCCATCATGGGATCGTGCTGTCCACCTGCGGCGACGTCGGACGAGTTGATTGTCATGAATACAAACAATAACGGACAAGGCCCGGAACCCCGAACCGCCCCCGGACGCCCCTCGGTCGCCAAGGAGCGTCGCAACCAGATCATCGACGCGTTCCTCCGCCTCGTCGCCGAGCGCGGCACCGCATCGGTCACGATCGCCGACATCGCCGAGCGAGCAGGTGTCCACCGCTCGGCCGTCCACCACTTCGTCGGCAACCGGGCAGCTCTCGTTGCTGCCGCGGTTCACGAGATCTGCGAACGACACGACCAGAGCCGCGAACGCAGCATCGGCAGCGACCCCAGCCTCGATGCAGTCGTCGACTACTACTTTTCCCGCTCCTACGTGTGGGAACACGCCGAGCTCGACGACGTGTTCGGGATCCTGCTCGTGTCGGCGACCAACGACGAGTCCGTGGCGTCGAGCATCGCCAACGACTACCGCGACGCGATGGGGGAAATGCTCGATCTGCTCGGCCGCGACGATGCAACTGCTCGCGCTGCGGCCTACCAGGTGATGTGCCTCGCCGAACACAACGTGGTGCTCCAGCGGATGGGCTTCGACCCCGAGCTCAGCGAAGCGGCACGGACGCTCGCCCGCCAGGTCATCTCTCGCTTGCAACGCAGCTCGCCAACGACGTGATCAGGCCGAACACGTGAAGACCGGGGCTGTCACGGCCCCTCCAGCCACGACGGCACCTCGGGCACGGGTGCTCTGGCCACGATGGTGCAGACCGAGGAGGCGGTCGCTGTCTCGGGCCGGTTCAGTGCCGAAGGCGGCCGTAGGCGTCGAGGGTCCGCAGCGCCGAGAGTGTGCGGATGCCCCGCCACTCCCAGCGCGACGCTTCGCTCGGAGGTTGCCAGAAAATCGGCCAGCCGCCACCTGGTTCCTGGGCCCGCTCCAGATGGGTGAGGTGAGACTCGATGATCTCGTCGCTGAACCACGCTCTGGCCAGAGCGTGTGAGGTGGCCGCGAACTGCAGCGGCGTCACCCCGTAGGCGCTGCTGTTCGGATCGAGCTTCATGAAGGCGGCTTCAGGCACGGCGGCGGCGATCACACCGGCTGCCCCTTGGGCCCGTGACCGGTCCGGAGCCACCTCGATGAGCTTGGTCTGGCTCGAGCCCATGCCCGAATCCGCCATCGCCGTTCCGATAGGCGGTCAGTGCTGCAACGACCGTCTCGGGAGCTTCGCCCTCGAACACCACGGCGAACAGGCGCTGTTCCAGCACCCGAGCGTGCGCGCGGATGAACTCGCGAGCGGTGGTGTCGTCGACCATCAGGACCCGATACTCGCACGTCCCGGAATCAACGGACATGCGAACCTCGATCCTCCGAGCCGCACCGGTTCGGCGCCTTGGCGCCCGCTGAACAGGCCCGCTCGACAGGTCACAGCGATTGGGTTCGTTGACGCTCGGCTGCGTCGAGAACGGATCTGGCCAGCTGCGCTGGATCGGGAGATTCGGGGGTGTCGAGGACCAGGTCGTACTCCAGACCATCGTGGCCAGACATCGAAGCCTCCACCGATCCTCCCCAGGGGGACTCCCGAGGAGTGACGAAGGGCCCGTCGCAACTGATGTGTCGTTTCGGTGTCGAGTCGCCGGATCGTGAACCAGTCGACGCGATCGGCAAAGTACTAGGCATGGATCCGACCGCCGTGGCCGTTGTCGCCTCCGTCGAGGACCCGGCCCGATTCGGTGAGGTCTTCGATCGCCACTATCCGCTGATTTGGCGGTACCTGGCTCGGACGGTCGGCCCCGATGTCGCCGATGACCTGGCCGGAGATGTCTTCGCGGCGGCGTTCTGTGCCCGCGATCGATTCGATCCGACGAGGGGCCACGTTCGATCGTGGCTCTACGGGATCGCAGCGAATCGCATGCGCCTCGCCCACCGCACCGACGGGAGGGCTCGTCGTGCGCTGAGCCGGTTCGCGCGCGAACAAGTGACGGACGACGACATCTCCGCAGTCGACGATGCCCGTTGGTACGCGGACCGGATCGAGCGAGTCCGCAACGCGATGCTGGACCTGGACGCTGACGAGTTCGAGGTCTTGACCCTGGTGGCCTGGGAGGAGCTCTCCTACCGCGAGGTCGCCGCCGCGCTGGCGATCCCGGTCGGCACCGTGCGATCCCGGCTCCATCGGGCCCGCACCAGACTCCGAGCCCTCGTCCACGAGGATGTCCGGCAGACCGGCCGAAGGGAGGCACCGAGACCATGACCGACCTCGACGATCTCCTGGCGTCGGCACGACCCGATCCGGACGGACCGACCACAGCCGTGACTGCTCGCCACCGCGCCCAGCTCGACCAGCTGATCGACCAGCGCCGGAGCCAGCCCGCTCGGTCGACGCCGGCTCCGCTCGTCTCCGATGGTGGCCGAGCGACCACGAGCGGGAGGGCGAGAGGCGTCTACCTGACGGCTCTCGCTGTTGGCCTCGTTGTCATCGGCCTCTCAGCGGCAACCCTGATCGTCCGCTCGGAGCCCTCGATCACTCCAGGCCAGGGCAGAGAGATCCAGACCGGAGACATCCACGCCGGCTGGTACGTACCGGCGAACCTCGCACCGGGCTGGCGACTGGACCTCGCCTACCGCCAACACGATGTCAGCTACCTGGGCCTCCGCGACGGTTCCGGCAACACCGTGCGCATCCTGACCGGGACGAGCGACCACTTCGGTGAGTCGTGGGCCTCGGTGGAGTTGGCCGGCATCACCGATGGACATGGATGGGTCCAAGGCGATCCGGGAACCTCCGTCCGGATCCTGGCCGACGGTCAGGTGCAGGTCTTCGAGACCTTCCACTACCGGGAGCTCCCAGCATCGCTCCGAGCGGACATCGACTCGATGCGCTCACTCGTGCTCGTCGGCGACGAAGGCCTCTCGATCGATCCGATCGACGTGGAAGCAGGCCCATACCTCCCGGTGGCGACGGCACTGTTCGATGGCCAGGCTCACACGTTCGGTATCGCCGGCCCGAGCGGCCGATTCGCAGCCACCTCGATCTACGCCGGCACCGCCCCCGCCACCGAAGGTCTCGCTTCGGCTCGTGGCTGCTGCCGAACACTCGACACCCAGGGGAACGCGGTGCGCTTCGTCGAAGTCTGGACGTCCGAATCCGGCGGTGGGGCACTGGTCGCCGGCTTCCTGGAGCCCGAGGTCGCCCGAGCGGATCTGCACCTCGCCGATGGCACGTTCGTCGCGGCGCTGCCCGAGACCCGCGACCACGGGTTGCCGGTGAACTTCTTCCTGATCACGCTCCCACCGAGCGCCACCCCGGCCGAAGCCCAGGCGAGTCTGGACCATGTCGAGCGCGTCGTCGCCTACGACATGGATGGCAACGAGATCGAGCAGCTCACCGACATCCACGTCAACTGAGCCAGCCGCCGCACCTCGTCGAACCGACACCACCAACCAGGAGGCGAACAGGTGCGCAGCTACGGCACGTCTCGAGCGCGCGAGTTCACCGGTCGCCACTCCGCCTGGTCTCACCGACGGTGACGGCCAGACCGGCCGTGCCGCTGCGGGCCTCGCCCCTTGCGGCGGCCGAGCCGCCTCGGATGGCCGAGCTGGCCTCGACCACGTCAACCGAGATCGACAGAACCGCGTCGCCGCGAACCGCTTCCAAGGTCCAGCACCCAGCTGACGGCAGGACCCATCCGGTCCCCCACTCAGCGCCAGGACGATCCCAGTTCGAACCGCGTGGACCCTTCGGACCCCAGGGTCAGCTGCTCGACCACTCCGTCGGGACCAATCGCTCGAAACGAGGCATCACCCTCACCGGTCAGACGCCACACGATCTTGAGTTCCTCATCGACACCGAACACGAGACCCTCGCCGGGCCGGGTCCGAGTCTGCGCAGCGAAGATCAGCGCCCAGCCCTCCGCCTCCGTCGCTCCCGTTGCCTCGACCTCGACCCCGATCAGGGGATCAACCACGGCCCGGCTCGGTTCGCAGGCCCCAGCGATCGAGCTCTCGAACGAGGGCGGCTGCGAGCACGCAACCACCGCGACGAGCACTGGCACCGTGGCCCAACGCATCGAGGGCATGCTGCAACGGCGCCTTGTGCAGACCCACCGTCGGACTCGAGGTCGGATGGACACGACCACGCGGATCTACGCCGCTCGGCCGGAACGACTGGGTGCTCCAGGTTCCGCTGAAGCTGGTGGTCGTGTTGCGGCCATGCTCCACGAGAGCCGAAGGGATGGTTCCCTCAGTCCTCGTAGTGATCGGTCACGAAGTTCTGCTCCCGAAGCGGTGGGCGGACATAGGTCGCCTGTTGCCGTGGCGGGAGCACCAGCTCGGCGATCGGTTGGTCCTCGTAGGGAACGGAATCGAGCAGATGGCGGATGCAGTTGAGCCGAGCCCGCCGCTTGTCATCGGCGTCGATGACCCACCACGGCGAGGCCTTGGTGTCGGTGTGTTCGAACATGACGTCCTTGGCCCGGCTGTAGTCGACCCAGTGAGCCCGGGACTCGAGATCCAGCTCGCTCAGCTTCCACCGCTTGGCCGGGCGAGCGATGCGATCAGCGAAGCGGCGCTCCTGCTCATCATCGCTCACCGAGAACCAGAACTTGATGAGTATGAGCCCGTCACGGATCAGCATCCGCTCGAAGTCCGGGCACGAGACCAGGAAGCGGTCGTACTCGTCGTCGGTGCAGAAGCCCATGACCCGCTCGACCCCGGCGCGGTTGTACCAGCTCCGGTCGAAGAGCACGATCTCCCCGGCCGACGGGAGATGGGCGACGTATCGCTGGAAGTACCACTGCGTCCGCTCCCGCTCGGTCGGCTTGTCGAGCGCAACGACCCGGACAACGCGGGGGTTGGTCCGTTCGACGATCCGCTTGATCGCCCCACCCTTTCCCGCCGCATCGCGGCCTTCGAAGAGCACGCAGACCTTCACCCCGGTTCGCCTCACGTGATCCTGGAGCTTGACCAGCTCGCGCTGGAGGCGGAGCAGCTCAGGTTCGTAGATCGACTTGGCCAGCCGTTTCCGCCCCGCCGGTGGGCCGGCCGCCTGGTCGTCCTGGCGCTTCACAGGCTGAACTTCCCCTCTCTGATGCGCTGCGCTTCCATGAGCTCGACCTCGTGCGAGCCGGAGACGACGACCTTCGGCTCGGGCACGAAGTCGAGCGACAGGTCGCGGTCGTCGTAGTCGACCGCATCGAGAATGACCCGCATGGCGTTGACCCGGGCCTGGTGCTTGTCGCCGGACCGGATGATCGTCCAGGGGGCGGCGTGGGTGTGGGTGCGGTCGAGCATCTCGTACTTGCGCTCGGTGAAGTCGTCCCAGAGATCCTGGGCCTGGACGTCGATCTCGCTGAGCTTCCACTGCCGGAGCGGGTCGTGGCGGCGCCGTTCGAACCGCCGCTTCTGCTCCTGCTTCGAGACCGAGAAGTAGAGCTTGACGAGCACGATCCCCTGACGGACCAGGTCCTTCTCGAAGCCGACGACGCCGCGAAGGAAGTTCTCGTGCTCGGACTCGGTGCAGAACCCGAACACCGGCTCCACCATGGCCCGGTTGTACCAGCTGCGATCGAACAGGACGATCTCGCCGGCCCGGGGGAACTGGGCGACGTACTTCTGCAGGTACCACTGGCCCCGCTGCTCGTCGGTCGGCTTGCCGAGGGCGACCACCCGGTAGTGCTTCTCGTTCATGTACCGCGTCACCCGGCGGATCGTGCCGCCCTTCCCGGCGGCGTCACGCCCCTCGAACAACACGATCATCTTCATGTCGTGCCGCTCGAGGTGGCGCTGGAGCTTCAGAAGCTCGACCTGGTACGGCTCGAGCTCGCGCTCCCGCTCGTCGCGTTTCCGCAGGCGGCGGACCTTTCTCCGCTCGGCCCGCAGATCAGACTCCAGACGCGCGATGCGCTCGGCTGCCGCCTCGGCCTCGTCGACCCCCTTGGAGATCGGGACAACGGTTCCGCGAGCGCTCCCGGCCACACTGGCCTCCCTTCGAGAATCCCTTGATCGTCCGCCAACACCGGTTCACGAGGTAGAGGCCTAGGTCCCCCAGATGGTATTTTGCCGGCCCGGTCGAGTGAGACTCCCCGAGCGTCGAGCCCACCGGGAAACGCCGGTACGGGCCACCTACTCCCGAACCGAGCCCGGACGCGCTCGATGTCGGTCCAGGCAGTGCGCCCGGTATCACTCGCCCCGACGTCGGCCTGCAGCGCTCGGACTGCGGCTTGCCTGCCTCCTACGGGAGCTTGTGCTGACGTGCGAGACTCGGGTGTGGCCGATGATGAGGAGCTCGGACGGCGTTCGACGTCGGAGCTGTTCGCCTTGTACCGGGCGATTCTGCGGGAGCTTCGAGGTCGCGGTGTGGTGCGCACGGAGAACGCACCGGCCGGTGACTACGCCGAGTTCCTCGTCGCCACGGCGCTTGGCGGACACCTCGCACCGAACTCCGAGAAGAGCTACGACGTGCTGGCCGATGGCGTTCGGTTCCAGGTGAAGGCCCGGGTGGTTTCGGATCCGCCACGAGCGGGACAACTGCAGCTCTCGACCTTCAGATCGTTCGATTTCGACGAGGCGATCATCGTCCTCCTCGATGACCACGACTACGCGGTGCGTCAAGCCGTGCGATTGCCCGTCGAGGAGCTGCAGGCCGTCGCCGTTCGCGATCAGCACGTGAACGGCTATCGGGTTCACGCCCGACCAGCTCTGATGGCCAGTCCTCATGCCGTCGACATCTCCGCTCTCCTGCGCGCCGTCATCTAGCCGCTCCGATAGGCCCCCTCCAGGCGAGTTGTCGTGCCGTCGTGATGCGGCGTTCGCAGGGAGCCGGAACGGTCTGGACGAAGGACCGGATGGCGCGCCGGGACGACACGACCCCGTCGGAGTCGACGTGGGAGGTTCCCCCTGTCGCCGCAGGGGGGAACCTCCCGATCGGTCGAACACTCGGGTGGGGACCCGAGCGCTGGCCGTGTCACGACCCGAGGCCGGACTACGAGACCTCGATGGAGACGTGCTGCTCACAACGGACGGCGGCGTCGATTCCGCCCCCACCGTTGCAGGCATCCCGGCCCCGGCCCCCGTCGATCCAATCTGGCCCACCCTGACCGAAGAGATCGTCGTTGCCTCGACCGCCGCGGAGCTCGTCAGCCCCGGCGCCGCCGTAGACGACGTCGCGGCCACGGCCACCATTGAGGATGTCCCCGGCCCCGCCGCCGAAGAGCAAGTCGTCGCCGCCGTTGCCGTTGACGATGTCGGCCCCAGCCTGGCCGTGGAGCCGGTCGTCGTCCCCACCGCCGTTGATGATGTCGGCCCCTCGACCCCCGCAGATGACGTCGACGGCACCCCGGCCCCAGATCGAGTCCGCCCCCCGGAGCCCGAGGATGAGGTCGGGATCATCGGTGCCGGCCAGGACGTCGCGACCGTCGGTGCCGACGATCAGGTTGCCGGCGAAGCCGGGAGCCTCGTAGACCCCCGGGCTGGTCTCGAACACCTCGAACCCGCCGCAGACGGCAAACGGCACCGCCGGCATGAGGACGGTCCAGGTGTAGCTGGCCGCCGAGCCGGTGTTGCCGGCAACGTCGGCGGCCCTGATGTCCAGGGTGTGTGGGCCCTCGGCCAGCCCGGCCAACGGCAGTGGGCTGGAGCAGGGGCCGAACCCGCCGCCATCGAGCTGGCATTCGAACTGGGCCACTCCGGAACCGGTGTCGGAACCCGAGAACTCGAACGTCGCAGCGTCCGAGATCGAGGTCGCTGGTGGCGTCGAGGTGAGAGCCACCGTCGGAGCCGTCGTGTCGACCCGGACCGTGACGGACGCAGCTCCGGTGTTGCCGGCCAGATCAGCACACTCAGCGGTCAGCTCGATGTCGCCCTCGCCGGTCGAGGTGCTGGTGGTGGTGCAGTTGGCGGGATCGACACCGCTGCCCTCGTCGGTCCAGTTCCAGGTCGCGGTGACGTCGGCGTCGTGCCAGCCGGCGTCGTTGGCTGCCGGAGCCAGGGTCGGAGCGGCGGCCGGGGGCGTGGCGTCGGCCGGCGGCACGTCAACGGTCCAGGTGAAGCTGACCGGCGTCGGTTCCACGTTGTCAGCGATGTCGACCGCCCGCACCTCGAACGTGTGGCCGCCGTTGGCCAAGCCGATCAGGCTGACCGGGCTGGTGCAGGGGGCGAACCCGCTGCCGTCCACCTGACACTCCAGCCCGGCCACCCCGGACCCGGTGTCGGCGGCGAAGAAGTCGAAGGTGGCGTCCGCGGTGACGCTGGTCGCCGGAGGGCCGGCCGTGATCGTCGAGTCGGGAGCCGTCTGGTCCACCTCGACGCTGACCCGGGCGGTGCCCACGTTCCCGGCCAGATCGGCACAGGTCGCCGTGATGTCGATCGAGCCCTCTCCGCTCGACGTGGTGGTCTGCTCACAGTTGGCCGGGTCGATACCGCTCCTGACGGTTCCGGCCTCGTCGGCCCAGTTCCACGTGACCGTCACATCGGTGTTGTTCCATCCGTTGGCGTTGGCCGCTGGGTCGGTGGTCGGCGTCGCAACCGGGGCGACCGTGTCCGGGTCGAGGGTGTTGGTGACGGTGCAGTCGACCGTCTCACCGAAGTTGAGGCCGACCACAACCGTGTTCCCCGAGATCGTCGTCGGGCTGTTGACCGCATCGGTCTCGGCGCAGTCGATCTCGGTGGTGTAGCCGGCCACCGGCGGCTGGCTGAAGGTGTACGAGCCCTCGCGCAAGGTATCGGATCTGAAGACGTTGGAGCGAGTCTCGTCGTCATCATCGTCCAAGATGATCGTCGCCGGTAGCTGGCCGGGCAGGTTCGGGTCGGAGACGTACGAGATGTCGAACACGAAGTCCTGCGGACCGTCGGGCACGGTGTCGACGGTGATGTTGATGAAGCCGGGCTGCGGATCGACCGACCAGTCGTAACGGGCCGGAGACGGATCGACGTTGCCGGCCGCGTCGATGGCCCGGATGTCGACCGGGAACACGAACGGTGGGGCTCCCTGGAGGAGCGTGACCGGGATCTCGGCCTCGTATGGGCTCGTGCACGCCTCGTAGGGCCCGCCGTTGAATCGGCACTCGAAGGTCAGCGGACCGGAACGGTCGTCGTTTCCGGTGAAGACGAACGAACCGACGAGCAGGTTCGGGTCGGTCGGACCGCTGGTGATCGTCGTGTCCGGAGCGGTGGTGTCGGCGGTCGCCACTCGGCCGGTTTGGGTGAAGTCGATTGGTCCCTGTGGTGGGGAGCAGTTGGCCGTGGCGCAGTTGGCTTGGAACGACGAGCTGGCGATGCGTATGTCGACCACCCCGCCGGCGTCGGTGAGCGGTGTGTCGAAGGTGAGGCCGATGACTCTGGCTCCGGTGAGGTCGGGTTCGCTCGAGGTGACGGCGCTCATGAAATCGGCGTTCCCCCGCGAGCTCGGGTTGATGAACCGGTAGGTGTTGGCGGCGCCGTTGACGGGACTGCCGGTGACGGTGATGTCGAAGTTCGAGTAGGTGTTGGTCGTCGCGTCGAATCTGAACGAGCCGCTGGCGGTCGCCCCGGTGTCGAAGGTCACGTCTTCGAGGATCCAGGTGATGCCGTCGCCCGGAGATTGGGCTGCGGCACGGCCGCCGCTGAGGAGCAGAACGCTGGAGACCACAACGGCGAGCAGGACGGCGATCCCCCGGCCAGTCACGGGTGCGGACGACGTTGCGCCCATCAGTCGTGTGGTCGATCGGCTCGGCCATGCGGGCCTGGTCGATCGTGGTGAGCCGGGTTTCACGCTGGTCATGTCGTCTTCTCTTCCGGTTGTCGGGCTGTCGGTGTCCTGGTCGGGTCTGAGACCGCCGACCGTCCGCTGCCGGGACCTCCGCCTGGCCCGCTGGCATCGGTCTGCTGCTCGAGGAAGGCGAACAGCTCGGTCAAGCTGGCGAAGTGCTGGATCTCGCCGCTCTGCACCGACTCGGTCGAGCTACGCCACAGCGAATCGGCCCCGTCCTGCCAGAGCCGGATGAGGTACGCCTGATAGGCCGCACGTAGTCTCTTGTCGTCGCATCGATCGGGCATCACGGCAGGGCTCCGGACGAGGGTGCTGTCTCGTCGGCCGACGCTACGAACCCGGCGTGACAAGAACGTGAAACGCCGGCTGGCCAAGCGCTACAGCACGAAGGAGGGGCAAGGACCATCGCCGAACTACGGCTGTCGTTCCTCGGGACGTTCTCGGTCGACCTCGGCGGCCAGTTGGCGGCTGAGCTCGCGACCGACAAGGTCCGGGCGCTTGTGGTCTATCTGGCGCTCGAACCTGACGTGGCCCATCAGCGACGACGACTGGCCGGCATGCTGTGGCCAGATGTGACCGAGAAACAGGCCCGCCAGAGCCTGCGGTCGGCGCTGTACCGGCTCCGGCAGGCACTCGACGGCGACGGCCGGGGCCCGCACCGCGACCTTGCGGCGGTGCCGAGCTCCGACCTACTGGAGATCACCAACCAGACCGTGATGCTGCGGACCACCGGTACCGCCATCGACGTCAGCTGCGATGTGGTCCGGTTCCGCCGGCACGTGACCGCCGTCGACGGCCACGACCACGACTCGTTGGAGACCTGCTCGGAGTGCCTCGACCGTCTGGAGCGGGCCGGTGGGTTGTATCGAAGCGAGTTCCTCGCCGGCTTCGGGCTCGACGATGCCGAGGACTTCGAGACCTGGTTGTTGCTGCAACGGGAGTTGCTGCAACAGCAGGCCCTGCTGACCTTCGAACGTCTGGCGGCCATCCACCGACACCACGGCAACCACGAGCTGGCGGTCGACAACGCCATGAGGGCCCTCGCCGTCGACCCCTACCGGGAACGAGCCCATCGCACCGTGATGGAGCTTCTGGCCCTGCGGGGTCTCCCGGAGCGGGCGCTCGGCCAGTTCGCCACGTGCCAACAGCTGATCCGCGACGAGTTCGGCGTCGAACCCGAGGCCGAGACCGTTGCCCTGGCCGAGCAGATTCGCCGGGGAGAGCTGCAAGCCGATGTGGGCGCCAGGCGGCGGTCGACCGAGGATCATGATTGGCGGGAGATGCCGATTGGCAGCCCGTTCTTCGGTCGGCACGAGGAGGCGGCGCAGGTGGCGCGGTGGCTCGTCGACGAACGCTGCCGGCTCGTGTCGATTCTCGGTATGGGCGGTATCGGGAAGACGAGCCTGGCCGCTCAGATCGCGCCGCGGTTGGCCGACGACTTCGACCTGGTCATCTGGCGGTCGTTGCTCAACGCTCCGCCGCTGGCCGAGCTGATCGGAACGCTCCTGCCCCGGCTGTCGCACCGCGAGGCGCCGCGAGCGCCCGAGAGCCTCGATCAGCAGCTCCAGGTCCTCATCGATCATCTTCAGGACCGACGCGTGCTGCTGGTCCTCGACAATCTGGAGAGCATTCTCGAGCCGGAGTCGGCCGGTCTGTACCGAGCCGGGTACGAGGACTACGAGCAGTTGCTGGTCAGCCTGGTCAACCGACCCAACCAGACCCAGGTCCTGTTGACCAGCCGCGAGCAGCCGGCAGGGATCGCTCGCCTGGCCCGTGACGTGGCCACGGTCAAGACCATGACGATGCGGGGGATCGACGCTGCGGCCAGCTCCGAGTTGTTGGCCAGCCGAGGGCTCACGGCCGATCCCGAGGTCGAGGCTGATCTCACGTTCCGGTACTCGGGAAACCCGTTGGCGCTCAAGCTGGTGGCCGACACGGTCCACGACCTGTTCCTCGGCGATCTGCAAGACTTCGTGGCCCAGGAGGCGTTCATCTTCGACGACGTCCGGTGGGTCCTGGATCAGCAATTCGTACGGCTGACCGCCCTCGAGCAGGAGCTGCTGTTCTGGTTGGCCATCGAACGGGTCCCGGTCGACGTGGCCACGCTGCGAGGAGCCCTGTTGCAGCCGCCGCCGGGCCGAGCGGTCCTCGAAGCGCTGAACGGACTGTTGCGCCGCTCGCTCGTCGAGCGGCAGTCCAACGGGTTCTCGCTGCAGAACGTGATCACCGAGTACCTCACCGACCGGTTCGTCGAGCGGGCCATCGACGAGGTCCGAACCGGGCAGTTCGCGTATCTCAGGCAGCACGCCCTCATGCGAACCGGGGCAAAGGAGTACGTGCGCCGGAGCCAGGTCCGGCTGATCGTCGGGCCACTGGCCGACGCCCTCGTCGCCCTGGACGGACGGGACCAGGTCGAGCGTCGGCTCCGGGCCATCGTCGATCGACTGCAGGCCGACGAGCGTCACATGCCGAGCTACGGGCCCGGCAATCTGCTGAACCTGATGCTCCGCCTCGGCATCGATCTCGACGGCTGCAACTTCTCCGGCCTCCACATCAGGGAGGCCTACCTGAAGGAGAGCACGCTGCCCGCCGTCGACTTCTCCGAGTCCACGTTCCACAACTCGCCCTTTGCCGACGACTTCGGCAACGTCCATGCGATGGCCTTCAGCCCCGACGGTCGGGTCTTCGCCGCTGGTTCGAAGGAGGGGATCGTCAGGCTCTGGAATCGTCACGACGGTCAGCTCGAGCAGATCTACGACACCGGCGGTGAGTCGATCTGGGCCCTCGAGTACAGCCCCGACGGTCAGGTTCTCGCCGCCGCCAGCGCCGACAAGCAGATCTGGATGTGGGACACAACGAGCAGCACCGTCCACGACGTACTCGTCGGCCACGGCCACTGCGCTCGGGCCATCGGCTTCAGCCCAGACGGGGCCAAGCTGGTCTCCTCGAGCGAGGACCGCACCATCCGGCTCTGGGATCTGGCCGAAACCGGCCGCTCGACGGCCCGGACGCTGGACCACGACACCGGGGACTCGTTTGGTGTCGCCTACAGTCCCGACGGGCGGAGAATCGCGGGCCCGGCCGCCGACTTCTCCATCCGACTCTGGGACCCGGAGACCGGCGACCTCATCGACATCTTCGTCGGGCACACCGATGCCATCGAGTCGATGCGGTTCAGCCCAGATGGGCAGTGGCTGGTCAGCGGGGATCGGGCCGGGAACGTCCTGGTCTGGGACGTCGACTCCGGACGGCTGCGGCACTCGCTGGAGGGACACGACGATTGGGTCAAGGCAGTCGACTTCCATCCCGGTAGCACGCTCGTCGCCAGCGGCAGCCGGGACAAGAGCGTCCGGATCTGGGACGTCGAGCAGGGACAGCTGGTCCACCACCTGATGAACAACGCTGCGGTCTGGACCGTCCGTTTCACGCCAACGGGCGAGTCGGTCCTCTGTGGAGGGCTCGACTACCGGCTGCAGGAGTGGGACGTGGAGACCGGGTGGCTGCGGGGGGTGCGCCACGGCTACACCGATACCGCGATGTGTGTGGCGTACGGCCCCGATGGCCGGACGTTGGTGACGGGCCACGCCGATGGCGAGATCTGCCTGTGGGATCTGACCGATGCGGAGCCACGGCTCCGGCACCGGGCCCCGGCCCATGACGGGTGGGTGACCTCGGTGACGCTCGACAGCGAGGGGAACCGGCTGGTCACGACCGGGCTCGACGGCGTGACCAGACTGTGGGACAGCGAGAGCGGTACCCCGATGTCCGTGCTCCATCGGCATGGCCATTCGGTCAACGACGCAGCGTTCACACCCGATGACGCCCTCCTGGTCTTCGCTGGCACCGACGGTCAGGCCTTCGTCTGGGACGCCGAACGCGGTGAGCTGATCCACACCTTGCGGTGCCGGTACAGCTTCGAGCAGGTCGACGTGTCGCCGGACGGCAGACAGCTCATCACCTCGGGCACCGCGCCCTACGTCCAGATCTGGGACCTGCACGCCATCCTCGAGTCGGCATCGCCAGTGATCGCCGACGATGCCGTCATCCCGATGCCCGACGGGTCGCCCGGTCGGCCGATCTGCGCCCACCTGTCTGGTCACGAGGGCTTCGTGTTCGCCCTCGCCGTCCGGTCAGACGGGTTGATGTTCGCCACCGGAAGCTACGACCTGAGCCTTCGGCTCTGGAATCTGGCCCCCGGCGACAGCGACCGCGACGGCGACGGCGGAGCCGGGACGACCGGATACCGTCAGACGCTGATCGGGCACGATGGCTGGATCTGGGCCACGGCATTCAGCCCAGATGGCGCAGTGCTGGCCTCCTGCAGCGAGGATCGCACGATCAGATTCTGGGACACCGACAGCGGGGCCCACCTCCGCACGCTGCGGGGCCACACCCAGTTCGTCTTCGCCCTGGCCTTCCAGCCCGACGGCAAGTCGATCGTGACCGGCAGCGGCGACCGGACGATTCGCTTCTGGGACGTATCGACCGGGGAGTGCCAGCAGGTTCTCCGCAAGCCCGGCCCCTATCAGGCGATGAACATCACCGACGCAACCGGTATCACCGACGCTCAGCGAAACGCACTGGAGGCGCTCGGGGCCATCACCGCCACGTCGACCTGAGCCGGGCCGGGGCCGCGTCCACCGTGTCGCCGACAAGCCACGGGCAAGTCGCCTTCACCTTCGCCGGCCGCGCTGACAACTCGATCGTCCGCCTTGCCGGTCTCCTCACCCCCCTTCGGTACCTTGCGAGGGCCGTGAGGTCGATCTCTGCTGACTCGGTGGTTGTTCGAGGCAGGGAGTCTGACGGGCGTTTCGCCAGTACCTCGTGGCGATCGCAGGGAGTTCCTCGGCTTCAACGCCGACTTGGGGGAGAGCCGCTTGGCCCGCCCCTGGCATGCGCCCCGCCATGGTCACCCTCGACGACGGCCTGCGAAGGTCCACGACGACCATGCCGAGGGACCTTCTCCCAACGTGGCGGATCTCCCAGATTCGGATATCGGTGATATCTCGCCAGGCGTAGCTCTCCGAACGCAGCCCCGCCCTGATGCTGGGTTGGTCGTTCGTCAACGAGATGGTGGCCGGCCGCCACATCATCACCGGGCAGACGAACGCTACCAGTCCGAACATGACGGCACTCGGCCAGCCGAGCGGATGTCCAGCGGCAATCGCAAACACAGCGCAAGCAAGAGCCACCGACGCCGTTACGAAGATCCCCACCACGTGTCGGCGGGGCTGGACGATCCGACGCTCTCGCAGGACGGCCCGTTCTCCCCGCTCGTGATCGAGAGCCCGACCGACACCCGCACTCGGCTGTTGGTCGCCTCGCCGAACCGTGCGGGCTTCGCTGCGTGACCGCTCTCGGTAGCCGGCCTCGGGAGGAGGGGGGCGGGCACGCTGACCCCGGGACCGTCGCATCACTCTGTGGAGGGACCAAGTCTGAGGTTCCGGGTTGCGGCTGCGTCACCGTCCCGCGGTTATGAACTCCCGGATCGTCGACATCGCCGCCTCTGGAGCGTCCGGGATCACACCGTGCCCGGCGTTCGGGAACGACTCGAACCGCACCAGCGAGTCCGGGAGTGCGTCGACCAGGTCGTACTGCGCTTCGATCGGCACCATGGGGTCGTCCTCACCGCCAAGCACCAGTACCGGGCACCCCACCTTGGCCAGGTCCGGGGTGAGGTCGAACGTGCGCTGCTCGCCGCCCGGCCTCGTGAAGGCAGCCGTGACTTCCGGATTCCGGACGGCCCTGCTGATCGCATCTGCCTGCATCGAGTTGCGTGTGTACAGTGGCACGGCCAAGCGGAGCCATTGATCGAGCGTTTCGGGGTCTGTCGCCCCTTCGAGAAATCGTCGCCGTGCAAGGTCGCCGATCTCTCGGCCGCCCAGCCGCTCGAACAACTCGACTCGGCGGTCGAGGTGTGAGTACCCCCTGGCTTCGGTACTGACGAGTATCAGCTTCCCCGGATGGGACGGGTGACGGGTGGCGTACGACCCCGCGACCATCCCCCCGAAGGACGCGCCGTAGACGATGGGGCTCTCGATGCCAAGCGCCCGACAGAAAGCGGCCACATCGTCACCCCACTGCGCGAGCGTCCAGAACTCTGGCGACGAGCGGTCGCTCCGGCCGTTGCCTCGGTGATCGAGGTACACGACCTGGGCGACGTCGGCCAGCTGACTGAACGCTGGTTTGTAGATCGAGTGGTCGAAGCCAGGGCCGCCGTGCAGAAGCAGCAACGTCGGCTTCGCTCGCATGCTCGCGCCGTTGGGGACGAGCTGAGCGCCCTCGACATCGAAGTAGAGGCGAACACCGTTCACCCTGACGTACATGAGCTTCCTTCCGGCCCACCGATGCGACCAACGGTCGAGCGTGCTCTGCGATCCGGTCGAGCCGAACCGTAGCGACCACACCAGCGAAACGCAATCAATCAGTTGCGCTTTTTGCTGCTGGCGTCGGCCGCGCCGACCCGACGCCTGTGCAGCTCGTGGACCACGAAGGACCTCGTCGGCGCTTGGATGCCTGTCACCTCGACCAGACGGCTGAGCACCGACCCGAGCCACCATCGGTGAGCAGGCGGGTCCTCGGCCCGGTCCAGGCCGACGAGCTCCTTTCCCATCTGCCACCTCCTCGTGATCGTTCAGAACCAGCCTTCCCGACAACACAGACCGACCGGTCGATACCCAGTAGCCTCACCAGACGATGAGCTGGCTGCGTCGACTCCTGCAGGTCTGGGTCGTCGTCTGCACCCTGCTCGTCCTCGTCGCACTCGCAACGAGCACCGGGGAACCCGTGTGCGAGGGTCCTCTCATCCTGGGCGTCGACGACTCGGACCCTCCCCAATGCGACGACCCGATCAGCGCCCTGCCAGCAGCCTTCCCCACCATCGCCGGCTTCGGGCTGATGCTCAGCGGGCTGTTGACGGCCGTCTGGACCCTTGCCGCAAGGGCGGGTCGAGCGCCAGGCCGGAGCAGCTCCGGCCTCCCGTGACGAGCGCTCGACACCGGAACGTGAGGCCCGCCCGGAGACCCTGCGAGAAGTGCGAGCAGGACGCCGACGGTGGCGACCAGTCCATGGCCTTCGGCGGAAGCGCTGAGCTGGCAGGCGTCGGCCGCGTCCACCGAAGTCCTCACGTCCTGGCCGAGGATCTGGTAGGAGGCGTCGACGTCGACCGGCCTCCCGGCGTGGCGTCTAGCCGCGGCCCCCTGCTGGATCCACGTTGGCCCATTCGTCTGGCGTATCGCTCGGCGCGGCGACGATCTCCCGTCGCAGCGGTGCCAGCGAGTCGAGCACGTCGGCGATCCGCTCGGGCTCGACATCGAGCTCCGACAGGGTGTCCTCGAGGTGCTGGATGAAGAGGTCGAAATCGACGTCGGCGATCTTGAGATGAGCGTGAGCGGCTCGCATGTCGCGACCCTCGTAGGCGTCCGGACCGCCGAGGGCTGCGGTCAGGAACATCTTCTGATGGGTTTCGAGGGCTGACAGGTCGGCGCCGGTGAAGAACTCCCCGACGATCGGGTCGGACCGGAGCTTCGAGTAGAACGCCTCGACTGCGGTGCCGATCAGCGCCTCCCCTCCGAGGGTCTCATACACCGACCGCTCGCCCGTTGCGCTGGCTGACCCGCCCGTCGGTCGCTCGGAGCCGGCGCCAGGGGCCGACGGCCCGAACCGGCGAAGCAGGCGGCGGCCGAGGCTGGTCTTGTGGACCTCGTCGGCCCCGTCGTAGATGCGGGCGGCCCGCTCGTGCCGGTACCAGTAGGCGAGGACGGTGTCGTCGGTGACGCCGAGGGCGCCGTGGACCTGGATGGCGCTGTCGACCGCCTTGAGCATGGTGTTGGCGACGACGAACTTGATGGCCGAGATCTCGTCCCGTGCGGCTTTGGCACCGTGCTGGTCGATCATCCAGGCCGCATGCAGGACTTGGAGGCGGGCCCCTCGAATCTCCGCATCGAGCTCGGCCGCCCAGTGTTGGATGACCTGTCGATCGGCCAGATGGTTGCCGTCGCGGTCGATGATCCGCTCGTTGGCCCGCTCGCACATCATCTCGAACGCCCGGGCGGCGATGCCGAGCCAGCGCATGCAGTGATGGATCCGTCCCGGGCCGAGCCGGTCCTGGGCGATGACGAACCCTCCCCCCTCGGGGCCGAGCAGGTTGGATCGGGGAACCCGGCACGACTGGTAGATGACCTCGCCATGGCTGGCGTGGCCGGAGCCGACATGACCCATCACCGACACGTTGCGCACCAGGTTGAACCCGGGGGTGTCGGTGGGGACGATGATCATGCTGGACCGCTGGTGGGGTGGCGCGTCGGGGTTGGTGACGGCCATGACGATGGCGAACGCGGCACCGTCGGCCGAGGAGGTGAACCACTTCTGACCGTTGATGACATAGTCGTCACCCTCGACGGTCGCCGTCGTGGCCAGCAGCACCGGATTGGAGCCCGCCGTCTCGGGCTCGGTCATCGAGAAGCAGCTCCGGATCTCCCCGTCGACCAAGGGGCGCAGCCAGCGATCCTGCTGTTCCGGGGTCCCGTATCGGTGGAGGATCTCGATGTTGCCGGCGTCGGGGGCCTGGGTGCCGAACACCGTCATGCCGAGCGGGCTGCGACCGACGGCTTCGGCGAACAGTCCGTGATCGACCATGGACAGCCCGAGGCCGCCGAACTCGACCGGGTGGTTGGGCGCCCAGAGTCCCATCTGCTTGACCTTGGCCTGTGCGGCGGCAACGCCGGCGGCCAGGGTCTCCGGGTCGCCGTGCAACATCTCCCCCTCCAGCGGGATGACCTCCCGGTCCATGAACTCGGCGATCATGGCCAACCGAACCGACATCGCTTCCGATACCCCGAAGTCCATGGCTTTCCCCTTTTTGCGGGAACCTAACGCCGACCGGGTCACGCTGACCAGGGGCCAAGGACCCGGTCGATCACACGCAGTGCCCGACATCGGAACAGTGGGACCGGTCGGGATCTTCAGCTCGACGCTGCGCGCCGTGTACGCAACCGGCGGTCTCACGATCGAGTACGACCACCCGGGCCGGCAAGCCGAGCTCCCGTCCCGTCATGCGTCCCCTCGACACCAGGCGAAGAACCCCGGAGGCAGGAGCCCATCGGGGTTGACGCGCCGATTCTGCGCTGCGATCTCCTCGGAGTACTCGAGTTCGTGCACGATCATCGGGAGCGGCGCTCCATTCGGGCCCACCGACGAGCCGCGTTCGTGGATGAGCGCTACCGCCTCGGCAGCCTTCCCGAAGAACGCTTCGTGCATCGCTTGCCCGCGCTCGATGGTGCCATCGAAGTCAGCTCGCTCCTCCTCGTCGGTGAACCAGAGGCCAACGCCGCACCTGAACCAAGCCTCGATTGCTGAGGACCCGTCGAGGTCGCGCTGCCCGCCGATCTCCGTGACCGTGTCCTGCTGCCAGTAGGCATGGTTCCAGCGAGCTTCCTCGGGACTGCTTGCGGCATCCACGACCAACTCCACCTGAGTCTCGGTGTCCGACCCGAGCCAGAGGACGGGTCGACGCGGATCGTCGTCCTCGTGGTGGAGCCACAGCGAGAACGCGTACACGTCGTCCGGGAGCGCCCTGGCGCCCATCGACTGCTCGACGCGTCCGGCGATGTACCGCTCGATCGACTGTCCGCTCATCGGGTCCTCACCGCCCCGGGCCACCAAGCAGTGCACCCACGGCCGCCTCAGGTCAGCTGTTCCAGGTCAAGCGTCAGCCACCGGCCACGCTCGCCGTCAAGCGACCAGCAGACAAGACCCGACCTACCGAGGGGGTCCGGCGAACCGGGATGGCCCCAGCCGAAGGTCCCAACGACACCCTCGTCGACGTAGGCGGCCCACAGAACACCAGCAGGTGTCACCTGAACGTCCTGGATGCCGTCTCCGGCGCAGAACGATCCGCCGACAGCTCCGCCTCCGGAGACGAGCCACGCATTGTGCTCGGCCCGGCCGTCCGCCCACCGAGCTCTGGCACCGACGATCACCAGATCACCGGACGGCGCCAGCTGCACGAAGGGGCGCGCGACTGGGACACCATCGACACGGCGCCGCTCGACGCCGCCGGCGACGTCGACAACGTGAACGTCGATGGTGTAGGCCTCAGAGGCCGTAGCCAATCCCTCATCCATCGCCTCCGGCCGGCAGTGCCGGCCGCCAGAGTTCTCGGATCTCCTGGGCAATCCGTCGATACCGCTCGACGGGCCCGGCGATGCCGTCGCCAAACCAGCGAACGAACTCCTCGTGAACCAGCACCTTGATCTCGTCGGCCGAGAGGATGGTGCCGGCGTCGACCAGCCGAAGCACGATCGTTTCGGCTTCGGGGTCGTACTCGTCGGTGTTGTCCTCGACGTTGATGCCGATGGGATCGTGACGAGACAGGAGCGCCAAGATCTCGTCCGCCAGGTCGCGGTACGGCCCGACCCGTGCCTTCCGCGCCACGTGCTCCGAGCGAACACGCGCTTCCCACGCATCGGAGTTGGCGACCGCGCCGGCGGCGTCCTGGTTGCGTCTGCGCCTGATCCACCGCTTCACCCCGTCGACGCCAACGCTCACAGCACCGGGGCTCACCGAATTCGCCCGCGAGCGGCACGGCGCGCTCTTCGTCTCGACGCCTGCGCCGTCGCTGCGGCCGCTCAGGCGAGAGGCCGTCCCGGGGACGTGCAGCAGAGACCGGCATGCCTGATCGTCGAGCGTTGCGCCATGATCGTGTCGTTGACACGCGGATGGTTGTGCCCCAGTGGGAGACACCACACACCGGACTCGAGGTCGACGTATCGCCGACCGTCGCTCGTTTCCACGTGCACACCGCCGGCGCGCACGATGTCGGGAAGCTCCAGACGGTGGCTGGTCGGGTTGAACGCGTGCAGGTTCATCGCAGGGCTCCGTTCAGGGTTGGGGTGGCGGCGGCGAGGGTGTCGTCGAGCCGGCTGAGCAGAAGGTCGATGGAGCCCTCGTCGATGATGAGCGGGGGTGCGAGGAGAAGCCAGTCACCAAATCTTCCGGCGTTCTGGCGGCGGGAATAGAGAAGTAGGCCGTGCTCCAGGGCGATCTGCTTGATCGTCTCCGCCGGGTCGGTGCCCGCCGGGAAGGGCGTCGCCGTCTCGCCGTCCGCGACGAGCTCGATCGCGAGGAGCAGCCCTCGGCCGCGGACATCGCCGATCATCGGGTGGTGTTCGCGAAGATCGTCGAGACCGCAGCGGAGCCGTCGACCCATCTCGGCGGCGTGGGCGACGAGGCCGCGATCGCGAATCTCGGCGACGACGGCCGTGCCGACCGCGCACGATATCGGTGCGGCGTCGTAGGAGTGAGAGACGGTGAACCCGATCGTGTCGGCCAGTTCGTCGGCGAAGTCCGCTGACGTGATCGTCGCACCGAGCGGTGCGTATCCGGCGCCGAGCCCTTTCGCAAGCGTCGTGATGTCGGGCCGTGCGGAGGGAACATGGTCGGCTGCGAGCACGGAACCGGTCCGAAAGGCGGTGACGATCTCATCGAAGATCAGGGCCGCTCCCGTTTCGTCACACCGAACACGTAGACCCTCGATGAAGGACGGGTCGGGCACGTTCACGCCACTCGATTGCCCGCCGATCGGTTCGACGAGAACGGCGAGCAGCCGTGTCGGCCCGACGCGGGCGATCAGGGCATCGAGCGAGGCAAGGCTGCCCGCCGCTGCGCTGGCCGGGCTCGGAGCTCGATACGTGAGCGGTGCTGGGATGCGCTCGGCCTCAACCGTCAAGTCTCCCCACAGCGAGCCGGCGACGTCGTCGCCGTTGTAGCCGAGGGTCAGGACCGTGGCGCCGTGGTAGGACGGCATCAGGGTCACGACGACCGAACGGTCACGCTCGCCTCGAGCGACCGCTCGGGTGCGAACCATCTTGATCGCCATCTCGTTGGCCTCGGATCCGCCCGACGTCAGGTGCACCCGGTCGTAACCCTCGCCGAGGAGCTCCGACAACGTGCGGGAGAACTCAGCGTTGGCGCGCGTCCGAGTCGTACGGGCGTACACGTAGGACAACTCCCGCGCTTGGCGAGCCATGGCGTCGATCACGCGCGCATTGCCCTGGCCGAGGGACGCGAGAAACGGCCCCGCGCAGACGTCGATCAGTTCTCGTCCCCGATCATCCAGGAGCAACACGCCGGATCCCGACACCACGGTTGGCATCGCGTCTGACACCGAGCGGGGGAAGAACGCGTCCTGGGTGTATGAGGCGCTGCGTCGCCGAGTTGTCATGTGGACCATACTTAGTCCACTTGACCTCGTCCCCCTAGAGCCAACGGAGGCGAAGTGGACCACACGGCCCGACGGGTCAACCCAGGCCGACTCCAGCTCCTGCTGGGAGCGTGGTCAGAGGGCCGCGACCCCCTCTACCGATTGCTCACCGACCGTCTCGAGCAGATCGTCACCGCCGGCCTCCTCGATGACGGCGACCGCCTACCGTCTGAGCGAGAGCTCGCTCGGCGCCTGTCCGTCGCACGAGGAACGGTCGTGCGTGCCTACGACGAGTTGGCCCGCCGGGGCCGGGTCACCCGCACCCGTGGGAGCGGCACCAACGTCCGCGCCACGCCGAGGCCGAAACGAGCCGAGGCAACACCCGCCGCAACCGCAGCATTCGTCGAGCCGACCTGGTCGCTCGACCTCAGAATCGCACGACCATCGATGCTCGAGTCGGTCGCTGATCTGCTCGACCGGCCCATGTCCGTCGCTCCGCTGATGGCCGGGGCCGAGGCGAGCGACCCGGCCGGCCTCCCCCAGCTGCGCGAGTCGATCGCCGACCTCATGACGCGAGAGGGTCTCAGCACGAGCCCGGACCACATCCTGGTGACCAACGGGGCCCAACACGGCGCAACCCTGCTGGCGATGCAGCTCGTCGATCGACGCGCTCACGTCGCCGTCGAGGAAGTGACGTGGCCTGGCTTCGCCGACACCGTCGGACGTATCGGCGGTCGCATCCACCGCGTCCCGATGACGCCGACCGGGATCGATCTCGATGCGCTCGCGAGCCTCCAGCAGCGCGTCGACCTGTCGTTCGTCGCACTCAACCCGCATCACCACAACCCGACCGGCACCACGATGCCCGATCGACGCCGCGAAGAACTCTCGAACCTCACGACCCGGGCACAGACCCTGCTCGTCGAAGACCGGGTGCTCGCCCGGCTCTCGTTCAACGGCCGCGTGCCGTTGCCACTCGCAGCTCATGCGGCCGCCCGCCAGCGACCGGATCTGCACGTCACGCTCGACTCGCTGACCAAGGTCGCCTGGCCAGGGCTACGCATCGGCTGGCTCAGAGCGACCCGAGCAACCGTCCAACAGCTCCGAACGCTGCGTGCGATCACCGACTTCGCGCCGCCGATGCAACCCCAACTGACCGCACTCGCCTTCGTCGACCATCTCGACCAGATCGTCGAAGAACGAACGACTCAACTCGCGTCCCGTTGGACCGAGATCCGCGACGCACTCGACGCTGCGATTCCGGATGCACAGATCCACCACGCCACCGGCGGCATCGCCTGTTGGATTCGCCTTCCCCGCCACAGCGGAAACCACCTCGCCGCCAAGGCCGCAACGTACGGTCTCACCATCCCGAGCGGAAGCGACTTCGGCGCACCCGACGACGATCAACACATCCGGCTCCCCCTCACGATCGACAGCTCCGAACTCCAGACCGCTCTGGAGCGCTTGCAACACGCATGGCGCTCACTGGAGACGAGCGCACTCGGCCGGGCCGGCGGAGGCGACCATCAACCCCACCTCAACTCCCACGATCGAGCATGTCACGCCGGGGAGCCTGCGACATGAGCTGGGGACGAGCTGCAGTCTCCACTCCCTCCAATGGGCGAGTACGACCCTCAACCCTGATGGCGTGGGGCACGACGAATCACACAGAGAGAGCGTCAGGACGACCCACCAGCACATCGACGGCGCCACACTCGCCATTCGACCAGGCATCGGGGTCGGTAGCCGCGAGCGCATCGAGCTTCTCGTCGTCGTGGCCTTGCTCGACGTCGGTTGCACCCCGGCGTTCGTGGCGGCGCCACGAGTCGATCTCGATCAGGTCGAGATGGTCGACCATGTCGTCCAACAGCGCGCCTGCCCAGCCGGGTAGACCGCCGCATCGTACATGGGTGGCCAGGACCGTTGAGCAGGCTTGGGTGTCATGGACGAGCGAGCGAGCGACTCGCCGACGGCCGCCACCACCTCGAGGGTGCGGAGCGTCAATCGACCTCGAAGGGGCGCGCCGTGAACGACGAGTGATCGCCGAGATGAAAGAAGATCCGGCCGACGAGGTCTCCGTCGCCGGTCAGCCGAGCGTAGCCCCGGCCAGAAACCGGGCTGCCCTCGTCGTCGCCTTCCCAGGAGAAATCACAGCCGGTCGCGCCATCGAAGTGGCAGTCGATCGATCCGGAGATCGCCACGAAACCGATCAACCCGGTACCGTCGTTTTCGATAGACAGGAAAGCCGGCTGAACGAGGTCGAGCGCCGGCTGGTCCCACAGCTCCATCTCAGTCAGGCGCCAACGACCAACGAGTGCGGAGCCCATCACCTAGCGGCCAGAAGCGCCGACGGTGATCAGTGGCGCACAAGCTCGATCGCGAGCATTGGCCGTGCACAGCCACCAGTAGCCGGGCTCGAGGTCGGACGGCAGAACCAGACGATCGGGTCCGGGTCCCTCAACCCCGTAGTCGGCCATGTCCCCACCCTCGCCAACTCGGATCGATGATGGCCGACGGCCATTGGCGTCAGACTCGAGGAGGTAGATCGGCTCGCCCCATTCAGAGCCATCCCATTGAAACAGGAAGAAGAAGCCACCACGAGAGTTGGTCTCGCCGAAGGTCGCAGCGATCTCCATACCTGGTTGAGGCTCGACCGGATTGAGGAGGATCTTCTCGTGGTCACGACTCATGTCTGCCAGGGTCGGACCTTCCGGCAACGTCGAATCATCGCCGCCACACCCCGGCAACACGATTCCTAGGATGATCAGCGTTGAGTAGAAGCGGCGCATCGGCCAACCGTACCCAACCCGCATCCAGCGCACTGCGGCACGTGCAGCGTGCACAGGAACGCTCAGGATCACAAGGCGGCTCCCACTGAGCGCGACGACCAGGCCGCCCTTGATGCCAGGACACTCGTCGCACCTTCCGTGGTCGCATTCTCGCGCGCCTGCGACGGGCCGGAACGCCGGTTGCGAGCGGGTCGAGACTCGAGAGCAGGATGGGGCTCGCTACAGCGGCACTCTCCCCGATCGAGGTGACAGGCCCATGGTGGTCTCGGCGCACTCTCTACGAGGTTGTTGAGACCGCGTCATGGACGGCGTCGTGGCAGTCATGACACTCGAGCTGGACCGTTGCGTGGGCGATGTCGAGCTCGGTGGCCAACCGTGTCTGGAGCCGTTCGAGCTCGTCCTGGGCGTCATGCAAGGTCAACGAACCGTCGATGACGACGTGAGCCGTGATGCTCGTCGAACCAGGGCCGAGCGACCGACTGTGAACGTGGTGGACATCGGTCACCGAGGGGTCCCGACGCAGGACCCGTTCGACAGCATCGGGGGCGACACCGACCGGAGCCCGATCAAGTAGCTCGCCCGACGCGGAGCGCAGGAGCTGCCAGGTGCCCCGCAAGACCAGTGCGTTCACGGCGAGGGAGGCGACGGGGTCGATCCACTGGGCAGAGGAACCAACCAGGACGATGCCGGTCATGACCACGATGACCGAGCCGGCCAGGTCGATGAGCAGATGGAGCCGGGCAGCCTTGACGGCGAGGTGTCCGCCATGGCCGAGGAGCAGGACGCTACCGCCGTTCACGGCGATCCCGGCCAAGCCGATGGCGACGACGCCGGCACCGGCGACTTCGACCGGATCGCGGAGACGTTCGACGGCTTCGTAAGCGATCCAAACGATCGACCCGACCAGCAACAGCCCGGAGGTGTAGGCCCCGAGGGCGTCAGCCTTGCCCCACCCATAGGACATGGCCCGAGTTGCGCCCCGGCGGGCCAGCCCGGTGGCGATCAACGCCGTGATCAGGCCAATGGCGTCGACAACCTGGTGGGCGGCATCGGCGAGCACGACCACAGCACCGATGTAGAGACCGACCGCGACCTGGATGACGGCGAAGCCGACGTTCACCCCGGCGGCCAACGACAGCCGGCGACCCGAAACGGCGGGGTGCCCATGGTCGTGGTGATCGTCGGAGTGGGCCATGCACCCAGTCTGGTCGACGTCCGCCGACGCTAGCGAGCAGCGGGCGTCACACAGGACGCGCCAACACACCGCTCACGACATCGCGACCGCATGACTACTGCAGCAGACACACCCCTCGCCGACCTGAGCGTGTCCGCAGCGGTCCCCCACGTCGACATCGTCCGCCTCGAAGACGGAAGCTCGTCGAACACTGGGCCCCGTCGAACCCGTACCCGCCAATGACGTCAACTCCGGCAAGCTCTACCCGGAACGAGCGATGCCGTCGCGGCGCCGAGGCCGGGGCTATCGTCGACGTCGGCCCGCGTAGCTCCTCCAACAGATGCAGCAGTCCTCACGACCCGCTCGCGCGAGAACGCTGAGCGATGTGGGCCAGTCGGCACCGACCGTGAGGGCCACGTCCACGACGAGTCGGAAACGCCCATTCGCACCGTGAGCCGTCGTGTCCCCCTGCGAACGGACCGGTCCGACACACCGGTTGTGGGTCGGCGATTGTTGGCATCGCTTGCGGTCGCAGCTGGCGCCCAGGCCCTCGGGCTGGTGTCTGCCAGACTTGGGGAGTGTGGCGCCTCACAGGGACTGTGGCCGTCGGTCGGGAGACGACCCTCGTCTCTCTACTCGGGCTCGTTGTGCTTGCGCTCTGCGCTCTCGGCTGCGGCACTGCCGATGCTCTCGATGCCGGTAGTCCGGACGGCGAGGTCTCCGAGACAGCCGTGAACGACCCATCGGCGCCCCTGGTCGTTCTGTTCGAAGAACCGGTGCCTGACGCCCCCGACCCTGTCAAGCGTGCCGGCGCGGCCGCAAGGTTCATCGACTGCGAGTACGAGATCTGGGATGGTGGATGGTCGATGGACTTCGGCCCGCCGCAAGGCGCACCAGATGCTGCTGGCGCCCTGGCGGTGTTCGTCGGGGAAGGGTTGTTCGCTCTGCCTCGATCAGGTTTCGTCCACGCCGGTACTGACCAGTCCCGGAGGTTGTTCACGTACGTCGTCGAAGGCCGAGCGAAGGTCGCTGTCATCGTCGCCGACAGCGCCGAGGTGACCCTCGACGTTGACGAGGGCTGGGTGGTTGAGACCTTCGCCAGCTGTGACCCGGCTGAGTTCGACGCCAGTGCGGATGGACAGCTCGGATTCGAGATCTGGATTGACGCCGAGGGGCGTCGTGTTCCCATTGGCACAGTCCGCTCGTCGCCAGGGCCCGAGCACTGTGGTTTGGAGTCGGCCACCTTCCTCACCGTGGAAGGCATCGGCTATGTGCGCGATCCCAACGGCGTCCTCCAAGGAATGGCTGAGCTGGCCGAGTTCGACGAAGACGCCGAGCTGCCTCCTGATGCCATCGAGACCGGTTACGAGCTCGGCTCCCGGCGGATCTGGCTGGCAACAGATCGGTCGATCGCGTACGTCGTCGACTCCGGCGGCGTCGAGGCCTGGCCGTCGCCGAGCGAACCGTTCGCGTGCGGCTGACGACGTAAGGAGCTCCACGGCGTGAGCGTCCCGCTCGACAACGCTGTGAGAGGTAGGCGCAGGCCATGGTGGACTCGACTACCCAGCCACCGGCTGGTCACTCCCGTCGTCCCAGCGCGAGCTGGGTAGTGCCCTGCTCATCGTCGTAGAGCACCTGAGTACCGCTCATGGACTCCGTGAGACTCGCCCGGTCGTCACGAAACTGGCCGTCGCCTTGGGTCCACCAACGATCGACCGCTTCCTCGGGGGTGTCAGCCCCGACTGCGTCCTCTGCGAAGTCGCTGATGGAGTCTTCGAAGAGGTCGTCGTCGCACGTGAGAGGACCCCACACGAAGATCCCGTCGGCATGCTCGCCTCTCGGTGTCGGGTTGAGGGCGGCGGGATCGACCACGGCGGTGACCAGGGGCGCCAGGGTCAGGTCCGGTCCAGCTGGCCAGCCCGGTTCCACCGGGTCTGCGATCAGCGCAGCTGCTGGCCCGTCGTCCCCACAACCGACGTAGAGTCCTTCGACCAGCGGCCGATACACGCCGTTCAACTCCTCGACGAACGCAACAACCGAAACACGATCGTAGGCCAACCGTCGAGGAGGGCTGCGTCGCTCGGAGCGACCCACCACTCGATCGTGAGTGGTTCGATGAGATCCGTTTCGTGCACCGGAAGCACGGTGAAGTCGGCCAGCGTCATCGTCACCCGGCCCTCGTCGAGGCTCATCTCGGCGACCGAGTCAGCCCGGACGACGTAGCCGGAGTAGTCGTTCGCCAGCTGGTTGGGCGACGCCGCTGGTTCATAGTCGTCGGCCAGATAAACGGCCGCCTTGGAGGTGAAGTTCACGATCCGTCGGTGGTGCTCGGCGATGATGCACCGGCCAGACACTCGGCATGGTGTTCGCTCGAAGGCAGCGGCCCACCCGGCATGGTGGAGAGGTCGGTCGTCCCGTCGGTGACGGTGACGTCGAGCCAGCACCAGCCGGGTACCTCGGCCAGAAAGAACGCAGTCGGAGCCGGCGATGAGGTTCGGACGATCCCGACCTCGATCGGCGTCGGATCGACGGCAGAACCATCGATCGACATCTCCGTCAGAATCACCCCCGACGCGTCCGCGCTCACCGGGCCGTGAACAATCGTGCTCCCACCGATCCTTGTCCACCAGCCGTGGCTGTTGCATCGCCGCTCACCGATCTCACCGTCGACATCGAGCCGAAAGCAGGTGAGCCGGCGGTCATTCTGGTCGAGTGGGTAGTCCGGTGGTACGAGCGCGACGAGTTGATAAACCGTCCCGTCAGCGCTCAGGCCCTGGGCGACGACCTCCTCGACGGCATCGGGCACCTCCCCGGCCAGGGTGGCGGCCGCCCCGAGCGTCCGGTTGAGCACTGCCCACTCGTCGGCCCCAACCGCTCTCGCCCCGGCAGCGACAGCAAGCACGTCGTCGGCGTCAACCTGCTCTCCCCATTGCACGAGGACCCATCGCTGTTGGTCGTCTGGCCAGATGACCATCTGGCCATAGGTGACCCCGTCGTCGGCCAACGGCAGGAGATACCCGGTTCGACCGTGCAGGCTGACCTCTTCGGCCCCAGGGATCCCGTCAGGTCCTGGTCCCTGGTTCGAGGTCGTGATGCTGAGTGGACCGTCGAACACATCGCCCGGCTCCGGCTCACGCCGATAGACGATCGCGCGGCTCTCCTCGCCGTCCTGGACGACCGCCGGCACGAGTCCTTCCGGCAGCTGATCCAGCACCCACGCACCCTCACCCAGGGCAGCGGCCCCAGCCAGTGCGGCTGTCGTCGGGGGCGGCGTCGCCCCTGTCACTGTGGTCTGCGGGCCGGTGGTACTTGTCGGCTGCTGTTCCGAGCCGGACTCGATGACCGTTCTACCATCAGATCCGCACGCAGTCAGGCCCACGACAGCCAGGACCACCCACACGAGCACGAGACCTCGGGTCGTTCGACCGCTGCCGGTGGTCATGGTGCATTCAACCATGGTCGCGCCCCCGTCACTCGACACCCGGCCTCAACGATGCCGCCTGCCGTCCGGTAAGAGCTCCAGTGCCGCCGGTGGCCAGCATCGCTTGGTCACCGACGGCGTCGACCAGGTAGTCGTCGAGCTGGCAACGCTTCGCTTCCTCGAGCGTTCCCGGTGTCGGGCAGTCCACCCGGGCCAGAACGGCCGGGAGTTCTGCGCACGGCGTCATGACTGACGCTCTATGCGAATCCGATCGGTTCGTCGAACTCAGCGAAAGTGAAGTGCCTGGCCTCAAGGTCTTCGGGGTAGTACCAGTAGTCGATCAGGAGCCAGCGAGGCTCGTCGGCAAGGACCGTGAACTCCGCGGTCAGTTTGGCACCGGTGTCGCTCTGCGCCGTGATGGCGTGGACTCCCGGTTGGAGGCCTCTGATGTCGAAGGCGATCCAGTTGTGCTGCCCGAGCACCTCGAAACGCTCGTCGACCACGGTCAGGTCTCCGATGCTGACCGTGAGATGGATCGGGTCGTCGGCGAAGCTTTGGTTGGAGACCCACAGCTTGACCTCTGCCGGCCCCGGATCGGTCTGCAGCTCGCCGAGGGGGCGGCCTCGTTCGACCGTCACTCCAGTCGGCTGGTCGCCCCGGGCTTCGGCGGAGTCCGACCCGTCTGCTCGTCGGATGCCGTTCTGGTCGTTGTTGACGATGGCGACTTCACCGTAGGTGTTGTCGAGGCACCGCTCGGCGAGCGCTGCGGCATCGAGACCAGCGGTTGTCCTCACCCCGGCCACGGTGTGAAAGCCGCCCCGACCGGTGACCCGGTCGGTCAGGCCGACCTCGTCCCGATTGGGCAGAATGACGACCTGTCGCCCGCTGTCCCACCGAGTTCGGTTCGGCCACACGATCGGATAGCGCTCCTCTCCGTCCTCTGATCGGAGATACAGGCAGTCGTCCTGGATCTCCAGCGTCCCCACGATTTCGGCGTCTGCGCCATCGGTCGCTTCTCGCGCGAGGTGCCGTAGGACCGGACCATCGACACCGGAGTCGAGGGCCTCGACCGACTCGCCACTGATGACCTCGACCATCCGAGCCAGCTCCGTCAGCGAGAGCCCCGCCGCGTCTGCGGGTAGCGGCTCGATGACCGGCGTCGGCGTGGTGCCGTCGACACAATCGACAACCAGCCCCTGAACATCGGCGACGTACGCGCCGGGCGCAGGCTCCCAGAAATCGAGGAAGGCAACGAAGGCCAGGCCTTCGACGCTGAGGGCTGCTGCCAGCGGATCCGCTCCGGCCCCGTCCGGAAACAGGGTCATGTACGAGAACTCACCCACGGCGGCCCCGACATCGCCAAAGGGGTGCAGCACCTCCGGCGACTGCACAGACAGGACTGTCCAACTGTTGTCACCGACGTCGGGATCCGACTCACCGACGACTCGACCGACCGACCCGACAGTGCCGGCGAGAACGATATCTGAGTTCTCGATCAACGCCGCCAGATCCTGTGCCGGCTCGTAGTCGTACGTCGGCAGCCCCGACCGGAGCAGCTCGACGACCTCATCGCGGTCCGAGGCACACGACAGCCCAACCGGCTCACCCACGGTCTCAACCCCTTGCTCGGTGCCACACGCCGACCAAAGAAGCACGGCCGCTGCAGCAACCGGAGCGAAGCGCACCCATGGTGACCTCAGCCTCATACAGGTACGACGATACGACCGGCACGTTGGTTCCCGAGAACAGACGACAACGCTCAGCTCCAGCCATGCCCAGGGCCACCCGAGAACGACACGACTGCCACGCGCGAGAGAACCGGCCGTCCGTCGCCGTACGCCTGCGGGGATCGCGCGGCGGGTGGTCGCTACGGCTCGATGCCCAAGTGGTCGGTAATGAGCTCGTCGAGCTGCTCGCTGGTGAGCAGGCCGGTCGAGACGTGAACCACATCTCCGCTGGCGCCAATCAAGAGGGTCGACGGCGGGCCCGAACCCCCGACCTCCTCGAAGATCTCCTGACCCGGCTGGAAGACGGTCACGTGTTCGACCTCGGCCCCTTCGACGTACGCCCGCCGCTCGGCCTCGGTCAAGTCATGATTGACCCCGACGACCCGAAGAGCGCCGTTGAGCCTTCGCTGCGCTTCGTCAAGAGTCGGCAGGTAGTTCCGCTCGGGCGTAGCCCAGGATGCGAAGAAGTGAGCGACGACCGGATTCATCGTGGCTGATGGTCTCGTGCCCGTCGGTGGACGTCAACGTGCGACCGTCTCGAAGTGGGTCAGCTGGAGCTCGGGATCCCCGGCAAAGCGGACGACAAGATGCTCGATGCCCGACTGTGCGTACGTGTCCAAGATCCCGGCGAGGCTCGAAGCCGGTCCGGCGTAGCAACCTTGGAGTGTTCGCATCGCGGGTCCGTGACCTGGGTAGTACGCATCGAGAAATGAGTCGAGCTTGGACTCAGCTCGCTCGGAGTCCTCATCAAGAGTGACGGTGAGATACGCAGCTGCGACGGGAGGGGCCGGCCGTTCGAGCTCGCCCGCAAGCGCTGAGGTGAGGGCGATCCCCTCGCGACAACGCTCCAGCGGGCCGATGGGAATGACGCCTTCGAAGCGGCTTGCGGCTCGTCGATAGCCAGCGTGTGAGTTCGCCGCGTACCACAACGGTGGGCCTCCATCTTGCGCTGGTCGCGGACGGACGGAGGCCTCCTCGAGCTCGTAGAACGCTCCCCGATGGGTGACGATCGACTCGGACCAGAGGCGTCGCATGACGTGTATGTGTTCGTTGAACCGCCCGACTCGACGTTCGAATTCGGTGCCGGCGTTTGCGAACTCGGCCCGGACGGCGGGTGTGTCGTTGGCGATGCCCACGCCCACGACGAGTCGGCCCTCGCAGACTTGGTCGAGCGTGGCGATTTGGTGGGCAAGTGGCACTGGGTGGCGGAGGACCGGGAGCAGAACCGCTGTGCCGATCGTTGCCACGGTGGTCGTTGCGAGTGCGGCGAGCAGCGTCAGAGGGTCGTGTCGGGGTCGTGCGGTGATCGAATCGCCAGCCCAGAGCGAGTCGAAGCCGGCTGCGGTTGCGAGATCAGCGAGACCCAAGAGCCGCGCGGTCGTGATCCCATCGGTGATGGCCTCTCTGGTCGGAAGCAGGTAGCCGAGGCTGGGACGTTCGAGCTGCGTGGGTTCCATGTCAGCTGAGCCGCACGCAAGCGGCGCAGTTGCGGTCGGTGACCGGTGATGGCCACTCGAACGGCCAGGGCAGATGGCGGACAGGTGGATGCATGAATGCCCATGTGGTTCGGGTGGATGTGACCATAGAGGAAGGGACTGCCGCGGGTTGAGGTGTCAGGTTGGTCAGGCGGCGAGTGCCGGCTGAGGAGTCATGATTGTCTCGTATCCGGTCGGGGTCAATCGGCCGAGGCGTTTCTGGCATCGGCGCTGGTCCACCAGAAAACCACCTCCCCCACAGCGGCGACATCCCCGCCACACTCGACCCCTCGGACCCCGGAGGCCCAATCAACATGCCCCGTCGACACCTCACCCCCCGAGACGCTCGGGGCGAACCTCATCGACGCACGCCGACGCGACGCCGGCGTCTAGCCCAGCCACGCCATGCGATACATCCGCCACGTCGTCGTGTTCGACGCCGCAAACGTCGCCACCCGGCGCGCCTTCCGGGCAGCAATGCTGGGTGGCCGCGTCTTCGACGACGACCAGAGCTTCGACTGCGTCATCGACGCCGACGGCCACTGGCGCATCGGAATCCAGCACGCTCCGAATCGCACGCCACCCGACTGGCCCCACAGCAGCCCCCAACAGGTCCACATCGACCTCCACGCCGATGACGGCCCTGCAGCACACCAACGAGCCATCGAACTCGGAGCCACCGTGCTCCGTCCCGGTGACCTCAACAGCCACGACGGTCACACTGTCTACGTGACCCAGCCGGGCACCCCTTCTGCATCGGCTGGGGCCGCCCCACCCACGCGCAACTCCGCCGCTACCTGGCGACAGGCGCCGACTGAACCTGCTGCCGCCACCCACCCCGCTCAGGGCAACGTGCGCCGCCCCCGAACGGGAGAGTCGAGTCTTTGTTCGTGTCGTGTGACATGAGCCGGTGGCCCCGAGGCGGCGCGCCCCCAACGCGCCGACGTCCTCCCCCGCCATCAGGCGACGGCGAGAGCTCGATCGACCCGACGGCGGGTCGCTGAGTTCGGGACCGTGGGCGTCTGCGTCACTCAGGAGGTGCCGGGGCCTTCGTTGTTGTCTGCACCGGCCTCGAGGAGCTCGGTGATCATCGGCATCGTCACTCCGACGTCTTCGGCGGCGGCGAGGGCTCGGCGCATGTCCTTGACCGGCATGCCGGTGAGGGTGATTCGTTCGTGTGGGAGCCGCCAGGTCTCGGAGAGCAGGCTTCGGCCGGTGGACTGGTTGAGGAAGGTCATGAACGTGTCGAGGTCCATGCCCTGCGCTGCGACCATCTCCCGGACCTCCATGATGAGACCGAACGTACCGATCACCATGGCGTTGTTGCCGAGTTTCATCACCTGACCGGTCCCGACGGGGCCGCAGTGCGCGACGTTGCCCATCGGTTCGAGCACGGGTCGGCATCGCTCGATGTCGTCGGATTCGCCCCCGATCATCAGGGTGAGGGTGCCGTCGACTGCGCCCTGGACCATGCCGCTGATCGGGCAGTCGAGCACGGTGAGCCCCGTCTCGATGGCCTCGGCGGCGAGCTCCTTGCAGTAGGTGGGCGAGACCGTGCTCATGACGATCACGACGCCTCCGGGTTTCATCGCTGCCATGGCTCCATCGGCGCCGCGCAGTATTCGGTCGTTCTGTTCCTCGTCCCACACGACGGTCATGACGACGTCGGCTACGGCTCCGACCTGTGCCGGGCCGGCCACTTCGCGGAGCCCTTCGGCAATGAGGCGTTCGATGGGCTCGCGGTTTCGGTTGGCGCAGCTGACGACGTCGATGCCGGCCCGCAGCAGGTTCGCGGCCATGGGTTCTCCCATGGCGCCGAGTCCGATGAATCCGACGGTTGTTGCGGTCATGGGGTGCTCCTCGTGGGGTGTTCCAGCGTTGGGATCACAGGTGGTCGTCGAAGAACGACAGGATCTCGGCTGGATGCTTGGTCAGGTACTCGTACCCTGCTGCGCGTTTCGGGCCGAGGTCGAGCCACATCATGTCCTTCTCGACTGTGAGGGCGTCGAAGTACTCCTCGATCGATCGTCGGTTGAGGTACTCGTCGTTGCTGTTCTGGACGAGGCGGGTCGGGACGTTGATCGCGTGGACGTGGTCCATGAAGGTGATCGCGTCGAGGTCCATTCGGGTGCGCTCGTTGTTGCGGCGGGTGACGCGGCGGCCGACGAAGTTGTCGAGTCGTAGCGCCTTGATGAAGTCGGGGTAGCGCAGCGGCTGGATTGCGATCATCGCCTTGATCCGGTTGTTGTCGGCCAGGCCGCCTGGCTCGCCAAATGCGTAGGTGGACGAGGCGGCGCCCATGCAGATGCTGAGGAGACCGATCGTTGCGTCCGGGTAGTCGGGGTGGGTGCTGGCGAACTGGACGGCGGCGAGGACGTCTTTGGTCTCCTCGGGGCCCCAAGTCACCCACTCGCAGGTGCCGGTGTCGCTTTCGCCGTGGTTGCGGGTGTCGTAGGTGAGCACGGAGTGGCCGGCATCGACCAGCCACCTCACGTGCTTCATGAACGGGATGCTCTCCCTCCACATGAGCGGCCGGCCCTTGCCTTCGGGCGTGTAGCCGGAGCGGCTGCACTGCACGCCGTAGTGGGATTGCACGATGATCTTGTCGGCGCCGCCGCGTACGAGCCACCCCCGGAGGGTGACGCCGTCGCTGGCCTCGAACTCGACGTCGTCGTAGGTGAGGCCTTCATCGGCGGGGGTGCCGAACACGGGCGCTTTGCCGCCTTCGACGATCGAGTTGGACAGGTAGTTGGTGATCACGTCGCCGGTCCGCCGTGGTGGGCGTCGAACCATTCGATCATCTCGGCGGGGTTGTCGGAGAAGTAGTTGTAGCCCTGGAAGCGCCAGGGGGTTCCTTCCAGGTACTCGATCTTCTTGTCGTCGAGCGGGACGAGTTCGAACATCTCCTGGACGTCGGTCCAGCGCGAGTTGGTGTCGTCGCGCACCTGGAAGAAGAACGTCGGGACGTTGATCGACGCCGCCTTGGGGATGATGTTGTGATCCTGAACGGTCAGCCCGGTCATCTCGTTGTAGATCGGTTCGAAGGCGCTGACGCCTTCGTCGACCGGGATCTGCATCCGTTCGCAGTTCCGCTCGATCGATGTCCTTCCTTTCAGGGGTGCAATCGCGATCATCGACGTCACGCCCTCGAAGGCTTCCGGGTGCCGGTCCATTGCGTTGAACGTCGCATTCGCGCCCATGCACATGCTCATCATCGAGACCTCGTCGTCCCTGGTGTCCTCACGGCCGCGGACGTAGTCCAGCGAGGCGAGCACCTCTTGCCACTCGTAGTAGCCGACACCGGAGATCGCGCTTTCGCCGTCGCCGCTTCCGCCGTGACTGCGCAGATCGTAGGCCAGCACGCTGTAGCCGGCGTCGACCAGCGCCTTGTAACGCGGCAAGAAGTTGACCTCGAACCCGCCAGCGAAGTCGAGCCCTTCCAGGTGGCCGGCGAAGCCGTACTTGTTGCCAGGAGAGAAGTGGTTGCTGATGACAACACGGTTCGACGAGCCGGGCATGAACCAGCCCGAGACCTCGATGCCGTCCGCGGTCCGAAACGAGACCTCTTCGTACTCGAGGCCGTACTCGTCGGGCGTGCGCAGCACCGGGAGGCGCGGCGGTGTGGACAGCCCCTCGGCGAGTGCGCCGAGCATTGCAGTCTGTTCATCGGTGATCATGGGACCTCCAGGAGGACGTGCGGGGCTCTCGTCGCACGCTACGACGGGCGCCCATCGCCCCGCGAGCACGATCGACCGCAGGTCTTACACATTCGTACTCAAAGCGGGTCGATCTGCTGAATTCCAGGTCCATGAGGTGTACGTTCGTCCGAAATGGACGCCCCAATCGAAGCCATCGATCCCCTCACGCTCGCCGAGCTGGTCGCGCTGGTCGACCAGTGCACCCCAACCGATGGCATAACTAGAACACCGCTCCACGACTTCGCCCTGTTCCGGACGAACGTCGGCACCCCCCGCACGCCCGAACTCGAGGCCCCCGCATTGGTGCTCCTCCTGCAGGGCACCAAGGTCTGCCACTACGCCGAGGCGACCGCGACCTACACGGGCCCACAAGTCGTCGTCGGGCTTCTCGCCTCCCCCGTTGAAACCGAGTTCGTCGGAGCATCCCCCGAAACACCATTCCTCGCAGTAGGCATCGAACTCGACACCAGTCGACTCGCCGAGCTCATCGTTCGGCTCGACGACATCGAACCACGACCGCCGACCGCCGAAGACCGCGAAGCATCAGCCAAGTTCTCGACACCGCTCTCCAACAACCTCGCCGCCCCTTTCATACGACTCATCGGCATGCTCGACCGACCGACCGATCTTGCCGTTCTCGGACCCGCCGCCATCGACGAGATCTACTACCGACTTGTCACCGGGCACCGAGGCGACCAGGTGCGCGACCTCCTCCAGCAAAATGGCAAGGTGAAGCGCATCGCCCGCGCCGTTCACCACATCCACGAACACCTCGACGAGCCGGTGCTGGTCGATCAGCTGGCCGAGCGCGTCCACATGAGCAGAACCGCCTTCTTCTCTACCTTCCGAGAAGTGATGGGGTCGTCACCACTGCAGTACGTGAAGACCGTCAAGCTGCTCGAAGCACAACGGCTGATCCACGAAGGTCACCGCGTCGCCGAGGCCGGCTACGCCGTCGGCTACGCCAACCTCGGCCAGTTCAGCCGCGAATACAAGCGCCAGTTCGGCCACCCACCATCCGCTGAACGCAGCACCGCCTGATGGCTCCGCTGGACACGAGTCGGGCCGGCCGCCGCGACCTGGACGTCAGGTCGCCAGCCGGGCTCAACCCATCTCATGGAGGCGGGTCTCCATGTCTTGGCCTCCAGCACCGCCACAACCGTGATCAACGCGGCGCTCCCGTCCACAGGCGCTCTCCATCACTCGTTGACTCCGTCGGCCTGGGGACACATGTCAGCCGGTCGGCTCGGGTCTGCTGTCGTGACCGAGGCCGGCAAGCACGAAACGTACGGCGTCGGCGCGGATCTGGTCGACTCCATGCCGGTCGGGTCGCACCCACGCGTGGAGGGCGTTGATGGTGCCAAAGCACAGACGGGCGAGCACGAGAGGGGTCATGTCGGAACGGACTGCGCCAACCGATTGGGCACGTTCGAGCATCTGTGCGAACTCGAGATCGAATCGGCGCCGCCGCTCGAGGGCCGACCGCTCGATATCGGAGTTCCCTCGCACGCCGATCAGAAGCGCAACAAACGGCAGTCGAGCCCGATCGGTCATGTCCTCGACGACCAGCTCGATCAGTCGGCGCACCGCCGCCCCTGGCTCAGCTTCATCGCGCGCTGCGGCGAAACACTCATCGAGACCAGCGAGGGCGCGCTCGAGCCCCAGCTGCAACAGCTGCTCCTTGCCCTCGACATGGTGATACAGCGAGCTCTTCGAGAGTCCGGCGGCGGTCGCAACATGCCCGATGCGGGCAGCGTCGTAGCCCCGTTCGAGGAACTCGTCCGCAGCCGCAAGCAGCACTGACTCGAGATCGTTGACGGCGCGACCACCTGTCGTTTCCGGCATAGATCGCCTATGGTAGCGGTGGCCAACCGACCGAATGTTCGTTCGGTAGGCTGAGAGGCAGGCATGACCCGACGACCACCGCCGACACGACGCACACCAACCTGGAAACCGCCAGGGGAGCTCGTCGAACTCATGGGCCCGGTTTCGGGCAACGACCTCAACGGGCTCGGGGAGCCCGAGCCTCGCCGACCCACCGTGGTGATGTGGAGCTGGACGGAATCCTTCCAACACCGACCCATGCAGGACCTGATCAGTCGGCGCCATGTCGAGCACCCCGAGCTGCGCAAGGTGCTCCGATACGGCGACCAGGATCACTACGAGCCGGGCCCACTGGCATCGGCACCGCAGATGCGTCCGCCCGAGGAATGGGTGGAGGCGATTCGAGCGTTCTCGCTCGACCATCCCGAACTCGCCGTCGAAGACATCGGATTCGCTCGCGTCCAGCCCGACTGGATCTATGACGGGCACGACGTCAGCGAAGAGTGGGTCGTGATCCTCGCGGTCGAGATGGATCACGAGGAGTTGTCGATGGCGCCCTCGTGGCAGGCCGGTGCGGAGGTCCAGCGGCAGTACAACCGCGGAACCTACGCAGCCCGAGCCCTCGCCGACTGGCTCCGGGGCCACGGTCATCCCGCCCGGGGTCACGGCGGGCCAAACGCCGGACCCATGCTGCTCGTTCCGGCGGCCATCGAGGCCGGCCTCGGCGAACTCGGCAAGCACGGATCATTGATTCATCCCCGACTCGGTTCGCGATTTCGACTGGCCAGCGTGCTCACAGACGTGCCGTTGGTTGCTTCGGCGCCGAGCGAGTTCGGCGCCGACGATTTCTGCTGGAACTGCCGCGTTTGCCTCGACGCATGCCCGCCCGCCGCGATCTTCTCGACCAAGCAGACCGTTCGCGGGGACGAGAAGTGGTACGTGGACTTCGACCGTTGCTTGCCGTACTTCGCCGAGACCCACAGCTGCGGCATCTGCCTGGCAGTGTGCCCATGGAGCCAGCCCGGCGAGGCCGAACGACTGGTCGGAACGATGGCTCGCAAGCTCGAACGACGACGCGCTCGCACCGCAGAGGTCGACGGAGCGGACGCGGCGCCGTGACTGCGGTCGACAGTTGGCTCGAACACTGGGCCGCACGACGCCCCACAGACACGGCGATCGTCCTGCCCGAGGGTGACCTCAGCTGGCAGGCGCTCTTCACACGGGTCGCAGGCACCGCCCGGGCACTCGTCGACGCAGACGTGCGACGAGGCGAACGAGTTGCGGTCCTCGCTGGCGACGGCTCGCTCATGCTCGAGGTGCTCTTCGCATGCGCCCGTCTCGGCGCAGCGATCGTTCCGCTGAACACACGCCTGACCGCTCATGAACTCGCAGTGATTCTCGACGACGCCAGCCCAACCCTCCTGATCGCTGACTCGCCCCACGGTGGCGCTGCCAGGGCTGCGGTCGAGCTCAGCTCCAACGACATCGAGCCGCTGGTCGTCGACCCCGTGCACGGCGCTGCGGTCGACGCCGCTCCTCCGCCCCGCACCGGGCGAACCCACGACGTGGTCCTGATCGCGTACACCTCCGGAACGACCGGCACTCCGAAAGGCGCCATGCTCGACCAAGCGGCGCTCACCGCCAATGCGTCGAATGTGGCGGCGATGATGGACCTCACGTCGCAGGACCGGGTGCTCAACGTCATGCCTCAGTTCCACGTCGGAGGGCTCAATGTGCATGCGACGCCAACTTTGCGAGCGGGCGCGACGCTGGTCCAGCCCCGACGATTCGACCCGACCGAGGCCTTCGAGGAACTCGATCAACGAGCGACCCTTGGCACGCTCGTTCCCGCCATGCTGGTCGCAGTGCAAGCACTCCCCGCCTGGGAAAGCGCCACCTTCCGACACTTGCGGTCGCTCAACAGCGGCGCATCGCCGGTGCCGCGAGAACTCATCGAGAAGGTTCACGCGAAGGGCGTGCCGGTCACCCAGGTCTACGGCCTGACCGAGACCTCGCCGCTCGCGCTCGCGCTCCCGGCCGAACGAGCCCGCGACAAGATCGGCTCATGCGGCATTCCCGGGCTCAGCGTTGACGTCCGCCTCGTCGATACCGACGGCAACGACGTCGGAGCCGACCAACCCGGGGAAGTCCTCGTGCGCGGCGCCAACGTCACCAGGGGCTACTGGAACCAGCCTGAGGCCACCGCCGCATCGTTTCTCGATGACGAGTGGTTCCGCACCGGCGACATCGCCCGAACCGATCACGAAGGCTTCTTCTTCATCGAAGATCGCCGTACGGACGTGATCATCTCCGGCGGTGAGAACATCTACCCTGCCGAGCTCGAAGCGGTGCTCGCCACCATCGACGGAATCGCCGAAGCGGCGGTCATCAGCCGCCCCGACCAACGCTGGGGCCAGGTCCCGACCATCGTCGCAGTCCGCTCCGACCCAGGTATCACCGACACCGACGTACTCTCGGCCTTCGACGACCGCATCGCACGCTACAAACATCCCCGCGAGATTGCCTGGGTGGACCACCTTCCTCGAACCGCAATGGGAAAAGTCAAGAAGCACGAGCTCCGCAGCCTGCTCGACCTCTGAGTCGACGATTGCGCGGTGCCGCCAGGGACAGCGCGCCAAGAAGCCAACCGCAATCCCGGCGCAGCCCAACGCAGTCAGGCGGTGTTGCACTCAACCCGAGCCGATCCACCTCCAAGAGCCGAAATCGAACACTTGTTCGTGTCGGACGGGCGTCTTGTACCCCAACTCCGCACCACGAGAGCGACTGGCTCACGCTTCTCCGGGCTACGTAATCGCCGGTCATCGACCCGTGCGACGTCGTGGTCGGCGCATGCCAGCGGCTGGCCACGCGTGTGGGGTACCCGTGAAGCTCTGCGCCGTTCGCAGTCAGGGCAGGACCACGAGCTTCCCGGTGGCTCGGCCGGCTTCCATGTCGGCGTGGGCTTCGGCGATGTCGTCGAGGCGGTAGGTGCGATGGATCGGCACTCGGGCCTGGCCGGCTGCGACGGCGTCGAGGAACTCCTGCAACACGGCGGGCGGGAGGTCGCTGGCGTCGCCTCCGTAGGCGGTGAGGCGCACCCCGCGTGGGAGGTACTCGATCGGGTAGAAGTCGCGAACGGTCCACTGGTTGGACAACATGCCGGTGAAGCACACCACGCCGTGGACCCGTGTCGCTCGCAGCGTGTCGGGCAGCGTCGGGGTTCCGACGAGCTCGAGCGCAGTGTCAACGCCCTCCGGGATGAGTCGACGGACCTGGGTGGCCACGTCTTGGTCGTCGACCAGCGGGTGCTGCACACCGATGTCGGTGAGGGCTTCGACGCGGTCCGGGTTGCGGGTCGTGGACATCACCGTCATCCCGAGGCGGCGAGCGAGCACTGCGGTGGCCATGCCGACCGAGGAGGTGCCGCCTCGGATCAGGATCGACTGGCCGGATTGGGCGTCGAGTCCGATGGTGAGCGATCCGTACGAAGTTTGGAGCATCTCGGGTACGGCACCGAGGACGGCCCAGTCGAGGTCGCTGGTGAACGGCACGATCTGGCCGACCGGCGCGCAGGTGTACTCGGCATAGCCTCCATCAAAGGTCCGGCCCATCCCGCCCATCAATGCCGCGACCTGCGCGCCGGGCTCGAGTTCGCCCCCTGGGCAGTCGACAACGACGCCGGTCGCTTCGATGCCCAGCACCCGGGGGAAGGTGACCCCTTCGGCGAGCCCGAGCCGAGTGTGCAACTCGGACCGGTTGAGCCCGAACGCTTCCACCTTGATGAGTGCCTGGCCGGGCTCGGGCACCGGCACCGGCACCTGACGGATCTGCAACGCTTCGGGTTGGCCGGGCGCCTCGAGCACCACCGCCCGCATCGCATCCGGAATCTCGGCCATCATCGTGTTCCTTCCTGTCGGTTGGCGATGTGTTGTCGCAGGTCTCGCACGGTCGACGCGAACGCACCGAGCCGCTGGGGCGACACCGCAGCCGAGAGCCGGACTGCGAGTTCGTCCACGAAGGACGCGTTCGCCGCTTCGAGCACGCGCCGCCCCACGGGAGTGAGCGCAAGGACCGATGATCGAGCGTCGTTGGGGTTGGGGCCTCGTTCACACCACCCGGCGCTCTCGATCCGATCGACCAACTTGCTCACCCCGCCCACCGTGATCGACAACGCGTCGGCGATATCGGCTACGCGACAGTCCTCGACGCGAGCGATGACCTGCATCGGTTCGAACCACGACAACGGCAGGTCGTGATCGCTGCGAAGCCGGCGATCGACCACGTCCCACAGCTCGGTCTCCAACCGCACCAGATCGCTGAACAACGCCCCGAGCTCGACGGGCGAACTCACAGGCGACCCATCATTAGATTCCATGGAATCAATCGTAGCCGACGGCGGTTACATTCCACGGAAGCCACCCAAGGAGGGAACCGACATGAGCACCAGCGAAGACCAGATCCGAGAACTGCTCGACACCTACGAACGATCGCTCAACACCAGCGACGCCGACCTCGCCGCATCCTGCTACACGCCCGACGGCATCTTCATGCCCACCACCCTGGCAACCGTCACCGGTACCGACATGACCGACGGGTACCGCCAGATCTTCGAGGCGATCCGCCTGAACGTCACGTTCACCATCGACGAACTCGTCGTCACCGGCGACGACACCGCATTCGCCCTGACCCGGAGCGACGGAACCCAAACCGTTCTCACCACCGGAGACGAGTCCGCAGAATCCAACCGCGAGATCTTCCTGTTCCGCCGAACCGACGCCGACGGTTGGAAGATTGCCCGCTACATGTTCAACAAGCCAGCATGAGCACCGACCTCGCCACCATCCTCGACGCCGCATACGACGCGATCATCGCCGTCGATGCTGACGGGCGAATCACAGGCTGGAACTGTCGCGCAGAGTCGCTCCTCGGACACCCACGCAACGCAGCCATCGGAGAAGCTTGCACTGATCGTTCCCCCCGAACATCGGCCCCGACACATCAGTGCGTTCCAAACTGCACTCGACCGCCGCCAACTCGTCCACGACGGCCAGCCGGCCCACATCACAGCTGTGCATCGCGAGGGTCTTCTGGTCCCAGCCGTGATGACCCTCGGACTCACCGACAGCGATGCGGGCGTCCACGGTTTCGTCGCCGTCCTGCGTACTCCCAGCGACCCGACATCGTTCATCTGAGGGCGTTCGGCGACGGATCCACCCGGCCAAGGGCGCCAGCGACATGATGAGCCGCCCGCGCTTCCGACTCGACCGTATCGAACATTTGTTCGTGTCGGAGGGGGGACTTGAACTGCTCCCTGGCGGTTCCGACTGTGCGAGGCGATTCCCCGTTTTCCCAGCTCAGCAGGGCTTTCCGGCGGTCGCGGTTCCGATCAACCCCGACCGAATCCGGCCATTCCCGAGGATTCTGATGACATCGTGATGACAAAGCGACACACGATTCAGGAAGTCACACAATCCCGAGTTCGGAACGGAGTGCCGCCGACGAGATAGAGCGGCCGGTCGTCGGCTCGCCAGCGAGGAGACGGCCGGTGCCGAACGCCTCGGGTTCGTCAGGCCTGATGCCGAACGCACCGAGGTACTCGATCAACAGCTCTCGATCGAAGCGGTCCCGCTTCATCCTGGCTCCGTAGCGATCAACCTGCTCGAACGGCAGAGGGTCGCCAGTCTCGTGCCACGACCAGCGGCCGTCGGCGCAATCGACTTGCACCGTCCGCCGGTATTGGAGAGGTGGCTCACCGTCAGGCCCGAATACCCACAAGCCGGTCCCCTGATGGCCCGGACCGTGGCGCGGGCTGTGGCCGGCGACGACCACTCGGCAACCTAGCGACCTACTCAGGGCTGGGCCAGGAGCGGTCGGATCACCGCCAAGGAGAGAGTTGTCGACGTGGAGAGTCCAGTCGCCGTGTTCGACCAGGAGGTGTTTGGTCCAGGGCGACTCGAGCGGCTCGAGTTGACGCAGGCAGTCGGGGTACGGCGAACAGCGAACCGCTTCAAACAGCCGGTCACCGAACCACTGTTGAGCGAGCCATCCTTCGACGGTGCTCATGGGCGCGTCGACGAACGTGACCCACCAACCGATTGGCGATGCCTCGCCTCCGAGGAGCACGGCATTTGCGCCTGGCGTCATGACAACATCTCGCCGCTTCTGAGGGCCGCCATCGCCATGCTGATCGCTGAGTCGAAGTCCGCAGTGAGCGCCCCGGCCTTCCACGAACCGCAGAGGCATTCGAGGGTCTCGTCGTGGAAGGTGATGATCACGTGCGTAACCGACTCGAAGCGCTCCGGCTTGTGGTGAGGATGCACCCGATTCCTCTGTTCGAACTCAGCCACCAGTGCACTGTTTCTGACCTCATGGGCCGAGTAGTACTCGAGTCCGGCGCCGTGAAGCGGGTGCCCGGCAAGTGCTTCATCGTTCGGTGGTCCGAGCGAGACTTGGTAGACCCCATCGAACATCACCCATCCAAGATTGCGTTCGATCGACTCGCCTGGGTCGACCATCGTGACGGACCTGCCGTCCCACTCAGGGTCGTGGGGCAGGCCAGCGTGGAAGACGACGACGGCTCTCATGCCATCGGAGACGAGATGCGGAAGCGGCGCTCCGATATCGATGGAGACCCCCAGGTCGATGACTTCGGCAACGGGGGCACCTTGGGCTGAACGCCGGCGCCTCATGCTTCACCTCGACACCAAGCAAAGAAGCCGGAAGGCAAGAGGCCGCTGGGGTTCACTCGCTCGTTCGCTATCGCGATCTCGTCGAAGTACTCGAGTTCGTGCACGATGATCGGCAGTGGCTTGCCCTTCGGGCCCACCGACGAGTCTGAGCCATGGACGAGCGCCACGGCGTCGGCAGCCCCTCGGAAGAGCGCTTCGTGCATCTCCTGCCCAAGTTCGGTGGCTCGATCGAAGTCCGCCGCCTCGTCCTCGTCCGTGAACCAGAGCCCAACGTCGTGCTTGAACCAGGCCTCGACTACTCCCGCGCCATCAGGGTCGTTGTCTCCGCCGATCTCCATGAGCGTGTCCTGCTGCCAGAAGGCGAAGTTCCACCGAGCTTCCTCCGGGCTGCTCGCCGCGTCGACGACCGACTCCACTCGAGTCTCCGTATTCGACCCGAGCCAGAGCACGGGCCGACGAGGGTCGTCATCCTCGTGGTGGAGCCACAGCGAGAACGCGTACACGTCGCTCGCGAGTGCACTAGCTCGGATCGACTGCTCGACGCGTCCCGCGATGTAGTGCTCGATCGACTGGTCGCTCATCAGATCCTCAGCGGCTCTCGGTCGCGAGGAGTGCGGCCATGGCCACCCTGCCGAGCTCGGTCAGTTCTTCGTCGTTGGCGAGTGAACTGAGCAGCTTCCTCTCGCTCTTGGTCAAATCTGCTGTCGCTCGGTACCCGGATCGAAGAACTCACCGAACTCACCCACCGCAGCCTCGTCGCCTACACCCTGCCCACCACCCGTGAGACTATCCCCCTGCTGCAGATCACACCGTCCAAGACCGACACAGAACGCCTCCTCGTCGTCAGCCCCGAACTCAGCGAAGTCCTCGCCACCATCATCGACCGAGTCCGCGACGGCAACGAACAGATCCCCCTGATCGCCCGCTACGACCACGCCGAACGCCTCCACAGCCCACCCCTACCGTTCCTGTTCCAACGACGGTGGGGGCTGGCCAACGTCATGATCAGCCCCTCCTACGCCGGCACCCTCATCCACCGCATCACCCAAACCGCCGGCATCACCCTCAACGACGGCACCCCAGCCCGGACCACCCCCCACGACTTCCGCCGCATCTACGCCACCGAAGCCGTTTCATCCGGGCTCCCCGTCCACGTCGCAGCCAAAGTCCTCGACCACGACAACCTCAACACCACCCAGGGCTACGTCGCCATCTACGACGCCGACGTCATCGAACACCACCGAGCCTTCATCGCCCGCCGCCGCAGCCAACGACCCAGCCACGAATACCGAGACGTCACCGACGACGAATGGGACGAGTTCCTCTCCCACTTCGAGAAACGCAAAGTCGAACTCGGGACCTGCGGCCGAGCCTACGCCACCCCCTGCATCCACGAACACGCCTGCATCCGCTGCCTCCTCCTCCAACCCGACCCCCGCCAGCTCCCACGCCTCCAAAAGATCCACGCCAACCTCCTCGACCGGCTCACCGAAGCCCACACCAACGGCTGGGCCGGCGAGATCGAAGGCCTCCAGATCAACATCGCCGCCGCAGAACACAAACTCGAACGACTGACCCGCAACACCACCGCGCCGACCACGCCCACACACCCGTAGCGGCACCCACCACACGTACCTGAGATCACGCGGGGGCGTCTGCGGGACGCTGACCGGCTGACACCCACCTCCTCCAGTCACACCGCCGAGGCAGCGATTGTCCAACTTCGAACTAGGTGACAGTGAAGCGCCCGCAGAAGTCATCGGCCGCATTCATCGTGCATACTCTCCAATGTCCAGCGTCCATGCCTGTCGGCAGGAGAACTCGATCTGGGCCCGGCCCGCCCACCCCATAGTCATCACAGCATGGATCGTCGTCGAGACTGTAGATCTCAGCCGGCCCATGAGCATCGGAGACGAGATAGTTCGTTACGACCCAATCCTGCCCAACCCACTGCTCCAGGGTGAAATAGCCACCGCGAGTCGTCTCAAGTGGGTACAGGAGCTCGATTGTGGATCCGGGCTCAGCTTGCGATGGGGCAACACTCACCAGAACAACCTCAGAAGGTGATGGCGGCACCAGGTCCTTCCTCGTCGAGGTGCTCGGACTCGGTGGTTCGGGACGGTCGCCGACAACCGCCCCATCCTCTAGTGGTTGACTCTGCTCGGTCTCGTTCTGGAGTTCCCCCGCTACGTGAGACATCTGAGCCTGGGAGACTGGTCCCGGGAAGGAGTCCACGTTGGGCACACATCGCTACCCGGAGGAGTTCCGTC
>JANQPB010000016.1 GCA_028285495.1 Acidimicrobiales bacterium
ACTTCTACAATCACCACCGATCCCACGGCGCACTCGACTGGGCCACACCCATCACCACCCTCGACCAGCTCACCGGGGACAACCTCCCCGCAGAGCACAACTAGCCCGCTGGGGATGTCGGCCTCGCGCACCGAGACCGTCACATCTGCTGTCGGTCTGCCGCCCAGGCCCTGAAGCCAACGCCAAAGCCGATGCCAGACGGTCATCAAGGGCCAACCTAGACCCGCCTGACAGCCGCCAGGTATCGGCACCAGTGCTGCGCTCGGGATCACCGGTTGCCTGACTCGGATCGCCACCGTCGGTGGCGGGTGACTCCCTGCGGGCCGCAACCTCGATGTCGGCTACGAAGATCGGCCGCTCATGCTATTCACAAGGACAGGAAGACCACGTAGCTTCGGGCCTTGTTCGCTGCGGCAAGAACGGTCTCGACGCGCTCGATCATCGACAAGCGCTGCTCGGGGTCTCGTCGAAGTTGTTCGTACTCTCGCCACGCCCTGACATCGGCCAGGAGATCATCGAGCTGCAGGGCGTTGAAAGCGGCGTCCTCGTAGTAGTCGACAGCCGACAGGAGGCGCACTCCCCCGACGTCGCTCCAGTCGGGGATCGAGATGCCCCCGATTCTTGCGGTCTCACTCTCTGGAGCGAAGAGGGTCCGGCGAACCGACAGCGAAATCACGGCGACGAGTATCCCAAACCCGAACCTCCAGCCCCGAACAAGGGCGCGTGAACACCACCCGAGCGCTCAGGTTCACCCGCTCGCAGAATCCCCAGGTCACCGAGCGTGACGGCCAGCTGGTGAAGTCAAGGCCACCGGTCTCGGCACTCCAACCCGGTGTCACCAGTTGTCTCTCGGCCGGGCGGCGTCCTCTTCGTTCCAAACAGAGAACCGTCGATCAGGTCCGTGCTCAGCTTCAGCGACGGCGCGAGCCTCAGCGGAGTTACGGGCGCTGAACCGAATCCGTTGGATTTCCGACTCGTCATCGCTCCAGACAAGGCCGACGTAGGTCTTGAGACCCGCCGCGGGATCGTAGGTTCGATAGACCTCGCCGCCCGGCCAGTCGGGCTCGTACACCTCCAGGGCGCTGGTTGCTAGATCACGCTTGCGAAAATCAGTCGACTCGGTTGCCTGCTCCATCAGGAACCTCTGCACCTCAGGCCATCGCAGCTCTCGCATACAGAACTCCAGTACCTCGATTGCTCCCCAAGGTCAGCTGGCTGCCCAGCCGATGGGCCCACTGACCGCGTCGGAGCGCTCCATTACCTTGGACCGCAGCAGCGCCGTCAGGTCAACCAGGAGATGCTCCGACTCCCGGACTCCGTCGAATCGCTCCGCGACGACCTCGATCAAATCGAGTCGCTCCCTCAGCTCGTCTCGCACCGACCAATCGACGTTCCTCACCGAGCAACCACCCTATGGCTCGACCGCAGCACTACGGCACGATTCGAGCGCTCGGAAACACTCAGCTTCCGATGACGCTGGCCAACTCGCTCTCGGCCGAGACCTCAACGGGTGGAATCCCTCGGAATGCTCGAAGGACCCGAATCTCGCCGACGATGTTGCTGTTGAACTCGTCAAGCTGCTCGGCAGGAATCCAGTACTCCGTATGAACCGCGGCGTCACCCACCACCTGGCAGTCGAACCGGCCGAGATAGCTGGCCTCGACATCAAACGCCGTCACGAACCCGGTCTCGTCATCAGAGGCGTTCCAGTCACGAGCGATCTGCACCGCGTACTCCTCGTTGGTCACCGGATAGAAGATCGGCTGATCTGGCAGACGAGGAGGCCAAGCCCGGAACCCCTCGTCCGCGACCAACTTCAACTCGGCCGGACCTGTCGGCCGGTAGAGGGTCGTCGTTGCAGGTGTGTCCTTCATCGCAGGCCTCCGGGCAAACCCCGATCCTACGCTCGACGAACCCTCGGCTCGTTTCGGTCGATGATCGGCGCTGCCGTCGACATGGAGGTCATCGGCCGCTCACCTTGTCGAGGGATCAAGCTCCCCGCGCCGAGGACGGAAGAGAAGCGAGTCGTGACGCCGGCCGAGCTGCACGCCCTAGCGGACGCCATCGGCCCGGAGTGGCGAGCGATGGTCTACCTGTCCGGCGTGATGGGGTTGCGCTTCGGTGAGGTCGCTGCCCTCCAGGTCGCCGACATCGACTTCGACCGCCAACGGCTGTCGATCACGAAGGCCGTAGCCGAGGGTGCCGGCCGGCTGACGGTCGGCCCGCCAAAGACGGCATCGAGCAACCGGACGCTTGACCTGCCGGACCAGCTGGTCGAGGAGATCCGACAGCACGTCGACCTCCTGGTCCTCAGCCAGCCGACCGATCTCCTGTTCGCCGACCACTTCGGCGGACCGCTGAGCGAGCAACTTTCGTGACCGGGTGTTCGTCCCAGCTGTCCGCAAGGCCGGCGTCGATGGTCTGACGTTCCATGGTCTCCGCCATTCGGCTGCCACGACCTGGATGGCCTCGGGCGCTGACGCCTGGACGGTCCAACGCCTGCTCGGGCATACCGATCCGAGCCTGGTCCTCCGTCTCTATGCACATGCGTCCGATGACGCAGTTCGTCGCAGCGGCGAGCAGGCAGCTCGGATCTACTGGTCCGTCGACCCCTCGTCTAGCTGAGGACAAAATTCGGCCCGAAACCTGCCGAAGGGCAAAGCAGGTCTGAATCAACGGAGGCGCAGGCATGGCGAGTATCAGGATGTTCAGCCAGACGGCAGGTGAATGGGTTGGCACCGAGTATGCGGCACAGCGCCTCTGCGACTACCGACGGAAGAAGGACAAGAGCATCATCGCCTGCTTCTGCGAGAGCCGCGACGATGCGGTTCACGGCGCGCAATGGAGGCCGGTCTACCTGCGTAGACCGAACTTGTTCGTGGTCCGCTCGCGACCGTGGCGGAGCTACCGCAACTGAGCCACACCCGGTCGATGCTGGCGAGGTCGTAAAGGTCCAGGATTCGAGCATGCGCACGACACCACATCGACCACTTGTTCGGGTCGATATCGAATGCGCGTATCGTGGATCACGGCGAACCCGATCGCGTGCACATGTTAGGTGAGATTACCCAACAGGTAGGCTTTCTTGAAGAAGGTTCGCGCAGGGCAGAGTCCGCATCAAACATCTACGAAGCGGGTCGTTTTTCTTCGCGGCCCGCTGACGCCAGCTCCGCAGCCCGGTCGCGGCGAGGCCGATCCCGGAGAGCGCGGCGACGAGCTCGAGCACGTACAGCGCGACCTCGAACTCCAGGCCCATGCCGTGAGCGTAGCACCGCCGCGTTTGGAGCAGGCCCGCAACTACCGACGTCTCGTGCGTGCTCGATGGGGGGGACGGGCATCAATTCGGGGCCAACGTGGGCCGAGGGTGACGTTCCGCAGCTGATCGCCCCCACGAGGTTGCCAGGCCACGGTTCAGTTCGCCGTCGCGCCATCGCCGTCGCGCCATAGAAGTGCCATGGACTTGAGCCTGTTGGCTTCTCCCCGATGGCCCACCGCCATGACCAGGGGTTACGTGGAGCCTCCTGTGAGAATCGAACTCACGACCTTTTCCTTACCATGGAAACGCTCTGCCGACTGAGCTAAGGAGGCGTCTGGGCCCGCGAACGGGCCGTCCTAGAGTCTGCCACGGCTCTCGGACCCATCAAACCCGGATCCCCAGAATCTCGGGCGCCCGACGCCACTACCGGGTGGCGACCGCGACCGACCCGACCGGCACCGCGACCCCGCCTTCGAAGCGGACGACGGTGACGACCTCGGCTCCGTCATCGACGGCCGTGACCGGCCACGCTCGAACCGACTCGGCCAGGCCGGACACGACCACGCCAGCCGCCAATGCGCTGGCGACCGGCGTCGGTTCGTCGGTCGCCGCCCGGGCGACCGCTTCGATGGCCAGCAGCACGGCGTCGGCCGTTCGGGCTTCGGCGACACGGTCCGCCGACCCGGTGCCGAGCTCGGCCGCCAACACCACGGCGAAGCGATCGAGGGCATCGGCGGTCGCCGGTCGCGGCCAGCCGACCAGCTCGAGGCCATCGAGTGACTCGGCGACCACGCCGCCGTCGGCCCGTCGATCGACCGCCACCACCGGCAACTCGACGCCGGCGCTGCGCATCGCATCGAGCACCGCTACCGCGCCGTCGACGCCGAGGGCGACGAACACGACGTCGGGCGGCTCCTGGATCGGCGAGGCCGGCTCGACGGCGTCGAGCAGCTCACCGGGATCGACGCCGCCATCGCCGACGCCGAGCTCGGACACCACGACCCCGCCCCCGGCCTCCAGTGCCGAGGCGAAGGCGTTGGCCACCAACTCGTCCTCCGCAGACTCGCCGAGCACGACCACCGCCCGTCGCCACGACTGCGCCAACACGTGCCCCGCCGCCGCGTCGCCGAGCACCGCCCCATCCGGCCCGAGCAGGAATCGGCGCTCCGACGGCACCGCCAGAGCGGGATCAACCGACCGGGGGAACAGCACCGGAACCCGCCCGTCGACCACCTCGCCGACCCGGAGGCCGACCTCGAGCGACGACGGCCCGACGATCACCGCCGGCCCCCGCTCCAACAACGCCGACACCGCCTCGACCGACGCCAACGGACTCCCGCCGGCCCCGACCGCCACCACGTCCACCGGCCGACCCAACACACCGCCCTCACACGTTGCCGCCTCCGCCATCACCCGGGCGCCGACAACGCCAACCGGGACCGTCCCGACGGCGCCATCCGGCACCAACCCGACCGGCTCGTCGACGACCACCCCGATGGCTACTGGCTCGTCGACTGCGCCGGCCCCGCCAGGCGATCGACAGGGGCCTGCGGCCACCGGATCGAGCAGCCGACCGACGACGGGCGACCACGGGCTCGGCTCGCCGCCGGCGCCTTCCACGCCGGCCGACTCGACCGCCTCGCCACCACCCGCTGCGCCGACACCGACGCCGTCGAGGTCAAGTCGATCGCCGAGACCGAGCGAGGACGAACGGGCATCGGCCGGCCCCCCGGCCGCGGCCCCGCCGGGCGCAAGACCCGAGTCCCGGGACCACCAACCCTGGGCGTCACCGAGGACAACGAGCATCGACGACACGACGGCCAACCCGGCCACCACGCCGGCCCGGCGACGGCGAGCCACCGCCCGCCGATCGCGCCTCGGACCCACCCGACCGGCCACGGTCGCCCCCACCACACCGGCCCCCAGGCCTCAGCCGGCCGACGGCGTCAGCAGGTTCTGGAATCGGACGACCACGGTGCCGCCTGGTGGGTTCGCCTCGACCGATCCGACCGCCTCACCATCAACCGAGGCCGGGCCGACGACCGTCAGGACACGCTCGGGCACGATCCCGGCCGCCACCAGAGCGTCGGCCACGGCCGTGACCCGGGCCAGGGCGACAGCCGAGTCGGCCTCGGCCCCGTCGCTCGTCGCCGCTCGACCGATCACGACGGCCGACGCCTGTGGTCGGGCCGCCAGCAGCTCGACGGCAGGAGCCAGGACCGCCGGCCCGTCGTCGGGCAGTCCGACGTCACCGCCCTCGAAGCGGATCGCTTCGGCCAGCTCGACCTGGAGATCGCCGATGCGATCCGATGCCTCCGGATGCCACGTCACCGCAACATCGATCGCCGACGGATCACGATCCAACCGCCTGGCCACCAGATCGCTGACCTCGGTCACCACCGACCAGGTCGGCGCCGACCCGTCCAGCCGGAGCGACCCGTCCGGGCCGACCAGCAGCCGCCGGGCCGGGGCCGGACCGTCCGGCGGCTGGCCAACGCCGCCGGGCCAGTCGGCCGGGGCGACGACCTCGCCGGACGGGACCGGGTCGTCGGTAACCAGCAGGCTCGGGTCGCTGCCGAGTCCCTCCCCGTCGCCGGCGTTCGGCCGGGTGATCGGCGAGGCCCCTTTGCCGACCGCGACGTCGATGCCCGGCAGCGACGACAGCTCGGCGGGCAACCGCCCGTGCTTGGCCAGGTTGAGCGCAACCAGCCATCCGTTGGCGGCGAGCAACGTGATCAGGGTGAGGAAGCCGAGCGTCCGGAGCGCGAACGATCGGCCGATGGTCACACGAACAGGTAGGCGGCACCGAGGCCGGCCGCCACGACGGTGAGCAGCACCAGGACAGCGAGGAGCCCGGACGGGAAACGCGACCGACCGAGGATGTCGTGCTCGTCGGTGTCGGGGCTGAACAGGTTGATCGGGTCATCCTCGGTGACCCGATCCTCGCCCCATCCCGAGCCGCTCGGATTGGTCGCCGCCGTCGCCGGTCGGGTCGCCGGTCGGGCCGCCGATCGGTCGGCCGAGCCGGCCAGCCGATGGGTCACCTGCCCGCCGCCGTCGTCGGGTGGCACGGTCACTCGCTCGGGCACCTGCACCGCCGACAACTGGATGGTCGGTTCCGGCCGGAACTCGGGCTCGGCCGGCCGGCGGGCATCGTGCCGGACCGCCGGCGCTGCGCCACCGATGACCTTCCCGTCGAGCAGGTTGGCCGGGCTCTCGTAGAGCACGCCGATGGCCGCACCGACGGCCGTGGCCAGGCCGGCCACGTCGACCTGGCCGGAGTGCAGGAGGTCGGGCGACACATCGATCCACCCGTACCGGGCGATCGTGTAGGCGCCGTTCTGGCCGACGATGCGGACCGGTTCGTCGGCACCGACCTGCTGGTTCTCCATGGCCTCGAGGACCTCGAAGTCACGCATCCGGGCCTGCCACCCGCGACCGGACCCGACGCACACGAGGTCGTCGACCTGTTCCCCGATGGCCCGAGCGGTCGCAACCGGCGCCAGGTCGACCCGGTGGAGATCGAGGCCGATGTCAAAAGCGGTCTTCACCGCCTGGTCGATCGACCGGATCGGCACGAACGCCACCCCGAGGCCGCCGGCGCAGACGAAGGGCTGGGCCAGCCGGGTGGCCTGGGCCCCGAGCCAACCGGCCATCTTGGGACCGCTGCCGACCCCTGCGTTGCGAGGGCCGATGGTCAGGCCGGTGCGCACGTCCGAGCGGGCGCTCACACCGAGGGCGACGACCAACGTGTCGAGGGCGACGCCGACGACCGATGGCTCGATCACGCCATCGCGGTCGATGCCGGGTTGGCTGTAGGGGACCTCGGCAACGGCAACGATCTCGTGGCGGTCACCGTCGACCCGGACCCCTCGGACGGCGCTTCGACCAACTTCGACACCGAGAACACCCGGTGTCGGCGTGCGATGATCACCCATGTGGCTCGCGAGGTCCCTTCGCCATGGTTCGACAAATTTGCAGCACCCGCGATGTTACGCTATTCGCCGTCGAAGGTGAAGTACCCCGAAGGCCCATTCGGATCTCGTCCGGGTCGGGACCGCCACCCCGCCGCCTACGCTGAGCCCCGATGTTGATCCGCCGGGCCACCACGGCCGACGCCGAGGCCATCAGCACCATCTACAACCGCGAGGTGACCGGGGGGACGGCCACGCTCGACCTGGTGCCACGCTCCGTGACCGAGCAGGAGCAGTGGATCCGTGACCGGTCTGGCGGGCTGGCGGCGCTGGTGGCGGAGGCGGGTGGCACGGTCGTCGGGTTCGCCGCCCTCAGCTTCTATCGCGATCGCCCCGGGTATCGGACCTCGGTCGAGGACTCGATCTACATCGCCCCCGGTCAGCAGGGCGCGGGTGTCGGCTCTCGGTTGCTCGGCGAGCTGGTGACGACGGCGGCCAACCACGGCTTCCATGCCATGTTCGCCCGAATCGTCGGTCCGCAGGAGGCGAGCGTGGCCCTGCATCGCCGGCACGGGTTCGAACTGGTCGGCGTCGAGCGCGAGGTGGCCCGCAAGTTCGGCCGCTGGCACGACGTGGCCCTGCTCCAGCGTCTGCTGTAGGGCCCCCGACCTGCAGGTGCGAGTTCCCGCCGACCGGCGGATCTCGAGGTGGCGGCCGAAGGCCGCCACACCGTGGGCCGGGTAGGATTCGAACCTACGTAGGCGTAACCGGCGGATTTACAGTCCGCTCCCTTTGGCCACTCGGGCACCGACCCAGAAGCAGCGTCGCCGCCGAAACGTCGCAGCTGCCAGCCCTTTGAGGGTAGCGGGATCGCCGAACGAACGGTCACCCGATTTCGTCGCCGACACCGCAGCGACGGCGGCGGACCACACCCGTCCCCATCGCCAGTAGGTTGGAGCCATGCCCAGCTTCGACGTTGTCTCCGAGATCGACATGCAGGAAGTCCGAAACGCCGTCGATCAGGCCAGCCGTGAGGTGGCCAACCGCTACGACTTCAAGGACACGAGCTCCACCGTCGAGCTGAACGAGAAGGACATGGCCATCCGCATGGAGTCGGCGTCCAACGATCGGATCGTCGCCCTCCGCCAGGTCCTCGAGGAGAAGCTGATCAAGCGCAAGATCTCGCTGAAGGCGGTCGAGTTCGGCGACGTCGAGGACGCCGCCGGCGGGCGAGCCCGCCAGGTGGCCGACCTCAAGGCCGGTGTCTCGTCCGACATGGCCAAGAAGATCAACACCCACATCAAGAACCTCAAGCTCAAGGGCATCCAGTCGCAGACCCAGGGCGACCAGGTCCGGGTCAGCGGCAAGAAGCGCGACGCCCTCCAGGACGTCATCGCCTCGCTCAAGGAGGCCGACTTCGACCTCCCGCTCCAATTCGAGAACTTCCGGGACTAGGCCCGGCCAGATCCGGCCTTCTGGCGGTGAGGATGGCCGGAAGTGGGCAGATCGGCCGCCAGAACGGGCCGGCCGGACGCTAGTCGTCGTCGTCCTCGGCGGCCCTGGTGGCGATCTCGTCGACCACGCCGGGGTCGGCGAGGGTCGTGGTGTCACCGAGCTCCCGGCCGTCGGCCACGTCGCGCAGCAGCCGACGCATGATCTTGCCCGATCGGGTCTTCGGCAGGTCGGGCACGATGATCACGGTCTTGGGTCTGGCGATCTTGCCGAGCTTGACCCCGACGTGCTCCCGGATCTCGTTGCCGAGCTCGATCGAGGGCTCGTGGGTGCCCCGGAGGATCACGTAGCCGATGATGGCCTGACCGGTGACGTCGTCGGTCCCGCCGACCACCGCCGCCTCGGCGACCGCCTCGTGGTCGACCAGCGCCGATTCGACCTCGGTGGTCGAGATCCGATGGCCGGAGACGTTCATCACGTCGTCGACCCGGCCGAGCAGCCACAGGTAGCCGTCGTCGTCGAGCTTGGCCCCGTCGCCGGCGAAGTACCGGCCCTCGAACCGGGACCAGTAGGTGTCCCTGTACCGCTCGGGGTCACCCCAGATCCCCCGCAGCATCGACGGCCACGGACGGGCGATCGTCAGGTAGCCGCCGCCGCTCTCGACGACGTTGCCGTCGTCGTCGACCAGCTCGGCGAACACCCCGGGGATCGTGTGGCAGGCCGACCCGGGCTTGGTGGTGGTGACGCCGGGCAGCGGGGTGATCATGTGGCCGCCGGTCTCGGTCTGCCACCAGGTGTCGACGATCGGGGTGCCGTTGCCGCCGATGTGCTCGTGGTACCACATCCAGGCCTCGGGGTTGATCGGCTCGCCGACGGTGCCGAGCACCCGCAGGGTCGACAGGTCATGACCGGCCGGCTCCTGGGCCCCCCACTTCATGAACATCCGGATGGCGGTCGGGGCGGTGTAGAGCTGGGTGACGCCGTAGCGCTCGATGATGTCCCACAGCCGGTCCTTGCCCGGGGTGTCGGGGGTGCCCTCGTACATCACCGAGGTGACGCCGTTGGCCAGCGGCCCGTAGACGATGTAGCTGTGGCCGGTGACCCAGCCGATGTCGGCGGCGCACCAGTAGACGTCGGTCTCGGGCTTGATGTCGAAGCTGTACTTGTGGGTGAACGCCACCTGGGTCAGGTACCCGCCGGTGGTGTGCATGATCCCCTTCGGCTTGGCCGTCGTGCCCGAGGTGTAGAGGATGTAGAGGAGCTGCTCGGCGTCCATCGGCTCGGCCGGGCAGTCGGGTGAGGCGGTGGCCATCACGTCGTGCCACCACAGGTCGCGCCCGTCCCGCATGTCGGGGTTGGTGTCGCAGCGGTTGGCCACGATCACCTTCTCGACCGACGGGGCGCCGGTCTCGAGCGCAGCGTCGACGGTCGGCTTCAGCAGGGCCGGCTGCCCCCGGCGCCAACCGGCGTCGGCGGTGATGATCATCCTGGCCTCGGCGTCGTCGCAGCGGTCGACGATGGCGTCGGCCGAGAAGCCGCCGAAGATGACCGAGTGGGCCACGCCGATGCGGGCGCAGGCCAGCATGGCGATCGGCAGCTCGAGGATCATCGGCATGTAGATGGCGACCCGGTCGCCCTTCTCCAGCCCCTGGCCCCTGAGGACGTTGGCGAACTTGCAGACCTCGGTCAGGAGCTCGGCGTAGGTGATGGTGACGGTGTCGCCGGGCTCGCCCTCCCAGTGGTAGGCGACCTTGTCGCCCCGCCCGGCCTCGACGTGGCGGTCGAGACAGTTGGAGGTGATGTTCAGCTCGCCGCCGACGAACCACTTGGCGAACGGCAGGTCCCACTCGAGCGTCTTCTCGAAGTCCTTCGACCAGGTGACCAGCTCGCGGGCCTGGCGGGCCCAGAAGGCCTCGTAGTCGGCCTCGGCCTCGTCGTAGAGCGAGCGGTCGCTGGTGTTGGCCTTGGCCGCGAAGTCGGCCGGGGGCGGGAACGTCCGATCCTCGACCTCGAACACACCGATGGTTTCCGACATACGACGACTCCCCTTCCCCGCCGGATCGGCGTCGTTCCCGCCGATCCCTGCGCTGCGAACCCAACGGATCCTAGTGGCCAGCGGTCCTGGTCGCCCAAGGCGCCGCCGACTGACTACGGCAGGTCGAAACGGGCCTTGAGACCGGCGATCACGAGGTCGAGACCGGCATTGAACAGGTCGCCCTCCTCGCGGGCCCGCATGCGCAGCATCAACTCGACGACCTTGGGATCGTCGACCTCCCCGTAGTCGGGCTCGTCGTCCTCGTCGATGGCGAGGCTCCCGACCTCCTGGGCCGTGTGGCCCATCACGAACGAGACCACGAAGCGGAAGGCGTCGATCGAGTCGTTCGGACTGAGGCCCATCAACTCGAACCGCCGGTACGACCAGTAGACGACGTCGAGCGCAGCCGGCGATCCGACCCGCCGGCTGGAGAACAGCGCCAGCGCCGCCGGATGATCGACCAGGACCCGGTGGAAGGCCCGCAGCCCGCCCCGCACGGCCTCCTCCCAGGCATCGTCCGGCAGGTCCCGGGGCAGGTCGATCTCGGCGTAGAGCCGGTCGAGCACGGCGTCGAGCAGGTCGTCCTTCGAGTCGACGTAGTGGTAGAGCGACATCGCCTCGACCCCGAGCTCGGCGCCGAGCTTGCGCATCGACAGGCCGTCGAGCCCGTCGCCGTCGGTCAGCTGCAGCGCGGTGGCGGCGACGACATCGCGGCTCAGATGTCGGCGGTCACCCGTGGGCATCCGACAACCCTAGCGGCGATCCATCGTCCAGGTTCGACCACGTCGCCACCCACCACGCCCCGAGTCCGTCGGGGTCGAGCAGTGCGTCGACCTCGACGGTCCGTGACCGCATCCGCAGCGCCCTGACGTCCGGGGCGGCGGCCGCCGCCCGCCAGGCCAGACGGCCCTCCTCGACCAGCTCGTCGACACCGAAGCGACGAAGGAAGTCGGCCTGCGTCTCGAGCCGGTCGGGGGCCGGGAGCTGGTCCCAGGCGACGTCGGTGGTGATGTCGCTGCGACCGGGCTCGGCCAGCGGGTCGGCGCCCCGGTGGTGCTGGCGGTAGGTCCGCAGCCAACCACCCCTGGTCGCCAGCTCGGCGCTGGTCGGAGCCCCGTAGTCGAAGGCCAGGACCGTCAACGGGCGCCGGCTCCGCACCTCGTCGACCCAGGCCCTCGCCCGCTCGAGCAACGGTGCCCGCCGACCGGGCGTGAGCTCCTCGTCGAGCCCGGACGGGAGCCAGCCGGGCAAGCCATCGCCCCGAACGGGCCACAGGACCTCGACCGGCCCACCCGGACCGGCGCCGACGTGCACCTCCGACAACCCGGCCCCATCGCCGTCGGCGCCGACGAGCACCCGGAACGGCAGGTTGTCGAGCAACTCGTTGGCGACCACGACAGCAGCCGACAGGTCGTCTGGCAGCTCGGCAGTCGACGCGCCGCCGGTGGTGACGCGGTCGACGCCGACCAGCGACCAGGCCGACCGCTCCCGCTCGGTCAACGCGCCCGCCGTCACCAGATCGTCGAGCGCGACCGACACCGTCCGCAGCAACGTGCCGGGACCGCAGCCGACGTCGTAGACCGTGAAGGGGTTCGGGCTCCCGGCCGCCTCCCACACGGCGACCAGGGCCCGGGTCAGCACCGCCCCGAACAGCGGTCCGACCTCGGGGCTGGTCAGGAAGTCGCCTCGACGGCGACCGGCGGTGCCGGTGGTGGCGTAGAATCCGTCCGGCCCGTAGAGGCAGCGCTCGACGTACGCGTCGAAGCGCTCGACGTTGGGACCCGCCCCGCTCTCGTCCGCCGAAGCCAAGGCGGGTGTCGCCGATCGGGCCGCCGCCCCCTACGGGGCGGAACCGGCCAGCTCGGTGAAGTTGGTGATGTCGGGCACCAGCAGGGCCAGACCGCTGATCAGGGTGAAGACCAGGGTCAAGGCGATGGCCGAGTTCAGGGGCGCCGGGATCTTGATCGGTGAGTTGTCGCCGTCCGGTGCCGGCAGGAAGCACATCTGCTTGGCCACGTTGAGGTAGTAGAAGGCGGCGATCACCGAGTTGACCGCAGCGACGATGGCCAGGGCGTAGCCGGCTGCGGTGCCGGGCTCGATCAGGGCGTTGAAGATCTGGAACTTGGCCCACCATCCGCCGAGGGGCGGGATGCCGGTCAGCGAGAACAGGAACGCCACCATCGCCGCCGTCAGGCCGGGGGCCCAGTTGAGCATCCCGCCGAAGCTCGAGATGTCGCCCGAGCGGGTGCGGCGGGCTGCGGTGATGACGACGGCGAAGGCGCCGAGGTTCATGGCCGCATAGATCAGCAGGTAGGTGACGATCGACGACTGGACCGAGTCGGGCACGTCGCCGTAGACCGCCAGCGGGGCCAGCATGTACCCGGCCTGGGCGATGCCCGAGTAGGCGAGCATGCGGACGATGTTCTCCTGGCGCAGCGCGATCAGGTTGCCGATCGTCATCGTGGCCGCAGCGAGGATCCACATCAGCGGCTGCACGACCTCGGACAGCTCGGGCAGGCCGAACAGGATGATGCTGATCAGGCCGACGAAGCCGGCCGCCTTCGACGACACGGCCAGGAAGGCGGTCAGCGGGGTCGGCGCACCCTCGTAGGTGTCGGGGGCCCAGGTGTGGAAGGGGACGGCCGAGACCTTGAAGGCGAAGCCGAAGATCGTGAACAGGGCGCCGATGACGACGAACGGCGACGACGAGAACTCGGCCAGCGCCGGCCCGATGGCCGACAGGCGGGTGTCGCCGACCGCTCCGTAGAGCATCGACATGCCGTACAACATGATGCCGGAGGCGAAGACGCCCATCAGCATGTACTTGAGGCCCGCCTCGTTGGAGGCCAGGTCACGCTTGCGCCAGGCGGCCATCAGGTAGGCCGGGATCGAGACCAGCTCGAGGGCGATGAAGATCGACACCAGATCACGGGCCGAGGTCATCACCAGCATGCCGAGCACCGAGGCCGCGATCAGCTGGTAGTACTCCGAGTCGTGGTAATCACCCTCGGCCATGTAGTTGGTGCTGAGCAGCACGACGACGTAGCCGGAGATGAGGAACAGGCCCTTGAGCACGAGGGCGTAGTGGTCGACCACGTAGGCCCCGTCGAACAGGACCCGGGGCAGGGTGGCGCCATCGAAGGCATCGCCCTGGGCCCACAGGGTGAGCACCGGGACCATGGCCAGCAGGAAGCCGATGCCGGTCAGGCCGGGCATGAAGCGGCGGGTCCGCTCGAGGCCGACGATGTCGACGATGGTGACGAGCGCCCCCCACCCGAGCAGGATCAGCTCGGGAGCGAAGGCGTGCCAGTCGATGTGGGGCCGGACGAACTCCGGTTGGCTGACGACCTGGGCCAGGACGGACATGTCTCTCTCCCTCTCAGCCCAGGGCCGCGATCACCTCGCCGACCATGGAGGCCGGCTCGTTGGTGACGTCGAAGATCAGGCTCGGCACGAAGCCGAGCACGACGATCAGGATCAGCATGGGCGTCCAGGCCACCCACTCGGTGAAGACCGTGTCGTGGATGTGGGGGTCGTCCTCGAACTCCTCGGACGGGGTGCCGAAGGCGGTCCGCTGGAGCAGCCACAGCAGGTAGGCGGCGGCCAGCACGGTGCCGATGGCGGCGATGACCATGTAGACCCGGAACAGCTCCTCGCTCAGACCGGGCGCCGGCTGGTAGGCGGCCAGGATCGCCGGGAACTCACCCCAGAACCCGGCCAGGCCGGGCAGGCCGAGCGAGGCCATCGTGGTGATGCCGAGGATCCAGCCCATACGGGGAGCCTGGACCAGCAGGCCGCCGAGGCGGGCGATCTCGAGCGTGTGGTAGCGCTCCTTGACCGAGCCGGCGATGAAGAAGAGCATCCCGGTGATCAGGCCGTGGGCGACCATGCCGAAGATGGCGGCGTTGATGCCGAAGTCGGTCAGGGTGGCGATGCCGAGCATCACGTAGCCCATGTGGGCCACCGACGAGAAGGCGATCAGCCGCTTCATGTCGGTCTGGGCCAGACACCCGAGGGCGCCGTAGATGATGCCGATCACCGCAAGCAGGCCGATCCACGGGGCCCAGGAGACGGCGGCCTCGGGCAGGATCGGGATGGCGATGCGGATGAAGCCGTAGGTGCCGAGCTTCAGCAGCACGGCGGCCAGGATCACCGAGCCCTGGGTGGGGGCCTGGGTGTGGGCGTCCGGCAGCCAGGTGTGGAACGGGAACATCGGGACCTTGATGCCGAAGCCGAGGAACATGCCGCCGAAGATCAGCAGCTGGGTGTTGCGGGCGACGTCGCCATCGGCCACCAGCTCGGCCAGGCCGGTGATCGAGAAGGTCTGCGAGCCGGTCGACCAGTAGAGGGCGAGGAAGCTGACCAGCATGAGGGCCGAGCCGAACAGGGTGTAGAGGAAGAACTTGATGGCGGCGTAGAGGCGCTGCTCGCCGCCCCAGACCCCGATCATGAAGTACATCGGGAGCAGGACGACCTCGAAGAAGACGAAGAACAGCACCAGGTCACGGGCGACGAAGGTGCCGAGCATCCCGGTGTGCAGCACCAGCATCAACATCAGGAACGCCTTGGCGTTGCCAGGGGAGGGGATGTGGTTCCACGAGTAGATGATGACAAGCGGGGTGACCAGCAGGGTGAGGGCAACCAGCGGCAGCGACATCCCGTCGAGCCCGATCGAGTAGTCGGCGTTGACGACGGAGATCCAGGTGTCGGTGCGGGCGAACTGCATCACCCCCGACCGGTCGTAGTCGAAGTTGACCAGTAGCAGCAGACCGACGATGGCCGAGGCGACGCTGGCGACCAGCGCGATCAGCTTGTGGGTCTCCTCCTCCCGCTCGGGCAGCAGCATCATGGCCACGACCCCGACGAGGGGGGCGAAGACCATGACCGTGATGCCCCAGTTGTCGAGAAAGTCCTGCATCTCTCGTTCCTCTGTTTCCCTAGAAAGCGAAGATGAACACCGCGGCCAGCACCGCAGCTGCTCCGAACATGAGCGAGGCGTACTCCCGCACCTGACCCGTCTGGATCCGACGCAGGAACCGTCCCGACTCCGAGGCCGACTGGCCCGACACGTTGACGGCCCGATCGACGACACCCTGGTCGATGTAGCGGTACACGAACCGCCCGACGAGGGTGGAGACGTACCCGGCGGCGTTGACGACGCCGTCGAGCACGTTCTGGTTGAACCAGTAGGCGGCCCGGGCCAGCGGGCCCTTGGTGCCGCCGGCGACCACGTCGGTGTAGAGGTGGTCGAGGTAGTACTTCTGCTCGAGGACACGGTGACCGGCGGCGGCGAGGCTGTTGCGGGAGGCGAGACCGTCCGAGTACTCGGTCGCCTTCGGGTCCTTGGCGTACAGCGCGGTGTAGTAGCGCCACACGATCAGTCCGGCGGCGAGACCGAGGCCGGTGGCCACGATCGCCAACAACAGACTGGGTTTGGCGTGGGTGAAGCCGTTGGCCCCGCCGACGAACGTGGCCACCCCCTCGGGTTCGACCCAGTCCTCGAACTTGTGGGCCCAGCCGGAGCCGAGGCCGACCGACTCGACGAACGCGGTCGGCATGTTCAGGAAGCCGACCCAGACCGCCATCACGGCCAGGATGATCAGCGGGACCGTGATGCGGGGGCCCGACTCGTGCGGGTGGGCGTGGCCCCGGTACTCGCCGAAGAAGGTCAGCCAGACGCAACGGGTCATGTAGGCCGCGGTCAGCGCCGCCGTGATGAGCCCGAAGATGAACGGGATGGTGAAGGTGCCGTTGCCGTCGGTACCGGGGAAGGCGCCGGTGCCGACCAGGATCTCGTCCTTCGACCAGAACCCGGCGAGCGGCGGGATGCCGGCCAGCGCCGCGGTACCGATGATGAACGTCCAGAAGGTCTTCGGCATGTACGTCCGCAGGCCGCCCATGTCGGCCTTCATGTCGAAGCTGTGGTGGCAGGCGTGGCTGACCGACCCGGCGCCGAGGAACAGGCAGGCCTTGAAGAAGGCGTGGGTGAAGAGGTGGAACATGCCGGCGGTGTAGGCCCCGACGCCGAGGGCGAGGACCATGTAGCCGAGCTGCGAGACCGTCGAGTAGGCCAACACCTTCTTGATGTCTCGCTGGACGAAGGCCAGGAGGCCACCGCCGACGGTGGTCAGGCCGCCGATGAAGGCCATGGCGTTGATGCTGCCGCCGGCGATCCCGAAGCCCTCGTAGAAGACCGGGTAGAGCCGGCCGATCAGGTAGACCCCGGCCACCACCATCGTGGCGGCGTGGATCAGGGCCGAGACCGGGGTCGGTCCGGCCATGGCGTCCGGGAGCCAGGTGTGGAGGATGAACTGGCCCGACTTGGACATGACCGCCGCCATCAGGCACAGCGACGAGATCAGGAGGGTGCCCTGGCCGATGTCGCCGGCGACGGCGGCCTCGTTGATCTCGGGGATCGAGAACGTGCGACCGGCGGCGAAGTAGAGGATCGTCATGCCGACCAGCAGGCCGATGTCACCGACGCGGTTGGTCAGGAAGGCCTTCAGGGCGGCGTCGGAGTTCGGTTTCTCCTCCCACCAGTGGCCGATGAGGGCGAACGAGCAGACGCCGACCAGCTCCCAGCCGACGATCAGCTGGATCGTGCTCGACGAGAGCACCATGAACAGCATCGAGGCGGTGAACAGCGACAGGAAGGCGTAGTAGTGGGTGAAGCGCCGGTCGCCGTGCACGTAGTCGGTCGAGTAGATGTGGACGAGCGACGAGATGAAGGTGACGACGAACAGCAGCATCACCGACTGCCCGTCGACCAGGGTCCCGATCGGGATGGAGAAACCGCCGCCGAAGCCCTCGCCGTGGTCGTCGGCGTCACCGTCGGCTGCGGCCGCGCCCTCCTCGGCGCCGAGGGTGACCCGGTTGGCGTCGGTGCCGATGCCGAACCACTCGACCTCGTTGATCACCGGGGCGCCCCGCGAGAACTTCAGGCCCTCCTTGCCGTCCTCGGCCTCGACGGCCAGCTCGGGGCCCGAGGCGGCCATCGCCTCCTCGCTGTGGCTCTCGGCCCCGCCGTCGGTCTCGATGTCGGCGATCCAGGTGAAGGTGGTCAGCAGGGCCAGGCCGAACGCGGCGAGCACGGCGGTGATGCCGACCTCGGCGCCCTTGTAGGGCAGGCGCTTGCCGAACAGAAGGATGATCAGGAACGACGCCGCCGGGAGGGCCGGGATCAGCCAGACGTTGTCGTAGAACCACGAGCTGTAGACGACGACCTCTCCGGTGAATTCTTCGACAGCAAACACGGTGCAGGCCTAGCCCTTCAGCAGATTGGCGTCCGACGGCCGGGGGCCGTCGACCCGAGTTCGGGTCGTCCCTGCGGGCCGACCCGAACGTCGCTGGCTGGACACGATACGCATGGGTTCACCCCTTCAGCAGATTGGCTTCGGCAACGTCGATCGAGCGACGGTTGCGGTAGATGAGCAGCACGATGGCCAGACCGACGCCGACCTCGGCTGCGGCAACGCCGATGATGAACAGGGCGAAGACCTGCCCGCTGACATCGCCGTGGTAGGCCCCGAAGGCGACCAGGTTGATGTTGACCGAGTTGAGGATCAGCTCGATCGACATCAGCACCAGCACGCCGTTGCGGCGGGCCAGGACCCCGTAGACCCCGATGCAGAACAGTGCTGCGGCGAGCAGCAGGAACTGGTTGAGAAACACGACCCCTCTCCCCTGGCGTCTAGTCTCGTCTGGCCACCACGACGGCGCCGATGAGGGCCGCCAGGAGCAGGACGGACAGTGCCTCGAACGGCACGATGTAGGTGCTGAAGATCTCGTCGGCCACCTGCTGGGTGGTCTGCGGCTGCTGGGTGAGCGGTAGCTCCTCGGTCCCGAACGCCTCGATGACCGAGTACGACATGACGGCGAACATGGCCGCTGCGACCAGGGCGCCGATCCAGCGCTGCTCGTGATCGAGGTCGTCGTCGGTGCCGAGCTTGGCCCGGGTCAGCATCACGCCGAACAACAGGAGCACCATGATCGCCCCGAGGTAGACCAGCACCTGGGTGACGGCGGCGAACTCGGCGCCGAGGATCACGTAGGTGCCGGCGACGGCGCTCAGCACCACCAGCAGGTACAGAGCGGCGTGCACGACGTTGGCGGTGGTCACCATCTTCAACCCGGCGGCGATGGCCACCGCGGCCATGACGTAGAAGAAGACGTTGGCCACCCACTGACCGGTCTCGGTCAGCGCACCGTCAGCCGCCTGGGCCAGGATCGTCGCCAGCGTCATGGGCGAGGCACCTTCAGCACCTTGGCCTCGGAACCGGCCTCGTACGGCTCGAAGTCGGGGACCGTCTCCATCCACTGCCCGAGGCGGGTCTTGTCGTGGAGGAGGTCGGCGATCCTCGGCTCGGAGTACTCGTACTCGGGGCTCCAGAACAGGGCCTCGAACGGGCACACCTCGACGCAGATCCCGCAGTACATGCAGAGCGCGTAGTCGATGTCGAACCGGTCGAGCTTGTTGACCGTGCGGGGCTTGCCGCCGGCCCGGCGGGGCGGGGCCAGCGTCTTGTGGCCCTCGATGTAGATGCACCAGTCGGGGCACTCGCGCGAGCACAGCATGCAGGCCGTGCAGTTCTCCTCGTGGAGCGCGATCACGCCGCGGGCCCGGGGGACCGGGTCCTCCTTGACGTGCGGGTACTGGACCGTGTCGGCACCCTTGGTGACCGTCTTCACGATCTCGCCGAAGGTGACGCCGAGGCCCTTCACCAGTCCGGGAACGAGCGCCATGGCTACAACACCACCTTGAGGAAGCCGGTCACTGCGATGTTGACCAGCGAGATCGGGATCAGGTACTTCCAGGCGAAGGTCTGCAGCTGATCCTCACGGAAGCGGGGGTAGGTGAACCGGACCCAGTAGATGATGAAGGTCAGGGCCAACATCTTGGTGGCCATGACCAGCGGTCCGATCACGTTCATCCACTGCGAGTAGTTGCCGTCGGCGAACAGGGCGTCGGCGACGAACGGCGGGACGCCCCAGCCGCCGAGGAACAGCACGGCGGCCAGGAAGGCGAAGATGTTGGCGGTGGCGAACTCGCCGATGAAGAACATCAGGAAGCGGAAGCCCGAGTACTCGGTCATGTAGCCGGACACGAGCTCCGACTCGGCGATCGGCATGTCGAACGGGACCTGGGTCAGCTCGGCCTGGACGGCGACCATGAAGATCAGGAACCCGACGATCTGGGTGAGGATGAACGGGTTGCCGATGGCGCCCCACCCGAAGATCTCACCCTCGATCTGGGCGGCGACGATCCCCTGCATGTTGAGCGTGCCGGCCTGGATCACGACGCCGACCACGGCGAGCACGAGCGGCAGCTCGTAGGCGATCAACTGACCGGCGGCCCGGAGCCCGCCGAGCAACGAGTACTTCGAGGCCGAGGCCCAGCCGGCCATGAGGATGCCGATCACCGAGACCGACGAGACGGCGAGAGCGAAGAAGATGCCGGTGTCGAAGTCGGCGAAGACCGCATCGGGGCCCCACGGCACGACCAGCACCAGCAGGAAGGTGCTGAGCAGGACGACATAGGGTGCGAGCTTGAAGACGAGGACGTCGGCCCTGGCGGGCACGATGTCCTCCTTCTGGGCGTTCTTGCCGAGCTCGGCCAGCAGCTGCAGCGAGCCGTAGGGGCCGGCCTCCATCGGGCCGAGCCGGCTCTGCATGAACGACACCATCTTGAACAGGTACAGGTAGACGGTGGTGCCGGCCGGGATGAGGACGGCGACGAAGGCCATCAGGAGCTTGAAGCCCGAGGTCTGCCAGTAGGCGAACTCGGCGGCCACGGTGGAGGTGGTGAGCGAGAGCACTAGAGACCGGCCTCCTGCTGCGGGTTCCGCCTCGGGCGAGACTCGGTGAGCGAGCGCAGCGAGCGAGGATGACGGGGAACGCAGTTCGCCGTCATCGGTCGATGTCTCCCAGGATGAAGTACAGGGAGGCCAGGATCGTGATCACGTCGGGAACATAGGTCCCCTTCAGCAGCCACGGGGTGATGGACATGTTCGAGAAGCTGGCGGAGCGGATCTTGACCCGGAACGGCTCCAGCCCACCCTGGCTCACCACGTAGTAGCCCATCTCGCCGAGCGGGTTCTCGGTGGCGACGTAGGCCTCGCCCTCGGGCACCTTGATGATGCGGGGCACCTTGGCCATGATCGGGCCGCCCGGCAGACCGTCGAGCAGCTGGTCGACCATGTTGCAGGCCTCGCGCACCTCCTGGAGCCGCACCCAGTAGCGGGCGAACGAGTCGCCGTCCGGATGGGTCCAGACCTTCCAGTCGAGCTCGTCGTAGGCCAGCCCCTGCCCCTGCCCGATCGGCGAGTCGCGACGCAGGTCCCAGTCGACGCCGGACGCCCGCACGTTGGCCCCCGAGAGACCGTAGGACAGGCCGACGTCGGCCGGGATCACGCCGATGCCACGGGTGCGGGCCTCGAAGATCTCGTTGCCGACGATCAGCTCTTCCATCTCGTCGCAGAAGTCGCGGATCTCGTCGAGGGCGGTCTTGGTCGAGGCGATCCAGCCGGCCGGCAGGTCGTCCTTGAGGCCCCCGATGCGGTCGAAGTTGGGGTGGAAGCGGCCGCCGGTGGCGGCCTCGATCTGGTTGAGGATGTACTCGCGGTCACGGAAGGCGTAGAACACCGGTGTGACGGCGCCGAGCTGCACCCCCATGTCGCCGAGGAAGAGGGTCACGTTGGCGATGCGGGCCAGCTCGAACAGGATCGTGCGGATCCACTTGGCCCGGGCCGGGGCCTCGATTTCCATCAGCTGCTCGGCGGCGAGGATGAACGGGACCTCGTTGGCGAAGCTGCCGAGCCAGTCGATCCGGTTGATCAGCGTGGTGACCTGCGGGTAGGTGCGCACCTCGGCCAGCTTCTCGTAGCCGCGATGCATGTAGCCCATGATCGGATCGGCCCCGACGACCTCTTCGCCGTCGAGCTGGAGCACGATGCGGAGCGTGCCGTGGGTGGCCGGGTGCTGGGGACCGACGTTGAGGGTCATGCCCTCGGCCTCGAGCTCGATGTTGACCCTGGCGTCGGCGGCCTGGGCCGCGATGTAGGCGAGCTGCCGCCGTTCGGAGATGGCGGTCACGCGGCGTCCTCCGGATTGGTGGCGGAGGGTGCGGCAGCGTCGGACGAGCCGGCCCCGCCGTCGGCCTCCTCGACCTCCGGCATCGGCTCGACGTCGACGATGCCGGGCCACGGCTTCACCAGCCGGGCCATCAGCGGGAAGTCCTTGCGGAGGGGGTAGCCCTCGAAGTCGCCGGGCAGGTAGAGGTTGCGCATGTCGGGGTTGCCGACGAACGAGATGCCGAACATCTCGTGCACCTCCCGCTCGTGCCAGTGGGCACCCGGATAGGTGTCGATCCAGGAGGCGACCTGGAGCTCGTCGCCGATGTCGGTCTTCACGTGGAGGCCGATGCCGGTGGCCAGGCTGTAGACCCGGGCCATGACCTGGAAGCGGGTGTCGCCGCCGGCGACCTTCTCGACGTCGGCGATGTCGACGCCGGAACTCGCATCGTCGCCATCCGGGTCTTCGGCCGCCTTGTCGACCTCGGCGTCGAGGCTGCGCCCGTACGGCGACGGCAGCCAGTCGATGGCGGACAACCAGTCGAAGAAGCGGAAGCGCTGGCGGTTGCGGAGGTAGTCGGCGGTGTCGGACCAGGCGTCTGGCGCGACCCGGACCCAGACGTCGCGTCCGGGGATCAGGTGGTGGCCGACGACGGCGTCGCCCAGCTCCTCGGTGACGGCCTCGAGCAGGGCCTCTCGGGCCTCGTCGACGACGGCCTCGGTTGCCTCGGTCTCGGTGGTGTCGGCGTCAGCTGATGGCAAGGGGGTCTCCCTTCCACTTCTCGGCCATGTCCTCGTTCTGGATCATCTCCTGCAGGAGCACGATGCCTTCGAGGAGGGCCTCCGGGCGGGGTGGGCAACCGGGGACGTACACGTCGACCGGGATGATCTGATCGACACCCTTGGTCACCGAGTAGCTGTCCCAGTACGGGCCGCCGCAGTTGGCGCACGACCCCATCGAGATCACGTACTTCGGCTCGGGCATCTGCTCGTACAGGCGGCGGACGGCGGGGGCCATCTTGTCGGTGACCGTGCCGGAGACGCAGACCAGGTCGGCCTGGCGCGGGCTGGCCGGCAGGGGGATGACCCCGAGGCGCATCACGTCGTAGCGGGGGGAGCCGAAGGCCGCGCCCATCTCGATGGCGCAGCAGGCGAGGCCCCACTGGTAGACCCACAACGAGTACTTGCGACTCATGTTCAGGAGCTTGGTCAGCCCCTTGGGGACCTTGCCAGACTCAACCAGACCCATACGCGCTCGTCCTCCCGTCGCCGTCTCGTCCTAGACCCATCGCAGGACGCCCTTGCGCCAGGCGTAGGCCAGGCCGAGAGCGAGGATGAAGATGAAGATGGTCATCTCGACCAGGCCGAACCAGCCGTAGGCCTCCAGGCGGGTGGCCCAGGGGAAGATGAACACGGCCTCGACGTCGAACATCACGAACAGCAGGGCGAAGATGTAGTACCGGATCTGGCTCTGCGACCAGCCCGTGCCGACGGGATCGACGCCACTCTCGTAGTTCTCGACCTTGCCGGTGGTTGGCCGATCGGGGCGAAGGATGGAGGCGATGCCGATGAAGAGGCCGACGACTCCGAACGCCAGCAGACCGAAGAGGAGCACCAGGAGGAACTCGCGAAGGAAGTCCGACACGACGGCTGACTCTACCCGGCGATCCAGGGCCTGACCAAGACCCGGCCGTGTGACTTTCTCATGGAGATTACCGCCCTCGGAAAGGGCGAAATCGGCCGCCGGAGCGGCTCGGCGACCGGCGACGAACGCAGACAGTAGTGCCGGGGCTCCGACGTCGACGAGGCGAGGCGACGGCCGGGCCGGCTCGGCGTGCGCTCCCCCTGGTCGGCCATCCGGGCGGCGGTCTCGGCGTCGACGCCACTCCCGTCGCGTCGCCACTGTTCGTGACCACCGATGGCCATCCGACCAACGCGTCGACCTCGGCCGTCACCGCACCCGCACCGGAAACACGGAACCGCCGACCCTGCGCCCGATGGTCGGGGCAGGGCCGGCGGGTCCGGGGCGGTCGCTGATCGGCGGCTGGCCGGGGGTCAGCCGCCGGTGTCGGACTCGAAGGCCTCGGCCAGCGGGTCGAAGGCGATGGCGCCGTCGGGGGCCTCGATCGTCAGGTCGGCACCGAGATCGGTGAAGAGGGTGACGATCTCGAAGCTGGCCGTCCCGTCCTCGCCCTCCGGGGCCTGGATGTCGCCGCTGAGGTCGAAGCGGCGCAGGGTCTCGCCGTCGGCGCCGTCGGACACGTACAGGTCGATCGTGATCTCACCCTCGGCGTCGATGTCCATCCCCTCGAAGGCGAGCCAGCCGGACTGGCCGAGGGTCTCGTCGCCGAGGTCGATGACGCTCCGGTACCGGGTGGTGGCCACCCCGCCGACCTCGGCCGGGCCGACCTCCGTCGCCTCGGTCAGGCCCTGGACGGTGTCGAGCACCGTGCGGGGGTCGATGAGGTCGACGACCACGTCGCCGAGGAGGCCGCCGGTGTCGACGGCGATCCACGTGCCGTCCTGCTGGACGTAGGCCACGTCGTCGACGAGCCGGATGTCGTCGAGGGCGGGCAGGAACTCGTCGGCGTCGGCGCCGAGCTCGTCCGGGACCTGGTCGACGTCGACCGACAGGCCGAGGTCGCCACCGGCGTAGGTGACCTCGACGGTGCCGCCGGCGGCATCGCTCAGCTCGGCGTCGTCGTAGGTGACCTCGAAGGTGCTGGTGATTCGACCGGTGTCGGCATCGGCGGTGGTCGCCGCAGCGGCCCGGACCTGGGCGACGGCGGCCGGGGTGTTGTCCGGCGCCAGCACGGTCACGGCGCCGACGAGCAGCAGCACGGCGGCGGCGACCGCAACCAGGGCGCCCCGGCTCCGGGCCAGGACGCCGAGCCGCGACGGGGCGGCGTCGCCGGCCCCGGTCGTGGCGGCCCGGACGGGGAGCGGGTAGGCGGCGGCGACCGGGTTCGATGCAACTGCTGGCTCGGTGGTCAGGATGTCGTCGAGCAGCCGGGCGGCCTCCGGGTCGCCGGCGGTCGGGAGCGTGACCGGGTCGATCGGATCGGCGGCGGTCAGCCGGGCCAGCAGGTCCCGGTCGCCGGCCGGGTCGGGGCTGGTGCCGGCCGTGTCGCCGGTCGAGGCGTCGGGGGTCTCGTTGTCTCGCATGTCAGCGGTCTCCTCGGGGGCGGGGGGAATCGGTCGGGTCGGGCGGGGCGGGGGCGGTCGGGTCGGCCAGACGGTCGAGCTCGGCCTCGAGCCGCTTCCGGGCCCGGTGGACGCGGATGCCGACGGCATTGGGTGAGCACTCGAGGACCTCGGCGACCTCGGCGTGGGTCAGGCCCTCCCAGGCGACCAGGCGGAGGACCTCCTGGTCGTCGAACGAGAGGCGCTCGAGGGCGGCCCGGAGGTCGGACCCCGGCCGGTCGGCGGGATCGGGGCGGAGGTCGGCGACCGGCTCGGCCTCGATCCGCTCGACGAGCCGGAGGTGACGGCCGTCGGCCCGGCGGAGGTTGCGGACGACGTTGGCCGCCATGCCGTAGAGCCACGGGAGTGGGGGGCGTCCGGGGTCGAGGTCGGCTCGGCGCCGCCAGGCGGTGGCGAAGACCTCGCTGACGACGTCGTCGGCCCGGTCGGTCCCGACCCGGCGCCTGGCGTAGGCGACGAGAGCCGGGTAGGTGTCGGCGAACAGGAGGCGGAAGGCGTCGGCCTCGGCCCCGTCCGGGGAACTGGTCGTTGTCATGGCATGCTCCGGGGCGGCCGCCGTGGTGAGGTGTGCCATCAACCCGTCTTTGTCCGGGTCGGGGTTCGACCTTTCAGGGCGACCGGGTTTCGAGGCGGGGTCGGAGGTGCGATCAGGTCTGGCCGGCGGCGTCATGTGGCAACGAGCCACGGGCGGCCCGCAGGAAGCCGTAGGGCGTCGGGTGACGGAGGTTGGAGGCCCGGGACGTGTAGACGTCGGCGTAGCGCTCGACCTGGCGGGCGAACAGGCTCTTGTCGTTGCCGGCCCGCATCAGCGGACCCCACACGTCGTTCCCCAGCTCGGAGGAGGCCTTGGCCAGCGGGGCGACCCGATCGTCCAACGCACTCAGCTCGGCGGCGAGGCGGGAGACATCGCCGGCCGCGCCGGCCTCGGGGTTGCGGCGGCGGGCCATCCGGAGCTGCGCCTGCCGCTGCTCCAGGTCGGTCTTGGTGGCCATCAGCCGCTGCAGCTCCCGCTCGTGGTCGGCGAAGGCGATGGCGTCGGAGATCTCGGGCTCCAGCTCCCGGGCGATGAGAGCGGTGCGCCAGCGGAGCACGTCCTTGGTCACGTGCACGTCGCCGAACAGGTGGTCGCCGACGTAGAGCGGCACCCCAGCCGAGTCGAGCGTGGCCTCGACCATCCTGGCGTTCCCCCCGAAGTACACCGCCCCGGACTCGAGCGGGCCGTCGTGGGGTCGGAGCAGCGACTGCTCCTCGTCGACCACCCGGTAGATCGGATCGGTCTTGGCGAAGAAGTCCGGCTTGTTGGCCGACACGATCACGACGTCGAACAGGTCGCGCCAGTTGGTCCCGGCGGGGCAGAACCGGTCGATGGCGTACGACATCATGCGCCGGGTGTACGACCAGTCCGAGTTGGTGATGAGCAGGAGCTGCTTCCCGGCCGCCCGCTGGTCGAGCAGGCTCGGCACGAGGTGGGGATCGAGGTCGACGAACCGGTCGGGGTCGGCGGCGATGTCGGCCTTCAGCCGGCTGGTGAGGTGGGTCTCCGACAGGGCGTCGTCGACCGCCCAGTAGAGGTCGGCGTAGCTGGTGATGCCCGGCAGCGGCGTGTCGTCGTGGATGGCGACGGCCTGGCTGAACAGGTTGGCCCGCGACAGCTCGAAGAGCGTGTTCATGAACACGAACCGGGGGTCGGACAGGTCGATCTCGATCGCCTGGTAGATCTCGCGCTGGCGGTCGAAGTCGATCGCCTCGGTGCCGTGGTGGGCCCGCACGACGTAGCCGAAGCGGGTGGCCTTCACGAGGTTCCCGAGCTGGAGGTCGAACACCAGGCCGAGGGTGTAGGCCTTGGGGTCGAAGCGCAGCCCGGCGACGGGCCAACCCCGGTCGACCAGGAGGTCACGGGCGAAGCGGAAGGCCTCGCCCTCCCACTCCTCCACCCGGTAGTGGATGAGCGTGTAGTCCATGTCGTACCCGATGGCCGGGACCGACCGGAGGTTGAGCGTGCGGTTGGCGAACACCCCCTGCTCGGGTCGGGCGATGGTGTCGGTCGGGTCGGCTCCCATCCGACCAACCTACTGAGCCGACCGGGCCGGCGAGCCGCCATAGCGGGCGGTCAGCTGCCGCCCGATGTGGGCCAGCTCGGCGATGATCTCGTCCGGCCCGTCGATGGTCACCCCGACGACGAAGCCGGCCAGCTCGGCGGCCAGGACCCGGGGCTCGGTGCCCCGGACCTCGATGTCGTGGATCTCCGCCGCCCCCGGATCGCCTGGCGTCGTCGATCCGCCGCCGTGACCGACCTCGTCCGGCCCGGCCCGGCGGCGGGGGCCGACGGTCAACCTCGACCCGAAGAGGTACCGCATCGGCGGGAGCAGCCAGGGCTCGGCCCGGCCGCTGGCCACCGACGACCAGGTGTTGTCGGTCAGTCCGACCACGATGGCTCGCCAGGCGGCATCGAGGTCGAAGTCGTCCGGGCGCTCGGCCGGCTCGTCCAGCAGCTCGACCGACGTCACCCGGCCGACCCGGAACGTGCGCTGGCCCCGCTCGGTCCCGGCGACGAGATACCAGGTGCCGGCCTTGGCCACCAGGCCGAGCGGGTCGGCGATGCGCTCGGTCGGCGGCTCGGGCCCGTCTCGGCCCGGCGTGCGGTAGCCGAGGACGATCCGTCGGCGAGTCACGACCGCCTCCTGCAACGCCTCCAGGAACCGGTGGTCGTCGCCCCGTCGGCCCTCGCGACCCCAGCGGGCACGGTCGACGATGGTGGAGGCGTCGGCCCGGCCGACCTCGTCGCGGAACGGCTCGGGAAGGGCCTGGGCCAGCTTGCGGGCGGCGGCGCGGAGCGTCGGGGTGGCGGTCGACGTCGATCCGAGGGTCAGGAACAGTGCCCGCGCCTCGTCGCCGGTGAGGCCGGTGAGGTCGGTCGACGCTCCGCCGAGCAACCGCCAGCCCCCGCCTCGACCGGGTCGGGAGTAGATCGGGACCCCGGACATGGCCAGCGCTTCGAGGTCTCGGCGGGCGGTCCGCTCGGACACCTCCAGCTCCTCGGCCAGCTCCCGAGCGGTGATCCGGCCCCGGGCCTGGAGGACGAGCAGGGTGGCGACGAGGCGATCGGCTCGCATGGTTCCAGTTTCTCCCATCAAAGTGGCCAGTTGATGGCCACTTTAGGGGAGCACGGTGGTCCCATGACCACGAAGCACCAGACCGACACCGCTTCTCCCCGGCCGTCCGACGCAGCTCCGGCCGGCATCGACGCCGGCATCGACGCCCCGCCCGATCCCCGTCCGGCGTTCGCTCGCACCCTCGACACCGCAGCCGAAGTGCTGGCCGCCGTCGACCCGAGCGATCTCGATCGGCCGACCCCGGCATCGGCCTACGACGTCGATCACCTCACCAGGCACGTGCTCGCCGTGCTCGACCGTGTCGGCGCCGTCGCTCGGGGCGAGGACCCGTTCTCGGTGCCGGCGGAGCTCGATGCCGCCACCGTTGCCGCCGCCGGCGGCCTGGTCCCGGTCTTCGAACGATCCCGAGCGGACCAGGAGGCCGCGTGGGCCGACGACGCCGTCCTCACCCGCCAGCTGACCCTCCCGTTCGCCGTGCTGCCTGGCGCCGTCGCCCTGTCGATCTACGTCGGCGAGCTCACGATCCACACCTGGGACCTTGCCACCGCCATCGGCGTCGAGGTCGAGTGGGATCCCGAGATCGTCGAGGGCGCGGTCGTGGCCATCACCACCGGCCTGCCGGCCGAGCCCCGCGGCGACGAGGTCGGGATCCCGTTCGACCCCGTGGTGCCGACCGAGAGCGACGCGCCCCCCATCGAGCGGCTCGTCGCCTGGACCGGCCGCAACCCGGCCTGGAGCCCGGCCGGCTGAGCTGGCCCGGCCCGCCGGCTCAGCGGCTCCCGGTTCGGCCGGCTGGTGCGGCCAGGTGCCACACCTCGCCGTCGTGGTCGATCGAGCGCTCGACCACCGCCGGTTCGAGCGGGCCGGGGCCGGTCCAGGTCACCACGAGGGCCCTGGCGCCGGCGGGGGCGGTCGGGTCGCCGTCGATGGCGAGCACCAGGTGGCCGCCGACCACGGCGGCGCCGGCGGCCCAGACCCGGTGAAGCCACCACCGGTCGACCACGACCGAGACCCCCCGATCGGCCCCGGTCAGGCGCCCGGCGATCGCCGGCTCGGCCCCCGGCCGAGGATCGACCATCGGCCGCAGCGGCACCAGTGCGGCCGCGCCGACGGCCAGCTGGCGACCGCCGACGGCGTCGACGAACGAGCGCCGCAGCCGGTTGGCCGCAGCCTGGGCCAGCAACGGCACCCGCCGGTCGACCCCTCCATCCGGCTCGGGGCCGGCGGGCGCCGGCGTCCGACCGACGGCGTCACCGTCGGCCACCCGCCGGTTGACCTCGGCCGCCGCCCGGTCGATCCATGGCTGGGGGAACCGGTGGAGGAACTGCCCCATCCGCTGGGCCCTGGCGGTCGGCAGGTCGCGCAGGAACTCGTGGAAGCCCTCGGCCCGCATCCGCTCGAGGGCCATGGCCAGCCAGGACAGCCAGGTCGGGTTGAGCCGCCCCGGCTCGACCCACTCGGACAGGAAGCCACCGTCGTCGACCGCGTCGGTCCACAGCCGGTGCAGGGCGACGCAGGCCGGCTCCTCACCGCCGAGGGCGACCAGCGCCAGCTCGGCCTCGAGCTCCGGATGATCGAGCGTCTCGACCTCGCCGGCCCGCCAACGGAGCCGGTGCCGCTCGCGGTTGCAGACGACCACCATGGTCAACGGCTCGGCCGTGTCCCACCAGGTCACCGTCCGTCCGCCAGGTGCCGCCATCCAACCGGAGCGATCACGGGCCGGCGAGCGTCGGGATCGGCACCACCCTGGCCCAGCCCGGGGGGGCCGGTGGCGCCGGGGCGCCGTCCCGGCCGGTCCCGGCGCCGAGCAGGCCGACCACCGTGATCGTCCGGCGGGGGGCGGTCGCGGGCCACGGGGTGTAGCCATCGGTGAGCACGACGACGACCTGCGGGGGCGGCTGATGGTCGACGGCGGCGTCCAGGCCGGCGGCCATGTCGGTGCCCCCGCCGCCGAGGAGGGTGACCTCCCGGCCGGCTGCGACGCGGTCGACCGAGCGGACGGCGTCGTCACAGGACAGGAACCGGATCTGGCGGGTGCCGGTGGCGGCCAGCAGCCCGTCGACCTCGGTGAGGGCCCGACCGAGCTCGTCGTCGGTGACCGAGGCGCTGGTGTCGCAGACGACGGCGACCTCGGGGGTCGGGCGGGCCAGCGACGGCAGGACCACCCCGTCGACCGATGGCGCCCGCCGCGATGGCCGGCGATAGCTGTAGTCGACGGCCCCGGCGGTCACCGACAACGCCCGGCGGAGGCAGGCGGCCAGCTCGGAGCGCCAGTCGACCGTCGGATGGAGCCGCTCGTCGGCCCAGCGGCGCAGCCCGTCGGGAGCGTCATCGGCCTCGGCCACCCGGGCCGCCACCTCCCGGCGTACGAGCTCCTGGTCCTCGGCCCCGACCCCGGGGGTCTCGTCGTCCGGGGGCGGCGGCTCCCAGGGTGGGGGCTCGCCGTGGGCGCCGCTGCCGCAGTCGTTCGTCTCCCCCTCCCGGACCGACCCCTGGCGGTAGTACTCCTCGGCCAGCCGGCCATCGGCCTGGTCGAGATCACCCGGCCGCACCGTGGCGACCAGGCGGGGCAGTCGATCGAAGTCGTCGGCGATCTCGGCGTCGGCGGCGTCGACCCAGTGGTGCAGCTCGGCCGCGTCGCCGAAGTGCTGGGCGTCGGCCCGGCCGGCGTGGTCCCGGAGCAGGTGTGAGGTCAGGTGCAGCAGCTCGCCTCCGAGGTCGGGAACGGTGGCCCCCTCGACGACGGCCGGATCGGCGTGGATCCGCCACCATCGATCGATGACCACCCGGCCGAGCTCGGGGGCCGGCAGCACCGGAGCGGCGAACACCGCCGATGCCAGGTAGGGGTGGCGGTCGGCCGCCCACAGGCGGGCCGCCGCCACCTTCATCTGGTCGAGCGACGGGGCCGGATCGGCGTCCGGCCGGTCGACCGGCGACGAGGGAGCGTCCATCGGGTCAGGCCAGGCCGGCGTCTCGCAGCAGGGGCAGGAACACGGCGGCCCCGGCCGGGGTGGCGGCGCCATCGGGCCGGCATCGGACGAGCGTCCGGGCGGCCATGGCCGCGACGTCCGGCACCTGCTCGCCGGCCCGCCCGAGCACCTCCCAGCCGGCGGCCCACCGCTCGGGGGTGGCCCGGGCGGCCACGGCGGCTGCGACCGACATCAGGGCTGCGTAGGCCCGGTCGCCCCGCTCGGGCAGCTGGAAGGCCGCCGGGTCGGCCAGGACCACTTCCGGGTCGGGCAGGTCCAGCTCGGCCAACCAGCCGAGGAACTCGATGCCGGGGCCCTGCCCGACGCAGCCACAGACGAGGGCGGCCCGGACCTCGGGACCGACGTCGACCGACCGGCCGGTGGCGAGCAGGTCGGCCGCCATCTCCCAGGTCCGCGGGCTCGGCCAGGCCCGACCGGCGGCCGCCCGCTCGACGGGCGGGGCGACGACCGTCGACGGCCGCAGCAACAGGAACGTGGCGACCTCCGCTCTGGCCCGGGCTCGGACGCCGTCACCGACTGCGTTGCCGACGCCGCCCGGGCCGGCGAGGGCATCGGAGGTGCCGGGGGCGCCCGTCCGCAGCCGCTCGAGCAGGTCGGCGGCGACGGCCGGCCCGAAGCCGGCGGTGAATCCACCGGCGACGGTGGCCGCGTCGGTCGACCAGTCGAGGTGGCAGAAGCGGTTGGCCAGCGGTGCCGACAGGTCCCAGCCGTCGGCCGCCTGCTCGGGTGGGTTGGCCGCGGCGACGACGGCCACCGATGGGGGGAGGGTCAGATCGCCGACGGTTCGCTCGAGCACCACCCGCAGCAGCGCAGCCTGGACCGCGGGTGGAGCGGTCGAGATCTCGTCGAGGAACAGGACCCCTCGCCCGGCGTCGGCCAGGCTGGTCGCCCAGGTCGGTGGTGCGAAGCGGACCCCGCCCTCGTGCACGATCGGGAGGCCGGCGAAGTCGGACGGCTCCCGGATCGAGGCGATCACGACCTCGCATGGCCGGTCGAGGGCGTCGGCCAGGCTGCGGACGACCGAGCTCTTCCCCGTGCCGGGCGGTCCCCAGAGCAACACCGGCACGCCGGCGGACACGGCCACCGCAAGGGCGGTGGCGGCGGTCGAGCCGTCGGCCGTGGCCGAGTTCGGAGTCATGGGGTCGAGTATGGCCGCCAGGCCAGGACCAGGGCATCTCGCGGCGGCCCGACGGCCCACGCCGCCCGGAACGGTCCCATAGGGAGGCTTGCTCAACCGGGCTCGACGCCCGAGGCGGTCTTGTACCCTGGCCTGTTGCAGGCGATGAGTGGAGGGTCTTGAGGTGACAAGGCGGGTCCTCGTCCGACTGGGCGGAATTTTCGTCGCGGCGCTGCTCTTGCTGGCGCCCATAGCCCTACCGGCCGAGGCCACACCGGTCTCGGTCCTGATGGTGACGGCGAACAGCAACGGCACCAACGACGACCGTGCGGTGGCCGACGAGCTGACGGCGGCCGGCCTCGTGGTCACGATCATCGACGACAACGCGGTCACCGCAGCGGACGCGGCCAACCACGACGTGGTCTTCATCAGCAGCACCGCCAGCCAGGGGGCGGTCGGCACGGCGCTGACGACCGTCGACACGCCGGTGGTCAACAGCGAGTACCTGTTGCACGACGACCTCGGCCTGACGGCCAACGGCTCGGCCAACCGCAACGAGCAGGGCGGCCAGAACGCCATCGACATCGTCGATCCGGCCAACCCGATCGTCGACAATGCGTTCAGCTCCGGCAGCCTCGTCGTCTTCAGCAAGTTCAGCCGAGCCACCTGGGGCCGCCCGGCCGCCACAGCCGACATCGTCGCCACGATCGAGGGCGACCAGACCCGAGCGACGCTGTTCGCCTACGAGGACGGCGCCACGCTGGCCAACGGTGACGCCGCTCCCGCCCGGCGAGTCGGCGTGTTCCTCAGCGCTGCGTCGGACGGGAACCTGGACCAGGCGGGCGTCACGCTGTTGACCAACGCCATCACCTGGGCCGCCTCGGCCGAACCACCGCCACCGCCGGAGAACCAGGCGCCGGTGGTCGACGCCGGACCCGATGTCACCACCACCGCCACCACCGTCGCCCTCGCCGGCTCCGTCACCGACGACGGGCTCCCGGCCGGCTCCACGGTCACGACGACCTGGTCCGGGCCGGCCGGCGTCTCCTTCGCCGACGCCGCGGATCCGACCACCGACGTGACGCTTCCAGGCGTCGGCACCTACGTCCTGACGCTGGCCGCGTCCGACACCGAGCTCGGCGACGACGACACGGTCACGATCACCGTCGAGGACGAGCCGGGGCCCGGTCCCGGCCTGACCGGGCCGGTCGACGTGCTGATGGTGACGGCCAACTCGAACGGAACCAATGACGATCAGATGGTGGCGGCGGAGCTGAACGCCGTCGGCTTCGTGGTCGAGACGGTCAACGACAACACGGTCACGCTCGCCCAGGCCGAGGCCGCCGACATCGTGCTCATCTCGACGACGGCGACCCAGAACGCGGTCAAGGACCGGTTGACGCCGGCCGTCGTCCCGATCGTCAACTACGAGCAGCTGCTGCAGGACGACCTCGGCCTGACCGGCAACGGCTCGTCGAACCGCGGCGAGCAGGGCGGCCAGAAGGCGATCGAGATCGTCGACCCGAGCCACCCGATCGTCGCCGGGGCCTACACGGGCACCGTCGACGTGTTCACCAAATTCACCCGCTCGACGTGGGGCAAGCCGGCGGCCGGCGCCGACGTGGTGGCCACCATCCCCGGCAACCCGACCCGGTCGACGCTGTACACCTATGACGCAGGCGCCATCCTGGCCGACGGCGACCCGGCGGCGGCCAGGCGGGCCAACGTGTTCCTGTCGTCCGCTGGCGACGGCAACCTGACCCCCACCGGCGTCGACCTCCTGGTCCGGACCCTCAACTGGTCGCTGCTCGACCTCAACGGCGCCCCGGTCGTGAGCGCCGGGCTCGACGCCCAGTTCGGCGTCCTGTCGTCCACCGTGCTGTCCGGCTCGTTCGCCGACGACGCACTCCCGGTCGGGGCGGTCAGGAACGTGACCTGGTCCGGTCCGCCGGAGATCGAGTTCGCCAGCCCGACGACAACCAGCACCACCGTCACCGCGACCGCGCCCGGCACGTACGAGGTCACCCTCACGGTCGACGACGGGTTCCTCTCGGATCAGGACACCGCGACCCTCACCGTCACCGAGGGCGGCGGTGGCTCGTTCCTCACGTTCGCCACCGAGTCGATGGCGGGCGGTGACATCCCGACGCCCCCACCAGGATCGATGATCGACCAGACCGGCCTGATCCCCGGCGACTTCGACGGCGACGGGGCCGACGACTTCGTGGTCTACGGCCGAGACGGGCCGAACACGCTCCAGTGGTTCCGTCGGTCGCCAACCGGCACGTGGCAACTCGACATCATCGAGTCGGATGACCTGACCCTCGAGGCCGGGGGCACCGCCGGCGACGTCGACGGTGACGGCGACCTCGACGTGATCATCGGCAGCGACCGCCGAGGCAACGAGATCTGGTGGTGGGAGAACCCGGCGCCGACCTTCACCCCCGGGGTCGACTGGACCAGGCGAACGCTGCTCACCACCGGCGAGCGCCAGCATCACGACCTGGCCTGGGGCGACGTCGACGGCGACAACGACGACGAGCTCGTCTACTGGACCCAGGGCCGAGCGGCCAATCGGGTCTACGAGCTGTGGGTGTCCGAGGTCCCGGCCGACCCGACCCAACCGGGCGACTGGCCTCGCAGCCTGGTGTTCGACGCCGACGATCCGAGCGAGGGTCTCACCATCGCCGACATCGATCTGGACGGGGTCGACGACATCGTCGCCGGCGGCCAGTGGTTCGACTACGACGCCGGCACCGACGCCTACACCCCGACCTCGCTCACGCCGAACACGGCCACCCGGGTTGCGGCCGGCCAGATCGTCCCCGGGGGGCGTCCCGAGCTGGTGTTCGGCTCCGGCGATCTGATCGGCGACCTCGAGCTGGTGTCATGGGACGGCAGCCAGTGGACCCGCACGTCGCTGCTCGACGCCACCGGCTCGATGGCGACGCCGTGGAACCGCGGCCACAGCCTCGACCTCGGTGACCTCAACGGCGACGGCAACCTCGACATCTTCGCAGCCGAGATGTACCTCCCCGGCGAGCCGGACAGCGCTCAGGCCTCGGCCAGGGAGGCGATCCTGCTCGGCCACGGCACCGGCACCTTCACGGCCCACTCCGTCACCCAGGGAGCCGACAACCACGAGTCGATGCTGGCCGACGTCGACGGCGACGGCGACCTCGACATCATCAACAAGCCGTTCAACCTCGGTATCCCCGACCTGACGGTGAAGATCAACGGCTCGATCACGACTCCAAGCCAGCTCGACAACTGGACCAAGCACGTGATCGACACGAAGCCGGCCAGGGCGATGTTCATCATCGACGCCGACATCGACGGCGACGGCGACCTCGACCTCGTGACCGGGGCCTGGTGGTACGAGAACACGGGCTCGATCACGAGCTGGACCCGTCGGACGATCGGCGGCGTCCTCGGCGACGCCCTGCTGGTCGACGATCTCGACGGCGACGGCGATCTCGACGTCTTCGGTGCCAGGGGGCCGGCCGGCACCGCTCCGAAGCCCAGGCAGTTCGCGTGGGCCGAGAACGACGGCAGCGGATCGTTCACCGTGCGGACCAACATCGACTCGGGACCGTCGTCGTTCATCCAGGGCATCGACAGCGTCCGGTTGACCCCGACGGGACCGCTCGAGATCTGGCTCAGCTGGAACGAGCAGTCGAACCAGATCCAGAAGCTGGTGATCCCGGCGAACCCGACCGTCGACCAGTGGGTGCTGGAGACGGCGAACGCCACCTCCCAGGGCGAGCAGATCGAGTTCGCCGACATCGACGGCGACGGTGCGGTCGACCTGATGGAGGGCCACATCTGGCTGGAGAACACCGGGCCCGACACGACGACGTGGCCGGACCACGAGCTGCACAATCCGGTCAACTGCTGCAACGTCGGCGTCAACGACACGATCCCCCTCCCCGACCGGGTCGTCGTGGCCGACATGAACGGCGACGGACGGCTCGACGTCGTCGTCACTCAGGAGTACGACCCGAGCAACCAGGTGCTGTGGTACGAGCAGCCGGTCGGCGACCCGACCCAGCTGTGGACCGAGCACGTGATCGGAACCGGGATCACCGAGTTCCGCAGCCTCGACGTGGCCGACCTCGACGGCGACGGCGATCTCGACGTCGTCGCCGGCGAGGACCGGTCGGCCGCGCAGGTGATCGAGGAGGGCGACGCCTGGGTCTTCGAGAACCTCGGCGGCGGCCTCAGCTGGGCCAGCCACCTGATCGACGGCGCCGACGCCCACCACGACGGCACCCAACTCGCCGATCTCGACGGCGACGGTGACCTCGACGTCTTCTCGATCGGCTGGGAGCACAACCGGGTCATCGTCTACGAGAACGAGAACGGCGGGGGGACGCCGCCGAGCCCGGACGTGACCCCGCCGACGCTCGGTGCGGTGGCGACCGACCCCTCCCCCACGTCGGTGGCCGTGACGTGGACGACCGACGAGCCGGCATCGTCGCAGGTCGACGTCGGCCTGACGTCGGCCTATGACCAGACCGTGACGTCGGCGACGTTCGTCACGAGCCATGCCCTCGTCGTCACCGGCCTGACCTGCGCCACCGAGTACCACTTCCAGGTCACCTCGATCGACCCGGCGGCCAACTCGACGTCGTCGGCCGACGACACGTTCACCACCTCGGCGTGCGGCTCGGACGAGGTCGTCCACCTGGCCCTCGACGAGGGCTCCGGCACCACGGCGACGGATTCGAGCGCCGGCGGCAACGACGGGACCCTGATCGACGGTGCGGTCTTCGAGGCGACGACCGGTGACGGCAGTGCGTCGTCGGTCCGCTTCGACGGCGTCGACGCCGCGATCGGCCTCGGCCCGATCGACGTCGCCGGCGACGAGATCACCCTGGCCGCACGCTTCCGGGCCGACAGCTTCCCCGGCGGGGTCAGCGACCCCCGCCTGATCTCCAAGGCGGTCGGCACCTCAGCCGACGACCACGTCTTCATGCTCGGCACGATCGAGACCGCCGGCGAGGTCCGGATCCGGGGACGGGTCCGGATCGGCGGCTCGACGACGACGGTCGTCGCCGGCTCGGGTGCGTTGGCCACGGGCGTGTGGTACCACGCGGCCATGACCTACGACGGCGCCGTCGTCCGCCTGTACCTCGACGGGGTCGAGGTCGGCTCGGCGCCCCTCAGCGGCGCGATCGACACCGATCCGACGGTCGACGTCACCGTCGGCCGCCAGGGGGTCGGGACGCCGAAGGGTTGGGACGGGCTCATCGACGACGTGCGCATCTACGCCAGGGGCCTCACCGGGCCGGAGGTGGTGGCGCTGGCGAGCTGACGTTCGCCGACGGCGAACTCGGGGTGACGGCCTCCGGCCGTCACACGCCGAACCCGACGCTGATGTCGAGCCCGAACAGCTCCTGGAACCGGGCGACGTACTCCTCGTCGCTCTCGATCGCACCGAGCGCCACCCAGTCGGCGTCGCTCATCTCGGGCCGTCGGTCGGTCAGCTCGGCCCCGCCCCAGCCACAGGTCCAGCGCAGGCGGGGCTCGTCGGTGGTGACCGCCTCGTGGATCACCTCGGCCACCTCAGACGGGTGCCCGGGAGCGGCGAGCCCGGCGGCGTAGAAGGCGAAGAGCCGGCGGTAGTGGGCGTCGTAGTCGCCGGAGTCGTTCGGGGCCTCGGTGTTCTTGGCCATGATCGCCGTGCGCACGATGCCGGGCTCGATGATGGCCACCCGGATCCCGAACGGGGCGAGGTCCTGGGCCAGCCCCTCGCTCAACCCCTCGACCGCCCACTTCGAGGCGACGTAGGGGGCCTGGGCGATGGCGGCGATGACGCCGGCGACGGAGGACACGTTGACGATGCACCCCGAGCGCCGCTCCCGCATCTGGGGAAGCACGGCCTTGACGCAGCGGATGATCCCGTAGAGGTTGACGTCCATCACCTCCTGGTACATCTCGAGCGGCGCCTCCTCGACGACACCGTTGCCACCGACGCCCGCGTTGTTGATCAGCACATCGATGCCACCGGAGGCCTCGGTGACCTCGGCGACCGCCCGCTCGACCGAGGCGGAGTCGGTGACGTCGCAGACCACGGGGGTGACCTCGACGCCGGCCTCGGCCGCCATCGCCGCCAGCTTCTCGCCCTTGTCGAGGCTCCGCATCGAGCCGTAGACCGTCCAGCCCTTGGCCGCCAGATCGACCGCAGCCCCCCGACCGATTCCCGAATTGGCCCCTGTGATCAGTGCAACCGTCATGCCGGGAGCGTATTCGATCGCTCGTCCGGCCGCCCCTCGACCATTCGGCGGCGCGCTCGAGCGAACGACCACGAGCGGCCGACCCTCGCAACGTGAGCCGGCACGCGCCCCGCGCCATCGTCAGGCGAGCGGCTGCGGCGCTGCTGCTCGTCGCCGTCTCCCCGGTCGCCGTCGTCGCCGCCTCCGCCGTACCGGCCCCGGCCTGCACCGACTGGCTGGCCACCGACCGCTTCCAGGGCGAGTTCCCGCTGGTCGCCGACACCGTCCGGCGCCGAGGGCGAGCCGGGCCGCGGGCTACAGGCCGGTGACGACCACGTCGAGGCAGTCCTCGAGGTGCTCGAGCGTCGTGTCGACGTGCTCGATCCTCCCCCAGGTGTACACGTCGAACCGGATCCGCTCACCGACCTCGTCCAGCCCGCCCTGGTAGACCACCCAGTGGTCGGGCCACGGCGGCACGATCGCTCCGGGCTCGTCGAACAGCGCGGTGTGGATGAGCAGGAAGGCGTGACCACCGGCCAGCCAGACCTGGTGGCCGTAGTGGAGCGCGTCGAGCTCGCCCCAGAGGAACGTGGTGGTGTTGACCACGTCGTCCTTCAGCAGGATCTCCGACGTCCAGCCCTCCATCTCCCAGTGATTGGTCATCCCCTCGAGGCCACTGACGAGGCCGGTCGAGTCGGGAAGCGTGCCGAAGAGGAGGTTCTCCTCGTTTCGCATGGTGGCGATCAGCATCCAGTCGGCGGCGGTCATCCGCTGGCCGACCCGGCTCGCCCGCAGGCTGGCCGGGGCATCGATCCGGTTGGTCCTCGACCAGAAGCCACCCGTCTCGTACAGCTGGCGGCAGAGGGCGACGTAGCGGCGGGGCTGGGTGCGGGCCAGCTCGTAGACGATCGACGTCGGGCCGCAGAACTGCGACCTCCGCTGCCGGATCTTGCTGGCGTCGAGCCTTCGCTCCCGGAGCTGCTCGATCAGCGGGGCCTTGTCGATCTGGGGCCAGACCCCGGGCTCGGTCGACCGCTCGAACTCGTCGATGGCAGACGAGACGAGGTCGTCCGGTGTCAGGTCCGGCCGCTCGACCACGCGGTAGGTCAGCGTGTAGTCGGCCCCGCCCTCGGCGAAGGTCGCGGTCGCCCCGTCGACCTCGTTCGGCCCGATGTGGACCGTGCCGAGGGCGTCGTCGTCGCTGCCGGGGAACTCGCCGTCCTCGTCGAACAGCCGGAGCGAGCACGTCTCGACGAACAGCAGCGACACGTCGAGCGCCCAGTCGTCACCGTCGTCCATGTCCCGCCGGTAGGCGTGGTGCAGCTCGCCGTCGTGGTAGACCTCGAGCCGGCACTCGTCGCCGAAGACGTCGTCGGTGTCGCGGCAGCGCAGGTTCTCGATGGTCAGCTGCTTCATGGTCGGACGATGGCTCGGCACCCTCCCGTGATACCCCGCCGGACGGCGACCGTCGAGCGGTACCGCCACGCGGCACGCGACCGGCCCCCGGCCGAGGCCGGGGGCCGGGGGCCCGGGGGCGGGACATCCGACTGCGACCGGACCCGTCTGGCCAGGCCGGCGATCAGCTACCGGACGTCGAAGGTGGCGAGCACCCGCTCGGCGGCGGCGACATCGGCCTCGGTCACGACCTGGATGATGCCGCTCCCGAAGTGGGCGCCCGTCCCGTCGACCTGGAACAGCACCAGCGAGGCCGTGCCGTCCGGGCCGCACTGGTGACCGATGCGGGCCAGACCGGCCGTCGGGCCGAGGTCGATCGTGCGCTCCTCCTCGACGGTGCCGCAGTTGTCGAGCAGCCGGTTGCGGGCCGCCCAGATGTCGCCGAAGCCGTAGTCGGCCGACGGGAAGGCGGTGAGCTGGACGCCGCCGACGACCCAGTCGCTCTCGAACGAGTCGATGTCGACCGAGGCGCTCACGTTCGGCAGGTCGCCGGCGCTCCCGAGCGGAGTGGTGGCCACCTGGATCCACTCGGCGGGGACCTCGACCGACACCACACCGCGATCGTCGGTGATCCGCTGGGTCCCGGCGGAGGCCGACACCGGCGAGTAGCGATCGTCGCCGGAACCCATCGAGCCGGAGGCCATCATCTCGCCCGAGTCGAAGGCCACGTCGACGGGGTCGCCGTTCAGGGTGCCAAACAACAGCTCACCGGTTGCGGGCCGCAGGACGGTGATGTCGAGCGGCACGTCGGTGCCGTTGGTCCGCAGCACGTCGCAGTAGTCGCCCATCGTCCCGTCGGTGCTGACGGCCACGTTCTCGAGCTCGAGGATGACGTCGCCGCCGATCAGGCCGACCCGGTCGGCCATCGAGCCGGTCTCGACCGAGGCGGCGAACAGGCCGTAGCGGTCACCGAGATCGACGATCTGGCCGTTGATCCCGATGGAGTCGACCGACACCCCGGAGCGGAGCAGGTCGATGATGGGGAGGGCGTCGGCGGCGGTGATGGCGAACGACTGCCGGGTGGCCGGGTTGCCCTGGTAGTTGATGCCGATCACCCGGCCGTCGTTGGTGAACAGCGGGCCGCCGGAGTTGCCCGGGTTGATGCGGGCGTCGTGCTCGAGCACGCCGTCGACCGACGAAAGCGGGGTGTCACCACGGGTCCTGGCCTTGCTGACGATGCCCTTGGTCAGGGTGAACTCGGGATCGCCGAGCGGGTAGCCGGCGGCGTAGACGTCGGTGCCGATGACGGGAACGCCCATCTCGAGCACCACCGTCGGGAAGCCGTCGCCGTCGATGTCGATCACGGCCAGGTCGGAGCACTCGCTCGTGCCGAGGACCCGAGCGTTCCTCGGGCCGTCCTCCCCCGGCACGTAGACCTCGAGGAAGGCCGCACCGGCGACGACGTGGTTGTTGGTGACGGCGATGCCGGCCCCGTCGATGATGAAGCCCGAGCCGCTGCCGACGCCCTCGATGACACCGAACTCGGGGTCGATGAACTCGCCGGTCGCCTCGATGCGGACAACCGAGGCGTTGGCCTGCTCGACGGTCATCGCCGCGCCGGGGACCGCCGTACCGTCGTCGCCGGCGCGCCCGTCGCCGTCGGTGGTGGCCTCGGTCGGGCCGCTGACCCGGTCGTCGACCTCGAGGTCGCTCCCGGACCCCGGCGTGCCGGCGGTCTCGCTCCCGAGCGGACCGTCGGCGGCTGCGACCTCGGCCGAACCGGCCGTCGGTCCACCGAGCAGGCCGCCGGCGGCGGCGAAGCCGGCCACGCCGGTTCCGGCGGCCAGGACGGCGGCGGCGAGCACACCGAGGAAGCGGCCACGCCCGCCCCTCGTCGCCGCGGTGTCGAGGGTCGATGCCGGACCGCCAGGCGGCGCCATCGGATCCGAGCCGGGCGTGGCCCAGCCCCGGCCGGACCGATCCGATGGGTTGGTCGGCTGGTGGACGGTCCGGCCGCCGCTCGCCGCGGCAGGATCGTGGTCGGGTGTGTTGATCTGGTGCATGTGTCCAGATCTACGACAGCTCCGCCGCCCTGTAACTCGGGGGTACCCCCCGGGGGGAACCCCCCAGCGACCCACCGCCGGCCCCGCTGACGGGACGCTGACCACCCGCTGACCGCCGCCGGGGCCACCCTGTCGCCGGCTCCGGTCCTGCTTTAGCGTTGAGGTCATGCTCCACCTGCAGCTGCTCGGCCCGCTGGTCGTCCGCGACGACGAGGGCCGCGACCTGACCCCGTCCGGGGCCAGGGAGCGGGACGGCCTGGCGACGCTGGCCGTGGTGGCCCCCGATCCGGTGTCGACCGAGCGGTTGGCCGCCGAGCTGTACCGGGAGCGGGGGACCAGCGACCCCCGCAACGCCGTCCAGGCCATGGTGTCGAGGCTGCGTCGTGCCCTCGGTCAGTCGGCCGGGTCGATCGAGACGACGACGAACGGCTACCGCCTGGTCGACGTCACCCTCGACCTCGACCGGGCGGAGGCGCTGCTCCGCGACGCCGTCTCGGCCGACGGCCTGGACGAGGCGGCGGCCGCCGTCGAGGAGGCGAGGGGGCTGTGGCACGGCTCGACCCTCGACGGACTCGGCGGGGAGCTGATCGACGCAGAGCGGCTCCGCATCGACGACCTGCGACACGACGCCGAGGATGCGGTGCTGGAGCGCAGGGCCGCCACCCCCGGCGCCGACGGCGCGATCGACGTCGACCTGGTCGCCGACCTCGAGGAGTCGGTGCGGGACCAGCCGCTGCGGGAGCGCCGCTGGGAGCTGCTGATGCTCGCCCTCTACCGGGCCGGGCGGCAGGCCGACGCCCTCCGCGCCTTCCAGCGGGCCAGGGGGCTGCTCGGCGAGCACCTCGGCCTCGATCCAGGACCGGGCCTGGTCGACCTGGAGCGCAGGATCCTGGCCCATGACCCCGCGCTCGACCCGACGACGCCCGATGCCGGCCCGGCGACCCAACCGACCGACGACCGCCTCGACGGGTCGACGGGCTCGGCCGACCCGGGCACCGGGGCCAGCGGGCGACCATCACTGCCGTCCGGGACGCTGAGCGTCCTGCTCTGCGACGTCGAGGGCTCCGTCCGCCGTTGGGAGGCCGACCCGACCGACACCGGACGCGAGATCGAGCGGCTCCACCAGCTCTGGGGGCGGGCGGCCGGCGACGAGGGCGGCGTCGTCGTCAAGTCGACCGGCGACGGCGTCCTCGCCGTGTTCGAGACCGCGGCTGCGGCCGTCGTCGCCGCGGCGACGGCCATGGCGGCCCAGGCCGACACCGGCCTCCGGGTGCGGGCCGCCATCCACACCGGCGCCCTCACGCCGATCGACGACGACTACCGCGGACCCGTGATCAATCGCTGCGCCCGGCTGCTCGACCTGACCGCCGGCGGCCAGATCCTGGTCTCGGGCCCGACCGCCGAGCTCGCACGGCCCGACCTGACGCCGCCGGGCGAGCCGTCGCCGTCGCTCCGCGACCTCGGCGCAACCTGGCTCCGCGACGTTCCCGAGCCCATGCACGTCTGGCAGGTCACCGGGCGGGGGCTCCGCACGTCCTTCCCTCCCCTCCCGTCCCGTGATCCCAGCTCGCTTCCCCGCCTCCGGAGCCCGCTGCTCGGCCGGGACGAGCTGGTCGACCGGATCAGCGGGCTGGTCGGCGACGAGGACCTCGTGACCCTGCTCGGGCCGGGCGGCATCGGCAAGACCTCGGCTGCGCTGGCGGTGGCCTGGTGCGTGCTGGACGGCCGGCCGGTGAGCTTCGTCGACCTGGCCAGGGTCGACGACGCGGAGACGGTGCCGGACCGGCTGGCCGAGGCGGTGACCCGGAGCCATGACGACGACGGCGAACGGGACCCGGCCGATGCCATCGCCGAGCACCTCGCGCTCGGCACCGACCTCGTCGTGATCGACAACGCCGAGCACGTGCTCGACGCGGTCGCCGGGGTGGTCGAGCGGGTGCTCGACCACCAGCTCAAGGGGTCGTTCCTGGTGACCTCACGCCAGCCGCTCGGACTGGCCGGCGAGGTGATGGTCGGCGTGCCGCCGCTGCCGGTCCCCGACGACGGCGCCGATCTCGCTGCGACCGGACGGACGCCATCGGTCGAGCTGTTCGTCGACCGGGCCCGGCAGGGCCGGCCCGACGTCCGCCTGGCCGACGGCCTGTTGCCGGTCGTCGCCCACATCTGCCGCCGTCTCGACGGGATCCCGCTGGCCATCGAGCTGGCCGCCGGTCGGGCCTCGCTGCTGTCGGTCGACGACATCGCCGCCCGCCTCGACGACCAGCTGCGATTGCTCCGCCAGGTGCGGTCCACCAGGGAGCGGCGTCACCGCAGCCTCGAGGCGGTGGTCGGGTGGAGCGTCGACCAGCTCAGCCACGAGGCCAGGGAGGCGTTCACTCGGATCTCGGTCATGGCCGGCAGCTTCGGGCTCGACGGGTTGGAGGCGGTGCTGGCCCACTGCGGGCTCCGGCTCGACGCGCTCGAGGCCGTCGACGAGTTGCACGCGGCGTCGCTGATCACCGTCGAGCCGGGTGGCGGCCGGTTCCGGATGTTGGAGCCGATCCGCCAGTTCGCAGCGGCCGAGCTGGCCGAGCGAGACCTGGAGACCGAGACCCGTCGGGCCCACGCCCGCTGGATCGCCGACCTCGCCGACGAGGCCCATCGGGCCAGGGGGCCGGAGCGCCGCGACCTCCAGGCGAGGCTCGACACCGAGACCGACCAGATCCTCGCCGCCCTCACCTGGGTGGCCGACCACGGTCGGGCCGATCTGGCCGGGCCCCTGGCATACCCGATCGGCTGGTGGTTCCTGACCGGTGATGCCCGGCTGGGCGAGCGGGTCCTCAGGCGGCTGCTGCCCGCCGTCGACCGCGACGACGATCCGCTCGGTTGGGCGTCGGTCGTTCTCGGGCTCGGCATCGCCAGCGCCGCCCACCCCCGCTCCGAGGTCGGCGAGCGCTCGCTCGACGCGGTGGCGATCTTCGACGACGTCGACCATCCCGAGCGAGGCCTGGCCCGGGTGGTGGCGGCCTTCGCCCAGACCGACGGCTCCGACATCGACCTGCCTCTCGACCTCCTGCACGAGGCCGAGCGCCTGATCTCGTCGGACGACTGGTTCGCCGTCGCCATCGTCGATCTGGCCCTGATGACGATCATGTCGGTGCTGACCGCGCTCGCCCCCGAGCGGGTCGACAACGAGGCGACCATCGCCCGCGGTCGCCGGGCCATCGACGCCTTCCAGCTGGCCGGCGAGACCTGGGCGCTGGCCACCGCGCTGGCCGAGCAGGGCCGGCTCCATCAGCGGGTCGGCGACCTCGCCGCGGCCGAGCAGTGCTACGTCGAGTCGATCGAGCTCTTCGAGCGGGACGACGCCCACAGCATCCACTACGTCCTGACCCAACTCGGCCGGATGGCCAGCGACCAGGGCCATCACGACCGGGCCGTGCGCTACCACGACGAGGCCCACCGCATCGCCACGCTCGACGCCAACGACGGCTGCCTGGCCCTGACGCTGTCGGGGATGGCCTACTCGGCGGCGGCACGAGACGACCGAGACCGGGCGATCGACCTGTACCGCCGGGCCCTCGATCTCGTCGAGGACACGCTGCTCGAGGCCGGCTGGACCGAGTGGCAGGCAGCCCTGGAGCGGCTGGAGTCCGAGCGGGCCACGAGCTGAGCCGCGGCCCGGCCGCACGCCGGTCCGGCGTGGGGCGGCCCGGCCCCGGCGGTCGGATCAGCCCCTGGCGGTCCGGTTCATCAGGTTGCGGACCTCGCGAGAGGCGACGAGCAGCGTCGTCACGTCGGCCGTGGTCGACTTGATCGCCACCATCGTCTGGCGGAAGCGGTCGACGTCGGCTCGATGCTGATCGACCCAGGCGTCGAGCCGAGCCACCGGGTCCGTGCCGGCCTCGGTCGAGGCCATCATCAGCGCCGTCAGCTCCCGGTGGTCGGTGTAGAGGTCGGTCCGCAGCGTCAGGCGGGCCAGCGTCGACCACTGGGTGTCGCGGGGCAGGGCGAGGATGTGGTCACGAAGCCAGGTGAGGTCGAGCCGGTCGGCGATGGCGAAGTGGGCGGCCGACACCTCGGCCAGCGGTTCGCTCGACTCGGCGGCCACGGCGACGATGTCGAGCGCCGCCACCGCGCTGTTCAGGCTCGCCACCCTGGCCGCCAGGCCCTCGGGGGCGCCGGCGGCGACCAGCCGGTTCACGTGCTGCTCGAAGGCGAGACGGTCGGCGCCGACCAGGTCGTCGGCCAGTCGGGCCATGGTCGCCGCCACCGGCTCGCCCAGCTCGGCGATGGCCGGGCCGGGGTCGAACGGGGCCGGGCGGTTGCGGACCAGCAGTCGGGTCGCCCGCTCGGCCAGCTGCCGGCAGGCGAGGTGGATGGCGAGGTGCTCGTCGACGTCGAGGGTGCCCTCGAGGCCGTTGGTCTCCCCGACCACCGACTCGAGCCCGAAGACCTCCCAGGCCGCGTGGTGGGCGGCGACGAGCTCGGCCGCGGGGACCGACGTCTCCTGCCCGAGCCGGTACACCATCGTCACCCCGGCCCGGTCGACCACCCGGTTGGCCAGCCGGTTGGCCACGATCTCCCGGCGGAGCTGATGGGTGTCGATCTTGTCGCCGTAGCGCTCCCGGACCGGCTCGGGGAAGTACCCGACCAGCAGCGGCACCAGCGACGGATCGTCCGGTACCTCCGAGGCCAGCAGCTGCTCGCTCAGCAGGTTCTTGGTGTAGGCGCTGAGGACCGCCAGCTCGGGGGTGGTGAGACCCTTGCCGGCCAGGCGGCGCTCCGCCAGCTCGTCGTGGTCGGGCAGCGCCTCGAGGGTCCGGTCGATCAGACCCTGGCCCTCGAGGTCGTCGAGGTAGCGGCCGTGCACGTCGGCCAGGCTCGGGGCGTCGATCCGTGCTGCGCTGAGGGCGATCGCCTGGCGGTCATTGTGGTCGAGCACCAGGGCTGCGACCTCGTCGGTCATCTCCTCGAGCAGCTCGTTGCGGTGCTTGACCGTGAGGTCGCCCTCGGCCACCACCTGGTCGAGCAGCACCTTGATGTTGACCTCGTGGTCGGAGCAGTCGACGCCGGCCGAGTTGTCGATGGCGTCGGTGAAGACCCGGCCACCGGCGCCGGCGAACTCGACCCGGGCCAGCTGGGTGAAGCCGAGGTTGCCACCCTCGCCGATCACCGCGCAGCGGAGGTCGGCGGCGTCGACCCGGATCCGGTCGTTTGCCTTGTCGCCGACCTCGGCGTGTGACTCGGCGCTGCCCTTCACGTAGGTGCCGATGCCGCCGTTCCACAGGAGATCGACCGGGGCCCGCAGCACGGTGGCGATCAGCTCCTCCGGGGTGTGGAGGCCCGGCTCGGTCCCCAGGACCTCGGCGGCCTCCGGCGTGAGATCGATCGACTTGGCACTGCGGTCGTGGATCCCGCCACCGGGTGAGAGCAGGCTGCGGTCGTAGTCGTCCCAGCTGGAGCGGGGCAGCTCGAACAGGCGCTGACGCTCGGCGTGGGTCGCAGCCGGATCGGGGTCGGGGTCGAGGAAGATGTGGCGATGGTCGAAGGCGGCGACCAGGCGGAGCTGGGGTGACAGCAGCATCCCGTTGCCGAACACGTCGCCGGACATGTCGCCGATGCCGACGACGGTGAACGGCTCGGTCTGGACGTCGACGCCCCGCTCGTGGAAGTGGCGCTTGACCGACTCCCAGGCGCCGCGGGCGGTGATGCCCATGCCCTTGTGGTCGTAGCCGTTGGACCCGCCCGACGCGAAGGCATCGCCGAGCCAGAAGCCGCGCTCGCAGGCGATCTCGTTGGCCAGGTCGGAGAAGGTGGCCGTCCCCTTGTCGGCGGCGACGACGAGGTAGGGATCGTCACCGTCGAAGCAGACGGTGTCAGCGGGGTGGACCACGTCCCCGTCGACGATGTTGTCGGTCACCTCGAGCAGACCGGTCACGAAGAGCCGGTAGCAGTCGGCCACCTCCTGGCGGAGCTCGCCCGGATCGGCCGGCCGGCGCTTGAGCACGAACCCGCCCTTGGCCCCGACCGGGATGATGACGGCGTTCTTGACCATCTGGGCCTTGACCAGGCCGAGCACCTCGGTCCGATAGTCCTCGCTGCGCTCCGACCAGCGGAGCCCGCCGCGGGCGACCGAGCCGGCCCGGAGGTGGACCCCCTCGAACCGGGGTGAGTAGACGAAGATCTCGAAGGCCGGGCGGGGCTCGGGCAGCTCGTCGATCGCCTGGCAGTCGAGCTTGAGGCCGAGGGCCGGGCGGGGCTTGCCGGCGTCGTCCCGTTGGGCCCAGCTGGTGCGAAGGGTGGCGTCGATCACGTTGTGGAAGCGACGGAGGATCCGGTCGTGGTCGAGGCTCTCGATGGCGTCGATGGCCACCAGCACCCGCTCGCCGGCCTCCTTGCGCTCCAGCTCGGACGCCTTCGGCCCGTCGCCGTCCGGTCCTGGCTCGAACCGGGCCCGGAACTGCTCGAACAGCAGCCGGGTCACCTCGGGGTGCTCGGCCAGGGTCTGCTGGATGAACGTCGGGCTGTAGGGCAGCCGGGCCTGGTGCAGGTAGCGGGCGTAGGCCCGGAGCACGCCGACCTCGGAGGCCCGGAGCCCGGCCAGGAGCACCAGGCGATTGAGGCCGTCGTCCTCGGCCTCGCCCGACCAGACCGCGCCGAACGCATCCTCGAGCAGGTCGGATGCCTGGGTGAAGTCGAGGTCGAGCTCGTGGTGCTCGAGGGCGAAGTCGTAGATCCAGGCCGGCTCGCCGCCGACCGGGCGGACCTCGTAGGGGCGCTCGTCGACCACCGTGACGCCGAGGTTGGTCAGGCTCGGCATGACCGAGGTCAGCGAGACCCGCTCACCCCGCCGGTAGAGCTTGAGCTTGAACGACGTCGACGGCCGACCCGGGCTCCGGTACACGTTGAGCCGCAGGGCCCCCGGGTGGTCGAGGGCCTCGACGTGCTCGATGTCGGCCGCCGCCGTGCGGGGATCGAAGGCCTCCTGGTACGGCACGTCGAAGGCGCCGCCGTAGCGGCGCTGCAGGTCGAGCGCCGCGGTCTGGCCGAAGTGGCCGACGAGGGACTCGGTGAGGTCGTCCTCCCACACCCGGGTGAGCGATTCGACGGCGGCGGCCAGCGCCTCGGGCTGGCGGAGGCGGGCGTCGCCGTTGCCGTTGGCCGCACCGGTGTGCTCGTCGACCCGCAGCACCACCCGGAGCCTGGCCAGGACCGACTCCGACATCGCGATGTCCCACTCGGCCAGCGTGCCGCCGAAGGTGCTCAGCAGGAGCCGGACGATGCCGCTCCTGGTACCGGTGTTGTAGCGGTCGCGGGGCAGGTACACGAGCACCGTCATGAACCGCCCGAACAGCTCGCGCCGCACGAAGACCCGCACCCGGCGCCGCTCCTGGAGCCCGGCGATGCCGGTGGCCACCTCGAGCAGCTCGGGGGCCTGCATCTGCAGCAGATCCTCCCGGGGGTACTGCTCGAGGATCGTCCGCAGCCGGTTCTCGTCGTGGCCGCCGGCCGGGTAGCCGGCCCGGTCCATGACGTCGTCGACCAGCCGCCGCAGGAGCGGCACATCGCTGACCGAGCGGTTGTAGAGCTCGGAGGTGAACAGGCCGAGGAAGCGCCGCTCGCCGACGACGTTGCCGGCGTCGTCGAAGGTCTTGACCCCGACGTAGTCGAGGTAGGAGGCCCGGTGGACGGTGGCCCTGGTCCCGGCCTTCGTGATGTTGAGCAGGCGACGCTCGTGGATCCGGTCCTGGGCCTCGGGCGACAGCTCGTCGACCCGGCGGGGGCGGCCGAGGTGGTGCTCGCCGGCCAGGATGCCGAGCCCGGAGCCCGGCACGATCCGGATGATCTCGTCGCTTCCCGGTTGGCCGTCGACGGTGGTCAGCTCGTAGTCGCGGGCGCCGAGGAACAGGAAGTGGTCGTCGGCCAGCCAATCGAGCAGCGCCCGGGTCTCGGCCACCTCCGGTTCGGGGAACCAGCGGCCATCGGACACCAGCCCGTCGGCGATCTCCCGCAACCGCTCGAGCATCGGCCGCCAGTCGCGCACGGCGGCCCGGACGTCGTCGATGACCCGGCGCAGGTCGGCCTCGAGCTCCTCACCCCTGGTCTCCAGCGGCTGGCGGTCGATCTCGATCGAGATCAACGAGAGGTGGGTGCCCTCGTCACGGAAAGCGAGCACCCCCGGCTGCTCGGCGGCGCCGTTGTGGGCCATGCGGCAGACCTCGACCGGGATGATCGGGTGGACGACCTGGTGGATGCCGATCCCGAGGCGGCTCAGCTCCATCGAGACCGAGTCGACGAGGAACGGGATGTCCTCGGTGACGACCCGGACGACGGTGTGGTCGCTTCCCCAGCCGTCGAGCTCGACCCGGGGGTTGCTCAGCTCGATGACGACCTCGCCCGGCGACCAGCGCTCCACGAGGGCCAGATGATCCATGGCCAGGCCGAACAGGTCCTCGACCCGGCGGTGCTCGAGGTCGGCCTCGTCGACGTGGGCGTAGTAGTGGCGGAGCGCGCCACCGACAGCCGGGCGGTCGGGCAGGGTGCGCTCGGCATGGGTGAGGAGCCGGTCGGTCATGGTCACTCCCGTCGGCTCGACGGCCTCCGTCATGACCGGAACGCTAGTGGCCGGCGTCCGACGGCGCCCGTCGATGTGGCGGTCGATGCCGGCGGCGATCGACCGGGGTCAGAGTCGGGCGAGCCCGACCCCGACCGACGCTGTTAGACGCACTAACCGTTCGTTAGCTAGGCTCACAACGTCGGGCGCCGGCTGCGATCGGGTCGGCCGAGCAACGAGGGGAGCGTTGGCCGATGCAGGACCGGGCCAGGGTCGTCATCATCGGAGGGGGCATCCATGGTGCCGCCCTCCTGTATCACCTGACGCTGGAGGGGTGGTCCGACGTCCTGCTCGTCGAGAAGGCCGAGCTGACCTCGGGCTCGACGTGGCACGCCGCCGGCCAGATCACCCGGTCGGTCGGCGACTACACCACCGCCGCGTTCGCCAACTACGCCATCGAGACCTACGAGACCCTGGCCGAGCGGGTCGACCGCCCGATCAGCTTCCACCAACCGGGCGGGCTGCGGCTGGCCTACACCGACCTCGAGGTCGACCAGCTCAAGGCCCAGCTCGGCATCGGCCGCTACATCGGCTACCCGATCGAGCTGATCACCCCGGACGAGGCGGCGGCGCTGAACCCGTTCTACGACTACACCGACGTCAAGGCCGCGATCTGGACCGAAGGCGAGGCCCACATCGACCCGACCGACGCCACGATGGCGTTCATCGCCGGGGCCAGGGCGAACGGGGCCACCGTCGTCCGCCACAACCGGGTGCTCGAGGTGAACCGGACCCCCGCCGGCGAGTGGTCGGTGGTGACCGAGCAGGGCACGGTGACCGGTGAGCACGTGGTCGACGCCGCCGGGTGCTACGCCCGCCAGGTCGGCGAGCTGTCCGGCTACACCGTTCCCCAGGCCAACGTGCTGCACCACTACCTCGTCACCGAGGAGGTCCCCGAGCTGGCCGCCAGGCCGGGGTGGGAGATGCCGGTCATGCGCGACAACCGGGTCGCCGGCTACATCCGCCAGGAGCAGACGGCCGGCCTGATCGGCATCTACGAGCACCGGGGGGCCGAGACGATCTGGGACGACGGCGTGCCCTGGGAGGCCGAGAACCCCCTCTTCCCCGCCGACTACGACAAGATCGCCCCCTGGCTGACCGAGGCCTTCGAGCGGGTGCCGATCTACGGCGAGGTCGGGATCAAGCGGGCGATCCACGGGGCCATCACCCACACCACCGACGCCAACATGCTGCTCGGCCCGGCGCCGGGGTTGCGCAACTACTGGCTCAACACCGGCTCGTCGATCGGGCTGGCCTGGGGCCCGGGGGCTGGGCGGGAGCTGGCCCGGTGGATCGTGCACGGCACCACCGAGCTGTCGCTGCGCCACTACGACCCCCGCCGCTTCGGCTGGGCCACCCCCGAGTTCGTGCGGGACAAGTCGATCGAGGACTACGAGTGGATGTTCCGGGTCCACGCCCCCGGCGAGGAGCGCATGGCCAACCGGCCGGTGTGGACCTCGTCGATCCACGATCGGCTCGTCGACAAGCGGGCGATGCACGGCATGGCCTACGGGTGGGAGCAGCCGAAGTGGTTCGTGCCGGGCGACCGGCCGCTGGCCGACGCCAACGGCTGGCGCCGACCCGAGTGGTTCGACGCCGTCGGGGCGGAGTGCCGGGCGGTGCGGACCGCGGCCGGGGTCATGGACCTGTCGGCGTTCGCCAAGTTCGAGATCGCCGGCCCGGACGTCGAGAAGTACTGCGCCAACGTGTTCACCGGCCGGGTGCCGGCCGTCGGGCGGATCTCGCTGAACTACGCCCTCACCCCGACCGGGCGGATCGAGACCGAGATGACGCTGTCCCGGATCGACGAGCACACGGTCTACGCCATCTCGGCCGCGGTCGGCGTGCAGCGGGACCTGGACTGGCTGCGCCGCCACGTCGACGAGCCGGGCGGCCCGGCGTTCGACGTGACGATCACCGACGTGACCAGGGAGTTCGGGGCGCTGGCCCTGGCCGGACCGAACAGCCGCGACCTCCTGGGCTCCATCACCGATGCCGACCTCACCAATGAGGCCTTCCGGTTCCAGCGGATCCAGGAGATCACGGTGGCCGGCGTGCCGGTGCGGGCACTGCGGGTCGGGTTCACCGGCTCGCGGGGCTGGGAGCTGCACGTGCCGATGGCGGATCTGCCGGCGGTCTACGACGCACTGTTCGAGGCGTCGGGTGACGGCGGGTTCGGGCTGGTCGACTTCGGTAGCCACGCCCTCAACTGCCTGCGGATGGAGAAGGGCTACCTCAGCCGGTTCGAGCTGACCCACGACATCGGGCCACGGCAGGCCAGGGTCGAGCGCTGGTTGCGGGACGACGGCGGCTACCTGGGCGCCGACGCGATCGGCGAGGCGCCGACCGGTCGTGACTGGGTGCTGGTGTACCTCGACGTCGACGTGGCCGCGCCCGGGTCGGACGGCGAGGGTGCGGCCGACTGCATCGGCGGCGAGGGTGTGTTCGTGGCCGGTGGGGACGAGGCGGTCGGCCTGACCACGTCGGGCGGCTACGGGTTCACCGTCGAGCGCAGCCTGGCCTTCGCCTACGTGCACGCCGAGCACGCCGGTCCCGGCGGTCAGCTCGACGTGTTGATCCTCGGTGAGCGGCGCCGGGCCACGATCCTCGACGGGCCGATCTGGAACCCGGACAACACCGAGCTGCTCGGATGAGCGCCTCGGCCAGCAACGGCGCAGCCCGGCTGCGGGCCCCGACCGGTGACCCCGCAATCGGCGCCCCCCGGGTCCAGCCGACGCTCGACCGGTCGGCGGTGGTCACCGCCGCCGGCGACCTGATCGACGAGGCGGGACCCGAGGCCCTGACCCTGACCCGGGTGGCCGAGCGGCTCGGGGTGACCCAGCCGGCCCTCTACCGCCACGTCGCCAACCTGGCCGACCTGTGGCGACTGCTCGGGATCGACACCAGGACCCGGCTGGCCGACACGCTGGCCGAGGCCTCGATCGGGCGGGCCAGGGGCGATGCCGTCGCCGCCCTGGCCACGGCCTGGCGCCGCTTCGCCATCGACCACCCGGGGCGGTACGCCTCGGCCGGGCGCCACGCCATCGAGGGCGAGCCCGAGCTGGTCGAGGCGGCCAACCGCACGATCGCCGTGCTCGAACGGGCCCTGGGTGGCTACGGGCTCGACGACGACGACCGGCGCCACGCCGCCGACACGCTGCGCAGCGCCTTCCACGGCTTCGCCTCCTACGAGATCGGCCACGGGCACCCCGACCCCGATCGGCTCGACGCCTCGTTCGAGCGCCTGGTCCACCACCTGACCGTTGCCTTCACCGCCGAGGCCGCCGGCGGCGACGCGCCCGAGGCGGACGGCGACGCGACCGGGGCGGGACGGCCATGACCGACGGCCGGCAACCCGAGCTGCCCGACCACAGCCCGGTCGTCGTCGTCGGTGGTGGCATCGTCGGCGCCTCGATCGCCTACCACCTGGCCAAGGCGGGCCACGGCGTCCTGCTGCTCGAGCGTCACCAGCTCACCGGCGGCACCACGTGGCACGCGGCCGGGCTCGTGGCCCAGCTCCGCTCGACCGAGAACACCACCCGCCTCGCCCGCTACAGCCTCGAGCTCTACGCCACCCTGCGGGAGGAGACCGAGCAGGACACGGGCTTCCGCCAGCCGGGCGCCATCTCGATGGCGTCGACGCTCAACCGGTGGGAGGAGCTGCGGCGGACGGCGGCCATGGCCCGTTACCTCGGCATCGAGGCGACCGAGATCACGGCCGACGAGATCGCCGAGCGATTCCCGCTGGCCACGACCGAGGACCTGCACGGTGGCATCTGGCTGCCCCAGGACGGCGTCGTCGGTCCGAGCGACTGCACGATGGCCCTGGCCAGGGGCGCCCGGCAGCACGGCGCCCGACTGGTCGAGGGCGTCGGCGTGGCCGAGCTCCTGGTCGACGACGACGGCGGCCTGTCGGCCGGCCGGGCCGGTCCGTGCCAGGGCGTCCGCCTCGACGACGGTCGGGCGATCACCGCCGACGCCGTCGTGCTGGCCTGCGGGCTCTGGACCCGGCACCTGGCCGCCACCGCCGGCGTCGAGGTGCCGCTGCTGGCGGCCGAGCACCACTATGTGGTCACCGAGCCGATCGAGGGCCTGAGCGCCGACTGGCCGATCCTGCGCGACCCCGATCGCTGGGCCTACCTGAAGCCCGAGGCCGGCGGCTCGATGCTGGTTGGCCTGTTCGAGCCCGTCGGCCGCCCGTGGCCGGCCGCGGGCCCGCCGCCGACCGACCGGGCGTTCATCACGATGGAGCCCGACGCCGACCACCTCTCGACCTGGCTGGTGCCGGCATTCGATCGGATCCCGGCGCTGCACGAGACCGGCCTGCGGCTGCTGTTCGACGGGCCCGAGTCGTTCACCCCGGACGACGCCTACATCCTCGGCGAGGCCCCCGGGCGACCCGGCCTGTTCGTCGCCGCCGGCTTCAACTCGATCGGCGTGCAGTCGGCCGGCGGGGCCGGGATGGCGATCGCCCACTGGATCGAGCACGGGGAGCCCCCGTTCGACCTGCACGACGTCGACATCCGTCGCTTCGAGCGCTTCCAGAACAACGAGTGGTACCTGCGGCAGCGGACCACCGAGGTCCTCGGGCTGCTGTACGCGTCGCACCATCCACACCGGGACTTCGAGACCGCCCGCGGTATCCGCCGCAGCCCGTTGCACGAGCGGCTGGCCGAGCGGGGGGCCTGCTTCGCCGAGCTGAACGGCTGGGAGCGGCCGGCGTTCTATGCCAGGCCGGAGGTCGGGGTCGAGCCGGTCCACCACGACGGCTGGGGCCCGGCCCCGTGGCTGCCGGCCAATCGGGTCGAGCACCTGGCGGTGCGGGAGGCGGTCGGCGTGTTCGACCTGAGCTCGTTCTCGACCTTCGACGTCGCCGGCTCCGAGGCCGCCGCCGTGCTCGACCACCTGTCGGCCGGCGACGTCGCCGGCCCGATCGGCCGGAGCGTCTACACCCAGTGGTGCAACGAGCGGGGTGGCATCGAGGCCGATCTGACGGTGTCCCGGGTCGCTCCGGACCGGTTCCGGGTCATCGGCGGGGCCGGGACCAGGCGTCGGGACCTCGACACGCTGCGGCGGGCCGTCGCCGGCCGCAACGCCTCGGTCACCGATCTGACCTCGGCGTTCGCCGTGCTGGCGGTCATGGGACCCAACAGCCGGCAGCTGCTGGCCGGGCTCACCGCGGCCGAGCTGTCCGACGAGGCCTTCCCGTTCGGGGCCAACGCCGAGATCGAGGTTGGCGACGCCCTCGTGTGGGCCAATCGGATGTCGTACGTCGGCGAGCTCGGCTGGGAGCTGTTCGTGCCGTCGGAGTTCGCCGTCCACGTGCTCGACGGGCTGCTGGCCGCCGGCGACGCCAGGCCCGAGCTCGGCCTGGAGCTGTGCGGCTACCACGCCCTCAACTCGCTGCGGTTCGAGAAGGGCTATCGACACTGGGGCCACGACATCACCCCGGACGACACGCCGATCGAGGCCGGCCTGTCGTTTGCCGTCGCCTGGGACAAGGCGGGTGACTTCCGGGGTCGGGCGGCCCTGGAGACCAAGCTGAAGCGAGGAGCCACCAGGCGACTGGTCCAGGTCAAGCTCCGCCAGGCCGGGTGGCCGACGAGCCCGGGCACGAGACTCCTCCACCACAACGAGCCGCTGTGGCGAAGCGGCGAGCGGGTCGGCTACGTGACCGGCGGCATGTGGGGCCACTCGGTCGACGCCGCGATCGGCATGGCCCTGGCGGTCCGTGGCCCGGCCGACGACCCGTCGGTCGAGCCGGTCGACCGGCACTGGGTGGCCGAGGGTGAGTGGGCCGTCGAGCTGCCGGGCGGACCGGTGCCCGCCGACGTGCAGCTCCTCCCCTGGCTCCGCTGACGCCGCGATCCCCTCGGGCCCCGGCGACCCGCCCGGGCCCGGTCAGCGGTCCGTCAGCGGCCCGTCAGCGACCGCTCGTGGTCGGTGGCGAGCCGGCAGTGGGCCCTCAGCGACCTCGACGACGATGACCCGGCCGGATCGGAGCGACCGATCCGTCGACCGTCACGTCACGAGGAGATCGTCATGTTCGCAGCGTTGGGAGCCGCCGTGCACCGGCGGCGCCGGTTGGTCATCGCCGCCTGGGTGCTCGTCGGCGTCGCCGGCGTCGTGGCCGGCGGCCCGCTGAGCGAGCGGGTCACCGCGGAGTTCACCGGGAGCGACCGCATCGAGGCGGCCCGGGTCCAGGAGCGGATCCGGGCCACGGCGCCGACCGGCGGCGACATCGCCATCATCGTCGACGGGATCACCGTCGACGCCGACGGCGACGGCGCGGTGACCGAGGCCGACCGGCCCGCAGAGGTGGCCGAGGTGCTGACCGACCTCGCCGCCATCGAGGGTGTGGTGTCGGTCGTCGACCCGTGGGCGGCCGGCCCGATCGGCTCGCAGCTCACCGCAACCGACGGTCGGGCCGCCCTGGCCGTCGTCTCCTACGCCAACGGGCTCGAGGCCGAGGCGGCCGAGGAGCTGGCTGACGAGGCGACCGAGCTGGCGGTCGAGCTGGAGGGCACGACGACCGGCGCCGGCACGGTCACGGAGGTCCTGGTCGGCGGCGAGCCGATCGTGATCGGCGAGTTCGAGACCCAGGCCGAGGAGGACCTGGTGCGGGGCGAGATGGTGGCCCTGCCCATCGCCCTCGTTGCCATGATCGTCATCTTCGGCGGCATCCGGGCCGCCGGCATGCCCCTGGCGGTGGCGGCCTCGGCCTTCCTCACCGGCGGCATCGCCCTGCTCGGCGCCACCTACGTGCTCGACACCGTGTCGGTCTTCGCCCTCAACGTGGTGTCGATGCTCGGCATCGGCCTCGGGATCGACTACGGGCTGCTGATGGTCTCCCGGTTCCGGGAGGAGCGGGGCCACGGCTCCGAGCTGCCCGATGCGGTCGTGGCCACGGTGGCCACCGCCGGCGTGACCGTGGTGTTCAGCGCCCTGACCGTCGCCGTGGCCATGAGCGGCATGTTCGTCTTCGGCGACCCGACGATGACCAGCTTCGGCATCGGGGGTCTGGCCGCCGTGCTGTTCTCGATGGCCGCCGCGCTGACCCTGCTGCCGGCCCTGCTGAGCGTGCTCGGGGCCAAGATCCGGCCGGCCAGGGTCCAGCCGGCCGGGACCGGCGCCTTCTTCCGCCTGTCTCGAGTCGTGCAGCGGTTCGCCCTGCCGATCCTGGTCGTCGTCGCCTCCGGCCTGGCCCTGCTGGCGCTGCCGTTCCTCGACGCCAACCTGGAGAACGGCGACGCCCGCAGCCTGCCCCGCTCGTCTGAGGCCCGGGCCGCGGCGCTCACCCTCGGCGAGCGGTTCCCGAGCCGGGGCGCCGACCCGATCGTCGTCGTCGCCGAGCTCGACCCCGCCTCCCCGGCGGCCGACGGCTGGGTCGGTGAGCTCGGCTCCCTCGACGGCGTCGCCGGCCTCCAGGTCCGCCACGGCTTCCCGGCGGGGACCACCGTGGTCGACGTCGTGCCCACCGGCACCTCCCAGGGCGACGTGGCCATGGGACTGGTCGACGACATCCGGGCCGCCGGCGCCGACCGGCCGTTCACCGTCGAGGTCGGTGGCATCGCCGCCTCGACCCTGGACGTGCGGGAGATGCTGAGCGGGCGGGTGCCCTGGGCCATCGGCGTCGTCGTGGCCGCCACGCTGGTGCTGCTGTTCCTGATGACCGGTTCGATCGCCATCCCGATCAAGGCGGTGGTGATGAACGTGCTCAGCCTCGGCGCCAGCTTCGGGGCCCTGGTCTGGGTGTTCCAGGACGGCAACCTGTCCGGCCTGCTCGGCTTCGATCCGGTCGGGTCGATCGACCTGTGGCTGCCGACGATCATCTTCCTGTTCGCCTTCGGCCTGTCGATGGACTACGAGGTCTTCCTGCTCGGTCGGGTCAAGGAGATCCATGACCGCACCGGTGACAACGACCTGTCGGTGTCGATGGGCCTGCAGAAGACCGGGCGGATCATCACCTCGGCGGCGCTGCTGATCGTGGTGGTGTTCGCCGGCTTCGCCGCCGGGGAGACGCTGACGATCAAGCAGCTCGGCGTCGGTCTGGCCCTGGCCGTGGTCGTCGACGCCACGATCGTCCGGTCGCTGCTGGTGCCGGCGACGATGAAGCTGCTCGGCGAGTGGAACTGGTGGGCCCCCGCTCCCCTGCGCCGGCTCCACGACCGGTTCGGCCTGGCCGAGCCGGTCGAGCGGGACCGCTCGGCCTGGCCGAGCGGAGCGGCGTGGCTCGACGGCGCAGCGGGCGACGAGTCGACGGCGGGCGGCGGCGAGCGGGAGCTGATCGGGGCGTCGGCGGACGGTCGCCGGCCGGTCAGCTGAACCGCGGCGATGGCTCGCCGAACCGGAGGTCATCGGGGTCGACGTCGGGGTTGGCCACGAGGACCTCGCCTTCCATCCCGTCCGGGTCGCGGAAGAAGAGGCTGAGCTTGCGCCCGAACTGGGTGACGACACGGTCGGAGGCGCCGGTCGCGATCAGCCGCTCGCGGATCTCGGTGAACGTGTCGAGGTCGGCGGCGTGCAGACCGATGTGGTCGATCCGGCCCCGGCCGAACATCGGGGTCTGGCGGTCGGCCTCGGTGTTGCCCTCGATCTCGAAGACGTTCAGCTCGGAGCCGGGGGCCAGATTGAGGATGATCATGCGGGGCCCGCCCGGGAACTCCGGTCCGTCCCGTTCGACGGTGGCGTCGAAGACGTCCTCGTAGAACCGCTTCAGCCGGTCGCCGTCGTTGGTGATCGTGGCGACGTGGTCGATGCCCTGGAGCAGCATGGTTGGTCCTTTCAGGTTGTCGGGGTGCCGGTCCCTTCCGGACCGGCGCAGGTGTCGGCTGCGGCCTCGATGCGTTCGAGGTACTCGACGAGCCGGTCGATCTCCTCGCCGGTGAGCACCCGGTGGATCGTCTGGTCGAGCACGGCGTGCAGGCGGGGGGCGAAGCGGTCGACCTCCCGGCACCCGTCGTCGGTCAGGACCACGACCTTGGCCCGACGATCGGCGGGGTCGGGGCGGCGCTCGACCAGTCCGGCCGCCTCGGCCCGGTCGATCATCCGGGAGACGTGACTGGGGCTGAGCTTGAGCTGGTGGCACAGCTCGGCCGCCCGCAGGCCATCGCCACCGGCGAAGCCGAGGCGGGTCAGGAGGTCGAGCGTCGTGGCGTCGTGCTCGCTGGCGACGACGGCGTGCCGCTCGATGGCGGCCCCGAGGGCGATCTGGGTGGCCAGCAGCGCCCCCGAGGGGCGGAGGACGTGCGGGTCGAGTCCGGTGGGGTGATCGGAGGACACGGACCGCATCTTAGGCCGAAGATACTTGTCTGCACAACTAGTGTCTTGACAACTATAACCCGGACCGGTAGAACTGATCCCGTGAGCAATGATTGTTTAGACAGTAATTGTGCAAACAATGAAACGACCGCGGGAGCACCCGCCGACCACGCCGACGACGGGCACCCCCGCCGCTGGTGGATCCTCGCCGTCCTCTGCGGTGCCCTCGTCCTCGTCGTCGTCAGCGTGAGCTCGCTCAACGTGGCCATCCCCGCCATCCAGCGGTCGCTCGACGCCTCGGGCAGCGAGCTCCAGTGGATCATCGACGCCTATGCGCTCGCCTTCGCCGGCCTGCTGCTGCCGGCCGGCGCACTCGGCGACCGGTACGGGCGGCGGGAGACCCTGCTGCTCGGTCTCGTCGTCTTCCTCATCGCCTCGGTCGGGGGCATGGCGGCCGGGTCGCCGACGGCGTTGATCGTGTGGCGGGCGGTGATGGGTGCCGGCGCGGCGATGGTCATGCCGGCCACCCTGTCCATCGTGGCCACGGTGTTCGCACCGGCCGAGCGGTCGAAGGCCATCGCCATCTGGGCCGGGTTCGCCGGGGCCGGCGGCGTGATCGGCCTGCTGTCGTCCGGGTTGCTGCTGCGTTGGTTCTGGTGGGGCTCGGTCTTCGCCGCCAACCTCCCCCTGGTCGTGGCCATGCTCGTGCTCGTCGTGGTGCTGGTCCCGACGTCGCGAGACCCCGAGGCCACCCCGCTCGACCCGATCGGGGCCGTTGCCTCGGTGATCGGCCTCAGCGCCCTGGTGTTCGGGGTCATCGAGGGGGCGGAGAAGGGCTGGGCGGCCACCCCGACCGTCGTCGGCCTGGCCGTTGCCGCTGTTGCCCTGACCGCGTTCGTGGCCTGGGAGCTCCGCGCCGAGCACCCGATGCTCGACCCCCGGTTCTTCGCCGACCGCCGGTTCTCGCTCGGCTCGCTCACCATCACCGCCACCTTCTTCGGCATCTTCGGCATGTTCTTCGTGCTCACCCAGTACCTGCAGTTCGTGCACGGCCACGACGCCCTCGGCGCCGGGCTCCGGATCATGCCCTACGGCGTGTTGCTCCTCGTCGTCGCCCCGAGGGCCGCTCCGCTGGCCGACCGGTTCGGCCCCAGGCGGGTCATGGTCGTCGGCATGGCCATCGCCGCCGCCGGCTTCGCCGTGCTCGGCCGGTTGCCGGTCGACACGGCCGAGGGCCAGCTGCTGCTCGGCCTGGCGCTCGCTGCCATCGGCACCGGCCTGCTGATGCCCCCGGCCACCACCGCCCTCGTCGTGTCGCTGCCGCCGGCCAAGGCCGGCGTCGGATCGGCCATGAACGATGCCACCCGGGAGGTCGGTGGGGCGCTCGGCATCGCCGTGGTCGGGGCGCTGCTGAGCATCGGCTACCGGTCGCGCCTCGACGGCGTCGCAGCGGCGGAGCTGGCCGGGGCGGACGCCGACCGGGCCACCGACTCCCTCGGGGGCCTGCTCGGGGTGGCCGATGGACTCGACCCCGGGTCGGCCGAGGCGCTCCGGGACGCCGGACGCACCGCCTTCACCGCCGGCATGGGCCTCGGGCTGACGGTGGCGGCCGCACTGCTTGCCGTCGGCGCCGTCCTGGTCGCCCTGCTCCACCCCCGGCACCGGCCGACCGACGACCTCGCTGCCCCATCGTCCTCCCCATCCCCATCCGCGTCCACGTCCTCATCCCCATCCGCATCCCCGGGCCCGACGTCCGCCCCGACCAAGGGAGTCAGCGCATGACCGACCACTCGAACCCGACCGACCGCACGATCGATCGAACGGTCTCGGTCGTCGTCCGGCCCGAGCCCCAGCCGGGCACCGGCATCCTCCACCCCTTCCCCACCGCGGAGCTGCCGAACCTCGACCCGTTCGTCTTCCTCGACACCGGCGCACCACGCCACCTCGGCGGCGGCGAGATCCACGTCGCTCCCCACCCCCATCGCGGCGTGCAGCCGGTGTCGCTGGTGTTCCGGGCCCGGATCGAGCACCGCGACTCGCTCGGCCACCACGCCACCGTCACGTCCGGCGGGATGCAGTGGCTGGTGGCCGGCTCCGGCGCCGTGCACGAGGAGGTCCTCGGGGGCGACGACGAGGGCGTGTTCCACATGGCCCAGCTGTGGGTCAACGTGGCCGCGGCCGACAAGCTGGGACCGCCCGCCCATCACGCCGTCGACCCGTCGGACGTCCCGGTGCTGACCGGCCTGGCCGACGGCGTCGCCGTCCGGCTGTTCGCCGGCGAGCTCGGTGGCCTGACCGGGCCGGCCCCGCTCGGCACGCCGGTGCTGATCGCCCACGTCGCCATCAACCCCGGCGCCTCGCTGTCGATCCCGATCCCCAGGGGCTGGAGCGCCGGGCTCTGCGTCGTCGACGGCACGGCCGAGGTCCCCGGCCACCCCGGCCTCACCCCGGGAGCAACGCCGGTCTTCGCCGACGACGGCGATCGGATCACCGTGTCGGCCGCCCTCGCCGCCGATCGTGGGGCCGGGGCCGAGGTGCTGGTGATGGCCGGGGAGCCCATCGGCGAGCCGATCGTGATGGGTGGCGGCTTCGTGATGACCAGCGACGCCGAGATCGCCGAGGCCTTCGCCGACCTGGCCGCCGGCCGCTTCGGCCACCTCGAGCCCTCACGCTGACGACCGGCCGGGCCACCGGAGCACGTTCGGGGCTGCGAGCGGGCAGGATGGGTCCGTGGCCTCCACTGCGGACAGCTCCGTTCTCCCCGCCCCCAGCACCAGACCACGGGTGGTCGTGATCGGGGCCGGCTTCGGCGGGCTGGCTGCGGCCAGGGCCCTCGACGACGTCCCGGTCGAGATCACGGTCGTCGATCAGCGCAACCACCACACGTTCCAGCCGCTGCTCTACCAGGTGGCCACCGCCGGGCTCGGCGTCGACGACATCTGCTACGCCACCCGCGGGATCTTCCAACGCCAGGACAACGCCAACGCGATCCAGGGTCGGGTCACCGGGATCGACTTCGACCGCCGGGTCGTTGCCACCGAGGAGGGGTTGCCCCTCCCCTACGACCACCTGATCCTGGCCATCGGCGCCGTGACCGCCGACTTCGGCGTCGTCGGCGTCGCCGAGCACGCCTTCGGGCTCAAGTCGGTGGCCGAGGCGATCGAGATCCGGACCCACGTGCTCAGGCGGTTCGAGGCCGCCGACCGCCTCGCCCGCAACGGCGACCCGGACGGGGTGGCGGCCGCCACCACGATCGTCATCGTCGGCGGCGGGCCGACCGGGGTCGAGATGGCCGGTGGGTTCGCCGAGCTGATCGACGGTCCGCTCCGCAAGGACTTCCCCGACCTCGACCTCGATCGGGCCCGGGTTGTGCTGGTCGAGGCCGCCGATCGCCTGCTCGGAACGTTCGCCCCCCGGCTTGGCCACCACGCCTGCTCCCGGCTCACCGCCCGTGGGGTCGAGCTGCGGCTGTCGAGCACCGTCGAGCGGGTCGAGCCGCACGCCGTGCACTTCGCCGACGGGTCGTCGATCGCCGTCGACACCGTCGTGTGGGCGGCCGGGATCGCGGCCAACCCGCTGGCCCGCGAGCTCGGCCTGCCGACGGGTCGGGGCGGGCGGGTCGAGGTCGACGAGCACCTGCGCCTCCCCGACCACCCCGAGGTCCACGTCATCGGCGACCTGGCCCTCCCGCCGGCCGAGGCGTTCGATGGCCCGGTTCCCCAGGTGGCGGCCGCCGCCATCCAGGGCGGGCGGCACGCCGCCGAGGTGATCACCGCCGCCGTCGACGCCAGGCGCAACGGGGCCATCGCCGAGCCCGTCGGTCCGTTCCGCTATCGCGACAAGGGGTCGATGGCCACGATCGGTCGCAACGCGGCCGTAGTCGAGCTGCCCCGTGGTCCGAAGATCACCGGCTTCCCCGGCTGGGTGGCCTGGCTGGCCCTGCACCTCGTGATGCTCATCGGGTTTCGCAACCGGGCCAACGTGCTGGTCAACTGGGCCTGGAACTACCTGACCTACGATCGGGGCAGCCGCCTCATCATCGAGCCGGACGAACCCGAGGGTTAATCACACGGTCAGACGACCGGGGGAAGATCCGCTCCGGTCGCCCGGTTCCTCCTCCTGTGCTCGACCGCTCCCTCCGCCAGACGAAGACCCGGCTCCTGGCCCCGGTCGCAGCGCGCCTGGAGCCGGTCCCGCCGCTGGCCCTGACCGGTGTCGGCCTCGGGCTCGGCCTTGCTGCGGCGGCGCTGGCCGCCACCGGGTCGTGGGTGCCGGCCGTGGTCGCCTGGCTGGCCAACCGGCTCCTCGACGGCCTCGACGGCGAGGTGGCCCGCCGCACCGACTCGGAGTCGGATCTCGGCGGCTACCTCGACCTGACCGCCGACGCCGTCGCCTATGCGGCACTGCCGGTCGGCGTCGCCGCCGGCGTCGACACGACGGCGGCCTGGACCGCGACCGCCATCCTCCTGGCCACGTTCTACGTCAACGTCGTCTCGGTCACCATGCTCAGCGCCGTGCTCGAGAAGCGACGGGCGGGGGCCGAGGCCACCGGCGACGATCGGACGGTCACCCTCCCGGCTGGCCTGATCGAGGGGACGGAGACGATCATCTTCTTCACCCTCCTGCTCGCCGTCCCCGGCGCCGCCGTGTGGTTGATGTCGGCGATGGCCGTCCTGGTCGCCGTCACCGCCGTCGGTCGGGTGGTCGGTGCCTGGTCGCTGCTGCTCGACGAACCGGTGGCGCTCGCCCCTCCGATCGGTCACGAGGACGAACAGGTGCCGGAGCGATGACCGCCCGGGCCGCCCGGGCCGCCGACCCGATCGACGGCGCGGAGGATCGACGTTCGCCATCCCGTGTGGTGCTGCTCACCCTCTGGGTCGTGGCCGTCGTCGCCTGGTTGGTGATCTCCCGCCAGCGTGGCCTCGGGCCGATCGAGGCCGCGGATTCGCTGCGGGGGCTGCTTGCCGACAACTGGTGGGGCCCGGTCCTGTACATCGCGGTCTACACGCTCCGCCCGATCATCCTGTTCCCGGCCAGCGTGCTGACCGTCCTCGGAGGCCTGGCCTTCGGACCCGTCGCCGGCATCGCCTACACCGTCGTCGGCTCCAACCTGTCGACCGCCGCCACCTACCTGGCCGCCCGCTTCCTCACCGGCCGGCGGCCGCTGCGACCGCCCTTCGGCCAGCGGGCCCTCGACCGGCTGGTGGCCAACCCGTTCGAGACGACGCTGATCCTGCGGCTGGTGGCCGCGCCGTTCGACGCCGTCGCCATCGCCGCCGGCGCGCTCCACCTCCGGTTCTGGCCCTTCCTGGCCGGCTCGTTCCTCGGCACCATCACCGGCACGATCGCCTTCGTCGCCTTCGGGGCGTCGATCGAGTCGCTGTCGGACGGCTCGCCCGAGCTCGACCCGATGCTGCTGACCGTCTCGATCGGGCTGACCGTGGCCGGCCTCGTCGTGGCCCGGCTGCTGCGCCGCCGCCGACCCGATCTGGCGGCCGAGCCGGCCGGCGACACGACCGAGGCCGAGGCGGCGACATGAGCGGCACGGCCAGGACGAACGCCTTCGACCCGAACCCGGCGGCGGTCGTGATCGGCTCGGGCTCGGGCGGGCTGACCGTGGCCATCGGGCTGGCCCGCTTCGGCCGCCGGGTGCGGCTGGTCGAACGCGACCGGGTCGGCGGCGACTGCACCAACGTCGGCTGCATCCCCTCCAAGGCGCTGCTCCACGCCACCGCCGAGGCGGCGGCGATCGGCGCGGCGCCGGGGCGGACCGGCGCCGAGATCCTCGACCACGTCCGCGACAAGCGCGACGAGCTGTGGCAGCACGAGACGAAGGAGTTCGGGTCGACCGAGAACATCGACCTGCAGTTCGGGGCGGCCAGGATCGTCGGGCCGGGCCGGGTCGAGGTCACCCAGGCCGACGGCTCGATCGACCTCATCGAGACCGACCACATCATCATCGCCACCGGCTCCCGTCCACGGTCCATCGCCATCGACGGGCTCGGCGACCAGCACCTGCTGACCAACGAGAACCTGTTCGAGTTGCGGGAGCCGCCGGCCCATCTGGCCATCGTCGGTGCCGGGCCGATCGGCGTGGAGATGGCCACCGCCTTCGCCCGGCTCGGCACCCGCATCACCCTGCTCGACGCCGCCGACCGGGTCCTCCCCGACCTGCTGGCCGACGCCTCCCATCTGGTGGCCCGCCGACTGTCGGCGACCGGGGTCGACGTCCGCACCGCCCGGGTGGCCACCGCCTACGACGAGGCCAGCGGCCGCCTCACCCTCGGCACGCTCGACGACGAGATGATCGCCGAGACCGACGGCGAGGTCGTCGACGGCGTCGACAAGGTGCTGGTGGCGGTCGGACGGGTGCCGAACTCCGGTGACCTCGGCCTCGAGACGGTCGACGTCGAGACCGACCGGGCCGGTCGGATCGTGGTCGACACCCATGGCCGGACCTCGGCCGACGGCGTCTGGGCCGTTGGCGACGTCACCGATCGGGGTGGCACGACCCACGCCGCCAACGCCTGGGGTCGCCGGATCATCCGGGCGATCATCGTGCCCCGGATCCCGGCCGGGTCCGAGCCGATCCTGCCGGCGGTGACGTTCGCCGACCCGGAGGTGGCGTCGATCGGCGAGCAGCCGCCGGTGGCCCCGCCGGACGTCCGCCGGGTCGTCGTCGATCTGTCCCGCTCGGATCGCGCCTTCACCGACGAGGCGACCGAGGGCGTCGTCATCGTCGACGTCCGCCGGGTCAGCAGCCGAATCCTCGGGGCGACCATCGTCGGTCCACGGGCGGGCGAGCTGATCTCGATCTTCTCGCTGGCGATGAAGAACGACATCCGGTTCTCGAAGTGGTACGGGGTGGTGTGGCCCTACCCGGCCTACGCCGACGTGCTCGGCCGAGCGGTCGACGACTACATGACCGAGCACCTCAAGAACGTCGCCCGCGACGTCCCGCTGTGGTTGCGTGGCCGGCTCCGGGCCCGCTTCGGGCGCTGACGGGCCGGCCGACCCCAAGCGGGGGACTCAGTTGTTCGACGGCTGCAGGAACCGGACGATCGGGATCCCGACCCGCAGCGCCCCGTAGGCGGCCAGGAGGCCGCCGAGCAGCAGCAGGCCGAGCGGCAGGACCAGGTCGGCGATGGTCTCGTAGAGCCGGTCGGTCACCCAGTCCCGGTCGGCCACCTCGGGCGGCTCGGCGGCCCGGTCGAGCCCGCCGCCGGCCCGGGCGCCGCCAGCCGGTTCCGGATTCGGCGTGCCCGAGTCGAGCAGGTCGACCAGCCAGCCGTCGACCGGCCCGTCGGCCGGGTCGGACACCATCCCATCGGCGATCAACTCGTGCCCGCTGGCCCGGGGGTGCATCGATCCGTGGACCCAGTTGGCCGGCGACAGCTGGGCCAGGAACGAGCCCTCGGTCGGGCTGAGGTGGAGCGAGTTGGTCGCCGGGTCGTCGTCGCACAGGCCACGGCCGGCGAAGGCATCCTCGCTGAACGGGTAGACGTTGATGCCGGCCCGCTCGGCGGCCCCGGTGATGGCCCCGTTGAGTGCGGAGGTGAACTGGCGGACGAACTCGATCTCCTCGTCGTCGATGACGATGCGGCAGCCGTCGACCGGGGCGACGACCTGCGGGTAGGGCACGGCCACGATCGGCGTGTCGGCCCCGAACACGGCCCGCAACAACCCGTAGGTATCGACCAGGGTGTCCTCGATGCGCCTGGCGTCGTCGAGCCAGGGACCGGTCCGGTCGTCGACCGCGCACGTCTGGGGCAGCAGGCAGGCCTGCACGATGTTGCCGAAGAACACATCGTTGCCGCCGATGCTGACCAGCACGGCGTCGGTCTCGTCGACCCGATCGGCGAACGAGGCGAGCAGCCGCTGGACCTGGTCCTCGCCGCCGGGGACATCGCCGAGCGGGTCGGGCAGCGGGCGGGGCTCGGGGGTGTTGTCCATGTCGACGGTCCTGGCCCCCGAGCAGGCGAGGAACAGCAGGCTGGCGCCGAGCCGGTCGGCAACAACCCACGGGTACGCGGTCGGGGCCCGCCGGCAGGCGTTGTTGCCGACACCGGGCACGTTCGTGTCGGCGACGTAGCGGGTGGCTCCCTCACCCGAGATGTAGGAGTCGCCGAAGGCGACGATCGCCAGTTCGGCGTCCGGGTTGGGATCGCGGGGCTCGTCGGCGGTCCGGTCGACGACCACCCAGGCGAGCACGAAGCCGAGCAGCAGCACGGCGACCAGGGCCTCGCCCCGGAAGACGAACCAGGCCCCGATGGCCGCGACCACCGTTGCGCCGAGCAGCACGAGCTCGGGCAGCCGCAGCGTCTGCCAGGTCAGGAACCCGCCGGCGGCCAGGGCGGCGAGGCCGACGGCGAAGACGAGGTACGACAACGGCGGACCCGGCTCGAACCGGGCCAGGGCGATACCGACCGCCGACAGGCCGAGCACGACCAGCCCGACGCCGGCCAGCACGAGGATCTGGGTCGAGGCCTGCGACGCCCAGAACAGGAAGCCGACCCCGACGGCGGTCTCGGCGATGGCGGCGACGAGGGCCGGTACCCGTCTCCGCTCGAGGTCGGCGTCGATCCACGGCGGCAGGCCGGCCTTGACGAACACGAGCCCGAGCACCCAGAGCCCGAGACCGATCACGGCGAACACGTCGAGCCCGTCACCACCCCAGATCACGAGGGTGGCCAGCGCCAGCAGGGCCAGCCCGGGGCCGAGGAACTCGACGGCGGTGCGGTCGTCGCCGACCAGCCAGGCGTTGACGGTCAGGAGGGCCACCAGCACCACGACCGCGGCGACGATCACCCCGATCGACGTGCCGACCGACACGGCCACCGCAACCGCCACCAGGCCGGCGAGCAACAGCCCGGAGCCGGCCCGGATGGCCCGGCCACGGTCCGAGGCCACGAAGGCCCGCACCGGCTCGTTGACCAGCAGCAGCCCGAATCCGCCGAGCGCGGCGGCGGCGATGGCGACCAGCACGGCGACGAACAGGTTCCTGACCGACGTCGACGACCGGAACACCACCCCGCCGACGACCAGCAGCACGAACCCGATCAGGCCACACAGCCGGGGGTTGGCCTCGCAGCGGGAGCGCAGGTCGCGCATGCCCCGCACCAGGGCGCCGCCCATCACGCCGTCGTCGTCGACACCCGCCATGTCAGCCCCTCCGCGCTCGCTGGGCACCGGTCAGTTGATGGCCCGGTCCCGTCCCTCCCAGAACGGGGCCCGCAGCTCGCGCTTGAGCACCTTGCCAGGCCCCGACTTCGGCAGTGGCTCGGCCTGGATCGTCACCGACTTCGGCACCTTGTAGCCCGCGATCTGGACCCGGCAGTGCTCGATCAGCTTGGCCTCGTCGAGGTCGGCCCCGTCGCGGGGGACCACGACGGCGTGCACCGCCTCACCCCACTGGTCGTCGGGGATGCCGAACACCGTGGCCTCCAGCACCAGCGGGTGGGTGTAGATCGCGTCCTCGACCTCGGTGCAGTAGACGTTCTCGCCGCCCGACACGATCATGTCCTTCGAGCGGTCGACGAGATAGAGGTAGCCCTGGCCGTCGAGGTACCCGAGGTCGCCGGTCGAGTACCAGCCCCCGTTCAGCACCGCCTCGGTCTGGTCCGGCTTGTTCCAGTAGCCGACCATCACGTTCGGACCGGACACGGTCACCTCGCCGACCTCGCCGGCCGGCAGGGTGTCGCCCATCGGGCTGCGGATCTCCAGCGCCACCCCCGGCGGGGCGGTGCCACAGCTCTTGGCCCTGGCCGGGTCGTCGAGGAAGTCGTCCTCGTGGCGGAAGATCGTGGCCAGCGGCGACAGCTCGGTGGCCCCGTAGAGGTGGATCAGCTCGCAGCCGAACAGCTCGTCCGCCCGCTTCAACAGCTCGAGGGCGATCGGCGAGGCGCCGTGCGACAGCCACCGCAGGGTGCCCGTGTCACGGGCCCTGGCCGTCTGGGCCTCGAGCATGGCCGCCAGCATCGTCGGCACCGCGATGGCGCACGTCACGCCCTCGCCCTCGATCAGGTCGAGCGTCTCGTTCGGCTCGAACGCCGGCTGGATGACGTTGGCCGCGCCGACCCACATCACCGCGAGCGCGGCGTAGACGCCGGCGGCGTGGAACATCGGGGCCATCGTCAGGTAGCGGTCGTCGTCGAGGACCGGTTGAGCCAGCTGGGCGTGCACGGCGTTGGCCATCAGGTTGGCGTGCGTCAGCATCACGCCCTTCGACGCCCCGGTGGTGCCACCGGTGTAGAACAGCCCGGCCAGGGTGTCCGGGCCCACCTCGGGAGCCAGCTCGGGGGCGGCGTCGAGCAGCTCGTCGTACTGACCGGTGTCGAGCCGGATGACCGTGTCGACCAGGTCGGCCAGGCCGCCGGGATCGCGGTCGCAGATGAGCACCTTGGCCCCGGCGTCGTCGGTGGCGTAGGCCAGCTCGGGCTCGGCCCAGCGGGTGTTGTGGGGGACGATCGCCCGGTCGGCGCACGGGATGCCGACGAACAGCTCCAGGTAGCGGTCGGAGTTGGCCGACCAGAGGGCGACCCGGTCACCCGGATCGGTGATCGAGTCGAGCAGACCGGCCACCTTGCGCACCCGGGCGGCCAGCTCGGCGTAGGTCCGCCTCGTCTCGCCGCAGACGACGGCCTCCCGGTCGCCGAAGAGCTGCTCGGCCCGCCGCAGCGGCTCCCGCATCGTGTACATGTCACCGTCCCCTGGTTGGTTCCGCAGATTCCTTGGTTCGCTCGTCCCTGTCTACCCGCTGGAGTCGCCGATGTCGGCCTCGGGACTCGGGGCCTGACCGACCGGCCGGATCTCGAGGATGAGGTCGCCGCCCTCGAGCGAGGCCCCGGCCGGGGCGACGACCCGCTCGACGCGGCCGTCGATCGGGGCCGAGATCGACGACTCCATCTTCATGGCCTCGATCACCGCGACCGTGTCGCCGGTCGCCACCTCGTCGCCGACCGCGACCGACGGCGTGACCACGCCTCGGAACGGGGCGCCGACGTGACCGAGGCGGGACGGGTCGACCCGCTCGGACTCCTGGCGGTCGGTGGCGATCGACCGGTCCCGGGTCTCGATCGGCCGGTTCTGGCCGTTGACCCGGAAGATGACGGTCCGCATGCCCTCCTCGTCGGCCTCGCCGACGGCGGCGACGCCGAGCAGCAGCCGCACACCGGGCTCGAGCTCGACGGCGACGTCCTCCGACCGGGGATCGACCCCGTACCAGAACAGCGTCGACGGCAGGACGGACAGGTCGCTGTAGCGCTCCCGGTGCTCGCGCTGCGACGCCGAGGGCCCGGGGAACAGGAGGCGGTCGAGCGTCGCTCGACGATCGTCGGTCAGGCCGGCCTCGTCGGCCGGGGCGAGGGCCTCGGCCCGGGGCTCCCAGGGTCGGTCGGCCACCGCCCGGGTCCGGAACGGCTCCGGGAATCCGCCGGGCGGATCGCCGAGCTCGCCGTTGAGGAAGCCGACGACGCTCTCGGGCAGGTCGACCGTCGTCGGGTCGTCGAGGAGCTGCTCGGGGGTGACGCCGGTGGCGACGAGGTGCAGGGCCAGGTCGCCGACCACCTTCGACGACGGCGTGACCTTGATCGGCCGGCCGAGCAGGCGGTTGCATGCCGCGTACAGCTCCTCGACCTCCTCGAACCGGTGCTCGAGACCGAGGGCCCTGGCCTGTGTCCGGAGGTTCGACAGTTGGCCCCCGGGGATCTCGTGGCGATAAACCGTGCCGGTCGGTGAGGCCAGGCCGGCCTCGAACGGCGCGTAGAGGGCCCGCACCGCTTCCCAGTACGGCTCGAGGTCACCGACGGCGTCGAGCGACAGGCCGGTGGCCCTGGGGCCGTGCTCGGTCATCGCCACCAGGGCCCCGATCGAGGGCTGGGAGGTCATGCCGGACAGCGGCGGGGCGGCGGCGTCGACGGCGTCGACCCCGGCATCGATGGCCGCCAGATAGGTGGCGAGCTGCCCCCCCGAGGTGTCGTGGGTATGGAGGTGGACCGGCTGGTCGAACCGCTCCCGGAGGGCGGTGACCAGCGTCGTGGCGGCGGCGGGCCGGAGCAGACCGGCCATGTCCTTGATGCACAGGAGGTGGACGCCGGCATCGACCAGCCCGTCGGCCACCCCGAGGTAGTAGTCGAGGGTGTAGAGCTCCTCGCCGGGGTCGGACAGGTCGCCCGAATAGCACAGCGTGCCCTCGGCCAGCCTGTCGGTCTCGAGCACGGCCTCGATCGCCGGCCGCATCTGCTCGATGTCGTTGAAGGCGTCGAAGATGCGGAACAGGTCGACGCCGGTGGCCGCGGCCTCGGCCACGAACTGGCGGGCCACCACGTCGGGGTAGGGCGAGTAGCCGACCGTGTTCCGGCCACGCAGCAACATCTGCAGGCAGAGGTTGGGGGCCGCCTCCCGCAGGCGGGCCAGGCGGTCCCACGGGTCCTCGTGGAGGAACCGGAGGGCGACGTCGAAGGTCGCCCCACCCCAGCACTCGAGGCTGAGCAGCTCGGGCATGGTGGCCGACAGCTCCCGGGCCCCGGCCACGAGGTCGATCGTGCGGAGCCTGGTGGCCAGGATCGACTGGTGGGCGTCGCGCAGGGTGGTGTCGGTGACGGCGAGCGGCTCGGCCGCCCGCAGGTCGGCGGCGAATCCCTTTGGGCCGAGACGCTCGAGGCGCTGCCGGGAGCCGTCGACCGGTGGGCCGCTCCCGCCGTTGGCCGCCCGGCGGACCGACCGCCGGTCGGGCAGGCCGTCGGTCGACCCGTTCGACGGCAGCTTGCCGGCCGGCTCCACCCGGGTCGGCGCCTCGCCGTTCGGCCGGTTGACGGTCACATCGGCCAGGTAGCGCAGCAGCCGGGTGGCCCGGTCGGCGCCGACCGAGGCCGACGTCAGCTCGGGCCGCATGGCGATGAAGTCGGTGGTGACCTGGCCGGACACGAACTGCTCGTCGGCCACGATCGCCCGCAGGAACGGCAGGTTGGTGGCCACGCCCCGGATCCGGAACTCGGCCAGCGCCCGCTGGGCCCGACGCACGACGGTGGCGAAGTCGGGACCTCGGCACGTGATCTTCTCGATCAGCGAGTCGAAGTAGGGGGTGATCTCGGCCCCCTGGTACCCGCCGCCACCGTCGAGCCGGACCCCGGCCCCGCCGGCGGCCCGGTAGGCCACGATGCGGCCGGTGTCGGGCCGGAAGTCGTCGGCGGGGTCCTCGGCCGTGACCCGGCACTGCATGGCGAAGCCCCGGAGCACGATCGTCTCCTGGGTGAGCCCGAGGTCGGGCAGGGTGGCCCCGCCGGCGATCCGGAGCTGCGACTCGACCAGGTCGACGTCGGTCACCTCCTCGGTCACGGTGTGCTCGACCTGGATCCGGGGGTTCATCTCGATGAAGACGTGACGGTCCTGCTGGTGGGCGCCGCCGGAACGGCGGCCCGAGACACCACCGCCGGAACGGCGGCCCGAGACACCACCGCCGGAACGGCGGCCCGAGACACCACCGCCGGAACGGCGGCCCGAGACGAGGAACTCGACGGTGCCGGCGTTGCGGTAGTCGATCGACCGGGCGAAGGCGACGGCGTCCTCGAGCAGCCGGTTGCGGACGTCCGGGTCGAGATCCGGGGCCGGGGCCAGCTCGACCACCTTCTGGAACCGGCGCTGGACCGAGCAGTCGCGCTCGTAGAGGTGGACCACGTTGCCGTCGCCGTCGGCGAGGACCTGGGCCTCGATGTGACGGACGTCGGTCATCGCCTCCTCCAGGAACACGGTCGGGTCGCCGAAGGCCGATTCGCCCTCCCGCCTGGCCACGTCGACCGCCTCGACCAGGTCGGCCGGGTCGTCGATCCGCCGCAGTCCTCGGCCACCCCCACCGGCCGCCGCCTTCACGAAGATCGGGAAGCCGATCTCGGCTGCGTGCTCGACGGCATCGCCGGCCCGCTCGATCGGCGGCGACTGGCGCAGCACCGGCAGGCCGGCGTCCTCGGCGGCGGCGCGGGCCCGCATCTTGTTGCCGGTCAGCTCCAGCACGCGGGCGTCGGGGCCGACGAAGGTGATCCCGGCCCGCTCGCAGGCCTCGGCCAGGTCGGGACTCTCCGACAGGAAGCCGTAGCCGGGGTAGATGGCGTCGGCCTCGGCCCGGAGGGCGGTGGCCACGATCAGGTCGTGGTCGAGATAGGCGCGGACCGGGTGGCCCCGCTCCCCGATCTCGTACGACTCGTCCGCCTTGATCCGGTGAAGCGAGCCCCGGTCCTCCCAGGTATGGATGGCCACCGTGCGGATGCCGAGCTGGGTCGCTGCCCGGAAGGCCCGGATGGCGATCTCACCCCGGTTGGCGATCAGGACCTTTTTCATGAAGCGTCCCCGCCGGGCAGCTCGGCCGCATCATCCGAGCCCATGGCACCCACCAGCCCCGATCGACACCCCCACCCAACCAACCCGCCGTCCCCGCCGGGCAGCTCGGCCGCATCATCCGAGCCCATGGCACCGGGCAGCTCGACCGTGCCTCCGACGACGGTGGCTCCCACCCACATCGGTTCGTTCTCGCGGCCGATCGGCCCGGCCTCACCCCTGCTCACGGGACCTACCGTTGCCGGTGGGGCGGGCGGCGTCAATCACTCACCGAGCACGCCCCGGCAACCCTCACTGGCGGATGTGGAACACCGGTTCCAGTTCCGGCACAACCAGGTCACCCCACACCCCGACCCGGCCCGGGGCCGGCCGGTCTCACAGCGTGGCGAAGAACGCGGCGAGGGCCTCGTTGGTCGCCTCCGGGGCCTCCTGTTGGACCCAGTGGCCCGCGCCGGGCACCACGGTGGTCCCGCGGAAGTCATCACAGGCGACGTCGGCGAAGTCGTACGGGTCGACGCCCTCGGCGAAGGCCCGGACCACGTCGAGCTCGCCGCCGATGAACGCCGCCGGCTGCACGAGATTCGGGCCCGGGTCGGTCAGTGAACCGAGCTCGACGGCGTCGAGCGGCTGGGCCCGGTACCGGTTGAGCGGCCCCCGCCACCCGTTGGCGTCGATCCCGTCGGCGAAGACCCGCAGGTCGTCCGGCGAGCACCAGGCCGGGAACGGCTCGGGATCGATCAGGCCGTCGAGCATGGCCGAGTCGGCGGGCTTCTGGCGGACGAAGTCGGCCCCATTGGCCTCGCCGGAGGCCGAGTAGTAGATCTTGCGGATGCTCGTCAGGGTGTCGGCCCCGAGCTCGGCCTCGGCCACCCCCTCGTCCTGGAAGTAGATCTGGTAGAAGAACTTGCCCTGGTCGGTGTAGAGCGCCCGCCAGCGATCGAGCGGGTCGTCTGGGCCGACCGGGAGGTAGGGCACGCTCAGCCCGCACACCGCCAGCACTCTCGCGGCGTGGAGCCGGGCGGTGTTCCAGGCGATCGGCGCGCCCCAGTCGTGGCCGAGCACGATGGCCGGGGTCCCGCCGCCGACGGCGTCGATGACCGCGGCGATGTCGCCGCAGATCGCGGTCAGGGTGTAGGCCTCGACGGGGTGGGGCGCCGACGAGCCGCCGTAGCCGCGCACGTCGACGGCCGCCACCGTGTAACCGCTACCAGGTTGCCCGAAGTGGGCGAGCTGGTGACGCCACGAGTACCAGAGCTCGGGCCACCCGTGGACACAGACGATCGGCTGCGGTCCGTCGCCCCGGATGGCGACGTTGATCGTCACGTCACCCGCGCTCACCTGCTGGAAGCGGATCTCGGACATGTCAGGAGCCCCCGTCGGCCAGGTCGAGGGAACGGGCCCGGAGACGGCGCATGCCGCGGAGCCAACGGTCGGGATCGTCGGCCTTGCGCTTGAGGTAGTCGGCCACCTCGGGATGGGGCAGCACGTGGAACCGCTCCTCGGCGATCGCCTCGACCGTCACCCGAGCCAGCTCCTCCGGCTCGATGATGCCGTCGGTCTGGCCGTCACCGAGGCTGCGGGGGGCCATGGCGGTGTTCACCCCCTGCGGGCACAGGACCGAGACCCGGATGCCCTCGTCACCGTGGGTGATCGAGAGGAACTCGGCCAGCTTGACCGCCGCCGCCTTGGTCACCGTGTAGGGACCGGAGCCGATGGCGGCGAGGAGCCCGGCGGCCGAGGCGGTGTTGAGCAGGTAGCCGCCGCCGTTGGCCACCATCGACGGGACCACGGCCCTGGCCGCATAGAGGTGGGCCATCACGTGCAGGTTCCACTGCTGGTCCCACGATTCGTTCGGGGCGTCGAGCAGGACCCCGTCGGCCCCCGAGCCGGCGTTGGAGCAGAAGAGGTCGATCGGGCCCGTGGCCTCCAGGGTGGCCTCGACCAGCTGGGCCACCTGGGCCTCGTCGGTCACGTCGCACGCCCGACCCTCGCATCGCCGGCCGCCGACGGCGGCGTTGATCTCGGCTGCAGCCGCCTCGACCGCCCCGGCGTCGAGGTCGGCCAGCACGACCGCCCGAGCCCCCTCGTCGAGGAAGGCCCGGGCCAGCGCCCGCCCGATACCCCCGCTCCCTCCCGTGATCACGGCAACCCGGTCTCGCAGCTCCATGGCGGACACGGTGCCACAGCGCCCGCCCGGCGGCCATTTCCCGGCGTCGCGGCCTCTCCGGATTTTTCTTCGCCGAACCGGTAAGGCCGGGCCGGGCCGGCGGTCAGGACGGTCGAACCCGACCGACCGACGGCGGGACCACGGAGGAGACGAACGATGCGCAAGACCCTGACCGCCGGAGCCATGATCCTGACCCTGGGGCTGACCGACCCGGTCTCGATGGCCTCGGCCACCGTCCCGGTCCCCATCGAGGAGCCGGTCGTCATCGCCAATTGCCCGGAGCTGACCGGCTGCCTGGTCCCCGAGCCGGACCCCGATCCGCGAATCAACCCGAACCTGCCGGCCGGCGGCGACATCACGGTCGGCGTCCTCGACCCCTGCGAAGACTTCGGGATCCTCTGCCCGCCCGATGCCGATCCGGAGGTCAACCCCGACCTCCCGGCCGGCGGGATCATCGTCACGACCGACCCGCCCTGCATCGAGGACATCCTCGGCAACAACAACTGCAACCCCGGGGGCGGCGGCGACCCGGGCGACGAGGACCCGGGTGACCCCGACCCGGATCCCGAGGGTCCCGAGGACCCGGAGGAGCCGACCGACCCCCAGGGTCCCGAGGACCCGGAGGAGCCGACCGATCCCGAGGAGCCGACCCCGGGCGACGGCGGACAGCCCGACCCCGAGAACGGCGAGCCGACGCCCGAGGACCCCAAGCAGCCCGGCGACGACCCGACCGACACCGGCGACGGCCCGTCCGACCCCCCGGGCGCTCCGGGCGACGGCCAAAAGGGCGATCCGGCCGACGACGGCGGCGACAGCCCCATCGACATCGACGCCCCCCGTCCCGGCGTCCCCAACTTCGCCGGCTGATCGCGCCGACGACATCGACCCGCACACCCGAGACGAACCTTAGGAACGAGGACACGAGCATGGCCACCATCCCCGCCCCCAGCATCACCGCCCCAACCGCCGCCGAGGCGGCCGCCACCGGCACGACGACGACCGGCTCCGACGCAACGGCGACGACGCCGAGCACCACCGTCGAGCCGTTCCGCCCGGTCGACCATCGCCCCTACCGGATCCGCATCCTCGCCATCCTCGTGCTGGCGGCCATCGTGATGCTGCTCACCACCTCGTGCACCCTGGCCGGGGCGAGCGGCGACACCATCGACTCGGGCGCCGTCGTCACCCCCGACCCGTCGACGCCGACCGCCCCGGACCCGTCTGCGCAGGGGACGATGGCCGAGCTGACCGACCCGGCCTTCGTCGACGCCTCGACCCGGGCCATCGTCACCGGCGGCCCGATCGACGTCTTCGATGCTCCCGGCGGCGTCGGCGTCCTCACGCTGCAGCAGACCACGGCATTCGGCACCCCCCGCGTCCTCCTCGTCGAGGAGGAGCGCGACGGCTGGCTCAAGGTCCGCCTCCCGGTCCGACCCAACCATCGCTCCGGCTGGATCCCGGCCGGCCTGGCCGAGATCGAGGAGCTCGACCTGCGGGTCCACATCGACCTCGAGGCGAGGGCCCTCAGCGTCCGCCAGGGCGATCAGACCCTCCTCAGCACGCCGGTGGCGATCGGGACGAGCGAGAACCCGACCCCGATCGGCACCTTCTACGTCACCGACAAGCTGGAGACGCCGGATCCCGGCGGCGCCTACGGCCCCTTCGCCCTCGGCCTCTCCGGCTACTCCGAGACGCTGACGGAGTTCGCCGGCGGCGACGGCCAGATCGGCATTCACGGCACCGACGACCCCGACTCCATCGGTCGGGACGCCAGCCACGGATGTATCCGGGTCCCCAACGAGATCGTCGAACAGTTGGCGGCCCTCCTGCCGCTCGGAACGCCGATCCACATCCGGTGAGGCGGATGTGGATCGGACTCGACGGGTCAACGACCACATCGTCGCCTAACTTGAAGGCGGAGCGGTGGGCCACCAAGCGGAGAGGAGCGACCGGGTGTTGGACCAACGATCGGACAGCGAGCTGGTCCTCGCCGCCCGGGGAGACGACCCCGGGGCCTACGGCCAGCTGTTCGAGCGCTGGTTCGACCGGTCGTGGAACGTCGCCAGGACCATCCTCCGCAACGACGACCTGGCGGCCGACGTGGCCCAGGACGCCATGCTGGCCGCCTGGCAGAAGCTCGACCAGCTCAACGATCCGGAGGCGTTCGGCGGCTGGCTGCTTCGGAGCACCCGCAACCGGGCCCTCAACCGGCTGGCCCGTGAGGGCCGCTCCCGGGCTGCGGGCGACGAGGTCGTGAGCGGTCTGCGGGATCAGGGCCTCGACGACCCCGTCGGAGCCGAGCGCCAGCCCGAGCCCGACGTGGTCAGCGAGATCCGCGATCGCCAGGAGCTGGTCTGGGCCGCCGCCACCGCCCTCGGCGAGCGCGACGTCAGCCTCCTCGATCTCCACCTCCGCCACGGATTGAGCCCGGCCGAGATCGCCGTCGAGCTCGGGGTCGAGGCCAACGCCGCCCACCAGCAGCTGTTCCGGCTCCGGTCCCGGCTCGGTGAAGCCGTCGCCTCCTACCTCCTGTGGCGCAAGGGGCAACCGCTGTGTGAGGGCCTGGCCGAGGCGGTCTCGGGCCGGAAGGCCTTCGACCGCTCGGTCGCCCGGGCGGTCAAGCGACACCAGGAGCGCTGCGAGCGATGCTCGGAGGAGCGGTCGTCGCTGGTCGACCCGACCAAGCTGTTCGCCGCCGTTCCCCTCCTGCTGGTCCCGCCCCACTTCAAGGTTCAGGCCGCGGCCGCGCTCGAGGCGGCCGGCGTGCCGGGCGAGGCTCTCGCCGACGTGCTCGAGCGGGCGGCCGACGCCGCCCAGACCGCCGAGGCGGCCGATGCCGGCGGCGACGCCACCCAGCTCGAGGGGCCCGGAGGCGAGGCCGGACCGACCGATCCCGGCTCCGGCGGGCTCGAGACGACCCCGGGGTCCGACCCCGGAGCCACCGCCGTCGTCGACGTCTCCGGCCAGCAGGCGACGCCGTCGCAGGCACCGGCCCAGCCGAGCGCTGCGACCCCGGCCAGCCAACCGGCTCCGGCCGTCCCGCCCCAGCCGACCCCCCAGCCGGTCATCCAGCCGGTCGGCGCCAACGTCCTGGCCCCCGAGCCCACCCCGGGTCCCGCCGCCTTCGCCGACCCGGCACCGGCTCCGGCCGTCGCCCCGGTGTGGGAGCCCGAGCGGTTGCTGGCGCCGGCCGGGCGCACGGGTCGAGCACTGGCCCTGGCCGGCGGCGGCGTTGCTGCGCTCCTCGTGCTGGCCGGCATCGCCGCCTTCCTGCTGCGCGACGGCGAGACCGACCTGACCGCCGCCGGCACGGTGGCCACCGAAGCGCCCGAGATCGATCCGGCGACCCAGGAGGGCAGCGCAGACGGCGACCCCGCCGGCCCGGTCAGCTTCACCCCGTCGTCGACGACCGAGTCGGCCGAGACCCCGACCAGCCCGAGTGTCACCCGGCGATCGAGCACCACCCGGGCGACCACCACCAGCGGATCGGGTGCGACGGGCGGGTCGACCGCGACCACCGGCGAGACGACGACGACCATCGACGACCCCACGAGCAGCTCGACGACCGGCGGCACCACCTCGACCACCGGCGAGACGACCTCGACGGTCCGGGACACGACGACGAGCACCGACACCACGACCACGACGCTCAGCACCACGACGAGCGAGTCGACCACCACCACCACGACCACCACCACCACGAGCACGACCACCACGAGCACGACGACGGCGCCCGAGCCATCGATCGATCGCTTCACGGTGGTCGTCAACCCCAACGGGATCTGCGAGCCGAACGACGGGCGGCCCTTCCGGGCCAGCTGGGCCACCTCGAACGCGGACGGCATCGCGCTGACGTACGCCGGCGGCTCGCACCAGGGCGGACCGAGCGGCAGCCATGTGTTCTGCAGCCCGCCGAACCAGTCGGTCACGTTGCGGGCGACCGGTCCGGGCGGCAGCGTCTCACAGACCGCATCGACCTGATCCGGTCGGCGCTGCGGGGCCACCGCTCGACGACGGAGCCGATCGAGGGAGACGGCCGGGGACCGGGCATCCTGGAGGGGTGACCGCCACCATCGACCAGCGCCGCGCCGCCGTCGGCGCCGGCGCCGCACTGACCATCGGTCCGCTCGCCGTCGGCGTTCCCGTCGTGCTCGCCCCGATGGCCGGCGTCACCAACGCCCCGTTCCGGCGCCTCTGCCGCCGCTTCGGCGCAGGCCTGTACGTCAGCGAGATGATCTCGGCCCGGGCCCTGTGCGAGGGCAACGAGAAGACCGACAAGCTGGCCAGCTTCGCCCCGGACGAGACCCCGAGGAGCCTGCAGCTCGCCGCCGTCGACCCCCGCTATGCCGCCGAGGCGGTGACCAGGCTGGTCGGCGATGGCCGGGTCGACCACATCGACCTCAACTTCGGCTGCCCGGTCCGCAAGGTCACCAGGAACGGCGGCGGCGGGGCGCTGCCGTGGAAGCGGTCGCTGTATCGCCGGGTGGTGGCGGCGGCGGTCGGGGCCGCCGGCCCGGTCCCGGTGACGGTGAAGTTCCGGGTCGGGATCGACGACGAGCACCAGACCTACCTCGACGCCGGCCGCATCGCCGAGGACGAGGGCGTTGCCGCCGTCGCCCTGCACGGCCGCACGGTGGCCCAGCTCTATGCCGGGCAGGCCGACTGGTCGACCATCGCCCGGCTCAAGGAGGCGGTGACGTCGATCCCGGTGCTCGGCAACGGCGACATCTGGGAGGCCGACGACGCGATGGCGATGATGGCCGAGACCGGCTGCGACGGCGTGGTGATCGGCCGCGGCTGCCTCGGCCGACCGTGGCTGTTCGGTCAACTGGCGGCCGCGTTCACCGGCGAGCCGGTCCCCGAGCCACCGACCGTCGGCGCCGTTGTCGACATCATGGCCGAGCACGCCGAGTTGCTGGTCGAGTGGTTCGGCGATCACCGGGGCATCCGGGAGTTCCGCAAGCACACCGCCTGGTACCTCAAGGGCTACCCGGTCGGCGGCGAGATCCGGGGGCGGCTCGGCCGGGTCGAGTCGCTCGACCAGCTCGGTGAGCTGCTGGCCACCCTGCCCGACGAGCCACTCCCCGACGAGAATCGTCGGGTGGCCAGGGGCCACACCCGCGGCCCGCAGGTGGTCGCCCTCCCCGACGGCTGGCTCGACGACGCCTGGGACGACGCCACCGCGGACCCCGAGGGCGACTCGGCGGCATCCGGCGGTTGAGCCGACGGTCGCCGGCGCGACGGTCGGGCGGCCTCGCCCGGCGGCACCGCTATCGTCGATGGGCTCGACCGGACCGCCGGTTGCGTGGGATGGTCTGGGGCCCAGGAGGCGTGGACCCAGGAGGCTGTGCCGATGACGGAGACTGCGCCGGCGGTGCCGACGCCGGACTTCTACCACTACCCCTGGACGGTCCCGAGCGCCGTTCGGGTCGACGGCCGGTTCGTCCAGCTCGACTGGGCCGACGGGCTCCGGCTCCGGGCGTTCGACCTGTGGCTGGCCGAGAACACGATGGGCCAGGCCATCGACCCGGCCACCCGGGAGAGCGTGCTCGACCCCGCCGACCTCCCGGACGACCTGGCGGTGGCCACGGCACAACTGACCGAACGCGGGGCGGTCGTCGTGACGTGGACCGATGGGGACGGACCGGCGGTGGCGCCGGCCCTGTTCCATCCGGGATGGCTCCGCCACGTGGCCGAGGGGGCCCACCGGCCGGCGGCCGGCCTCCCCGAGCCGATCCCGTGGCTGGCCACCGACCTCGGGGAGCCGCCGACCCGGGACGGCGCCGCCATCGCCTCGGACGATGAACTGCTGGAGGCCTGGCTCGACGACCTCGCCCGGTACGGCCTGGCTCGGCTGACCGGCGCAGGGACCGACCCCGACCTGCTGCTCGGCGTCGGGGCCCGCATCGGAGCCATCCGCGACACGAACTTCGGTCCGATCTGGGACGTCCGGGCGTCGGTCGAACCGAACTCGACGGCCAACACCACGGTCCGGCTGTGCCCGCACACCGACCTGCCGACCAGGGAGACCCCGCCCGGGTTCCAGATCCTGCACTGCCTGGTCAACACCGCGGCCGGGGGCTGGTCGACGATGACCGACGGCCTGGCCCTGGTCGAGCACCTGGCGGCCGAGCACCCCGAGCACCACGAGGCCCTGACGACCCTCCGCTGGGTCTTCTTCAACCGGGGACCGGCCGTCGACCATCGCTGGAGCGGTCCCCTCGTCGATGGCGGCGACGACCGGCCACTGACGATCCGGGCCTTCCACCCGGTGAGGGGCTTCCCCGACTGTGACGAGGAGGACCAGCCGCGGGCCTACGACGCCCTCCGCCGCTTCGCCCGTCTCGCCGCCGACCCCCGCTTCCAGCTCCGCTACCCGTTCGCGCCGGGCGACGTCGTCGCCTTCGACAACCGTCGGGTCCTGCACGGGCGCGACGGCTACGACACCGACGGCGACGGCGGCGGCCGTCGCCATCTCCGGGGCATCTACCTCGACCACGACGAGGTGCTGTCCCGCCTCCGCCAAGCGAGCCGGCGGCGCACGCCGCCGGCGACCTGACCGGCCCGCCCGGCCATCGATCGACCACATCGACCCGACCCCCGAACAGACGAGGAGCATCACATGCACGACGGCGTCTTCATCACCTGCGCCGTGACCGGCGCCGGCTACACCACCAACAAGTCCGACAAGGTCCCCGTCACGCCGGCCGAGATCGCCGCCGACTGCGTCGACGCGGCCAAGGCCGGCGCCGCCGTGGTCCACGTCCACGTGCGCGACCCCGAGACCGGGCTCCCGGCCCGCGGCGTCGACCTCTACCAGGAGGTGGCCGACCGGGTCCGCTCGTCCGGCACCGACGTGGTGTTGAACCTGACCGCGGGGATGGGCGGTGACCTCGTGCTCGGCAACGTCGAGCAGCCGCTGCCCCCGGCCGGCGACGGCACCGACATGGCCGGCGCGACCGAGCGGGTCGAGCACGTCCGCAAGGTCATGCCGGAGATCTGCACCCTCGACTGCGGCTCGATGAACTTCGGCGAGGGCGACTACGTGATGACCAACACCCCGGCCATGCTCGAGGCGATGGCGGCCCAGATGACCGAGCTCGGGGTGCGCATCGAGATCGAGGCCTTCGACACCGGGCACCTGGCCCACGCCAGGCACCTCGTCGACAAGGGGGTGATCCCCGAGCCGGTCCTGATCCAGCTGTGCATGGGCGTGCCGTGGGGAGCACCGGACGACCTCAACACGTTCCTGGCCATGCGGAACAACGTGCCGGACGGCTGGACGTTCTCGGCCTTCTCGTTGGGGCGGAACCAGCTCCGGTACGTGTCGCTCGCTGCGCTGGCCGGCGGCAACGTCCGGGTCGGGCTGGAGGACAACCTGTATCTCGGTCCGGGCCAGCTGGCCACCAACGCCCAGCTCGTCGAGCGGGCGGTCGAGATCCTCCGAGCTCAGAACTATGCGGTGCTGACCCCGGCCCAGGTCCGCGACAACCTCCAGCTCACCGCGCATGGCTGAGCCGTCCGCCGACGGCGAAACCGGCGGCGTGACCCCTCTCCCCCACCCCCCGCAACGAGCCGCCGTCGTCGGCTGCGGCGTGATCGGGGCGGCCTGGGCGGCCAGGATGGTGCTCTGCGGGGTCGACGTCGCCGTGGCCGATCCCGACCCCGGGGCTGCGGGAACCCTGCACCAGGTCCTCGACCGGGCCGTCGTCGCCTGGGACGACCTCGGCCTCGCCACCGATCGGCGGGGCTCGTTGACCGTCACCGGGTCGATCGCCGAGGCGGCCGACGGCGCCGACCTGGTCCAGGAGAGCGTGCCCGAGCGGCCCGAGCTGAAGGTCACCGTGCTGGCCGCCATCGAGGAGGCCGCCGGGCCCAACGCCCTCATCGCGTCGTCGACCTCCGGCATCCGCCCGTCCGTCCTGCAGGCCGCCATGACCGACCCCGAGCGGCTCGTCGTCGGCCACCCGTTCAACCCGGTCTACCTCCTCCCCCTGGTCGAGGTCGTCGGCGGCGAGCGAACGACACCCGACACGATCGAGCGGGCCATCGCCACCTACCGGTCGCTCGGGATGGAGCCGCTGCACGTCCGGGTCGAGATCGATGCCTTCATCGCCGACCGTCTGCTGGAGGCGGTCTGGCGGGAGGCGCTCTGGCTGATCGACGACGGGGTGGCCACGACGGCGGAGATCGACACCGCCATCACCTACGGCTTCGGGCTGCGGTGGGCCCAGATGGGCCTGTTCGAGACCTACCGGACCGCCGGCGGGTCCGGCGGGTTCCGCCACTTCATCGAGCAGTTCGGCCCGACGCTGGCCTGGCCCTGGACGAAGCTGATGGACGTCCCCGAGTTCACGCCCGAACTGGTCGACACGATCGTGACCCAGTCAGACGAGCAGTCGGGCCACCACGAGCTACCCGACCTGGAACGCATCCGCGACCGCAACCTCGTCGGCTTCCTGCGGGTGCTCGAGCAGCACCGCTGGGGCGCGGGCAGGACGGTGGCGGCCCTCCGCAACGGCGCCGGCGGTACCCCTACTTGAGCGCGACCAGGGCCGTGGCCGCGTCGGTCAGCAGGCCACGGTCGACGATCGGGAGGATGCCGAGGGCGATCGTGGCGGCGGCGGCCACGAAGATGGCCAGGACGGCCGGGCGGGGCATCGCCACCTCCGGTCCGTCGACCGGCTCGTCATCCCCGTGGTCGTCACCGGCGCCGGCGCCGTCCTCGGTGTCCGCCTCGTCGTCGACGGCGGCATCGGTGGCGGCGTGGGCCACCACCGGACCACTGGCCAGGAACATCGACACGACGATCCGCAGATAGAGCACGGCCGCGACCACCGCAGTCAGCATGGCGATCCCGGCCAGCACGTAGGAGCCGGAATCGGCGGCGGCGGCTATCACCCGGAACTTGGCCAGGAAGCCGGACGTGAACGGGATGCCGGCCTGCGAGAACAGCAGCACCGCCATCATCCCGGCCAGCAGCGGGCGGGAGCGGGCCAGGCCGACGTAGTCGTCGAGGCTGTGGGCGCCGTCGCCCCGACCGTCGGCTCCGGCGCCGACCAGCGTGATCACCCCGAAGGTGCCGACGACCATGATCGTGTAGGCCAGCAGGTAGAACAGCAGCGCCTCGGCCGCCAGGACCGAGACCTCGGTGTCGTCCGAGGCGATCGCCTGCACCGCGGTGAGCATGAACCCGGCGTGGGCGATCGACGAATAGGCCAGCATCCGCTTGACATTGGTCTGGGGGAGGGCGAGGAACGAGCCGACCAGCAGCGAGGCCGCGGCCAACACGATCATCGGGGCCCGCCAGTCCTCGAAGTACCACCCGAACCCCTGCCAGAACACCCGGATCAGGCCGGCGAACCCGGCGGCCTTGACCGCCGAGGCCATGAAGGCGACCACCGGGCTCGGTGAGCCCTGGTAGACGTCGGGGGTCCACATGTGGAACGGGACGGCCGAGACCTTGAAGGCGAACCCGACCAGGATCATGGCCATGCCGACCAGCATCATCGACGAGTTCTCGAGCGGGTTCAGCCCCGCCGGGTTGTCGGCCCTGGCCCCGGCAATCACGCTGAGCGAGGTCGAGCCGGTGGCCCCGTAGACGAGGGCGATGCCGTAGAGGAAGACGGCCGACGAGAGGGCGCCGAGCACGAAGTACTTGAACGCCGCCTCCTGCGAGTCGGAGCGGCGGAGGTGGAGCCCGGCGAGCACGTAGACCGCGATCGACAGGATCTCGAGCCCGAGGAAGGTGAGGATCAGGTCCTCGGCCGCCACCAGCAGCATGCCGCCGGAGGCCGACATCAGCATCAGGACGTACCACTCGGGCCCGTCGAGACCCTCGCGGCGGAGGTAGCCGTCGAGCAGGGCGCCGACGCCGAACACGGCGAGGCAGATCACCCCCCACGAGTAGAGCGAGAAGTGGTCGATGGCGAGGGCGCCGCCGACGACCGACTGCGGTCCGTCGTCGGTCACCCGATTCCACACGGGGATCAGGAATGCGGCCGACACCCCGGCGGTGAGGATCGTGAATCCGGCCGGGAAGCCGTTGAACCGCAGCGCCGGGACGACCGAGGTGATCGTGATCAACAGGATGCCGCCGACCGCCAGCACCACGAAGGGGGCGATCAGCGACCAGGCGACGTCGGGGATCACACCCTGGACGGCCTGCTGGGCCAGGAGCTGCATCAGCCCTCCTCCTCGGATCCGGACTCGGCGTCGTCGGCGGACTCCTCGCCCTCCTCACCCTCGTGGGCGGCCTCGGCGGTGGCCACCAGGCCGGGGACACCCGGCCGCTCGGTCGGCGCCGGCTCGTCCTCCTCGAAGTCGTCGACCCGTTCCTCGATGTGGGCGATCAGCACGTCGACCGCCGGCTCGATCCGATCGAGCACCGGCTTCGGGTAGACGCCCATGAACACGATCAGGACCAGCAGCGGCATGATGCCGAGCAACTCGGTCGGCCGCAGGTCGGCCATCTCGGCGTTCTCGCCGTCGGCCGGTCCGTGGAACACCCGCTGGTAGGCCCACAGCAGGTAGAGGGCGGCGAGGATCACGCCGGTGGTGGCGATCACCGCCCACCACCGGGCCGACGAGAACGCCCCGAGCAGGACCAGGAACTCGCCGACGAAGCCGTTGAGACCGGGGAGCCCGATGCTCGACAGCATGACCAGGGTGAACACGGCCGCCATCACCGGGGCTGCCTTCTGCAGGCCGCCGAGCGCCGCGATCTCCCTGGTGTGGCGTCGCTCGTAGACCCAGCCGACCAGGATGAACAGGGCGCCCGTCGAGACCCCGTGGTTGACCATCTGGATGATGCCGCCCTGCAGCCCCTGGCTGTTGAGGGCGAAGATGCCGAGCACGATGAAGCCCATGTGGGCAACCGACGAGTAGGCGACGAGCCGCTTGAGGTCGGTCTGCATCGTGGCGACGGCGGCGCCGTAGACGATCCCGATGACACCCAGGGTCAGGAACAGCGGGGCGAGGTCGCGGGTCACGTCGGGGAACAGGTAGAGCCCGAACCGGAGCAGGCCGTAGGTGCCGAGCTTCAGCATGACGCCGGCCAGGATGACCGAGCCGGCGGTCGGGGCCTCCGTGTGGGCGTCGGGGAGCCAGGTGTGGACCGGGAAGACCGGGACCTTGACCGCGAAGGCGAGGGCGAACGACCCGAAGACGAGGAACGAGGCCAGGCGGCTCAGCTCGTGGTTCTCGGCCAGGATCGTGACGTCGAACGTCGGGCCGCCGGTGTCGCCCGAGGCCAGGAACACGAGGCTGACGATGCCGACCAGCATCAGCGCCGAGGCGGCCATCGTGTAGAGGAAGAACTTCATGGCCGCGTAGACCTTGTTGCCGTGACCCCAGCCGCCGATGAGGAAGTACATCGGGACGAGGACGACCTCGAAGAAGAGGAAGAACAGCAGCAGGTCGAGGGCCAGGAACGCCCCCATCGACCCCGCCATCAGCAGGGTCAGCCACAGGTAGTAGGGCTTGGGATCGTGGTGGGGCTCGGTGGTGAGGATGGCGATGGGGAACAGCAGACCGGTCAGCACGACCAGGAACAGCGAGATCCCGTCGACGGCCAGGAACCAGCTCAGCCCGAGGCTCTCGATCCAGGTGGCCCGGCTGACGAACTGCAGGCCCCCGTCGGCCGCATCGAACTGCCACAGCACGTAGAACGACAGGGCGCCGGTGATGACCGTGCCGACGAGGGCGGTCAGCTTGATCTCGGCCTCCCGGTCGGCCGGCAACAGGGCGAGCAGCACCGCGGTCAGCACCGGGACGGCGATCAGGGCCGGGAGCACCGAGAAGGTCGACGGCGGGCCGGCATCGACGGCCAGTTGGAGCGCCAGCATCAGAACACCCTCCCGACGAACCAGGCCATCACCAGGATCGAGCCGACGCCGACGCCGAGGGCGTAGCTGCGGACGAAGCCGGGCTGGAGGGCCCGCAGGACCGAGCCCGTCGCGGCCGACACCGTGGCAACGCCCCGGACGGCGCCGTCGATGATCGTGCGGTCGAACCAGGCGGCCAGGTCGAACATCCGGCGACCGGGGCCGCCCATGAAGTCGGCGTAGCTGGCGTCGACCCACCAGGCGTTGACCATGCCGTCGAGCTCGATCCGGTTCGGGTCGACCCGCCCCCGGAGGTAGACCCGGAAGGCGGCGAAGATGGCGATCGCCCCGACGGCGATGGCGATGATGGCCAGCGCCCACTTGGTGCCGGCGCCGGCCGACAGCTTGGCCTCGTGGCCGAACAGCGACGGCTCGAGCCAGTGCTCGAGGAAGTGGAGGTCCTTGGTGAACGGCAGATTCAGGCCGCCGGCCACGGTCGCAGCCAGGGCGAGGATCATCAGCGGCACGGTCATCGTGGCCGGCGACTCGTGTGGCGTGGTGTCCTGGCGGTGGTGCCAGCGCTCGGGCAGGTGATCGCCGAGCGGGCCGAGCTCGATCGGCTCGGTCGTGGCGGTGACCCGCCTCGGGAAGCGGGGGACGGCCCTGACCTCGTTCTCGACGGACAGGACGCGACCCTCCGCTGCGATCACGGCATCGGCGGCGTCGCCGATCGCCGCGGCCTCGGAGCCGGCCTTGTCCTGGGCCTTGGCCAGGGCCGTCTCGGCCTTCGGCACGGCCTTGGTCGCCTTGTCGAGCGCCTTCACCAGCTTCTGGTGGGCTTTGGCGTCGTCCTCCTCGGATGACCCCTCGACCGCCTCGGTCGCCTCGAGCAGTGCGACCTGGGCCTTGTCGAGCGCCTCCTGGCGCTTGTCGATGTCGGCGGTCGCCTTCTCGGCCGCCTCCTCGGCCGCGGCCCGGGCGGCCAGCGCCTGCTCGACCTCGCCCTTGGCCCCCTCGAGCCGGTCGACCATGGCGTCGCGGATCTCCTCCTTGGTCGGGTCGTGGTACCGGCTCCGACCGAAGAAGGTGAGGATCACCTGGCGGGTCATGTAGAACGCGGTCAGCAGTGCGGTGACCAGGCCGATGGCCCACAGCGCCGGCCCGCTGACCCCGCCAGAGTCCCAGGCGTAGAGCAGGATCTCGTCCTTCGACCAGAAGCCGCTGAACGGGGGCACGCCGGCGATGGCCAACCAGCCGATGATGAAGGTGAAGGCGGTGACCGGCATGAACGCCCGGAGCCCGCCCATCCGGCGCATGTCCTGCTCCTCGTGCAGCCCGTGGATCACCGAGCCGGAGCCGAGGAACAGCAGGGCCTTGAAGAAGGCGTGGGTGACCATGTGGAAGATGGCGGCCACGTAGGCTCCGACCCCGACGGCCAGGAACAGGTAGCCGAGCTGCGACACGGTCGAGTAGGCCAGGACCTTCTTGATGTCGGTCTGGCCGACGGCCACCGTCGCCGCGAACAGCGCGGTCAGGGCGCCGACCCAGGCGATCAGGCCGAGGCTCCAGCTCTCGGCCTCGGCCAGCACCGGGTTGAGGCGGGTCAACAGGAACACGCCCGACGTGACCATCGTTGCCGCGTGAATGAGGGCCGAGACGGGCGTCGGTCCGGCCATGGCGTCCGGCAGCCAGACGAACAGCGGGAGCTGGGCCGACTTGCCGGTGGCGGCCAGCAGGAACAGCACGACGATCAGCGTCGCCGTCTGCGAGCCGAGCTCGCTCGACCGGGTCAGGATGTCGTCGTAGTTGATCGAGCCGAGCTCGACGAAGATCAGGAACGTGGCCAGCATGAAGCCGAAGTCGCCGATCCGGTTGGTGACGAACGCCTTCTTGCCGGCTCCGGCGTTCGCCGTGCCCTCGTCACCCTGGTCGAACCAGAACGAGATCAGCAGGTACGAGCAGGCGCCGACGCCCTCCCAACCGAGGAAGGTCAGGAGCAGGTTGTCGCCGAGCACCAGCAGCAGCATCGAGGCGATGAACAGGTTGAGGTAGACGAAGAACTTGGCGAAGTTCGGATCGCCGTGCATGTACCCGATCGAGTACAGGTGGATCAGCGTGCCGACGCCGGTGATGAACAGGCACATCGTGATCGACAGCGGATCGGCCAGCAGGCCGATGTCGACCGTGAACGACCCCGACGAGATCCAGGTGAAGATCGTCTGGATGTGGAACCGCTCCTCGATGTCGAGGGCGACGAGCCCGAAGAACACGACGACCGTCGACACGAACGATCCGGCGGCGGCCAGCGTGGCCACCCACCCGGCGATCGGCTCGCCGAGGCGCCGCCCGAACACCATGAGCAGGGTGAAGCCGACGAGGGGGAAGGCGGGGATCAGCCAGACTGCTTCGACCATCGGTCACCTATCCCTTCAGCGCCGTCAGGTCATCGGCGGTCAACGTCGGCCGGCGGCGCATGAGGGCCACCACGAGGGAGAGCCCGACCACCACCTCGGCCGCGGCGACCACCAGCACGAAGAACACGGCCGTCCGGCCGGCGATGTCGTCGAGGGCCCCGGAGAAGGCCACGAAGCTGATGTTGACCGAGTTCAGCATCAGCTCGACGCACATGAACATGATCAGCGGGTTTCGCCTGACCAGCAGCCCGACCAGGCCGATGCTGAACAGCAGCGCGCTCAGCACCAGGTACCAGGTCTCGGTCACCTCCATCGATTCACCCTCTCCACTCCCACGCCATCGTTTCTCTCGCTGCCACCGGCGAATCGTCCCCTCACCGGCTCCTCGTCGCTGCTTCGGCCCGGATGGGCCGCACGTACGTTCTAGCCGCTCGCGGTACCCGGCTCGTCGACCACCAGGTCTTCGGCCCCGCGGTTGCGGACCAGCACGACGGCACCGACCGTGGCGATGGTCAACAGCAGGGCCGTCGCCTGGACGGCGAGCAGGTTGCGACTGAACAGATCGTCGGCCAGCAGATCGACGTCGCCACCGGGGCGGCCGTCGGCGTCGATGGGCAGGTCGAGGGCCCGGGTCCGCGACGGCTGGCCGGTCAGGGCCACCGCGCCGTCGTCGCCACCGGGGCCCGAGAGGAACAGACCGCCGAGGATCAGCAGCAGGGTGACGGCCCCGATGCCGATGGCCAGGCCGCGCTGGCCGGCCAACGGCTCGATCGAGAGGTCCTCGGTCGAATCGACGCCGAGGAGCATGATCACGAACAGGAAGAGCACGACGATGGCGCCGGCGTAGACGACGACCTGGACCAGGGCCAGGAAGTGGGCCTCCTGGATGACGAACAGCACGGCGACCCCGAAGAACGAGGCGATCAACGACAGCGCAGCCCGCACCGGGTGGGTGGCCAGGATGACGCCGAGGGCGCCGCCGAGCACGATCGCACCGGAGATCAGGAAGACGACGAGATCGATCATCGGTGGTGCCCCCCACCGTGGCCGTGGTCGTCGTGATCGTGGCCGTCGTCCGACTCGGGATCGTCGGAGGCGCTCTGGCCGAACTCGGGCTCACGGACGCCGTAGCCCAGCTCACCCGACCAGCCGACGACACCCTCGTACGAGGCCTTCCCGCCGGGCGACGTGGCCCGCATCCAGCCCGAGGTGTGCTGGTCCTCGCCTGGCCGCCAGTCCTCCCAGGGGAGCTGCTGGGGCAGACCGTCGTCGTCGACCAGCAGCTCGTCCTTGGTGTAGATGGCGTCGGAGCGGTTGGTGAACGAGAACTCGAAGAGCTTGGTCTCGGTGATCGCCTCGGTCGGGCAGGCCTCGACGCAGAGGTCGCAGTGGATGCACCGCAGGTAGTTGATCTCGTAGACGTAGCCGAACCGCTCGCCCGGCGACTTCGGGTCGTCAGGCGGGTTGTCGGCGCCGCGGACGTAGATGCAGTTGGCGGGGCAGACACCGGCGCAGAGCTCGCAGCCGATGCACTTCTCCATGCCGTCCTCGTAGCGGTTGAGGACGTGGCGACCGTGCAGGCGCTCGGGCTTCGGCGCCTTCTGGTCGCTGCTGCCGCCGCGGCCGGCCCGGTAGTTACGGGTGGTCACCCCCTCCGCGATCTTGCGGAACGTGACGGCGAAGCCTTCGAGGTATCCCATGTCTCAGCCCTCCTCGGCCCCGTCGACGGCGACGGCCACCAGGCCCCGCTCCTTGAGCCGGGTCTCGCGGGCCGTGCGGATGGCCATCGACAGCAGGATGGCGGCGATCAGCATGATGCCGATGCCGACGGCGATCACCAGCAGGATGTTGGCGAACTCGTTGCCCTCGACCACGTCGATCTGACCGTTCCGGGCCAGGCGGATCGCGGCCAGGATCAGCAGCCAGCCGAGCGACAGGGGGATCAACACCTTCCAGCCCAGGTCCATCAGCTGGTCGTAGCGGAGCCGGGGCAGCGTGGCCCGGAACCACACGAAGGTGAAGAGGAAGAACAGCAGCTTCGTGAAGAACCACACGAAGCCCCACAGCCACCCGGGCAGGAAGCCGAGGTCGGGGCCGGCCGGGCCGCCGAAGAACAGGGTGACCATGATGGCCGAGAGCGTGACGACGTTCATGAACTCGGCCAGGAAGAACAGGGCGAACCGGATCGACGAGTACTCGGTGTGGAACCCGCCGACGATCTCCTGCTCGGCCTCGACCAGGTCGAACGGTGGCCGGTTCAGCTCGGCGGTGCCGGCGATCAGGAAGATCACGAACGGCACGAACCCGGTGATGATCACGTTCCAGTTGGGGATGAAGCCGCCGAAGCCATCGGCCGCCTGCAGGTCGACGATCCGGTTGGTCGACAGCGTGCCGGACACGAGCAGCACCGACGCCAGCGACAGGCCGAGGGCCGCTTCGTAGGAGATGGCCTGGGCCGAGGCCCTGACCGAGCCGAGCAGCGGGTACTTCGAGCCGGACGACCAGCCGGCCAGCATGATGCCGTAGACCGCGAGCGAGCTCATGGCCAGGAAGAACAGGATGCCGACGGGCAGATCGGCGACCTGGATGAACGTCTCACGCCCGAACATCGACACCCGACCGTCGTTGTCGCCGTTGAAGTCGCCGGCGATCGGCACGATGGCGAAGGTCAGGAAGGCGGGAACCAGGGCCAGATAGGGGGCCAGCTGGAACACGAACCGGTCGGCCCTGGTCGGGATGATGTCCTCCTTGAAGAACAGCTTGATGCCGTCGGCCAGGGTCTGGAACAGCCCGAACGGCCCGGCGATGTTGGGGCCGATGCGGTTCTGGAGGCGGCTGACCACCTTCCGCTCGAACCACACCATCAGCATCACCGACACCAGCAGCACGACGAAGGCCACGACGGCCTTGCCGATCGCCAGCAGCACGTCGGCGAAGACCACCCCGTCGGCCAGGTACGGATCACCCATCGGTGTCCCCCTCCTCGGCCGCCCGGACCTCGATGTTGGTCACCGACCGGCCGGTGGCCAGCAGCTGGCGCACGTCGAAGCCAGGCAGGCCCATCGGCAGCCACGCCGTGCGGGCGGCGACGCCCGCATCGACGGTGAACGGCAGGTCGAAGGACTCGTCGCCGTGCTCGACGGTGACCCACTGGGCGTCGCCGAGGTTGAGGAGCTGCACGTCGGTCGGCGACAGCCGCAGCTCGGCCGACTGGACCAGCCCGGCGAGCGACGGCGACCGCTGGACCATGGTGCCCTGGTCCCACAGCTTGCGATCGACCACCAGGCGCAACCCACTGCTCGATGGGGCCGGAGCCGAGGCGGCCTGACCGAACTCCAGGTCCCAGTTGCGGCCGAGGCGGATCAGCGGGCCGTCGGCGAGGGCCAGCTCGCCCTCCCAGTCGATCTCGGGGAAGCCCTCGATGGTGGACGCCATCTCGGACCGCAGCTGCTCGAGCGAGTCGAAGCCGAGGTCGGGCCCGATGGCGGCCGCCAGGTCGGCGGCGATCATCCAATCGGGGCGGGCCAGGCCGGGGGCCGTGACCTTGGCCCGGATCGGGCTGAGGCGGCCCTCGAGATTGCAGAACGTGCCGTCGACCTCGCCGAACATGGCCGCCGGCAGCAGCACGTGGGCCAGCGACGACGAGGCGGTGCGGAAGCAGTCGACGGCGATGATCGTGCGGACCGCCTCGAGGGCCTGGCGGGCCAGCTCGGCGTCGGGGTAGTCGTCGACCGGGTCGGCCCCGAGCAGCACCAGGGTGTCGATCTCGCCCGCCGCCGCGGCCTTCAGGATGCCGTCGGTCTCCTTGCCGTCGAAGTCGGGGACGGTCGGCCAGGCCTCCTCGAAGGACGCCTTGTCCCGGGAACCGCCGGGCAGGAAGCCCGGGGTCAGCCCCATCTCGAGGGCGCCGTTGACGTTGCCACGGCGCAGGGCCGGCAGGTAGGTGGCGTCCGGGGCGATCCGCTGCATCCCACCGACGGCGTCGGCGACGTAGCGACCCGACTCGGCCAGGTTGGGACGGCCGTAGACGACCGAGACCGGCTTGGCCCCGGTCAGGATCGTCCTGGCCCGACGCAACTGGAAGCCGTCGACCCCGCCGACCGTGTCGTCGAGCCGCTCGTCGGCGATGGCGGCCAGCACCTGGCCGACCGTGCCGGGTGTGCACCGCAGCCGGACGGCGGCCAGATCGGACAGGCTCGTGTCTCGGGGCGTGATCTCGACCAGCGTGGCCCCGTCCTCGACGATGGCGTGCCGCAGCCGCAGGTAGAGCGTCGGCAGCTCCTCTTTGGGATCGGGCGCCATCAGCACGATGACCCCGCCGGGCCGGCAGACCTCGTCGATGGTGGCCCGGGGCAGGCCGAGCGACAGGGCGGCGGGGAGGCCGTCGCCCATCTGGGCGTCGACGTTGTCGGTGCCGACCACGCCCTTGATCAGCTTCGACCAGGCGTACTGGCTCTCGAGCGTCAGCCGGGCCCCGCCGAGCACGGCAACCCGCTCGGGCGGGGCCGACAGGGCCGTCACGGCGGTCTTGGCCGCCTCGTTCCAGCGGACCGTGCGGAACGTCAGGCCCTCGTCGCGAACCTCGGGCTCGGTGACCCGCAGGTCGGAGTTGGTGGCCTCGTAGGAGAAGCGCTCCTTGTCGGACAGCCAGGACCAGTTCACGGCATCGGAGTCGACCCCGATGATCCGGACCAGCTCGTTGCGGGTCGACTGGACCAGGATCCTGGCCCCGCTGGCGTCGACGGTGGCCGTCGACTCGACCGCCTCGAGGTCCCACGGGCGGGCCTTGAACCGGTAGGGAGCGGCGGTCAGGGCGCCGACCGGGCAGATCTGGACCGTGTTGCCGCTGAAGTACGACGAGAACGGGTGCTCGGGGAACGTGTTGACCTCGGTGTGGGAGCCCCGACCGATGAAGTGGATCAGCGGGTCACCCGCCACCTCGGAGGCGAAGCGGGTGCAGCGGTCGCACAGGATGCAGCGCTCCCGGTCGAGGTGGACCAGGTCGCTGATCGGGATCGGCTTCTCGTAGTGGCGCTTCTCCTCGACGAAGCGGCTCTCGCCCGGGCCGAAGGCGTAGGCGTTGTCCTGGAGCGGGCACTCGCCGCCCTTGTCGCACACCGGGCAGTCGAGGGGGTGGTTGGCCAGGAGGAACTCGAGGACGCCGTCCTGGGCCTCCTTGGTGGCCTCGGACTCGGTCTCGACCTTCATCTCGGGCGTGACCGGGAGCATGCAGCTCGGTTGGAGGGCCGGGCCGCGGCCGGTGTCGACCTCGACGAGGCACATCCGGCACATGCCGACCGGCTTCATCCGGTTGTGGTAGCAGAAGCGGGGGATGTGGACGCCGTTTCGCTCGGCTGCGTCGATCAGCAGCTCACCCTCGTTGGCCTCGAGGTCGGTGCCGTTGAGGGTGAACGGCACGCCGGTCACCGCCTCGGTCCCTTCGGTGGCCGTCACGCCGAGACCTCCTCGGCCGCCTCATCGACGTCGATCGACGTCTCGTCCGCAGCACGAGACTCGGTGGGGCTCGGGGTGGCCGAACCGATCTTGGCCTCGAACTCGTGACGGAAGCGGCGCAGCGCCGAGGTGATCGGGGCGACCGACGACGGCCCGAGCGGGCAGATCGTGGTCTGCTTCGGCGGGAACGGCACGGCGGTCAGACCCGCCTCCTCGTGGGCGGCCTTCGGATAGTCACCCGGGCTGATCTGGCTGCCGATGTCCTCGAGCAGGTCGAGGTCCTCCGGGCGGCCGTGGCCATCGAGAATCCGCTGCAGGATCTGCTCCTCCCAGGTCGTGCCCTCCCGGCACGGCGTGCACTTGCCGCACGACTCGCGGGCGAAGAACCGCACCACCCGCAGGCAGGCCTTGACCGCATCGGTGGTCTCGTCCATCACCACGAGGGCGCCGGAGCCGAGCATCGAGCCGGCGGCGCCGACGTCGGCCGCTTCCATCGGCAGGTCGAGCTGCTCGGGGAAGAACCACGGGGCCGAGCCGCCGCCGGGGATGAACATCTTCAGCTCGTTGCCGTCGCGGATGCCCTGGCAGTAGTTGTCGCCGTAGAACAGCTCGCGGAACGTGACCACGCCCTGCTCGACCTCGTAGACCCCCGGCCGGTTGACGTGACCGCTGACCGCCAGCATGCGGGTGCCGGGCGAGCGCTCGGAGCCGTACTGCTTGTAGGCCTCGGTGCCGTTGGCGAAGATCCACGGCAGGTTGGCCAGCGTCTCGACGTTGTTGACGATCGTCGGCTTCAGGTACAGACCCTTGGCCGCCGGGAAGAACGGGGGCTTGAGCCGGGGCATGCCCCGGTTGCCCTCGAGGCTCTCGATGAGCGCCGTCTCCTCGCCGACGATGTAGGCCCCGGCCCCCCAGTGGAGGACGACGTCGATGCTGACATCGGTACCCATGATGTTCTTGCCGACGTAGCTGGCCTCGTAGGCCTCGTTGAGGGCGGCGGCGATCCGCTCCTGGGCCAGGGCCATCTCGCCCCGGACGTACAGGAAGCACTGGTTCAGCCCGAGGGCGTAGCAGGCGATGATGCAGCCCTCGATCAGCTGGTGGGGATCGCGCTCCATGAGGAGGCGGTCCTTGTAGGTGCCCGGCTCGGACTCGTCACCGTTGACCACGAGGTAGCGGGGCCAGACCGGGGGCATGAAGCCCCACTTGATGCCGGCCGGGAAACCGGCCCCACCGCGGCCGAGCAGCACCGCCTCCTTGACGAGGTCGGCCGCCTCGGGGGGCGGCGTCTGGAGGACGGCCCGGAGCGCCGAGTAGCCGCCGGTCGCCTCCGACCGGGCCAGCGTGTGGCTGTCGTCGTGGAGGAAGCGGCTGGTGACGATCTTCGGGCCCTCGTTGTCGACGTACCCGGGGGCATGGCTCACGTAGTCGTTCGTCGCCATGATCAGTTGCCTCCGCCGTCGCCGTCGTCGGACGGCAGCCGCGAGCTGTACCAGGCCGGAGCGCCGGCCAGCTCGGGGCGCTCGACGCCGGCCAGCCGGTCCTCGTCGATGTTCTGGCGGACCCGGGCCAGGGTGCCGTGCGGCGGGACGTCGGCCCGGTTGCCGGCCCGCAGGTCGTCGACCATGCGGTCGAAGTCGTCGTTGTCGAGTCGGTACTCGTAGCGGTAGTTGACCTGCAGGCACGGGGCCTCGGTGCAGGCGGCGATGCACTCGACGTCCTCGAGGGTGAACATCCCGTCGTCGGTGGTCCCACCCGAGCGGATGCCGAGGGTCTCCTCGGCGTGGTGCAGCAGCTCCTCGCCGCCGTTGAGCTGGCACGAGATGTTGGTGCAGATGTTGATCATGTAGCGACCGACCGGGTGTCGCTTGAACATCTCGTAGAACGAGCAGGTGCCGAGCACCTCGGCCGCCGTGACACCGATCAGCTCGGCGATGTGCTCCATGGCGTCGTCGGCCACGTAGCCATCCTGCTCCTGGGCCAGGTGCAGCAGGGGGATGAGGGCCGACTTGGGCCGGGGGTAGCGCGAGATGATCTCGCGGGCCAACAGCACGTTCGCCGTGGTCAACCTAGACATCAGCGGTCGACCTCACCCAGGATCGGGTCGACAGACGAGATAACCGCAACCGCATCGGCGATCAGACTATCGGCCATCATGTGCGGCATCGTCTGCAGATTCACGAAGCTCGGGCCGCGGATGTGCATCCGGTACGGCTTGGGCCCGCCGTCCGACACGATGTAACAGCCGAGCTCGCCCCGGGGCGATTCGACGGCGACGTAGACCTCGCCCTCGGGGACCTTGAACCCCTCGGTGAAGATCTTGAAGTGGTGGATCAGGGCCTCCATCGACTCGTCGATGCGGGCCCGGGGCGGCGGGGTGACCTTGGCGTCCTGGGCCCGGTAGTCGCCCTCGGGCATCTTCTCCAGGATCTGGTGCACGATCCGCATCGACTCGCGGATCTCGTTGAGACGGATGGCATAGCGGTCGAACGAGTCGCCGTAGGACCCGACGACGACGTCGAAGTCGACCTCCTCGTAGGCCAGATACGGCATGTCCCGACGCAGGTCCCAGGTCACGCCGGTCGAGCGAAGGATCGGGCCGGTGGCCGACAGGGCGATCGCCTCGTCGGCCGAGATGATGCCGACGCCCTGCAGCCGGTCCCGCCAGATCGGCTGGCCGGTCATCAGCGTGTCGTACTCCTCGAGCCGGGGCGGCAGCATGTCCATGAGGTGGAGCACGTCGTCGCGCCATCCGTCCGGCAGGTCGGCGGCAACGCCGCCCGGGCGGATGTAGTTGTGGTTCATCCGCAGGCCGGTGACCTTCTGGAAGAACCGGAGCACCTGCTCGCGCTCCCGCCAGCCGTAGATCATCATCGACACCGCGCCGAGGTCCATGCCGTTCGTGGCCATGAACAGCAGGTGCGACGAGATGCGATTCATCTCCGACATCAGCATCCGGATCCAGGTCGCCCGTGGCGGGATCTCGATGCCGATCAGGGCCTCGGTTGCCAACGAGAACACGAGCTCGTTGAACAGTGGCGAGGCGTAGTCCATGCGGGTGACGTTGGTCGGCCCCTGCAGGTAGGTGAGCGTCTCCCCCGTCTTCTCCATCCCCGTGTGCAGGTACCCGACGACCGGCTTCGACCGGATGACCGTCTCGCCGTCGAGCTCGAGCATGAGCCGGAGCACCCCGTGGGTCGACGGGTGTGATGGACCCATGTTCATCAACATGGTCTGGTCGTTCTCGCCGTCGAGCGGCTCGGAGTCGGCCAACTCGGCCGCCCGGACCTCCGACATGCGGAGCACGGCGTCGCGACGCGGCAACCGGTGCAGCTGCCCGTCTGAACGTGTCTCGGGCACGCCGGTGTCGGCCGCGGGCTCGTCGGTGATCGTCATGGTGTGTCGCTACCCCGGGTGGGTCTCTGCAGATGGGTGATCGTTGCGGTGTCGTTGATCCGGCTCGGCCGGGCGGTGGCTTGGTGGCCGGGTCGACCGGCCGTGACTCGTGGCCCGCTGGCCCCGATGACGGGGCTAGCTGGCCTTGAACTGGACGGGGATGGCACCGACGGCGTAGTCCTTGCGGAGCGGGTGACCGTCCCAGGTCTCGGGCATCAGGATCCGCGAGAGATCGGGATGTCCGTCGAACACGATCCCCATCAGGTCGAAGACCTCGCGCTCGAGGTAGTCGGTGCCGGGGTAGGTGCGGTAGAGCGAGGCGATGGTGGCGTCGTCGGCCGGGACCTGGGCCCGGGCCCGGATCCGCTCCCGGCTGGCGTGGCTGATGAACGACGCCACCACCTCGAAGCGCTCGGGCGCGACGTCGGCCGGCAGGTCACGGGGGGCCTCGTACTGGAGGTAGTCGACCGCCGTCACGTCGACGCACATGTTCCAGCCGTCGGCCAGCAGGGCCTCGGCCACCTCGAGCCAGCGGTCGCGCTCGACGTGGATCACCTTCTGGCCGCGGGACCAGGTGACCGGACAGTCGTAGGCGGTCTCGATCTCGGGCCCGGCGGCCTCGGGGAGCTCCTCGGCCTCGGTGGTGTCGTCGGTGGCCTCGTCGCTCACGAGCTCGCCTTCCCGAGCGTCACCAGCGTCGACTCACCCTGACCGTCGAGCTGCTCGACGAGGATCCCGGCGCCGCCGCCGGTCTCGGCCCGCCGGCGCAGCAGCTCACCCGACTCGATCTGACGGTGCAGCGTGTCGATGGCGTGGATCAGGGTCTCCGGACCGGGCGGGCACCCCGGGGCGTAGACGTCGACCGGGACGATCTGGTCGACGCCCTGGACGATGGCGTAGTTGTTGAACATCCCACCGCTGGAGGCGCAGACCCCCATCGAGATCACCCACTTCGGCTCCATCATCTGGTCGTAGATCTGGCGGAGCACCGGCGCCATCTTCTGGCTGACCCGACCGGCGACGATCATGACGTCGGCCTGGCGGGGCGAGGCCCGGAAGACCTCCATGCCGAGCCGGGCCAGGTCGTAGTGCGAACCACCGGTGGCCATCATCTCGATGGCGCAGCAGGCGAGACCGAAGGTGGCCGGCCACGACGACCGGGCCCGCGACCAGTTGATCAGCTTCTCGAGCGGGGCCGTGATGACGTTGTGGTCGAGGCCCTCGAGGCCGTCGTCCTGCAGGTTGCGGATGACGCTCACCGGTTACACCCCCACCGGCTCTGGCCGGGCCGGCTGTTCGACGTCCTCGTCGATCTCGTCGCCGTCGTCGCTCTCGGCGACCTCGACCTCCGACTCGGTGACGACCTCCTCGAGGCGGCCGTCCAGGCCGACCCGGCGGACGGTCGACGACGCCGTGCGGTCGGCCGACACCATCCCCGCCTGCCGGCGCGAGACCTGCAGCGGACCCCAGTCGAGGGCGCCCTTCGAGATCAGGTAGACGAACGACTCGAACAGCAGCGCCGAGAAGATGAGGATGGCCACGAGCCCGGCGAGGCCGAGGCGGTCGTTGGCCACCGCCCACGGGTAGAGGAAGATGATCTCGATGTCGAAGATCACGAACAGCATCGCCACCAGGTAGAAGCGAACCGGGAACCGCTCGGGCGGCTCACGGCCGGGGATGATGCCGCACTCGTAGGGTGCGTACTTCTCGACCGTGGGGTTTCGCGGGGCCAGGAGCTTCGACGCCACGAAGCTGAGGGCGGCGAACAGCACAGCCAAGATCAGCAGGGCCAGGACCGGCAGGTACTGCGCCATGATGACCTCCTCTGCTCGTTGGGCGGGTCGGGTTTCTTCTGCTGCCTAATCTAGTGAGCGATCGTTCGGGGTGCCTCGACCTGATGCCGTCGACCTGGTTGCAGTCGTCGGTCGATCGGCCAGGATCAGGCCGCAGCACCAGCCAGGACGGCGTCTTGGCGCCGATCCCGGTTGTGGAGGGCCCAGGCGAACACGGCGAACAGGAGCCCATTCGCCACCGTGAACATGAACGGGGTGAACCGGAGGCCGCTGATCACGCTGGGGAAGGGCCCGCCGCGATCGCGCTCCATGATCACCGAGACGAGCGGCGCCTCGGGGTTGACCTCGGCGACCGGCGGGGCCTGACCGGGGAAGGTCGGCTTGGCGATGATCTCCTGGGCCTGGATGATCATCAGCTCCTGGGGGTGCGTCGGGTTGAGGAACGTCTCGTTGAAGAAGTGACCGACCCGGCTGAGCTGCTGCGAGATCAGACCGGCATCGGCGTCGATCTCGAGCGGTGGCTTCCCGCCGGCGGTGAAGCCGCCGAACTGCAGCGGGAGATACTCGCCGGCGCCGAACACGCCCTCCTCGAGCAGGAACGTGTCGGCCGAGGCCTGGGCCTCGCCCCTGACCGAGTCGGCCGGGGTCAGGTAGCGCCAGTCGCCGAGGTCCATCTCGCGGGAGCGCTCGAGGGCGAGCGCCTGGGCGAGGTCGGGGTCGGGGTCGTCGACCGACACGTCGGCCCCGAACAGCTGCTGGGCCACCTCGACCTCGGAGAACAGCAACCCGTCATCGGTGTCGTCGGCGTCGTCGACGTTGATCTCGACCAGCTCCCAGGTGGGTGGCTGACCCCGCCAGCCGATGCCGTAGACGGTCCAGATCGCCCCCATGAGGAACATCCAGCCGAAGAGGCCGGCGCAGGCGATCATCATGCCGGACCGGGCCCCGGTGTTGGTGGCGATCAACAGGTAGGTCCCGCCGACCAGCACCACGATCGACACCAGGACCGACAGGAGGCCACGGAAGAACGGGTCGAAGCCGATCCCGTCGATGATCGCCAGTTGTGTTGCCAGCACCTGCATCACAGCCCCCGGGTGTAGTCGACGACCGCCTGGATCAGGTCAGGCGGGAGCATCTTGCCGAAGCCCGGCATCATGCCCGCAGCGCTCAGACCGCCACGACCATAGCCCTGGCCGGCCTCGGCGCCGTTGTAGAGGAACTCGAACTGGGCCTGGCTGGTCCGGGGCGGCATCTCGATGATGTCGCACTGGGCCACGATGCGACCGTCCTCGAGGACGAGCGACTCGCCGTCGACGTCGTCCTGGGTGAGGACCTCGGGGTCGATGAAGTTGCCGGTCTCCGGATCCTGGGCCACGCCGACCGCCGGGTCGAACGGGTAGGCGAGCCCGGCGTCAGGCTGCCAGAGCCCGGACACGAAGTCGCAGCTGGCCAGGTCGCCCGACTGCTCGTCGCCGACCTCACCGTCGCCAGGACCGAGGATCAGGTACGGCTCGCCGCCGGCCGTGACCGGATCACCGGCCTCGTCGAGGGGGATCTGGGTGCCGTCCATGGCCTCGATGAAGGAGCCGTCGTAGCCGACCGGGTTGCCCTCGGAGGGGCTGGTCACGTCGGCGCCGGACTGCACCTCCTCGTACCAGGAGCCGTCCGGACGCAGCCACGAGTCGTCCGGGAAGCGGTTCTTGACCGACCCGCACAGGTTGAAGCCGATGCCGGACGGGTCGCCGCCCCCGCAGCCGGCCACGCCCTCGTCGAGGATGTCGGGGGCGATGTCGATGCCGAGCGACCAGCCGCTCGTGTGGCAGCGACCGCACGAGTAGGCGCCGGCGCCGAGGTCTCGCTGCAGGCCGAGGTTGAAGACCGCCTCACCGATCGAGTCGTACTCGCCGTCGGCAAGCGAGCGCTCGACCTCGGCCCGGACGGTGGCGGCGATGGCATCGGCCGCCTCCTGGGCGGCGAGGCTCTCGGCGTCCTGCGGGTCGATGTCGCCGGCGAGGGCGATGTCGAGCTCGTCGAGACTCTGCTGCTGCAGGGTCCGCATGTAGATGATGATGTTGTCGACCTGCTGCGTGGTCAGCGGACCACCGCCGACCGTGCCCCACGCCGCCATCGGCGAGCCGGGCCGGCCGAAGTTGAGGATGTAGCGGACCTCCTCCTCGGAGTAGCGCAGCAACACGTTGTCGAGGGCCGGGGCCTTCCAGCTGGCGTTGGCGATGAACTGCCCGTCGGCGTCCTGGAGCACGTACGCGGCGGCGCCGCCGACACCGCCGGCCGAGTGGCAGTTGGCGCACTGGGCGCCCTCGGTGTAGTCGTCCTCGCCCCGGCTCTCGAACGACAGGTTGTAGGCGTCGACCGCGCCGTCCTGGCGGCCGGGCTCGGCGATCCAGTAGAAGGGCAGGGTGATGGCGAGCAGGGTGAGCAGCACCAGGGCGAACGTCAACGAGCGGTCGAGCTTCTCCCCCTCGAGCTGCTCGTCCGCGTAGTACTCCTTGCGGTTGGGAGCGAGCTCGATCTCCGACCCCAGCTCCGGGCGGGCCCGGAACATGTTCCACACGAAGGCGGCGATGAAGCCGAGAAAGACGATCAGCGCGATCGTGAGGCCGATCGCTCTGAAATCGGCTGCAAACATGTATGTGGCTCCCATCAGTGGCCGCCGCCCTCACTCAGGCAGTTCGGTCCCTCGGCCTCCTGGCCGGTGGTGTTGGCGCCGATCGCCGGCCCCTGGATGACGGTACCGGTATCGACGATCAGCTCGTTGGCCGCATTGACCTGCATCGGGAAGCGGTCCATGCCCCGAGGAGCCGGGCCACCCTTCTTCTCCCCGACCTGGTTGTACTGCGAGCCGTGGCAGGGGCACTCGAACCACTGGGAGGTGGCGCACTCGGGCACCCGGCAGCCGAGGTGGGGGCAGGTCTGGAAGAGGGCGACGACGCCGGCCTGCAGGCCCTGCTCGACCTGGGGGTAGAAGCCGTAGGTGGTCTGTGCCTTCGGGAGGGCGCTGGCCGGGTACTCGGTCAGCCACATGCGGCCCTCGGGGAAGTAGAAGAAGCCGTCGCCTGCGGCGATGGAGTCCTTGATGTCGCCGATGCGGCCGACGTTGATCCTGGCGCCGAAGCCGGCGGTCGGGCGAGGCCAGAGCTGGGCGAGCACCGCGGCGCCGAAGGCGGCGAGGCCGAGGCTGAACATGGCCACGATGCCCCGGTTGAGGAACTGGCGGCGGGTGACGCCGAGCGTTTCGGGGTCCGGCGGGATGTAGACGACCGGGGGCGTCTCGGCGGCCGGAACGAGCTCACCCGAGCGCTCGGCCCTGGCCGCGGCCTCGACGGCCGAGCCGGTGCGGGGCTCGTCGGCCCCGGCCTGGCCGATCTCGGCCCCCTGCGCCCCGACGCCGACCGCCTGGCGGGCGCGATCGCGCTTCACGGTCTCACCGGAGAGCTGACCGATGGCGGTGTAGGTGTCACGGCGCCGGAAGGAGGTGCCGACGACGACCAGCGCCAGGAGGGCCAGGACTGCGATTCCGATCAACACGTAGGTCATTGCTCTGATCCGTCTCTCTTGCGGGGGGGCGACTACAGGTCGAAGAAGATGCCTTCGACCCAGGGGAACACGAAGTTGAAGCCGGGGCCTCGGAAGAACGATCCGATGATGACCAGCACCGCCCAGAACATCATGAAGATGGTGAAGACCGACACGGCGAACTTGCGGTCCTCCGGCCTGTTACTCGGGTTCTTGTCGATGTAGGGGGCCAGCATCAGGGCGAACAGCCCGATGCCGGGAATGGTCACACCGGCGACCATCGGATGGAACATGGTCAACAGCTCCTGGAGGCCCATGAAGTACCAGGGGGCCTTGGAGGGGTTCGGCGTTGCGTTGACGTCGGCCAGGCGGAGCAGCGGGGCGTTGACGAAGATCGAGAAGAAGGTGAGGAAGGCGGTGATCAGCAGCGCCGCCCCGAACTCGACCACCAGCAGGTGGGGCCAGGTGTGGACCTTGTCGAGGGGCTGGGCCTTGATGTCCTGGATCGAGCCGGACTTCACCACGGTCAGCAGGCGCTGGGTGTGACCGGCGGGCCCGGTCATCGTGGCCATCGGGGCCGGCGCCGTCGCCGTTGCCACCGCGGCCGCAGCCGGGGCGACGGCCCCGCCCTCGGTCGCCTCGACCGCGTCGGCCTCGCGCTGACGGGCCGACTTCGAGCGCTGGAGCAGGTGCTCGGGGATCTTCGAGGCCGCTCCCGACCCACCGCCGGCCGCCGCCTCGCCGCCGCCGGCGTCACCACCGCCACCGCCAGCATCGCCGGACGAGCCCTCGGCCTTCTTGCGGGCCTCGGCCGCTCGCTTGCGGAGGTGCTCGGGAATCTCGGTCATCTGCTCTCGCTCATTCTCGTTGGTACTCAGTCAACCCTGGGCGCTGGAAACCGGGCCTAAAGCGGACCGGAGATGCCGCCGTCCTTCCGGACTCGCCAGAAGTGGATGGCCATGAAGATCACGGTGACGAAGGGCACGAAGAGCACGTGTAACACGTACCATCGCAACAACGTGCTGGTGCCGATGACGCTTCCGCCGAGCAGCACGAACTTGACCTGGTCGCCGAACACCGGGGTGAAGCCCATCATGTTCGTGCCGACGGTCACGGCCCAGAGCGCCAGCTGGTCCCACGGCAACAGGTAGCCCGTGAAGGAGAGCAGCAGGGTCAGCGTCAACAGGATGACGCCGATCACCCAGTTGAACTCTCTTGGCGCCTTGTAGGCGCCGTGGTAGAAGACGCGGGCCATGTGGAGGAACACCGAGATCACCATGAGGTGGGCGCCCCATCGGTGCATGTTGCGGACCAGCAGGCCGAAGGCGATCTGGGTCTGCAGGGCCTCGATGTCGTCCCAGGCCTGGGTGGCCGACGGCGTGTAGAAGAACATCAGGAAGATGCCGGTGATCGTCAGCAGGATGAACAGGAAGAAGCTCAACCCACCGAGGCACAGGGTGTAGCTGACCTTCACGGCGTGCCGCTTCACCTTCACCGGGTGGAGGTGGTAGAGCACGCTGTTCATGATCACGTAGGACCGGTTCCGGGGGCTGTCGGTGTAGCCCTTGCGGAAGACCGAACCCGGCCGGAAGATCGAGTTCCAGGCCTGGGAGCCCTGGATCGAGTCGTTGAGCTGGCTGACCTGGTTCTGCAACCGCTCAGCGATCGTCGGTTGGTCTTGGATCGACTTGGCCATGATGTGTTGGGCAGTCCTCTGACGGGTTCGGGTTCGTCGCGGTTAGGGCCGACAGGCCAGGCGCCGGCTGGTCGATGAGGCGGTCATGCCAGCCTCATGCCGTAGCCGTAGCCGTAGGAGGTGGTCCGCTGGTGCAGGTCGCCGGTCGGGTTCGGCTCGCCCACCTTGCCGAGGATGATCACCCCGGTCGGGCACCGGTCGACGCAGAGGGCGCAGCGGGTGCACACGTCGTCGTCGATCGTGAAGATGAAGGCATCGTTGGGGTCGTCGCCCGGCTTGGCGATGCCGTAGGACTCCTCGACGGAGTCGACGGTCTGCATGTGGATGCACTTCCACGGGCAGATGTCGACGCAGCCCTCGCAGGCGATGCACTCGGACTGGTCGATGTGGATGAACTGCTTCGGCTTGACCGCTTGGGCCAGGTAGTCGGCGTCGACCTCCATCAGGAGGTAGTCGGTCCGGAACTCCGGGAGTGGCGGATTGGCATCGGTCGTGGTCATCGGCGACTCCTCTCAGTCCTCGTCGTTGTCCTCGTTGTCGTCATGTCTTCCATGTTGGCGCCCGACGGTCAGCCCTGCTTGATCAGGGGACGACCGAAGGAGCTGGTCTGCGACAGGGCGGCCTTGGCCTGGGCCTCGGCCCGCTGACCGCGGTTCTGCCAACGGGCCCACATCCAGATCTGGAGGCCGAGGGCGATCACGTAGATGATCACGGCGACCGTGTCGGAGATGGCCCGGTAGGTGATGTCGAACGGGAACCAGCCGCCCTGGGAGATGGGCTGCACGATGTTGCCGGGGCCGTAGAGGATGCGGTCGGCCCGAAAGCTCCACTCGTTCTCGGCCAGGGTGAGCCACTGGTGGGGCACGACGCCGTAGGCGAGGAACGCCAGGAAGAAGACCCACACCGATCCGACCATCGCCTCGCCCCAGGTGACCGGGGTACCGACCGGGCGTCGACCGGCGTAGACGAAGATCGCCACCGACATCAGGATGGAAACCACGATCGATGTCACCAGGGCAGCCATGTCGTCAGGGGCTCCTCAACGGTTCGCTTGGTCTTGGGTCGAGCTGGATCGCAGATCCGGCGGTGCACCGCTCCATCGGGTCGGATGAACGACCTTGTGAAGCTGTGCACAAATGTAGTCGCTGCCCCCGGGACCGGCGCAACCGTAACCGAACATCCATGCCGGAGCGATCGACACCACCGCTCGACCGGTCGAACCGGCCGCTCGCCGCTGGCGACGCACCGAGCAGATGGCGTGCTCCCGCACCGTTACCCGAAGTGCCACCGCACCTTAACCCGGACTGCACCGCACACCAACTGGCGCCCGACCGGACGCCTGGCGGCCCGCATCGGGGGCCCGGACGGTGCGCACGGGCCGGGGTAAAGAATGCGTGACAGGCGACCGATCGGCCCGAGTGGCTCGCTAGTCTTTGCGCCGCATAGTGTTGCCAAGTCCGTGCACCGCAAGATCGTGCCGGGGCCATCGCGCCCCGGACGTCCTCGAGGGTGGGCGGCGAGGCCGTCCCGGTTGGGACCAGCTACACCCATCAGGTCGAATGCGCCCCCGGAGGACCGTTGACCGAGATCCCGGAACATCTACTCAAGCGGAGCAAGGCCGCCAAGTCGGGCAAGTCCGGCGACGGCGGCGGTGCGGAGTCGGCGGCCCCGGCCGAGTCCTCGGCGCCGGTCGCGGCCTCGGCGGCCGCTCCCGCTGCGGCGGCACCGGCGGCGAATCTGCCGAATCTCGATCCGCCGGCGCCCCCACCGAAGCCCGTTCCGGCGTACGTGCAGGCCGCCCAGGCCCGCAAGAAGATCCCGGTGTGGGTGCTGCCGGTGATCGCCGCCCTGCCCATCTGGGCGCTCAGCTTCGCCGGCACGATGCAGCAGCCGGAGAGCGAGGACATCCTGCTGATCGACGCCGAGCTCGTGTACGGCTCCTGTGCCGGGTGCCACGGCGGCAACGGCGGCGGCGGCATCGGCTACGCCTTCTCCGACGGCGAGATCCTGGCCACCTTCCCCGAGGCGATCGACCACATGGCCCACACCGCCCGCGGCTCCGACGCCATCGCCGGCGAGGCCTACGGTGATCCGAACCGGGCCGGCGGCGGTCGCATCTCCGGCGAGCGTGGTCTGATGCCGGCGCAGATGGCCTCGCTGTCGCTGATCGAGCTCGAGCTCGTCGTGTTCCACGAGCGGGCGATCCTGGGTGGCGAGGACACCTCGTCCCCCGGCTACCAGGAGTGGATGGAGCACATGCGGGAGGAGATCGAGACCGTCGGGCTCGACGGTCCGACGATCACCCAGGAGGACATGGACCTCCTGCTCGCCTGCGCCAATCCCGAGTTCACGCCGGGGGCGACCGGCGAGGGCGCCCCCGACGGCGAGACCTGCCCCGGGCCCCGGGCCGAGGGCGGCGACGAGGCCGCAGCTGGCTGATCCCCGCCCGGCCGGCCGCTCGACCATCGCCGAGCGACTGAGACAACCGACGAAGCCCTGAAGCGGCGCCGACCTCTCCCGGTCGGCGCCGCTCGCGTTCGCCCCAGGGTTCGATCGACCCGATCGAGGGGGCCGCACAACCTTCATCACCCGGACCGTTGGGCCTACAGCCAGCGGGCCCTCGCGCCGAAGACACGGGCGAGCCTCTGGACGGGAAGGTGCGGGGTTGAAGATTCGAGCTGCGTTGCTGAGCGTCGCCGCGGTCGTATTGGCGATCGTCGGCGCCGCTCGTACCTCGCCAGGGGACGACCTCCGCGAGTACGAGGCGGGCATCGTCGTCGAGGTCGCTCCGGTCGTGATCGGGCCCGAGAGCACGCTCGACCCGGAGATCCAGGAGGCCCTCGACGAGTATGCCGCCGAGCTGTTGGCCGAGCGGGAGGCCGAGGCCGCGCTGCGGGAGCGGTTGCCGGCCGCCTTCGCCTCGGCCATCGGCGGCATGACGGCCTCCTACAGCCCGACCCATCCGGCCCCGACCGCCGTCCGCACGGTGATCGATGCCGCGGTGAACCAGTGGGACTCGGTGATCGCCACCAGCGGCAGCGGTCCGATCGTGGTGGAGGTCGAGTGGAAGAGCTTCGGCAACCCGAACCTGCTCGGCTACGCCGGCCCGGACGGGATGTATCAGGGCGGCAGCCTCCCGACCGACGACCTGTACCCGGCGGCGCTGACCAACACCCTGCTCGGCATCGACGCCAACGGGCCGAGCCGGCCGGAGCTGACGATCACCCTCAACGCCGACCTGCTCGGCACCAACCGGTGGTACGTCGGCACCACCGGCACGCCGCCGAGCTACCAGATCGACCTCTACAGCGTCGTCCTGCACGAGATCGGTCACGGGCTCGGGTTCCTCGGCTCGGCCACGATCCACTCGGGCGAGAACGAGCCCCGGCTCGGCAACGACACCTACGTCTACGACACGCTGGCCACGTACGGCTCGACGCCGCTGACCTCGGTCGGCGACCAGGCGACGGCGCTCCGCTCGGGCGACATCCACGGCTCGGTGGCCAACGGGCTGACGTACGAGCTGTACGCGCCGTCGAACTGGGTGTCGGGCAGCAGCTACTCCCACTTCGACGAGGCGAGCTACCCGGGCGGCACCGCCGGCTCGCTGATGACGCCGGCGCTCGGCACGGGGGAGACGGCCAGGATCCTCGACGCCCCGACCCTCGGGCTGATGGCCCGGATGGGCTGGCCGCTCACCGTCGCCGCCACGACCCCGACGATCACGTCGGCCAGCCCGTCGATCACCGCCGCCGTGCTGTCGTGGGATCGGAACCTCTGGAAGACCGGCACCGCCCCCAACCTCTACGTGGTCGAGGCGTGGCGGGACGGGGTGACGCTCGAGACGTCGGTCTCGGTCGGGGCGATGGCGACCGGAGCGGTGATCGGGTCGCTCAGCCCGGGGGCGACCTACACGTTGCGGGTCGTGCCCTGGGGGGCGAACGGCAACGGCGAAGCGGCGACGGCGACGGTCACCCTCCCGGTCGGTGGCGGGCCGGCCGACCCGTCCGAGTGGCCGTCGTTCATCCGCAACACGGCCCTCGACGGGCAGATCAACCGGCTGTACCAGGCCTACTTCCTCCGGCTGGCCGACCAGGGCGGGTTCGACTACTGGGTCGGGCAGCGAACCCAGGGGGTGCCGTTGCTCGACGTGTCGGCCGCCTTCGCCTCGAGCGCCGAGTTCGAGAGCCGCTACGGCTCGCTTGCCGACGGCACCTTCGTCGACCTCGTGTACGCCAACGTGCTCGGGCGGGCGGCCGACGACGGCGGTCGGGCCTACTGGGTCGCCCAGCTGCAGCAGGGCGTGTCCCGGGGCGAGGTGATGATCGGGTTCGCCGAGTCGGCGGAGTACGTGGCGAGGACCCAGACGGTCGCCGCCTCCGAGTCGGCCGAGGCCAAGATCACCCGGCTCTACCGTGCCTTCTTCCTCCGCGATCCCGATGCCGGCGGCCTCGCCTACTGGTCGGGCCAGCTGCGGCTCGGGGCGCCGCTCGAGACGATCGCCGGCGAGTTCGCCCGGTCGGGTGAGTTCGTGGCCCGCTACGGCGCACTCGACAACGCCTCGTTCGTGAACCTGTTGTACTCGAACGTGCTCGGACGCTCGCCCGACGCCGGTGGCGCCGCCCACTGGGGCTCGGTGCTCGACGGGGGCACGCCCCGGGGGACGGTGATGGTCGGGTTCAGCGAGTCGGCCGAGTTCATCCGCTCGACGGGAACGATCCCCTAGATCGCAGCCCCGTCGACCCCTCGACAGGAACGATCCCCGAGATCGGAGCCCCGTCGAGCCCTCGACAGGAACGATCCCCGAGATCGCAGCCCCGTCGAGCCCTCACGAACCGGTTCTGGCCGCGGGATCGGGCCGTTTCTGGTCATGGCGGCCGACAGAACGCTCCGACCGGCGCCGTCGCCCGTCGGCGCGACCGGCCCGACGTCGGCGACGAGGGGCGACCTAGGCTCGGCGGGTGCTGATCGACATCCTGCTCGACCCGTTCGACACCTCGTGGCCGGCGGTGCTCGACGCCGCCGAGGCGGCCGAGGCCTCCGGCATCAACGGGATCTGGACCTGGGATCACCTGGCCGGCGAAGTCCACCGGGCCGACCGGGTCCACGAGGGGTGGACGCTGCTGACGGCGATCGCAGCCCGGACGAGCCGGGTCACCATCGGACCGCTGGTGCTCAACGTCGCCAACCGCCGACCGGGGGTGCTGGCGGTGATGGCGGCGACGCTCCAGGCGGTTACCGCGGGCCGGCTGATCCTCGGACTCGGCGCCGGCGGCGGGACCAACACCCCCTACCACCGGGAGCAGGCGGCGCTCGGGGGTGCGGCGCCTGGCGACGCCTTCCGCCGCCAGCAGGTCGTCGACACGATCGCCGTCTGCCGTCAGGTCTGGACCGGGCGCACCAGTCCGACCGACCTGCCGAGCACCGACCTCGGCCGTGGGAGCGGATTCCTCGTCCCCGAACCGGCGCCACCGATCGTGGTCGGCGGGTTCGGGCCGCGCATGGCCGAGCTGGCCGGGGCCAACGCCGACGGGTTCAACACCCAGGCCGGCCACCCCCGACTCGACCGGCTCGCCGAGATCGCCAGGACGGCGGCGGCCGAGCGGTCAGACGGGGCGGCTGGAGCCGATGGCGGCGACCGACCGCCGTTCGAGGTCAGCGGGTTCGCCGGGCTCGACCCCCGCTGGATCGAGCGGGCCGACGGCCGGCTCGACCGGCTCGTCCTCCTGCACCGGCCGAGCGACGGGACCGCCCCGATCGAGCGCATCGCCGGCGAGGCCGGGCTCGCCGGCGGCTGATCGCCCGGACCTGGCGGGCGCCGCCGGCGGCGGCGGGAAACTAGTTCCCCGCCACCCGGCGATCGAGACCGGCCCAGTGCGGCTCGCGCAAGACCTTCCTGGCCAGCTTGCCGACCGGCGACTTCGGCAGCTCGTCGGTCGTCAGCTCGATCCCGGCCGGCTTCTTGTACGAGCCGAGATGGTCGGCGCAGCGCTCGATCAGCTCCTCCGCGGTCACCGACGCCCCCTCGACCACGGTCACGACGGCGTACGGGCTCTCGCCCCAGCGCTCGCTCGGCACCCCGAACACCGCAGCCTCGACCACCTCCGGGTGGTCGGTCAGCGTGTTCTCCAGCTCGGCCGGCCAGATGTTGAACCCGCCGGAGATGATCATGTCGTCCTTGCGGTCGAGCACATAGAGGTAGCCGTTCTCGTCGAGGCGCCCGATGTCGCCGGTCAGCACCCAGTCGTCCCGCATCCGCTCGGCCGTCGCCTCCGGGTTGTTCCAGAAGCCGAGCATCTGCCCGTCACAGCGGATGGCGATCTCCCCCTCCGCCCCGATCGGGAGCGGCTCGGCGGTGTCGGGATCGACGATCTCCAGGTCGCCGTATGGCAGGGGCCGACCGGCCGAGCGAAGCGGGTTCGACCCCTCGACCTGGGAGAACCACTCCTTCGGCCCCATCATCGTGATCGGCAGGGCCTCGGTCTGCCCGAACCCCTGGTAGAGCACGTCGCCGAGCACGTCACGGGCCAGCAGCGCCGTGTCGTCGGCGATGGGGGCTCCGCCGATCTGGATGCACTTGAGGTGCGACCAGTCCCGCTCGGTCGCAGTCGGGTGGCGGACGACGGCGTTGAGCATGGCCGGGACCAGGAACCCGTAGGCCACCCGCTCCCGCTCCATCGTGTCGACCACCTCGTCGGCGTCGAACTTGGGGATCAGCAGGTTCACGCCGCCCGAGAGCCACATCGGGGTGAACAGGTAGCCCGAGCCGTGGGAGATCGGCCCGGCGTGCTGGCAGACGTCGCCCAGTTCGACCGGCGGCAGGTTGTAGAACCAGTCCCGACCGGCGTCGAGCCACGTCTTGTGGGTGTAGCCGACGCCCTTCGACCGCCCGGTCGTGCCGCCCGTGTGGCGGATGATGAACCAGTCGTCCGGCGAGACTTCGGGATCGGGGTCGGTGTCGTCGAAGCCGGCCAGCCAGTCCTCGTAGCCGTCGTCGCGGACGATGACGTGCTCGAGCGACGCCACCCGATCGGCCAGCCCCGCGACCGCGGCGGCGTGGCTCTCGCTGACCACCAGGGCCCGGCAACCGGTGTGGTCGAGCATGTGCTCGTGGGCGTCGACCCCGTTCCGGGGGTACAGCGGGACCCGGACGAGGTTGGCGGCCGCCGTGCCGCAGAAGAAGTCGACCGACTCCAGCGTGTTGTCCTCGAGCACCCCGACCCGGTCGCCGGGCCGGAGGCCGAGGTCGAGCAGGGCGTTGGCCAGCCGGAGCCCGCGGGTCCAGGCCTCGGCGTAGGTCAGGCGCCTGGTCGGCCTGGCGCCGTCGGCCGTGCCGGCCTCGACGACGGCCGGATACTGGGAGTGAAAGGTCGCCGAGCGACGCATGAGGGTTCGAACGTCCACGCCGGCAACGGTAACCGAGCGGACCGGGGCGGATCATGCCTCACCGGTGCGTGACCGGGCGGCGGAGGGCGCGCGCTGTTCGGGGTCGGCGACCGCTAGGGTCGCCGGGTGAGGTGGCGACGGCTCGCTCCGATGCTCCTGCTGACCGCCGTCGCCGTCGGCTGTGGGGCCGACCGGGTCGACGACGCGGGCCGGGACGACAGCGCCGAAGCGGCCGCCGCCGGTGCCGAGGCGGACGGCGACGACGGCGACCGGACGGGGGCCGATGCCGACGCCGCCGGTGGGGACGACACGGCCTCGGGGGCCGGCGCGGGGGACGACGACACGGGGCGGGCCGCCGACGATGACGGCGACGGCGACGGCGACGGCGACGGCGACAGCAAGGGCGCCCCTGCCGAGGTGACGGTCAGCGTCGTGTCCAGCGTCGACGGGGAACCGCTTCCGGGTGTCGTCGGCACGCTCGACGGCGACACCGGCGGCCTCCCGGTGATCAGCGACGCCGAAGGCGCGCTGACCATCGAGGTCGACGCCGAGGTCGACGCCGACGCCGAACGCAGGCTGCGGCTCCGACTCCCGACCTGGCTGCCGGTCACCGTCGATCCGACCGAGCTGACCTCCGGCGACACGATCGAGCTGGAGCCCGTCGTGGCTCGTGGGGTCCGCGTCTCCCGGGAGGTGGCGGCCGACGACGAGCGCTTCCAGGACCTGCTCGACCTCGTCGCCCCGACCACCGTCAACGCCCTCGTGTTCGACACCAAGGACGAGACCGGCCAGGTGCTGTACCGCACCAAGGTGGCGAAAGCGGCCGAGCTCAGCGCCGTCGAGGCCCTCTACCGGCCGAGCGAGCTGCTGGCCAGGGCCGCCGACGCCGGGCTCTATCCCATCACCCGGGTGGTCACGTTCGAGGACGACCTGTGGTCCAGCGGCGATGCCGAGGCCAAGCTGGCCGGCGACTGGGTCGATGCCACCGACCCGGCCAACTGGGAGTACCCGCTCGCCCTCGCCGCCGAGGCCTGCGAGCTCGGGTTCGCCGAGGTCCAGTTCGACTACGTCCGCTACCCGGCCGGTCGCACCGCCGAGGTCGCCGCCGACCAGGTCCCCCGCACACCGGATGAGCGCTCCGCCGTCATCGCCGCCTTCCTCGCCGAAGCCAGCGACCGGCTGGCCCCGCTCGGTTGCGGGGTCTCGGCCGCCATCTTCGGGATCGTGATGTCGAGCGAGACCGACGAGGGCATCGGCCAGACCGTCGAGGCCATCGGCCCGGTGGTCGACGCCCTGAGCCCGATGTTGTACCCGAGCCACTACGGGCCGGGCTGGCTCGGCTTCGCCGACCCGAACGACCACCCGGGCCCGGTGATCGCCGACGCACTCGACGACGGGCTCCCGCGGCTTGCCCCCGACACCCAGATGCGCCCCTGGATCCAGGCCTTCTTCTACACCGGCGCCCAGATCGGGGCCCAGATCAGCGAAGCCGAGTCGAGAGGGGCGGGATGGCTCCTGTGGAACGCCAGCGGCAACTACCGGGCCGACTGGCTGCCGGTGGCGCCGTGATCGGCGTCCGGGCGGCTCCGGCGCTGGCATCGGCCGGCCTCGCCCTGGCGCTGCTGACCGCAGCCTGCGTGCCACCGGACGAGGAGACCGCCACGTTCGCTGCCGACGACGGCACCGACCAGACGCTGCCATCGGTGACCCGTGCCCCCGACGAGCCCGACGCCGGCGTCGAGGACACCGGCGAGGCCGACGACGGGACCGCGGGCGACGGGACGGGGGCGACCGCCGGTGATGCGCCGGCCACCACGTCGACGACCGCACCCCCGGCCGAGCTCAAGGGCCTGACCACCGAGCTGCTGGCCTCGGGGTTCGACCAGCCCATCCTGATCACCGCCGCCCCCGGCACCGACGCGCTGTTCGTCGTCGAGCGGGAGGGGATCGTCCTGGTGGTGGAGGACGGCCAGGTCCGGGGCGAGCCGTTCCTCGACCTGACCGGCCAGCTGCTGTCCTCCAGCATCGAGCAGGGCCTGCTCGGCCTGGCCTTCCATCCCGACTACGCCACCAACGGCACGCTGTTCGCGTACTGGACCGACCCGGCCGGCGACAGCCTGCTCGCCCGGTTCGCGGCGACGGCCCCGACCGAGGTCGACCCCGACTCGCTCGAGGTGGTCCTCCAGGTCGACCAGCCGGCCGAGCGCCACAACGCCGGCATGCTCGAGTTCGGCCCGGATGGCCTCCTCTACCTGGCCCTCGGCGACGGCGGCAGCGGCGGCGCCACCTCCCAGGACACCTCCAACCTGCTCGGCTCGATCCTCCGTCTCGACGTCGGCGCCGACGGTTCCGACCGCGGCGGCGAGCCCTACGCCATTCCCGACGGCAACCCGTTCGACGACGAGACCTGGGTCTACGGGCTCCGCAACCCGTGGCGGTTCTCGATCGACCACGTCAGCGAGACGGTCTACATCGGCGACGTCGGCCAGGACCGCTGGGAGGAGATCAACGTCGTCGGGCTCGACGGGGCCGGCACCAACTTCGGCTGGTTCGAGACCGAGGGCGACCAGTGCTTCCGATCCGGCTGCGAGACGGCCGGGCTGACCGACCCGATCCTCCAGTACTCCCACGACGAGGGCTGCTCGATCACCGGCGGTCGGGTCTATCGGGGTCAGGCCATCCCCGAGCTGACCGGCCACTACTTCTACGCCGACTGGTGCGGCGGCCTGGTCCGCAGCCTCCGGTTGACGGATCAGGGCCGGGTGGTCGATCAGCTCGACTGGAGCGAGGAGCTCGGCCCGCTCGGTCAGGTCACCAGCTTCGGTGTCGACAGCGACGGCGAGCTGCTGGTCGTCAACTGGGCCGGCGAGCTGCACCGGATCGTGCCCGTTCGCTGACCGGCGCCGGCCGGCGACCCGACCGAGCCCGATCGGGCCGGGCGGGCGCTCAGAGCACGCAGCCGTGGTGGGCCGAGGAGACCAGCCGAACGTACTTGTCGCGAACGCTGCCCCGTCGCACGGTGGACGGCGGCGCCGTCCAGCCGGCGAGGCGGTCGGCGATCTCCGCGTCGTCGACCTCGAGCGTCAGCGTCCGCTGGCCCGGATCGATGACGATCGCGTCGCCGTCGCGGACCGCCGCCAGCGGACCGCCGACGGCGGCCTCGGGCGAGATGTGGCCGATCAGGATGCCGTGGGACACCCCGGAGAACCGGCCGTCGGTGATGAGGGCGACGTCGGCTCCCAGTCCACGGCCCTGGAGCTGGATCGTCAGCATCACCATCTCGGGCATGCCGGGCCCGCCGACCGGGCCGACGTTGCGGACCACCACCACGTCGCCGGCCACGATCTCGCTCGCCCGGATGGCGGCCATGGCGTCCGGCTCGGAGTCGAACACCCGGGCCCGTCCCCGGAAGACGCCCCGTTCGAGGGTCTTGCCGCTCAGCTTGAGCACACAGCTCTCGGGAGCGAGGTTGCCCCGGAGCACGCTGATGTGGTGGTCGGCCGGGGCCACAGGCGAGTCGATCGGCCGGACGATGTCCTGCGGTCCGAGGTCGGCGAGCGTCGGGGCGTCGGCCAGGTTCTCCGCCACCGTCCGGCCGGTCACCGTCGGCAGGTCGCCGTGCAGGAGGCCGTGGTCGAGCAGCTGCCGCATCACCACCGGGACCCCGCCGATGCGGTGCAGGTTGACCATGGCGTACGGCCCGTGGGGCTGGAGGTCGGCGATCAGTGGCACCCGCTCCCCCACCGCCTGGATGTGATCGATGGTGAGCGGCACGTCGGCCTCCCGAGCGATGGCCAGCAGGTGCAGGTAGAGGTTGGTCGAGCCGCCCATGGCGTAGAGGGTGGTGATGGCGTTCTCGAACGCCGCCATCGTCATGATGTCGCGTGGTCGGGTGCCGCTGGCGTGGAGCTGGCGGAGGGCGGAGACCGTGGCGGCGACGTTGGCCGCCACGTCCTCGTGCACGTCACTCGTCGCATCGTGGTCGGCCGGATAGGACGCGGTGCGGGGCAGCATCATGCCGATCGACTCGGCCAGCGTGCTCATCGTGTTGGCGGTGAACATCGCCCCGCAGGTGCCGCTGCCCGGCATGATGCAGCGCTCGATCCGGTCGAGCTCACCGGCACTGATCCGTCCGGCCTCCTCGGCGGCCCTGGCCTCGGCGTAGTCGAGGATCGTCAGGTTGTCACCCTTTGCCGCCCACGGCTCGATGTCGACCGAACCGGGCGAGCTGGTCCCGGGGTAGAGGACGAGGCCGACGTCGTTGGTCCGGGCCAGCGGCATCAACGCCGCCGCCCCGACCTTGTCGCAACCCGAGATGACGATCATGGCCTGGGCGTGGTGGGCCCGGTGGCCGACCTCGATGCAATCGGCGATCAGGTCCCGCGAGACCAGGCTGTAGCCGGCGTTCGCGGTCCCCTGGGTCAGCGCGTCCGACACCGCCGGGGTCCCGACCACCAGACCCTGGGCTCCGGCCCCGTCGAGGGCGTCGAGCACCAGTGTGGTCAGGCGGCCGACCCGGTTGTTGCAGCGGTGGGCGTTGGTCCACGGGCTGGCCACGGTGACCAGCAGGTCGAGCTCGCGGGCCCGGTCCGGGTCGAAGCCGGCGGCCCGCAGCTCCACCCGATTGGTCCGCCACGGTCGGCTCTGGCGCTGATCACCCTGCTGGTCGTCCATGGCCGACGAGTCTGGTCGACCGCCTCGCCACCGTCGAGCGCCGGCCGCCGCGGGTCGACCGGACGAACGATCACACCTCCCGAGACCGAATCCTCACTACGCTTCCACGAGATTGCGCTGATCTCGACCGGCCGGGGAGGCGCCAGCCGGGCCGATGGGGGGCCACACGACATGCCAGGACCACGCGACGACCGCTCGCCGGATGCCGCCATCATCGGCAATCTCCGGCGCTACACCTCCCGAGTGCTGGCCCGCCGCCCGACCTCCGACATGAGCACGCCGGAGCAGATCCGGTCGGCGGCGATGAACCGGCTGCTGACCGAGCCGTTCGAGGTGCTGGCCAAGGGCATCAACCCGTCCCGGTTCGACGACTGGCTGCCGGGCCTGCGGAGCAAGGCCTTCCGCAACTACGGCTCGTCGGTCGAGTTGACCGAGGCGATCCTGCTCGACGGGCTCAGCCCGGACCGCTCCGGCCTCACCGACGAGCTGATCGATGCCGCCGGCAAGCAGTTGATGACCGGCTCGATGACCAACTCGGAGCTGATCCGCCAGCTCGGCGGTGCCTACTTCCAGTCGGTGCGGGACGACGGCGCCTTCGTCGTCCAGACCTACGCCTGGCTGGCGTCCGGCTCCCGCAAGAACCTGCTGGGGGCATTCCGGCGGCTGTACGCCTCGATCGATCAACGCATGGCCGGTGCGTTCGGCTTCTTCTTCACGACGGCAACCGGCCGCAAGCTCGTCGAGCCGTTCACCTACGAGGAGATGTCGGTCATCATGACGTCGCTCATCGAGGGCTTCACCTTCCGATCCCACGTCGATCCCGACAGCGTGCCGGACGACCTGCCGATGCGGGCTGCGCTGGCGCTGGTGGCGGGTATGACCCAGCCGGCCGACGAGGAGCCGAGGACGGTCGACGACATCAACTGGTGAGCCATGCGATGGTCGGCCCGCTCGACGCCGGGGGCCGGCCTGCGGCGGCGATGGGGCGCTGACGGCGGGCCGGCGGACGGTCTTGGCTAGACCGGGGCTCGTCGCTGTCCCCTCCACAGCGACGAGCCCCCGATTGCTAGCCCTCGCTCCGCATCCTGGCACGTCGACGGGTGCGGCAAAAGGAACAAACTGCGCGCTGGAGGGTGGAGCGCTTCAACCCGCAGGAATCGGCGTGAGCTCCGTCACCCGGTCCGTCGCCCGGACCGCTCGCCGCGACCGCCGCCGACGGGACCGCACCGTCGCACCCCCGGACGCGACGAACCCCCGGCCTCGGGGCCGGGGGTTCGTCTGCGTGCGCTGGTCGGCTCGTTGGCCGTCGGTCAGTGGGCGGCGCCGCCGTCGTCGGCACCGGCGGCGGCCAGCTGGACCTCGGCCCACCGGCGGTCGTCCCTGGCGTAGGGGTCCTCGGGGTTGGCGTCCTCGGCCGCCTTGGCGTCGGCCAGCTGGGTCCTGGCCGCTGCGACGTCGATCTGGCCGGCCGGAACCGCAGCATCGGAGAGCACCGTCACCTCGGGCCCGGTCACCGACACGAACCCGCCGCGGACGGCGAAGCGCCGAATGTCGCCACCCTCCTCGTAGACCCGGACCTCACACGTCTCCAGGGAGCCGATGAACGGCTCGTGGCCGGTCAGGAAGGCGATGTCGCCCCCACCCCGGGTGCGGGCGATGACCTGCACGGCCTCGCCCGAGTAGAGGATGTCCTCCGGGGAGACGAACTCGATTTTCATGGCCATGGGAAACTCCTACCTCGCACGACGTTTCGCCGTTGGCGAAACCCGGGGGGACCGCAGGAGGCGGTCACGCTCAAGCGCCGGCTTCCCGGCGGAGGCGCTCGGCCTTCTCGCGGACATCGTCGGCGCCGCCGACGTTGAGGAACGCCTGCTCGGGCAGATCGTCGAGCTCGCCGGTGACCAGGGCCTCGAACGAGTCGATCGTCTCCTCGACCGGGGTGAAGATGCCGGGCAGGCCGGTGAAGACCTCGGCCACGATCATCGGCTGGGCCAGGAACCGCTGCACCTTGCGGGCCCGGTCGACGGTGATGCGGTCCTCCTCGGACAGCTCGTCGAGGCCGAGGATGGCGATGATGTCCTGCAGCTCCTTGAACCGCTGGAGGATCTCCTGGACCTGGCGGGCCACGTTGTAGTGGCGGTCGCCGACGACCTCGGGAGCGAGGATCGTCGAGGTCGAGGCCAGCGGATCCACCGCCGGGTAGATGCCGAGGGCGGCGATCTCACGGCTCAGCTCGGTGGTGGCGTCGAGGTGGGTGAACGTGGTGAACGGCGCCGGGTCGGTGTAGTCGTCGGCCGGCACGTACACGGCCTGCATCGAGGTGATCGAGCGCCCACCGGTCGAGGTGATCCGCTCCTGCAGGATGCCCATCTCGTCGGCCAGCGTCGGCTGATAGCCAACGGCCGACGGCATGCGACCGAGCAGGGTCGACACCTCGGACCCGGCCTGGACGAAGCGGAAGATGTTGTCGACGAACAGCAGCACGTCCTGGCCCTGCACGTCGCGGAAGTACTCGGCCATCGTCAGGGCCGACAGGGCGATGCGCAGCCGGACGCCGGGCGGCTCGTCCATCTGACCGAAGCACAGGGCGGCCTTGTCGAGCACCGACGTCTCGCCGTCGCCCATCATGGTCTCACCCATCTCGATGAAGAGGTCGGTTCCCTCACGGGTCCGCTCGCCAACACCGGCGAACACCGACACGCCGCCGTGGTTGGAGGCGACCCGGGTGATCATCTCGGTGATCAGCACGGTCTTGCCGACACCGGCACCACCGAACAGACCGATCTTCCCACCCTGGAGGTACGGGGTGAGGAGGTCGATGACCTTGATGCCGGTCTCGAGGACCTGCTTGGTCGGCTCGAGCGAGTCGAACGACGGCGCGGGCCGGTGGATCTCCCACCGGTCGCCGATGTCGAGCTGGTCGGCGGGCACGTCGAGCGGCTCGCCGAGCACGTTCCAGATGTGACCGAGGGTCACATCGCCGACGGGGACGGCGATGCCGCGGCCGAGCTGGCGAACGACCTGGCCCCGCTGGAGCCCGTCGGTCGGCTTGAGGGCGACCGCCCGGACCCGCCCGCTGCCGAGGTGCTGGGCCACCTCGGCGGTCACGACGTCCGACTCACCGTCGACCGAGACATCGAACTGGATGGCATCGTTGATCTCGGGCAGGTCCCCAGGAGGGAACTCGGCGTCGACCACCGGACCGGCGATGGCGACGATCCGCCCGTCTTTGAGCTGGGGTTCCGTGGCAGTCATGTTCGTGCTTGCTCCAGGTGTCGGTGTGAGGTGAGAAGGGTCGGGGTGCTCAGGACGAGAGCTCGCTGAGCAGCAGTTCGATGTTGAGGTCGTCGTCGTCCTCGGCCAGGCCCTCGGCACCGCCGACGATCTCCATGATCTCGGTGGTGATGGCCTCCTGGCGGGCCCGGTTCATGGCCCGGGACAGCTTGACGATCAGCTCCTCGGCGTTGTCGGTCGCCGCTTTCATGGCCCGCTGCCGGTTGGCGTGCTCGGACGCCGCAGCGTCGAGCAGGGCGGTGAAGAGACGGGCCTCGACGTAGCGGGGCAGGAGGTCGGCCAGGACGCCCTCGGCCGACGGCTCGAACGAGAAGCCGGCCAGGGCCGCGGCCTCGCCGCCGCCCTCGGCCGCCATCACCGCCGTCTTCTCCAGGGGGAGGAACCGGCGGACGATCGGCCGCTGGGTGCCCATCGACACGAACTCGGTGTAGATCAGGTCGACCTGCTGCGCCTCCTGGGAGTCGAACAGCTGGCGGACCCGCCTGGCGATGTCGCGGGCGTTCTCGTAGCTCGGGTTGTCGGTGAACCCCGAGTAGGTCGAGTCGATGTTGTAGCCCCGGAACGAGAAGTAGTCGGCGACCTTGCGGCCGACGGCGATGATGGCGTAGTCGCCGCCATCGGAGCGGACGGCCTGGATCTCCCGCTCGGCCGTGCGGAGCACCTGGGCGTTGTAGGGGCCGGCCAGGCCCCGGTCGCCGGCGCAGACGACGAAGGCGACCTTCGAGATCGACTCGGCCTGGCGGAGCAGCGGATGGTCGACCTCGGCCCCGCCGGCGGCGAGGTCCTCGATGACCCCCGTGAGCTGCTCGGAGTACGGCCGGGCGGCGCGGGCCCGCTGCTGGGCTCGGGCAACCCGAGTGGCCGCGATCAGCTCCATGGCCCGCGTGATCTTCTTGGTGTTGCTCACCGTGTTGATACGGCGGCGAAGGATGCGTTCTGCGCCTCCGGGCATGCTGCTCCTCTACTCCTCCGTCGAGCCGCTAGTCGGACGCCCTCGAGACGTCCTCCTCGGGGAGGGTCCTGGTGTCGTCGACCATCGTGGTGGTGGCGTCGCCCTGGGCCTCGGCCTCGGGCTCCCCGACCGACGAGTCGGTCCCGACGAACTGGTCGGTGAAGGCGGCGATGGCGGCCTCGAGGGCCTCCTCGTCCGGGATGGCCCCGCCGCTGCGGATCGAGTCCATGATGTCGCTGTGGCGGGTGTCGAACCACTCGAGCAGCTCGGTCTCGTAGCGGGCGATGTCGGCGACGGCAACGCCGTCGAGATAGCCGCGGGTGCCGGCGTACAGCACGATCACCTGCTGCTCGACCGCGACCGGGGCGTTGATGCCCTGCTTCAGGAGCTCGGTGAGCCGGTAGCCCCGGTCGAGCTGGGCCTGCGACACGGGGTCGAGGTCGGAGCCGAAGGCGGCGAAGGCGGCCAGGTCACGGAACTGCTGCAGGTCGGACTTGAGCGTGCCGACCGCGGCCTTCATGGCCTTGATCTGGGCCGCCGAGCCGACCCGGGAGACCGAGATGCCGACGTCGACCGCCGGGCGGATGCCCGACTTGAACATGTCGTCCTGGAGGAAGATCTGACCGTCGGTGATCGAGATCACGTTGGTCGGAATGTAGGCCGAGACGTCGCCGGCCTTGGTCTCGATGACCGGGAGGGCGGTCAGCGAGCCGGCGCCGTTCTCGTCCGACAGCTTGGCCGCCCGCTCGAGCAGCCGGCTGTGGAGGTAGAACACGTCGCCGGGGTAGGCCTCGCGACCAGGGGGCCGGCGCAGCAGCAGCGACACCTGGCGGTAGGCCTCGGCCTGCTTCGACAGGTCGTCGTAGATGACGAGGGCGTGGTCGCCGCTCTCCATCCAGTGCTGGCCCATGGCGCACCCGGCGTAGGGGGCGAGGAACTTGTAGGGGGCCGGGTCCGACGCCGGGGCGACGACGGCGACCGTGTAGTCCATCGCCCCGTACTCCTCGAGGAGGGCGACGGTCTGGGCCACGGTCGAGCCCTTCTGGCCGATGGCGACGTAGATGCACTTCACGCCGAGGCCCTTCTGGGCCAGGATCGTGTCGATCGCCACGGTGGTCTTGCCGGTCTTGCGGTCGCCGATGATCAGCTCCCGCTGGCCCCGACCGATCGGGATCAGCGAGTCGACGGCCTTGATGCCGGTCTGGAGCGGCTCGTGCACCGGCTGGCGGCCGGTGATGCCGGGGGCCTGGATCTCCATCCGCCGCTGCTGGACGTCGGTCAGCGGGCCCTTGCCGTCGATCGGCTCACCCAGCATGTTGACGACCCGGCCGATCATGCCGTCGCCGACCGGGACCGAGAGGATCTCGCCGGTGGCCTCGACCGGCTGGCCCTCCTCGATGGCGTCGACGCCACCGAGGACGACGGCGCCGATCGTGTCCTCGTCGAGGTTGAGCGCCAGGCCGATCGTGCCGTCCTCGAACCGCAGCATCTCGTTGACCGCCGCGTTCGGCAGGCCGCTGACCCGGGCGATGCCGTCGCCGACCTCGACGATCCGACCGACGGTGCTCGAGCGGATGTCGGTGTCGAGGTTGTCGAGGTTGCGCTGGAGGGCGCTCGTGATCTCGGAGGGATCAAAGGACAGTGCCATGTGCGATTCTCTATCTTCTCGGAGTTCTCTCGGGCGGACGGGATCGTGGTCTGGCCGGCGGCGCGACTGCGGCGCCCCGGTGGCGCAGTGGCTACAGGGCGTCGTGCATCTGGTTGATCTTGGTGCGGAGCGAGCCGTCGATGACCGTGTCACCGATGGTGGTCACCGCACCGCCGATCACGTCGGGATCGACGACGTTCTCCAGCTCGACCGGGCCGCCGGCCGTCGACGCCAGGGCCTGGGCGAGGCGGGCCTTCTGGTCGTCGGTGAGGGCGACCGCGCTGCGGACGACGGCGACCCGGCGACCGCTGGTCGACGCCGCCTTCTCGGTGAAGGCGCCGACGATCTCGCCGAGCTGGCCACCTCGGCCGGCCGACACGACGAGGCCGACGAGGGCCCGGACGGTGTCGCTCGCCTTGCCGGCGAGCAGGTCGTCGACGATCTGGTTGCGGGTGGCGGCCGGGAGCAGGTTGTTCGACAGCGATGAGCGGAGCTCGTCGTTGCCCTCGACCGCTCTGGCGACGTCGCGGAGCTGGGCTCCGATGGCCTCGGGACTGCCTTCGGCGCGGGCTACGGCGAGGAGAGCATCCGCGTAGCCGGCGATCTGGTCTGGCGTGGTCATCGGATGTCACCCACCTGGTTGATGTAGGCCTCGATCAGCTCGCTCTGCGACGAGGCGTCGAGACCGTCGCGGACGACCGCCTCGGCGCTCGACCGGGTCAGCCGGGACACCTCGGCGGCCAGATCGGCCTGGGCCTGACGGCGGCGGTTGGCCACGTCGGCCCGGCCCCGCTCGCGGATCGCCTCGGCTTCCGCCTCGGCCTTGACCACCAGGTCGGCCTTGAGCTTCTCGGCCGTCGCCTCGGCCTCGGCCCGGATCCTGGCCTCCTCGTCGGAGACGTCCGGCTTCTCGGCCGACGACGCCTGCAGCGCGGCCTCGGCCTCGGCCCTGGCCGCCTTGGCCTGGGCCAGCTCGGCCTCGATGCCAGCCGTGCGGTCCCGCATCGACTGCATCACGGACGGCCCGGCCCGCCACACGGCCAACCCGACGATCACGAAGAAGGCGAGGCTACCCCAGTAGACCTCGTTGATGTCGGCCGGCCAGTGGACCCCGTTCGGGCCCTCAGCGGCGAATTGGTAGGCAAGGTTCATGAGCCTGGTCCTCAGTTGGGATTGTCGAGCTGCCGGTTGATCACCGGCAGCGCATCGTCGACGCTGATCTGGCGGTTCACGATCCGCGAGGCTGCGCCGACGGCCAGCTGGGCCACCTGCGGACGGAGCGAGGACAGTGCCTCCTCCCGCTCGCGGGCCAGCTCGGAGTCGGTGACCTCCTGCATCGCCGTCACCTCGCGCTCGGCCCGACCGATCAGGCGCTCGCGCTCGGCCTCGGCCTCGCCCCTGGCCGCCTCGATGATCGATGCCGCCTCGGCCCGGACGCCGGCCAGCTGGTCGGCCAGCTCGGAGTCGGCCGAGGCCATCTTGGCCTTGGCGGCGTCGGCCGCGTCGAGGTCGGCCTGGATCGTGGCCTCCCGGTCGTTCATCACCCGCTGGACCGGGGGAAGGAGCACGTACCGGATGAGCAGGTAGAGGATGGCGAAGGCGATCGCCCCCCAGAACAGCTCGTAGGTGGCCGGGAGGATCGGGTTCTCGGGTACGCCGCTGGTCTCGTCAGCCGCGAGGATGGAGAGCATCGGGGCGCCCTCCTCAGGCGAACTTGAGCAGGATGAAGACCACGAAGCCGATCAGGGCCAGGGCCTCGGTGAAGGCGATGCCGAGGAACATGTTGGTCCGGACGGTGCCGGCGGCCTCGGGCTGCCGGGCCATCGCCTGGACGGCCTGACCGACGAGGTAGCCGATGCCGATGCCAGGGCCGATGGCGGCCAGGCCGTAGGCCATGCCGGCGCCGGCGGCCGCGGCGATGTTCTGCTCGTCGGCGGCCGTGATGCCTTCGGCGGCGTCAGCGGCCAGCAGCGCCTGGGTGGCAATGGTTGCGAGGACACTCATCTGAGGTTGCTCTCCTGTTGTGCGACCCGCCGCACGGCGGGTTGTCGTCCCGCCGGAGCGGGTCTTGTTGGTTCAGAGGGGGTTGCTCTGGGGTACCTGCCCGAAGGCGAGGATCGGGGTCGTGGTGACGGTCGGGGTGGGCGGCTCGGCGTGCCCGGATCAGTGGGCCGGGTGCAGCGACGAGTCGATGAACACCGCGGTCAGCAGGGCGAACACGAAGGCCTGGAGGAACGAGACGAAGATCTCGAAGCCGGTGAGCAGCACCAGCATCGTGAAGCTGAACGGCAGGATGACCACCAGGGCGTCGAGCCGCCAGAGCGTGATGCACAGCACGCCGAACGTGACCAGCAGGATGTGGCCGGCCAGCATGTTGGCGAAGAGCCGGACCGCCAGGGCGAACGGCCGGATGATGAACACCGTGAGGAACTCGATCAGGCCGACGAGCGGGCGGAGAGCCAACGGCACGAACGACGGCCAGATCGTGTCCTTCAGGTAGGCGAAGCCGTGGTACTTGAAGCCGACGCCGATGTAGACGCCGGCGGCGATGATGGCCAGGATCGCCGGGTTGGCCATCCTGGCGTTGGCCGGCATGTGGAAGGTCGGGATGACCTCGAAGATGTTGCCCCAGAACACGAAGAGGAAGATGCTGAGCAGCAGCGGGGTGTACCGGCGGCCCTCGGGGCCGATCGCCGGCAGTACCACCTGGGTGTCGATGAACTCGACGATGCTCTCGACGATGTTCTGGGCCCCGGTCGGCACCAGTTCGCGCTTGGCGAAGAGGAACATGGCGGTCGGGATCGCCATCGCCAGGAGGCTGATCAGACCGATCTTGTTCATCGCCCAGAAGGCATCGTCACCGAAGTACGTCGGCCAGCCGACCAGATTGTCGATCGATGGGTACTCGAGTCCGAACACGTTAGCTGGCTCCTTCAACGTCTCTCTCGAAGGCTTCTGTCGGTAGTTTCCGTCGGTTGACGACCCAGGTCGATGACCTGCGAGGTCATATTTCTCCGGTTGTCGCCCGTCGGTGACGGTCGGACCGGTAGCCGGCGGCCGGGCGTTGTCCACGCCGGACCGGCCAGGTGCCGCCGACCCCTGGTTTCAGGCCGGGATGCGCCACCGTCGCCGACACGTGACGCAGCTCCCAGACCAGCAACCCGAGATGGGCGGCGATGAGCGTGATGCCGAGTGGGACCATCCGGACCCAGGAGGTTTCCCTCACCATCCAGACCGCCACGAAGATGAGCGCCAACCGCATGACGTACCCACCAAGCGCCACCGAGGCTATCAAGCCGAGCGAGATCCGGGCGGCCCACGCCAACAAATATGCGGACAGCAGGAAGTTGACGCAGATGATGACGATCGCGTAACCGATCGAGGCGGCGACGGCCCGATCGGCGATCAACCAGGCGGCGCCGACGACGATGGGTAGGACGAGCAGCCCTCGCCTGGCCAGGTCGCGGGCGACCTCGGCGCCGGGGGCCGGACCGAGGTCGGGCTCCGCCAACGACGGCGTCGCCGTCGCCGGGGGGACCGGTGGCCGGCCGGCGGCGGTCATGAGCCGGCTCGCCTCATCGCTGCCGTCTCGGCCTCGAGCTCGGCGATGTCTCGCTTGTAGCGGTAGTAGACGCCGGCCACGCCGCCGGCGAAGCCGACGATGGCCAGCACGATCGTCAGGACCGGCGTCCAGCCGAGCTGGCGGTCGAGCCACAGGCCGGCGAGTGCGAAGACCACGCCGGCGGACACCATCTCCCAGCCACCGGTGGCCTGGCCGACCTCCCGGCCCAGTTTGCGCTCGTTGTCGCTCACGACGATGCCCTCGACGAGTCGTTCGGTGATCGGCTGCGGTCAGTTCCGTCGGCCGGCTTGTGGTCGGGCTCCGACCGGAGGCCCGCGACCCGGGAACGTGACGTGATCAACCCGGGCACCGCAGGACAAGATAGAGAGCGCCGGCCGCCCGTGGCAACCCATGCATCTCCACGGCCGGCTGGGTCGATCGGTCCCATCTGCACCAGCGTTCGGCTCCGGCTCACCGCGGCCCGTCTGCGCTCGTGGTCCGCACGGCCGATCGACGACCGGGCCGGTCGGCCTCGCGCCCCGGGCTGGCGTCGCGTCCTCGCCGCATCCTGGCCGAGGCCGTCACCAGGCGACCGAGGCCGGGCGACGGCCCCTGGCGCTGCGCCGGCGGCAGAACCGGGGCGTTCGGGATGGCCATCGACTGCCCGCCCGCTCGCCCCCTGCGGGCTGCGGTGATCGGCTCTGGCGTCGAACCGGTTCGGGGCCCATCGGCCGGGCGGGGTCGCGGCGAACCGGCGGGTGAGCCATTGGGAACCAGACCGGCGGCCCGGCCCGGCTCGGCCGAGAGGGGGACCGGCAGCGGGACCGGGGCGGGAGCGACCGCCGGCGCCGGTGCGGCCACCGGCGACGATGCGGCCGACCGACCGGCCTGGATGCCGGGGTGGAACAGCGTGTAGAGCAGCAGGGCGAGGGCCCCGACGCCGATGGGCACGATGCCGTCGCCCCGACCCTCGTTGTAGGTCGGGTAGAGCACGAAGGCCGACAACAACGCGGTCCAGGCCCACAGGATGCCGACGCTGCGGCGGTGGCCGTGGCCGAGGCGGACCAGTCGGTGGTGCAGGTGATCCTTGTCGGCGGTGGCGAGGCCCTGACGCCCCTTGGCCCGCCGGACGATGGCGAAGGCGGTGTCGATCACGGGCACGCCGAGGATCAGCAGCGGGATGGCGAGCGGGGCGTAGAAGAAGAAGGTCTGCCCGCTGAACGGATCGGGGGTGCGGCCGCCGACGGCCATCGTCGACGCGGCCATCAGCGTGCCGAGCAGGAGGCTCCCGGAGTCGCCCATGAAGATGCGGGCCGGGTGCACGTTGAGCGGAAGGAACCCGACGCAGATGCCGATGACCAGGGCGGCCACGAGGGGTCCGATGTTGCCGGCCAGCAGCAGATCGACCTCGCCGAGGCGGAAGCCGTAGAGGAGGAAGGCGGCGGCGCCGATGCCGACGATGCCGGCGGCCAGCCCGTCGAGGCCGTCGATGAAGTTGACGGCGTTGGTCATGCCGAGGACCCAGATCACCGAGAACAGCAGTGCCAGGTCGTAGGGCAGCACGAAGACGTCGAGGAACGGGATCCGGAACCAGATGATGCTGACCCCACCGACGGCGAGCAGGAGGCCGGTGAGGGCCAGGCCCGCGGTCTTGGCCGGGGCCGAGAGGTCGCGGACGTCGTCGACGAGGCCGACCAAGCAGGCGACGGTTGCCCCGGCCAGCACCCCGACGGGCTCGGTCGACGAATCGAAGATCGCCTCGAACCAGCCGGAGCGCCAGGCGACGACGAACCCGACCACGAAGCCGCCGTACATCGCCACGCCACCGAGGAAGGGCGTCGGGCGGTCGTGGAACCGGCGTGCATCGGGTTCGACCACCAAGCCTGTCGCTTCAGCGACGAGGCGAGCGACGGGAACCAGGACCAGGGTCACCACGGCCGCGACGGCCGCGACGACCAGGTAGGCGCTCAGGTCCGGCCTCATCGTCGAGGCTGAACGCTACCAGGTCGGGCAGCGACCCGGTTGACCTCCGGCGATCGACCCAGGGCGGGAGCGGGCCAAGCTCGGGTGAGCCCGGGGCCGGGTTCCGAGGCCGGCGAGCCGCGCGGCTCAGGTGATGGCGTCGATCTTGGCCACCCGGCCGGTGTGGCGGCCGCCGTCGAACCCGGTGGCGAGGAAGGCGTCGATGGCGTCGAGCGCGACCTGGGGTCCGGTGAAGCGGGCGCCGACGCACATCACGTTGGCGTCGTTGTGAGCCCGGGCCAGCCGGGCCGACGTCACGTCGTGCACGGTCGCGGCCCGGACGCCCGGCACCTTCCCGGCGGCCATGCAGATCCCGATGCCGCTGCCGCACACGCCGACGCCGAGCTCGGCTCGGCCGTCGGCCACCGCCCGACCGACCGCCTCGCCGTAGTCGGGATAGTCGACCGACTCGGTCGAGTCGGTGCCGAGATCGGTCACCTCGTGGTGGCCGGCCAGCAGGTGGGTGGCCAGGACGGCCTTGAGCTCGAAGCCGGCGTGATCGGATCCGATGGCGATGCGCATGGGCCCGAGCGTACCGGTCACCATCGACCGCAGACGGCCGACCCCCTAGACTCCGGCCCGGGTGCCGAGCGAGCCGCGGTCGGTACCGATCCGATTCGGGGAGCCGCACGATGCCGGAGCTGACCGTCGACGACACCACCCTCTTCGTCGAGACCGCCGGGTCGGGGCCGCCCCTCGTCCTGCTGCACGGCGGGCTCGGGCTCGACCACACGTACTTCCGCCCGACGTTCGACCAGCTGGCCGACCGGGCCACGCTCGTCTACTACGACCATCGGGGCAACGGCCGCTCGGCCAGGCCAGCCGACTACGCGGCGGAGATGACCCTCGAGCGGCTGGTCGATGACACCGTCGCCCTCCTCGATGCGCTCGGCTTCGACCGGGCGACCGTGCTCGGCCACTCCTACGGCGGGTTCCTGGCCCAGCTGTTGGCGATCGCCAACCCCGAGCGGCTCAGCGGGCTGGTCCTCGTCGACACGGTGCCCGCCTTCGACTACCAGCCGGCGCCGTCCGGCACCGACGAGCAGCTGGCTGCGTTCGGCGCCGCCTTCTCCGGGCCGATGGCCGACGACGCCGCCTGGCGCCAGACCTGGACCACGATCTGGCCGATGTACTTCAACCGGTTCGACGCCGACGAGGCGGCCAGGATCGACGCCGGCACCCACTATGCGGCCGAGGCCTGGAACACGGCGGCCGGGCTGCTGGCCACCTTCAACACCCTGGACCAGCTCCCCGGGGTCGACGTGCCGACGCTCGTCATGGGCGGCCGCCACGACTTCATCACCCCGCCGGGGCCGGGGGCCGAGCGGCTCGCCGACCTGCTCCCCCGGTCGGAGCTGGCCGTGTTCGACGACAGCGGCCACTACCCGTTCGTCGAGCAGGAGGACGAGTTCTTCGCCCGCCTTCGGACGTTCCTCGATTCGCTCGACTAGCTCGGGGCTGGGGTGACGACGGGGCCGCGGCCCCGTCGGCTCACTGCTCGCGGCTGCGGTTGGCCTCGAGACGGGCGTTCAGCAGGGCGTCGACCCGGTCCTTGGCGTCTGGGCTGCGGTCGAGCAGCTTGCGGAACTCCTCGGTCCCGAACTCGACGAGCACCATGTCGGTGTGGGCGGTCACCGTCGCGTTGCGGGGCCGATGTCCGACGAGGGCCATCTCACCGACCATGGAGCCGGCGCCCACCGTGGTGACGAACTCGCCCCGGATGAAGACGTCGGCCGTGCCATCGACGATCACGTAGCACGAATCGCCGACTCGGCCCTGGTCGATGATCTCGGCCCCGGCGGACACCTCGGTCCGCTCCCCGAGCGAGGACACGGCGGCCAGGTCGTCGTTGCTGAAGCCGTCGAAGAAGGCGATCGACGACAGCCATCCGGTATCGAGCTTGTTGTTGCGACCGAACATCGTCTCGTCCTCTCCTCCGTGCCCGTGCGTGTCGGCGTGCTGGCCAGGCCCGAGGCGATCGCCCGGACCGGGCCGAGGTCACCCTACCGAGCCGGGGTGACGACGGTCCAGGCCTTCGGGCCAGCCGTCAGCGAGCGGTCAGCGATCCGTCGGGCCTCGGGCGACGACGGCCCGGGTCCGCCCGGCCAGATCGTCGACGGTCTCGACCTCGGCGAAACGGGCCGCCGCCCGCTCGGCCACGGCGACCGCCTGGCCCGGTTCCAGCTCGAGCACGAGCGCCCCGTCGCCGCTGAGCCACGGCGGGGCGTTGTCGACGAGATGGAACAGATCGGCCAGCCCCCCGTCATCGGCCAGCAGCGCCCCCGGCGGCTCCCAGGCCGCAACCGCCGGCTCCAGGTCGTCTGGCGAGGCGACGTACGGCGGGTTCGACACGACCACGGCGACCGAGCCGGCCAGGTCGCCCGGGAGGGCGGCGAACCAGTGGCCCTCGGCCAGCCGCACGGCGCCGCCGGCCCGCCCGAGGCCGGCCAGGTTGGCCCTGGCCACGTCGAGGGCGTCGGCCGACACGTCGGTCAGCCAGACCTCGGTACCCGGCCGCTCGGCGGCGATCGCCAGCCCGATGGCCCCCGACCCGGTGCCGAGGTCGGCGACGACGGGGGCCGCCCCGATCGAGCCCGCCTGTCGGTCGAGCTCGCCGATGGCGGCGCCGGCCACCACCTCGGTCTCGGGGCGGGGGATCAGAACCCGCCGGTCGACCATCAGGTCGAGGGTGCGGAAGCCCCAGCTTCCGAGCACGTACTGCAACGGCTCGCCCTCCGAGCGGCGCCCGACCATCCGATCGAACGACGCCAGCTGCCGCTCGGTCGCGGCCCGGTCGGCCACCTCGTGCCAGTCGGCGGGACCGGTGCCGGTTGCCTCCCAGCCGATCCGCCTGGCGCTCATCTCCGCATCGACGACCGAGGCGGCCGCCAGGGTGCCGGCCGCCTCGGCCACCAGCTCCCGCCAGGTGGGCACGTCAGCCGCCTTCGGCCTCGGAGAGCTGGCGGGTCCGCTCGTCGGTGACCAGCGCGTCGCTGATCTCGTCGAGGTCGCCGGCCACGATCCGGTCGAGCTTGTGGATCGTGAGCCCGAGCCGGTGGTCGGTGACCCGGTTCTCCTTGTAGTTGTAGGTGCGGATCTTCTCCGACCGCCCGCCGCCGCCGGTCTGGTCGCGGCGGGTGGCCGACGCCTCGGCCTGGCGCTGCTCCTCCTCCATCTGGAGGAGGCGGGAGCGCAGCACCTTGAGCGCCCGCTCCCGGTTCTGGAGCTGGCTCTTCTCGTCCTGCATCGACACGACCAGCCCGGTCGGCAGGTGGGTGACCCGGACGGCCGAGTCGGTCGTGTTGACGTGCTGGCCGCCGGCGCCGGACGAGCGGTAGGTGTCGAACCGGAGGTCGTTCTGGTCGATCTCGATGTCGACCTCGTCGGCCTCGGGCAGCACGGTCACCGTGGCCGACGACGTGTGGACCCGTCCCTGCGACTCGGTGACCGGTACCCGCTGGACCCGGTGTGGCCCGGCCTCGAACTTCATGCGGGTCCAGGCCTCGTCGCCCCCGACGGTGAACGTGACCTCGTTGAAGCCGTCGAGGTCGGACAGCTGCGAGCCCATCATCTCGAACCGCCAGCCCCTGGTCGACGCCCACGACTTGTACATCTCGTAGAGATCACGGGCGAAGAGGTTGGCCTCCTCGCCGCCCTCGGCCCCCCGGATCTCGACGATGACGTTGCGCCCATCGTTCGGGTCCTTCGGCAGCAGCAGGATCTTCAGCTCGTCCTCGAGCCGGACGATGTCGGCCTCACCCTCGGTGATCTCGGTCCGCAGGTCGTCCTTCTCACCCCCGTCGGCCTCGGTCAGCAGCTCGCGGGCGACCTCGACGTCGTCGCGGCGGGTCCGCAGCGCCTGGGCCAGGGCGACGATCTCGCCGAGGGCCGCGTACCGCTTCGACATCTCGACGAAGCGGGTGTTGTCGGCCACGATCTCGGGGTCGGCGATCCGGGCCTCGAGCTCCCGGTGCTCCTCCTCGAGCGCGGACAGGCGATCCAGCATCGTTCGAGGCTACTGCCGCACGGCGAGCACTCAGCGGGGGCCGGCGTCCCAGGGGGCGTCGATCGAGCGCAGGTCGAGGCGGGGCACGCCGGCCGCCAACCGGCCGGCGACCAGCCGGCGGTCCCGCTCGGGGACGACGACGATCAGCTCGGCCTCGGGGTCGTCGCGGTGGCGGTAGTCGGCGGCCTCGGGGAGGAGGTCGAGATCGACCCCGACCGAGCAGACGACGATCGCCCCCGGCCCTCGGGCCGCAACCGGCTCCTGGCTGAGCAGCGTCGCCGGGGGCCGCAGCGGCGGGATCGGTTCGAGCTCGTCGAGACCGACGAGCGACGGGTCGTCGAGCAGGACCGACCGCAGCCACCGCTGGCGCGACAAACGGCTCAGTGGGTGGGCGGACGAGCCGGGGTTCCGGTGGCGGACGACGGCGGCGATGGCCCGGCGCAGGTTGGTGTCGTCGTCGAGGTGGCCGTGGAGGTAGTCCTGGAGCTCGCGGTCGGCCTGTCCGACGCCGACCGCCAGTTGCGGTCCGGCGGCGGGGCGGCCGTCCCGGGCGTCGCCGCCGACCGTGCGGTCTGCGGCCTCGACCCCGGCGATGCGGCCGGTCGGCCGGAGATCGTCCCCGTCGACCACCCGGGCCACCTCCAGACCGGCGACCTCGGCGACCAGGATCCCGTGGTCGTCGACCGGGCGGGCCCCCGACTCGGCGACAACCGACGCGAACCGCCGGTGCGCAGGCGGGAGGGGCGGCGGCTGGTCGAGCGGGGCCGGCTCGGCCGGGGCCACGTCGGGCCCCTCGGCCGACCACACGGTGACCGCCGGCAGGTCGCCACCCGGGGTGAGGTGGCCGGCCCGCCTGGCCAGGTCGCCGGCGACGGCCGCCTCGGCGATCAGATCGAGGGTGGCGACCCCGTTGGACATCGCCCATCGAAGCGCCGGCCCGAGGCCACGGACGGAGCTGGTCTGGTAGAAGGCCCGGTCGCCGGCGACGTGGCCGACCACGGCGGGATCGATCCCGTCGGCTCCGACCTCGATCCCGCCGCCGGTCAGCGACCGGATCCTGGCCCGCAGGGCCACCCTGGCCAGGGTGGCGCGGCGAGCCCCCTCGTCCGGATCCGAGGGGTCGGTGGCGCCTTGGCCGCCTGCCGGAGTGTGGTCGCTTGGGGGCATCGGTGCGCTCCTGTCGGTCGAGCGCTCACCTGGCGCGGCGAAGCAGGTCGGCCCGCGTCGTTCGGACGGCTGTGGTGCGGTCGGGCCGCCGGCCCGACCGGGGACTACTCGTCGGCGCCCTTCTTGCGTCGGCCGTAGCGCCGCTCGAACCGCTCGACCCGACCGGCGGTGTCGACGATCTTCATCGTGCCGGTGTAGAAGGGGTGGCTGGCCGACGAGATCTCCACCTTGTGGAGGGGGTAGGTGTTGCCGTCCTCCCACTCGATGGTCTCGGTGGTCTCGATCGTCGACCGGGTCAGGAACGAGAAGTCGGCCGACTGGTCCATGAAGACCACGGGACGGTAGTTCGGATGGATGTCGGACTTCATCGGGATCTCTCCGTGTATTCGATCGACGCACCAGTGTGCCCGGATCCGGCGGTCAAACCGACCTCGTCGGCGGTGGGCGGGTGGCTCAGGCCCTGGTCTTGGCCACCTCGGTCAGGAACTCGGCGTTGGTCTTGAAGCTCTTCAGCCGCTCGACCAGCATCTCGATGCCCGCTGCGCTCGAGCCGCCGGCGTCGTCGTTCATGCCGGCGACGACCTTGCGCAGCTTCCAGGCGGCCTCGACGTCCTTTCGGTCACGGAGCAGCTCCTCGTTGCGGGTCGACGAGCCCTCGACGTCGATGGCGGGGAAGATCCGCTTCTCGGCCAGGCGACGGTCGAGCCGCAGCTCCATGTTGCCGGTGCCCTTGAACTCCTCGAAGATCACCTCGTCCATGCGTGACCCGGTCTCGACCAGGGCGGTGGCCAGCATCGTCAGCGAGCCGCCCTCCTCGATGTTGCGGGCCGCCCCCAGGAACCGCTTCGGCGGGTAGAGGGCGGCGGCGTCGACGCCACCGGAGAGGGCCTTGCCCGACTGGGGGGCCGACAGGTTGTAGGCCCGGGCCAGGCGGGTGATGCCGTCGACGATCAGGCAGACGTCCTTGCCGTCCTCGACGAGGCGCTTGGCCCGCTCGACCGTCAGCTCGGCCACCGCGGTGTGCTCCTCCGGCGGGCGGTCGAAGGTGGAGGCCACCACCTCGCCCCGCTCGAGGTGGCGCTGCATGTCGGTGACCTCCTCGGGCCGCTCGTCGACGAGCAGCACGATGAGGGTGACCTCGGGGTTGTTGACCTCGATCGAGCGGGCGATCTGCTTCATGATCGACGTCTTGCCCGCCTTCGGGGGCGACACGATCAGGCCGCGCTGGCCCTTGCCGATCGGGCACATCAGGTCGATGATCCTGGTGGTCATCTCGAGGGGCTCGTCCGGCCGCTCGAGCACGAGGCGCTCGTCGGGGAACAGCGGGGTGAGCCGCTCGAACCGGCTCCGGCCCTTGAGCTCCTCGGGGGCCCGGCCGTTGATGCTGGTCAGCTGCTGGAGGGCGGGGTTCTTCTCGTTGCGGCTGGCCGGGCGGGAGGTGCCGGTGACGTGGTCGCCCTTGCGCAGCCCGTAGGTGCGGACCTGCTTGACCGACACGTAGGCGTCGTCGCGGCTCGGGAGGAAGCCGTTGACCCGGAGGAAGGCGTAGCCCTCCTCCCGCAGGTCGAGGTGGCCCTGAACCTCGATCGGCTCGTTGGAGACGCCGTCGTTGCCGGCATCGTCACGGTCGCGACCTCGGTTGCGGTTGCGACGGCGGCTCCGACGGTTGTTCGGATCGACCTCGTCGCCGTCGCCGGCGTTGCGGTCGCCCCCGTCGTCGGACTTCTGGCGGCCGGCGCGGTCGCCCTTCGAGCCATCGCCCTTGGCCCCGTCGCCCTTGTCGACGTTCCGGTCGCCGCCCCGGTCGCTGCTCTTGTCGCTCTTGTCGCTCTTGTCGGAGCCGCCACCCCGCTTGCCCCTGGCCCGGTCGTTGCCCCGGCGGGAGCCGCGGCCGCCCTGGTTGCCGCCCTCCTCCATGATCTGGACCTCCCAGTCGGCCAGCGGCTCGCCGTCCGGGCCGACCGGATGGTCGGGGTCGACGCCATCGTCGGTCGGCCCCTCGTCTGGGGCGGCATCGCCCGTGTCATCGGCATCGCCGGTTTCACCGGCCTCACCGGCGGGCGCGGCCTCGTCGGTCGCGTCGGTGGCGGTCTCGTCGTCGGCCGCCGCTTGGCCGGCCCTGGCGGTGGCGCCGGAGAGCTCGAGGATCTGATCGATCAGATCCGACTTGCGTGCACGCGAGCCGGCCGAGCCGCCGAGGGCGGACACGATGGCCTGCAACTCGCTCTTGTCCTTCTTCTCGAGACCTTCGCGCTCAACGACCAGTTGGTCACTCACGAGCTTGCTCCTGACGGATGGGAGAGGGTGGAACGTCTGAGGTGTCGCGGCGTTCCCAACGGCGTCTGGCGCCGGCGCCGCTCGTTCGAAGCTGGCACCGCACTCGTGTCCGACGTTCGGCGACCGGGGGTGCTCGCGTTGATCGCGAGCCCGATACCGCCCCGCACCTCGTTCCCGATGCTAGCAACAATCGGCCCGCGTCCTACGAAACGACGCCCGGAAGACTCGGTCGGCACTGTCGCCGCAGCCGGCTCAGCCGCCGATGGCGCGGAGCCGCTCCACGATGGTCCCGAGGTCGTTGTCGACCACCTCGTAGCGCTCGGGCCTGGTCAGGATCTCGGCCGCATGGGGCGGCAGCGTCGGCCGTATCCCGATGGCCCGCTCGACGGCGTCGGGGAACTTGGCCGGGTCGGCGGTCGACAGGGTCACCATCGGGGTTCCCGGCTCGACCAGCGCCTCCGCCGCAGCCAGCCCGACGGCGGTGTGGGGGTCGACGATCCGCTCCGAGCGGGCATGGGTGTCGGCGATCGTGTCGATCGTGCCGTCGTCGTCGAGCCTGGCCCCGACGAAGTCGGCGTCGAGCCTCGCCCGCCACGCCTCGGGCACCTCGACCGAACCGGAGGCCCGCAGCTCGCCGAGCAGCTCGGCCACGGCCCGACCGTCGCGCCCCGAGGCCTCCCACAGGGCCCGCTCGAAGTTCGACGAGATCTGGATGTCCATGCTCGGGCTGAGCGACGGCTCGACGGCTCGGGTCTCCAGACGGCCGGTCTCGAAGTAGCGGGTCAGCACGTCGTTTCGGTTCGAGGCGACGATCAGCTTGTCGACCGCCAGTCCCATCCGCTTGGCGTACCAGCCGGACAGGACGTTGCCGAAGTTGCCGCTCGGGACCGAGAACGACACCGGGCCACCGTCCGGCCTAACGGCGCGGGCCGAGGTCACGTAGTAGACGATCTGGCAGACCACACGGGCCCAGTTGATCGAGTTGACGGCGGCCAGGCCGACGTCGTGGCGAAGCCCCTGGTCGGCGAAGCTGGCCTTCACCAGGTCCTGGCAGTCGTCGAACGTGCCCCGGATGGCGACGTTGTGGATGTTGGGTGCGGCGACGGTGGTCATCTGCCGCCGCTGGATCTCGGACACCCGCTCGTGCGGATGGAGGATCAGCACCTCGATGCCGGTCTTGTCGGCCAGCGACTCGATGGCGGCCGAGCCCGTGTCGCCCGAGGTGGCGCCGACGATGGTGACCCGCCGCCCCCGGCGGGCCAGCTCGCGCTCCAGCATCCGGCCGACCATCTGGAGGGCGACGTCCTTGAAGGCCAGGGTCGGGCCCCTGGTCAGGTCGAGCAGGTGGCGGTCGGGGCCGAGCTCGACGACCGGGCAGACGTCGGGGTGGCGGAACGACCGGTAGGCCTCGGCGGCCATCGTCGCCAGGTCGTCGGCGTCGAAGGTGCCGGCGGTGAAGGGCTCGAGGATGGCGACGGCGGCCTCGACGTAGGGGGTGTCGGCGGTGATCCCGTCCGGGAGCGCGGGGATCTCGACGGGACAGTACAGGCCGCCGTCCGGGGCGAGCCCGGCCAGCAGGACGTCGCCGAAGCCGAGCGGCTCGTCGCTCCCGTCCGACCGGGTGGAGATGTAGCCGATCGGGTCGGCCATCAGCCGATGACCCGCAGGAGGGAGTGGATGTCGGTCACCTCGTCGAGGTGGCGCAGCTCGGAAACGGTCGCCTGGATGTTGCGCTCGCAGGCGACGTGGGTGATGAAGGCGACCTTGGCCGTCTCGCCGGTGCCCCCGCCGACGCCGGCCGGGCCACCGGTCGACGAGTCCGACATCTCCTGTTGCATGGCCAGGATCGACACGTCGTGGCGACCGAACACCCCGGCCACCTTCGACAGCACGCCCGGGTGGTCGCCGACGGTGAGCCCGACGTAGTAGGCGGTCTCCAGGTCGTCGATCGGGCGGATCCGGGCCCGCGGGCCGGACGGCACCGGCCGGAAGGTGCCGCGCCGGAGGTTAGTGGCGGCGTCGATCAGGTCGCCGAGCACGGCGCTGGCGGTCGGCATGCCCCCGGCGCCGCGGCCGTAGAACATCAGCTCGCCGGCGGCACCGCCGTCGACGAACACGGCGTTGAAGCTGCCCCGGACCGAGGCGAGCGGATGGCTGTCCGGCACCATCGCCGGATAGACCCGCACCCCGATCTCGGGCCCCGCGCCGTCCGGGTCGGCGCCGCCATCCGGGTCGTGGCGCTCCGCGATCGCCAGCAGCTTGATCGTGTAGTCGAAGCGGCGGGCGAACTCGATGTCGTCTGCGGTGATGTCGGCGATGCCCTCGTGGTACACGTCGCCGGCGACGACGTTGGCCCCGAACGCGATCGAGGCCATGATCGCCGCCTTGGCCCCGGCGTCGTAGCCCTCGACATCGGCGGTCGGATCCCGCTCGGCGTACCCGAGCCGCTGGGCCTCGGCCAGTACCTCGCCGTAGTCGACGCCCTCCTCGGTCATCCGGGTGAGGATGTAGTTGGTCGTGCCGTTGACGATCCCCATGATGCTGCGGATGTCCTCGCCGAGCAGCGACTCGCGCAGCGGGCGGATGATGGGGATCGCACCGGCGGCGGACGATTCGAACAGCAGGTCGACCCCGGCCGCCTCGGCCGCCGCATAGAGCTCGCCGCCGTGGTTGGCCAGCAGCTCCTTGTTGCCGGTGACCACCGGCTTGCCCTGCTTCAGCGCCTGCAGCACGAGCGTGCGAGCCGGCTCGATCCCGCCGATGAGCTCGACGACGACGTCGACGCTCGGATCGTCGACCAGCGCGGCGGCGTCGGTGGTCAGCAGGTCCGGGTCGACGCTGAGGCCGCGGTCCCTGGTGGTGCTGCGGACGGCGATCCCGGCCAGCTCCAGGTCGAGCCCGGCGTCGGCGGTCACCGCCGAGGCCCGCTCGGCCAACAGCTCGACGAGGGCTCCACCGACGTTGCCGCAACCGAGCAGGCCGACCCGGACCGGGCCGTCGGTGGTCACACGATCGCTTCGTTCGTTCACCGCCCCGACTGTATTGCCTCGGACCCGAGCCTCGGCGGGCTTTGACCGCCGGGCCGGCGGCCGAGCCGACCGGACGAGCCGGGTCACACCAGCTCCGCCTTCGTCGGCGGGGTCTCGACCGGCGCCGGGGCGAAGGATGGCCGATCGGGCGACGCTGCGACGTCGTACCGGGGGCTCGACACCGGGTCGCCCGCCCGGCCACCCCACAGCTCGTCGAAGGCGGCCATGCCTGCGTGTGCCGAGCCGATCGGCCGCCGACGGCGCCGGGAGGCCGGCCGGTGCGCCGGCCGACCCGCCGCTAGAGCACGGCGGCCGCGGAGGCCAGCGCCAGCAGGACGGCCAGCGGGGTGAACCACGTGTCGTCGAGGCGACCGAAGCGGGTGTCGCGTTCCCGCTTGGTGAACCCGGCGTGGCGGCCGTCGCCGATCGCCCGCAGCGACAGGACGGCGATCCCGACGAGCACGCCGGCGGTGACGGGCCAGGGCTCGTCGGTGATGGCGGCGGTGGCGACGAGCGCCCCCAGGCCCGCCAGCAGCGCGGCAACGGCGAGGGTGGCCAGCGGCCCCGGGGTGAACGTCGGGGTGCCATCGGCCGTGGTCGGCACCGCGCCGTCGAGCATTCGTCGGCCGCCGAGCGCCCAGTAGACGTGCAGCCCGGACAGCGCCGCAGCGGTGACGACGGCGACGCCGGCCACGGCGGCCAGCACCGAGGAGGTCAGTAACCCGTCGGCGTACAGACCCGACAGCCCGGCGACCAGGAAGGCGGGCCACGCCGGGTGCCCGGCCAGGCCGATCAGCATCATCACCCCGGACGCCAGCGAGGCGACGGAGATGGCGGCGAGGGCGCTGCCGTCGACGGCGATCACGGCGAGGGCGAGCCAGGCGACCGACGTCAGGTGCCAGGCCGTGCGCAGCAGGCGATTGGCGGCCCAGCGGGGCACCTCGGCGATCGTCCAGTCGGCGGCCAGGATCGGCCGGATGAAGCCGGTCTCGCCGGCCACCGAGTGGGCCACGGCGAGGGTGACCAGGAGGCCGGCGGTGAGGAGCTGGGCGATGTCCACGGGATGGTCCTTTCCGACGGAGCGAATTCCATACGCTGCCGTATTGTTTGACTCTACGCTACCGTCTGGTCGGTGGCCAGGCCGACCTCGAAGACCTCCAGCCCGAAGCCCCGCCGGCAGGCCCAGGACTGGGTCGTTGCCGGGCTCAAGACACTGGCCGCCGGTTCGGTCGCCGACGTGAAGGTCGAGCGGCTGGCCGCCGATCTCGGCGTGACCAAGGGCTCGTTCTACTGGCACTTCGACGACCGGCCGGCCCTGCTGTCGGCGATGTGTCGATACTGGGTCGAACGCGACACCGAGGCGATCATCACCCTGGTCGACGGCCGGACCGAGCCGGACGAGCCGCTGGCTGCGGTCGAGCAGCTCTTCCGCCTGGTGTTCACGCCGGGCGACGACCTCGACGGGATCGAGGCCGGGATCCGGGAGTGGTCGGCCACCGACGCCGAGGTCGCCGCCGTCTGCCGAGCCGTCGACGAGCGCCGGATCGCCTATGTGGCCGACCTGCTCGTCGCGGCCGGCCACCAGCCCGGTCCGGCCAGGGGTCGGGCCGAGGTGCTGTACCGCATCGTGATCGGCGAGTACGTCTGGCGCCGCTACGGCGGTCGACCGCTCGACGCAGCGGCCGGGCTCGAGGCCGTGCACCACCTCGCTGCGCCCCCCGGGTGATCGACGCCGGGCCGGCGGGACGATGACCTGCTAGAGAGAGGCCATGAGCTACGACGCCACCGACGCCCTCGCCTCGCTGCTCGTCTCCTACGAGTACAGCCGGGGCCAGCTCTACGACCGGCTGGCCGGGCTGACCGACGGCGAGTACCGGTGGGAGCCGGTACCCGGGTGCTGGACCGTGACCCCGACCGACGACGGCTGGACCGCAGCCAACGATCCCGGGGCCGACCCCGCTCCGTTCACCACGATCGCCTGGCGGCTTTGGCACATCTGGGACTGCTTCGAGAGCTACAGCGAGCGGGCCTTCGGCACCCGCGACTCGGGCATGCCGTACGACCGGTTCGTCGGCTCCGCCATCGAGGCCATCGCCCTCGTGCGCCGGGCCATCGACCACTTCGTTCGGGAGCTGGAGGCCAGCGGCGCCGATGCGGCCGAGCCGCTCGGTCCGGCGTTCGGACCCTTCGCCGACCGCAACCGCATCGACCTCGGGCTGCACGCCCTGCGGGAGCTGCACAGCCACGGGGCCGAGATCGGGCTGCTGCGCGACCTCTGGCTCCACTCGGCCGGCGTCGACCCGGCGGAGCCTGCGGCCGCGACCTGAGCGCTACCCGAGGTCGGTGAGCAGCAGGTCGTCGTCGGTCTCCCGCCGGACGACCAACCGGGCATCGCCGTCTCGGCAGAACACCACCGGCGGGCGCAGGATCTTGTTGTAGTTCGAGCCCATCGAGTGGCCGTAGGCCCCGGTGACCGGGGTGGCCAGCACGTCGCCGACCATCACGTCCGCCGGCACCCGGGCGTCGCGGACGAGCAGGTCGCCAGACTCGCAGTGCTTGCCGACGATGCGAACGGTCCGGTTGCGGTCGGCGGTGACCGAGCGGGGCAGGAACGCCTCGTAGCCCGAGCCGTACAGCACCGGGCGAGGGTTGTCGCTCATCCCGCCGTCGACCGAGAGGTAGGTGCGGATGCCGGGCAGGTCCTTGATCGTGCCGACCGTGTAGAGCGTGACCGCGGCGGCAGCCGTGATCGAGCGGCCCGGCTCGACGCCGATCTCGGCCGTGATGCCGGCCTCGGCCGCGGCCGAGCGGAGGACCCGGGCCCACTGCGTGATCGTCGGCGCCTCCTCCCCCTCGACGTAGGGAACGCCGAGGCCGCCCCCGACCACCAGCTCGGGAAGGCCGAGCGGGTTGGCGAAGCGACCGAGCACCTCGACCGCGGCCGAGAACGACTCGGCCCGGAACACCTGGGACCCGATGTGGGCGTGGATGCCGACCAGCTCGACCGCCGGGGAGGCCTTGGCCTTCTCGACCGCCTCGGCCGCGGCCCCGCTCGAGACGGTGAACCCGAACTTCGAGTCGTCGTGGCCGGTGGCGATGTACTCGTGGGTCTCCGCCTTGACGCCAGGCGTGATCCGCAGCAGCACCGCGGGGGTGCGGCCGTCCTCGCCGTGCAGGGCTTCGAGCCGGGCCAGCTCGTCGAAGCTGTCGACGACGGTCCGACCGACGCCGACCTCCCTGGCCCGCCGCAGCTCCGACAGCGATTTGTTGTTGCCGTGGAAGACGAGGCGCTCGGGCGGGACGCCCGCCGAGAGGCACACGTGCAGCTCGCCGCCACTGGCCACGTCCAGCCCCATGCCCTCCTCGGCCGCCAGCCTGGCCATCGCCCGGCACAGGAAGGCCTTGGTCGCATAGGTGGCGGCGGGGCCGAAGGCGGTCACCGCCTCCCGGCACCGGGCTCGAAGGTGGCCCTCGTCGTAGGCGAAGACCGGCGTGCCGAACTCGCGGGCCAGCTCGACGGTGTCGCAGCCGGCGATCGTCAGCCGACCGCCATCGCCGACCGCCGCGTTGTCGGGCAGGAGGTGCCAGGGCAGCCGTGTGCCCGACCGTCGATCCATCGTCCGCCGCTCCCCTGCTACATCCGCTCGGGGGCCGAGACCCCGAGCAGGTCGAGGCCGATGGCCAGGCCGATCCTGGTCCCCTCGGCCAACCACAGCCGCGCCTGCTGCACGTCCGGTGGCACGTCGGTCCGCAGGATCGGGCAGTCGCGGTAGAAGCCGTGGAACGCACCGGCCAGCTCCCTGACCCAGTTGGTGATCTTGTGCGGGCCGCGCTCGGTGCAGGCCAGCTCGAGCACCTCGGGCAGCTCCGAGAGGGCCCGCAGCAGCTCCAGCTCGCGTTCCTCGGTGAGGACCGACAGGTCGACGTCGGCGATCGGCCGCCGCTCGACCCCCCGCTCGGCCGCCTCCCGCCCGATCGAGTGGATCCTGGCGTTGGCGTACTGCACGTAGTAGACGGGGTTCTCCGACGCCTGGGTGGTCAGCAGGTCGAGGTCGATCGTCTGGGGCGAGTCGACCGACTGCATGAGGTAGGCGAAACGGGCGACGTCGGGCCCGACCTCGTCGACCAGGTCACGGATCTCGATGAGCGTGCCCGCCCGCTTGGAGATCTTGACCTCCTTGCCGTCCCGCAGCAGCTTCACGTTCTGGCCGATGATGACCTCGTAGGCCTCCGGCGGCTTGCCGAGCGCCTGGAGGGCGGCCCGCATCCGGGGGACGTAGCCGTGGTGGTCGGCCCCGAGGATGTCGACGATGACCTCGCCCCGGTCGAACTTGTCCAGGTGGTAGGCGATGTCGGGGGTGAAGTAGGTGACGTCGCCGTCGCTCCGCACGAGCACCCGGTCCTTGTCGTCGCCGAAGTCGGTGGTCCGCAGCCAGGTGGCACCGTCGGCCTCGAACACGTGACCGTTGGCCCTGAGCTTGGCCACCGCCCGCTCCATGGCCCCGGAGGCGGCGATGGCGGCCTCGCTCGACCAGGTGTCGAACTCGACGTTCATCGACCCGAGGACCTCCCTGGCGTCGTCGAGCGAGCGCTGCTTGCCCCACTCGACCGGGTCGGCGTCGCCGGGCATCTCGGCCGCCCAGTCCTCGATGTACTGGCCGAGGTAGCCGTTCTCGGGCGCCGGCTCGCCGGCCTTGCGGGCCTCGAGCGACTGGCCGAAGAGCTGGGTCTGGGTGCCCCGGTCGTTGATGTAGTACTCGGTGTGGACCCGGTACCCGCAGCGGCGCATGATCCGGGCGAGCGAGTCGCCGAACGCGCCCCACCGGCCACCGCCGGCGTGGATGGGTCCGGTCGGGTTGGCCGACACGAACTCGAGGTTGACCCGCAGGCCGTCGCCGAGGTCGAGCCTGGCGTAGTCGTCGGTGCCGGCCTCGATGACCTGGCCGAGGACCTCGTGCAACCAGCTCGGCGACAGGGTCAGGTTGACGAAGCCGGGGCCGGCGATGTCGACCGCCTCGACGTGGGCCGGCCGATCGGCCAGGAGGTGGTCGGCCAGCTCCTGGGCCAGCTCGCGGGGGTTGCGGCCGGCGGCCTTGGCCGTGACCAGGGCGGCGTTGGTCGACCAGTCGCCGTGCTCGCGTCTGGCCGGGCGCTCCACCGTGATGGGCTTGTCACCGACCTCGACCCCGAGGGTGGCCAGTGCCGTGTCGACGGCGTCTGCGAGCTGGTCACGAATCATGACCATCGAGCGTACTGGCCTCGCCCGAGGCCCCGCCCTGGTTTCGTCGTCGGTCGGTGATGGTCGCTTCGTTCCGCTGCAGGTGGCTCCTACCAGTCGTAGGCCGGCAGGCCGCCGACCCAGCAGCGGTAGGCGGCCCCGGGGTCGGCGGTCGGGTCGCCGCCGTGGCAGTCGCCGGTCAGGGTCGGGGCCGAGGTGCGGACGAACTCGATCCCGTCGGAGAAGTGGAGCACGAGCTCGCCCCGGCTCAGCCCGCCGGCCAGCTGGTCGAGCCAGTAGGCGAAGCCGTCTGGATCGGGCTGGCGACCGAGCACCATCCGGTAGACGTGGGTGACGAACTCGTCGTCGGTCATGACCGCCGCCCGGGTGAACTCGGCGCTGATGGCGAACGAGTCGCTGATCTGGGCCATCGAGGCCCCGGTGCTGTACTCCCGGTTCCAGTACTCCCAGCCCTCCCCGTCCGGCAGGCGGCCGAAGTAGGCCAGGTAGAGGCGGGCGATCCTGACCCGGTGCCACCGCTCGGGGGCGTCGGGGTCGAAGGCCGGCTCGACGATGGGGAGCGGCCCGCCGCCGCAGCCGGGGAGCGCCTCGAACCGGAAGCGATCGTGGCTGTCGGCGAGCCAGCCGGCGAGCACGGCCAGGCCGCGGCGGCGGTTGGAGAAGCCGTCGTGGAGGAGGACGGTGTCGCCGTCGCCGGCCGCGTCGAGCCTGGCCCGCATCCTGGCCTCGGTCCAGGTCGACGACCGGAGGCTGAGGCGCCAGTCGTTGGTGTCGACGTCCCACAGGCCGTGGTGGCTGCCCGACCCGGTGGCCCACTCGGCGTTCGGCAGACCGACCGCCACCGCCTGGGCGTGGACCCGGGCGCTGGTGTCGCCGTAGGGCGGGCGGTAGCAGACCGGGGTCACGCCCGTTGTGGCCTCGATGGCTGCGGTCGTGGTGACGAGCTCGCGCCGGATGGCGTCATCCGGCAGTCGGGACAGGGCCGGATGGCTCCAGGTGTGGTTGGCGATGGCGTGGCCGTCGGCCACGATCCGAACCGCCGTTGCCGGGTTGGCGGTGACCGCCGAGCCGGTGACGAAGAACGTGGCCCTGACGTCGTAGCGGGCGAGGAGGTCGAGGAACGCAGGGGTGTCCTCGCCCGGGCCGTCGTCGAAGGTGAGGTAGAGGACCGGGCGGTCGTCGACGGGTGCGGGGGCCGGGGCGGCGGACGCCGGCGAGCCGGACAGACCGACGGCGGCGATGGCCAGCAGCGCGGCGACGACGACAAGGAAGGAGCGTGGTGGCGATGGTGGTGGTTGCACCCTCCAACGGTCCCGCCGGGCCGGTCACCGGGCCATGGAGCGCAGGGGCTCTCCGGCTGGGCGAACGTCGGCTCACCGCTGGTCCCCGCGACCGTCGTTGGGCGGGTGACCGTGCCCACCGCGCCGGCGAGCTCATCGACGCGTCCCGGCCGCCACCATCGCCGTTTCCGGCCAGATCCGCGGGCAGAACGGCCGGGCCACGGGTCGGCGTCGGCGTCGGGCCGCTCGCCACCGGCGGCGCCGGGGCACCCCCGGTCGCTGAGCTATGGCGCCAGGTCGGCTGCCGCCGCGGCCGCCGAGCGGTACCGCGCCCGGACCTCGTCGGCCGCCGCGGCCGCCTCGGCCTGCGGCTCGATCACCCTGCCGCCGGCCCGGAGGCCCCAGCGATCGGTGACCTCGTCGATCGAGTCGCCGACCGCAACCGCCGCCGCCTGCACCGCGGCACCGGTGGCGGGGGCCTCGTCGTCGTCGGGGATGCGGATCGGGCCCCGGTGGAGGTCGGCCAGGATCTGCTGGTAGGCCGTCGACCGGGCCCCGCCGCCAACGAGCCGCAGCTCGCCGCCGTCGGCTGCGCCGTCGACCGCCAGGCCCGGGGTCACGGCGGCCAGGGCGTCGGCCGCCTCCAGCAGGTTGCACAGCACGCCCTCGTGGGCGGCCCTGGCCAGGTCGGCCCGCCCGGTGCCGGGGCGGAGCCCGGTGATCATGCCGGTGGCGCCCGGCAGGTTCGGGGTCCGCTCGCCGTCGAACCACGGTACGACGACGGCGCCGCCGGCGCCGGCGCCGGTCTCGGGCGAGACCGCCAGCTGGGCCAGCCCGACGTGATCGAGGCCGAGGGTGGCGCCGATCATGTCGGTCACCTTGGTCGCGTTGAGCGTGCAGGCCAGCGGCAGGTAGGCGCCGTTGGCGTCGGCGAACCCGGCGACGAGGCCGGACGGATCGCGCGACGGCCGGTCGGCGACGGCGAAGACCGTGCCCGACGTGCCGAGCGACATGGCCAGCTCGCCCAGGCGCAGGCCGAGGCCGAGGGAGGCGGCCATGTTGTCGCCCGATCCGGGCCCGACGACGACGCCGGGTGGCAGACCGAGGGCCGATGCCGCCTCGGCCGTGACCGTGCCGGCGGTCTCGGCCGGGCCGAGGACCCGGGGCAGGCAGCCGGCGAGGTCGCGGCCGGCGCCGGCGCTGGCCAGCAGCTCGGGGACGTAGGCCCCGCCGGCGGCGTCCCACCAGCCCGTACCGGACGCATCGCCCCGGTCGGTCACGTGGCTGCCGGTCAGCCGCCAGGTCAGGTAGTCGTGGGGCAGCATGATCCGCCGGATGGCGGCCACGGCATCGGGCTCGTGCTCGACCAGCCAGGCGAGCTTGGTCACCGTGATGGCGGCGACCGGGACGACCCCGCAGGCCCCGGCCCAGCGCTCGGCCCCGAGGTCGTGGACGAGGCGGTCGGCCTGGGGGGCCGACGTGGTGTCGTTCCAGAGCTTGGCCGGGCGGATCGGTCGGTCGTCGGCCCCGATGACGACGAGGCCGTGCTGCTGGCCCGAGACCGAGATGGCGATCACGTCCTCGGCGGCCGTGCCGAGGCCGCCGAAGGCCTCGACGAGGGCCAGCCACCACGCCAGGGGGTCCTGCTCGGACGTCGGCGGCTCGGTCGCCGGGTGGGGGGCTCGGGCCTCCGCCACCGGCGTCCCGTCGTCGAGGCGGCGCAGGACGACCTTGGTCGACTGGGTCGACGAGTCGACCCCGGCGACCAATGGCGCACCCCCGCCGGTCACGAGACCGACCAGGTCATGGCGTTGACGTGGTTCTCCAGCCACTCCTGACGACCCGAGACCGGCTTCGGGTCCGAACCGCCCTCGACGGCGGCATCGGCCAGACCGGCCAGCGTCGTCGCCGGATCCATGATGTGCGCCCCCTTGTCGCCGGCCCAGCCGGCGTAGCGCCGGTCCCTGGCCGCCTCGAGCGTGCCGTCGTCGAGCATGGCCTCGGCCACCAGCAGGGCCCGGGCCAGGGTGTCGATGCCGCCGACGTGACCGTGGAACAGGTCGGTGCGGTCGATGCTCTGGCGCCGCAGCTTCGTGTCGAAGTTGAACCCGCCGGTGGTGAAGCCCCCGCCCCGCAGGATCTCGTAGACCGCGGGCGCCAGGTCGTCGACCGAGTTCGGGAACTGGTCGGTGTCCCAGCCGTTCTGGGGGTCGCCCCGGTTGGCGTCGACCGAGCCGAAGATGCCGTTGTCGACGGCGTAGGCCACCTCGTGGTGGAACGAGTGCCCCGACAGGGTGGCGTGGTTGACCTCGATGTTGACGAAGTACTCGCCGAGCAGGTCGTAGCGCTCGAGGAAGCCGTGGACGGTGGCCGAGTCGTAGTCGTACTGGTGCTTGGTCGGTTCCTGTGGCTTCGGCTCGATGAGCAGCGTGCCGTCGAAGCCGATCGACCGCTTGTGATCGGCCACCAGGTGCAGGAACCGGGCCAGCTGGTCGGCCTCCTGGGTCATCCGGGTGTTGAGCAGCGTCTCGTAGCCCTCGCGGCCGCCCCACAACACGTAGTTGTGGCCGCCGAGGCGATGCGTCGCCTCCAGCATCTGGCGGACCTGGGCCGCAGCGTGGGTGAACACGTCGGGGTCGGGGTTGGTGGCTGCGCCGGCGGCGTAGCGGGGGTGGGAGAAGAGGTTGGCGGTCCCCCACAGCAGCTCGACGCCGGTCTCGGCCATCTTCTCGCCTGCCCGGTCGACCATCGCATCGAGGTTGGACCGGAACTCCCGCAGGTCCGTCCCCTCGGGGGCCATGTCGACGTCGTGGAAGCAGTAGTAGGGCGTGCCCAGCTTGGCGAAGAACTCGAAGGCGGCGTCCTGCTTGGCCATGGCCCCGTCCATCGGGTCGACGCCGGGCTCCAGCCACGGGCGGTCGAAGGTGCCGTGGCCGAAGATGTCGGCGCCGGGCCAGTTGAAGCTGTGCCAGTAGCAGACGGCGATCCGGAGCTGCTCGGCCATCGTCTTCCCGGCCACGACCCTCGACGGGTCGTAGACCCGGTAGGCGAGCCCACCGGTCTCATCGGAGGGAGCGGTCCCGGCGAAGGGCACCGGCTCGGCGATGTCGGGAAAGAAGACCATGGGCGTTCCTCGGGTTCGGAGCTGCCGTCGAGCGTCGCGGGGATGCCCGTTCGGCGCAAGCGTTGGAGCGCTCCAACGCTACCCGGGGGCGATCCCCCGATCCAGCGGAGCGATCGCACGGCGAGCGCGGCGCCCGCCGCCGCCGCCGACCGCCTCAGGTCCGCAGGGCGGCGGTGATGCGGTCGACCGACTCGACGGCCCCGATCGACGCCAGGTACGGCCGTATGCCGCCGTTGGCCTCCCGGAGGCGGCCGAGGAACGCGTGCATCGTCGGCGGATCGGCGCCCATCACGATCGGGGCCAGCGCCGGATCGATGCCCATCTCGGCCATCCTGTCGGCCGGCGTGCTGCCGGTGTTGGCCCGGTACCACCGGACCATGGCCTCGATCCCGGCCGCCGACCTGGCGAAGTCGGCGGCGATGTCGTCGTCGGCGACGCCGGCCGAGGCCAGAACCAGCGCGGCCACCACCCCGGTGCGGTCCTTGCCCGCCGTGCAGTGGAACACGGTCGGCCCCTCCTCGACCGAATCGGCGATCGCACCGAGGGCCGCCGCCAGCGCCGCCGCGTTCGCGGCGATCATGTGCTCGTAGTGCCGGCACAGCGGGTCGGGGCCTCCGTCGCCGGCCTCGGCCGAGACGAAGTCGGCCAGCGACTCGAGGATCGGAGCGTGGCGCCAGCCGATGCCATCGGCGGCGAACCGACCTTCGCGCTCGACCTCGGCGCCGGTCCGCAGGTCAACCACGTTGACGATCGGCACGTCGAGCAGCAGCCGCTGCTGGTCGACCGGCGCCCGGTGCAGCCCGTCCGAGCGGAAGAGCCGCCCGATCGCCAGCCGGCGACCGTCGGCCACCGCCGCACCGCCCAGGTCGCGGAAGTTGTAGACCCCGTCCAGCTGCGGACCGACCGCGTCGAGTGGCTGTGCCGTCATCCCGACAACCTACGGGCGGGGCCGGTCGCAGCGGTGGCCGGGAGATGACACCGGCGTGAACACGGCCCGGTCAGCGGTCACAGCTCGCGGATCAGCCCCTCCTGGGCGATGGTGGCGATGTGCTGACCGTCGGCGGCGAAGACGTGGCCGGTGCTGAGGCCGCGGGTGCGGAGGATGCCGTGACCGGCCAGATCGAGCAGCAGCCAGTCGTCGGCCTTGGCCGGCCGGTGGAACCAGACCGCATGGTCGAGACTGGCGGTCATGTAGGTCGAGTCCCAGTCACCCTCGGCCGGGATACCGCGGGGGTGGGAGGTGGCGACGGCGTCCATCGGGTTGGTGTCGCTCAAGTAGGCGAGGGCGCAGGCATGGACCCGGGGATCGTCCGGCAGCTCGCCGGTGTAGCGGCACCAGATCAGTGAGCGGGGCTGGTCGCCGGCCAGCTTGACGTCGATCCGCTCGATGCCCGAGCCCTCGACCATCGACGTCATCGAGGCCGGGTCGGGGGCGTAGGCCGGGAAGGCGGCGGTCTGGGTCTCGACGCCGTCCTCGTGGCGCTGGAACGAGCACGACACGGTGCAGATGGCGCCGCCGCTCTGGCGGGCGACGACCCGACGGGTGGTGAACGAGCGACCGTTGCGGATCCGGTCGACCTCGTACCGCACCGGCTCACCCGGATCGCCCCCCAGGATGAAGTAGCCGTGCAGGGAGTGGACGGCGTGCTCGGCCACGACGGTCTGCGTCGCCGCCCACAGGGCCTGGGCGATCACGAGACCGCCGTAGATCCGGCCCCAGGGGTAGTCGGGGCTCTCCCCCACCCAGACGTCGGGTCCGTGGTCCTCCAACTCGAAGACCCGGCTGACGTCGGCGGGGGTTCGCTCGGTGCTGGTCACCCCCTGACCGTACCGGCCCGATCAGGCTGGTCGGCGGGTGTGGTGCGGCTAGGCCAGGAGGGTGCCGCCGAGCGGCTCGCCGTCTGGCGGCGGGGGCGGGACGAAGAAGAAGCCTCCACCGAGCGGACGGATGTACTCCTCGAGCACCTCGCCGTCGAGCCGGCGCTGCACGGTGATGAACCCGTCCTCGAGACTCCGCTGGTAGCAGACGAACAGCAGTCCCTGGTCGAGCTGATCGTTCTGGTCGAACCCGCCGACGTAGTTGAAGCCCCGCCGCAGGATGAGGTTCTTCTCGCTCCCCGGCGTCCGCGGGTTGGCCCTGGCGATGTGCGACTCCAGGTCGGTGAACACCGGGGTGTCGGTCTCGTTCTCCATGCCGAGCGGGGCCCCGGAATCGCGGTGGCGACCGAACAGGTCCTCCTGCTCGTTGAGCCGGGTCCGGTCCCAGAACTCGACCATCATCCTGATGACCCGGATGGCCTGGTAGGTGCCGCCGACCGCCCACTCGGGCTGACCGTCGTCCGGCGAGACCCAGACCAGGTCGTCCATCAGCGACGGGTCGCCGGTGTCGAGGTTGGCCGTCCCGTCCTTGAACCCCATGAGGTTGCGGGCCGGGGCCACCCCGCGCTGCTCCTCGGCGATCAGCTTGTTGAAGCCCTCTCGCATCCAGCGGGGGATCAGGTCGCCCCGGGTCTCCCGCATGATCTGCCGGAAGGCGTGGACCGCAGCCTCGCTGCTGTCGGCGCTGACGGTGATCGACAGGTCGCCGTGGCTGCGCTCGGGCCGGACGAGGTAGTCGTTGAAGAACTTCGGCATGCGCTGCAGCTCGACCGGCTTTTGGTCGGCCAGCCCGAAGCGGTCGTCGAACAGCGAGTCGCCGTAGCCGACGACCACCGAGATGCCGGCCGGGCCGATGTCCTCGCCCAGGATGCCCGTGTCGAGGGCCGGGAACCCGCCGGGCAGGTCCTCGTAGGGCTCGCCGCTCATGACCTGCTCGATGCTCGACCCGAGCTTCGTCAGCGTGGCCGCCAGCTCGGATCGATCCTCGGCTCGAACGTCGAGGCCGGCCACGATGCCGGCCGCCGACGGGCCGGCCGTCACGCCGGCCTGGTGCTCACCCCGGTAGGGGTAGAGACGAGCAGGACCGCCCCCGACGGCACCGGCCTCGTCGTCATCGTCGTTGGTGCAGGCGACGGCGGTGGCGGCCAGTGCGGCCGCTCCTGCCGTCGCCAGGAACCGACGTCGGTTGTGAGGCTCCATCGGGGGGCGGTCCTTTCTCCTCGAGCTTCCTCGAGCGTCAGCTCAGTCCGAGAACTCCGTTCAGCTGCGACAGCGACTCGGCCAGCTGGCCGAGGGACGCCGCGAGCTCGGAACGCTCGTCGTCGGAGACCTCGTTGTAGTCTACGTACCCGTCCTCGTAGGAGCCGTACTGGGCGAGCAGGCCGTTGAGCTCCTCGAACTGGCTGTTGATGGTGGCCAGGAGGTCGGGATCGGCCTCCTCGAGGGCCGGGGTCAGCAGCTCGACCAGGGCCTCGGAGCCCTCGACGTTGGCCTTGAAGGCGAACAGGTCGGTGCCCGAGTAGCGCTCCTCCTCGCCAGACAGCTTCCCGTCCGGGGCCGCGACCTCCTCGATCAGCTCCTGGGCCCCGACGGTGAGGGCGCCGGGGGGGAGGTCGAGCTCCGCCGCGGTAGCGGCCAGGACCTGCAGGTCGGCCTCGAGCAGGTCGGCGAACGGGCCGGCGTCGCTCACGTCCTCCTGGACCCACAGGTACCACTCCAGCTTGTGCCAGCCGGTGAAGTTCGGGTCCTCGGGGCCGTCGAAGTCGTCCTCGCGGGAGTCGACCGCGCCGTCGACGCTCTCGATCAGCGCGGCGATCGGCTCGATGCGCTCCCACGGACGGCGGGAGATCTGGTAGTGGTCCTTGGCCGCGTCGATGTCGCCGGCCCGGATGGCGTCGGCGAAGACCTTGGTCTCGGCCTGCATGGTCTCGATCTGCTCCTGGACGTAGACCCGGTAGCCGTCGACCGCCTCGAGGATCAGCGGATTGTCGGTCTCCTGGGCCAGGTCCTCTTCGGCGATCCCGGTTGCCGATGCCGTGGCCGAGCCCGACCCCGACGCCGACGCCGAGCCCGAGCCGTCGTCGCCCGCATCGTCGTCGTCACCGCATGCCGCGGCCAGGAGGGTGAGGCTCAGGAGCCCCACCAGCAGGCGTCGAACGAGACGCCGGTCTTTGTTGCGAATGGACATCTTGAACCTCTTCCGTGGTCGGTTGGTCGGACGCCCGGGCGAGGTTCGTTCCTCTCCCCAACCCGAGCACGACGACTGAAGAGTAGGCATCCTTAACAGACGATACCAACGTTGGATCATCAACCAACGAAATCATCCCGACCACTTCGGTACTCGACCACGTTGCGGCCGCGGGTCGACGGCTCGGTCGGTTCAGCGGTAGGCCTCGAGGCGGGCCGCCAGCTCGGTCCGATACTCGGCGGCCCGGCGCAGCTTGAGGTCCTCGTAGCCTCGCACCAGGTCGGGCAGCTCGGCGATGGCGACGGCCTCCGTGAGGTTGTCGGCGGCGAGGCCGGCCAGCAGGCGATCGACGGCGTCGACGTACTCGCCCGGCAGCTCGCGCTCGATGCGGCGCAGCTCGGCCCGGCCGAACGGGTCGTACCGCGTTCCCCGCAGGCGCTTGCCCGCCCGGAGGGCCCGCAGGGCCGGGGAGGCCCACCGGCCCAGCTCGAGCTTGCGGTCGTAGCCGATGGCCCGGAGCATCGGCGGGTGCAGGTGCCAGGTCGTCGCCCCGCCACCGACCGACGCCGGTGCATCGCCGGCCTCCGGCAGGAGCAGGAGCCGGGCCACCTCGTACTCGTCCTTGTAGGCGGTCAGCTTGTGCAGGCCGCGGGCCACGGCCCCGGTCAACGCCGTCGACCCGGGTGCGGCCCGTTGCTCGGTCGTGGCCACCCGCTCGACCACCTCGACGAAACCGGTCGCGCAGGCGACGTCGGCGAATCCGATCAGGTCGGCGGCCAGGAGCGCAACGACCTCGCCGAGCTCGTCGCCGGCGGTGATCTCCCGAACCCGGTCGGCCAGGGATCGGGGCAGGTCGGGCACGGTCATGCGGGGGCCGCCGACGCCCGGCACGGCCTCGGCTCTGGCCTCGACCCCGGCCGGGTCGACCGCCCACCGCCGACCCCAGGCGAACGCCGCCCGGTTGGTCTCGACGGCCACGCCGTTCAGCTCGATCGCCTGCTCCACCGCCTCGGGTGACACCGGGACGTGACCGTCCTGCACGGCGACGCCGAGCAGCAGCACGTTGGCCGCCGCCGCCCCACCGGCCAGCGCAGCCGAGAGCGTGGCCGCGTCGACGACCCGGGGTGCCGCGGCCCCGGCCGCGGTCAGGCGAGCCTCGATCTCGGCGGTGGGGTAGGGACGCTCGGGCTCGACCACCATCTGGCCGGTTGGGGTCCGCTGCGACGAGACGATCACCGCCGTCCGGCCCGCCTGGGCCCCCGAGAGCGGCCCGTCGGCGGCCGCCACCATCCCGTCGAAGCCGATCAGCACGTCGGCCTGCCCGACCCCGACGAGGTTCGACGCGACCGGTGGACCGCCGCGGTCACCGCCGCCGTCGCCGCCATCGCCATCGTCGGTCCGGCCGGATCGGACGAGCACGACGTCGGACACGACCGGGCCGGCCTTCTGGCTCAGGCCGGTCTGGTCGAGCCCGTTGACCTCCCAACCGTCGAACATCGCCGCCGTGGCCAGGATCTGGGCTGCGGTGACCACGCCGGTGCCGCCGATGCCGGCCATGCGCACCAGCACCCGGTCGGCGTTGCGGTCGGCCACGGTCGGCGGCGGTGGCGTGGAGCCTTCGACCCGGGTCGACCCGGCCCCGGTCGCGGCCCCATCGTCGATCGCCACCGTCATGAACGCCGGGCAGTCGCCCTTCAGGCAGCTCTCGTCGTAGTTGCACGACGCCTGGTCGATCGTGGTCTTACGGCCGAGCGGCGTGTCGAGCGGCTGGACCGAGAGGCAGCCGCTCACGTCGCCGCAGTCGCCGCAGCCCTCGCAGACCCGGTGATTGATGACCACCCGCCTGATCGGCGTCGGGATGCGGCCCCGCTTGCGGTCGCGCCGCAGCTCGGTGGCGCAGGCCTGGTCGTGGATCAGCACGGTGACCCCGTCGATGGCGGCGAGTCGCTCCTGGACCGCGACGATCTCACTCCGGTCGTGGACCTTCACCCCGGCCGGGAGGTCGACGCTGGCGTAGCGTCCGGGGTCGTCCGTGGTGATCGCCATCCCGGCGACGCCCTGGAGCACGAGGATCCTGGCCAGCTCGGTCACCCCGATTCGGTGGGTCGGTTCCTGCCCGCCGGTCATCGCCACCGTGTCGTTCCACAGGATCTTGAACGTCATCCGCTTGCCGGCGCCGATGCAGTGCTGGATGGCGAGCTGGCCGGAATGGAGGTACGTGCCGTCGCCGTAGTTCTGGAAGAGGTGGTCGGCCTCGACGAAGGGCTCCATCCCGATCCACTGCACCCCCTCGTTGCCCATGGCGGTGATGCCGATCCCCTCCCCGACCCGCTCGGGGTCCATCAGCAGGGTCATGCCGTGGCAGCCGGTGCCCGAGCCGACCAGCGCACCGTCCGGAACCTTGGTCCCCCAGTTGTGGGGGCAGCCGGAGCAGAACGCCGGGGCCCGGTTCTCGCTCAGCGGGATGAGCGTTCGCTCCCGGGCCGGGGGCGGCTCGGGCGCCAACCGGTCACCGAGACGGATCGCCAGCCGGCGCCGCAGGCCGGGGAGGATGGCGTCGGCGTCGAGCGGACCCCACGAGCGGATGAGCTGGTGACCGTCGGGATCGGTCTTGCCGAGCACCCGGGGCTGGTCCGGCCCGCCGTACAGGGCGTCCTTGATGAGCCACTCGAGGGTCGGGTTCTTCTCCTCGACGACGAGGATCTCGTCGAGGCCCCTGGCGAAGCCACGGACCAGCTCGGCGTCGAACGGCACCGGCATCCGGAGCTGGAGCAGCCGGATCCCGGCCCGCTCGATGGCGGCCGGCCCGTCGAGCCCGAGTCGGCGGAGGGCGTCGAGCATCTCGGTGTAGGTGAACCCGGTGGCGACGAGGCCGATCCAGGCGTCGGCGTCCGATGGGTTGGCCGTGACCCGGTTGAGCTGGTTCAGCACGCCGTAGGTGTTGGCCAGCGGCAGACGGACCTCGCGGAACTGGCGCTCGACCTCCAGCATCCGGGGGCCGAGGAACTGGGCCGACGGGGCGATGTGGTACGGCTCGCCCTCGTCGGTCAGGGGCAGCTCGGGCTCGACGTCGAGCGCCGGCAGGTGCACGGTCCCGGAGCCATCCGCGATCGGGGTCACGATCTTCATCGCCGACCACAGCCCGGTCGAGCGCGACAGCGCGACCGCGTGGAGGCCGAGCTCGAGGCACTCGGCGATCGTGCCCGGGTAGAGGATCGGCATGTGGAGGTCGACCAGGGTGGCGTCGGAGGACGACGGCATCGTCGAGGACTTGGAGGCCGGGTCGTCGCCGACCAGCACCACCGCCCCGCCGGTGGGGCTGGCCCCGGCGAACACGCCGTGGCGGAGGGCGTCGCCGGCCCGGTCGAGCCCGGGCGCCTTGCCGTACCAGATGCCGACCACGCCGTCGTAGCGGGCGTCCGGCCGGGAGAAGGCCAGCTGGGAGCCCATCACCGCCGTGGCCCCCAGCTCCTCGTTGACCGCCGGCTCGTGCACGATCGGGAGCTCCGGCACGAGCTTCAGGGCCCTGGCCAGCTCCTGGTCGTAGCCGCCGAGCGGCGAGCCGGGATAGCCGGAGGCGAACGCCGCGGTGTTGCGGCCGGCGGCCCGATCACGGCGCAGCTGGTCGAGCGGGATGCGGGCCAGCGCCTGGATGCCGGTCAGCAGGACCGTGCCCTCGGTGGCCAGGTAGCGGTCGGACAGCTGATAGCCGGGCGACGACGGGGCGGTGGTGTCGGTCACGGTGCGACCTCCTGGCGCGATCTCGGGTCGCCGTTGCGACCACCTCCCGAGCATGACACAGGCGACCGGGCCCGTCCGGGCTGCGCCGACCGGCCGAGCGGCGGTGACCGCCGGGGCGCAGCACGGCCTCCGCCGCAGCGGCGCGCTAGCGTTTCGGGATGGCCGGGAGCAGGGTGCGAGCGGTGACGACCTGGCTCGGTCGACGACCGGCCGCCCTTCCCTTGCTGATCCTCGGGGCGGGGCTGATCGCCGTCGCCGCCGGACCGACGCCGGCCGACGGGGCCTGGGCCGGGGTCCCCGACCCCGACCTCGTCCAGAACGTGATCGTGGCCGTCGTGCTCCTCATCGCCGCCATCGGCTTGTTGATGTTGATCCTGGCCCGAGGCGGCCCCCGTCAGGAGGGACCGCAACGGAAGCGCTCGTGGCTCCCGTCGATCATCGCCCTGCTGGTCGTGTTCCTGTTCAGCCTGTCGGACTTCGAGGGCGAGCTGACCGAGGTCGAGGAGTCCGAGGAGCCGCCACCGGTCACCGCCGAGCGGACCCTGCCCGACGTCGAGCCAGGACAGGGCTTCGAGCCGACCGACGGAGCGGCGCTGCTCATGCTCGTGATCGTCGCCCTCGGCCTGCTGTGGTGGGCCCGGCGTGGCCTCGCCCCGACCGACCACGATGACGACGGCGAGGACCCGGCCGGGGGGACCGCCGCCATCGGCTCGGCGGTCGAGCGGGCCCGCGGCGACCTGCTCGACGAGCGTGATCCCCGGGCTGCCGTCCTCCTGGCCTACCGCAACCTCGAGGTGACGCTCGAGTCGTTCGACCTGCCCCGCCGACCGGCCGAGACGCCGAGCGAGCACCTGCGGCGGGCGCTGCCGGTGCTGTCGATCACCGAAGACGAGCAGTCCGGCCCCCTGGTCGAGCTGGCCGATCTCTACGCCAGGGCCCGGTTCTCCGACCACACGATCACCGCAGCCGAGCGGGACCGGGCGGCCGACGCCCTCGGCCGGGCCAGGCGCCGGTTGGTGAGCGGCTGATGCTGCCGGACACGTCCAGGTCGATCTGGACCGACGTCGGCGCCGCCGGCCGGACGCCGACGGCCAGCGCCGCCGCCGGTCGACCGCCGCCACGGCGCAGCCGGGGCGGCCTGGTCTCGACGCTGGTCGCCGCCGCCGCCTTCGGCTTCGTGATCGCCGTGGTGCCGGACGGCCAGCGCCGGGTCTCGATCGACCTGTGGCTCGTCGGAGTGTCGGCCTGGGCCGGCCTGGCCCTGACCAGGCGGGCGCTCGAGCCCGTGCCGATGCGGTCGACCGGGCTCCGGCCGGCCCTGTGGCTGCGTACCCGCCGGGACGGTGCGCCGATCCGGCGGCCCCGCGGCGTCGGCGCGGTCGAGGGCAGCCTCGTCGTCTCGTCGGACAATCCCCGCAGCTACGACCACCGGCTCCGACCGCGCCTCCGGGCGATCGCCGATCACCAGCTGCGGGTCAACCACGGCATCGACCCGGCCGAAACGGATCGGGTCGCGGCCGTGCTCGGCGACCTCGCCTGGCTGGTCGACGACGCCCCGGCCGACCGACCCCCAACGGTCGACGAGATCGACCGGCTCCTCGACCGCCTCGGCCAGGCGGATCCGGGACCGGCCGGTACGGTCGGCTCCGGCGATCGCAGACCAGACGATGGCGGGCCGATCGGGCCAGAGCCCGACGACCGACCCGACCGGAGGGACCAACGCCGATGACCGACACCACCCCGATCGACGCCGGCAGTCGGCCGATGACCGTCGACGAGGCCGCCACCACCTGCGAACGGATCCTCGACCGGATGGAGACGGTCATCGTCGGGAAGCGGCCACAGCTGGAGTTGATCCTCGGCGGTCTGGCCTCGGGCGGCCACGTCCTCATCGAAGACCTGCCCGGCCTCGGCAAGACGCTGCTGGCCCGGTCGCTCGCCCAGGTCACCGGGCTGTCGATCGGCCGCATCCAGTTCACGCCCGATCTGATGCCGGCCGACGTGACCGGCTCCCTGCTCTACGACCAGGCCGAGCGTCGCTTCGAGTTCCGTCCCGGGCCGGTGTTCCACAACGTCGTGCTCGGCGACGAGATCAACCGGGCCCCGCCGAAGACCCAGGCTGCGCTGCTCGAGGCGATGCAGGAGGGGCAGGTCACCGTCGACGGCGTGTCGCACCCGCTGCCCCAACCGTTCGTGGTGCTCGCCACCCAGAACCCGATCGAGTTCGAGGGCACGTTCCCGCTGCCCGAGGCCCAGGTCGACCGCTTCCTGCTGCAGACCTCGCTCGGCTACCCGACGGCGGCCGAGGACGCCGAGATCATCCGGCGCCGCCTCGACCGCCGCACCGATGCGGTGGCGCTCGAGCCGGTGGTCGACGGGTCGACGGTGCTGCGGCTGCGAGCCACGCTGGAGACGGTGACGGTGAGCAACCCGCTCGTCGAGTACGTCGTCGCCCTGGTCCACGCCACGAGGGCCGACGCCCAGGTCCACGCCGGCGCCAGCCCCCGGGGCGTCGAGGCGGTGATCAAGCTGGCCCGGGCCCGGGCGCTGCTCGACCGACGCGACTTCATCGGCCCAGACGACGTGAAGGCGGTGGCGGTCCCGACCCTCGCCCACCGGATCGTGCTGCGACCCGAGTTGTGGGTGCGGGGGGTGAGCGCCGCGTCGGTGGTGACCCGCTGCCTCGACACGGTGCCGACCCCGACGACCCTGCCGTCCGGGGCGGGCCCGGCGATCGCCGACCCGAACGGCGAGGCCCGACCCGGGTGACGCTCCACGCCACCAGCCGGCTCCTCACCGCCGTCGGGGCGGCGGGCGCCGGCCTCCTGGTCGCCGTGCTGGGAGGACGACCCGAGGCGGCGCTGCTGGTGATGCCGTGGCTCGCCCTGCTGGCGCTCGGCCTGGCCGGCGGCGGCCGGGAGCGGGTCGGCGTGCGGCTGTCGACCTCGATCGATCGGGTGGTGGTCGGGAGCCCGGTTGCGGTCGACGCCGCCGTCGATGGCCTCGACGGTGGCTGGGTCGAGGCCATCTGGCGACCGCCCCGGGGGTTCGCCGCCGCGCCCGGCCATCAGCCGGACCACTCGGATGGGCCAGGCGACGGGGTCGGCGATGGCTCCGATGGGTCCGTCGACGAGGCGGCGGCCAGCGGGACGGCGGCCGCCGGAGCAGCGACCGGCGGGGCGGCGAGGGGCGGGGTGGACCGCGGCACCGGGAGCGACGAGTCGGCCGCCGGCGGGCCGGCCGAGCCGATCGGCCACCGTGCGGTCGGTGACGTCGCCGACGGCACCGGTCGGGTCGAGCTCAGCTGCACCCTGCCGGCGGGCGCCTGGGGCACCCACGACGTCGGTCAGGTCGAGATCCGGGTCCACCATCGCCACGGCCTGACCGTGTCCCGTGGGCTCGCCCGCCAGGAGCTCCCCGTCCGCGTCCATCCCCGACCGATCGACCTGCGGCGGCTGCTCGCCCCGTGGCACGTCCGCCGTCTCAGCGGGGCCCACCGATCCCGGGCTGCGGCCCGCGGGGTCGAGTACGCCGACATCCGGCCGTACGGCCCCGGCGACTCGCCGCGGAACATCAACTGGCGGGCCAGCGCCAGGGCCCAGGAGCTGCTGGTCTCGCAGCGCCACCCCGACCGCTCGACCCATGCCCTGCTGCTGATCGACTCGTTCGGCGACGCCGGTTCCGAGCTGCCGGCCGTGCTGGGCGAGACGATCGAGGCGGCGATGGCGCTGGCCGAGACCCACCTCACCGTCTCCGACCGGGTCGGGCTCATCGACCTCGGCGGCGTCGTCCGCTGGGTCACGCCCGGTTCCGGTCGTCATCACCTCCAGCGGATGATCGACGCACTGCTGGCCACCCGGCTGCTTCGATCCGAGGCCGACCGCTCGGTCGCCATCCTGCCGCCACGAGCGCTGCCGCCCCGCTCGTTCGTTGTCGCCCTGTCGCCGTTGATCGACCGCCGGTTCGTCGATGCGCTGTTCGCACTGCGGGCCGGCGGGCACGATGTCGCGGTCGTCGAGCTGACCCCCGACCTCGGCCCGGACGAGGAACTGCCGCCGGCCGGCACGACGGCGGCCGTCGCCCTCCGGATCTGGCACGCCGAGCGGGCCGCCATGCGGGGCCGGCTGGCCGAGGCCGGCATCGCCGTCGTCCGCCGCCAGCTCCGGGCCGGGCCGGGGGTCGGGGGAACGGCCGGCGGCCCCGAGCCCTGGGACATCACGCTCGCCGCCCTGGCCGCAGCCAGGCGGCGGGCCGGACCGGCGGTCCGAGGATGAGCGGCCGCGGGCGCCGGCGAGGCGGGGCGGCATGACTACGGTGGCCGAGCGGCTCGGTCGCGGGTGGGCGGCCCTTCGCCGGGTCGAGATCGGGTGGCGGGCCGGCCGCTCGTTGGCCATCGCCGCCCTCCTGACCGGGCTGGTCACCGCGCTGCTCACCACCCAGTGGTCGGTGACCGCCGGCTGGCTGGCCGCCCGGCTGGCGATCGCCGGTGCGATCACGCTCGCCGTCGGGCTCCTGGCCGGCTCGAACGGGCTGATCGGGCTGTCGACCCTGCCCGCACTGGCCGGACCGACCATCGGCCTCGATCGGCCCGAGGGCCACGCCTGGGGCCAAGTCCTGCTCATCGGCGTGCTGTGGTACCTGGCCACCGAGCTGGCCTGGGCGTCGATCGAGGCCCGCGGCGACACCAGGCGCAGCCAGGCCGTGACCAGGCTGCGGATCCGCGAGGTGGCCACCGTCGTCGCCGTCGCCGTCGCCGTCGGCGTGGCCGGCACGGTCCTGGCCTCCGCTGCGCCGGTCCGCACGGCGATCGTGCGGGCGATGGCGGTTGCGGCGATCCTGGCCGGCGTTGTGATCCTCGGCCGGTACTTCCGGCGGCGGACCGACGCCGAGGCACCCGGCTGACACCGGCCCGCCGGTCTGGCCGAACGCAGCCGGCGACGACGACCCCGACCGATCCACTCCCGACCAGACGAGACCAGCCCGGAGGCAAGCGACATGTTGGTGACCCGAATCCACACCGGCGACGACGGCCGGAGCCACTTCGAGGAGCTCGACCTGCCCCTGCGGGTGAGCGACGTCGGGGCGCTGTCGTCGCCGATCCCCGTCGAGTCGGTGTTCGTCCGCTCCACCGCCGAGCTCACCTCGGCGGACGACACCCCTCGTGGCCACGTGTGGGACTACCACGTCGCCCCTCGCCGACAGTTCGTGTTCCACATCGTCGGCGTGACCGAGATCGAGGTCGGCGACGGGACCAGCCGTCGGTTCGGCCCCGGCGATCTGCTGCTGGCCGACGACCTGACCGGTCAGGGTCACATCAGCCGCGAGATCGAGGGCCCACGCCTCCAGGTCTTCGCCCCGCTGGCCGACGACGTCGACCTCGACGGCTGGCGCTGACCGGGCCGGTTCCCGGCGACGGCGGCGACGAACGGGACCGGGCCGCCCGGTCCGTGCTAGGAATCGGACATGACGAGGCTGCTGGACGGTGTTCGGGTCTTCGAGCTGGGGATCGCCATCGCCTCCCCCAATGCCGGGCGCATCCTGGCCTTCCACGGCGCCGAGGTGTTCAAGGTCGAGTCGCCGACCAGCCCGGACGTCGTGCGGCTGATCGGCTCGGCCTGGTTGCGGGACGACGAGGAGCGAGCGGCGGCGTGGCCCGACTCCAGCCCGTACGTGCCGGAGATGAACGCCAACAAGCGCTCGGTCGCCCTCGACCTCAAGCACCCGGGCGGCCGAGCCGCAGCCCGCGAGCTGCTGGCCAGCTGCGACGTGTTCCTGGCCAACTTCGGGGCGAGGGCGTTGGCCGACCTCGGGCTCGACTACGAGTCGGTCAGGGAGGTCCGGCCCGACATCGTCTACGTGCACCTGCCCGGCTTCGGGTCCGATCCCGAGGCGCCGTACTACCCCTTCGTCGCCTGGGGACCGAACCAGGCGCCGCTCGTCGGGCTCGACGACCTGACCGGTCACGCCGGGCGGGAACCGGCGGGGATCGCCACCGTCGCCCCGCCCGACTACCTGTCGTCGTTCCACGCCGCCTGGGCGGTGCTGGCCGGCCTGGAGCAGCGGGATCGGACGGGCGACGGGGTCCAGGTCGACATCTCGCAGTTCGAGACCACGATCTCGCTGCTGCTCGGACCGTTTGCCATGGACCACGCCCTCACCGGGAACGCCCAGTCCCGGATCGGCAACCGGTCGCTGTGGTGGGCCCCCGAGGGCGTCTACCCGTGCCGGGGCGAGGAGCGCTGGATCGCCATCAGCGTGACCGACGACGACGCCTGGCGGGCGCTGGCCGGCCTCGGCCGACCCGGCTGGGCCGACGACGAGCGGTTCGCCACCAACGACGATCGACTGGCCAACGTCGACGCCGTCGACGACGAGCTGGCGGCCTGGACCGCCGGCTTCGATGCGGTCGATCTGGCGGCCCGGCTGCAGCAGGTCGGGGTGGCGGCCCATGTGGTGGCCACCAACGAGGACATCCTGCACGACGCCCACGTGACGGGCAGCGGGTTCTACACCGTCCGGCCGGGCACCCGGTTCCGGCGGGAGCTGTTCGGCGGGTCGCCGCTGCGGATGAGCGAGACACCGGGCCGGTGGGACGTGGCCGGCCCGAGCTCGGGCGAGCACACGGTCGAGGCGCTGACCTCCGTTGCCGGCATGGCGGCCGACGACGTCGACGCCCTCGTCGCCGACAGCGGGGCGTTCGTGATGGACGATCCCGAGCTGACGCTCCAGCGCCCCTACGAGGACTTCCTGCACATCCTCTTCCCTGGCGAGGCCCCCGACGGGAGGGATCTGTGATGGCGGCCGACGACGCCGTGGCCACGAACGGCAACCGGCCCTACGAGGGCGTTCGGGTCGTGGATCTGTCGAGTCTGCCCGGGGCCTACGGAGCCCGGCTGTTCGCCGCCACCGGCGCCGATGTCGTCAAGGTCGAGCCGCCGGGCGGCAACGCCATGCGCCGGCTCGGACCGTTCGTCGACGGCGCCCCCGAGCCCGAGGGCTCCCTGTGGTGGGCCTACCTGGCGATGGGCTGCCGCAGCGTGGTCGTCGACGTCGAGAGCGACGACGGCCATCGACAGCTTCGCGACCTGCTGTCCTCCGCCGACGTCGTGCTCGACGACAACGGGCCGGACGTGCTCGACGAGCGGGGGCTCGGGTACGCCGCCACCGTCGAGACCAACCCCGGCGTCGTCTGGGTGTCGATCACCCCGTTCGGGCTCACCGGACCGAAGCGGAGCTGGGCGTCGTCCAATCTCGTGACCCTGGCCGCGTCCGGGATCCTCTACACGGTCGGCTTCGAGGACCAGCCCCCGGTGTGTCCCGGCGGGCCGGCCCAGGTGGCGATGCACGCCACCGCCCTCAATGCGGCGATGGGGGCCGCCCTCGGGCTTCGTGGCCGGCGGCTGACCGGCAGGGGCCAGCTGATCGACCTGTCGATGGCCGAGGTGGCGCTCAGCATGGCCCCCGAGACCGGCGTGCCCGTGTTCCTCGACGATCGGGTCCACCGGGCCCGCTCCGGCAACCGCCGCGGCCTGAGCCGACCGTTCGGCCTCTACCCCTGCGCCGACGGCTACGTCTCGATCCTGGTTCTGATGCCCCGGCACTGGGAGCACATCGCCACGTGGGTGCACGAGGTGTGCGACAACGAGTCGATCATCGACCCGGTGTTCGCCGACATGGCGGTCCGTAGCGAGACGATGGAGCTGGTCGACTCGTGGGTCGAGGAGCTGACGACGTCGATGACCGTGCTCGACTTCTTCACCGAGGCCCAGCGCCGGGGGATCCCGGTCTCGCCGGTCAACACCGTCGAGAGCCTGCGCACCGATCCTCACCTCGACGCCGTCGGGTTCTGGTCATCGGTCGAGCTGCCGGCCGGCGGCGAGGCCGCCGTGCCCGGCCCGCCGTTCCGCGACAACGCCGGCTGGTGGCACCTCGGTCGGGCGCCACGCCTCGGCGAGCACACCGCCGAGGTCCTCGAACCCGGCGGGCCGTGACCGCGGCCGAGCCGCCGCCGGCCGCGGGCGGATCCGTCGCCCGCGGCCTGCTCGGGCCCGAGCTGCGACCCCTCACGGTGTCGCTCATGTCGTCGATCACGCTGGTGGCCTACAACAACCTGGCCGTCACCGCCGCCCTCCCCGACATCGGCAACGACCTCGGCTCGGTCGACCTCCTCCCGTTGGTGGTGACGGCGGAGCTGCTGGCGGCGGCCATCGCCGTGCTGGCCATCGGCCCGCTCGTCGACTCGATCGGGGTCCGGGCGGTCTACCGGGTGTCGATGGTCGGCTTCGTCGCCGCCTCGGTGCTGTGCGCCGTGGCGCCGGCGATGCTGGTGCTGGTCGGGGCCCGGGTGGCCCAGGGGCTGGCCGCCGGCGGGGTGATCGGCAGCACCCTGTCGAGCATCGGCCTCGCCTTCGAGCCGGCGCTGCGGCCGCGGATGTACGCCGCCATCTCGGCGGTGTGGGGCGTGCTCGGCGTCGCCGGTCCGGCGCTGGCCGCCGTCCTGATCAGCCTGCTCGGCTGGCGTTGGGTCTTCCTCGTCATCGTGCCGATCGGGGTCCCGGCGGTGTTGATCGGCTGGAGCCGCCTGCCCGGCCGCCGCTCGCCGCCCGCCGTCGGCGACGACCGGGAGGGCAGCGCCCCGGGAACCGGCGGCGACACCGCTGACGCCGCAGGCACCCGGTTCGACGGCCTCGGGCTTGCGGTCGTCACCGTGGTCGCCGTCTGCCTGCTGATCGGGGCCTCGACCCCGTCGGCCTGGGCCATCGCCTACCTGGTCGCCGGCGCCATCGGGCTCCTGGCCTACCTGGTCCACGCCCGCCGGGTCGCCGATCCCGTCGTCCGCCTCGAACACCTGGCCGGCGCCCGCTGGCGCAACATCCACCTCACGTCGACCCTGGCCGTCGGCGGCGGCACCGGGGCCAGCGCCTTCCTGCCGGTCTACCTGACGGGCGCCAGGGGGTTCTCGACCGGGGCCGCCGCGTTCTCGGTCCTGTACATGGTCATCGGCTGGTCGCTTGCCGCCGCGGTGGCCAGCCGGCTGCTCGACCATCGGCCGCCCCCGCCCGTGATCTCGCTCGGCACGGTGCTGTTGGCCGCCGGCTGCGCCGGGGCCACCCTGGCGGCCGGCCTCGAGACCCCGACCGCCGTGCTCTTCGCCTGTTTCGTGGTGCTCGGGTCCGGGATCGGTCTGGTGACGACGGCCGGCCTGGCCCTGCTCCAGTCGCGGGCCCGGGCCACGGAGATGGGGCGGGCCTCGTCGGCCCACCAGTTCCTCCGCTCGCTCGGCTTCGCCTACGGAGCGGCGCTGGCCGGGCTGGTCCTGTTCCTCGTCATCGGTCGCCGCATCGACGACGTCGAGGCCATCCGGGGCCTGCTCGGCGACGACGGGGCGGCCGCCCTGTCGACCGAGGCCAGGGACGCACTGCAGGCCGGCTACGTCGCTGCGCTCGGGGTGATGGCCGTCGTGGCCTCGGGCGCCGTGGTGTCGGCCTGGCGGCTCCGGCGCGAGCGGCCGGTCGATCCGGCACCGGCGTCGGTCCAGGCCCCGGATCCCGATCCGACACCGACGCCCGGCGGTTGATCAGCGCTCGATCCGGAGCACTCCGCCGGCATCGAACGGCGGCGACGTCGCCCCGTTGGCGGCCGTGACACCGGGCGGCACCGAGATGTCGGCCAGGTAGAGCTCGCCGACCGCCCCGGCGTGGCGCAACCCGATCTTGGGCAGGGCCAGCGTCACGGTGGCGTCGGCGGCGACGGCGACCCCGGGGGCGGCCCCGGTGGTCACGTCGAGCCCGCTCGGCGTGTCGAGCGACACCACGCACGCCGCGGCGGCGGTGCCCTCGATGAGCGCAGCGCTCCGCCCCCGGGGCGCCCCCCTGAGCGAGTAGCCGATGACGGCGTCGACCACCAGGTCGACGCCGGGCCCGATCGGCGGCTCGTCGCGTCGCTCGATGCCCATCCGCTCCAGGATGTCGAGCTGGTGGGCCGGGATCGGCGCCATCCCCGACGGCTCGCGGGTGGTGACGACGACCACCTCGATGCCGGCGTTGGCCAGGTGGCGGGCGGCCACGAGCCCCCCGCCGCCGTTGCCGCCCGAGCCGGCCAGGACCACAACCGTCGACGGGGCCGCGCCCTCCCGGACGACCCGAGCCAGGTGCCGACCGGCGTTCTCCATCATCTGGATCAGCTCGATGTTGAGGTCGTCGATCATCACCCGGTCGACCTCGACCATGTCGGTCTCGGTGATCCAGGCCAGCCGATCGGCGGTCACCGTCGGCACGGCGACGGTCCGCCATGGCGACGCCTCCGGTCTCGACTCGGGCACGACCGGACCCTAGTGCGCCGGTGGCCCCGACGCCGTCGAGGCCGAGTCGTCGGGCGTTGATGGTCGGCAGCTCCTCGGCCGAGTCGTTCATCCGGCCCATCACCACCGACTGCTCCTCGGTTCCCCTCGTCGCTCGAGTCCGGATCGTGGCCGCCGGGTCGACGTCGGCTGGGATCGCTCCAGGGCCATTGGCTACCGTGAGGCGGTGTCCGGGGTCGACGTGCTGGTGGCCGGAGGCGGCAATGCGGCGCTCTGCGCGGCGATCCAGGCCGCCCGCGATGGGGCCGCGGTCCTCGTGGTCGAGTCGGCGCCCGAGCACGCCAGGGGCGGCAACACCCGCCACACCCGCAACATGCGACTGGCCCATGACGCCGGCAACGGGATCCTGACCGGTCCCTACCCGGTCGAGGAGTTCCTCGACGACCTCATCGGCGTGACCGGGGGCAACACGGATCCCGAGCTTGCCCGGCTCCTGCTCGAGGAATCGACGCAGATGTGGGACTGGATGACCGGCAACGGGGTTGCCTTCGCCAAGTCGCTCGAGGGTTCGCTGAGCCTCGGGCGGACCAATGCGTTCTTCCTCGGTGGGGGTCGGGCGATGCTCAACGCGCTGTACCGGACCGCCCGCCACCTCGGGGTCGAGGTGGCCTACGAGACCGAGGTGGTCGAGGTGACGCTCGACGAGGACACCGGGCGGTTCGCGTCGGCGACGGTGGTCGACGGCCGCGGCCGACGCCGGGAGCTGACCGCCGGCGCCTTCGTCGCCGCCTCGGGGGGCTTCCAGGGCAACGCCGACTGGATGGAGCGGGCCTGGGGCCCCGAGGCCAGGAACTTCGTCATCCGCGGGACGGCGAACAACCGGGGGGTGGTGCTGGCCGCCCTCGATCGGGCCGGAGCGGAGCTGGTCGGCGACCCGACCCAGTGCCATGCGGTCGCGGTGGACGGTCGGGCGCCGGCGTACGACGGCGGGATCGTCACCCGCCTCGACTGCGTCCCCTTCGGGATCGTCGTCAACGCCGATGGCATCCGATTCCACGACGAGGGTGAGGACTTCTGGCCGAAGCGCTACGCCATCTGGGGCCGGCTGGTGGCCGCCCAGCCGAACCAGATCGGCTACGTGCTGATCGATTCGACCTCGATCGACGAGTTCATGCCTTCGGTGTTCCCGCCCGTCGTGGCCGACTCGATCGCCGAGCTGGCGGAGGCGATGGGTCTCGACGGGCCGACGGTCGAGGCGACGGTCGACGGGTTCAACGCCGCCTGCCGGCCTGGCCGCTTCGAGCCGACCGAGCTCGACGACTGCGCAACGGTCGGGCTCGACCCGCCGAAGTCGCACTGGGCCCGTCCGTTGCTCGAGCCACCGTTCTACGGCTACACGCTCCGCTGTGGCGTGACCTTCACCTACCTCGGGGTTCGGATCGACCGCACGGCGGCCGTGCGGATGCGGAGTGGGGCGACGTCGCCGAACGTGTTCGCCGCCGGTGAGATCATGGCCGGCAACGTCCTCGGCCAGGGCTACCTCGCCGGTCTCGGCATGACGATCGGTTCGGTCTTCGGTCGCCTGGCCGGTGCCGGGGCAGCGGCCGCAGCCACGGGTGCGCCGTCGACCGTTGCGTCGAGACCGGCGGAGCGTCCTGGTGTCTGAGGTCACCGGGTCGGGGTCGGCGCGATCGGGTCAGCCGGTCGTGCTCGGTCGCCCGGCGGTGAGCGGAGCGGGTCACCGCTCACCGCTCACCACCGAGGCCGACCGGCTGTTCACGATCTGCAACGCCTGCCGCTACTGCGAGGGGCTGTGTGCCGTGTTCCCGGCCATGGAGCGACGGCGGCTGTTCACCGATGGCGACGTCGACTTCCTGGCCAACCTCTGCCACAACTGCGGTGCCTGCCTCTTCGACTGCCAGTACGCCCCGCCACACGACTTCGACGTCGTGGTGCCCGAGACGCTGGCCAAGCTGCGGAGCGACACCTGGGAGCGCTACGCCTGGCCGGCGCCGCTCGGACACCTGTTCCGGGCCAACGCCGTGGCGGTGAGCGTCGCCGTCGTCGCCGCCCTGATCGGATTCCTCGCCGTCGTCGGCGCCGTGAACGGAACCCTGATCGAGCGACACACCGGGCCCGGTGCCTTCTACCAGGTCGTGCCCCATGGCACGATCGTCGGGCTGTACCTGGCCGCCAGCGGCTTCGCCGTGGCCGCCATGGGGATCTCGATCCGGCGGTACTGGCGGACGATCGGCGGCGGGCGGCCGACGCTGAGCGACCTGCGCCGGGCCGGCCGCTCAGCCGGAACGCTCGAGTACCTCGACGGCGGCGGTCCCGGCTGCGTGAACGACGACGACACGCCGGACGACACCCGCAAGCGCTACCACCACCTCACGTTCTACGGGTTCGCCCTGTGCCTGGCCGCCACGACGCTGGCCGCGATCCTCGAGGGTGCGTTCGACCGGGTCGCCCCCTATCCGGTCTGGCACCCGGTGGTCGTGCTCGGCACGGTCGGCGGGATCGGGCTCGTGATCGGCCCGATCGGGCTCCTGGCGGCCAAGCGGCGACGGGCCGACGGCCTGACCGATCCCGGGTCCCGGTCGATGGAGCTGGCCTTCCTCGGTCTGCTGGTGGCGGTGAGCGTGACCGGCCTGGCCACCCTGGTGCTGCGGGCGACCGTCCTGATGCCGCTCCTGCTGGTCGTCCACCTCGCCGTCGTCTTCGCGTTCTTCGTCACCGCGCCGTACACGAAGATGGTGCACGGCGCCTACCGCTACGCCGCCCTGGTCAACGACGCCGCCGAGCGCCGCCGGGGCCGTCTGTCGCCACGACGGCGCAACTCCTAGGCTCGCGCCGGTGGAGACCCTCACGGTGCCCGGCGCCGACGGCTTGTCGCTGGTCATCGACCGGACCGGTCCGTCAGACGGGCCCGGCGCGCTCCTCCTCCACGGCGGCGGGCAGAACCGCCACGCGTGGAAGGGCACGACCGCGGCCCTGGCCGAGGTCGGGCATCGGGTCGTCGCCGCCGACGCCAGGGGTCACGGCGACAGCCAGTGGTCGCCGGACGCGGCCTACGACATGACCGACATGGGTGCCGACGTCGAGCGGTTGCTCACGCTGTTCGACGGGCCTCCAGTGGCGATCGGCGCCTCCATGGGCGGCATGGCGGCCCTGATGGCCCAGGGGGCGGCCGAGCGGCAGCTCTACCGGGCCGTGGTACTGGTCGACGTCACGCCCCGGATGGAGACGGCCGGGGTCGAGCGGATCGTCCGGTTCATGTCGGCCCGGCCGGACGGCTTCGACTCGCTCTCGGAGGCGGCCGCCACCATCGCCGCCTACAACCCGAACCGGGAGCAACCAACCAGCACGAGGGGCCTCGAACGGGTCCTGCGGGAGCGGGACGGGCGATGGGTCTGGCGATGGGACCCGCAGTTCATCCTGTCAAAGGCGGCCGACATGCTCGAGAACGGCCGCACGGCGGAGCGGATGGACCTGCTGGCCGAGGAGCTCCACGCCGCGGCCGCCCGCCTGACGGTCCCGACCCTGCTGGTCCGGGGCCAGCAGTCGGACCTGGTGAGCGAGGACACCGTGCGGGAGTTCCTCGACGTGGTGCCCCACGCCCGGTACGTCGACGTGTCGGGAACCGGCCACATGGTCGCCGGCGACGACAACGACGCCTTCACCTCGGCCGTGCTGGAGTTCCTCGCCGACGCCTGACCGGCGAGGGCGCCGGCGACCGGACGGCCAACGGCGACCGCCGGGGCGAGGCGGGCTACCGAGCTGCGTCGAGACCGTCGGCCACCGCGGCGGCGTCGGCGTGGGTGAGGAACCGCTCGGGGATGTCGATCCGGAAGATCCTGGCCGAGTTGAGGCCGAGGATCTTGGCCCGCTCGTCGTCGGTCAAGGCGCCCATCGTGCGCTCGATCGCCTGGGCCGAGTAGGGCCACGAGCCCTCGTGGTGGGGGAAGTCGTTCGCCCACAGGAAGTTGTCGACCAGGTCGTGCTCGCGAGCCAGGTCGAGGCCGGACTTGTCCTCCTGGAACGAGGCGAAGCCCTGGCGACGGAAGTAGGTCGACGGCAGCTCCTCCAGCTTCGGCCGGACCCACATGTGGTGCTTGAGGTAGGCCTCGTCCATCGCCTCCAGCATCCACGGGACCCAGCCGATGCCGGCCTCGATGGCACCGAACCGCAGCGTCGGGTGGCGTTCGGCCACCCCCGAGGCGCAGATGTTGACGAGTGGCTCCATCGTCGGCGCCAGCGAGTGGATCGTGTAGTTGATCACCGCCCCACCCTGGCTGCGGGCCGTCCGTGGATCGCGGCCGGTCGACACGTGGAACGTGATCGGCAGGTCGACGTCGGCGATGCAGTCCCAGAGCGGGTCGAACTCGCGCAGGTTGTAGTTGAGGTCGTCGACGTCCGGCGGACCGAACACCGGCTTGCACGGCAGCGACAGGCCCTTGAACCCGAGGGCGGCCACCCGCTGGATCTCGGCGATCGTCTCGTCGAGCGCGGCCGGGGCCACACACGCCATCGGCATCAGCCGGTCGTCGTAGTCGGCGAAGGTCTCCCAGGCCCACTCGTTGTAGGCCCGGCACATGGCGTGGCTGAACTCGGCGTCCGGCGTCGCCCACACGGTGAGGCCCTTGTTCGGGAACAGGATCTCGGCGTCGCAGCCGTCGAGCGCCAGGTCGGCGATCCGGTCGTCCGGGTTCCGACCCGACTCGTTGCGCAGCTTCTCGTGGCCCTCGAACGGCTGGACCCAGTTGAGCTTGGCCGCCCGGAACCCCTCGGTCTTCTGGTGCTGCTCGCCCTTCCCGTCGAGCACGATGCCGGGTAGCCGGTCGTGGTACTCGGGCGGCAGCCGGTCGTGGAGGAACGTCTTGGGCTCCTGGACGTGGCCATCGGCGGAGACCATGAAGAACTTGTCGTCGGCGTCCGGCCTGGCCGACCGCAGCCACCCGTCGTTGCCCGGCGTCTCGGTCCGCCAGGCGTTGTTGGCGTCTGGCTCGGGGATGATCGTCGTGGCCATGGATCTCTGCTCCTCGGATGGCGACCTGCCCGCGATCCTAGGAGAGGTCCGATTCGCCGGACCAGGCGGACCGGGTGGATCAGTGACGAGCGGGCTCGGCCGCCAACTCGGGATCGGACCCGGGACCGGGCTCGGGAGGCCGGGCGGCCAGGCGCTGCTGGCGGCCGGCCCGGTGGTCGGCGAACACCTGGCTCACCGCCTGCAGGACCAGGCCCATCGTCGCTGCGTAGGCGAGCGTGCCGACGCCGACCGTGCCGCCGAGGGCCAGGCCGGCGGAGAGCACGCCGAGGTCGAGCCCGTAGCGGGCGACGATCCGGCTGACACCCCGGTCCTCGGCCGCAGCCATGAGGAGCTCGAAGGGCCCGCCGGTCGTCCCCGAGTACAGGACGAGGTTGATCCCGCCGGCCATCACCACGGTGCCGACGGCGAGGAAGCCGATGCGGCCGGCCATCGTCTCCGGCTGGTTCAGCAGATTGGCGACCGCGTCGATGGCCAGCCCGATCCCGATCATGTAGGCCACGCCCCACGGGCCTGGGCGACGACCGAGCACGGTGGCTGCGACGAACAGGAACGCAGCGACCAGCCAGGCTCCCTGCCCCAGGGTCAGGCCGAGTCGGGCGGCCAGGCCCGAGGCGAGGACGTCGTACGGTGGCAGACCGAGGTCGGCCTCGACCAGCATGGCGACGGCGGTGCCGATGAGGGTGGCACCGCAGGCCAGGAAGACCGCCCTGGCGCCGAGTGAGCGCGACGCCGGGACGAGCCGACGGCGCAACTCGGGCAGGGCCGAGTGGCGGCTGAGCAGGAATCCGGGGCGGAGTCGTCGCCAGTAGGCGACCAGGCGGCCGTACACCGAACCAGTATCGGACCGCCCGACCGGAAGCTGACTGTGTCCGTTGTCTCCCCGACCCGCCGGGGAGGCGGCTGGGGACCCCCTAGTGCGACACCTCGCCGACGACCAGGCTCGGCTGGACGTTGGTGTAGTTGGGGACGTCGCCCATGATGTCGGCCCCCTTGGCCGCCATGGCCGAGTCGAAGGCCTCCTGGCTCTCGACGTGGCACCAGCCGATGGCCTCCCAGTCGCCGGCCATCACCTTCGTCGCCCCCCAGCCCTTGCAGGCGTCGCCGATGGCATCGGCCAGCATCGGCATGTGGGTGCTGACGTAGTAGTCCATGTCGAAGGTCGAGTCGTCGGTCTTCGGATACAGGATGTGGATGGAAAGCATGGCGTCAGTCTGGCATGGCCTCCCGGCCTGCGCCCGTCCGTCGACGGCCGCCGAACCACCCGGCGTCAGCCGGTCGGCTCGCCGTTGATCGTGGTCCGCCGGTCGACGGTGTGCGACCGTTCGATGGCGTCGAGGACGAAGCACATGCGCTCGGCCTGCTCGACCATGGCGGCCAGCTCGTCGGCGGCCGCACCCGGGGCGGTGACCGACAGGTCGGTCCCGATCCCGTCGAGCCGGTGCGCTGCGGTGCCGACCAGCATCGAGCCGGACATGGTGAACGACGGGGTGACGGTGAGCTCGACGGTCTCGAGCTCGATCTTGCGGGCCTCGCCGACACGGGCGAGCTGGGTGAGCAGTCAGAAGGCGAGGGCGGAGGCGAAGTAGGCCAGCGGTGGCGGAGCGGAGTCGTCGCCGCCGAGGACGGCCCCCTCGTCGCAGGGGATCTCGAAGTGGTCGAACCGGGCCAGCTTGCGCTGCCGCTCGGTTGGTTCGGCGGTGACGTCGAAGGTGAAGCGAACGCCGCCGTCGGTTCGCTCGATCCGGAACGGGGACTCGGGGTCGGCCATCGGCCGAGCTTAGGATCGCCGCGCCGGGTCGAGCCACCGCCGCTCGACGCCCGAGCGGGGCCCGACTACAAACGGGGCATGAGCGACGCCAGCATCCCCGCACGAGCCCTACGGTCGACGGTCACCGACGGCGGCGAGGTCGTCCTCACCATCGACGAGGTCGAGGTCGGCCCGCCCGGTCCGAACGAGGTGGTGCTTCGGGTCGAGGCCTCCCCGATCAACCCGTCCGATCTTGGCATGCTCCTGGCCGGCGGCGACGTGGCCACGGCATCGGCCGCCGACGGGGCCACCCGGCTCCGCCTGCCGGACGGGGCGACGGCGGCCGCGGCCGGGCGGCTCGGCCAGCCGATGCCGGTGGGCAACGAGGGGGCCGGCGAGGTGGTGGCCGCCGGCGGGTCCGAGGAGGCACAGGCGCTGCTCGGCCGAATCGTCGCCGCCGTCCCCGGCGGGATGTACGCCACCAACCGGGCGGCGTCGCTCGACCAGTGCCTGGTCGTGCCCGACGGCACCGATCCCCGCGACGCCGCCTCGTGCTTCGTCAACCCCTTGACGGCGCTCGGCATGACCGAGACGATGCGGCGGGAAGGGCACACCGCCCTGGTCCACACGGCCGCCGCCTCCAACCTCGGCCAGATGCTGGTCAGGATCTGCGCCGACGACGGGATCGAGCTGGTCAACATCGTCCGCCGACCGGCCCAGGTCGAGCTGCTGCGCTCGCTCGGCGCCAGCTACGTCGTCGACTCGTCGTCGGACGACTTCCGCCACGAGCTGGTCGAGGCCCTCCGGGCCACCGGGGCCACGATCGCCTTCGACGCCACCGGTGGCGGCGAGCTGGCCTCGAACATCCTGAGCGCCATGGAAGCGGCCCAGGCCGGTGCCGGCGGCGGCTACAGCCGCTACGGCTCGACCACGCACAAGCAGGTCTACATCTACGGTGGGCTCGACCGCTCGCCCACCGTGCTGCACCGCTCGTACGGGATGGCGTGGTCGATCGGGGGCTGGCTGCTCACGCCGTTCCTCATGGCCGTCGGGCGGGAACGAGGGGCCGAGCTGCGCCAGCGGGTGGCCGACGAGCTGCACACGACCTTCGCCAGCTCGTACGCCGAGACCCTCTCGCTCGACCAGGTGCTCGACCCGGCGCACATGGCCGACTACGCCAGGATGGCGACCGGGGCCAAGGCGCTGGTCACACCTCAGGGCAGCTGACCCGTGGGCGGTTCGACGTACCGAGCGGAGCACGTCGGCAGCCTCCTGCGCCCGGCGGCGGTGGCCGAGGCCAGGGCGGCCAACATCGGACCGGGTCAGCTCCACAGTGGACCGGAGCTGCGACCGATCGAGGACGAGGCCATCGCCGACGCCGTCGCCATGCAGGAGGCGGTCGGCCTGCCGGTGGTGACCGACGGCGAACTGCGGCGCTCGTTCTGGCACTACGACTTCCTCGACGGGCTCGACGGGCTCGACGTCGTCCACCGGCCCGACCAGAGTGGCGTGACCTTCGCCGGCTCGGTGTCGATCAAGCCGTTCCATCCGACGATCACCGACCGGATCGGGTTCCCGGCCGACCACCCGATGCTGGACCACTTCCGCCACCTGGCCTCCGTGGCCACCGCGGTGCCGAAGATCTCGATCCCGGGTCCGAGCGCCTGCCACTTCCGGACCGCAGCCGACGACATCGCCCCCGAGGCCTACCGAGACCTCGACGTGCTGTTCGCCGACATCGCCGCCGCCTACGCCGATGCGATCGCCGCGTTCCACGCCGCCGGCTGCCGCTACCTCCAGCTCGACGACATCTTCTTCGCCTACCTCTGCGACGAGCGGCAGCGGGAGGCCAAGCGGGCCGAGGGCCTCGACCCGGATCAGCTGATCGTCGCCTACGCCGACATGCTCGAGCGGGCCATCGCCGACCGGCCGGACGACCTGACGATCGCCATGCACCTGTGCCGGGGCAACTTCCGCTCGACCCACGTTGCCTCCGGCGGCTACGACCCGGCGGTCGATGCGATCTTCAACCGGACCAGCGTCGACGTCTACTTCATGGAGTGGGACACCGAACGGGCCGGCGGCCTCGAGCCGCTGTCGCTGCTCCCGGCCGGCGACAAGCGGGTGATGCTCGGCTTCGTCACCACCAAGACGCCGGAGCTGGAGCCGCTCGACGACCTCCGCCGCCGGATCGAGGCCGCCGCCGGCCACGCCGATCCCGACCAGCTCGGCCTGGCCCCGCAGTGCGGCTTCGCCTCGACCGAGGAGGGCAACACGCTCACGCCGGACCAACAGCGGGCCAAGCTGGAGCTGGTGGTGACGGCGGCCGATGCCATCTGGGGTTCGTAGGCCTCGGCGTCAGGGCGTCGACACCCCGGCCGACGGCGCTCGACCGGTCGGGCCGATGAGGATGTCGGTCTCCCGATGGGGCTCGAAGCCGGCGTCGAGGTACAGGTCGCGGGCCGGCGGGTTCTCCAGTTCGTAGCAGATCTTGATCCGATCGGCCCCGGCCCGGGCCAGCCGGTCGACGCCGGCGGTCAGCACGTGGCGGGCCAGGCCCCGGCGCTGGTGCTCGTCCTCGGTGCGCATCGGCTCGACGAGCCCGGTGTTGCTGACCGGATCGAGCCAGAACAGGCCATAGGCGGCCGTCTCGCCGGAGCCGTCGCCATCGAGGACGACCAGGTCGAGGTCGGGGCGGTAGAGCGAGGCCTGGCGGAGGCGGGGCTCGGGATCGGCGTGGCCCCGCTTCGCCGAGATCATGTGGTGGGGGCGATCGGCGGTCTCGAGCCGGGTGCGGAGCCGATAGCCGTCGTGCAGGTCGCTGATCGGGGGCCGCTGCCCGGCGTCGAGCCACGCCTCGCCGAGGCCCGCCTCCTTTCGGGTGAACCCGTGCTCGGCGAGCAGCGAGCCGAGCGCGGTGTCGCTGCGGTCGACCTCGAGCTCGACGGCGTCGAACCCGTGCTCGGAGGCGTGGACCAGCCCTCGCTCGATCACCGCGGCCAGCCGAGCGAACGGCACGTCGGCCAGCACGTGGGGATCGAGGGCGATGCCGTCACCCCAGTCGGTGACGATCACCGCGGCCTCCGGCCGACCGTCGTCGTCGAACCAGAACAGCTGCGGGAGCTCGTCGGTCCGGCGGACGGTGCGCCACCACCACTGCAGGTCGGCGGCCTCGTAGAGCCCGGCCGTCGGGTGGCCGCTCCGGATCCGCTGCAGCAGCTCGGTGACCGCCCCCAGGTACCCGAGGCCGCTGCGAACCGCTTCGTGTGACCGTTCCCCAGCGACTGACATGGCCGGAACTCTACGCACTCGGGGGCGACGGCACGGCCGAATTCAGCGGTGGGTGATCATCGACAGGCCGTCGCCGATCGGCAGGAGGGCGACGTCGACCCGGGGATCGCCGAGCACGTGGTCGTTGAAGGCCCGGAGGGCCACGGTGTCGGCCCGCTGATCCTCGTCGTCGGCGATTCGCCCGCCCCACAGGACGTTGTCGACGAGGATCACGCCCCGCTCGGACAGCAGGGGCAGCAGGGCCTCGAAGTAGGCGAGGTACCCGGTCTTGTCGGCGTCGATGAAGGCCAGGTCGACCCGGGTGTCGGCCGGCAGGGTGGCGAGGGTCTCGGCCGCCGGGCCGATCCGCAGGTCGATGCGATCGTCGATCCCGGCCTCGGCCCAGTAGCGCCGGGCGACCGAGGTCCACTCCTCGGACACGTCGCAGGCCAGGAGCCGGGCGCCGGGCTCGAGGGCCTGCCCGACGACCAACGACGAGTAGCCGGTGAACGTGCCGATCTCGACGGCGAGGCGGGGCCGGAGCAGGCGGGTCAGCTGAGCCATGAACCTGGCCTGGGGATGGCCGATCTGCATGCCGGCGTTGGTCATCTGCCTGGTCTCGTCGATGAGCCGTTGCTCGAGCGGGCTCGGCGGGGTGGTGTGGGCCGCCAGGTAGCCGGCCACCGGCGAATCGAGGAAGGGATGGGTCCTGCTCACACCACCGTTGTACCAACCGACGGGCAGCGTGGTGCAGGCCCGTCATGAAACCCGACCGGACGCGGTGGCGTCACGGCGTCGATCAGGTACGTTCTCGTCGGTGCACGACGTGTCCGAGCGAGGTGGCGACGCCCACCCGCACGGCGCCACCCGGAGGGGTGGCCTCGGCGACTACCAGCCTCTGCTGCTGGTGGCCGCCATCGTTGCTGCGCTGCTGGTGCGGAGCCGGATCGCCTGGTTCGACGACGGTGAGGTCCGGCTGTGGGCCACCCTCTTCGTCTCCGTCTGCATCCAGGCGCTGCCGTTCCTCGTGCTCGGTGTCGTCGTCAGCGGGCTCATCGCCGTCTTCGTCTCGCCCGACCTCGTGCGGCGGGTCCTCCCCCGCCATCCCGCCCTGGCGGTGCCGACGGCCGGGCTGGCCGGGCTGGCCCTGCCGGGATGCGAGTGCGGGTCGGTCCCGATCGCCGGTCGGCTGGTGTCCTCTGGCACCCCGCCGGCCGCCGCCCTCACCTTCCTCTTGGCCGCGCCAGCGATCAACCCGGTGGTGCTGGTGTCGACCGCGGTGGCGTTCCCGAACGACGGGGAGCTGGTGCTGGCCCGGTTCGTCGCCTCCTTCCTGGCCGCCGTGGTCGTCGGTTGGTGGTGGGCCAGGCGGAACGACCACTCGCTGCTCGACGTCGACCCCCACGACCACGACCACGGCTCCGGCCGGTTGGCCCGGTTCGTCGACATCGCCTCCCGCGACTTCGTGCACGCCGGCGGCTACCTGGTCGTCGGAGCCATGGCCGCGGCAACGCTGCAGCTGGTCGTTCCCCGCAGCGTGCTGGCCACCGTGGCCGACAACGAGCTGCTGTCGATCCTGATGTTCGCCGGCCTCGCCGTCGTGCTGTCGATCTGCTCCGAGGCCGACGCCTTCGTCGCCGCCGGCCTACCGCAGTTCTCGCTGACGTCACGCCTGGTGTTCCTGGTCGTCGGCCCGGTCATCGACCTCAAGCTGGTGGCCATGCACGCCGGCGTCTTCGGGCGACGCTTCGCCCTGATCTTCGCCCCGGTCACGTTGACGGTGGCCGTGGTCTCGGCCGTCCTCGTCGGCCAGGTGCTGCTGTGATCGGGCCGGCCGCGACGACAGGCCCGACCCGCCGTGCGGGGATGGCCGCCCGATGAGCCGGTTCGGTCGGGCCGGGATGCTGATCTTCATCGGCGTGCTCATCGGCCGGCTCGTGCTCGACGGCGGGTTCGGCTGGTTCGTGCAGCAGCACATGCGGATCCCGCTCGCTGCGGCCACGGTGCTGCTCCTCGTGTTCGGGGTCTACGAGCTCGTGTCGTCGAGCCGGGACGGCGACGAGGGGGCCCGGGTGGCCGGACCGGGCGTCGGTTGGCTGCTGGCCCTCCCCCTGCTCGTGCTGGTGTCGGTGGCGCCGACCGCCCTCGGTGCGGTGGCCGCCGATCGGGTCGACGCCTTCGTGCCGACCGAGCGAACCGAGCGGTTCGCTCCCCTGCCGGACACGTCCGATCCGGTCGAGATGCGGGTGATCGAGTTCCTCGACCGTGCCGCCTGGGACGAGGCCCGCAGCCTCCAGGACCGGGTGATCCGCCTTGAGGGACTGGTCGTCAACGATCCCGAGATCGCCGGCGGGTTCAAGCTGACCCGCTTCCTCGTGAGCTGCTGCGCCGCCGACGGCATCCCGCTGCAGGTCACCCTGCACGGCACCGGCCGGCCGCTCGACGACGACACCTGGGTGGTGGCCGACGTGATCTGGCGCCCGCCCGAGGTCCCCTACCAGGAGACCGAGGGCATCTGGGTCATCGAGGCCGACGCCGTCGCCATCTCCCCGGTCGTCGGCATCCCCAAGGACCCCTACGAGTCGCCGTACTAGCGCCCGCTCCGGTCCCGGGTCGACGCAGCCGAGACGATCTCGGCGACCACGAGGATGCAGGCCGCGAGCCCGAGCCCGGCGCAGGCGACCAGCCCGACCGGACCCGCATCGGCCAGCAGCGCAGCCCCGGCGATGACGAGCATCGCCCCCGATGCGATGATCAGCGACCACCCGAGGACGCTCGGCCGGACCGAACCCGGCGATCGAGGCAACCGGCGACGCCGACGGAGCCTCGCCGTGCGTCGGCGGTGCACGAGATCGACGCCACCCCCTGACCGGCGCCGGCCGAACCAGTCGGCCGACCGGGTCGATCGAAGCTCGGCGGTGTGCGCGCTCGGCCGTCGCTCGACCGCACGTGCGCCGAGGACGATGATGTCGGGCCTCGGCCTCGATCGGCAGCGTCGATCCGGACGTGTTCCACTCATGTTGCGGCCCTTTCCGCTGCGTCGATGAACGTGATGGTGAGGCGACCGTGGCCGGGTGGTGTCGTCGACTGATGGATCTGGCTCTTGGCCAGCCGGGCGTCGAGGTCGGCGACCCGCTCGACGACATCCGCCAGCTCGCTCGGGGTGTGCGCAGCGACCGTGAGCACGGCCCACTCGGCGGTCGTCCCTCGCAGCGAGACGGGGGTCAGGCCGAGGATCGGTGCCGCCAGCACCGGGCGGAGCCCACCGGCGCCGTTGTACCGGTTCCGGGAGAGCAGCCCGGTGAAGCGCAGGCGCTGCGGGTCGGCGTCGTTGAACAGCACCGGCCAGCGCCGACGGAACCGGCAGGCCATCGCCCACAGCCAGACGACCCGTCCGACGCCGGGTCCCTGCTGCCTCGACCAGGCGATCGCCGCGGCATCGAGGAGCACCGCAACGGTGACGGCGGCCGGTGCCGGTAGGCCGAGGCGCCACCCCGAGGCGGCGACCACGAGCATCACCGGGTGGCCGGCTGCGATCCAGAGGACGGACCGGACCGCGACGAGCACGAAGGCCAGCCTCGGGCGGCCGTCCAACACCGCCCGGGCGGCGGCGATCATGGCGAGAACCGGTCCGGTCGGGACGATCGGCGATCGACCGGGCCGGGGGTTGGCGATGGCTGAGGGGTGGTCATCTCTCGATTCAGCCATGGGTCGAGGTCGCGATTCCAGACCGATCCGACATCGATTGAGACCGATTTTGATCCCTATGACATGTGCCAATCGTCATCGAGTCTGAACAGATCAATGATGAATGATGCACAGATTTGTGTTGCTACTTCTCCGAAAATCAACAAGAGTTGAGCATTGGCGGCGCACAGTAGGAGAAACGCCGTGGAGTTCCTTCGCATCAAGTACCTCGGACGAAACATGGATCTTCCAGCCGAAGCCTTCTCGGCCGAACACCGGCGACGGGGCCACCGCATCGACCTGGCCGGGGCGGTCGACGAGGTCTCGATGCGCCCACCGCCGGACGCCGTCGCCCACGCACCGCTCGAGAAGTCGTCGACCGACCTGATCAGCTGTTGTGCTCTCGCTCAGCTGGTGCCGCCGTCGACGCTGCTCTTCTCGATCTTCCAGCAGGTCGGGCCGTCGCACGCGATGTTCGTTCGCCACGCACTGCGGGGCAACTGCCACCCCAGGATGCTGCTCCACGTCCCGGGTGGGCACGCGACGGCCGGCGCGGTGATCGACAAGCTCGAGGCGGCCGTCGAGGGCCCGGACGACGTGCGGACGACGGCCGCGTTCCCGCCCGAGCTCGTGACCGGTTGCGATCCCGACCTCGGCGAGATCATGCAGGACAAGACCCGCTTCGCCGAGCTGCTGTACACGGCGGCCACCAACCGGTGGGGCAGCTGGGGCGACCTGACCCGCCTGCTGTCGGTCGGCGACGGCGTGGTCAAGAACACCAACGCCGAGCTCGGTCGGGTGTTGCAGGCCAGCGGGATCGAGCGGACCGACGAGAAGTGGACGGCCCAGCACTTCGCCCGGTTCGTCACCGAGTACCGCAGCTTCATCGTCGCCTACGGCCAGGGCCACCTCGGCCTGCCGGCGCCGGACGAGCCGTTCTGGATGCACCATGCCAGCGCCTCCATCTGACCGCTCGATGGACAGCGACGACCGGAACGACGCCGACGAGGCCGATGAGCCGGCGTCTCCCTGGGCCGCCCTCCGCCGGGTCCACTTCTACGTCAGCGACCTGTTCTTCCGGCAGGCGGCCAGGATCGACATCGACTTCGCCAACCGCCGGGTCCTCGACTACCTCGACTTCGCCCGCGACCGGGGCGCGCTCGACGGCCTGACCGTGCGGGACCTGTGTGAGCTGATCCCGCCCCGGATGCGGACCCAGCAGGTGGTGGCCACGATCGACCGGCTGCGGGACCGGGGCTTCGTCGAGCCGGGCGACGAGCGGACCACCGGTCTTCGCCGGGGCCGACTCTGGCGCCTGACCGAGGCCGGCCAGGCGGCCAGGACCGCCTACAAGACGCTGATGGAGGAGATCCTGCAGGACGTCTACCGAGACGGCACCGACGACAACATCGATGCGCTGCGCGAGCACTGGATCCGGGCCGGGGACTACGTCGATCGCTCGAGGGAGCGGATCCTCCAGGCCGTGGTCCCCACGGTCCGGCGTCCATCGGTCCGACCAGGACCGTGGTCGACACTCCGCCAGGCCCACTTCCAGACCAACGACCAGTTCTTCGCCGCGATGCAGGCGGTCGGCGTCACGCCCGAGAACCGGCGCGTCCTCGACGCCCTCGACCTGGCCCGCACCCGGGGGGTCGAGGCGCCGACCGTCGCCACGGTGGCCAAGCTGATCGAGCTGACGCCGCCCCCGGCCGCGGTGACGGCCGAGCTGCTGCGGATGCAGGCCCGCAACTGGGTCGAGCCGGCCGGCACGGCCACCTCGAAGCCGGCGACCCCGTGGCGGCTGACCGCCGGGGGTCGCGAGCTCCGCCGCGACTACACACAGGTGGCCGAAGGCCTCCTGCGCGGCGCCTACGCAGGCGAACCGCCAGTGGGGCTCCGCGAGCTGGCCAGGACCGCCGACCGACATCGGGCCAGGCGGCTCGAACCCATCGTCTCCCTCACCCTCGGGCCGGCCACACCGGCCCCCTGACCGTTCCCTCGACGTCAACCCGACCGACGAGCCATCGACCGACGCGCTCACGGAGAGACCACGCCATGACGACATCCGACGACCGCACCACCTCCGCCTGGGCCCCGCTGCGGCGGACCCACTTCTACGTCCACGACCTCTTCCACCGAGAGGCGGCCAGGATCGACATCGGGATCACCAGCCGCCGGATCCTCGACTACATCGACTTCGCCGACGACCGCGGGGTCAGCGACGGGGTCACCATCCAGGAGCTCTGCGACCTGATCCCACCGCGTACCCGGACCCAGCGGGTGGCCAAGACGCTCGACCGGATGCGACAGCGCGGGTGGGTCCGCCAGGACGCCGAGCGGCGAACCGGGCCCCGCCGGGGCCGGTTGTGGCACCTGACCGACGAGGGTCAGCTGGTCCGCGGCTTCTACAAGCGGGTGGCCGAGCAGATCCTGCAGGACGTCTACCGCGAGGCGAGCGAGCCGACCACGCACTCGCTGCTCCACCTCGGCGAGCGGGCCACCCGCCACCGCGACCGCACGCTCGGCGTCGTCCTGCTGGCGGCCAACCCGACGGTTGGTGACGAGCCACCTCGCAATCCCGATTGGGCCGCACTCCGCGGGGCGCACTTCTACATCAACGACCTCTTCTTCGAGCGGGCGGAACCGATGGGGGTCGACCCGACCGAGCGCCGGGTCCTCGACGCCCTCGGCCTGGCCGATGCCCGGGGCGTCGAGCGGGGTCTCACCGTGACGACCCAGTGCAAGCTGATCGAGACGCCGATCGCGCCCCAGACCGTCGGTTCGATCCTCGAGCGCAAGGCCGCTCAGGGGTGGGTCGAGTCGGTTGCGCCGACCTGCGGGAGCCGGGCCGCCACCTGGCGGCTGACCGCCATCGGGCGGGAGATCCGCACGACCTACAAGGACATCGCCGAGTCGATCCTGCGCGACGTCTACCAGGACGGCAGCGACGAGGAGCGGGCCGAGCTGCTCGAGCTGGCCAAGACCTCCGAGACCTACCGCAACCTGCGGCTGGAGCCCATCGTCGAGCTGGCGCTCCGGAGCCGGGACCTCGACTGACGAGACGGCCGCTGCCGCTCGAGCGGGGCGGGGCTCAGCCGGGTTCGGGGAGCGGGGGCGCGCCGACCTGGGTCAGGAGCCCGCCGTCGACGGGGAGCACCGCCCCGGTGATGTACGACGCATCGTCGGAGGCGAGGAACACGGCGACCTTGGCCACCTCGTTGGCCCGGCCCATCCGGCCGAGCGGCACCCGACGGACCCGTTCGGCCCTGATGTCCGCCCGGGGCTGGCCGGTGAGGCGATGGCAGCCCTCGATGGCCATCGGGGTGTCGATCAGGCCGAGGAGCAGGACGTTGCAGCGCACCCCGTGACGGGCGTTCTCGAAGGCCAGCGCCCGGGTGAACTCCGACAGCGCCGCCTTGGAGACCTTGTAGGCCAGGTAGGGGACCGATGCCGTCGCCGCGATCGAGCCGACGTGGGTGATCGCCCCGGAGCCCTGCTCGTGCATCGGCCCGAGCACGTGCTTGCTGAGCAGCATCGCCCCGGTGAGGTTCACCTCGATGATGTGTCGCCAGGCGTCGACGTCCATCGAGACCGTCGGCCGATCGTCGAGCCCGATACCGACGTTGTTGTGGACCACGTCGATCCGGCCGAAGCGGTCGGTTGCGGTCTCCACGATCCGGCGGCAGTCGGCCTCGCGGGTGATGTCGGCCACGACCGGGTGGGCCTTGTGACCGTGCTCGTCCAGCAGCTGCAACGTCGACTCGAGCGACTCCTCGCTGCGGTTGGCCAGCACCAGGGCGGCCCCCGCATCGGCGAAGGCCAGTGCGGTGGCCCGACCGTTTCCCAGACCCAGCTCGGCGGGCTCGCGCTGGCCGGCACCGGCCACTATCACGACGCGATCCTTGAGCCTCAAGACGGCCAGACTAACCCCCGCGAGGTCCACATCGTGGAAACAGCACCCGATTGGACGTAGGCAATCGCCCTGGCATGTCTGCAGCCTCTGTCGGCGCAGCTTCGGCTAGTCGGGAGACACGGATGGTGCAACAGATGGACCTCGACGGACAGGTGGCGATCGTGACCGGGGCCGGGAGCGGGATCGGGCTCGGGGCCGCCGCCGCGTTCCGGGCCAGGGGGGCGACCGTGCTCGCCGCTGACCTCGACCCGACCGCCGCCGCCGAGCTCGACGGCGTGGTCGGGATCGAGGCCGACGTCCGCTCGGACGCCGACATGGCCGGGGTGGCCGACGCCGCGGCCGACCTCGGCCCCGTCGGCGTTGTCATGGCCAATGCCGGCGTCGCCGCCGGTGGCCGGGTCGAGAACGTGCCGATCGAGGAGTGGCAACGACTGCTCGACATCAACGTGCTCGGCGTCGTCCGGACGATCCAGCCCCACCTGCCGGCCATGCGGGCCCGGGGCGCCGGCCACCTGATCGTCACCGGTTCGTCGGCCGGGCTGTTCACCGACCCGACCGGTGGCAACGCCGCCTATGCCACCACCAAGGCGGCGCTGCTCGGCTTCGCCCGCAACCTGGCCACGCAGGTCGACGGCGACGGCCTGGCCGTCCACTACCTCGCCCCCCGACTGACCGACACCCCGTTCCCCGTCTCGGCCGTCGCCTGGGGCCGCTCGGGCGCCCGAGCGATGTCCGATCGGAGCGTCGACGGCGCCGACACGGTCGAGCAGGTGATCGATGCATTGTTGGTTGGGATGGTGCAGGGCCGGTTCCTGATCTCGCTGACGGACGACACCGAGGACCAGCTCGCGGCCTTCGCCCGATCTGGCCAGCCCTGACGTCGTCCCCGTCGGGTTGTGACGAACGTCTCAGCTCGGAAGGCGACGAACGACGGACCCCGTGCGTAGGACGAGGCATGACGTTCACGACGGCCATCCGCACGGTCTTCGGCAAGTACGCCACGTTCGACGGGCGAGCCAGGCGTTCCGAGTACTGGTGGTGGGCGCTGTTCGCTGCGCTGGTCCAGCTCGCGCTGTACGCCATCGCCCTGGTCATCCTCGTCGCCACCGCCGATGACGACGGCGGCACGCGGCCCGGCCTGCTCGGCTGGATCCCCCTGCTCGTCGTCTCCCTCGCGTTGGCCCTCCCGTCCATCGCGGTCGCGGTCCGCCGACTGCACGACACCTCCCGCTCCGGCTGGTGGCTCCTCATCGGCGTCATCCCGCTCCTCAACGTCGTCACGTCGCTGGTGCTGCTCGTCTTCTACCTGCAGGACAGCACCCCGGGGCCGAACCGCTACGGACCGAACCCGAAGGGCGCCGACGACCGGGGTGTCCCGGCGGCGGGGACCGCCACGACGGGCCGGTTGGCCCAGCGGACCATCGGTGTGCTCGGGCTCGTCGCCGGCGTGGTGTTCGCCGGCCTCGCCGCCGTCGGCGGTGCGCCCCTGTTCACGACCGACATCGCCGAGGAGGCCCGCTACACGGTGGTGAGCCCCGGCGCCGTCGAGGTCGAGCCCGGCCCCTACACGCTCTGGTTCGAGCTCCCGGAGGACCGTCCGACCGACGAGGCGGTCGAGCGGGCCAGGCAGGCGACCCGGTTGCGGGTCGCCGACGGGGACGGTCGGCCGATCGCACTGGCGCCGACGGAGCCGGGCGAGAACTTCCTGAGCTTCGTGACCTACGGCTCGGTCGAGGTCGACGCCGCCGGGCCGCTGCGCTTCGACAGCGACCGGGAGACGGAGGTCTTCCTGACCGAGCCGATGAGCTCGTCCGAGCCATTCGGTCGCCTCGTCGGCTGGGCCCTGGCCGCGATCGTGGCCGGCGGGCTCGCCGTCGTGCTCCTGGTCATCGGCTTCCGCCGGTCGTCGTCGGCGCCGGTCGGTGAAGCCAGCCCGGTGCCGTAGCCCCTGACGGCCGACGCCGGTCCGGTCGGCCGTCGCCGGACGAGCCCGCCTACCCCGAGCTCCGACCACCGTCGGAGCGGTGGGGGATGGCGGCGACGACCCGGTCGAGCAGCTCGGCCCGGGGCACGGCGATCCGCACGGCATCCGGGTGGCCGAAGCTGGCACCCGAGCGGATCAACACGCCGCGGGCGGCCATCGCATCGCGCAGCCCAGGGGCGTCGGGGAGCCACAGGTAGTTGGCGGCCGCGGGATCGGCCGGCCAGCCCCGTTCGCCGAGCGCCGTGGCCAGCTCGCGCCGCAGCTCGCCGATCTCCCACCGCCATCGGGCCAGGTCGGCCGAGGCCAGGAGGTCGGGAACGGCGGCGGCGGCCAGCCCGCCGAGGGCCCAGCGGGGCTGGGCGGCGGCCAGGCCGGCGATGAGCCGATCGTCCGGGGCGATCACGTAGCCGATGCGGACCCCGGGGCAGGCGAACAGCTTGGTCAACGAGCCGACGACGATCGCCTCGGGATCACCCCGGGTCCAGCGGCCGGTGGCGAGCGGGTAGAAGGCCTCGTCGCGGACGGCTGCCCGCTCGTCCGGCTCGGCCAGCCGGCCGGTCGGGTTGTTCGGGTCGGACAGCCATCGCCCGGCCGTTGGATCGAGGGCCAGGTGCCGGCGGTAGAGGGAGAACTCCGGCTCGACCACCCAGCCGGTGCCGAGGTGGCCGGCGACCAGCGCGATCGCCTCCGCTCCCCCGTTGGTCACCAGCACCCGCTGGGGCTCGACGCCGATGGTCTCGGCCAGGGCGACCGTGGCCCGGGTCGCGTCGGGATAGCGGTGGACGGCGTCGAGCTGGCGGCGGAACAGCGGGGCCGGATCGGGGGCGACCGGGTTGAGGCTGGCCGACAGCTCGACGTCGAGGCCGTGCAGGTGGGCGTCGCCGCCGTGCTCACCCGGCGGGGGAGCGCCGGTCATCGCCGATGCCCGGCCGACACCGCGGACCGGAGACCGAGGAGCCGCCCGCCGACGACCACCCCCAGCCCGGCAACGGCGAGGACGACCAGGCTGCGGTCGACCAGCTCGTTGGCCGACTCGACGGTGGTGGCGTCCGGGCGGGGGCCGCGACCGAGCCGGGGCCGGCGCTCGACCCGGTCGCCGTAGCGGAGGGTCCCGCCGAGCTCGACGCCGAGGGCGCCGGCGACCGCCGCCTCGGCCACCCCGGCGTTCGGCGAGGGATGGGCCGGGGCATCGGCCCGGACCGCCCTGGCGATCGCCGACCGGCGGTGCCACGCGGCGGCGGTCACGGCGGCGGCGAAGACCCGGGCCGGGACCCAGTTGGCGATGTCGTCGAGCCGGGCACTGGCCCAGCCGAACCGCTCGTGACGGGCGCTGCGATGGCCGACCATGGCGTCCATCGTGTTGGTCGCCCGGTAGCCGAGCGCTCCGGGGGCGCCGGCCACCAGGGTCCAGACGATCGGGGCCACGGTGGCGTCGACGCTGTTCTCCGCCACCGACTCGACGACGGCGGCGGCGATGCCCGAGCCGTCGAGCCCGCTCGGATCGCGCCCGACCAGGCCAGGAAGGGCCAGGCGGGCGGCGGCGAGGTCGTCGGCGGCGACCAGGTCGCCGATGGTGGCGGCCGTCGCCCGGAGGCTGCCAGCCCCGAGGGCGACCGTCAGGGCGATCGTCGGCGACCGCAGGAGTCGGCCGGCGGCCACGCCGATCCCGAGCCCGGTCGCCGCGTACACGACGCCGGGCGGGCGCCGGTCGCGCCAGAGGCGACGCTCGATGGCGGTCATCGCGGTCCCGAACCAGGCGACGGGGTGCCAACGGTTCGGCGGCTCGGGCGTCAACCGGTCGACGAGAACCGCGGCGGCGATGGCGACGAGGCGACGCTCCAGGACCGGGCTCATCGGCCGACGGCCTCCGGTCGGTCCATGGCGGCGACGACGGCGTCGCGGGTGGCCCGGGCCAGCGCGGCGCCCCAGGGGGCTCGCGGCCCGCAGAACCGGACCGGTGGCCCGGCGCCCGCCGTCCAGGCGACCGTGACCGCGTCGGTGGCCGTCCCGGTGCCGGGCACGCCCCGTTCGATGAAGGCCTGGGTCTTGGCCTCGGTGATCGTGGCCACGGCGTTGACGGCGGCGGCCGGGTCGAGGGCGACCGGGAGCCGGGCGACGATGTTGACGGTCCCCGGGGCCGTGGCGGCGAGGTGCTCGTCAGGAGCGGCGGCCCATGTCGGGTGGGAGACGCCTGCGGTGACGTCGACCCGCAGCCCCCGCTCCTCGCCGGTCCCGTAGCGGCCGACCCGGGCCGCCGTGAGCAGGCCGACGCCAGGCCCGGTCAGGTCGGCGGCGCCGGCCACCTCGGCGATGTTGGCCTCGACGTCGGTCCTGGCGTAGCCCCGCTCGACCTGCACGTTGAGGATCCACCTCGGTCTCGACCAGCCACCGCCGACCGGCGCCGACGAGACGCTCACCGCACCGGCCGGCAACCGCCAGACCAGTGCGCCCAGCGGGGCCTGGGGGACGGTCAGGTACTCGGGGGGCTGCAGCACGGAGCGCCAACGGTAGCGACGGGGTCGGCCCATCGGACGCCCGACGTCAGCTGTCGGCGGGACGGTCCGACTCGTCGGCGACCCCATCGGGCCGCTCGTCGGACAGCAGGTAGCGGGGGCCGTCGCCGAGGGTGGCGGCGACGTCGTCCGGGTTCCAGATCCCACACGACGTCAGCGAGAGGCAGCCGCAGCCGATGCAGCTGTCGAGCTGCTCCCGGAGCCGGGTGAGGGTGGCGATCCGCTCGTCGAGGACGGGGCTCCAGGCCCGGGCCAACCGGGCCCAGTCGCGGGCGTTTGGCGTCCGTCCGTCCGGCAGCGAGCCGAGCGCCTCGCCGATCTCCTCCAGCGTGAGCCCCACCCGCTTGGCGGTGCGGATGAAGCTGACCCGCCGGATCACGTCGTGGTGGTAGATCCGGTAGCCGCTGCTGTTGCGCCGACTCGAGATCAGTCGCCGGTCCTCGTAGAACCGGAGGGTGGAGGTGGCGGTGCCCGTCCGCTCGGCCACGTCGCCGATCGTGAGCAACCGGATCTGCGTGGCACCGGACGGCTTCGTGGTCGACATGGTCGCTCCCCTTTTCCCAAGTTCTGACTTGCCTTCAAGTTTACTTGAAACTTTAGGGTGGAGGCATCCCCCCGGAGCCCAGGAGCAACCACGATGGACCCCCTCTACGACATGGCGACCCGCCTCCACGCCGAGCGCCTGGCCACCGCCGAGCACCACCGCCTGGTCCGCAGGCTGCAGCCGCAGATCCGTTGGCCCCTCGGACGGGACGACCGCCGGGGCGAGGCCCATCGCCGGCCCGGCCGACCGACTCGGCCACCGGCCCCCGCCGCAGCCACGATCTGAGCGGGCGGGCGCCCGCCGCCCCCGGGCCGCTACACCACGCCGGGATGCTCGACCAGCAGCCGCTTGCCCTCCAGCTCGCGTGCCTCGATCTGCTCGTCGAGCCAGCCAGCCAGATCGCAGAGCCGGTCGGCCACCCGCTGCACCCGCACGAGCGACGCCTCGACCGAGACCGTGGTGGCGACCACCCGGTTGCCGACCATCCAGTCCTCGACGATGTCGTCCGGTCCGATGTCGAGGGCCGGCAGGACGATCTCCGGACCGTCGACCGGCGGGGGCTCGACCTCGTGGAGGTCCGCCAGCTCGGCTCGCAGCTCGACGAGCCAGCGGTGCACGTCGGCGATCGCGTCGACCCTCGGGGTGCGCAGCCGCTGTGGCCGCCGGACCGACGGTTGCGCAGGGAAGAGATCGCCGGCCGTCATGAGCGCAGCGACGGCGAGCCTGGTGACGTCGAGCGCCTCGTGCACCTCGCGTCTGAGCGCCTCCAGGTGGGCGACCAGCCGATCGAGGTCGATGAGGCGGAGACCGAGGGACGTCTCGGCGGCGACGTGCTCGGCCCGCCACCAGGCCAGCGCATCGTCGAGATCACTCCTGGTCTGTTCGACGGCCTCGATCGCATGGTCGAGCGTCGGACGGCCGGGGCTGGCGGCGAGGGCGTCGATCGCGTCGAGCCGAAGGCCGATCTCGGTCTCGACGGCTCGAACATCGGCCCGCTCGGCCGCGACGTCGTGGCGATGGGAGCGGCGCAGCCTGGATCGCATCGATCGCAGCGTGAGCGATTCGAGCGCCTGGACGTCGGCCCGCTCCCGGTGCAGCTGGAGCCACAGCTCCCGGAGGTGCTGCTCCTCGGTGGCGATGATGGCGTCGACCGAGCGTCGCCAGCGCAGCTGGCGTTGGGCCTCGACCAGCCGGTGCAGCGCAGCGTGCACGGCCTGGTAGGCCGGTGGCAGCGCTGGCTCGGTCGGTCCGTCCGTCATCGCCCGAACCTACCAGGCTCGACTCGAGGGTCGTTGCGGCCGACGGGCCCGGCACAGGCCGACGGTTGGCGACCTACGGGAGCGCGGCCACGCCAGCCGGGGCGACCTCGGCGATGGCCGCCACCACGTCGACCGCCGCCGAGTCGCTCGACAGCCGGGCCGCCACGTGGCCGTCCGGTCGGACGATCAGGACCTGGTCGGCGGCGAAGACGGCGGCGAACTGCTCGTCCGCGGGGGCGAGCGCCGTTCCGGGACCGACCGCCACGACGGCGGCCGGGAGCTCGGCCTCGCCGATGGCGCCGGCGAGCCGGTCGCCGTCGACCCCCGCACCGACGAGCACGACGAAGGCGTCGTGGCGGACCAGGTCGAGCGTCGACATCGTCTGGGCCCCCCGGGTCAGGGTGGCATGGGGCAGCCGGGCTCCCGGCGTCGTCGACGGCAGGTAGATCGAGACCGGGTCGTCGGATGGGGGCGGCGGCCCGTCGCCGATGACCAGCGGACCGGAGGGGTAGCAGACGCCGAGGTCGAGCCCGCTCATGTTGAAGTGAGCGGCCTGGGCATCGACGGCGGCCTGGACCTCGGCCTGCCGCTCGGCGTCACCCGTCGCCGCATCGAGGTCGGCGGAGCTGATCCTGCCGTCGCCGTCGACGTCGAGCAGGGCCGCGACCTCGAACATCTTCACCGCGTTGGCCATGCTCTGCGACGAGTTGGCCTCGGCCACCGGCTTGCGCTCGGGCTCGTAGGTGTCGAGCAGCGACGGATCGGCCCCCCGCTCGACCATGGCCAGCTTCCAGGTGAGATTGTGGGCGTCCTGCATGCCCGTGTTCATGCCGATGCCGCCGGTCGGCGGGAACCGGTGGGCGGCGTCGCCGACCAGGAACACCCCGTCACCGCCGTAGCGGTCGGCGATCTGGGCCGTCATGCGCCAGGGGTTCATGCTCACGATGTCGAGCTCGACGTCGGCCCCGACCGCTCGCCGGAGCAGCTCGGCGTAGCGGGCCTCGTCGATCGGGTCGGCCGTCGCATCGGCGTCGATGGTCTTCATGAAGATCCAGTTGGACTCGATGTCGTGGGCGATGAACGCGCCGTCGACCTCGCCGTCCATGACCCAGTAGAGGAGGCCCTCCCGACCGGCCAGCTCGCGGCGCAGGTTCGCCCGGAAGTGGATGTTCAGGTACGTCTGCAGGTTGTCCGGCCCGACCATGTCGATGCCGATGGCCTTGCGGACCCGGCTGCCGGCGCCGTCGGCTCCGATGACGTAGCGCGACTCGATCTCGATCGGGGAGCCGCCGTCGACCTCGATCGTCGACCGCTGGCGGTCCCCCGTCGGCTCGTGGCCGGTCCAGCCGTGGGAGAAGAGCACCCGGTCCGGCCGATCGAGGTGATCGAACAGGACCTGCTCGAACCGATCCTGGCCGAGGTTCGTGGTCGGCGTCGGCGATTGGGTCAACATGCGCCCGATGGCGGGGCCGTCGGCGTCGAAGCGGAAGACGCCGAGGTCGCGGCCGACCAGGCGATCGACCCAGCGGACCGACGACGTGTCGGCCGGGCTCGGTCCGAGCTGACGGATGAGCCCGTCGTCGATGCCGACGCTGCGGCAGATCTCGAGGCTCCGGCTGGAGATGACGTGGGCCTGGGGGGCCAGGTGGAGGGTGGGGCGGCGCTCGACGATCCGGAAGTCGATGCCCTGCTGCTCGAGCAGGAGACCGGTCATCAGCCCGACCGGGCCGGCGCCGACGATGAGGACGGGGACGTCGTCGGTCACAGCCGCTGCTCCTCGACGGCGTTGGTGAGGGTGCCGATGCCGGCGACCTCGACCTCGACGACGTCGCCCTCGCCGAGGAAGGTCGGCGGCTCCCGTAGCGCACCGGCGCCCTCCGGCGAGCCGGTGACCAGCACGTCACCCGGTTCGAGCCACGTCACCTCGGAGATGTGGGAGATGAGGTCGGCAAAGGAGAAGATCAGGTCGTCGATCGCCATCCGCTGGCGAAGCTCGCCGTTGACCCGGGTCTCCAGCGACAGGTCCGCCGGGGCGAGCTCGTCCGCGGTGACCAGCCAGGGGCCGAAGCCGGCACTGTGGTAGCCGTTCTTGCCGGTCGTGACCTGGAAGCCGCGGCGCTGGTACTGGCGGGCCGACCCGTCGTTGAAGCAGCTGTAGCCGGCGATGTGGCCCCAGGCGTCGTCGACCGTCACGTTGCGGCACCGCTCGCCGATGACCACCGCGATCTCCCCCTCGTAGTCGAAGGCGGGCTCCAGCTTCGGCTTCTCGATCGGCTCGCCGCTGCCGACCAGCGTGTTGGCGGCCCGGAGGAAGAACATCGGATCCTTCGGCAGCTCCTGGAACCCCATGCGGGCGCCGGCCTCGGCGAAGTGGGAGTGGGTGTTGATCCCGGCGCACCACATCGCCCCGGGATTCGGGATCGGCGGCAGGAGGTGGACGGCGTCGGTGGCGAGGTCGGGCGGCGTCGACGCCACCACGTCGGCGGCCCGGTCGACTCCGGCGGCGATGAGGCCCTTCAGGTCATCGACCTCGTCGAGCCGCGAGCCGAGGTCGACGATGCCGTCGTCGGTCACCGCCCCGAACGAGATCCGGTCGTCGACGAGGTAGGTGGCGAGCTTCATTGGCGGCCTCCGGTGGTCGCTGGTGGCGTGGTCAGGAGTGCGGCGATGGCGTCCGCCTGGGCGTCGACCATGGCCGGCTCGGTCGGGTCGGTGCCGGCGAGCAGGCGACACTCGGGCGCCATGGCGAAGATCGAGGCGCTGCTGACGAGCAGGTAGTAGAACTGCACGACCGAGACGTCGGCGACGACGCCATTGGCTCGTCCGCTCTCGAAGATCTGCGTGACCACCTCGTAGAAGCGGCGGACGTGCCGGTCGACCAGCCAGGCCAGCCGCCAGTCGTCGCACCGGCCCTCGTCGAACATGACCCGCATGATCTCGGGGTTGGCGGCGCTCGTGCGCAGGTACTGGCGGATGAGGAAACGGATGCGCTCGACCGGATCGATGTCGCGGGCCTGGGTGACGGCGTGGTCGATGGCGGTGTCGGCCCGGCCGAACAGCGACGCCATACACCGCTTCCAGAACTCGTCCTTCGAACCGAAGTGGTAGTTGATGAGGTTGCGCTGGACCCCCGCCGCCGCCTCGACCTCGCGGGTGCCGGTTGCGTCGAAGCCACGGGTCGAGAACAGCTCGATGCCGGCCGCGATCAGCTTGGCCTGGGTCTCGGCGGCCTTGGCCGTGGCCGGCCGCGGTTCGGCGGGAGAGCGAGAACTTGACATCTGACACAAAGAGCTACAACACTTTTTGGCAATTGACAAGTTCTACGTCCGATGTTCCTGGAGGGCAGCGCCGTGTCGACATCCATCGAAGTCCCGCCGACCGCCAAGGAGCGGGGCAAGACCGCCCCGGCCAAGCTGGCCCACGTCGTGCTCCGCTCACCCCGCTACGACGAGGTGATCGAGTGGTATCGCACCGTGCTCGAGGCGGAGGTCATGGTCCGGACGCCCGGGGTCAGCTTCCTCACCTACGACGAGGAGCACCACCGCATCGCCGTGATCAACGCCCCCGGCGTGGCCGACGTCGATCCGACCGCCGCAGGGGTCGACCACATCGCCTTCACCTACGAGACGATCGACGAGTTGTTCGCCACCTTCGAGCGGCTCCGGGAAGCCGGGATCGAGCCCACCTGGACGGTCAACCACGGGCCGACGCTGTCCTTCTACTACGCCGACCCGGACGGCAACCGGGTGGAGCTCCAGATCGACATCTTCGACACGAACGAGGAGATCAACGCCTGGTTGGCCGAGAGCGACTTCGAGACCAACCCGATCGGGGTCAGGTTCGACCCGGACGACCTCATCACCCGCCACCGCGCCGGCGAGGACCGGGCCACGCTGCTGGCCCGGTCGGTCATCGATCCGGCCGAGCTGTTCGATCAGCTCCCCGCACCCCCACCGGCGGGCTGAGCCCCCGGGCCCGCCTGCGCCCCCGGGCGAGCGGCGATCCTGGCCGCCGTCCGGACCCGGGTCGACGGCGGCTCGGCCGCCTGACCGCCACCCGGCTGGCGGATCGAGCGGTGGGATCGAGCGGGCCGGCGCTCAGGAGGGCGAGTTGCCGATGATCCGCTCGGGCGACACGAGCACCGCCGTGCGGCCGTCCTCGACCATGGCCCGGTCGTACTCGTCGAGGTCGTCGTGCACCCCGCCGGCGGCGGCGTAGATCTCACGAAGCAACAGGCGGAGCGCCTCGGCGTCGATGCCGTCGACCTCGTCGGATGGCCCGATCAGCTCGGCCGGGCCGGTCACGCCGACCCACCGCCAGCCCCGGCGAACGGCGATCGTCACCTCCGAGCCGCGGCGCACGTGGCCAAGGCGGGCTGCCCCACCCCTCGAGACCAGGGCGACGCAACGGTCCCCCGTCTTCGGGTGGTCGACCACGCCGCAGTTGACGACGGTGGACAGCACCCGCCCGTCAGCCTGCACGGTGCTGACCGTGGCCAGGCCGGTCTCGTCGGCCAGGAAGCGGGTCACGTCATCGAGGTCGGGCATCGGCGTCTCCAATCGTGTGCGTGGTGAGTCTACGACAGCCGGTGCCGACCGAGCCCGGCGTCAGGCAAACGTGCGGATGGCCAGCCCGATGACCGATGCGACCAGCGTGGCCACCACGAAGCGGTCGAAGGCAACCGAGCTCAGGCGGTCCCGGAGCCGGGCACCGAACGGGATCGTGGCCAGCGCCGGGATGCAGGCGAGCAGGGCGACCGTCCAGTTGCCGGTCATCTCGCCGCTGGCGACGAGCGTCGGCAGCTGGGCCACGCCGGCCACCGCGAACAGGGCGGTCACCGACACGATGTGCGACCGCCGCTCCAGCCGGTAGCTGTGGATCCACGAGGCCAGCACCGGGGCCGAGATCCCGATCGAGCCCTGGAGGCCGCCCGAGATCAGGCCGACCACCGGGGCGAGGCGGGACGCTCGACCGCGCTCGATCCGGAAGTCGGGCTTGGCCACGAAGGTGATGGCGTACAGGACGACGATCACCACCAGCAGCGCGATCAGCGCGTCCTCGCGCACCGAGACCAGGATGATCGTGCCGACGATGGCACCGACGAAGCCGGTGATGGCCAGGACGGGCAGGTCTCGTGATCCGGCGAGACCGGCCCGCTCCCGCCAGGTGAGGGCGCCGTTGAGCGCCACGTTCGGCACGGCGGTGATGGCGACGGCGGTCTCGATGTCGGCGATGGCGGCGATGGCGGGAATCGTGACCAGCGGGAGGCCGACGCCCGAGATGCTCTTGAGCAGCGAGCCGACGACGACGGCGACCAGGGCGACCGCGATCTCCTCGACGGTCACCGAACGACCCCGGCCTGCGACCTCGACGATCGTGAACCCCGCGACATGGCGTCACTGTAGGCACCGCGGCGTCGCTGCGACCGGACTCCGGCCATGCGGGGTGGCGTCCGGTCGTGGCCTAGTGTCGGAACCATGCCACCGAGGAGGTCGGCCGTGACCCCGACCCGGGACGTCAGCGACGACGAGATCGAGACCTACCGGCGCGACGGCGTGGTCGCCATCCGTGGCGTCCTGCCGCTCGAGTGGGTCGACCGGCTGCGAACGGCGATGCAGCAGGTGTTCGACCGCACGACGGACGTCGATCGGACGGCGCTGGTGACCGGTCAGAGCACCGCTGGCGCTCGGACCGACATGGTCGAGCGAATGACCACGCTGTTGCGGACAGCCGATGACCCGGGCGCGCTGGCGCTCGAGGCGGGGCACGCCCCCGAGGGTCGCAGTATCGTCGAGACCGATCCAGGCTCGTGGCACGAGGGCCTCCGGTCCGCCTACCGAGACGGGCCGCTCGGCTCGATCGCGGCGGCGCTGACGGCGAGCGAGCGGGTCAACCTCTACAGCGATCAGCTGTTCCTCAAGGAGCCGGGTTCGAGCGTCCGCACCCCCTGGCACCAGGACAAGCCGTACTTCCTGCTGCAGGGCACGAAGGTCGCCGTGTGCTGGGTGCCGGTCGACGTCGTCCGCCTCGACAGCGGGGCGATGGGCTACGTGCGGGGCAGCCATCGTTGGGGCACGACGTACAAGCCGAGCGACTTCGTGACATCGACCGGCACGATGTCGTTCCCCGGGCTGGCCATCGACGACCTCGCCGATCTCCCACCGATCGACGCCAACGCCGACGACTACGACATCGTCCGCTTCGAAGCCGAGCCGGGCGACGTGATCGTGCACGACTGGCGGACCCTGCACGGCTCGGCCGGCAACGTCAGCGCCGACCGGTTGCGCCGAGCGGCGTCGGTCCGCCTCGCCGGTGACGACGTGACCTTCCTCCTCCGCCGCTCCTCGCCCGAGCCCTTCCGTCACACCGTCGACCTCCGCGACGGCGACCCACTCGACCGGTCGGATCGCTTCCCCCGACTCGTCGGCTGAGCGACGGCAGGTCGACGAGTCAGGGCCTGCGTCGTCTGGTTGCGAGCCGGCCGTGGCCGGGCCGGTCGGGGTGACCGCCCGTGCCCCGAGATCCGTGACGGTGACGCGTCGCAGTACCCTCCGCCCATGATCGGTTCGGCGCCGGGACCGGCCCCTCGGCCGCTGCTCGTCGCCTTCGGGAGCATCGCCCTGTGGGCCGTGCTGCTGGTCGTCAGCCGCATCGTGCTCGTCACCTACGACGTCGACCCGTGGTCGTTCACCTTCGTCCAGCTGATCGCCGGTGGGGCGGTGTCGATCGCCGCATCGGCAGGCGGCGAGCCGGTCGACTGGAGCTCGCTGCGACGGGGTCGGACCTGGCTCTATGGTGCGTTCCGGGTCACCACGGCGGCGGCCTTCACCGCCGCCCTGGCCCACACGACGGTGACCTACGCCGGCCTGCTCGGCACGATCAACCTCGTGCTCGGGGTGATCGGCGCCACCCTGGTCTACGGGCGCTGGCCGAGCCGGCCCGAGTACGCCGGGCTGGCCGTGGTCCTGGCCGGCGTCGCCCTGGTCGCCGCGACCCGACTCGACGGCGGCCTCCGCAATCCGGCCGTTGCCCTGATGCTCGTGTCGGAGCTGGCCGTCGTCGGCGCCGCCCTCGTGGCCGAGAGCCATCCGGACAACGCCGGCGAGAGCCGCAACGTCCGCCTGCGGTTCTCCGGCGTCGTCCTGGTGTTGACCGCCTCGCTGTTCCTGGCCCTTCGCCTCGTCCAGCAGGCCATCGACGGCGGACCGCTCGGCGACACCGTTGACACGAGCCCGGCGATGTGGATCGCCGGCATCGTCGTCGGCGTGACGCTCCGGGGACCGGCGATGTACACGGCGCTGAACGCCACGCGGTTGGTCGGCGCCGAGGTCTACCTGATGGTCGCCGCCTCGCTGGCCTTCATCGGCCTGGTGCTGGAGACCGCGGCCGGAGCGCTCGGCGTCGCCGACCCCCCGACGTTCGACGCGATCGACGGCGTGCTGCTGGTCACGATAGCCAGCGGCGCCGTTTCGGTCTTCGCCGTCCGGCGGCAGGCCACGGCCGGAGCGGCCTCGGCGACGACGTGATCGTCAGTCGGCGGCCGCCCTCGCCTGCTGGAGCAGCTCGATCACCGCCGGCCTGGCCTCATCGGCCGAGGTCAGGGGCTGGGGGAACGGGACGCGGGCCAGGCGGGCCGCCGTTGGCGTGGTGACCCGCAGGGTCACGCCGTAGCGGTCGATGCCGGTCATCGTCGACTCGGTTGCGTCCGTCAACCCGGCCAGGTTCGTGGCATACAGCAGGTTGGCATCGGCGTGGTCGTCGTTCATGTGCTCGACGATCCCGTCGGCGGCGTCCGCCACCGGGTCGACGGTCGCCGTGGCGTAGCCGTCGGCCGACACCCAACTCATGTGGCCGAAGCCGCCGACGTAGCGGATCTGGGCCACGTCGAGCCGCCAGAAGGCGAAGTCGGTGAAGTCGACGTAGTAGCCGGCATAGGGGTGGCGCTCCAGATACGCCTCGCGGACCGATCCGGCGTCGTCGACCAGCTCCAGGTGACCGACCAGGGTGCAGCGGGCCATCCCGAGCGGGTCGGCGTCGCCGTCGGAGGCCGCGGCCGTGATCAGCATGCTGGCCCGTCGGTCCCGGCGGGCGTTGACCGTGTGCTCGGCCATGTCCGACACGAGGACGACCGGGGCGCCCCGGTCGTCCGGGGCGTACGACACGACGCTGCCGAAGGGGAAGCCGTCGGCGGTCAGCGTCGACAGGGTGGCCCGGCTCCGCTGCCAGCACAGGGTGCGGGCCAGCTCGGCGTCCGACGGGAACGAGCTCGGGTCGCCGGCGATCGGCGGTCCGGCCTCTCCCCCACCGTGCTGGGCGGGGCGCTCGGGCTCGTCGTCGACCGCCCGGTCGGTGGTCTCGTTGGTCGTCATCGTTGCTCCTGTTGGGGTTCGATCCGGTGGTCGTCGCCGTCGACGGTCGGCCGCTCGCCGACCACCAGCGCCAGCTCCCGCCACCGCCACACGCAGTCGACGTGGTCGAAGCCGGCCTCGTCGAGCAGCGCCAGGCGCTCGTCGACCGACCAGTGGCGGTCCCACGCCCGGTCGGGTGACCGCTCCAACGGCACGAGGTCGATGAACCGATCGTGCAGCCGCTCGCTGGTCGAGCGGACCAGATCGAGATCGGCGACGACCCCGCCGGGGCGGAGCACGGTCAGGATCTCGGCGGCGAGGCTCCGGCGTCGCTCCCGGTCGAGGTGGTGGATGGCCAGCGCCGAGACGACGGCGTCGGCCGGCGCCAGTCCGGCGGGCAGCGGCAGGTCGAGATCGTGGTCGACGACCTCGACCTGTTCCCGGTCGGCGAAGCGGGCGCTGGCGAGGTCGAGCATGGTCCGGTTGTGGTCGATGGCGATGCCGATCGCCTCAGGGTACGCGTCGAGGACGCCGGCCAGGACGCGACCGTCGCCGGCACCGAGGTCATCCCAGGTTCGGGCTGCGGGGCCAGGCCCCGGCGCCGCTGTCGTCATCCACGGTCACCGGCCGGCTTCGAGAGCCGGTAGGCCGCCAGCCCCCCGAAGCCGACCACGATGAACACCGACCAGACCAGCGCCCGGACCGCCGGACCGGCCAGCGGGCCGCCCCCGGCGAGGCCGTCGAGCAGCTCGACGTAGGCGGTGATCGGGCTCACCCGGACCAGGGGCTGTGCCCACCCGGGGTAGGCCTCGAGCGGCACCATCCCCTGGGAGAAGAAGAGCAGCAGCAGGAACACGGCCCCGAGCGGCGGACCGAGGGTCTCGAGGCTGGAGGCCATCGTGGCCAGGGACAGCCCGATCCACACCACCACGGGACCGAGGGCGACCCCGACGGCGACGAAGCCGAGCGCCGAGAGCGGGCCGTCGAGGAAGCGGAACCCGAACAGGTGCCCGACACCGACGAGGACGGCGACGGCGGCCAGGGCGCGGGCCAGCTCGGCGACGGCGATGCCGATCAGCAGGGTCAGCGGTGCCACCGGGAGCGAGCGGATCCGGTCCATGAAGCCGGACTGGAGATCGCCGAGGAGACCGTAGGCGGCGCCGACCGACCCGAACATCAACCCGGACACGACGAGCGTCGGCACCAGGCGCTGGGCGTACTCGCCCCCCTCGAAGGCCTCGACCGCTTCGGAGAAGGCGGCAAGCAGCGTCAACAGCAGCAGGAGCGGGAAGATCGTGGTGTTGACCACGGTCTCGGACGACCGGCTGAACCGGCGGAAGGCCCGACCGGCGAACGCTGCGACCTGGGCGGCCAGTCCGGCGGCCGTGCCGGCGGCCGGAGCCGCCGACGTCGACGGGACGGGTCCAGCGGAGGCCGTCATGCCGCACGCTCCAGCGCCCGGCTCCCCAGCGCAGCGAACACGATGATCAGCCCGACGCACCAGGCCAGCGCGAGGGGGACGGTGTCACCGAGGTCGCCGGTACCGGCGGTGGCCCGGAGGGCGTCGATCGTGACGCTGACCGGTTGATAGCGGACGATCGGCTCGAGCCAGTCGGGGAAGTCCTCGACCGGGGCGAACCCTGACGACAGCATGATCAGCGGCAGGTAGGGCGTCGAGGCGATCGAGGCTGCGGCCTCCGGCGTCGGGGCGGCGTAGCCGATCAGGCCCATGCCGAGCGACACCGCCAGCGCGAACAGCAACGCGAGACCGAGGTAGGCCAGGGCCCAGACCCAACCCCGCTCGAACCGCATGCCGGTGGCGATGCCGAGCGCGGTGATCACGACCGCCGAGACGGTCGCCCGGGACAGGTCGCCGAGGGAGCGGCCGATCAACGGTGCCGATCGATGGATGGGGAGCGAGCGGAAGCGGGCGATGATGCCGCTCCGCCGGTCGTCGGCCACGTAGTAGGCCGAGGACATCGCGGTGAAGAACATGGCCTGGACGACGATGGTCGGCGGGAGGAGCTGGGCATAGTCGAAGCCGCGGGCCTCCATGATCCGCCTCATCACGAGGTTGAACAGGACGAAGAACAGGATCGGGAAGAGCACCGCTCCGAGGATGGTCGCCGGGTTGCGGGCGCTGCGGAGCATGGCCCGCCCGCCGAGCACCCGACCGTCGCCGAGCAGCGTGCCGGACGCGGTCATGGCCGAACGCCGGTCACGTCGAGTCGCCGGTCAGGTCGAGGAAGACGTCGTCGAGGGTGGGGCGGCGCAGCGACAGGTCGGCCACCTCGATGCCGGCCTGGCCGAGCCGCTGCAGGATGGCCGACAGGTCGGCGGCCTCGGTGTCGGGGATGGTGACGGTGCCGAGGTCGTGCTCGACCGAGAGCGGACCGCGATCATCGAGGAGCTTGGCCACCTCGTCGAGCCGGCCGGGGTCGACCGGCTGGACCACGCACGACTGACCGCCGGCCGACCGCTTCAGATCGCTCGGCGTTCCCTCGACCACGACCTTGCCGTTGTCGATCAGCACGATCCGGTCGGCGAGCTGATCGGCCTCCTCCAGGTACTGGGTGGTGAGGATGATCGTGCGGCCCTCGGCCTGCAGGTCTCGGACCATGTCCCAGAGGGTGGCCCGGCTGCGAGGGTCGAGGCCGGTGGTCGGCTCGTCGAGGAACAGGATGGGGACGTCGTCGACCAGGCTGGCGGCCAGGTCGAGCCGGCGCCGCATGCCGCCCGAATACGACGACACCCGACCGTCCGCCGCCTCGACCAGATCGAACCGCTCGAGCAGCTCGTCGGCCCTGGCCCGGGCGGCGGAGCCGGACAGGCCCCGGAGCCGCCCGAAGAGGGCGAGGTTCTCGACGCCGGTCAGCGCCTCGTCGAGGGCTGCGAACTGCCCGGTCAGCGCGATCGATCGCCTGACCTCCGCCGGCTCGGTCACGACGTCGTGGCCGTCGACGGTGGCCGAGCCGGCGTCGGGGCGGAGCAACGTCGACAGCACGTTGACCGTCGTGGTCTTGCCGGCCCCGTTCGGACCGAGCAGGCCGAGCACCTCGCCGCGAGCGGCCTCGAACGTGACGCCGGCGAGGGCCGTCGTCTCACCGAAGCGCTTGACCAGACCGCTGACCTGGATCCCGCTGACCCCCATCAGAGGACCGCCGCCACCATGGCCACCTCGTCGGCGCCGGTTGACAGCAGGGCGTCGAGGGCGGCCTCCCGGGCGAGGTGGGCCCGCAGCTCGTCATCGGTCGGATAGCAGCACGAAATCAACTTCACTCCCAGCTCGGCATCGACATTCTGCAACAGTTGCGGCCGCTCGTCGATGTCCCACCGACACGTCGGCGACTCGGGCGAACCCTCGGTCAAGGTCGGGCCGACCGAGATGTCGGCCAGCATCGGGAACCCGACGGCGCTGTGGTGCTCGTCGAACGGCAGCGTGAAGAGCCCGGCGTCGTCGTAGGAGGTCGTGCCGCTGGTCACGATCTCGATCTGGAGAGCGGCGTCGTCGGCCCCGAGGGAGTGCCCGACGACCGGGCTCGGTCGCTCGGGCAGGCCACACACCTCTCGCCGGAACCGGCATGGATCGATCGGGGTCCACCAGCCGTCGTCCATCGCCCACGGCGTCGTGGTCACCTGGAGCCCTGGCCAGTCGGACTGCGATACGAGCAGGCTGATGCCGGGCACCCAGTGGGCGAGGATCGCCGCCTTGCGGACGGCGAGGAGCCCGGCGGGCACCGGCATCGGCGAGGCCGCGGACACCGGACCCTACTCCTCGCACGGCGTCCTGGCCGACGCCAGGAAACCGCAGTACCGCTCGCGACTCACGACCCAGACCCCGTCGACGAGCTGCATGGTCCCGTCGAGGGCGGTGTAGGCCGCATTCTCGCCGAACAGCACGTCGTAGATCACGGTCGCCGTGTCGCCGTCGATGGTGGCGCTGGTCGGGGCCAGCGAGATGCCGCCCATCGCCTCGCCCGCAGCGAGGAAACCGGCGTTGCTCGACTCGAGGTTGGCGGCGTCCTCCAGGTGGGGCGCCTTGTCGGCGAAGTCGGCGGTCGAGTCGAAGACGAGGGCCCAGGCGGCCATCGCCGCCGCCTCCTCCTCGGTCGGCTCGGCGCCGGCCGCGGCCTCGGAGGCCGCCCCGAGGGCTGCGGCCGACGGCACCGGCGTGGCCGGGTCGCCGTCGACGGCCGCCGCCAGCTCCGGCACCAGCTCGTCGAGCAGGTAGTCGAAGCTGAGCGGGCTGGCGAAGGAGAAGGCGCCGCCGAGCAGCTGTCCGACGAACACCTCGCGACCCTCCTGGGTCGCCCGCAGGTTGTTGCGCAGCTCGAAGTTGGCCAGCGCCTCGATCTCGGCGTCGGTCCCGGCCAGCCACACCAGCGTGTCGACGTCGAGCAGATCGATCTCCTCGGCGCTGAACGAGGCGTAGAAGGCGTCGGCGGCCATCTCGTCGTAGACCTCGGGGGTCACGAAGCCGAGATCGCCCATCACCCGGGCCCTGGTGTCGCTGGACGAGTAAGCGCCGGGTTGGTCGTTGAAGAAGAAGGCGACGGCGGCCGTCGACCCCTCGAAGTCGGGGTTGGCCGCCCGGACCTCGGCGAAGCGGTCCTCGATGGCCGAAACGAGGGCCTCGGCCTCCTCGGCCTGACCGACCGCCTGACCGATGACCTTCGTCCGCTCCTGCCACGGCACGCCGTAGTCGACGTAGTCGCCCGACTGGGCCAGCGTCGGCGCGATCTGGGACAGGGTCTCGTAGTCCTGCTCGGTCATACCGGAGGAGACGCCGACGATCAGGTCGGGCTGCAGCGCGGCGATGGCCTCGAAGTTGAGCTCGGAGGAGCTGAGCACCTCGGGCTCGGCGGCGCCGAGCTCGTCCTGGGCCCACGGCCAGGTGGCGAACGGCTGCTCGCCGTACCAGTCGCGGACACCGACGGGGACGACACCGAGGGCGAGCAGGTCGTCCTGATCGGAGAAGCCGACCGAGACCACCCGCTGGGGCTCGGCCTCGATGGTGATGTCGCCGTACTTGTGGGTGATGGTCAGCGGGAAGGCGCCGTCGGCCTCATCGGCCACCTCATCGTCGTCGGCGGGGGCGGATGCGGAGGCCGATGGCGACGCCGATCCGGACGCCCCCGTCTCGGTCTCGGTGTCGTCGTCGCCGCATGCCGCAGCCAGCAACAGGAGGGCGACCAGCGCCACCGCGAGGCGGAACGGTGTCCGCCCGGATCGGAACGTCGGGGTCATGGATTCTCTCCCTTGGTCGCATCGTTGAGGTCGACCGGCGTGGTTCGACCGCGAGGAGGGTCGACCCGGTGCACCGCTGCCCGGGCCGACCAGATCAATTCGTCGACCAGGCAGGCGGCGTGGGCCCGGCGGGCCAGCTCGTCCAACCGATCGATGAGGTGAGGGCCGTCGGCCGAGATGGCAACGGCCGTGAGACCCAGACAGGCGTCGGGCTTGAGCACGACCTCGATGCCGTCGTCGCCGATGTCGGCGGTGTCGATCTCGCGGAGGAGGTCGATGACCCGCTCCTGTCGCAGCATGGTGGCGAACCACCGGCGGGGCTCGGGGCCGTCCGACGCCCACAGCCCGTCCTCGGTCTGGGCGACGGAGCCACCGACGCGAACGACCTCGATCCACCGATCGGCGGTCGAGGCGCCGACCGTGCCGATCACCAGCCGACGCAGCGAGCACAGGTCGACGTCCGCATCCGGCCGGTTGGCGGCCACCAGCTCACCGCCGTCGGTCCGGCGGACCGTCAGCTCGGCGCCGGGCACGGTGTGCGCGAGCCCGACGGCGAGGCGGACGTTGGCGTGGCCGGAGGTGATGCCGTCACGGCCAGCCATCACCGGGCGGCGACGGGGTTGGTCCGGCGGATCGGATGGTCGGTGCATCGAAGTCCTCCCGTGGAGTTGCGGTGCAGAGGTTCAGGGGCGAGGCACGGCGGCCAGCTCGGCCTGGAGCTCGGCCAGCAGGTCACCGACCCGCGGTCCGTTGCCGAGCAGCAGCTGGTCGTCGTAGGTCAGGACGCGGCCGGCCTGCCCGGCCGACGTCCGGTCGAGTCCCTCGATGGCGAGCAGGCCGTCGATCCCGTCGACCGAGGCCAGGCCGGCGGCCGGGACGAGCAGGACCTCGGGGTCGACCCGCAGGATGGCCTCGGCCGTCACGGGGACCGTCTCGTCGATGCCGAGCTCGTCGGCGACGTCGATCCCGCCGGCGGCGCCGATGAGCCAATGGGTGGCGCTGTCGCGGCCGAGCACGAGTTGGGCGGTGGTCCCCCGGATGTAGAGCGCAGCGACGCGGGGGCCGTCGGCGCCGTCGCCGGCTGCGGAGATCGCCTCGATCGTCTGGTCGACCTCGCCGGCGAGGGCCTGGCCTCGTCCCGGTACGCCGAGCGCCGCGGCCACGGCCCGGATCTTGCTGCCCGGACCGTCGGCGGTGGCCTCGTTCGGCACGATGACGACCGGGTAGCCGAGGGACCGGAGGTCGTCGAGCGTGCCCGCCGGGCCGGCGATGTCGGTCGCCAGCAGCACCGTCGGCTCGAAGGTGGCGATCGGTTCGGCCGACAGGGCCCGCTGGTAGCCGATCTCGGGCAGGGCGTCGGCCTCGGGCGGGTAGGTGGCCGACAGGTCGGTGGCGACGACGTTGTCGCCGAGGCCGAGGGCGAAGACCACCTCGGCCACCGTCCCGTCGAGGGGGATGATCCGGTCGACCGACGACACGGTGACCTCGGCCCCCGTCTCGTCGGTGATGGTCACCGGCAGGACCGGTTCGGGCTCGGGCTCGACGGCGGCCGCCGCTGCGGCGTCGGTCTCGTCAGCCGCGTCATCGGCGGCATCCGCAGCCGGCTCGTCACCCTCCCGGTCGTCGCCCCCGTCCTCGTCGTCGGCCCCGGCGGCATCGTTCGCCGGCGCCCCGTCGTCGCCCTCCCGCTGGTCGGAACCGGTTACGGAGGCGGATCCCGAGGCCGCCCCGGTCGCGTCTGGGGACGAGACCGGGTCGGTGTCGTCGCTTCCACAGGCGACGGCCAACCACACGACGGCGAGCAGCACGACGGCGGCCGATCGGCGCCAACCGATGGCCGGTCGTGCCCTCTTGGCCGAGCGCTGTAGCCGATCCACTCAGGTGATAGTAGGAGTGCCTAACAGCGGACGCAAACAGTACGGGGCGCCATTTCGTGTCGTTTGCCACCAACAGCCGACGGTGTCGGTCGGGTCAGCGAGCGACCCTCGGCACTCGAGCCCGCCGGACCCGGCGGGCTCGGATCACCTGACGTGCGCTGGTCAGGCCTCGGTGGTGACGACGATCCGGGAGGCGGCGAACTCGCTGATGCCGGTGGCCCGCTCGCCCACCATCACCGTGAGCGTGCCGTCCGGGGCGATGGCCAGCACCCGACCGTTGTGACCGGGCACGATGCCCGCCTCCTCCAGGAAGGCCAGCTGCCCGGTCTCCCACTCCAGCTCCTCGGGAATCCGCTCGACCACGAACTCCTGGTCTGCGGCCAGCTCGGCCAACGGCGTGGCCGAATCGGGCTGGGCGTAGCCGGTACCGGGGATCGGGTTGCCGTGGGGGCAGGTCGTCGGGTCATCGAGCAGCTGCATCATCGCCTCCTCGACCTTCGGCGAGATGACGTGCTCCCACTTGCCGGCCTCGTGATGGGCGTCGGCCCACCCGAGGTGCAGCACGTCGGTCAGGAACCGCTCGGCGATCCGGTGCCGGCGGACGATGGTGGTGGCCAGCGACCGTCCGGCCTTCGTCAGACCGATGGTGCCACCGTCACCCGTCTCGACCAGGCCCTCGCTCGACATTCGCTTGACCATCTCCGACACCGCAGGGCGCGAGACTTCGAGTCGTTCGGCGATCCGGGCCTGGATCACGTCGATTCCGTCCTCTTCGAGCTCGAAGATCGTCTCGCTGTATTCCTCGAAGGCAGGGTGATGCTCGGTGGACTCGTAGGCCATGGCCAGCTTCTCCTCGTACAGCGTGCGTTCAGGTTACCACGACCCCCTGCGCCGGGGCGGGGCCGTGACCGGTCGGCCGGAACGTCAGGCCGCTGGCCGCGAGGCGCTGTCAGCGGCGTCGAGCAGGTCCTCGATGGTGTCGAGGCACCCACCGCAGTCGATTCCGGCACCGCAGTGGTTGGCGATGTCGTCGAGCGTCAGCCGGCCACCGACCATCAGCTCGTTGATCGAGGCATCGTTGATCGCCCGGCAGTGGCACACGACCATCAGACGGCTCCGTTCACGATCGTGGCCCGCACGCCCAGCTCGGTCAGGCCGAGCGCGACCGTGACCGGGATCGGGGTGGTGAACGGGAGCCGGTGCCGAGATCCTCGGATCACGGCCCGCACCTCGTCGGGTGACATGCGGAACTCGACGCCATCGATCCGACGGACGGCGGCGAGCCGACGCCGGGCCGCGTCGCCATCGGGCCGGCTGCCGAGCGTCACGACGTGCTCGCCTGACGGCCCCTTGGCCACGAGCATCGTGCCCCGTTGCGTGCGGGTGACGGCGATGACCACGGCGTGAACGGCCCCCTCGTCGGTGCGACCACCAGGTGTCATCGCCAACTTCGGCACCATGCGTCATCCCCTTGAGCCATACCGGCAAGCCCCTGGTAGGGATCGAGATAGGTATGACTAACAGCCTATGGAAACCGTACACCGGCATCGGCGCCGTGCCAAGCGGGCTCGTCGAGGTCGAGATCGGCGACCGCCCGATGCTGCTCGTCTCTGGCCGCTTGGTAGATTAGGCACACCTAACGGCCGGTCGACCAGCGATCGGCCGACCGATGATCACGCGACCAGGTCGCTCGCCGTAGCCCCGCTGACGAGCGACCGGGAGCGGAGCGACGCAGCGTCGCTACCCTGTCGGTCGCATGATCGTCGAGCCGAGAACACCAGGGAGATCAACCGATGCGGACACGATGGCTCACGGCGGCGGCGCTCGGACTTGCGCTGACCCTTCTCGCCACTGCCTGTAGCAGCGGCGACGAGGGCACGATCCGGATCTACACCGGCCGCCACTACGACCTGGAGGAGGCGTTCACCCAGTACGCCGAGGAGACCGGGGTCTCGATCGAGTTCCTGTCCGGCTCCGACGCCGAGCTGCGGGAGCGGATCTTCGCCGAGGGCGAGGACACCGAGGCCGACGTCTACATGACGGTCGACGCCGGCAACCTGGCCATTGCCGCCGAGCAGGGCATCTTCGCCGAGGTCGACTCGCCGGTGCTCGAGGACGCGGTGCCCGAGAGCCTGCGCGACCCCGACGGCCGCTGGTTCGCCCTCAGCCGCCGGGCCCGCACTATCGTGTACCACCGCGATCGCGTGTCGGCCGACGAGCTGCCGACCACCTACGCCGAGCTGGCCGAGCCCGAGTGGGCCGACCGCATCTGCCTCCGCAACTCGACCAACGCCTACACCCAGTCGCTGGTGGCCAGCATGATCGCCAACCTCGGCTACGACGGCGCACTCGAGATCGTCGAGGGCTGGGCCGACAACGCCGAGATCCTGCCGAACGACGTCTTCGCCATCCAGTCCGTTGCCGACGGGCTGTGCGACGTCGCCATCGTCAACCACTACTACCTGGCCCGGCTCATGGAGGACGACCCCGACATCCCGGTCGAGCTCGTCTGGGCCGACCAGGAGGGTCGGGGCACCCACGTGAACATCTCCGGTGCCGGCGTCACCCGCTACGCCGACGACCCGGAGCTGGCCCAGGACCTGTTGGAATGGCTGGCCACCGACGGCCAGAGCGCCTTCGTCGACGGCAACCACGAGTACCCGGTCAACCCCGACGTCGCCCCCGTCGCCCTGGTCGCCACCACCTTCGGCGAGACCTTCGTGGCCGACTCGGTGAGCGCCGCGGAGTTCGGGTTGCTCAACACCGACGCCGTCCGCCTGCTCGACGAGGCCGGGTACCGCTGAGTCGGCGGAGCGAGCCCGCGGCACCGGCCGGGAGCGGACCCTCCCGGCCGGCCGATCGTCGTGACCGGCCACCCGGCGACGGCCCGGTCGACGCGACCGACCACCCATGACCGCCGGGCGGGTCGAGCGGTCGATCGGCGACCGGCTGAGCCTGGCCGGCTGGCCGCTCGGATCGATCGTCGTCGCCGCCCTCGTCATCGCTCCGATCGCCTTCCTCGCGGTCAGCGTCCTCGACCCGAACACCGAGGTCTGGCGCCAGCAGTGGGAGACCCGGCTCCCCGGCCAGCTCGTCGAGACGGCGGTCCTGCTCGTCGGCGTCGCGCTCGGTTCGCTCGTCCTCGGAGGCAGCCTGGCCTGGCTCGTGACCGCCTACCGGTTCCCCGGCTCCCGGCTCTTCGGCTGGTTGCTGATCGCGCCGCTGGCCATGCCCGGCTACGTGCTCGGCTTCGTGACCCTGTCGGTCGTCGGCTTCACCGGACCGATCCAGGGCTGGTGGCGGGACACGTTCGGCCAGGACGCCTGGTTCCCGCCGGTGCGGTCGATGGGTGGCGCCATCGTCGTGCTCACCCTCGTCCTCTACCCCTACGTCTTCCTGCTCACCCGCGCCGCCCTGGCCGACCAGGCCGGCGCCGCCTACGACGTGGCCCGCAGCCTCGGAGCCGGGCCGGTCGAGGCGGCCAGGCGGGTGGCCCTCCCGCTGCTGCGGCCGGCGATGGCCGGCGGGGTCGCCGTGGTGATGATGGAGACGCTGACCGACTTCGCCACCGTGCAGTACTTCGGGGTCGACACCGTGTCCGTCGGGGTGTTCCGGATCTGGCGGGGCACGTTCGATCGCGACTCGGCCAGCGAGTTCGCCACACTGGTGCTCGTGGTGGCGCTGGTGATCATCGGGGTCGAGCGGTTGCTGCGGGGTCGAGCCCGATTCGGTCAGGCCGGCGGCCGGGCCGCCGGCCTGGCCCCGACCGCGCTGCGAGGCTGGCGGGCCGTGGCCGCCACCGGCTCCTGCGCCATCGTGCTGCTGGCCGCCATCGGTGCGCCGGTCGCCCAGCTCGTCGCCTGGGCGGTCGTGGAGGCGACCGGATCGCGGGGCACGCCGCTGCTCGAGCGCTTCCTCGAGTTCCTCGGCAACTCGGCCACGCTGGCCCTGATCACCGCCGGGGTGTGCCTGCTGCTGGCGGTGGTGGTGGCCAATGCATCCCGTTTCTCCCGCTCGCGCTCGACCGGGCTGGCGGCCCGGCTGACGGCCGTCGGCTACGCCGTACCCGGCCCGGTCGTGGCGATCGGCGTGGTGCTGGCGCTGGTCGCCCTCGACCGGCTGCTCGAGGCGATCGGCCTCGGCCTGCCCGGCGTGGTCGCCACCGGCTCGCTGATCGGCCTCGTCTACGCCTACTCGATCCGCTTCCTCGCCCCCGGCCTGCAGGCCGTCGAGTCCGGGTTGGCCCAGGTCGGCGACGAGATGACGGCGTCGGCCCGCAGCCTCGGTCACCGACCGGCCACCATCGTCCGTCGAATCCACCTCCCCCTCGGCCGGACGAGCGTGCTCACCGCGGCGGTACTGGTCGGCGTCGACGCGCTCAAGGAGCTGCCGATCGTGCTGCTGCTTCGCCCGATCGGCTTCGACACCCTGTCGGTCTGGACCTTCAACCTCGCCACCGAGTCGCGGTTCGAGCAGGCTGCGCTCCCGGCGCTGGCCATCATCGTGGTCGCCGTCGCCCCGGTCGCCATCCTGTCCCGACGCCTGGCCGGCGAGGTGTCGTGATGGTGACGGAGCGGGAGGCGGGCCCGGCGTCGCTGACCGTCGAAGGCCTGACCAAGCGATACGGCGACGTCACCGCCGTCGACGACCTCGACCTCGAGCTCGGCCACGGCGAGCTGCTGGCGGTCGTCGGGCCGAGCGGGTGCGGCAAGTCGACCCTGCTGCGGAGCGTGGCCGGCCTGGTCGTCCCCGACGGTGGCCGGATCGCGCTCGGCGACACCGTCGTCGAGGACGGAAGCGCCAGGGTGCCACCGGAGCGCCGGGGCATCGGGCTCGTGTTCCAGGACCACGCCCTCTTCCCCCACCTGACGGTCCGGGACAACGTCGCCTTCGGGATACGCGAGGCGTCGGGTGCCGAGTCGACGGCCCGGGTCGACGAGATGCTCGAGCTGGTCAGCCTCCCGACGTACGCCGACCGCTACCCCCACGAGCTCTCGGGCGGCGAGCGGCAGCGGGTGGCGCTGGCCAGGGCGCTGGCCCCGGGGCCGTCGCTGATGCTCTTCGACGAGCCCTTCGCCAGCATCGATCACAACCTCCGGGTCCGCCTGCGGGTCGACGTGGTCGCGGCGCTGCGGGCCACGGGCACGCCGGCACTGTTCGTGACCCACGACCAGGGCGAGGCGCTGGCCATCGGTGATCGCATCGCCGTGCTGCGCCGTGGCCGTCTCGCCCAGATCGACACGCCGGCCCGCATCTTCCACCAGCCGACCGACACGTTCGTCGGGGCGTTCATGGGCGAGGCCAGCTTCCTCCCGGTCCGCGATCGGGCCGACGGCGACGGCGGCCCCGCCGAAACCCGACTCGGACCACTCGTCGACGGCGAGGTCGACCACCGGACCGTGGCCATGGTCCGACCGGACGATCTGCTGTTCACCGCCGACGCCGACGGCGATGCCAACGTGGTCGCCGGCGAGTACCGGGGCAGCGGTTGGCTGCTGACGGTGGAGCTCGACGACGGGCCGACCGTGCTCGTCGCCGCCTCCCACCTCGACGCCCCGGAGCCGGGAGCCGTCGGTCGGGTGGCGCTCGTCCCCGGCCACCGCCAGGTGCCGGTCGACGCCGACCCCGACGGCGAGACCGACCACCATGACGACAACGAACACGAGCACGAGGAGCACCGACGATGAGCAGGATCGGCGTCATCGGAGCCGGGCCGGCCGGCCTGGCCGCCGCGCTCGGCGCAGCCCGGTCGGGGCACGAGGTGGTCGTGTTCGAGGCCGCCGACACGGTGGGTGGGATGGCCGGCAGCTTCGAGGTGGCCGGGGTCCGGGTCGACTACGGCTCCCACCGCCTGCACGCCTCCACCGCCCCCGAGTTCATGGCCCTGCTGCGGTCGCTCCTCGGCGACGACCTGCAGGCCCGTGAGCGCAACGGTCGCATCCACCTGCGGGACCGGTGGGTGGCGTTCCCTCTCCGCCTCGGCGACCTGGCCAGGCGGCTGCCGCCCGACTTCGCGTTCCGGGTCGGGGCCGAGACCGTCACCGGCCCGCTCCGCCGCCCCCGACCCGATCCCGGCTTCGTCGACGAGGTGACGAGACGCCTGGGGCCGACGGTCAGCGGCGAGTTCTACGAGCCGTACGCCACCAAGCTCTACGGGATCGAGCCGTCCCGCCTGACCGCCGAGCTGGCCAGCCGTCGCGTGTCGGCCTCGTCGCCGCTCGCGGTCCTGGCCAAGGCGTTCAAGGCCCGCCAGCCGGACGGGCGCACCTTCTATTACCCGCGCCGGGGCTACGGCCAGGTGTCGGAGGCGTTGGCCGAGGCAGCAACGGCCGCCGGGGCGAAGCTCCGCCTCGGTGAGCCGGTGACTGCGGTGGTCGCCGGTCCGTCGCCGTCGCTGTCGTCGGCTGCGGTGACCGAGGACGTCGACGTGATCCTCTCGACGATGCCGGTGCCGGCGCTGGCCGGGTCGATCGAGCAGGCGCCGGACGCCGCCGTCGTCCGGGCCATCGATGCGCTCCGGGTCCGGGCCATGGTGCTGGTCTACCTCGTGGTGCCCCGCCCGCAGTACACGCCGTTCGACGCCCACTACTTCCCGTCGCTCGACGTCTCGATGAGCCGGCTGTCGGAGCCGAAGAACTACCGGGACAGGGACGACCCGACCGACCGCACGGTCCTGTGTGCCGAGCTGCCCTGCTGGGTCGACGACGAGACGTGGTCGGCGGCCGACGACGAGCTGGGGGCGCAGGTGGCCGACGACCTCGCCAGGGCCGGGCTGCCCGCCCCGGACACGACCGAGATCATCGTCCGCCGGCTGCCCGCCGTCTACCCCGTGTACGAGCGGGGGTCGGAGGGGCCCCGGGCCGACGTCGAGCGCTGGCTGGCCGACCTGCCCGGGATCGTCAGCTTCGGCCGCCAGGGCCTCGGCGTGCCGGACAACCTCCACCACGTGCTCGACATGGGCCGGGTGGCCGCCGCCACCGTCGATGGCGGCGTCGTCGATCGGCCCCGCTGGCGCGACGAGTTGGAGCGCTTCGCCACCAACGTGGTCGTCGACTGAGTCTCGGCGGTTCCGACCCTCAGGCCGCGAGACTGACCACCGCGGCCAGCAGGGCGATCGGGATGGCCATGGCGAACCCGTTGACCGCGCCCCGGACGTGCATGCCGTCGTCGGTCGGCATCGCCACCCCGGGGATCGTCATCCACGACGGTCGCCACCAGAGGTAGACGGCGATGTCGACGACGACGAGATCGACGAGGTTCACGATGGCCATGACGGCGTGGGCGACCAGGAACCGCTCGACGAAACCGGCGTCGGCGACGCTGCCGGCCAGCCAGGCGGCGACGAAGGACCCACCGAGGAAGGTCAGTGCGACCAGGACGGTCCAGGTGACGGTGGTGGCGTTGGTCGGCGGCTTCTGCTCGCCGTCGGTGACGTCGGCCAGCCAGACCTCGGGGTTGCGCCACCACGACACCAGCACGACGACGGTGAAGGCCGCGCTGCCGACGAGGCCCCAGAACAACGCGAGGGCGGTCATCGGGTCATCCAGCGGATCGGGTCGGCCCCGGTCGCCTGACGCTCGGCCCCATGGCGAAGCCGGTCACGCCACCCTGTCCGAGCAGCACCACGACGTCCTCGCAACCCGAAGCCATCCGGCCGCCCGGTGACGGCCTCGTGGAGGAGGTCGTCGTCGATCCCCATGTCGGGCGCGCATGTGTAAGGCATACTTGATACTTCACGTCATACGACGTATCGGGTCAAGCGCCGCCATCCCCTCCGGCCACGGCGCCGTCGAGGATCCGGCCGATGCCACGCCGGAAGCCCCGCTCGAGGAACGCGAGGGGCTCGGCCATGCGCACGAGGTGCGGGGCGAGACGCAGCATCTCTACAGTGACCTCGATGGTGACAGATGCGGGAGCGGGAGGCGGCGCGGGTGCCGATGGTCGAGGCGACGGCGGGTCGGGCCGACCCGGGGCCGCCGTGGTCACCGGCGCCGCGGGGTTCATCGGCTCCCACCTGGTCGAGCTCCTCCTGGCCGCAGGCCACGAGGTGGTCGGGATCGACGACTTCGACCCGTGGTACGACCCGGCGGTCAAGCGGGCCAACCTGACCGCCGCCACCGCCAACGCTCGTTTCACCCTCGTCGACGGCGATCTGGCCGGCGGTCCGGATCGTGGGCTCGACGCCGACCGCCTGACCGATCTGCTGACCGGTGCCGACGTCGTGTTCCACCTCGCCGGCCGACCCGGCGTGCAGGACTCATGGGGCGCCGGCTTCGCCGAGTATGTCGAGCGGAACGTTCACGTCACCCAGCGGGTCTACGAGGCGGCGCTGGCGGCCGATGTCGGTCGGGTGGTCTACGCCTCCAGCTCATCGGTGTACGGCACCAGCTCGGCCACCGGCGGCGATCGCAGCACGGCGCCGGTCAGCCCCTATGGCGTGTCCAAGCTGGCGGGTGAGCACCTGGCCGGCGTGTACCGGGTCCGTGGGCTGTCGATCACCTCGCTTCGCTACTTCACCGTCTACGGGCCCCGCCAGCGGCCGGACATGGCGATGCACCGCCTGTTCCGGGCGACGATGGAGGGCGGGCCGACCTTCGTGCTGCGGGGCGACGGCCGCCAGCGCCGCGAGTTCACCCACGTCGCCGATGTGGCCGCGGCCACGTCGGCGGCCGGCTGGCGCCCCGAGGCCGACGGGGCGACGATCGACATCGGCGGCGGCTCGTCGGTGGCACTCCGCGAGGTGATCGACCTCGTCGAGGGCATCGCCGGCGCACCGGTGCGGCTCCGCTCACTCCCGGTGGCGGCCGGCGATCCTCCGGCCACGGTGGCCGAGCACGAGTCGGCCAGGCGCCTGCTCGGCTGGGAGCCGGCCACCGACCTGGAGGCCGGCCTCGCCTCCCAGTGGGCTTGGCACGCTCAGCCGACCAGCGCCGACCCCTCGGTCGCCTCCGGCTCCGACTCCTCACTCGTCGCCGACTGACCCGTCGCCCGCAGGCGCCGGGCGGTGACGACCATCGCCGCGAGGACCAGCACCACCCAGACGACCGTGAGGGCGATGTCGGCGGCGGCCATCCGCTGGTGGTCGGGCAGGACCCGACGCCAGAGCTGGTACCAGGGGTTGGCGGTGCCGTCGAAGTCGACGATGAGGGTGCGCCGGTCGGTCGAGGCCTCCCAGGCCAGGATCAGCCACGACACGATGCCGAGCGCGCAGCCGGCCAGCACCGCCATCAGCGCCGGACGGTGCCGGCCGACCGCCGCCGCCACCGCAGCGACGACGATCGGGAGGACGGGGACCACCTGGCGGCCGGGCCACCACCAGCCGTGCATGGTGAAGGCGATCCAGGTCGCGGTGATCCAGCTGGCGGCGAACACCCCGAGCAGGACGTACCGACCGCGTCGCCCCGACCGAGCCAGCCAGACCAGGGCCGGGGGCAGGGCCAGGAAGGCCGGGTTCCAGGCGATCAGGCCGAAGTTGCGATCGACGAGCAACCCGATCAGCCGGCGGCTCCGACCCGGGTAATTGGGGGCGTAGCCGACGACGAGGAACTCGCCGTTGACGAAGTGGTCACCGGCCGCATACACCGTCCAGCCCCCGTACAGCCACCGGTGCAGCGCCAGGTAGCTGACACCGGCGAGACCGTAGGCGGCGATGGTGCCCCGCGGCACCCGTCCGTCGGCCTGCCAGCTCCGCCACAGCCCGGCCAGGGCCAGCACGGCGGCGAGCGGGACGTACTTCACCGAGAGCCAGGGCAGGGCGACGACGGCGAGGACGGTGACGACGTCGGCCGGGTCGACGCCGGTCCGGCCGAGCCCGACGCCGGCCCGGCCGGCACCGCCGGATGGCGTCGGGGTCGTGACCGCCAGCGCCCCGGCCAGCACACAGAACGCGGCCGGCATCGCCGGGTACACCTGCACGCCGTACACGCTCAGCGGCGGGGCCATGGCGAAGGCGCCGACCACCGCGGCGGCGACACCGAGCGGCGCCCCGAGCCGATCGACCGCAAGCCGCAGCGTCAGCGCGGCCACGGCGCCGGCACACACCGCGAGGGCCAGCTTGGCCCCGACCCAGCCACCGACGAGCATCGGCAGCGCCAGCAGCAGCGGGAGGAGCGGATCGTGGGGGCTCACCCGCCGACCCTCGTCGTCGAGCTCGATCGTCTGGGGGTTGAGCTGGATCTCGTGGAACGGGAGGAACCGCTCCTCGGCCAGCTCGTCGCTGACGTCGAGGCTGGCGTCCTCGCCGAGGCTGATCGCCGTGATCAGGTACTGGGGCTCGTCCGCGGTGACCCTGGCCCCGTAGGTGGCCCTGGCGTCGATGCCGGCGAGGGCGGACAGGAACGCCGCCACTGCAACGGCGACCATGGCCGCCGGTAGCCGTCGATCGTCACCTGGCGCCATCGGGAAACGACCATACCGGTCCCGCCGGCCGGCGGGACCACCCGGCCGACGATCGTGGTAAGGGCGGCTTAACGGCCTACCCTGCAGAGCGTGAATCTCCTGGCCCGGGTCCGGCGGCGGTTGTCCACGTCCAAGCTGCTGTGGATCGGCGCCGTCCTCGGCGTCGTCGCCCTCGTCGTGATGGTCCGGGCGGTCGACGGCGCCGCCTTCGCCGAGGCGATGCGGCAGGCGGCCAACCGGCCCGGCGGCGTCGCCCTCGCCCTCGGGGCCTTCGCCTTCGCCTTCCTGCTCCGGGCGATCGCCTGGCGCCGGGTCCTCCCCAGCCTGAGCTTCGGCCAGTCGTTGGCCGGGATCCACGTCGCCCTCGGCGCCAATCACGTCCTGCCGTTCCGCATGGGCGAGCCACTGCGGGTGCTCAGCGCCGTTCGCCGCACGTCGATCGGCTTCGAGGCCGCCGCCGCCTCCACCGTGACCCTGCGGGCGATCGACCTGGTCGCGGTGGTCGCCATCGGTCTGGCCGCCGCCCCGGCGGTCTACCTCGGCGTGGTCGGCTGGGGGATCGCCGCCGCCGCCGTGGTGTTCGGCTCGGTTGCCGTCGCCGGCTGGTGGTGGCTCCGCTCCGTCGCCGCCCGCCTGCCCGACGTCAAGATGCCGGGCGTGGTCGCCGTCGCCGCCTCGGGTGCCGCCTGGCTGGCCGAGGCGGTGCTCGTGTGGCAGGTCGCCGGTTGGGCGGGCATCGAGCTGACCGCCAGCGAGGCCCTCGTCGTCACCACCGTCTCGGTGGCCGCTCAGGTGGTGGCCGTCGCCCCTGGCGGGCTCGGCACCTACGAGGCCGCCGGCGTGGCCGCCTACGTCGCCCTCGGCCACGATCCCGAGCTGGCCCTGGTCGCCGCCCTCGGGGCCCACGCCCTCAAGACCGTCTACTCGATCGTCGTCGGGGCGATCGGCATCTTCGTCCCGGCACCGTCGCTGGTCGGGCGGCTCCGGCTCGGCCGGCCGAGCGGTCGGGTTGCGCCCGAGCTCATCGCCGCCGATGCGCCGGTCGTGCTGTTCATGCCGGCGTTCAACGAGGAGGCCGCCGTCGGCGCCTGCATCCGCCGGGCCCCGGCGACCGTGGCCGGTCGACCGGTCGAGGTCCTCGTCGTCGACGACGGCTCGGCCGACGAAACCGTCACCCGGGCCCGCGAGGCCGGCGCCGACGTGATCGAGCTCGGGGTGAACCAGGGGCTCGGCGCCGCGGTCCGGGTCGGGCTGGCCGAGGGCGTCCGGAGGCGGGCGGCGGCGGTCGTGTTCTGCGACGCCGACGGCGAGTACCCACCGGAGGAGCTCGAGAACATGGTCGAGCCGATCCTCGATGGCCGGGCCGACTACGTGACGGGAAGCCGATTCCTCGGTCACATCGAGCACATGCGACCGCACCGCCGGATCGGCAACCTGGTGCTGACCAGGGCGCTGTCGATCGTGGCCAGGCGGCGGATCTCCGATGGCCAGACCGGCTACCGGGCGCTGTCGCTCGCCGCCGCCGACTCGGCCGAGATCATCCACGACTTCAACTACGCCCAGGTGATCACCCTCGACCTGCTGGCCAAGGGCTTCCGCCACGTCGAGGTCCCGATCAGCTACCGCTTCCGCACCACCGGCGACAGCTTCATCAAGCTCGGCCCCTACCTGCGCAAGGTCGTGCCCGCCGTCTATCGCGAGCTCAACGCCGCCTAGCACGAGCGAGAGCGGCCGCCCCGTTCGGCCCTCAGCGCCGATCGGCGGACCGGACCGCCCGGAGCACCGAGATGCCGGTGATGGCGGCCAGCAGCGCGACGAGGGCCCAGCCGGTGGCGTCGCCCGTCCCGAACAGCCGGTCGTCGGCGACGACGGCGATCGCGGCGATGACGACGAGCGCCCCGACGGCGAGGAACCCGTCGTCGACGATGAGGCCGATCAGCGGGCCGACCAACCCCCGCAGCCGGCTCACGTCGAATCCCCGACGCCAGGGGGTTCGCCGAGCGCCGTCGACACCGGGCTGGCCTCGGCGGCGACGGGCTCGAATCGGGACCGCCCGACGGCCACGAGGACCAGGACGAACGCCGTCCAGAAGGCGAAGAGGTACAGCAGGGCCCAGGCGCCACCGGCCCAGTCGACGCCGAGCCCCTCGGCCACCCAGAATCCACCGAAGGTGGCGAGCATGACGGCGACGAACATCTTCATCGTGTTCTGCGGCACCCGCGACAGCGGCCCCCGAGCGGCCAGCCCGGCAACGCCGACCACCACGAAGGCGGCCGCGGCCCCGGTCACCGCCGCCGGGTAACTGGCATCGCCCGACGCGCCGAGGGTCAGCACCAGGAACGTGATCTCGAGCCCCTCGAGCAGCATGGTCTTCGTGGCGATCGAGAAGCCGAGCCAGTCGAAGGGGCCCCGACCGCGGCCGCTGGCCTCCAGCTCGGCCACGGTGCGGCGGAAGTCGGCGTCCTCGTCATTGTGGGCCAGGACCCCGATGGACCGCAAGGCCGCCTTGCGCATCCAGCGAAGGCCGAAGAGGACGAGCAGGGTGCCGATGACGAGCTCGAAGACCTGCTCGTCGATCCGGTCGACCAGCGTCACGCCGAACACGGCGAGCAGGATCCCGATGATGGTGGCCGCGGCGGCGACGCCGAGCAGCGGCGCCCGCCAGCCGCGGGTCAGCCCGACGGCGACCACGACCGTCCACGCCTCGACGCACTCGACGACCGACGCAAGGAAGACCGGGAGGACGGCGACGACGAACTCGACCATCGCTCAACCCCGGGCCGTCGGACCGGCCGCGGCCAACGCCGTCGGCGGCATCAACGGCGCCAGTAACCGGTCATGAACACCCGATCGGCCGGGATGCCCAGCTCTCGCCGCAGGTAGCCGCGGACGGCGGTCACCTGCCGGGATTCGCCGGCCCCGAAGGCGACCGTCGTCTCGGGGTCGAGGTCGAGTGCCCTGACCTCGTCGACGAAGCCGACGCTCTCCCCCGGAGCGGCGTCACCCCGGTGCAGCCAGCGGACGTCGGTGCCGGGTCGCTCGGCGATCGTGAACTCGTGGTCGGCGTCGACCGTCTCGGCGATCACCGTTGCCGGCGTCGCCGGATCGAGGGAGTCGAGCAGGGCCCCGACGGCGGCCAGCCCGCTCTCGTCGGCGACGAGGAGATGGTGGAAGGACGGCTCGGCGCCACGGAAGAACCGTCGGGGACCCCAGACCGCCACCGTCTCGCCCGGCTCGGCCCGGGCCGCCCACCCGCCGACGCCCTCGTCGTGGCCGTGCAGGACGGCCCACAGCTCGATGGAGCTGGCGTCCCGATCGAAGCGACGGATGGTGTAGTACGCACCGGGCGGGCGCTCGTCCTCGGGCAACTCCTGCCACGACGACATCGAGAAGCCATCCCCGATCGTGTCGTCGTCCGGCGAGCGGGGCACGAACAGGAAGGCGAAGTCGTCGGCCTCGTACGGCTCCCAGTCGTCGAGGCCGCCCTGCAGCACGATGCGACGCAGGTTGGGCGAGAGCTCGGTGACCTCGACGACCGACGTGACTCGGGTGAGCAGCTCGCCGGTGGTCTGCAGCTCCTCTTCGAGGCTGGTGAGGGGCTCGGCGTCACCGACGGCCTGGCGGGCGCTGGCCACCATGCCGAGCAGCGCACCCTGGACCTCGGGCGCGGTCGACACCGGGGTGTCGAACCGGAGCCGGGCTGCCGTCGACTCGCCGTCGATCGTCACCTCGAGGTCGACCCCCTCGGTGTCGACGTCGACGGCCTCGGCGTCGGTTGCGGTCGGCGCGTCGCCGCGGTGGCGGGCGATGAAGAGGATGGTGTCGGCGTGGTTGCCGTTGACGTGCTCGAGGGTGAGGTCGACCTGCTCCCTCACCTCGGGGCTCAAAGCGGTCGCTCCGGTCGATCTGGTCACGATGGTGTCCTCGTTGTCGCTGCGGGCTCGGTCGCCCGGCACGGGGGTCGGTCAGTTCTGCAGGGCGGCGAGCAGATCCTCGACGAAGCGGATGCGCCCGGCGATCCCGCTGTAACCGAGGCGATCCAGCTGCACGACGTCGCCGGACGCCACCGCCGGCAGCTGCTGCCACAGGGGGTTGGCCATCAGCTCGTCGAGTGAGGCCTGCTCGCCCTCGACGGTCTCGCTCTGCAGCAGGACGAGCGTCGGGGCGTCGAGCAGGTCGAGCTGTTCGAGTGACAGGAAGGCCCGACCGTTGGCGTCGGCCTCGACCTGGTCGACGCCAGGAACGAGCACACAGCCGATCGAGACCGCGGTCGCCGGCAGGTCCCAGACCGGCTCGACGAAGGCCGCTGGCGACGGACCGGTGTAGATGGCGGCCATCGAGACCCGGCACGGCTCGCCGAGACCGTCGACGACCGACCGGGCCTCGGCCTCCACCGCCCCGAGCTCGGCCGCCAGGCCGTCCGCTGCGTCGACCGCCCCGAGCTCCTGGCCGAGGAAGGCCAGCCGCTCCAACGGTTCGAGGTCGTCCGGCACGACGACGACCCGCTCGGCCAGGTCGCGCACCAGGTCTTCGCCGCCGGCCAGGTCGGCCGTCCGGGCCAGCACGATGATCGTGTCGGCGCCGTAGGTCGCGACCTCTTCGAGGCTGAGCGTGAACAGATCGATCGGCTCGATGCCGGACGTGTCGAGGTCGCCCATGCCGACGAAGCCGGCGTCGGGGAGGTTGGCCCCCGAGATGACCGGGCGGATCCCGAGGCTGAGCACATCGGCCAGCAGCCCGTCCTGACCGAGCAGCACCACGGTCCCGAGAGAGTCGACCGCCGTGCCGTCGTCGGCGGCGTCGCCGACCGCGTCGCCGGTGGCGTCATCGTCGGTGGCCGGCGGGTCGGTCTCGCCATCGGACCCCTGGTCGCTCGGTGCGGACGACGAGGCCCGGGTCGGGGTGGTGGCCCCGTCGGTCGCCTCGACGTCGTCGCCGACCGGTTCGCTGGCCGACCCGGCTACCCCCTCGCCGTCGGACCCACAGGCCGACAGCACCAGGACCAGTGCCAGCAGCAGTGCGACGGCGAGGGAGCCGACGGGCCGGAAGCCCGGGGCCGAGGGGCCGGACAGGGAGGAACCGGCCTTCACTCGGCCACCGGGGCGGCTGCGGTATCGTCGGTCGTGTCGTCGACATCGCCGTCAACGAGATCGCCGTCGACGAGATCGCCGTCGACGAGATCGCCGTCATCGTGGTTGACGCGGCCGTCGTCGGCGGACGTTGGCACCGACGAGGACCCGGGGCGGTCCCCTCCCGCCGCCGGGGAGCGCCTCGCCCCGATCGGGACCACGAGCGGGGTGTGGCTGACCGGATCGGTGGTGACGACGCAGTCCATGCCGAAGACCTCCCGCACGCTGTGCTCGGTGATCACCTCCTCCGGTCGGCCGGAGGCGACGATGGCGCCGTCACGCATGGCGACGAGATGGTGGGCATAGCGACAGGCCAGGTTGAGGTCGTGGAGGACGACGACGACCGTGCGCCCCCGGTCGCTGTTGAGCTGATCGACCAGGTCGAGCACGTCGACCTGGTGGGCGATGTCGAGGAACGTCGTCGGCTCGTCGAGCAGCAGCAGGTCGGTCTGTTGGGCGATCGCCATGGCGATCCAGACCCGCTGGCGCTGCCCGCCGGACAGCTGGTCGACCGGCCGGTCGGCGAGGTCGATGGTGTGGGTGGCCTCCAGCGCTTCCCGGACCGCGGCCTCGTCGCCGTCGGACCACTGCTGGAACAGGCGCTGGTGCGGGGTCCGACCACGGGAGACCAGATCGACGACGAGGATGCCCTCCGGGGAGATCGGGCTCTGGGGGAGCAGGCCGAGCCGGCGGGCCACCTCCTTGGTCGGCAGGCGATGGATGTTCTCGCCGTCGAGCACCACCCCGCCACGGTCCGGCCGCAGCAGCCGGGCCAGGGCCCGCAGCAGCGTCGACTTGCCACAGGCGTTCGGGCCGATGATGGCGGTGATCCGCCCGTCGGGGACCTCGAAGCTCAGGTCGTCGACGACCGTCCGGCCGTCGTAGCCGAGCCGGACACCGTCGGCCCGGAGGCGGTTCGTCTGCACCGGTGGAGCGGTCGAGTTGGCGTCCATCAGAGGGCTCCGGTTCGGCCCTGGCGCGACAGCAGCCAGAGCAGGTAGGGGGCACCGATCACGGCCGTGAGGATGCCGACGGGGAGCTCGGTCGGCGCCAGCACCCGGCGGGCGGCCAGGTCGGCGGCCACGGTGACCAGCGCCCCGGTGAAACCGGCCGGGATCAGCGCCGCGCCGGGCGTGTCGACCAGGCGGCGGGCGATCGGGCCGGCAACGAAGGCGACGAAGCCGATCGGACCGGCGGCGGCGACGGCCAGCGCGGCCAGGGCCACCCCGACCAGCACCAGTGCGAGCTTGGCCCGGCCGACGGGAACGCCGAGCCCGGCGGCGACGTCGTCGCTGAGCTCGAGCCGGTCGAGCCAGCGCTGCATGAGCACGGCGAGCGGGGTCAGCACGAGCAGGGCCAGGCCGACGGTTCGGACGTCGTCCCAGCTGCGACCGTTGAGCGAGCCGGTCAGCCAGACCGCGGCCCGCTGCACGTCGAAGATCTCGGCCCGGGTGATCAGGTAGTCGACGACGGCGGTGGCGGCGAAGCCGATGCCGATGCCGACGAGGACCAGGCGATAGGCCTGCACGCCCCGGCCCTTGATGGCCAGGCCGAACACCAGCAGCGCCGTCAGCACGCCGCCGGAGACGGCGCCGAAGGCGACCTGGGAGCTCGACCCGCCGAGGATGACGATGACGAACACGGCCCCGACGGCGGCGCCCGAGTTGAAGCCGATGATGTCGGGCGAGGCGAGCGGATTGCGGGCCAGCGACTGGAAGATCGCGCCCGAGATGCCGAAGGCGAGGCCGACGAGGGCACCGGTGATGGCCCGGGGCAGTCGGAGGGTCCTGACGATGAACTCGGCGTCCTCGCTGCCACTGCCGAAGACGGTGGCGATGACGTCGGAGATCGGGATCGGGAAGTCACCGACGCTGATCGACCAGCAGCCGACGGCGACGGTGGCCGCGGCCAGCAGCACGCAGACGACGAACCTGCGGGGGTCGAGCCGCATCGACACCCGGCGGCTGCGGACGACCCAGCCCCGCAGTGGCAGCTGGTCCGGCCGGGAATCGGCGGTCGGCGGCCGCTCCAGCACGGTCACAGCTGGGCCATCCTCGAGCGACGGACCAGGACGACGAACGCCGGGCCGCCGATGGCGGCGGTCATGATCCCGACCTGGACCTCGCCCGGCCTGGCGATCACCCGGCCGATGATGTCGCAGAACAGCAGCATCGTCGGGCCGGCCAGGGCCGAGGCGGGGATGAGCCACCGCTGGTCCGGCCCGAACCAGGCCCGGACGGCGTGGGGAACGACGAGGCCGATGAAGGCGATCGGCCCGGCGGCGGCAACGGCGGCGCCGGTGAGCAGCGTCACGGCGATCCCGGTGAGGGCCCGGGTCGAGCCGATTCCGGTGCCGAGCGCCCTGGCCATGTCCTCGCCGAGGGCCAGGGCATTGAGCCGGCGGGACACGGCGACCGCCATGAACAGCCCGACCACGATGAACGGCAGCATGTTGGACGCCACCTCCTGATCGCGACCGGACAGCGAGCCGACCGCCCAGAACCGGAACTGGTCGAGAGTGGCCTGGTCGAGCAGGGTCACCGCCCTGGTGAGGGCGAACAGCAGCGCATTCATCGCCGCCCCGGCAAGCGCGAGACGGACCGGTGTTGCCCCACCCCGGCCGACCGAGCCGAGGGCGTAGACCAGCACCGAGGCCGCGGCGGCCCCGACGAAGGCGAACCACACGAGCGAAAGCAGCGAGCCGAGCGAGAAGATCCAGATGGCGAGGACGACGGCGAACGAGGCGCCGGCGGTCACGCCGAGGAGGCCGGGGTCGGCCAGCGGGTTGCGGGTCAGGCCCTGCATGAGCGCCCCGGCAACGCCGAGGGCGGCGCCAACCGCCAGCCCGACGATGGTCCGGGGGACCCGGAGCTCGCGGATGATCAGGTGATCGGTGACCGTCTCGTCGTAGGAGAAGACGGCGTCGAGCACCGTCGAGGTCGGGATCGACTTGGCGCCGACGGCCAGCGAGCCGAGCCCGACCAGCACCAGGGCAGACGCCAGGATGGCGACGCCGGCCAGCCGCCGCCCCGCGCCGAGGCGGGCCGAGGATCGGGGCGGGCCATCGGTCGACGGGGTCGGAGACGGTCGAGCGGGCGCGGCGGCCGTCACGAGAGGTACGCGCTCCGCCGTTGCGATCGAGGTCGTGTTCGTGCTTGAGGCCGGCCCACCGTGACGAACCGTAGTCGACAATAGGCATACCTAACAACCAGGGGTCGTCGTCCCGGCCGGACGAGCTTCGGCTGCACGACTGACCTCGTGCCGACCTTTGGTCGATGCATGTCGCCTCACCTAGATTGGAGCTATCGCCGCCCGCCACCCGCCGAGTCGTGACCCCTCGTCCGAGGACGGCGACAGCCTGCTCCGGGCCGTCCTCGGAGCGCCGACGCCCGGGGCGCCGGCGTCGAACGGTGGCTCCATCTTCGATCGCCTCGGACCGGCCCTGCTCCGCACCTACCTCGGCGATGCGGAGGCCCTGGCGCCGTCGCCGTCGATCAACGCGGCGTTCGGCGAGCTCGTCTCGCTGATGGTCAGCCCCGGGGTCGACGTCGCCGCCATCCAACAGGCCTGCCTCCGGCTCGAATCGGCACCTCGGCTCCGTCGGCGGGCCCGTGCGGTCAAGCGCTCGGCCGCCATCGCCGAGACGGCCATGGAGCGGGCCAATGCCAGGCGGATGCTCGAGATCGATCCAGCCGGCGACGGTTCCCCGATCACCAAGCTCCGGAGCATCCTTCGCGAGTACCCCTATCTCGACAACTACGAGCAGCTGGTCGGCTCGGAGATCGAGGCGATCACCCGCAGGCGCGAGCCCGGCCCCGTTGCCTTCTGCGGTGCCGGTCCGCTCCCCCTGACCGGGATCCTGTGGAACCTCAGGACCGGCGACCCGGTCACGCTGGTCGAGATCGACGAGCAGGCGTCCGAGCTGGCCCGGTCGGTCGTCCGGCGCCTGCGCACCCTCGGGGTCGCGACCCCGACCGATCTGCGGGTGGTCACGTCAGACGCTGCGGCGATACCGACCGACGAGTACCAGGTGATCATCGTCGCCAGCCTCGTGCCCGGCACAGCGATGACCGGCCTGGCCGAGCGGCTGGCGGCGTCATCGGAGCGGCCGCTCCTGGCGGTCCGCAGTGCGGTCGGGTTGACCGCCCGCCTCGCCTACGACCACGTGGCCATCCGGGCGCTGGCTTCGCTCGGGCTTCGCCATGTCGGCACGATCGCCCCGGCCCACACGCTGGCCGACCGCCCCATCGAGCCGTGCATCGCCGTCGGCGCCGACGACCCGAAGCTGCTCGAGGTGGCCCCCGCCGGCGTGCTCAACACCACCGAGCTGTTCGAGTAGCCGACCGGCTCACGACAGCAGCGCAGCGGCGAAGCGGCGGGCCGATCCTGGTGCGAGATCGAGGCCGAGCGCCGGCTCGTTGACCTCGACCTCCAGCAGCGCGTGCCCGCCGGTACTGCCCTCGTCCGGCACCACGTCGATCCGCAGATAGGTGGCGGCCCCCGGCAACAGGGCGTGGATCTTGAGGCCGAACTCGGTCAACGACGGGGGCAGGTCGTCGGCCAGCGCCGTGCGACCCCCGTAGCGCCCGTTGACCCGGAAATCGGACGGGTCCGGTCGTTTCACGATGGCGTGGGAGAACTCGCCACCGAGGAACACCATCGAGAGCTCACCCTCGGCGATCCCGGGCAGATACTCCTGGAGCAGCAGCGGCCGACCGTCGGCCCGATCGTGCAGCTCGCGCCAACGGTCGACGAGCTCGTCGCGCTCGATGCGCTGGACGGCGTGACCGCTCGCCCCCCAGGCCGGCTTGACCACCAGACGGTCGAAGCCGTGCGAACCGGCCCAGGCCATCGCCTCGACGGCGTCGATCCGGCTGAGATCGACGGTGGGCGGGAACCGGAGCCCGGCCGAGGCGAGGTCGAGCAGGTTCCGCTTGTCGAGGCTCCAACGGACCAGCGAGACGGGATTGTGCAGCCGCTGGCCCCGCTGCTCGCGCTCGACGAGCCAGCGGTCGTAGCCGGCGAGGTCGTGATGGTAGTCCCACGTCGAGCGGAGCACGACGGTGTCGGCCCAGTCGAAGTGGTCGACGCCGGCGTCGTTCCACGGCAGCACCCGGACCTCGCAGCCCTCGGCCTCCAATTCGTCGACGAGGAGCGCATCGCTGGCGGTCACGTCCGGCCAGCGGGCGCAGGTGGCGATCGCCAGTCGCCGAGCCCGATCGGCGCTCACGACCGGCGACCGATCGGCCGACCCGCACGCCGGCGGTGGATGTCAAGGGGGGTTATCATGGGCCGGAGGCTACCGAGTCCGGAACGCCCCCGCGCCCACCCGGGCGAGATGACGGGGGTCCGCCCGACCGGCGAGCGGCCCACCCCCGGAGCTGAGTCCGATGGGCCGAGGTGCTGTGTCGACCCACCGGACTCTCGCCCAGGGAATCCGGTGGTCGTGCGTGTCGGTCGACCACCCGGACAGCGCGAGTGTAAAGCGATCCTACTATCGATCGCTACCCTTTCTTTTCGTCGGGCGCAGCGGCCTGGGGCCCGATCCGGCCACCGAGGCGAGCGCCGGGCAACCACCGCCGGACCGGCGGGCGTTCGCTGCAGGCGGAACCCGAGGCCGGGCGGTCGGGCGGCCGTCGGCTGCTCCGAAGCGAGACCTCAGGCGTCCGCGGCCTGCTCGGCCAGCCACTGCGACTTGATCGCCCGCCAGCTCTCGTCGTCGTGGTTGCGCCGCCAGTAGGGCGAGATCGAGGCCTCCGACACGTCGATGCCCCGATCGGCCGACAGGTGCCGCCGAACGGCTCGCACCTCGCCGGCCTCGCCGTGGACGAACAGGTCGACGGGACCGTCGGGGAACTCCAGCGCGGCGACGGCGTCGACCAGCAGATCCTCGGGCCGGGGCGAGTCACGACGATGGAGCCAGACGACGTCGACGTCGCCGGAGCTGTCGAGCGGTTGCTCGTTCGCCGGGTCGTCGACCACCAGCAGGGCGATGGCCCTGACCCCGGGCTCCAGCCGCTCGAGCGACGCGGCGATGGCCGGGATGGCGCTCTCGTCGCCGACGAGCAGGTGCCAGGCGGCGTCGGTGTCGGGTGCGTAGCCGCCGCCCGGCCCTCGGAACTGGAGGCGGTCGCCCGGGGCGGCCCGCTGGGCCCACCGGCCGGCGTAGCCGACGTCGCCGTGGGCGACGAAGTCGATCGTCAACCGGTTCTGCTCGTCGTCCCAGGCCCGAACGGTGAAGCGCCTCGGCTTCGGCCGCAGCTCGGCGTCGACGCCATCGAGGTCGTCCGGCTCGAACGGCACTTCGTACGGCGCGCCATCGGGAACGAAGAACGCGTTCACGTACTCGTCGGTGCACCCGGTCGACTCGAACCCGTCGAGGTCGCCATCGCCGAGGACGATCCGCACCATCCCGGGCGTGAGCTGCTCAACCGACTGGACTACCCCATACACGCTCCGACCTCCTGTGTCGTCGACCCTGCTGCCGGGATGGACGTCCTGTAAAGCAAGCCTATCAAGTCCCCGTCAGAATGCGGGAAGGGCGGCGGGACCGACCGGAGGGGACGCGCCGAGCGGGCCGCCCAACCCGACGGCCCTGGCCGCCAGGATGGCGGCGAAGGCGAAGAACGCGATCGCGGCGCCGATGCGCAGGGTCCCCTGCGGCAGCCGATGGCCGAGCTGGCGGCCGACCACGATCGCCAGCGCATCCGCGATCACCATCCCCGCGCTCGCACCGAGCCACGTCGGAACGGGGTGCTGACCCGTCGCCAGCGCGGCCGAGGCCAGCATGGTCTTGTCGCCGAGCTCGGCCAGCAGCACCGAACCGGCCACGGCGACCGCGGCATGCCGGGTCAGCCCCGACGTCGGCGGCTCATCGAGGTCGGCTTCGTCGTCGTCCCACAGCGTCCACAGCCCGAAACCGGCGAAGGCGAGGGCGGCAACGATCGTGACCGGCCGCTCGGGCACCGCAGCCCCGACCGCAGCCCCGACGCCGACCGAGAGACCATGGATCACGAGCGTGGCCACCGTGATGCCGGCCAGAACGGTGCCGACGGTGAACCGGGTGGCGAACACCAGCGCCATCAGCTGACTCTTGTCGCCCAACTCGGCCAGGAAGATGATGGTCAGGCTCACGAGGAACGCATCCACGACCGACCCTCCCACCCGACGCTGGCGATCGCCCCTTGGCTGCGGCGACCCGCCGGCGGCTCCCACCGGCTCGCTCAGCGTAGCGACTGCCGGCCTCGCTCCCGGCCGGGCACCCCCGTCCGGTCGACTCGCTGGATAACGTTGCCAACCATGAAGCGACAGGGATTCTTGATACGAGCGATCCCGCTCCTGCTGGTGGCGATCACCATCACGCTCGCCGCCTGCGGTGACGACGGCGAACCGGCGGTTCCGGCCTCGGCGGATCGAGCCACCGTCGCCGACGGCGGGGGCGACGGTGCGATCGGTGACGATGCCGCGAGCGGGGACGAGGCCGATCGGTCGGCGGAGCCGGCGATGCGGACGGTCGAGCACGCCCTCGGCGTCACCGAGGTTCCCGTCGAGCCGCAGCGCATCGTGGTCATGGACCCGGGAACGATCCTGCCGACCTTCGTCGCGCTCGGCATCCCGGTGGTCGCCGCTCCGCTCCCGGACGAGCCCTTCCCGACGGCGCTGCTGTCCGAGGAGGATCTGGCCGGCATCGCCAGCGTCGGCCTGCCCGAGCTGTCGTTCGAGCTGGTCGCCGCAGCCGAGCCCGACCTCATCATCGGCTTCGACCTCGGCCTCGTCGACGACTACGACACGCTGTCGGCGATCGCTCCGACCGTCGCGGTCGAGCTCGATCTCAACGACTGGCGGACGACGGCCGAGCGGATCGCCGGGGCGACGGGGCCGGACGCCGAGGTGGCGATGGCCGATGCCTTGGCCGCCTACGACGCTCGGGTGGCCGACCTGCGGGCGGCGCTCGGCGACGCCGTCGACCGGGAGGTCTCCGTCGTCCGGGCGCTCGGCCAGAACGTCCGGATCCACACCCGCTTCCACTTCGCCGGCCAGGTCATCGACGAGGTCGGCTTCCCCCGCCCGGAGGCCCAGCGGACCGACGACCCGGAGATCCGCCAGATCCAGATCTCCCTGGAGGAGCTCGACCTCATCGACGGCGACGTCCTCTTCATCTTCGGGGCCGGGCGTCTCGGCAGCCTCGGCGGCGGCGAGGTCGACGAGACCGTCCAGGCGGTGCTCGACCACCCGCTGTTCCCCGGGCTCGACGTGGCGACCGGCGATGTCGTCGTGGTCGACCCGCTCGGCTGGCAACAGGGCGGGCTGCCGGCGGCCAATCTGATCCTCGACGACATCGAGGCGGCCTTCGCGAACGGCTGACCCCTGGCGAGCCGATCGGGTCGACCGGGCCGGCCTCGTTGCGCCCCCGGGCTCGCTGTCGGTCCCCCGAACTAGTCTGCGGCCCATGCACCTCGAACCACGGCTCTGGTCCTTTACCGAGGGGTTGCGGCTGCGGATCGCCGTCGCGGTCCTCATCGGGCTGGCCGCCGTCGGGCTCGGGGTGGCCCGGCTCGTGCTGCTCGGCTGGCTGATCGGCCAGGTCTTCGCCGGCCGATCGCTCGGGTCGCTCGTCGGTCCGATCGTCGCCATCGCCGTCGTGATGATGGTCCGCGGCTGGTTCGAGCGCTGGCGGGCCATGGTCGCCCACGAGACGGCAGCCCTGGTCCAGATGCGGTTGCGCCGCACGATCTACGACCATGTCGCCTCCCTCGGTCCTGGGGCGGTGGCTCGGCGCCGATCCGGCTCGATCACGCTGTCGCTGGTCGACGGCGTCGAGCAGCTCGAGACCTACTTCGGGCAGTACCTGCCCCAGCTGCTGGTCTCGCTGCTCACCCCGATCCTCATCTTCGGCGTCGTGGCCTTCATCGACCTGCCGATCGCCGCCGTCCTCCTGGCCTTCGCCCTGCTGGCGCTCTTCGCCCCGGTGCTGTGGCACCGCCTCGAGATGGAGAAGGCGCTGCGCCAGCAGCGGGCCTACGCCGGTTTCGCCGCCGAGTTCCTCGACTCGGTGCAGGGCCTGGCCACCCTCAAGGCCTTCGGTCAGAGCCGGGCCAGGGCCGACGCGCTCGAGGTCAAGGCGCAGACGCTGTTCCGGGAGACGATGTGGGTGCTGTCGACCAACGTCCTCAGTCGTGGCATCACCGACAGCTCGATCGCCTGCGGTGCCGCCGTCGCCCTCGCCATCGGGGCGTGGCGGGTCGACAACGGCTCGATGGAGCTCTCCGCACTGCTGATCATCCTGCTGCTCGGCGTCGAGGTGTTCCGACCGATGCGCGAGCTGCGGACGGTCCTTCACCAGGGGATGGTCGGCATGTCGGCCGCCCAGGGCATCTACCAGCTGCTCGACGATCGACCGCTGGTCGACGACGTCGAGCCGTCGTCGGTCGTCACCACGGTCGGCGATGGGCTCGCCCCGACCGTGTCGTTCCGCGACGTCACGTTCCGCTATCCCGGCACCAGGCGAGACGTGCACCGTGGGCTCGACCTCGAGGTCGGGGTTGGCGAGCGGATCGGCATCGTCGGCCCGTCCGGCGGGGGCAAGTCGTCGATCGTCCGACTGCTGCTGCGCTTCTACGACCCGGACCGGGGCTCGATCCACCTCGGCGGCCACGATCTGCGGCAGTTGTCGTTCGACCGGATCCGCTCGATGATCTCGGTGGTGAACCAGGACACGTTCCTGTTCCACGGCACCGTCGAGGAGAACCTCCGGATCGGCCGGCCCGACGCCACCAAGGCCGAGCTCGAGGCGGCGGCCAGGGCGGCCAACATCCACGACTTCGTGTCGTCGCTGGCACAGGGCTACCAGACCGTGATCGGCGAGAAGGGCATCAAGCTCTCGGGCGGGCAGCGTCAGCGAGTCGCCATCGCCAGGGCGGTGTTGCGCGACACCCCGATCCTGGTCCTCGACGAGGCACTGTCGGCGGTCGACGCCGAGAACGAGGCGATCATCGGGGACGCACTCGATCGATTGATGCGGGGCCGCACCACGATCATCATCGCCCACCGCCTGTCCAGCGTGATCGACTGCGACCGGATCCTCGTGCTCGACGAGGGCCGGATCGTCGAGCACGGCCCCCATCCGGCGCTGATGGCCGCCGGCGGACTGTACGCCACACTGATGGCCGAGCAGGCGCAGGAGGCAACGATCGGCGAGGCCGACGCCGGCACCGCCGACTGGCCGGCCGGCCGGGAGGCCGGACCGTCGGCTGGCGGATCCGGGCGGTCGGCGGCCGCCGGCCCCCCGGGTCCGTCGCACGACCGTGGGCTGGCGCCACCACCGACCGAGGGGGTGATCAAGGCCGAGGGCCTCGGTTGGGGTCGGCTCGTCGTCGAGCTGGTCCGGCTGGCGGCGGCGTGGCGGGGGCGGCTCCTGGCCACGTTCGTGTTCGGCGTCCTCCGGGTCGTCGCCTTCATCGGCGTCGGCGTGTTGAGTGCGCTCGTCGTGCTGGCGCTGAAGAACGGCGACCCCTACGGTCGCTGGCTGGTCGCCCTGGCGGTGGTGGCCCCGCTGTCCGGCGTCCTGCACTGGCTCGAGTCGTGGATCGCCCACGACATGGCGTTCCGGCTGCTGGCCGACATGCGCATCGACGCCTTCCGCAAGCTCGACGACCTGGCGCCGGCCTACCTCGTCCGCCGCCGCACCGGCGACCTGATGGCATTGGCGACCCACGACATCGAGCTCGTCGAGTACTTCTTCGCCCACACGATCGCCCCCGCATTCGTCGCCGTGCTCGTGCCGTCGGTCGTGCTCGGGGTGCTGGCGGCCCAGAGCCCGTGGCTGGCCCTGGCCCTGCTCCCGTTCCTGGCCGCCGTCGCCGTGAGCCCGATGCTGCTGCGCAAGCGGGTCGACCAGCTCGGCTCGGAGGCTCGGGAGGCGGCGGGTGAGCTCGGGGCCTATGCGGTCGACTCGGTGCAGGGCCTCGGCGAGATCGTCGCCTTCCAGCACGAGGCCGTCCGGGGCGACGGACTCGACGCCCGCTCGGCCGACCACATCGCCCTCCGACTCCCCTTCTTCCGCCAGCTCACCTCCCAGCAGGCGTTCCTCGAGGTGCTGACCGGCCTCGGTGGCCTCGTGGTGGTGGTGACCGGCGCCGCGCTCGCTCGCGACGGACGGATCGACGACGGGCTCCTGCCACTCCTCACCCTGCTGGCCATGGCCGCATTCCTGCCGGTCTCGGAGATCGCCCAGATCGGGCGGCAGCTCGCCGACACACTCGGCGCCACTCGCCGGATCTACGCCCTGGCCAACGAGCCGGTCCCGGTCACCGACGGCCCCGGCGGGCCGACCGCCGTCGCCGGGCGGCCGGTCTCGATGACCCTGGAAGGGGTCGATTTCGCCTATCCAGGCCAGGGCCGCAACGCCCTGACCGACGTCGACGTCGAGATCCCCGCCGGTGCCGTCGTCGCCCTGGTCGGCACCTCCGGAGCGGGCAAGACCACCACGGCCCTGCTCCTCATGCGCTTCTGGGACCCCGATCGCGGGGTCATCCGGCTCGACGGCGTCGACCTGCGCCAGCACCGCCTCGACGACCTGCGGGACCAGATCGCCCTGGTGGCCCAGGACACCTACCTCTTCAACGACACGCTCCGGGCCAACATCCTCATCGGTCGTCCGTCGGCCGACGAGGCGGCGTTGGTCGAGGCCATCGTCCAGGCCTCCCTCGGCGATCTCGTCGACGGCCTCCCCGACGGGCTCGACACCGTGGTCGGCGAGCGGGGCACCAACCTGTCCGGCGGCCAGCGCCAGCGGGTCGCGATCGCCCGGGCCTTCCTCAAGGACGCACCGATCCTGATCCTCGACGAGGCCACCTCCCACCTCGATGCGGTCAACGAGCACACGCTGCGCCGGTCCCTCGACGAGCTCCAGGCCGACCGGACGACCGTGGTGATCGCCCATCGCCTCTCGACCATCCGCCACGCCGACGTGATCGTGGTGCTCGACGATGGCCGGGTCCGGGAGACCGGTACCCACGAGGCGTTGCTCGCCGCCGACGGTCTGTACGCCCGGCTCGTCTCCCGCCAGCTGGCCAGCGCCGCCACGTCGTGACCGGCGCCGGGCCGATTCCCGGTCGCCGGTGGCGGTCGGTCGTCGCTACCCCGGGCGACGGGCCCGCCAGCCTCGCACCAGTCCGCCCATCATGGCGAGCGGGGTGGCGTCCAGCCCGGGTGAATCGATCGTGATCTCGCCGTTCGGGGTCGACAGGTCGAGTCGGAGGCGATGCGCCCCGGCCACCAGACGGGCCCGGGCGCCGACGGCGGCGAGCACCCGGTTGTGGGCGTCGGCGTCCGGGTGGGAGGCGACGAACGAGGTCACCGAGCACCGACGGTCGGTCCCGGCTCGATCGTGGCGATGGCGCCACTCGATGACCAGCGGCACCGCCGACGTGAATCGCTTGCCGATCTGGGCCCGGGAGTAGGCGATCGGCTGGTCGTCGGTTCCCGGGGCGACGCCGGCGGTGTCGGCCGGGCCGGCTTCGGGATCGGTCGGGTCGGGGCCGATCGTCTCCACCCGGTGCAACCCCGACCCGGCCGCCCCGACGGCATCGCCGAATCGGCCGATGTCGGGGGTGGCGACGTACCAGAACATCAGTCGGGGCTCGGCGAACGAGCGCAGCATCGTGGCGAGCGGGTGGAAGCGGTCGTGGTCGGGGTTGGGGGCGAGGATCTCGAGGGCGCTGTCGGCACCGAGGGGAAGGCTGGCGCTCCGGTACCACTGGCCCGGCTCGGCCGGGAGCACGAGCGGCGTCGCCCCGGTGAGCGCCTCGACGTGGGCCACCCCCTCGTCCATGGTCCGACAGGCCAGGGCGAGGTGGTCGAGGTCGAACCCGTTGCTCCGGGCGAGCACCAACTCCTCGCCCGCCCCGCCGGTGCGGGCGTCGTGCTGCTGCTCGGTCATTCGTCCCCCAGTGCCAGGTAGGCGGCCCAACGGTCGTCGAGGTCGTCGAACGTGGCCGGCGACCGGCCGTCGGCGATCGCAGCCAGGTCCTCGATGACCCAGAACATCGAGAACGGGTCGGAGTTGACCCAGATCTCGCCGAGCGCCTCGAAGCTCCGCCCGTCGGCCACCGCCGCGAGCCCGCCGTAGGTGGGGAAGCCGGTGAGCTCGGCGATCGAGTAGAACCGGTCGTCGCCCCCGAGTGCGACGACGACGTCGCCGTCGTGGTCGCCGATCGTCTCGGGCGAGAGCGGGACGATGGCGCCCATGGTCGCCGGGGATCGCTGGGCCGCCGGCCGGCCGTACCCGGCCTCGTCGATGATGCCCGAGGTCGGGGTGTCGTCGCCGAGGCTGAAGGTGCCGAAGGTCGGCCCGCTGCCGAGCACGCTGAGCACCGCGTCCTCGCCGGTCGCCTCGGCCAGCTCCCCGAGCCGGGCCTCCATGGCCGCCTGGATCCGGGCGATCCGCTCGGCGTCGCCGGTGGCCTCCGCCACCGCGTCGAGGCCGTCACGCCACGGGGCGACGAAGGGCAGGACCACGGTCGGGGCGATCTCGGAGAGCGACTCGAAGACGGTGGGGTCCTGGGTGTCGATGAGGACGATGAGGTCGGGGTCGCGCTCGGCGATGAACTCGTAGTTCCACTGGCCGAACACGGCCTCGGTCGTCTCGACGCCGGCATCGCCGAGGATCGTGGCCGGCACCCTGGCGGCGTACGGCGTCATCGCACCGATCGGCTCGATGCCCATGCTGAGTATGGTGGCGCCGGCGTACTCGTCGAGCGCGAAGACCCGTTCGGGGTCGACGGGGACCTCGATGGACCCGTTCACCGTCTCGGCCGGCCTGGTCTCGGCCTCGCTCCCCCCGGTCTCGTCGGCGTCGGACCCGCACGAAGCCACGACGAGCATCGCGGTCATGAGCACGGCCAGCGGTCGTGTCTTGTTGTTCGGCACGCCAAACAAAGTATTTGCAGAGACTGCAATAAGTCAACGGGCACGACGTCACCCCTAGCCCGTTGCCGCCGACCCCCCGTCCGTCGGCGCTGGCACAGCCCCCGGCAGGGTGACGTCGAGGACGCTCAGCGCAGTCCGTGCGAGCTCGCCGACATCGGCCGATCCCCCGGTCGCGGCCCACTCCTCGACCACGAAGCTCCGCACCGCGTTCAGGGCGGTGGCCGCAGCCCGGACCCGCAGATCGGTCGCCGGCAGGCCGAGGCGGGTGGCCAGCCACGACCCGAGCAGATCGGAGAACGCGGCCTCCCACCGACCGACCCCATCGGGGTCGAGGCCGGACTGGCGAATCGCCTGCAGCCGCAGGAGGTCCAGCTCGCCGTAGGGGTTGGCGTCGGCGTGGGCCACGATCGCCGCCAGCAGCGCCTGGCGGAGGTCGGGGACGTCCTGGGCCAGCAACACCTCCCCGAACCGGTTCAACTCCTCGAACGGATCACCCCAGAGCAGGTCGTGCTTGCTCGGGAAGTGGTGGAAGAACGTGCGGGGTGAGACACCGGCCGCCTCGGCGATCGCCTCGACCGTCGTCGCCTCGAAGCCGTCGCGGGCGAACAACTCGAGCGCCACCCGTTCGAGGTGGGCCCGGGTTCGGCGCCCCCGGGCGTTGGAGCGACCGCGGCTCGGCCGATCGGCCCGTTCGACCATCGATGCACGGTACCGCCCGGGCGACGACCCCCTCCACCGCCACCAGGCCGCGGCGCCGTCCTGTGGCCCGATCTCGCCGCAGGTCGACGCAACGCCACCGGACGACCCGCAGCGTTGATCATGGCGACTCCCCGCTTCCAGGCTCGGTCGATCATCCCCGACCCGACGACCGAGCGACCGCCGATCGTGCCCAACACCGCCGCGGCCCGCAGCACCTCGGCCCGAGGGCGTGGGCCCGGCCGGCGGGAGCGCAGGGCTGCGCCTACCGCAGCCGAGGCCAGAGGCGGCCGGTCCGCTGCTGATAGGCGGCATAGGCCTCGCCGAAGCGGTCGGTCATCATCGACTCCTCGTAGGGCACCCGGACGACGTACATCACGGCGAAGGCGGCGAGGCCGGCGAAGCCGGCGATCCAGTTGTGCACGAAGAACGGGAAGGCGGCGAAGACGAAGAACAGCGAGGTGTACATGGGGTGACGCACCCGCTGGTAGACACCGGAGGTGACCAGCGTGTGGTCCTCCCGCAGCTCGGTGGTCACGCTCCAGTTGCGACCGAGGTCGGTGTGGCTGCGCCGGAACAGCCACAGTCCTGGCACCAGCAACGGGATCCCGAGCAGGGGGAGCCATCCCGGTCCGTCGTAGTCGGCGAACCCGAACACACCGGTGAGCAGGTGGATCAGCGGGATCAGCGACGACCCCAGCATCACGAGGAACAGGAGCGGGCGCTCGGTCTGGGTCCGTTCCTGCCGATCGATCGTGTTCTGCCTGGTCTCGGCCTCGAACGGCGCTCGGATGATGCCCGTGGCCGCTGCGGCCACCAACCAGAGCAGCGAGCCCCAGCCGTTGGTGTCGAGTCGCCAGATGAGGCCGGCGACGACCGCCACGACGGCGACGAGACCGACGATGCGTCCGATCATGTCCTGCTCCTCCCGTTCGGTTGTCGATGGCGCGGCGCCCGGCACACGTCAGCGACCGTTCGACGACGACGACGGCGGCCGCACCCGGGCGAGGGTCAGGCCGTCGCCGATCGGCACGAGGCAGCGCTCGACCCGGCCGTCGGCCCCGATCTTGGCGTTGAGGGCCCGGATGGCGGACGTGTCGGCGTCGCGCCGGCGCTCGTCCGCCACCGCACCGCCCCAGAGGACGTTGTCGATGGCGATGACCCCACCAGGCCGGACGAGCTGCAGGCACAGCTCGTAGTAGCGGTCGTAGTTCGACTTGTCGGCGTCGATGAAGGCCAGGTCGAACGTGCCGGACCGGCCATCGTCGAGCAGCCCGGTCAGGGTCTCCTCTCCCGGCGCCAGCCGTAGGTCGATGCGCTCCTCGACCCCGGCCTCGGCCCAGAACGGGCGGCCGACCGACGTCCACTCCTCGCTGACGTCACAGGCCACAACGACGCCGTCGGCCGGGAGGGCCAGGGCGGTCCACAGGGTGGAGTAGCCGGTGAAGACCCCGACCTCGATGGTGCGGGTGGCGCCGACGAGGGCGGCCAGCCAATGCAGCAGCTGACCCTGATCCGGCCCGATCTGCATGCCGCTGTCGGCGACCGAGGCCGTCGCCTCCCGCAGGCCCCGGGCGGCTGCGGGCTCGTCGACCCACGTCTCGGCGATGTACCGCGCCAGTCTCGGCCCGATCGGTGTCGCCCGGCTGTCGCCGAACCATCGGGCGGTCACGTCCTGGCGGAGCTCGTCGGCCCGGCCGAGACCGGCCCCGAGCAGACCGGTCAACCTGGTTCGCATGGCATCCATCTCGACCATCGCCCGATATCAGCCGCGCTCCTCGAGCAGCGCAATCGCCCGCTCGAGATCCTCGACGATCTCCTCGACCCCGACGACCGAGTTCAGCGCCCACAGGAAGTAGTTCACGTCGAGGGCCCGACCGTCTGACAGCGCAGGGATCAGCGCCTCGGCCCCCGGGAGTGCCGCTGCGGGATCGGCCCCCTCGGGGACGAAGCCGACGAACACCACGTCGGCCTCGACATCGGGAGCCAGTTCGAGTGACAGGAAGCGCTGGGCGGCGTAGAACGGGAACGGCGAGTCCGAGTCCTGGTCGACGTCGATGGCCGCCGGCGCCGCCAGTCCGACGGCGTCGATCACCTGGAACGGCGTCGACTCCCTGGCGAAGGTGGTGAACTGGCCCTCGCCGACCGCCCGGACGAACGACACCGTCCGCCCCTCCAGCCCGGCCGCGGCCACCCGCTCGGCCAGGTCGGCGATGGCCGACTCGGTTGCGTCGATCCTGGCCTGCATCTCGTCGGTGCGGCCGGCCAGCTCGGCCACCGCGAGGCTGCGCTCGCGCCAGTCGACCGTGAGGTCGTCGATCGTCACCACGGGACCGACCCGGTCGAGCTCGGCCGGGGTCTCGTAGAACATCCCGAAGAACGCGGTGGTCAGGATCACGTCCGGGTCGATCGTGGCGATCAGCTCGACGTCGACCCCGTCCGACGTGACGATGGGGGCCTCGAGGATGCGGTCGAGGACCTCCGGCTCGATCCCGTCGACGTCCACGATCTGCTCGGCCAGGAAGTCGGATCCGTAGATGTTTCCGGCCACCGGGATGTCGAGGATCGCCAGGTCCCACAGCAGGTCGCCGAGGTCGACCACGACTGCGTCCGGGCCGATCACGGGACCGTCGTCGGCCGAGGCCTCGCCGTCGGCCGCACCCTCACCGGCCTCGTCCGGCTCGGTGGCGTCGTCGGCCGCCTCGCCCGGGCCGGCGTCGTCCTCGGCGATCGAGGCCGGGGCGGAGGCACTGGCGCTCGCGCCCGGGTCCACCGCCCCCTCCGTTGCGTCCTCGCCGTCGTCGCCGCAACCGGCGGTCAGGAGGGCGACGGCCACCAGCCCGGCGAGCCAGCATCGGGGTCGAGCCATGGACCGGAACCTGCCCGGCGATGGCGATGTCGGGCTCACAGTCCCCGCCGACCGGGCGTCCAGTGGGCGTGGGTGCCGATCGACCGCTTCGCCACGCCGCGTTCGATCAGTGCGTCGCGGACCGCCCGCATCGTCGTCATCTCACCGGTGACGTAGGCCCGGGCCCCCGGCGCCACGGTCTGCGGTAGCGCCACCAGCGTCCGCTGCCGGATGTCGTCCGCGCTCGATGCCCGGACCCACGTGGTCGGCCACGCATTGACGGTCGGCAGCACGGCCGCCTCGGGGTCGGGCGTCGCCACGATGACCTCGACCGTCGGACTGGGACCGCCGGTCTGCGCATCGGCCGACAGGCCGTCGAGCATCGCCGAGACGGAGGCGAGGCTGGTGCGATCACCGACGAGGACGTAGTGGTCGGCGCCGGTCCGGAGCACCGGATTGCCACCGGGGCCCATGAACGTGAAGGTCGTGCCGACAGCGAGCGACTCGATCCAGCGACCGCCGGGGGTGTCGGGATCGTGACGGGTCAGCAGGAAGTCGATGGTGGCCTTCTTCCGGTCGTAGCCCCGGACGGTGTAGTGGCGCCAGCGGTCCTTGAGCGACGAGCCATCGGGGTCGACGACGAGGGCGACCGCCTGGCCCGGCTCCCACAGGAGGTCCGGATTCCTGGCCTCCGCACTGACCAGGAGCATCCCGTCGCCGACCTCGGTCAACGCCGTGACCGAGCCCTCGTTCTTCACCGCCATCTGTCGAGCCTTCGAACGAAGGCTCATCGACCCGCACCCCGCCACACGCGCCGAAGCCGGCGGTGACGACCCCGCCGGCTTCGGTTAGCTGGATGGTACAGGTTAAGCAACCTGAACATCATGGAAGGATGATGGCGCGCCGCAGCGGCGACGTCAACCCCTCGGCGACGCGGGTGACTACTGCAGCTCCCCGATGTCGTCGTCGGTGATCCCGAGCGCCTCCCAGGCCGGCGCCAGGGCGGCACGGACCTCGTCGCCGAAGCCGTTGGCCCCGGGCTCGTTGGCCAGATCGAAGATGGCGTTGATCGCGTCCCCGTCGGCGCCGTTCTCGACGAGCGTCGCCTCCATGACCCGCCAGAAGGCGAGGCCCTCGGCCTGGTGGACCTTGGCCGTCTCGTCGTCGCCGTCGGCCAGGTCACCCTCGATGAGGCTGGCGTAGCGGATCGTGGCCTGCGAGTAGACGATGGCCAGACCCTTGATGGCATCGGCGGCCGCCATGCCGGCTCCGGCGATGTTCTCGTCGAGCAGGGCGTCGCGACCGTCGACCATGGCCTGGAGGATCAGCTCGTTGGCCTGGGCCGTCTCGCCGTCCGAGCCCGTGGTGCCGAAGTTGCCGGCCCGGCTGTTGGCGGTGGCGAAGGGGGCACAGCTCGGCTCGCTGCCGTGGTAGAAGGCCCAACCCTCGTCCCAGTTGTGGACCGCACCCTCGGCGATGTCGAAGTTGCCCTCGGCCGCCTTGCCCATGGCCACGTTGATCTCGTGGACGACCCAGGCGATCATCACCTGGTTGCGCATGCCCTTCTCGACGCCCTGGGACCGGACGGCATCGCTCTGACCCTCGAAGATGCCGGAGCCATCGAGGGCGGCGGTGACGAAGTCGTCGAGCGGGGTCGCCGTGCCGTAGAAGGTGTCGAGGCCGTGGCTGCGGTCGTCACGGGCGGCGAAGCCGCCGAGCGAGCGCATGCCGCCGCTGCTGTTGACCGAGTTGACGCCCTCCCGGTAGATCGTCTCGACCTGGGCGAAGTCGCCGGCGTCGAGCAGGTCGCCGATCGGGCACAGGTCGGCCACCACCAGGCGGTGGGAGTCGACGTTGGAGGCGTAGTCGTAGCCACCGTCACCTGGCGTGGCCGCCGCAGCATCGCCATCGGCCGGGGCCGATGCGGAACCGCTGGCCGAACCGGACGCCGACGCGCTGGCCGAACCGGAGCCCGAGGCACTGGCCGAGCCGGAGGCGCTACCCGACGCCGAACCACTGCCGGAGCCGGAGGCGCTGCCCGAACCGGAACCGCTGGCGGACGCGGAGCCCGAACCGCTGCCGGAGCCTGCGTCGCCGAGATCGCGGACCTCGGCGCCGTCGTCGCCGCCACAGGCCGCAAGGACGAGGAAGAACGCCGCCAGCACAGCCAGCAGGCGAGGTGACTTGAGAGTAAGCATCCGGCAAGGATAGGGGTGCTTAACCCCTTCCACAATGATCACCCATCCTCGGTCAGCCGCCGAGCTGATCGATCAGCGACGGCGGGATGAGCAGTCCCTCGATCACGTGGGTGATCCCGTTGCTGGCTTCGATGTCGGCCGTCGACACCGTGGCCTGACCGTCGTTGAGCACGACGGTGTCACCATCGACGGCGATCGTGATCGCCTCGCCCAGCAGGGTGTCCACCTCGCCGGCGGCGATCAGGTTCTCGGCGGTGAGTGCCTCGGCCACGGCATGGTACTGCAGCACCCGGTCGAGGAGATCGAAGTCGGCCTGCAGCGCCCCGAGCACGGACGGGTCGAGCCCGACCAGGGCCTCGTCGCTCGGCAGGAAGGCGGTGACCGGACCCGGCCCGCCGACCGCCTGGGCGAAGGCGGGCGAGAACGAGGAGTAGACCCCGATCTGGGTCGAGCCGCCCTCGGCCCCGACGGCGACGACGTCGTCACCGCCCTCGACGGCGACCGACGAGGCGCCGTCACCCCTGGCCGCGGCGGCCAGCGGGGGCAGCACGTTCTCGAACAGGTAGTCGATCGCCGCCGGGGACGGCGTGCGGACGGCGAAGACCCCGTCGAGGTCGACGTAGACGACCCGGTCCTCGGCCACGATGTCCTGGGCCTGCCAGATCGGGTTCTCGATGAAGTCGTCGCCGTCGGCGGCCAGGAACATGACCACGGCGTCGGCGCCCTCGCCGACGAGATCGACCCGCTCGAGCGACACCCCCAGGGCGCCACCGACCGGCTCGCCCTCCCCGGCGTCGAACGCCTCCTGCTGGGCCGGCGGGGTGGTGAACCCCAGCTCGTCGTTCATGAACCGCCTGGTGAAGTCCGAGTCGTCGATCACGAGATCGATCGTGCTGAGCTCGGCCCCGTTGTACCGGGCGAACGTGATGGCGGCGCCGTCGAGCTCCGGGAACTCGGTGGCGATGCTCGCCGCCTTGGCCTCGGCCTCGGCGATGATGGCCTCGGCGTCGTCTGCGCGATCGAGGGCCGCCGCCAGGTGACGGAAGCGGTCCTGCCAACCGTCCTCGAGGGCGTCGCCTGGCGGCGACAGCGTCGGTGCGACGCCGGTCAGGGTCTCGCCGACCTCGGCGTCGAGGGTGGTGAAGAAGCCGGAGATGTCGGTGATCAGGTCGGGGCCGGCGGCGGCGATCGTCTCGATCGGCAGGTCGCCCTGGACCGGCGTCACCTCGACGCCCTGGGTGTCGACGAACCCGGGCGGAGGGCCGAAGGTGTAGGCCTGGGCGGGCACGATGCCGAGCTCGGAGAGGAAGTCGACGCTCCACAGATCGACCGCCACGATCGTCTCCGGCTCGGCCGGGATCGTGACCTCGCCCATCTGCTGGGTCAGCGTGACCGGGTACGGGCCCGCCTCCTCGGCCGGCTCCTTCTCGATGGCCTCCTCGTCGCCTTCCTCCTCGGCCGGCTCGGAGGCGCTGGCCTCGGTGTCCGCCGCCGATGCGCTCGCGCTGGCATCGTCGTCGCCGTCGTCGCTGCCGCAGGCGGCCGCAACGAGTCCGATGGTCAGCAGGAGCACGAGGAGGCGGCCAAGCCGCCCGCGAAGTCTGATCATGGTGGGACACGCTAGCTGCGCTGCATCCCGAAGCTGATCCTCCGTTTTCAATTCGTGATAGGCACGCCTATTATCGTGCGCTGTTCATCCACACCCATGTGGTCTCGTGCGGTCGCTGCGTGCGGCCGCCCTGGGAAGAGGAAGCGCACATCATGAGAATTCGAGCCCTCGCGGCCATCGTCGCCGCCTCGGCGCTGCTCGCCGCTGCCTGTGGCAGCGACGACGACACCGATACCGCAGCGTCGGGCACCGATTCGGCATCGGCATCGGCCTCCGCCTCGGCATCGGCCTCCGCATCGGCGTCTGAGCCCTCGGCATCGGCCTCCGCCTCGGAGACGGCGGACGAGGACGAGGCGATGGACGAGGACGCCATGGAGGAGGACCCCGCTGCGTGCTCGGGCACCTACACCTTCGAGTCGTATTCGGGTGAGGTGGAGATCCCCCGCAACCCGGAGAAGATCGCCGTGTTCGACCTCGGCATGCTGACCTCGTTCAACGAACTGGGCATACCGATCGACGCCGACGACGGCTTCGCCGGGCTCGGCACCCCGCTGCCGGCCGACATCGAGACGCTGGCCGCCATCCCCCAGTCGCTCGGCATCGTCTTCGAGCCCGACCTCGAGGCCCTGAACGCCATGGAGCCCGACCTCATCGTCGTCGCCTCCCGGTCGAGCCGCCTGTTCCCCGACCTGGTCGACCTCGGCATCGCCCCGGTCGTCGACCTCACGTCGTTCGACGAGGCCGGCACCGACTTCTTCGAGGAGTTCGCCAGGACCCACCGCCACATCGGCGAGATCTTCTGCGTGCAGGACGAGGTCGAGGCGGTCATCGCCGACCTCCAGTCGAGCATCGACGAGATCAACGCGGCCGCCGCCGACGCCGGTGACGCCCTCGTGCTGGTCACCACCGGCGCCGAGGTCGGGGCGTTCGGCCCCGGTGCGTTCCGCTTCGGCCAGGTCTACGACACCTACGGCTTCAGCGCCGCCGACGACAGCCTGGCCAGGGACGAGACCCACGGCGAGCCGGTCTCCTACGAGTTCATCGCCGAGGCCGAGCCCGAGGTGCTGTTCGTGGTCGACCGGGCCGCCGCCGTCGGCGAGGAGGGCGAGACCGCCGAGGCCATCCTCGACAACGCCCTGGTGAACGCCACCCCGGCGGCCGAGAACGGCAAGATCTACTACGTCGATTCGTTCGACTGGTACATCGTGTTCAACGGCATCCTCGGCGTGCAGGGGGTGGCCGAGGACCTCTCCGCCGCCGTTTCCGGCTGAGCCGGGTGCTCGACGGCGGTCATCGCCTCTCCCCGTGACACCAGCCGTCGCCACGGGCGAGCGCCGTCGCGGATCCCGGATCCTGGGTTCCGCGGCGGCGCTCGCCGTCGTGCTGTTCGTCGTCTCGATCTTCATCGGTGCCAGCTCGGCGTCGCTGGCCGACGTGATCCGCGACGAGGGCGCAGCCAGGACGATCTTCGTCGAGAGCCGGCTCCCCCGCTCGATCGCCATCGTCCTGGCCGGAGCATCGATCGCCGTGGCCGGCGCCATCATGCAGGCGCTGACGCAGAACCGCTTCGTCGCCCCATCGACCGCCGGCACGACCGAGGCCGCCATCCTCGGGGTGGCGCTGGTGACGGTGGTGTCACCGGCCTCGGCGGTCGGGTACAAGATGGTGGTCGCCACCGTCTTCGCCCTGGGCGGCACCCTGCTGTTCGTCTGGCTCATCCAACGGGTCCGCAGCCGCGACATCATCGTGGTCCCGCTGATCGGCATCATGCTCGGCGCAGTGATGCAGTCGATCGCCTGGTTCATCGCCCTCCGGTTCAGCTTCCTCCAGTCGCTCTACGCCTGGCTCATCGGCGACTTCTCCGGCACGATCGCCGGCCGCTACGAGCTGCTCTACGTCGTCGGCGCGGCCGGTGTCATCGCCTACGTCTTCGCCGATCGGTTCACCCTGGCCGGCGTCGGCCGCGACTTCTCGGTCAACGTCGGGCTGAACTACGACCGGACGATCGTCGGCGGCATGGTCCTGGTCAGCATCGTCGCCGGGATCACGGTCGTCGTCGTCGGCACGATCCCGTTCTGGGGGCTCATCGTGCCGAACCTGGCCTCGCTCCTGGTCGGCGACAACCAACGACGGCTCCTGCCAATCGTTGCCGCCGTCGGGGCCGCGGGCCTGCTGGCCGGCGACATCCTGGCCCGCACGATCCGCTACCCGGCCGAGGTGCCGGTCGGCACGATCATCGGCGTCCTCGGGGGCCTGACCTTCCTGTACCTCCTGATCCGGAGTCGCTCCTGATGGCGGCGACATCGGGCACCCCGACCGGCAGCCCGGCGCCGGGCTCCGACCCCGTCCTGATCGACGTCGAGCAGCCGCCGGGCCCCGCCAGCGAGCGGTCGCCCAACACGGTGTTGCTCGCCGTCGGCCTGGCCTACCTGGTCGCCGTCGCCGTGTTCATGACCTACGACATCCAGGGCTCGCTCTCGTTCGCCCTCGAGCTCCGGGCCAAGAAGCTGCTGGCCATGACCCTCGTCGGGACCGGGCTGGCCACCGCGGCGGTGCTGTTCCACACGATGACCGGCAACCGCATCCTCACCCCGGTGCTGATCGGGCTCGACTCCCTCTACATCCTCATCCAGAGCGTGTCGGTCGCCTTCTTCGGCGCCCTCACCTTCGTCAGCTTCGACGAGCGGATCCGCTTCGCCGTCGCCGTTGCCATCATGGTCGCCTTCGTCCTCGTGCTCGATGCGATCTTTCTCCGCAGGGCCGTGACGGACCTCCCCCTGCTCGTGCTCGGCGGCATCGTCCTCGGCGGGATGTTCACCAGCCTCGCTGCGCTCGTCATCCGGCTGATCGACCCCAACGAGTTCCTCATCCTCGAAGACCTGCTGTTCGCCTCGTTCACCCTGGTGAACGAGGAGCTGCTCGTGATCTCCGGCGTCGTCATCGCCGTCGGTCTGGCGCTGGTCGCCCGAGTCAGACGAACCCTCGACGTCATCGCCCTCGGCCGGCCGACCGCCATCAGCCTCGGCGCCGACTACGACCGGGTGAACCGCCGGCTGATCGTGTTGATCGCGGTGCTGGTGGCCGTGCCGACGGCGCTGGTCGGCCCCGTGACGTTCCTCGGGCTGCTGGCGTCGAACGCCACCTACGAGCTGACCAGGAGCTTCCGCCACCACGTGACGGTCCCGATCTCGTCGCTCGCCGCCGCCACGCTGTTGATCGCCGCCCAGTTCGTGCTGGAGGAGCTGCTCGACTTCGCCACCCGCCCGAGCATCATCGTCGGGTTCGTCGGCGGCATCGTGTTCATCGTGCTCGTGCTCCGGGAGGTCAGATGAGTATCGAGGTTCGGGCCGTGAGCAAGCGGTACGGCGATCGGGTTGTGCTCGACGTCGACGAGCTGACGATCGAGCCCGGTGGGGTGACGGCGCTGATCGGCCCGAACGGCGCCGGCAAGTCGACCCTGCTGTCGGTCGCGGCCCGGCTGCTGGAACCGGACACGGGCACGGTCAGGATCGCCGGACTCGACGTTCGCTCCGCCCCGTCGGCCGAGATCGCCAGGACGGTGAGCGTCCTGCGTCAGGACAACCGGGTGGCGGTCCGGCTGACCGTTCGTGAGCTGGTCGAGTTCGGCCGGTTCCCCCACAGCGGGGGCAAGCTCTCACTCGCCGACCGCGACGTCGTCGAGACCTCGATCGAGGCGTTCGACCTCGGCGATCGCCAGCACCAGCGCCTCGACGAGCTGTCCGGTGGCGAGCGCCAGCGAGCCTTCATCGCCGCCGTCCTGGCCCAATCGACCGACTACGTGCTGCTCGACGAACCGCTCAACAACCTCGACCTCCAGCAGGCCGACCGCACGACCAGGCAGATCCGTCGCCTGGCCGACGACTTCGACAAGACCGTCGTCATCGTGTTGCACGACGTCAACATCGCAGCCCACCACGCCGACCGGCTGGTCGCCCTGCGCGATGGGCGGGTCGCACTCGATGGACCGCCAGACGAGGTGATCACGACGGATGGGCTCCGGGTGCTGTACGACCTGCCGCTGCCGGTGACGGTCATCGACGGTCGACCGGTTGCGCTCCACTTCCTCCGCCACGGTCGCAATGGGGCCGAGTCCTGAGCGGCGGAACCACCGACCGGCTCAGCGGGGCGGCAGGGCGACCATGTCGGAGATCGGACAACCACACCACCGGCACGACCAGCATCCGTCCGGAACGGGGTCGGTCATCTGATGGTCGACCTCGCAACACTCGGCGCAGACCCGAACAACCGGGGCCGGGATCCGGCCCGGGGCCGCTCGATCCGTCGGACTGTTAAGGGACCTTGCCGGGCGTGCGTCGATCCTACGAATCTAGAAGGAGAGGCGACCTTGGGACAAGGGTCGGCGAGGTCGCCGGATGCTCGATCAGTCGGCGTGGTCGACCTGGGTCAGCAGGTAGCGCTCGATCCCGATGTCGCTGACCATCGACAGCTGGGTGTCGATCCAGTCGAGGTGCTCCTCCTCGCCGACCACGAGCTTCTCGAGCATCTCCCGGGTGCCGGGATCGCCCTCCTGCAGGGCCAGGACCACACCGCGCCGATACCGCTCGATGGCCGCCATCTCGAGCTGACGATCGAGGTCGAACTGCTCGGGCACCGTCTCGCCGACCCGGACGCTGCCGATCCGCTGCAGGTTCGGCATGCCGTCGAGCAGGATGATCCGGTCGATGAGGGTCTCGGCGTCGCGCATCTCCTCGAACGACTCCTCCCGGTACTTGGCGGCGAGGCGGTCCCACCCCCAGTTCTCGCACAGCTTCGAGTGGGCGAAGTACTGGTTGATGGCGGTGAGCTCGGCCGTGAGGGCCTCGTTCAGGAACTCGATGACAGCGGGGGAGCCTTCCATGACGACCGACCCTAGCCGTCCCCTGGAGCGACTGCGCGGCCCGGCCGAGCCGCCGACCGATCGGACCTCGTCGTGGCTTCATCGTCGCGTGTCGTCGATGAAGAGCTCGTTCGAGCCCGACTCCGGCGATCGCCACGACGACCCGACAAGAGCACCTGACGAGGATGGTGAACGGACACCCCGGCCCGCCGGCAGGTGACTTCGAGACTGCGACCCCGTGCGATGATGGACGGGTGACTCCAGGTGCCGAACTGACCGGTTCGCTCGAGTGGTACCGACGCCACCAACTCCTCGCGGGCGCCCTGTTCTGGATGCCGACCGCGTTCCTCTACCTGGTCGAGCAGTACGGGCTGACGACCGCGCTGCGCGTCCAGGCCGTGTACTACGCCGCCGTCGTGGTGCTGGAGGTGCCATCCGGCTGGCTCAGCGACCGACTCGGGCGGGTCCTGACCCTTCGCCTGGTGGCGGTGTGGTGGCTGGCGGCCCACCTGCTCTTCATCGCATCGCCCGGCACCGTCGGCCTGATCGGGGTGGTGGCGGCGCAGGTCTTCCTCGCCGCCGGCTATGCGTTCCTCTCGGGGACCGACGTGATGCTGCACTTCGACACCCTGGAGGCGATCGGCCGGGCCGACGAGTTCGACGAGCGCGAGGCCAGCAGCCGCCGAGGACTCCTCGGCATCACCGCGATCACGGCGCTCGCCGGCGGCGCCATCGGACTCGTCGACCTCCGCCTCCCGTTCGCCCTGTCGCTGGCGGCTGCGGCCGCCCAGTTGGCCATCGCCTGGCAACTCGTCGAACCCCCCCGGTCGTCGGTGATCGGCGCCGGTCACCCGGCCAGGCGCCGGCTCGGCGCCTGGCAGGATCTCGTCGCCGCGGTGCGCCACTTCGGGGACCGGCCGATGGCGTGGCTCGGGCTCTACGTCGTGGCCCAGGTGGTGACCGTTCACCTCGCCGCCGACCTGACCGGCCCGTACCTCGCCGACCTCCTCGGCGACGGCCTGGTCGAGCCCGATCGGGCGGCGTTGGCCACCGGCGCGACCGCCGCCGCAGTGGCGTTGGTCGGTGCGGTGGTCGTGCCAACCGTGCCCGTGCTGGCCCGTCGGATCGGCCTGGCGGCGACGCTGCTCGGCGTCGCCCTCATCCCGACGGGACTGCTCGTGGCCATGGCTGTGACCTCGGCCGTCTGGCTGGTCCCGCTGCTGGCCCTCCGGGGCGTTCAGGGCGCTGCGACCTCGGTGCTCGTCCCGGCCGTCGTCGGCGGTCACGTCGAGCAGGAGCGCCGGGCCACCGTGCTCTCGCTCAACAGCCTCGGGGGGCGCCTGCTGTACGGCGGAGCGCTGCTCGGGCTGGCGGCGACCGACGGCGACGGGCTCGGTTCCGGTCTCACGGTGGCCGCCGTCCTCGCCGCCGTCCTGCTGGCGGCCGTGCTCGTCGGCTACCCGCTGCTCGCCCGGGGGAGGATCCGCCTCGAGCACGACCACGAGCACGAGCACCCGGCCCAGACCCACGAGCACCTGCACGTCCACCTGGAGGGCGGCCGGATCGGCGACGGACACCACGACCACGCCCACGATCCACCCTTCGTCGGCGCCCACGCCCACGTGCACGAGCACGAGGCCGCACGCCACGCACATCGCCACACGGCCGACAGCCATCACCGCCACGAGCACGGTTGACCTCGAGCCACGGCTCGACCCCGGGGCGGCTGCGTTCGACTGTTAGGTTGCCCTTCTATGCCCAAGGTGGTTCACTGACCCCCCGTGAGCGGTAACAAGCATGTCCTACGTCCCTTCCTGCTGGCCCTCGTCGCCCTGGCCCTGATCGCCGGGGCCTGTGGCAGCGAAGACGACACCGAGGCCGAGGCGTCGTCGTCCGGATCGGCATCAGCATCGGCATCCGGATCGGCATCGGCATCCGGGTCGGCATCGGCATCCGAGCCGGCCGACGAGTCGTCCGGTTCCGCGTCGGCGTCGGCATCCGAGCCGGCCGACGAGGAGGACGCCGGCAGCGACGCCGGCGCCACCGTCACGGTGACCGATGTCATCGGCCAGAAGGAGGTGCCGATCACCGACGAGGGCCTCTACGCCCTCGACGAGTTCATGGGCACCCTGCTGCTGACGCTCGGCATCGAGTCGGTCACCACCGCCGCCTTCTTCGAGGACTCGCTGCTGGCCCCGGTCCTCGAGGATCGGGCCGAACTCGTGCCCTTCGGGTCGGTCGAATCGGTTGCGGTCGAGCGACCGAACCTGATCCTCGGCATCGGCCACCCGAACCTGATGGAGATCGAGACCGAGCTCGCCGGCATCGCCCCGGTCGTGCTGCCCGACTTCACCACCGACTGGAAGGACCAGACCCGGCTGACCGCCCAGGTCGTCGGTCGCGAGGCGGAGGCCGAGGCCGTGATCGCCGCCGTCGAGGCCCGCACGGCCGAGCTGGCGGCCGCGATGGAGGAGGCCGGCCTGGTCGGGTCCGGGGCGGCCATCGTCCAGAACTTCGGCGGCGACTACTTCTTCTACGGTCCGACGACCGTCTCGGGCGCGATGCTGGCCGACCTGGGCTTCACCCGGTCCGAGGCCCAGTCGGGCAGCGACAACTTCGGCTTCATCCCCATCGGCCCGGAGCTGGTCCCCGAGGAGACCGCCGTGCCCTACGTGTTCTCGATCGTCACGACCGACGCCGTCGGCGGGACGGCCGCCAGCGACGATCCGCTGATCGACCCGGAGGGTCGGACCGTGGCCGAGGTCGCCGAGGGGTGGACCAACAACACGGCCCTCGGTGCCTGGATCGTGCTCGACGACATCGAGGCCATCGTCTTCGAGCGGGGTGAGATCACGGACCTCGATGGCGCCACCGCAGCGTTCGAGGACCTGCTGGCGGCCGCCGGCGGCTGACCACGACGAGCCGCGGCCCGGACCTGCCGCCGGGCCGACCCACCGGTCGGCGACCGGGCCGGCCGCACCTCCCACCCCGGCGTGTACGTCATCGGCCGGAGCGCCCGTCCCGAGCGCAGTCAGGCGATCATCTCGGCCGGCGACGGCGCCGCCGCGCTCGACATCCTGTCGGCGGTCGAGGGCGCGGACGTCCAGGACTGGGGCTCCCCGCCGAAGGACTGAGAGCCGCAGGCCGGCTGCCGGCGGCGTCGCCGCCCCACGCTGCGCTGCACCAGCACGGCAGGAACGCGGCCTTCCGGATCCGGACGACCGACGGTGGCGGGGGCGGCGCCACGCTCAGTCACGCGAGCCGACCATCTTCTCGGGGACGACGACCTCGTCGAACTCCTCGGCGGTGAGGTGTCCGAGCGCGACCGCCTCGTCCCGGAGCGTGGTGCCGTTGGCGTGGGCGGCCTGGGCGATCTCGGCCGCCTTGTAGTACCCGATCTTGGTGTTGAGCGCGGTCACGAGCATGAGGCTCTTGCCCAGCAGCTCGTCGATCCTGGCCTGGTTCGGCTCGATGCCGACCGCGCAGTTGTCGTTGAAGCTCTGGCAGGCGTCGCCGAGCAGGCGGGCGCTCAGCAGCACGTTGTAGGCCATGACCGGCTTGAAGACGTTCAGCTGGTAGTGGCCGTGGGTGCCCGACACCGCAACCGCGGTGTCGTTGCCGATCACCTGGGCGCAGACCATCGTCATCGCCTCGCACTGCGTCGGGTTGACCTTGCCCGGCATGATCGAGCTGCCCGGCTCGTTGGCCGGTAACACGATCTCGCCGATCGAGGTGCGGGGTCCGCTGGCCAGCATGCGGATGTTGTTGGCGATGTGCATCAGGCTCACGGCGAGGCGCTTGAGGGCGCCGCTGATCTCGACCATCGCATCGTGGGCGCTCAGGCTCTCGAACTTGTTCTCGGCCGTCACGAACGGGTGACCGGTGAGCTCGGCGATCTTGTTGGCCACCGCGACGTCGTACCCGGCCGGCGTGTTGAGCCCGGTGCCGACCGCGGTGCCGCCGAGGGCCAGCTCACGGATCCGGACGAGGCTGTCGCCGATCGCCTCCATGCCCCGCTGCAGCTGCATGGCGTAGCCGCCGAACTCCTGGCCGAGGGTGACCGGCGTGGCGTCCATCAGGTGGGTCCGCCCGGTCTTGGTGATCGCCATGAACGCAGCCGACTTGGCCACCAGCGTGTCGTGCAACAGCTGCACCTTCGGCAACATCTCGGTGACGATGGCGTCGTAGGTGGCGATGTGCATCGCCGTCGGGAACGTGTCGTTCGAGCTCTGGCTCTTGTTGACGTCGTCGTTGGCCTTGACCAGCTTCTCGGTCCGGAAGTCGCCGCCGAGCAGCTCGGTGGCCCGGTTGGCCACGACCTCGTTGACGTTCATGTTGCTCTGCGTGCCCGAGCCCGTCTGCCAGACGACGAGCGGGAACTCGCCGTCGTGTCGGCCTTCCAGGATCTCGTCACACACCGAGGCGATGGCGTCGGCCTTCTCGGCCGGGAAGTCGGTCAGCTCGGCGTTGACCAGGGCCGCCGCCTTCTTGAGCTGGGCGAAGGCCCGCACGATGCCGATCGGCATGGTCTGGCCGCCGATGTCGAAGTTCTCGATGCTGCGCTGGGTCTGGGCTCCCCAGTAGTGCTCGTCGGGGACCTCGACCTCGCCGAGGGTGTCGGTTTCGATCCGGACCCGTCGCTCAGCCACCCGCGACCCGTTCGACCACGTCGAAGGCCAGCAGCTCGGCGTTGACCGCGACCGGCACGGTGTCGCCGTGACCGCCCCCATGACCGCCGTGACCGTGGGTGGCCCCGCCGGGTCCCCCACCGGCCTCGGCCCCACCTTCGCCGTGTGGATGGCCACCGTGACCATGACCGGTGGGTCCGGTGCCCTCGGCGAGGTGGGCATGGGCCGCGGCGAAGTCGCCGCTCGACAGCCAGGTGTCGAAGGCCTCCTCGGACTCCCAGCGGGTGAACACGAAGAAGGTGTTCTTCCCGTCGGACGGCTTCAGGAGCAGGAACTCCTCGAAACCGGGCTGGTTCTCGACCGTCCCCGCCCGCTTGGCGAAGCGCTCCATGAACTCGTCCCCCATGCCTTCGGGGACCTCAACCGCATTGATCTTCACGACGCTCATGGCCGTCAGTATCGCATCGCCCTGGTAGGCCTTGCTACCACAACGGCAGGGGGGCCGACCCGACGATGGTTAACAGTAGTTGTCAATAGACATTCAGCCCTCTTGAGTCGAACTGCGGGGGCCGCCCTCGACGTCCGCGGTGGCGTGAGCATCGGGTGGTCGTGCTCGACAGGGGGAGCATCGCCGCAGACGGGCCCCGGGCGAGGTGCTCGACGAGGAGGTGCTCGGCGACGCGCTCGGGTGTGGGCCAGCGTGCTCACCGACCCGGTCACCGGCACCCCGTGTGCCGCCCCGACGAGCGGGTGGGATCGCCGACCGGCGGCGCGACGGCCTCCCGGCTCGGCCGGCCCGTCCTGGTCGCGAATCGGGCGGTTGCTCGCCACGTTCGCAGGCAGAACGGCCGGGAGGAGGCGGTCCCGCCAACCGGCGGATCTCCTACGACCTGCGCTCCAGGATCCGGCGCAGCTCATCGAGGTCTCGACGGATCCCCCGCCGTCGCCTGGCCGCCAGCCAGGGCTCGATCGCCCGGAACCAGATCGGGCCGGCCATGTGGTGCTCGAACAGCACGCGGGTGCGGTCGTCGCCGAGCGACACGAAGACGAGGGAGCCCTGGACCTCGATCGGGCCGGACGACCGCTCGAAGCCGATCACCGCAGCGGTGACGCACTCGGTGACCACGAACGAGGTGTCGATCGTCCGTCCGGCCACCCGCAGTGTCTGCTCGTAGCGGGCCCCGACCTCCGCCGCCTCGCCGGCGGTCCGGGTGCTGGTCTCGACCTCGGTCCGCCAGTCCGGGTCGTTGGTGAAGTCGGCGACGTAGGCGAACACGGCCGAGACCGGCCTGGCCACGTCGACGCTGGTGGTGCGGGTCTCCATCGGGCTCAGTCGGTCGGCTCGGGCCAGGCCCGGATCGACGTCAGGAACGCCGGCGGTCCCGCGGCAACGAGGACCTCGGCCACCTCGCCGCCCGGGTTTCGCAGCGACACCCGCTCGTCCTTGCGGATCAGCGCGGCATCGCCGACCCCGACGGTGATCGTCCCGGAGCCGTCGCTGATCTCGACGCCACCGACCTGGGGCAGGAGCACCACGTCGGAGCCGCCGTGGTCGTGCTCGGGCATGCCGGCTCCCGCCGGGATCGCCACCCGGACCACCCCGACGTCGGGGCCGCCCTCCTCGCCTCCGAACAGCACGGTCACCGTCGGCGTGTTCGGCGCCGGTGGCTTCCTCGTCGCTCCCTCTCCCTTGCGTCGCAACTCCATCTCATCAACCTTCCTCGTCTGGCTTGCGGGCGATCAGTCCGATGGCGCCGAGCTGGTCGGCGTGGCGGCGGAACGTGGCCCGCATCGCCAGCACCCGCCGCCTGGCCGCCGGCGTGCGCATCACGTTGAGCGCGATGCGGAGCGTGCCGCCGATGCCCTCGTCGGCGATGACCCGTCGGGGCTCGAGCAGGTGCATCGGGGTGGTCGTCGCGCCGGTGACCTCGAAGCCGGCCTCTTCGAGCGACGCCCGCCAGTCGGCGACGGTCAGCGGCCTGGCGCCGACGGAAATGGCCCGCGACAGCTCGGCGCGCACGAGTCGCTGTCGCTCGGCGTCGAGGGTGTCGGGGCGGAGGCACAGCTCGTGGAGTCCGAACCGCCCACCGGGACAGAGCACCCGGAACGCCTCGGCCAGGATGTGCCGCTTCTGCTCCTCCGGCTGCATCGTCAGGTAGGCCTCGCCGAACACCACGGTGGCCGACCCGTCCTCCAGCCCGCTCTGGGCCGCCGAGGCGACCACGCAACGCTGGTCCGACCCGGTGAGCAGGGTGCGGACCCGGGCCGCTGCGTCCTCGTCACGCTCGACGCCGGTGTAGCTCCGGGGCCGACGGTCGAGGAGGAGTCGGGTCGTGGCGCCGAGGCCGGGGGCGAACTCGACGACATCGCTCGCAGGGGTGACCGCCAGGTGCCCGAGCAGCTCGTCGGTCAGCTCCCGCCCACCGGGGCGCAGGACCCGCTTGCCCATCCGGGCCAGGAGCCAGTGGCCGGGCACCTTGTCCAGGTCGATGGCCGCGCCGGGCATCGCCCGATCGGCATCGCCCTCCGTCTCCGAGGTCGGTTGTGTCGTCATCGTCCGATCCACCGCCCTTCGCTCGACACCCGTCGTGTCAGGCCTACCTATCCAGCCATAGTCGGCTTGCCGAGCAAAGGGACCTAGGGCTCTTCTTCCCGCGTCCGACCGGGAGCAGAGTCGGAGGTATGGAGCACGATGCAGGACCAACAGTGGACGGTCGAGATGCGGTGCTCGAGGTCAGATCGCTGAGTGCGTCGGCCGCCGGGGTCGACGTGGTTCGCAGCGTGGACCTCACCATCGGTGCCGGTGAGGTCCACGTGTTGTTCGGCCCGAACGGATCGGGGAAGTCGTCGCTGCTGAAGGCGATCATGGGCCTGTCGCCGTACGAGGTGACCGGCGGTGACATCCGGCTCTTCGGCCACGATGTGAGCGGCCACGCGCCGGATGAGCGGGCGGCACTCGGGGTCGGCATGGCCTTCCAGAGCCCTCCCAACCTCCAGGGGGTCTCGGTGCGCTCGCTCGCCGACGCGCTCGGGGCCGACGACCGGCTGGACGAGGCGCTGACGATGCTCGACCTGCCCGGCTTCGATCGGCGGCAGGTCAGCGTCGGGTTCTCGGGCGGCGAGGTCAAGCGGTGGGAGGTGGCCAAGCTCCACCTCCAGGCGCCGCGGCTCCTGCTGCTCGACGAGCCCGACAGCGGCGTCGACCTCGAGCACGTCGCCGCCGTCGCCGTTGCCATCGACCGGCTCGTCCGCGACCCGGGTGACGGCGCCGCTCCCCGATCGGCCCTGGTCGTGTCCCACACCGGGTCGGTCATCGAGGGACTGGAGGTCGATGTCGGCCACCTCATGGTCGGCGGTCGGCTGCTCCACACCGGCGACCCGATCACACTGTTCGACCACATCAGGACCAACGGCTATGTCGCCCCCGAGCCGGCGACCACGACCAGCTAGGAGGACCCGTGTCCACCACTCCGACGACGCCCCTGACCGACCAGCGGACCGAGCTCCTGCGCGAGGTCGGCTACGACGACGGGCGGGCCGGCACCAGCCTGCTGGTCGATCAGCAGATCGTCGCCAGCGAGAGCGCACACCCCGACGTCGAGGTCCTGCCGATCGGTCAGGCGCTGAAGACCTACGACTGGCTCCAGGACCTGATGTTCGGGTTGATCGACCCGGACGAGGACGAGCACGTCCAGCAGGCGGCCGAGTTGCTGAACGATCCCGTCGGCCACTTCGTCCGCGTCCGGGAGGGCGCGGTGGTGACCAGCCCGATCCAGCTGTTCTCGATCCTCGAGTCACCGCAGGGTCGGCAGTTCACCCACAACGTCACCGTGATCGAGGCCGGGGCCCAGGTCGAGATGATCAGCGGGGCGGCGGTGCCACCATCGGTGCATGCCGGGCATCACATCTCGATCGACGAGTGCTACATCCGCGAGGGTGCCAGCTGCCGGTCGGTCTCGATCGAGCGGTGGGGGGCCAACATGGAGTCGCACGGCTACGCCAGGACGCACCTCGAGGCCGGGGCCAGCGCCACCACGACGGCCTTGCAGCTGGCGCCGATCCGGCACCATCTCGCCAACTCCGTGACCTGGGTCGAGCGCGACGGCCGGAACAACGATCGGGCGGTCATGCTGGCCCCAGCCGGTACCGAGCGGGTGGTCGACAGCACGGTCCACCTCGTCGGCGATCGGGCCGGCTCGGAGAGCGTGACGAGGATGGTCTCCGACGGTGGCGTCATCGTGAACACGGCCACGCTCGTCGGCGACGCACCGGGGGCCCACGGCTTCGTCGGCTGTGACGGGCTCAAGCTGACCGACGACGGTCACATCGAGGCCGTGCCGGCCCTGCGGGCCGTCGACCCGACCGCCCAGCTGTCGCACGAGGCCTCGGTCGGCCGCATCGCCATCGAGAAGCTCGAGTACCTGATGGCCACCGGACTCGACGAGGACGCCGCCCGCGACCTCATCGTCCAGGGCTTCGTGAGCCTGGAGCTCGACGCCGTGCCCGAGGCCGTGGCCGAGCTCGTGGCCGAGACCATCGCCTCGGCCAAGACCGGCGGGATGTAGCGCGCCGGCCGGTGCATCCGGCCCGAGCCCCAACGGCGGCCGGGCCGGGCCCGAGCCCGCCGATCCGGTCATCACTCGGCCGCCGCCGGCGTGGCCCGGTTCAGGAGGTCGTCGCCGGCGAGCCAGCGCCGGAGGTTCTCGATGAAGATGCCGGTGACCCGCTGGGGCGCATCGGTGCTGGCCCCCGCGTTGTGGGGCGTCACGATGACGTTGGGGAGCGACCAGAGCGGGTCGCCGGGATCGAGTGGCTCGGTCTCGAACACGTCGAGGCCGGCGCCGGCCAACCGTCCGTCCCGCAGGGCCTCGGTCAGCGCCGGTTGGTCGACCAGGCCGCCGCGGCCGACGTTGACCACGAGCGAGTCGGGGGCCATCGCCTCGATGACGGATGGCTCAGGATGCCGGCCGTGTCGTCGGTGAAGGGGAGGGCGAGGACGACCACATCGCTCTCGGCGCAGACGGCCGGCAGCTCGTCGAGGGTCCGGACCGTGCAGGTCTCGTCACCCCGGGCGGCCCGCCGCACGCACGTGACGTCGAGGCCGAGCCCGGCCAGGGTGTGCTCGATCCGGCGCCCGACCGGACCGTAGCCGACGACCGCCACCCGGCGACCGGCGAGCGGCCGCCACCGCCGCGGCGACCATGACGTGGAGCCAGGCCAGATTCGGGGCCCGGGTGAGCGCCTGGAGGAAGCCGCCGGTGTCGGCCCGTCAGCCGGACGGCCGGAGGGCGGCGGCGATGTCGGCCGCAGCCCGCACGACGGCCGGGCCGAACCGCTGCTCGCGCTCGGCGTCGAGGCGATCGACGGTGGCGCTGACCGAGATCGCCCCGACCACGGTCCCGTCGACGATGATCGCGGCCGCCACCGCACCGACGTAGGGGTGCCACTCGCCGCGGTTGGTGGCCCAGCCGCGGGTCCGGATCCGCTGCAGCTCGTCGGCCAGGCGGCGTCGGTCGGTGATCGTCGCCCGGGTCAGCCTCGGCAGACGCTCGGGCATCGGCACGCCGGCGGCCAGCAGCGCCTTGCCGGTGGCGCCGCCGCCGATCGGCACCCGCCGGCCAACCGGGAGGACCACCTGGACGGGGTTCGACCCCTCGACCCGGTGGATCAGCTCCACCTGGTCGTCGACCGGGACGACGAGGTGGACCGACTCACCGGTCTCGGCCGCCAGCCGCTCCATGGCGAGCTCGGCCGCCGCCCGCAGCCTCGACGGCCCAACGGCGCCGAGCATCGAGCGCAGCCGGGTGGTGATCCGCCACGCTCCGCCGTCGGCGTCGGCCTCGATCCACCCTCGATCACGGAGGGTCATGAGCGAGCGGTGCACCGTGCTCTTGGCGATGCCGGTGCGGCGGACCAGCTCCCGCAGGCCGACGGTGTCGTCGGCGGCGTCGGCGGCGGCGATCGTCTCGACGATCCGCATGGCGTTGTCGACCGACTTCACGTGCGTCGCCCCATCGTCGCCCCTGGCTCGCTCGTCTGGCCGCTCGATCGGCCCCCGTCCATCGGAGCCCGGGTCGGCCACGGTGCGGCCCGCTCGATCTCGGCCGCCAGCCCGAGCAGCACGTCCTCCCGGCCCCAGGCCCCGATCAGCTGCACGCCGATCGGCACGCCGTTGCGATCGAGGCCGGCCGGGACCGAGAGCGCCGGCTGCCCGGTCAGGTTGAACGGGTAGGTGAACCAGGCCATCGGGAACCCGGCGACGGCGCCGGCGAACGGCTCCTCGGCGGTTTCCTTGAGCTCGCCGATCGCCGGGGTCGAGCGGCCGAGCGTCGGGGTCAGCAGCACATCGGTCGGCTCGGTCCACCAGCGGCGAACGGCCGCAGACCAGCGCTGCTCGTTGCCCAGCTCGGCCAGCGCCTGGGGGCCGGTGGCGTTGGCCGCCAGCTCGAACATCGCCCAGGTCCGGGGCTCGACGTCGTCCCGCTGCAGCGGGCGACCGAGCCGCTCCTCGATCGTGGCCCGCAGTGCCGCCCGCTCGGCGGCATACAGGTTGGGGGTACCAAGCCGCTCGTCGAGGCCGGCGGGGCCGTCGCCCTCCTCGACGGCGTGGCCGGCCGCCTCCAGCACCCGAGCGACGTGGTGAACGGCGGCGATGTGCTCGTCGTCGAGACACGACGTGTCGTGGCCCCGCGACATCGCCAGCGGTGGGGTGGTCCTGACCACGATGCGGCGACGCGCCCCGTCGACGGAGCGGGCGAGCGTGTCGACGAAGCCGCCGGCGGGGATCGGGGGCGACCCGACGGCACCGGCCAGGGGCGGGCTGGTCAGGTCGAGCGTCAGGGCGAGATCTCGGACCGACGTGACCAGCGTGCCCTCGACCTTGATGTTGCGGCCGTCGGCGTGCGGGGCGTTGGGGATGCGGCCAGACGACACCTTGAGCCCGAGCAGCCCGCAGCACGCGGCGGGGATCCGCAGCGAGCCGCCGCCGTCGGAGGCGTTGGCCACCGGTACGATCCCGGCCGCCACCGCCGCCGCCGACCCACCGCTGGACCCCCCGACCGAGTACCCGGTGGCCCAGGGGTTGCGGCAGGGGCCGTGGGCGTCCGGTTCGGTCGTCGGTGGTCCGAAGGCCAGCTCGGGCAGATTGGTCCGACCGATCGAGACGAGCCCGGCCGACTCGTAGCGACGGGCCAGCTCGGTCGACGACTCGGCCAACAGCTCCAGCTCGTCGAGGACCCGCATCGACCACGACCACCGCTCGCCCGCCTGGAGGCACTTCCAGTCCTTGACCACCATCGGCACGCCGGCGAGCGGCGGCCCGTCGACCGGGATCGTCGCCGCCTGCTCGACGGCCCGCTCGCTCCGGGGGTAGACGATCGAGTTGATCGTGCCGTCGACGGCGGCGGCCCGCTCGATGGCGGCCTCGACCAGCTCGCTCGGGCCGGCCTCGCCCCGACGCCGCAGGTCGGCCTGGGCAACGGCGTCGAGGCCGGCCAGCTCGGCTCGGTCGGTCATCGTCGGTGGTACATCCCCTGGCGCTTCTCGAAGAAGGCCCGTAGCGCCTCGGCGTGGTCCTCGGTCCGGAACAGCCGACCGAACTCGTCGGCCTGGAGTCGGGTGGCGGCCCGGCGGTCGAGGTCGGGCAGCGCCCGCAGCATCGATTTGGTCGCCTCGACCGACAGCGGGGCCCGGGTGGCGATCCGGTCGGCCAGCCGCCGCGCCGCCGGCAACAGCTCATCCGGCTCGTGCAGTGCGGTCAGCAGGCCCCAGGCGAGGGCCTGCTCGGCCCGGCAGGTCAGCCCGGTGGTCAACAGGTGGGCGGCCCTGGCGGTGCCGATCAGCTCGCGGAGCTGGGCCACGTTGGCCACCAGCCCGACGTTGACCCCGGCCGCGCCGAAGGTGGCCTCGGTCGACCCGATCCGGATGTCACACGACAGCGCCAACTCCAGACCACCGCCGTGGGCCGGGCCGTTGACCGCGGCGATCACGGGCACCCGGTGTGTCCGGACCGTGGCCAGGAGCCGACCGATGTCGCCGAGCAGCTCACCGACCTCGTCCCGCTCGATCGACTGCTCCTCCCGCAGGTCGGCACCGGCGCAGAACGTCGAGCCGGCCCCGGTGAGCACCACCGCCCGTACGTCGAGGTCGTCCTCGGCCTCGGTGAGCGCCGCCGCCAGGTCACGTTGGTGGACCCGGTCGATGGCGTTGGCCGGCGGTCGGTCGATCGTGACCACGACGACGTGGTCCGATGGTCGGTCGACGGTGATCACGATGCCCCCGCCGCCGGTGGCGCGGTGGCCGGTCGGCCGATGGCGATCGCCTCGGCGGCGGCCAGCTCGTCGATCGTGGCCCGGTCGTAACCCGCCTCGGTCAGGACCTCGACCGTGTGCTCACCCAGGGCCGGGCTCGGTCGGCGGACCGACATCGGCGTGGCCGACAGCTTCACGGCGTGTCCGAGCCGGCGGTCCCGGCCATCGCCGACCACCATCTCGGTGGCGACGACCTGGGGGTCGTCGAAGACCTCGTCCATCGAGTTGACCGGTGCGACGGCGATGTTGGCCCCGTCGATCAGCCGGTCCCACTCGGCCGTCGTCCTCGTGCGCAGCACCGTCGCCAGCTCGTCGGCCAGAGCCGCACGGTTGGCCAGTCGATCGGCCCCTCTGGCGAACCGGGGGTCGGTGGCCAGGTCGTCCCGGCCGAGCAGCTCGCACAGGGCCCGGAAGTCGTCACGGGAGTGGGCGGCGACGGCGATGAACCCGTCGGCGGTCGGAAAGGCCTCGTAGGGGGCGGCCAGGCGGTGGGCCGAGCCGCCGCGGCCCGGCGTCTCGCCGGCCTGGAACACCAGCATCGACTCCCACACCATCGTGGCCACCGCCGTCTCCAACAAGGAGGTGGTGACCCGCTGACCCCGGCCGTCGATGCCGCGGCGGACGAGCGCAGCGAGGATACCGACCGTGCCGTGGATGCCGGCGCTGAGGTCGGCGATCGGCACCCCGACCTTCACCGGGTCCCGGCCAGCCTCGCCGGTGACCGCCATCAGGCCCGACATGGCCTGGGCCATCAGGTCGAAACCCTTGCGGGCGGCCCGGGGTCCGACCTGGCCGAAGCCCGAGATCGAGCAGTACACGAGCCGGGGGTTGACGGCGGCCAGCTCGTCGTAGCCGAGGCCGTGCCGCTCGAGGGAGCCGGGCCGCTGGTTCTCGACCAGCACGTCGGCTCCCTCGGCCAGCCGGCGCACCACCTCGGCCCCCCGGGGCGTCGTGTGGTCGACCGACATCGAGCGCTTGTTGCGGTTGAGCGGGGCGAAGGCGTCGACCCCGGCCCCGCCCAGCCGGGTGATGTCGCCGATGCCGGGTCGCTCGACCTTGATCACGTCGGCCCCGAGGTCGGCCAGGAGCAGACCGCAGTACGAGCCGGCCATCACCTGGGTCACGTCGAGGACCCGGAGGCCGTCGAGGGCGGTCGGCATGTCGGCCGACCGGTCTGGCTCGGTTTCCATCGATGGGCTCCTCCTGGAGGGGTCGGCTAGGGGTCGAGCGAGAAGGGGCGGGCGTTGGCGGCGTCCACGCAGGACGTGTCGACCGCGTCGCCGTCGGTCCAGTAGCCGACCACGATCTGGCGGGCGCACTGGTTGGTCCGGACGGGCACGTGGCCCTCGGCCCCGAACTCGACGACCGTGGCGGCGCTCAGGGTCTCGGCCGCCCGTCGGCCGTCGGCCGGCGGGGTGGCGTCGTCGATCGCACCGATCACGACCAGGACGGGCACGTCGGACACCACCGGTTCGAGGAACGCCGGTGGCGACGGCGTGATGTCGGCGATCTCACACGGCATGTTGGAGAGGTAGCCGAGCTGCTGCCACGGCTCGGGGGCGGCGAGGACGCTCTCGACGTCGCTCATGACCAGGGCGGGGTCGGCGCCGAAGTCGTGGCAGACGGTGGCGGCGCTGAGGCCGAGCCCGCCGTCGGCGACGCCGAGCAGCTGCCCGGCCTGGGAGCCGAGCAGCCCGGTGTTGCCGGCCGCCACCGAGCTCATGATGGCCGGCAGCCCTGCCAAGGCATCGGGCGTGAGCAGTTCGCCGACGGCGAAGGCGGCGTCGGTCCCGTCGAGGGAGAGGGTCGCCGCCTCACCGGTCAGGGGATGGACGATCTTGGCCAGCAGCGGGGTCTCGTCGAGCAGCCGCCGGAGCTCGGTCAGCTCGGCATCGACGTCCGGCACGAGATCCGAGCAGCGCTCGGCGGCGGCACACCCGTCGACCAGGAACCGGTAGACCGCATCGACGGCCTCGGCCGCCCCGGTTGGGCTCCAGGCGCTGGCGTCGGGCGGGGTGATCGAGTCGAGCACGGCGGACCGGATGGCGTCCGGGTTGGCGTCGAGGTAGTGGAGCATGTAGCGGGTCGAGTACGACTCGCCGTAGACGTTCCACTGGTCGTAGCCCAGCTCGGTCCGGAGCAGCTCCAGGTCGCCGACGATCCGCGGCGTGTTGTACTGGTCGAGGTCCCAGCCGTCGCCGCGGAGGCGGTCGAGGCAGGCCGACCAGCCGTCGAGCAGCATGCGGTACTCGTCCTCGATCGACTCGTTGACGGAGAAGACGTCGATGGCGGTGTCGTACAGCTCGGGGCAACCGCTGTCGACCAGGCCACGCTCGTCGCCGGGGATCGGCGAATTGCCCCGGGTGTCGACGAGGATCAGGTCGCGGTCACCCTGGATGTTGGTCGTCGTGAACGGGACGAGCGAGTTGAAGGCGCTGCCGCGGGGCCCACCGGGGAGGTAGACGATCGGGTCGGGGCGGCGCCGTTCGGGG
>JANQPB010000024.1 GCA_028285495.1 Acidimicrobiales bacterium
GTCTCCTGCCCGGTTGATCCGGTAGCCGGAGGAGAGCTTCTCCAGGCTCCGCCCCAGCGAGTTGTTCGACATGCTGAGGTTCCGGGTGGCGTTGAACGCAATGACGTTGTTGTTGATCCGCATCGACGTGTGTCCTTCCTAGACAATGGAGCGGAGTCCAGCCGATCCTTCGGCTGGACCGCGGCGACCCGGGGAGGGTCACCGGCACCCCGCAGTCTCGGAAGCGTGCGCCCGAGTATGAGTCGACGTGCGACGATGAGCGGACCCGGTCGGTCCGGTCATCGTCGGCATGCGGATCGGTCGTGCGGCGCCTCGAGCGCCCGGTGGTGGCGCTACTGCATCACCAGGGCGGTGAAGAGGACCCGGACGACCTTCTCGTCGTCGTAGGCGGCCCGGATGAGCATCGACAGCTCCTCCTTGACCAGGTTGCGACCCTCGGCGGTCCGCATCTGGTCGCGGGTCACCGACGACAGGTACTGGATGGCGACGTCCTTGGCGATCGCGCTCTCGGCCTCGAAGTCGGCGGCCGCCGTCATCTCGTCGAGCACCAGGGCCAACCCGATCCGGAGGAAGCCGGGATCGTCCTGGGTGCCGATGTTGAGGATCATCTCCTCGAGCTCGAGGATCTCGCCCTCGGCGATCTCCTCCTCCATCTCCTCCTCCGCCTCGGCCGCGGCCAGCTCGTCCGGCGGAGGCGACGGGCTCAGGACGAACTGGTAGGCGGCGCCGCCGACGGCCAGCAGGCCGACGACCATGAGGATCTTCTTCTTCCCGCCGCCACCACCTTCTTCTTCTTCCTCGTCCTCAGCGTCGTCTGCCATCGGTCGATCACCACCGTGTCGGGTACCGGGTCGTGTGCGGACACCGTTCGCGGCTGTCCGCCACGCCACCATCGGCACCGGCCGATCGTTCGACAGCGTTCGGCGCAGAAATTCCCGCTCACCTCGGCCCGGTTGCGGCCGACGGGAGATCCGTGACCGACACGAGCGCGGCCGCCAGCGCCAACCCGTTCCAGCAGTCGAGGCTGCTGACGACCGAGCGGGCCCAACTGTTCAACCGCACGGCCGAGAGCCTGGCCGAGCGCTACGAGGACGAGCTCAGCCGCTGGTTGAGCGACGTCACCATCACCGCCGCCTCGGTCGAGCAGCTCGACCTGCTCGACCTGGCCACCGGCGAGAACGACCTGGCGGTGATCAAGTCGCAGTACCAGATGACCCACGGCATCATCGCCTCCAACCTCAGCCTCGCCCTGTCGGTGGTGGCCATGCTCTGCGGTGGGGTCGCCGATCCGCCCCCGGACGTCCGCCCGCTGTCGCGGTTGGAGATGGGGGTCTACGACCTCGTGCTGCAACCGCTGCTCGACATCGCCATCGAGCTCTTCGAGATCGGCCCGACCGAGCTCGGCCCGCACGCCTCCAACGCCAGCGGCCTGCCTGACGCCCAGCCGGAACCGGCCATCGCCGTCCCCCTGACCGTCGCCATCGGTGACTCTGAGGGGGCGATGACGATCGCCATGTCGGCCAGCCAGCTCCAGGAGTACAGCGAGGAGGCCGACCGCCGCATCGCCGGTCTGCTCGCCTCCAAGACCGACGAGCCGAACCCCCGGGTCGTCCGGGCCGTGCAGCCGGTGGTGGTCGAGCTGATCGCCGGCTTCGAGCCGATGCAGGTGCCCGCCCGCCAACTCGCCGACCTCCAGGTCGGCGACGTGATCCGGACCAGGCAGTCGATCAACCGCCCGCTGATCGCCCGGGTCGGTGCGGAGCGCCTGTTCCACATCCGGGCCGCCCAGCGGGGTCAGCGCCTGGTGGCCGAACTGACCGCTCACGCCGGCGGGTCCGCCCGTGACGACGACCGGGGTCCGACCCCGCGCCTCGGAGGGGGCTACCGATGACCGATGCCGACACCACGACGGCGGCGGCATCGCCCGTCGCCGCCCTCGTCGCCGGGACCGGGCTCGTCCCCGACCCCCGGGTGGTCGACGGGGCGAGCCTGTCCGGCGTGCCCGGGCCGCTGTTGACGGGGAACCTGGTCGCCGCCGACGGCGCCACCGTCGGCGCGGTCGCCGTGCTCGATGATCCCGATGGCGACCCGGACGGGCTGCTCCAGTCGCTCGGTCAGGCTGCGACCGAGGAGGCCGGCACCGGGACCACCCTGCAGCCGGCCGGCCCGGTGGGGGACGGGGCCGGGCTGGCCGACCGGTTCCCCGGCCCGATCACCGTCGCCGCCTTCGGCGACGGTCAGCAGGTCAGGGCGCTGATCGCCACCCCGGTCGAGCGACGCCGACCCGAGGGGCCGGCCGCCGTCGCTGCCTCGCTGGCCGGGGGCGGTGACCGGGGTCCCCTCGACAAGCTGGTCAACGTCTCGCTCGACGTGTCGGTCGAGCTCGGACGGACGAACGTGACGCTGGCCGAGGTGCTCGACTACGACGTCGGCTCGGTCGTCGAGCTCGACCGGGCAGCCGGGGCACCGGTCGACATCCGGGTCAACGGGACCCTGCTGGCCCAGGGCGAGGTCGTCCTCATCGACGACGAGTACGCCGTGCGGATCACCGCCATCCTCGACCCGAACGGGGCGGCCTGATCATGGGCCCGGTCGTCGTCGGGGCAACGCAGCTGCTGGCCGTCTCGACGGTCGAGCTGACGATCCGGATGGTGGTCGCCCTCGTGGTGATCGGGTTGCTGCTGCTCGCCCTCAACCGGCTGACCCGCCGGATCCTCGACGGGCGTGGCGGGAGCCGCCCGGTCCTGAGCGTCCGTCACCAGCAGCGCATCGACCGCCATGCCTCGGTCACGCTGCTCACCGCCGGCGATCGCAATCTGCTGATCGGCACGACCAGCCAGTCGATCGTGCTGTTGGCCGAGGGTGACGACCTCGGTACACCATCGGCCGCCGGGTCGGGCCAGACCGCCGCCGATCCGAGCATCGGCTCGAACGGGAACGGTGCGGGGACCGGCGCGGCGAACGGCACGGGGAACGGCTCGTCCCCGGCGGCGATCGACGTCCGCTCCCGGTCGGGCCGGAACCCGATCAGGGCCCTGCAGAACAAGACCGTGCGGCGGAGCTGACCCCGCCAGACCGCCGCCATGACCCTCGCCGTCGATCCCGGCCTCATCGTGTCGTTCCTGCTGGCGATGACCCGCGTCGTCACCGTGCTGACGGTCGCCCCACCGTTCCGGGGCTCGACGATGCCGGTCCGGGTCAGGGTGGCGATCGCCGCCTCGGTCGGCTTCCTCGTCGGGCCCCGGGTCGAGGCCGACGTGCCCCTCGAGGTCGTCCCCCTCATCGCCGCCCTGGTCTACCAGGTGGTCGTCGGGGCGCTGTTCGGGTTCGTGATCCAGCTCCTGCTGTCGGTTCCCCTCGTCGCCGGGTCGATGATCGACGGGCTCTCCGGGCTGTCGGCCTCCAGCCTCTTCGACCCGATGGCCGACTCCGCGGCCACGCCGGCCGCCCGACTCAACCAGCTGCTGGCCAGCATGATCCTGGTCGGTATCGGCGGGCACCTGCTGATCATGCGGGGCATCATCCGCAGCTACGAGGCGGCCCCGCTGTCCGGGTTGCGGCTCTCGGACCTCGACACGCTGATGTCGGAGGGGGCCGGGCAGCTCCTGCTGGCCGCCGTCGAGATCTCGTTCCCACTGCTGGTGGCGCTGCTGATGACCGAGGCGGTCCTCGCCCTCGCCGCCAGGGCTGCGCCCCGGCTCAACGTGATGATCGTTGGCTTCGCCGTGAAGGGCTTCGTGTTCCTCCTGGCCTTCGGGCTGACCGTGCCCCTGCTGATCAATGGCGTGTCGACGCTGCTGACCCGATCGCTCCGGTGGGCGCTGGCCGGGGTCGGGGCCTAGCGGTCGGGGCATGGCCGTGGAGCGGAGCCGGTAGCCGATGGCCGAGAAGAACTCCGGTCAGAGGACCGAGAAGCCGACGCCGAAGCGGCTGCGGGAAGCCAGACGCAAGGGCCAGATCCCCCGCTCGCCCGACCTGGTCGGCTGGATCGCCCTCCTCGTGGCCAGCTACCTGTTCCCACTCCTGATCGGCCTCCTGCAGGACCGGTTCGTCGGCTACTTCCGCCTGGCCACCCGGGCGGTGACCGCGGGCCAGTTCGACGTGGCCATGCAGGCCGGCCGCGACCTGGTCGACGGGGTGGCGCTGGTGTTCTTCGCCTTCCTCGGGCTGATCATGCTGGTCACGATCGTCGCCATGGCGGTCCAGGGTGGGGTGACCGTGTCCGGTGAGCCACTGAAACCGAAGTGGGAGCGGATCTCGCCGAAGGCCGGGCTGAAGCGCCTCGTGTCGGCCCAGAGCGCGATCGACACCGCCAAGGCCGTCATCCGCCTCGTCGCCCTGGCCATCCTGATGTGGCAGATCATGGCCGGCGAGGTCCTGCGCTTCCTGTCGGGAACGGCCCGCTCGCCGATCCCGGCCGGCATCGAGCTCGGCGCCGCCATCCTCCTGCTGGTCCGCCTGGCCGCCCTGCTCGGCATCGTCGTCGGTCTCGGCGACTACGCCTTCCAGCGCTGGAAGGTGGGCAAGCAGCTCAAGATGACCAAGGAGGAGGTCAAGCGGGAGAACAAGAACACCGAGGGCGACCCGCTGCTGCGGGGCCGTCGCCGGCAGATGCACGCCCGGGTGAGCCGCAACAAGATGCTGGCCGCCGTCGGCGACGCCTCGGTCGTCGTGGTCAACCCGACGCACATCTCGGTTGCCCTGTCCTACGCCTCGGGGGCGGTGCCGACCGTGGTGGCGAAGGGCGAGGACGAGCTGGCGCTGCGGATCCGGGAGAAGGCCTTCGAGGCCGGCGTTCCGGTCGTCGAGTGCCGCCCGCTGGCCCGGTTGCTCAACGAGGTCATCGAGATCGGCGAGGAGGTGCCCGCCCACCTCTACGAGGCGGTCGCCATCGTCATCGCCTTCGTGATGCGGCTGCCGCCGACCGCGGTCTCGGGCACCGTCCGCCAGGTGACCGTTCCCCTGTCCAAGCTGCGACCGGCCCGGGACGACACCGATCCGGGCCGCGGTCCGACCGCCGCTCCGGCGGCCGGCCGGCGACGGCGACGACGGCCGGTCGGGACCCGCTGAGCCCGCCGATGGGGATCGAGCCTTCACTCGTCGGCCCGGCGGCCGATGGGAGCGGCGGAGTGATGAGCAATGCGCCGCAGATTCCGTAGGTCGAAGAGCGAGGAGCCGCCTCACACCGGCGCGCCCGCCGAGCCCGAGCCAGACCACGAGGCCGAGAACGAGGTCGTCGTCGGTGGCGATGGCGCCGACTTCGACGCGCTGCTCGCCCGACAGCTGGAGCGGGCGGACGCCACCGCGGACGGGGTCGACCTCGGCCGGGACCGGGTCGACCTGGCCCCGGTCGACCGCCCAGACGTCGAGCTGGATCCGGCCGTGGCCCGAACCGTCGAGCGGGATCTCGAGGCCGGGCACGAGCCCGGGGCGTCGGCCGGGCCGACCGGCGACCTCGACCTGCCGGCGTCGCTCGCACCGGAGACGCCGCTCGCCCGCCTCGCGTCGTCCTCGCCATCGTCGGGGGGCCGGCCGGCCGCCGCCGAGTTCTGGGACCTCTACGACCGGGCGGCGGCCGAGGCCGAGCTGGCCGAGGTGCCGCCCGCCGCGATCATCGCCATCGTCGGTCCGCTGGCCGCGGCCGCCCCGGTCGTCGACCGGTGCCGGGCGCGGCACTGGATGGGTCACTGCGACGTGTTCGTCCTCACCCGCCATCGGGCGGTGCCCGAGCACCTCGACTGGATCGTCGTCGGCCAGCCATCCGACCTGGTGTCGGCCATCGAGGACGGCGGCAGCGACTTCCCGCTGCTCGTGCTCGACGTGCCCAACGACCTGCCGGCCTTCGTCCAGCCGCTGGTGAGCCGACTGCGGGAGGCCGGGGTCGGGCTGGTCCACTACGTGCTCGACGACGACCCGGCAGACGAGGACCTCGCCACCTGGCACGGCGAGCTCGGCCAGCCGTCCGTCCTCGACCTGGCCGCCCCGATCGAGCCGAGCCGGGTGCTCGAGCTGTTCGACCGGGGTGAGCCCGTGGTCAGCGTCGCCGGTCACGAGCTGACGACCGAGCTCCTCCTCGCCTTCCGGGTCGAGGCCGGCGCCGAGGCCGACCCGGCCTGATCGATCCCCGGTCGTCCGTCCTCGGCCGGCCGATTGCGAGGCTCTGCTTGTCGCAGCCGCCGCAACCGCCACCGGTTCCGACACCGGCGCTACGGTGACCCTCGATGCAGGTCCGCTCCAGCCGCTTCGGGACCTTCGAGGTCGATGAATCGCGGGCCCTGGTGTTCGCCCAGGGCCTGCTCGGGTTCCCGAACTCGTCCACCTACGTGGTGGTCGAGGTCGAGGACAGCCCGTACTTCTGGTTGCAGAGCGTCGACGAGGACGACGTCGCCTTCCTGGCCACGTCACCGTTCCTGTTCTTCCCCGGCTACGACCTGGTCCTCGGTGACGAGGAGCAGCGCTCGCTCGGCGTCGACGACCCCGAACAGGTCGAGGTCCTGACCCTGCTCACCGTCCATCGAGCCGGCGAGCAGCCGGAGAGCATCACCGCCAACCTGCTCGGGCCAATCGTGGTCAACATCGAGAGCCGCAAGGCCCTGCAGCTCGTCCTCGACAACCCGGACTACACGACCCGGGTCCCGCTGGTGGCGTAGATGCTGGTGCTGTCACGCCGAGAGGCGCAGTCGATCGTCATAGGAGGGAACGTGGTCGTGACCGTTGTGTCCGTGAGGGGTGATCAGGTGCGGTTGGGGATCGACGCCCCCCGCTCGGTCGCCGTCCACCGCCTCGAGGTGGCCGAGGCCATCGAGGCGGCCAACAAGGAGGCACTGGCCTCCGGCGACCTCGACCCGTCCGCGCTGCCGAAGCCATCGAAGGCGACCGCCGACTAGGACGATGGCGTACCGTTCGGCGGAGCGGTCCGGTCAGGCGAGGGCTCGGCGGGAGACGGCGGGTTCGCCGTCGTCGGTCAGCGCCGCGACGACACCCGTGACCAGCAGCGGAACTGCGACGGCCAGCACCAGGATCGCCGTCCAGGGGTAGATCGGTTCGGGGACCGATCGATCGGTTCGGGTGACGGCCCAGAACAGCAGCACGCCGAGCGGTGCGCCGACGATGCCGGCGGTCGCGAGCTGCATCGCCGACTGGATGGCCCGGAACCAGCGTCGGATCGACGGGTCGGCACCGTTGGCGATCAGCGCCGCCACCTCCCGATCCGTCTCGACGCCGGACAGGGCGGCGCCGACGAGGCCGAACCCGGCGAGGAAGACGGCGGCGATGGCGATCACGATCCGGTAGCCGCTCACCGCATCGACCCGGTCGCTCGACCACGACACGAGGGTCGGGCCGGTCACACCGTCGGCCAGGATCCGGCGCTGCTCGTCGTCGAGCGGTTCTTCGGCCACCAGCAGCCGGTACCCCGCACGTGGCCGGGCGTCGAGCTCGGCGGCGCGGTCGGCGCCGACGAGGACGACCGGGCCGTCGATCCTGGTCCCCGATCGCTGGTTGGCCGGCACGTTGGTCCCGAAGCCGAGCCGGGCCGTGTGTTCGTCGATGGCCGGGCCCAACCCTTCGGGCGCCCGGCGGGCGAGCTCACCCCGGCTGCCGTCGGCCCGGACGAGGGCGCCCCGCTCGATGGCGGCGATGGTGGCGTCGTCCGGTCCGAGGACGTCGAGGAGCTCCGGCGTGGCGACGGCGATGGCGACCTCGCCACCCGCGGTCGAGTAGCCGTGCTCCGTGCGTTGGCGCACGTCGACGAGGCCGGCGGTCAGGAGCTGCAGGTCGACCTCGTCGGCCACGACGATCGTCTCCCGGATCAGGTCGTCGTCTGCGGTGCCGACCGACTCGTCCGGCAGCAGGACGAACCGCTCGTCGAGCGGCCAGCCGTAGCCGCTGGCCGGGTTGTCCGGCGAGTCCGAGAGGATGCCGGCCGCCCCCATCACGCCGACGGTCACGATGGCGAGCGAGGCCAGGGTCAGACGGCCGAACCGGGTGCGGTTCCTGGCCGCGTTGCGAACGGCGAGGGCAAGCGGCGTCGGGAGCAGCGGTGCCAGCCCGTCGAGCCGGACCAGCGCCGGCGCGATCAGGAGGTGGAGGCCGGCGAAGACCCCGAGGACGGCCAGGGTCAGGATCCCGAAGTTGAACGTGGCGGTGGTGACGGCGTAGCCGAGGCACAGCGCGAGCAGGGTGGCACCGACCCAGCCCTGGAACGGTCGGGGCTCCGGCTCGGGAGCGCGGGCTGCCAGCGATTCGACCGGCGCCCGGCGGGCCATGGCCGCTGCCGGGCCGGCCCCGAACCACAGGCCGGCCGCCGTCACCGCCGCCATCAGCACGACCGAGACCGCAGCGACGACCAGGACCGTGTCGAGCCGCCGGTCACCGCTCGGCAGCCCGTCCCCGTCGGCCACCCAGCGGAGCGGGCCGAAGGCCAGGCTGGCAGCGAGCCCGGCGACCGTGCCGATCGCGAACCCGATGGCGGCCGGGACCGCCGACTCGAGCACCAGCAGCGTCCGCAGGTGGCCAGGGTCGGCGCCGATGGCGGCCAGTCGCCCGTAGCGGAGCACCCGACGCTTGGTCGAGGTGGCCAGCACCGCGCCGACCGTGAGGGCGACCGTGGTCGCCAGCACCACGAGCAGCAGCGCCGAGAACGGATTGGGGCTCATCACCACCGGGGCGGCGAGGGTGCCGAAGGCGACCGGGAGGGCGACGGCCGCGAGCAGCAGCGCGGCGTGGCGGCGGTCGTGCTCGGCCGGCTGCCGGGCCAGACGCAGCAGCGGGGCGAGTGCCCCCCGGCCCGAACGGCTCACGGTCGTCCCTCGGCCGGCCTGCCGGTCAGGTCGACGAGGTCGGGCCGTCTGGCCGGCCGGATGGCCTCGGACTCGATCGACGGCTCGCCCGGACGTCGCTGGAGCCGGATCACCCGATCGGCCCAGGCGGCCAGCGAGGGCTCGTGGGTGACCACCAGTGCGGCCGCCCCCTCGTCGCACCGGGCCCGGATGAGGCGAACGATCTCCTCGCCGGTGAGATCGTCCAGGGCGGAGGTCGGTTCGTCGGCCAGCAGCAGCGTGCGGCGACCGACGAGCCCGCGGGCGATGGCCACCCGCTGCCGCTGCCCGCCGCTGAGCTCGTCGGGGTGGCGGTGGCCGAGGCCGTCGAGCCCGACCCGTTCGAGGGCGGTCGTCGCTGCGGCCGTCGCCGCCGCCCGACGTTGCCCGTCGAGCTCGAGCGGCAGCGCCACGTTCTCGATCGCGGTCAACGTCGGCAACAGGTTGAGGTCCTGGAAGACGTAGCCGACGTGACGACGGCGGATCGCGGCCTTGGCCCGATCGGACGACCCGGTCAGCCGCTCGCCGACCACCGTGACCGTGCCGACGGTGGCCTCGACCAGGCCGCCGGCGAGGTTGAGCAGGCTCGACTTGCCCGAGCCGGAGCGACCGGTGACCGCCACCAGCTCACCGGCGGCGACCTGGAGGTCGACGTGGTCGATGGCGTGCACCGGGGCTTCCGTCGAGCCGAGCACGAGGCCGACCCGCTCGAGCGTGAGGACCGGCGGTTGTGCCTCGCCCGGCGGTGCGAGATCGGTCTCGGTCATGGTGTGCCCTCGCTTGGTCGCTCGTCGCCGGCCCCGGTCCCGGAGTCGACGACGGTCGGTGTCGGTGTGGGGCGATGATCGCCGTCGCGGCCGACGATGGTGGCGGCGCCGGCGTCGCCCGCGCCGGTCGCCGCCACCCGTTCCTCCGCCCGGTCGAGCCAGCGCAGCTCCGCCTCGGCCACGAAGGCCATCCGGTCGAGCTGCAGGCTCCAGGCCAGCGTCGGGTCGCCATCGGCCCGCATGGCGGTCAGGGCCTGCAGGGTCTCGGTTGTGGCCCGCCGCTGGGCCCGCAGCAGGCTGGCCACCTCGCCGGCCTCCGATGCCAGCGCCAGGAGCACCCGCATCGTCGTCTCGTCGCGGTTGGCCAGATCGGCCGGCGATGGCGTGGCCAGCCACTGGCGGAAGACGGCAAGGCCGGCGTCGGTGAGCGCATACGGGACGCGTCCACCGGGCTGCGGCTCGTCGCCGGCGTCGCCGGCGGTTGCGGCGGCGGCATCGGTCGGCTCGACGAGGCCGTCGCGCTCCAGCCGCTGGAGGGTGGTGTAGACCTGGCCGACGTTGAGCGGCCAGGCCTGGCCCGTGGCGGCCTCGAAGTCGGCCTTGAGCTGGTAGCCGTGCTTCGGACCGTCGGCCAGCAGGGTCAGGAGCGCCTCGCGGACTGCCATATACTCAGTATGTATACCGAGTATGCTCCCCGTGTCAATGGGCCTGTGTCAACGGGCCTGTGTCAACGGGCCCGTGTCGACGGGCCCTGCCAGCGGCGGCACATGGGGGCCCGACGGGTCGGGCCCCCACCTGTGGCGCGAACGAAGGAATCGTCGCGTGATCGTGTCGTCCGGCGCCGGCTGCGGAACCGGCCCCTCGACGGCGACGACGGCGACGACGGCGACGACGGCGACTACTGCAGCAGCTGCAGGACGGACTGCGGGATCTGGTTGGCCTGACCGAGCATGGCGGTACCGGCCTGCTGGAGGATCTGGTTCTTGGTGAACTCGACCATCTCCGAGGCCATGTCGGTGTCGCGGATCCGGGACTCGGAGGCCGACAGGTTCTCGGTCGTGACCTGGAGGTTCCGGATCGTCGACTCGAACCGGTTCTGCACCGCACCGAGGTCGCCACGGGTGGTCGACACGGCGCTGATGGCGAGGTCGATCGACTCGATGGCGGCCCTGGCGTTGGTCGAGTTGGTCACATCGAGGGCGGTGAGGTCGGAGCCGCCGAGGCTGGTGTTGTCGAGGGTGCCGACCGTCGTCGAGATCTGGTTGCCGGCGTCACCCTCGGAGCCGACCTGGAAGTTCAGGGTGGCGGCGGTGAACACCGGCGCTCCCGAGAACGTGGTGTCGGTGCCGATGCGGCCGATCTCGTCGGCCATGGCCGTGATCTCCGCCGCCAGCGCGGTGCGGGCCGCCGTGTCGTTGGTGTCGTTGGCGGCCTGGACGGCCAGGTCACGCATGCGGTTCAGCATGTTGTGGACCTCACCGAGCGCGCCCTCGGCGGTCTGGGAGTAGCTGATGCCGTCCTGGGCGTTCCTCGTGGCCTGCCGGAGACCCGAGATCTCGGCCCGCAGCTTCTGGCTGATGACCAGACCGGCGGCATCGTCGCCTGCCCGGTTGATCCGGAAGCCCGAGGAGAGCTTCTCCAGACTCTTGCCCAGCATCGTGTTGGACGAGGTCAGGTTGCGGCTGGCGTTGAACGCCATGATGTTGTTGGTGATTCTCATGGGCTCTCGATGTCCTTCCTAGAGAGAGCGGCCGGCTCCATCCGTTGAGCCGGTCGACGGCTCGTTGTCCGCCGACACCTCTCCGTCGGACGGAGCGCCGGGGGTGAAAGGACGAATGACGTATTCGGTGCCGGCGACCCATCATGGGGAGGCGACCGGCCCACGAGCGAGGCGATCCGCCGAAGGCGGTCGCACGGCTACCGGAGGAAGTCGAGCAGCGACACGCTGATGCCCCGCGCCGTGGCGGCCAGCGTGGCCTCGTAGCTGGTCTCGGCGGAGCGCAGGCGGACGATGGCCTCGGCCATGTCGGTGTCGCGGATCTTCGAGACGTCGCTCTCCACGGCGAGCTTCTCGCCCCCGTGGCGGAACTCGGCGGCGTCGAGCTGACGGCTGATGGCGCCGATCCTGCCCTGGGCCGAACCGATCCGGGCGGTGGTCACGTCGACCGCCTCGATGCCCTGGCGCACGGTGGCGTTGTCGCCGAGCTCGACGGCATCGGCCAATGCGTGCAGGGTCTCGAAGGCGGTCCCGTTCAGCGGGTCGCCCGGGTTGGTGACGCCGAAGACGTCGGGGCCCGGGAGCCCGACGACGACGACCTCGTCCTTGTCGATCGTCATCTCGACGGACGAGCTGTCACCGACGTAGGTGCCGGACAGATCGTAGGCCTCGGGGTGATCGGCCGTGCCGGCGAAGATCGGTCGACCCTGGACCTTGACGTTGGCGATCGTCCGCAGCTCCTCGGAGATGGCCCGGATGTCGGCCGCCAGGGCTGCGTTCTCGGTGGCGCCCAGGGTGTCGTTGCCGGCCTGGACGGCCAGGGTCTTGGCCCGGCCGAGCAGGTTGGCCGCCGACTGCAGGGCGCCGTCGCCGCCGTTGATCCACAGCCGTGCGGCCGAGTTGTTCCGGTCGTACTGCTCGATGCGGCGCAACCGCGACTGGTGCCGCAGGATCTGCGTCGCCCCCGCCGGGTCGTCGGACGGCTGGTCGATGCGGCGCCCGGTGGTCAGCGCCCGCTCGTGCTCGGCGGTCCTGGCCCTGGCGTCGCCGATCCAGTTGATCCGCGAGTTGGCCAGTCCCTGGTCGGTGATCCTCAGTCCCATGTCGTCCGCTCCCGTTCTCGCGCCTCGGCCTAGCGGCCCACCAGGCCGACGGTCATCAGCGTCTGCAGCATCTCGTCGATCGAGGTCATGATCCGGGCCGAGGCCTCGTAGGCCCGCTGGGCCGTGATCAGCTCGGTCAGCTCCTCGTCGAGGCTGACCCCGCCCGCGGCCAGCGCCATCGTGTCGGCCTGTTGCTTGGCGATCTCGGCCGCGTTGGCCTGCCCGTCCGAGGCCGAGACCTTGGCCGCCAGCTCGCCGACCACCGTGACGAAGCCGGCCATCGGACCGCCCGGCTCGTCGGCCAGCTGGGCCAGCGCCCGGATGTTGCCGTTGTCGAGCAGCCCGCTGCCGGGCAGGCGGGTGGCCACCCGGTCCGGCTGACCGGCGACGTCAGGCGACAGGCGCAGCTCGCCGGTGTTGGGGCCGACCTCGAGCAGGTCGTTGCCGGTCGAGCCGTCGATGCTGACGCCGACCGAGTGGATGGCGTTGACCTGGGCCGCCAGGTCGGCGGCCACCGCGTCGAGGGCCCGGCGGCCGTCTGGGATCGTCGTCTGCAGCGCCTCCAGCTGGGCGGCCAGCGTGCCGCCGGTGACGTTCAGCTCCCGACCGGACTGGTTGACCACGTTGACGTCGGCGTAGCCGAGCGGGGACAGCGTCGGGTCGACGGCGTAGACCACCTCGAGCTCCTGCGAGAGGCCGTTGCTGACCAGCAACTGGCCGTCGAGCGAGATGGTCACCTGGCCGTCGGCCTGCTCGGAGATGGTCACGTCGGCCAGGGCGGCCAGCTCGGTGATCATCATGTCGCGCTGGTCGGTGAGCGTGTTCGGGTCGGCGTCGATCGTGTTGGCGCCCAGGATCTCGGCATCGGCCGAGGCGATCTGGTCGCTCAGCGAGTTGATCGCTCGCACGGTGTCGAACAGCTCCTCCTCGGTCCGGGACCGGAGGTCGTCGATGTCGCCTGCGGTCCGGGTGAAGCCCTGACCGACGATCTCGGCCCGCTGCAGCACCACCCGCCGCATGGCCGGGTCGTCCGGCGAGCCGGCCAGGTCGTCGAAGCTGTTGAACAGGTCGGTCATCTGGTCGTGGAGGCCGCCGGGATTGAGGCCGCCGATCACGTCCTCGAGGGCGTGGAGGATGTCGGCCCGCTCCGAGGCCGCCGTCGCCCGCCCACCCTGGCTGCGGGCGTGGTCGGACAGCGTCTTGTCCCGGACCCTGGCGATGTCGAGCACCTGGACACCACCGCCGCTGCGGTAGTCGCCCACGATGAGGCCGCTGGAGTTGTTGTGGATCGGACCGAGCTCGACCCGCTGCTTGTGGTAGCCGGGGGTGTTGACGTTGGTGATGTTCTCACCGATGACGTTGATGCGCTGCTGGTGCGCGTTGAGGCCGGTGTAGGCGATGTTGAGCGAACCGAACGAGGGCATCTCAGGCCCGCCCGTCGAACAGCACCGCCGAGGTGCCACCGTGCTTGCCGTCCGGCTGCGGGCGCCCGTCCTGGCCGTAGCCGGTCCCGGTCGAGCGGGCCTGGAACTGACCGCTCGACTGGAGCAGGGCGTCGATCAGCTGGTTGATGCCGGCCGAGCCCTCGGCCAGGGCCGAGGTGTTGCGCTGCCGCAGCTCGGAGACCCGGTTGACCGCCGCCTCGAGCTCGACCTGCTGCTCGGTCAGGATCTCGCCCCACGGGTCGGGTGCGTCATCGGCCAGTTCCCGGAGGCTGAGCGGGCCCGTCGGGCCCTCGCCCAGGATCATCTCCCGTTGGAGGTCGAGGGCGCCGAGGGCGTCCGAGGTCTCCTGGAAGAGGTCGGCCATGTGTCGCTGCCAGTCCTGACGACCGCTGGCGGTCACCGTCAGCTGGACCTCGAGCAGGAACTCGAAGCGCTCCAGCAGTGGCCGATAGCGCCACAGCAGCTGGTTGAGCTGCCCAAGGTCGATGGTCCGGGGCGCAGTCGCGTGCCCGCCAACGGGTCCCTGGGGAGGAGCGTTCCGGTCGGTCATGCTCTCAGGCTCGGCACTTCGCCTCCGTTCATGAGCCCGGTGGGCCGGGAGACCCAGATCGCCGGCGCGTCGGCGCCCGACCGCCGGCCCGAGCCGTCAGCCGGACGTCGCCAGCGGTGGCGGCTGCGGTTGTGCCTCGGCCGGTGGGGCCGGGCCGGCCCGGACCGGGGCCCGGTCCCACGGTCTGGAGTCGGCAACGGCCTTGGCGTAGGCCCGCTGGCGCTCGGTGAGCTTGGTCGGCGGTCGGGCCGGTTCCGTCTCGGGGTCGAGATACGCCTGCCGCAGCCCCTCCCGGAGCATGCGGACGGCCTCCTCCTTGAGCTGGCTGGCGCGGGACTGGGTGACGCCGAGCGTTCGACCGAGCTCGGTGATGCTCGTTCCCTCGAAGAAGAAGCCGACGATGATCAGCCGGTGTCGCTCGGGCAGCATGGCGACGCCGTTGCGGAGGTAGCCGACCAGCTCGTCGTCGGTGACCCGCTCCTCGGCCTGGCGGCGATGGTCGGCGACGGTTGCCGCCAGCGGGACCGGGGTGTCGTCGGTCCGGACCGGCCGGTCGAGCGAGTCGAGGCGGGCCTTGGCGATGTCGTCGCGGAGCCGATGCAGCTCGGTCAGCGAGCACCCGAGCTCGGCGGTCAGCTCGGCTGCGGTCGGGGAGTGGTCGAGGGCGGCCCGTTCGGCGGCGGCGTTGAGCCGGCGCTCGGCCGCCCTGACCGAGCGGGGGGCCCAGTCGTTCCGCCGGAGCAGGTCGATGATGGCCCCCTCGATGCGGCGGCCGGCGAACGTCGAGAAGGCGGCGCCGGCCCCGGGGTCGAACCTCACGGTGGCCGAGATCAGGCCGAGCACGCCGGTCTGGACGAGGTCGTCCCGGCTGTAGCTGGCCGGCAGGCCGGCGGCGACGCGGTTGACGATGTGCTCGACGAGGGGCACGTTGGCCAGGACCGTTTCGCGTTGCTCATCCGTGAGAATCGTCGACAACCCAGCCTCCCTGCCAGAAGTCGCTCCTGGTGGGTGTCGGTCCGGGGTCCGGATTCCTTTACCGGCGGCCGCAACGGTGAGCCGGCCGAATCGCCCTGGTGGGCAGGCCGGCCCACGGCGGGCTTCTCGACGGCGGATGGGTGGCCCGCTCCGGCCCGGGGATGTCGTCGACGGCCCCGGACGCCGGTCGACATTACAAAAGCATGTAGACTCGTCGGCGCCAGCACGACTCCATGGCGGAAAGAGCACTGCATGGCCAAATCGTCCCCATACGAGCGGCGAGTGCCCCCACCAGCGCGCACCGAACACAGCCGGCTGATCCAACCGGCCGATCCGAGCGACCCCGCCGCCGACGCCGACGAGGAGCCGTACGACCCCGACGCCGCACCCGAGCCCTACGACGCCCACCGCCGCTTCGCCGCGCCGTCGGCGTACGGCAGCGGCCACGGCCCCGATGCCAGACCGGCCTACGACCCGAGACCGGCGTACGATCCCAGACCGGCGTACGACCCGCCCCAGGCCCACGGCGCCCCACCCTCGTACGACGCCGGGCCAGGATACGACGCCCCGCCGGGCTACGAGTCCCACCCGGGCTACCAGGCGCCACACCCCTACGACGCCCCATCCGGCTACGAGGTCCCGCAGGCCTACGAGGGCCCACGGCGTCGGGCCGGCGGCCACCCGCAACCCCCGCCGCTTGCCGCCACACCGCCGATGCGACTGGCCGAGCGCCGACCGTCCCGCCTCCGTCCGCTGCTGGCGCCCCTGGTCCTGGTCGCCGTCGCCCTGGTCGCCGTCGCCGCCATCCGCCTCCTCGGGTTCGGCGACGACGACGCCGACGAGGCCTCGTCGCAGACCGGCACGCCGTCTGACACCATCGAGTCGACCGGGGGCGTCGACGCCGGTTCGGTCGACGACCCGTCGACCACTCCGCCGGCCACCGACGCGGCCGGCAACCCGGTCGAGGGCGACACCGTCGACACCGCGCCGAGCCAGGGTCTGCCGACCCCGGTCGCCCCCTTCGTCCAGGCCACGCTCACCGGCAAGGACCTCACCCTGACCGGCACCGTCCCGAGCGAGGAGCTGGCTCAGCAGATCGGCCTCGGGGCCCAGGTCGTCTATGCGCCGTTCATCGACGACCAGCTGCAGGTCGACACGTCCCTGCCGGCCGCCGAGTGGCTGGCCGCCGCCCCCCAGATGGTCCTGCTGCTGCAGACGATCACCGAGGGCTCGGCCCTGCTGTCGGAGGGGCAGATCACGGTCACCGGCCGGACGGGCTCGCAGCAGGACGTCGACCAGCTCGAGCAGTTCCTGACCGCAACCGGGGTCCCGGTCACGATCGGCGAGGTCGAGATCCTCGGCCTCCGTGAGGCGATCTACGTCTTCGCCGCCTCCGATGGCCAGGTCGCGCTCAGCGGTGCGCTCCCGAACGAGGAGATCCGGAGCGGCATCTACCAGGCCGCGGTGGCGGCCTACGGCGACGAGCAGGTGCTGGACGCCTCGACCGTCGATGCCTCGATCGAGCCGTCGCTGTGGATGTACAACCCGATCGCGCTGATGACGGTCCTGTCGAGCTTCCCCGAGTACGAGGTCCGCCTCGACGGGGGCAACTTCAGCGCGACGCTGAGCGGGGCCGGCACGTTCGCCGTCGACTCGGCCGAGGTCGGTCCCCCGTTCACCGACGTGCTCAACTTCGGCATCACGGTGATGCTCCGCGATCCGACGATGACGATCCTGATCGAGGGCCACACCGACGCGGCCGGCCCGGACGACCTGAACCTCGCGCTCAGTCAGGCCAGGGCCGATGCCGTCGGGGCGTACTTCCAGTCCGGTGGCATCTCGGCCGATCGGATCACGGCGGTTGGGATCGGCGAGGCCGAGCCGGTGGCCGACAACGAGACCCCCGAGGGCCGGGCCCGCAACCGCCGGGTCGAGCTGACGCTCCAGTCGAGCGCGCCCTAGGCGTTCTGGTCGCCGCCGCCACCCCGTGTGGGCCCGGCCGTCGACGGGCGACCGGCTGCAGCGACCTGCATCGACCTCAAGACCGGGACGTCCTGGCCGACCGGATGCCCGATGGATCCAACACGACGTGGAGGAGGACTCCTCTCGGTCGGCATGATCGCCGTGGTCGCCCTGATGGTGCTGCCCCTGCCGGGGACCGTGCTCGACCTCCTCTTGTCGTTCAACATCGCCTTCGGCGTATTGATGCTGCTGACGACGATCATGACCGCCCGAGCCCTCGACCTCGGCGCCTTCCCGTCGCTGCTGCTGATCGCCACCCTGTTCCGGCTGGCGCTGAACGTGTCGTCCACCCGGCTGATCCTCACGACCGGCTCGGCCGGCGGCGTGATCCAGGCCTTCGGCTCGTTCGTGGTCGGCGGGTCGGTGGTCGTCGGCCTCGTCGTGTTCCTGATCCTCGTCGTCATCCAGTTCGTCGTGGTCACCAACGGTGCGTCCCGGGTGGCCGAGGTCGGTGCCCGCTTCACCCTCGACGCCATGCCGGGCAAGCAGATGGCGATCGACGCCGACCTCGGCGCCGGCCTGATCGACGAGGAGACGGCCAGGGAGCGCCGCAAGGAGATCTCGTCCGAGGCCGACTTCTACGGGGCCATGGACGGCGCCTCCAAGTTCGTCAAGGGCGACGCCATCGCCGGTGTGCTCATCACGTTGATCAACCTGATCGGCGGCCTCGTGATCGGCATGGCCCAGCGGGGCATGTCGTTCGGCGATGCCATCAACACCTTCTCGACGCTCACGATCGGCGACGGGCTGGTGTCGCAGATCCCGGCCCTGCTGATCTCGATCGCCTCGGGCATCATCGTCACCCGGGCGTCGAGCGACGGCGACCTCGGCGGCGACGTCGTCGGCCAGCTCGCGGCCCAGCACCGGGCGCTCCGCTACGGCGGCGTCACCGTGCTGCTGCTCGGCCTCGCCCCCGGCCTCCCGATCATGCCCTTTGCCATCGTCGGCGGCGGCCTGTTCCTGGTCGGGCGTCGCCTGGCCACCACCGCGGCCGAGGCCGACCAGGCCGCGGCGGCCGCCGCGGCGCTGCCCGAGGTCGAGCCCGGGGCCGAGGAGCCGACCGACCTGGCCGTCGAGATCCGACCGGAGCCGCTCGAGCTGGAGCTCGCGGTCGACATGATCGACCTCGTCGACCCGATGGCCGGCGGCGACCTCCTCGACCGGGTCAGGGCGCTTCGGCGCAAGATCGCCCTCGAGATCGGGCTGATCATCCCCCCGGTCCGGACCAGGGACAACGTCGACCTCGGCCCCGGCGAGTACGCGATCACCGTTCACGGGGTCGAGATGGGTCACGGCCGGGCCCCGTCCGGTCACATCCTCGTGATCACCGAGAGCCTCGACGCCCTGCCCGGCCCGACCACGGTCGAGCCGGTCTTCGGGCTGCCGGCCAAGTGGATCCCGGTCGAGTCCCGTGGCCTGGCCGAGGCCCTCGACGCCACGATCGTCGATCGGGCGTCGGTCATCACCACCCACCTGGCCGAGACCATCCGCCGCCAGGCGGCCCAGCTGTTGAGCCGCCAGGAGGTCAAGGAACTGGTCGAGCTGGTGCGGGAGAGCGATCCGGCGGTGGTCGACGAGCTGGTGGCCAGCGAGCTGACGATCGCCGAGGTCCAGCGGGTGCTGCAGGACCTCCTCAACGAGGAGGTCCCGATCCGCGACATCGTCCGCATCCTCGACGTGCTCGGCGAGCGGGCCCGGGTCACCCGGGACCCGTCCGAGCTGACCGAGGCGGTCCGGGTCGCCCTCGGGCCGTCGATCTCGGCCGGCAACGCCGACGCCGACGGCCGCCTGTGGGCGGTGACGATCGACCCGGTGCTCGAGCAGGGGCTCCTGGCCTCGCTGCAACCGGGCCCGCAGGGGGTCGACTTCGTCCTCGACGCCTCGCTGCTGCACCGCCTGGCCATGGCCGCCCGCAACCAGATCCTGGCCATCGAGCAGCAGGGCCACAGCCCGGTCGTGGTAGCGGCCCGGGCCCTTCGACGGCCGCTGCGGAAGCTGCTGTCGCTGACCGACGTGCGGGCACCGGTGCTCAGTCCCGAGGAGCTGGGCCCGCAGATCGACGTGGAGAACGCAGGGGTGGTGAACCTTGACCAGCCGGAGGTCCAAGCCAGTGGCCAAGCCACGACATCGGTTCTCGGGTCCTGAGCTCGGCGACCTCCTCGACGAGGTCGTGGCCGAGCACGGGGAGACCGCCGCCATCGCCGCGGTCAACCGCGTTCGCTCGGGTGGCGTCGCCGGGTTCTTCTGCCGTGAGGAGTTCGAGGTCATCGTCACCGACGGGGACGAGGGCGACCGCGACGGCTCCGGCGAGGAGCGGTCCGTCGAGGCGAGTGGCCCCTCGACGTCGCCGGCACCCGACGCCGACGACGACGACGGCGAGCTGATCGCCGACCTCGTCGCCGGGCCGACCGGTGAGGAGGGTGCGGCGTCGGCCGGTCTCGCCGGTGAGGGCGATGCGATCGCCCCGGCACCGGCCCCGACCCCGGCCTCGGCCCCGACCCGGACCCCGACCCCGGCCTCGGCCTCGACGGGGTCCGATCTCGCCGCCGGGGCCGGCGAGGACCGCATCCCGGCCCGGCTGGCCTACCGGTTCGACGACGACACGCCCGACGAGCCGGTCTTCGGCGGTCCCGTCGCCCCCGGCGCCGATCGCGACCGGTTCCGCGACCTGCTGGAGCGACGGCTCGACGAGACCTCGGCCACCGAGGCCGACCTCAGCCTCCGCCGGCTCCGGGCCACCGGTCCGTCGACCGGCCGGCCCGCCGCCGAGTCCGAATCGCAGCCCGTGGCGCCCGCACCGGCGCCGGCCGTCGCCCCGCCACCCCCGGCCGTACCGGCGTCCACGCCGGCCGCACCGTCGCCGTCCGGCCCGCCGGCCGCGGCCGACCGGTCGGCCGTACCGGCGCCGGACCTCCCGGCGTTCTGGTCCGGCCTCGACGCCACCGCCTCCGACCTCGAGTCGTTCGTGCCGGAAGGCGCTCCGGTCGTCGCCGTCGTCGGCCCGCTTCCCCTGGCCACCGGCGTGGCCAGGCGACTGCTCGACGGTCCCGATCTCGGTTCGGCCGAGGTGTTCGTCCTCACCGATCGCGCCGGCATCGTCAGCGAGCCGTCGTGGCGCCTCGTCCGTACCGCCAATCGCCTCGTCCACCTCGTCGATCGCCGACTGTCCGGCCGACGGGACGACGGCGGTGTACCGCCCGGCACGGGCACCGAGGCACCGCCCGGCACGGGCGCCGAGACACCGCCCGGCACGGGCGCCGAGGCACCGCCCGACCACGACGTCGACGCCGTCGGGCCCGAGCCGCCGCCGACGATCCTCGTCCTGGACGCCCCGACCGACCTGCCGCCCTGGCTGGTCGCCCTCCAGCATCGACTGCGGTCGGCCGGCGTCGGCTTGTTCCGCTACGCCGTCGCCGGCCAGCCGACCGGTGCCGACCTCGAGCGCTTCCGCCAGGGCACCGACGTGCCGGCGGTCGTCGACCTGGTGTCGCGGGTCGAGCCGGCCCGGGTGGTCGAGCTGGTCGAGCGGCGGCACCCGATCGTGTCGGTCGCCGGGGTCGACCTCGGGCCCGAGCTGCTGCGGGCGTTCCGTCGTCACACCGAGTCCGATCGATCGGCGACCGGCCGAGGTGGGCTGAGCGGTGGCTGACGAGACCACCGACGGCGGCGCCAAGGACGACAGGGACGCCAAGAAGGAGCGCTCGTCCAAGCGGGTCGAGCTGGTCGACGGCGTCGACCCGGCGGCGGCCGGCCTGCCCGGCTACATCGGCGTCGGTCTGCTCGGTGGCGTCGTGCTCGGGTTCGGGCCGCTGCGCAACGCCGTCACCGGCAACGGGCCCTTCGAGGACGCGCTCCTCGGTTTCGTCGCCTGCCTGCTGGTGTGCGTGGCCGGGGCGAGCGCCATCGGGCGGCTGCTCGACAACGCCGCGGCCGAGAGCGCCAGGGAGGCCGAGACCGCCGATGGCGATGGGTCGGACGGCGTCGACGGCCGCAACGGCCGCCCGCCGGCCGATCGCCCCGATCTCGGTTCGACCCCGGCCTGACGTCCGCCTCGGCACGTCTCGGGCTGCGGGTGGGGCCGGCGGCCGCGAATCGGCCGGCGCATCGGTTTGAATCGAGACCACCGGTGCCGATGGGCACGGGTCAGTGATGACCTACCCCTCGGAGTCCGTACCCATGTCTGCCATCGACGCACCCTCGACCACCGGTACCGTCGACATCGAAACGGTCGTCGGCCGCTTCGGCGACCTGCCAACCGTGGCCCCCATCGCCATGCGGGTCATCGAGATGGTCGACGACGAGAACGTCGGCGTCAACGAGCTGGCCGACGTCATCGCCACTGACCCCGGCCTGGCCTCCCGGCTCCTCCGCCTGGCCAACTCGGCCGCCTACTCCCGAGGTCAGCCGGTGACCAGCCTCAGCCGGGCCGCCATGCTGCTCGGCCTCCGGACGCTCAAGATGGTCACGCTCGGGTTCACGCTCATCCAGCGCCGCCCGCCCGAGGTGCCGATCGACGGCACGATGATCTGGCGTCGTAGCCTCGCCACCGCCGTGGTCGGGCGTCGGCTGGCCGCCTCGCTCGGGGCCGAGATGACCGAGGACGGCTTCACCGCCGGCCTGCTGTCCAACATCGGCAAGACGGCCCTGCTCGAGGAGCCCGTCTACGTGGCCGCCGTGCAGGATCGAGGCCTCTGGCTCGACCCGGCGGGTGAGATCGAGGCGCTCGGGTTCCACAGCGACGAGCTGACCGCCCGCATCCTCGACGGCTGGCAGCTCCCGGTGCAGCTGTCGGAGGCCATCTGGTCCCGCCACCCGGCCGCAGACGACGAGACCCCGACCCCGCTCGGCTCGGTGCTCCGCCTGGCCGACCACGCCTCGGCGCTCATCCTCGGCGATGACCCGGACCACCTGGCTCGGGCCTTCGACCAGTGCCGGCTGGCCGCCGCCCACCTCGGTCTCACGATGGACGAGGTCGAGCAGGTGGTGGCGATGGTCAGCCCCGAGCTCGACGACCTCGCCGGCTCGTTCGACCTGGAGGCCATCAGCCCGTCGTCGGTCGACGACCTGGTACGCCAGGCCCAGAGCCGCCTGGCCGCCATCACCCTCGACGTCGCCTCCCAGCTCGGCGAGCAGCAGCACCGCAACGACGAGCTGGTCGAGACCAACCAGGAGCTGGCCGCCGCGGCCTCGACCGACGCGCTGACCGGTCTCCCGAACCGGCGGACCTTCGACGCGTTCCTCGGCAACCAGGTCGCCTCCCGCCAGCGCCATCCCCGGGAGAGCGCGCTCGGACTGATCGTGATGGACCTCGACAAGTTCAAGTCGGTCAACGACACCTACGGTCACGCGGTCGGCGACGAGGTCCTGGTCGAGACCGGCAAGCGCCTGGGCGGCGGCTCACGTCGAGGCGAGCTGGTGGCCAGGACCGGTGGCGAGGAGTTCGCCCTGATCCTGCCGGAGATCGCCGCTGGCGACCTCCAGGGGGCCGGCGAGCGGATCCGCAAGCTGTTCGTCGACGCACCGATCGACACCTCGGTCGGGCCGTTGCCGATCACGATGTCGCTCGGTGCCACGTGGGTGACCGACGCCGCGGCGTCGACCGAGAAGGAGATCTACGAGCGGGCCGACGCCGCCCTCTACGACGCCAAGGAGGGTGGCCGCAATCGGGTGATGATCCGGCCCCCGGCGTGAGGGCGACCGCCCGGCCCTAAGGCGCTGGCGCTCGCGTGCCGAAGCCTGTCGGGTGCGATCGATCGCCGATCGCCGATCGAGGGGAAAGCCACGTGAGCCACCATCCACCACAACCCGTCGAGGTGCCGATCGACCGGGTCCGTCAGCCGCTCATGCGGCTCATCCACCTCGAGAACCTCTCGGGCCTCGCCCTGATCGCCGGTGCGGTGATCGCCCTGGTGCTGGCCAACGGCCCGTTCGCCGAGTCGGTCGACCACTTCTGGCACTACCACCTCGAGGTGGTCCTCGGTCCGGTCCACCTCGACGAGACCCTGGTCCACTGGGTCAACGACGGGCTGATGACGCTGTTCTTCTTCGTCGCCGGGCTCGAGATCAAGCGGGAGCTCGTCGTCGGCGACCTCAACGACCCGAAGAAGGCGGCGCTCCCGGCCGTTGCCGCCCTCGGCGGCATGGTCGTCCCGGCGCTGCTCTACGTTGCCCTCGCCGGGGCCGAGACCCGCAACGGCTGGGGCATCCCGATGGCGACCGACATCGCCTTCGCCGTCGGCGTGCTCACGCTGCTCGGCAACCGGGTCCCGTCCCGGCTCAAGGTGTTCCTGCTGACGTTGGCCATCGTCGACGACCTCGGCGCCATCCTCGTCATCGCCGTGTTCTACACCACCTCGCTCAACACGACGGCGCTGGCCGCGGCCGGGGCCATCCTGGCCGCCATGGTCCTGCTCCGGGTCCTCGGCGTGTGGTGGATGCCGGTCTACGTCCTCGCCGGCTCCGCGCTCTGGTTCGCCGTGTTCGAGTCCGGCGTCCACGCCACGCTCGCCGGCGTGGCCTGCGGCCTGCTGGCACCGGCCAAGCCAAGGCGGCCGACGGCGACCAGCGTCGACGCCCAGCCCGACAGCACGATCGACGAGCTGAAGGCGATCGTCTTCGACACCAGGGAGACCACGTCGGTGGTCGACCGCCTGATCCACGGCCTGCACCCGTTCGTCGCCCTGCTGATCGTGCCGACGTTCGCCCTGGCCAACACCGGCGTGTCGTTCACCCTGTCGTCGCTCGTCGACGGGCTGACCTCGGCCACCGGCCTGGCGGTCACGCTCGGTCTCGTCGTCGGCAAGCCGATCGGGATCACCCTCGCCGCCCTGATCGCGGTCAAGGCCGGGCTGGCCGTGCTGCCAAACGGGGTCGGCTGGCGCCACATGGTCGGCGTCGGCTTCCTGGCCGGCATCGGCTTCACCGTGTCGCTGTTCATCACCGAGCTGGCCTTCGCCGGCGCCGACGATGTGATCGACAACTCGAAGATCGCCGTGCTCGTCGCCTCGATCCTGGCCTCCATCGGCGGTGCGATGCTGCTGATCTCGGCCCCGACGCCGGAGGTCGCCGGAGCGGGAGCCGACGCCGAACCGGCCGCAGCCGGCGGTCGCGGTGATGACCCCGACGCCGCACCGGTCGGTGCCGGCCCCATGACCTACGGCGAGCTCGAGGCCACCACGCCCGAGGCCTTCCTGGCCGACGGGTCGATCGACCACGCCACGACCGGCTCCGAGGCGACCGAACCGACGCCGTAGCGGCCCGGGGTCGATCAGGACGAGGCGGGGGCGACGGCCTCGCTTGCGGTCGCCCCCGACACGTAGACCGTGATCGACAGGCTCTCGTCGAGCCAGTCGACCTCGCAGTGGTCGAGGCTGTCGTCGGCGCCGTCCTCGACGCAGAGCCGATGCAGGACACCGCCTCGATGGTCCTCGCTGCCGATGCGGTCGACGACGGGCGTCGGCTCCTCGCTCGTGTCCGCCTCGCTGTCGTCGCCACCAGCGAGGAAGGCGTCGAAGTCGGCCGGGGCCGACGCGCCCGGTCGCGATGTCGAGCGACCCCGGATCAGGGCTCCCCGTCTGGGGCGGTGGAGACGGGGTCGACGTCGAGGTCGGCCCGAGCCGGTTCGAAGGTCCAGCCGGTCAGGACCGTCGTCAGCTCCGAGCCACCGGCCGACACGACCATGTCGACGAGGAGGAGGTCATCGTCGAGCGCCGTGCTGGCCACGGTGGCGGCGTTCTCCAGCCCGAACAGGAGGGTGGACCGACCGGTCCGCAGATCGAGCAGTCGACCGCTCCCGGCCGGGTACAACAGCCGATCGTCGACCTCGGTGATGGCGGCGCCGTGATCGCCGCCGTCGGCGACCACCGCGCCGAAGGGACCGGTCCAGCGCAGGTCGCCCGACCGGGGGTCGAGGGCCATGGCGGTCCCGGACGACACGAGCACGACCGTGTCGTCGACGCCGACGGCTCGGGCTGCGAAGGTGTCGATCGTGATCGGCGCGGCCCAGAGGCTCTCGCCGGTGGCGGCGTCGAGGGCCAGCACCCGTCGCCGCCGGTCGTCGCGGTCGTCGGCCGGGTCCTCCTCGATCGTCACGTAGAGGCGCCCGTCCACGACGCCGTGGATCGTGTCGACCGGGCGGATCCCCGGACGGTCGTCGGCGACGATCCACCGCACCTCGCCGGTCGCGTCGTCGAGGGCGGTGAGGACCGAACCGTCGAGCGGGTCGGTCCGGCCGACGACCGTCAGCCCGCCGCCGATGTGGATCTCGTCGACCCCCCGCCCCGTCGGGGTCTCGAGGTCGACCACCCACCGCTCGGAGCCGTCCGGCTCGATCCGGCGAACCTGGTCGATGGCGTCGTCGGCGTCGGCTTGGCTGCCGGCTGGGGCGGCGACCATGGCGTAGCCGCCCGAACCGTCGCCGACGAAGCCGCCGTTGATCGGTCCGTGCCGGTCGCAGCGGAGCAGCTCGCCGTCGCCGTCGACGATGGCGAGCCGCATCCGGGAGTCGACGAAGGCGAGCACCCCGAGCCGACCGTCGCCGAGGTCGGTGACGCGGTTGCGGGGGGTTGCCCTGGTCCATCGGATCGTTCCGTCGGGGTCGATGCGGCTGACGTCGGTTCGGGTGGCGTAGGCGATCCAGGAGCCGAGCTCGACGAGGCCGTTGCCCCGCTCGGCCTCACCGGTGGTGAGGGCCCATCGCCCCGGGCCGACGGCATCGCCGGTCGGTTGCGGGAGCCGGCCAACCGTCTCGTCGGTCTCGTCGATGGTCGTCTGGCGGAAGCGGCTCTCGGTCAACCGGAGTGCGTCCTCGCAGCTCTGGCCCCTGGTGGCCACGACCGCAACGGTGCCGGCGAGGACCAGGGCGACGGCGAGAGGGAGGAGTATCCGAGGTCGCATGATCGGATCGTAGGTTCGCACCGGTCGCCGGTCACCGGGGAGTGCCCCCGAGCCGCCACCGAGACCCGACGCCTGGCGACCGGTCGTCACCCGGTGACGATCGGCGACGGGTCCCGCTCGAGGGTGGCGGCCTCGGGGTCGAAGGCCCAGCCGGACAGGTGGAACGACGTCGAACCGTCCGTCGGCCGGACCTCGGTCTTGACGATCAGGCGATCGTCGATCGTGGCCACGGCGACGTACTCGGCCGACCGGGCCTCGTCGAGGAGCCGACCCCAGCGACCGGTCCGGAGGTCGATCAGCAGACCGCCGGCGACCGGGAGGAGGAGGCGGTCGTCGGCGCTGCGGGGTGAGGCGAGCTGGCGGTCGGCGCCGAGCAGCCCGCTGTCGACCGACCAGAGGACCCGACCGGAAGCCGGGTCGACGGCGACGGCCCGGGTCGATGTGCGCACGACGACGGCGTCGTCGACCGCGTCGACGCCCGCGTCCCAGCCCCGGTCCATCGGCGTCGACCACTCGGTGGTTCCGGTGGCGGCGTCGACGGCGAGGACCCGATGATCGATCCCGTCGCCGTCCGGGTCGAGGACGACGTAGATCCGCCCGTCGACGATGCCGGCGATCGACTGGATCGGGGCGATGTCGGGATGGTCGGCGTCGATCGCCCAGCGGAGCCGGCCGTCGCCGTCGTCGAAGGCGGCCAGCATCGGCCCGCCGCGGTCCTCGGGACGGGCCACGACGGTGAGACCATCGCCGATGTGCACGACGCTGGTCAGTCCTTTGGGGCCGTCGGCCAGCTCGGCCTGCCAGCGCCTGGTGCCGTCCGGCTCGATCCGGGTGACCACGTCGATGACCGGTTCGGGGGAGTCGGGGTCGAACGAGGTGGGGCCGGCGGTGACGTAGCCCCCTCGGCCGTCGCCGACGATGCCGGCGCTGGCCTCGCCGATCTCGTCGCAGCGGACCAGCGCTCCGTCTGCGTCGATGATGGCGAGATGCCAGCGATCGCCGACCATGCCCCAGCTCCCGATGAGGTCGTCGCCCATGTCGGCGGTCCGCCAGGACGGGACCGAACGGGTCCAGCGGATCGAGCCGTCGCCGTCGATCCGGCTGACCTCCCTCGAATCGACGTAGGCAATCCAGCCGTCGAGCTCGTGCAGTTGCGCCGTCGTGTCCCACACGCCGGTCTCCAACGTCCACCGCAGGTCGACCAACCCGCCGCCCGGGTGCGGCCGGATCGGCGACTCGACCGACCGGTCCGGTCCTGGCCGGAGCCGGCTGCTGGTCATGGCGAAGGCGTCGGCACAGCGCTCACCCCCGCCGAGCAGAGGCCCCAGGGTGCCGAGGAAGCGGAGCAGGAAGACCGTTCCCAACAACGCGACGCCGATGATGATGATCAGGGAGCGCAGCCGCATATCGGGATCGTAGGTCCGACCATCCGGCCGGTCAGTGGGGGGCAGACCCCAAGGCGGCGGCGCTCGGGTCGGCGGCGTTAGCCTTGAGGTGACGATGTCCATGTCGATGATGATGATGTGGCCCCGCGATGCCAGTTCGGTCGAAGGGGTCAAGCTCGAGCGTGACTCCGCCGCCCGCGTGTGGCGCTTCGCCAAGCCCTACCGGCCCCAGGTCGTCGGCTTCCTGACCACCGTCGTCGTCCAGGCGGTCCTCGGCCTCGTGCCGGCCATCCTGTTCGGCCGCATCATCGACGACGCCATCCCAAACCAGGACCGCCGCCTGCTCGCCATCTTCGCCGGCGCCATCGTCGGCGCCGCGCTGCTGTCCGGCATCGTCGGTCTCTACGAGCGGTACTGGTCGTCCCGCATCGGCGAGGGCGTGATCTACGACCTGCGGGTGGCCCTGTTCGACCACGTGCAGCGGTTGCCGCTCGCGTTCTTCACCCGCACCCAGACCGGCACGCTCACCAACCGGCTCAACAACGACGTGATCGGGGCCCAGCGGGCGCTGACCACCACCCTCGGCACGGTGGTGTCCAACGTCATCACCCTGGCCACCACGCTGATCGCCATGTTCGCCATCGAGTGGCGGCTCACGCTGCTGGCCCTGATCCTCACCCCGTTCTTCGTCTACCCGTACCGGCGGATCGGTCAGATCCAGCAGGCGATCACCCGGGAGTCGATGGAGCTGAACGCGGCGATGAACTCCACGATGACCGAGCGGTTCAACGTGTCGGGGGCGCTGCTGGTCAAGCTGTTCGGGCGGGGCGACGACGAGCTGTCGCTGTTCCGCGACCGGGCGGTCCGGGTCCGCGACATCGGCATCCGCTCGGCCCTGTTCACCCGCGGCTTCATGACCGCCCTGTCGCTGCTGGGGGCGATGGGCACCGCCCTCGTCTACGGGCTCGGTGGGCTGTTCGCCATCAACGGCACCTTCTCGGTCGGTGAGCTGGCGGCCATGGGCCTCCTCGTCGGCCGCATCTACATGCCGCTCACCGGGTTGACCAACGCCAGGATCGACGTGCTGAGCGCCCTGGTGTCGTTCGACCGGGTCTTCGAGGTCCTCGACAGCCCGAGCCCGCTCGTCGACGCCGACGACGCGGTCGATCTCACCGAGCCCGAGGGCCGCATCGAGTTCCGAGACGTCACGTTCCGCTACCCCCGGTCCGACGAGCTGATCGTGGCCGGGCTGGAGACGCCGTCGTCGACGAACGGGGTCGACGAGTCGTCCCTCGCCCCGATCCTCGACGGGGTCGACTTCACGATCGAGCCCGGCCAACTGGTCGCGGTCGTCGGACCGTCCGGTGCGGGCAAGACCACGCTGACGTCGCTCGTGCCCCGGCTCTACGACGTCACCGGTGGCGCCGTCCTCGTCGACGGTCACGACGTGCGCTCGCTCACCCAGGACTCGCTGCGGGAGGCCATCGGCGTCGTCGTCCAGGACCCGCACCTGTTCCACGAGTCGATCGGCGACAACCTGCGGTATGCCAAGCCGGACGCCACCGATGCGGAGCTGATCGACGTCTGCGCCGCGGCCCAGATCCTCGACGTTGTCCGGGCCCTGCCGGCCGGGTTCGACACGGTCGTCGGCGAGCGGGGCTACCGGATGTCGGGCGGCGAGAAGCAGCGGCTGTCGATCGCCCGCATGCTGTTGAAGGACCCGGCGATGGTGATCCTCGACGAGGCCACCAGCCACCTCGACAGCGAGAACGAGGCGCTCGTCCAGGAGGCGTTGGCCAAGGCCCTGGCCGGCCGCTCGGCGGTCGTGATCGCCCACCGGCTGTCGACGATCACCCAGGCCGACCAGATCCTGGTCATCGACGACGGACGCCTGGTCGAGCGTGGCGTGCACGACGACCTGCTCGCCGCCGGCGGGCTCTACGCCGACTTGTATCACCGCCTGGTCCGCGACGAGTCTTGACCGGGTGACCGATCGACCCTGCCTCCTGCCGGCAACCGAACAGGTCCGGATGGTGCGCTCCCGGGAGCTGTCGGCCCGCGAGCTGCTGGCCGACCACCTGGCTCGGGTCGACGAGGTCAACCCGGCCGTCAACGCCGTGGTCGCGCTCGACGCGTCGGTGGCCGAGGCCACGGCGGCGGCGGTCGACGAGCTCATCGCCGGCGGGGGCCGCCCCGGTCCGCTCGCCGGCCTCGTCACCGCCCACAAGGACCTGGCCGAGACCAAGGACTTCGTCACCACCTACGGCTCCCCGCTCTTCGCCGACTTCCGCCCGACGCACGACGCCCTCCTGGTCGAGCGGATGGCCGCCGCCGGCGCCGTCGCCATCGGCAAGACCAACACCCCCGAGCTCGGCGCCGGCTCCCACACCTTCAATCCGGTCTACGGCACCACCAACAACCCGTGGAACCTCGACCGCAGCGCCGGCGGCTCCTCCGGCGGGGCGGCCGTCGCCCTGCGGACCGGGATGGTGTCGATCGCCGACGGGAGCGACCTCGGCGGGTCGCTGCGGAACCCGGCGGCGTGGGCCAACGTGGTCGGCTTCCGCGGCACCGCCCGCTCGGTCCCGAAGCGGGGACCGGGCAACGCCTGGAACCACCTGCCGATCGACGGCCCGATGGCCCGCTCGGTCGACGACCTGATGCTGCTCCTCCGGGTGATGGCCCAGCCCTACGACGGCGATCCCCTGAGCCGGCCGATCAATCTGCCCCCGGTCGTCAGCCCGCCCCGCCGACCGGTGCGGGTGGCCTGGAGCGCCACCGTCGGCGGCAACCCGATCGATCCGGCCATCGCCGCAGCCACCGAGCGCTTCCGCGACGAGCTCGATCTGCTCGGGTGGGAGATCGTCGACGACGAGCCCGACTTCACCGGCGCCGACGAGGTCTTCACCACCCTTCGGGCCTTCGGCTTCGCCGACCGGGGGGCGATGCTCGGCGATCGCATCGACCGGGTCAAAGCCACGGTCCAGGACGAGGTGGCCCGGGGCCTCGCCCTGTCGGCCACCGACGTGGCCCGGGCCCTGGCCCACGCCAACGTCCTGTGGAAGCGGGGCATCGAGTTCTTCGATCGCTACGACCTGCTGATCGCCCCCGTGACCCAGGTGCCGCCGTTCCCGATCGACCAGGAGTACCCGACCGAGGTCGCCGGCGTCGCCATGGGCTCCTACATCGAGTGGATGCGGGTCTGCTGCCGGATCACCACGCTCGGCTGCCCGGCGCTGTCGCTGCCGGCCGGGTTCCTGCAACCGGACGACGAGGGTGCCGCCGACGGCGGGCACGTCGGCCTGCCGGTCGGCGTGCAACTGGTGGCCCGGCCATGGGCCGACGTCGAGCTGCTGTCGATGGCCAAGGCGATCGAGGCCACCACCGGCCACGGCCGCCGTTGGCCGTCGGTGCCGTCGCTCGGCGCCGCGGTCGACGCCAGCGCCGACGACGACGGGGCCGGCTCGTGACCACCACCCCCCAGGCCCTGGAGCACGTCCGGGTCTGCGACTTCACCGGCCAGCTGGCCGGGGCCGGCGCCACCCGGTGGCTGGCCAGCTTCGGGGCCGAGGTGATCCGCATCGAGGACCCGACCAACCAGGGCCGGTGGGACATCCTGCGGGGCTCGCCGCCGTTCAAGGACGAGCGCCGTGGCATCGAGTTCGGCTCGGGGTTCAACAACCACAACGTCAACAAGCTCGGCATCACGATCGACGCCCGCACGCCGGCCGGCCGGGAGCTGGTGGCCGACCTGGTGTCGATCTCGGACGTCGTGGCCGAGAACTTCGCCGCCGGGGTGCTCGAGCGGATGGGCTTCGGCTACGACCGGCTGCGCGAGCTGCAGCCGAGCATCGTGTACGTGTCGAACTGCGGGTTCGGCCACACCGGGCCGTACCGCGACTTCAAGTCGTGGGGCCCGATCGCCCAGGCGGTGTCCGGCATCACCCACCAGTCCGGCCTGGCCGGGGAGGCCCCGGCCGGCTGGGGCTACTCGTACCTCGACCACACCGGCGGCTACTACATGGCGATGGCCATCCTCATGGCCCTGCTGCACCGCGATCGGACCGGCGAGGGACAGTGGGTCGACATGAGCTGCACCGAGGCCGGCGCCTACCTGCACGGCGCGGACGCCCTCGACCACACGGTCAACGGGGTCGCCCTCCGGGGCGACGACCGTCCCGCCTCCAACCGGTCGGCCTCACCGGCCATGGCCCCCCACGGGGTCTACCGCTGCGCCGGCGACGACAACTGGGTTGCCATCGCCTGCCGCGACGACCACGACTGGCAGCGACTGAGCCGGGCCGTGGTCGAGGCCGACGACCCCGTTGCGGGCGAGCTGCGGGCCGAGCGGTTCGACACGGTGGCCGGTCGGCGCACGCACGAGGACGACCTCGATGCGTTGTTGACCCGATGGTGTGCCGACCGCAACCGATGGGACGTCGAGGACGACCTGCAGGCCGCCGGCGTCCCGGCGGCGGCGGTGCGGCGACCGGGGGAGCGGATCGACGGCGACATCGCCACCCGGGACCTGTGGCCGATGGTCGACCACCCGGCGATGGGCGGGGTGCGGGTCGACGGGCAGCCGGTTCGGTTCTCGGTCACCGACTGGTCGATCACCGACGGCGGCCCGACGCTCGGCCAGGACAACCACTACGTGTTCGGCGAGCTGCTCGGCCGCTCGGCCTCGGAGATCGAGCGGCTCGAGGACGAGGGCGTGATCTGATGACCGCAGGCGACCCGGCCGCCGGATCGGCGGCGCTGCCCGTCTCCATCCCGACGCCGGCGCCGGTCGCCGGCCCCGGCCCGCTGCACGGGGTCCGGGTGATCGAGATCGCCGACCCGTTCTGCGCCTTCGCCGGCAAGCTGCTCGGCGATGCCGGCGCCGACGTGATCCTGGTCGAGCCTCCCGGCGGTGCCGAGCAGCGTCGGCACGGACCGTTCGTCGACGTCGACGTCGACGTCGACGTCGACGTCGACGGCGAGCCGGCCGCCGAGCGGGCCGAGCACGAGCTGAGCCTCGCCTTCTGGGCCGAGAACACCTCGAAGCGCTCGGTGATCTGCGACCTCGAGACCGGACCGGGGCGTCGGTTCTTCCGCCAGCTCGTTACCTCGGCCGACGTCCTGCTCGAGGCCACCGAACCGGGTTGGCTGGCCTCCCTCGGGATCGACCACGCCGACCTCACCGGCGACCCGCCCGGCAACCCCGACCTCATCCACGTCGCCATCACACCGTTCGGCCGCCGCGCCGACGGCACGCCGGGCCGGGGCGACGGTCACGCCGTGACCGACCTCACGTTGCTGGCCCGAGGCGGGCCGATGTGGTCGTGCGGCTACGACGACCACGAGCTGCCGCCGGTCCGGGGCCGAGGCGAGCAGGGGCTGCGGATGGCGGCCCACTTCGCGGTGATGTCGACGTTGACCGCGCTGCTGGCCCGCCCCCGCCACGGCGGTCAGTTCGTCGACGTGTCGATGGTGGCCGCGGCCAACGTCACCACCGAATTCGCCTCCTACTCGTGGCTGGCGGCCAGGGAGACCGTGCAGCGCCAGACCGGTCGCCACGCAACGGCCCGGCCGACCGAGCCGACCCAGGTCCGCTGCGCCGACGGTCGCTACCTCAACACCGGGGTGCCGCCCCGGACCCCCGGCGAGTTCGAGTCGCTGGCCTCGTGGCTGACCGAGCTCGGGCTCGACGAGGAGTTCCCGCTGTTCGCCCTGTTGGCGATGGGCTCCGAGTACCAGAGGCTGACCCTGCAGATGATCGTCGAGGATCCGCTGGCCGGCGAGGTCTTCGGCGCCGGGCGGGAGGCGATGGCGTTCATCGCCTCCAAGCTCCCCGCCCACGAGGCCTTCGTCGGGTTCCAGCAGCGGGGGATCGCCAGCGGGGTCGTGTGGTCGCCGGACGAGACGCTGGCCGACCCCCACTTCGTCGAGCGTGGCTTCCCGGTCGCCGTCGACCAGCCCCAGCTCGGTCGAGCCGTCGTCTACCCCGGCGCCCCGATCCGCTTCACCGCGTCGCCGATGGGCATCAACGGACCGGCACCGCTGCTCGGAGAGCACACCGACGCGGTTCGCCGCGAGGTCACCTGAGCGCCGCGATCGCCCGGTCGCCGCTGTCGAGAACGTGCCCGATCCGGCCGGGCCCGCCGACCCGTTCGAGGCCGGGGAGTAGGCTCCCGGCCATGACCGAGCTGGGACCGGACGGCTTCGACTTCTGGTTGGGCCACTGGGACTGCGCCTTCGACGGCGGCCACGCCACCAACACGATCACCCGGGTCCTCGGCGGCCACGTCGTCGAGGAGCGGTTCGAGGTCGACACGCCCCGGCGCTGGTCCGGCATGAGCGTCTCGGTCTTCGATCCGCATCGGCCGCGGTGGCACCAGACATGGGTCGACGAGGCCGGCGCCTACTGGCACTTCGTCGGCGGTCTGGTCGACGGGCACCCGTCGTTCGGCACGGCCGAGCCGGTCGATGCCGACGAGCTCTACAAGCGCATGGTCTTCACCGACATCACCGCTGAGGGCTTCGCCTGGCGCTGGGAGTCGTCCCCGGACCGGGAGACGTGGACGGTGAACTGGGAGATCGCCTACACCCGTCGGACGTAGGCCGGCGCGACCTGGCCGGACACTAGTTCCGGACCAGCAAGGCCAGGGCGCCGAGCACGATCGCCATCCCCGCCACCTGGAGGGCGTTGACCGTCTCTCCGTCGAGCACCGCGGCGGCCAACGCCACCGACACCACGGGGCTGAACAGCGTCAGCTCCGAGATCAGCGCCAGCGGCACCCGGGGATGTGACCAGTTCATCAACAGGTGCCCGGTACCGGGGATGGCGACCATGGCCGGGATCCACCACCACTTGCCCGGGCCGGGGTCGAACCCGCCGGAGAACACGAGCGCCACCGGCACCATCACCGCCGTGCTGAACAGCAGGGAGAGGCCCTGGTACTCGAACGCGCCGAGGACGCGGCGGGCCTGCTTGGAGCCGACGAAGTAGAGGGTCCAGGTGGCGAGGGCGCCGACCGCCAGCAGGTCGCCGGCCGGGCTCCACGACGGCGACTCGCTCGAGCCGAACACCACCAGCCCGACCCCGGCCAGGGCGACGGCGGCGAGCGCCGCCTCGGCCCGGGTCACCGTCTCGCCGAACCGGCGGGAGAAGAAGGCGAGGATCGCCACCGGCTGGAGGGCGATGATCATGGTGGCGTTGGCCACCGTCGTCAGCTGGATGGCCGAGAAGAACAGCGCCAGCTGGACCCCGAAGGCCAGTCCGCCGGGCGCGGCGGCCCGCAGGCCGGCGGCGGTCACCCGGTTCCCCATCAACAGGAACACCCCGACGTAGAGCGCGGCGGCCAGCCAGGCCCGGTGGAACGCGAGGATCGGGCCCTCGATGTCGGACGCCTTGGCCACGACGCTGCCGACCCCCATCAGGGTCACGGCGCCGGTGACGGCGGCCAGGCCGCGGGGGTCGGTCGAGGTCGACGCTGCGGCTCGATCGGGAGCGGTCACCGGCTCTCCGAGGCGAGCGTTAACGGAAAGTCCTGGGTCATTCTTCCCGAGTTGTCACGAAAGCCGACCCGGCGGCGTCTATGTAGATACAAGGACGTGCGCTGTTGTGGCAGCGGCGTCCGTGAGAGCGACCACCCACCGACGGAAGCGGGCGCGGCGGACCGACACCTGTCACCCGTTCCGAGGAATGGGTACTCCGCCGGTGGGTGGTCGACTCGTTTCCGGCCTCCCGCCGTCGCCGTGGCCACCCGAGGCCCGGTCAGTAGTACCAGGGGAACCTCGACCAGTCGGGGTCTCGCTTCTCCAGGAACGCGTCGCGACCCTCCCTGGCCTCGTCGGTCATGTAGATCAGCCGGGTGCTCTCCCCGGCGTAGACCTGCTGGCCGACCAGGCCGTCATCGATCAGGTTGAAGGCGAACTTGGCCATCCGCTGGGCCGTCGGGCTCTTGCGGCACACCTCGGCCGCCCACTCGAGCGCCTCGCCCTCCAGGTCGGTGTGGGGCACGACGGCGTTGACGACGCCCTGGTGGAACGCCTGGTCGGCCGTGTAGGTCTTGCCGAGGAAGAAGATCTCCCTGGCCACCTTCTGGCCGACCTGGCGGGCGAGGTAGGCCGAGCCGAACCCGGCGTCGACCGAGGCGACGTCGGTGTCGGTCTGCTTGAACCGGGCGTGCTCGGCCGAGGCCAGGGTCAGGTCGCAGACGACGTGCAGTGAGTGACCGCCGCCGGCGGCCCAACCGGGCACGACGGCGATCACCACCTTGGGCATGAACCGGATCAGTCGCTGCACCTCGAGGATGTGCAGCCGCCCGGCCCTGGCCGGATCGATGTGCTCGGCCCCCTCCTGGTTCACCCCGTCCTCGTCGGCGGTCGTGTAGCGGTAGCCGTCGCGGCCCCGGATCCGCTGGTCGCCGCCCGAGCAGAAGGCCCAGCCGCCGTCGCGGGGGCTCGGACCGTTGCCGGTGAGCAGCACGCAGCCGACATCGCTCCACTGCCTGGCGTGGTCGAGGGCGGTGTAGAGCTCGTCGACCGTGTGGGGGCGGAAGGCGTTGCGGACCTCGGGGCGGTCGAACGCCACCCGCACCGCCCCGATCCCCTTCGCCCGGTGGTACGTGACGTCGGTGAAGTCGAAGCCGGGCACCTCCTCCCACCGCTCGGGGTCGAAGATCTCGGACACGGGGGATGCCACCGGCTACTCCTCGGGTTTGCTGGCCGACTCGGGCCGAACCGGCCCCACGGCACCGTAGCCGGCGCCTATGGTCGCGGACCATGAGCGACACCCCCGCACCGCCATCGGGCGACGCTTCGCCAGGCGGCGACGGCGACGATGGCTCCGGTTCGGCCGCCGCCGGCGAGGGTCCGAGCGACGCCGATCTGCTGGCCTTCGCCCGGGCCTGGACGGCCATGGCCGAGCGGGTGAACCAGTTGGTGCCGCCGTCGACCGAGCTGGCCGAGCGGGTGCGGGACCACCTCGGTGTCGACCCCGCCGAGCTGCCCTCGGTCGGCGAGCACCTGCCGACCGTCGAGCGGCCCAACCTCCAGCTGGCCCTCGACCGGCTCGTCGATGGCCAGCCCCACGCCGAGGTGATCGGGCTCTCGCCCGAGATCGCGCACTACGGGGGCTTCTCGCTCGCCGCCATGCTGGCCGGTCGCTTCCGGGGCCCGGCCGAGCCCGTGCCGCCGTCGTACGACCAGGTACCGATCGGCGTCGATCGGAACCTCCGCTGCGTCGCCGCCGGCCTCTGGCTGCTGCGTCACGACGGCGAGCCGGTCGTCATCGGGCTGGTGCCCCGGGAGCGCCACGGGCCGCCCGGCACCGGTGGGCTCCGGGTCGAGGTGTTCGCCGAGCGGGCCGAGACCGCTCAGACGACGTCCGAGGTGCTCGGCGAGCTGCGGCGCCAGGTGAACGTCTACCGGGGCCAGGTGCTCGGGTTCTCCCACGGCGAGTACGGCGACTTCGGTCTGCGGTTCCTCGAGCGGCCGACGATCACCGGCGCCGAGGTCATCCTCGCCGACGGCCTGCTGGCGTCGATCGAGCACCACACGATCGGCGTCGGCGAGCGGGCCGGCGAGCTGGCGGCGCGGGGCCAGCACCTCCGTCGGGGACTGCTCCTCTACGGCCCGCCGGGCACCGGCAAGACCCACACGATCGGCCATCTGATGTCGGCGATGCCCGAGCGGACGGCGGTCGTCCTCCAGGGCCCGAGCGTCGGCGCCCTCGGCCAGGCGGCGGCGATCGTCCGGGCCCTTCCGCCGGCGATGCTGGTCATCGAGGATGTCGACCTGATCGCCAGCGAGCGGTTCATGGGCGGCATGGAGGGAACCAATCCGCTGATGTTCCAGCTGCTCAACGAGATGGACGGCCTCAGCGTCACCGACGACGTGCTGTTCGTGCTCACCACCAACCGGGTCGACGTGCTCGAGTCGGCGCTGGTCGCCCGCCCCGGCCGGATCGACCATGCGGTCGAGATCGGCCTGCCGGACGACGACGGCCGGAGGCGCCTGCTCCGGCTCTACCTGCAGCCGACCGGCCACACGGTCACCGACCTCGATGTGGTGGTCGACCGGACCGCCGGCGTCACCGCCTCGTTCATCAAGGAGCTCGTCCGCCGTGCCGTCCACCTCGGCGTCGACGCCGGTCGAGAGGTCGACGACGCCATCCTCGGCGCCGCGGTCACCGATCTGCTCGACGGCACCGTTCCCGCGGTCCGAGCTGCGCTCGGCGCGGCCGACGGCCTCGATGGTCACGGCGACGCCGGCCGACCCGGCGGCTGATCGACGGCCGCCCCGCCCGATCACCCGCAGCGGGACACCGCCCGAGCGCCCGGCGGCGCCGGGCGCTCCGGCCGGCCATGGTCGATACTGGACACGTGGATGACGGGCAGCGGAGCGACATCCGACCGGTGCCGTTCCTTCCCCAGGGGCGGGCGGACCTCCAGGTCGAGGCGGTCGACCTGGCCGACGTCGAGCGTCGCCGCCGGCGGGTGCTGCCGGACGAGACCCCCGAACGGCCCGACTTCGAGTGCCTGTTGATCGTGCGGGCCGGCAGCGGCCGCCACACCGTCGACTTCCAACGCATCCCGTTGCTCCCCGGTCGGATCGTCCGGGTGCGGTCCGGTCAGGTCCAGCAGTGGTCGGCCGCCGGTGGCCTCGGGGCCAGGGTCGTGATCGCCAGGCGCTCCGGTGGCCGGCCGTGGCTCGTCGGCGACCCGGTGTTCTGCGACCTCGACGACGACCTGCGTGGCGTCGTCGACGACCTGGTCGACGCACTGGTCACGGCCCAGCGGCGGCCGGGCAGCGCAGCGATCGGGGCCGGGATCTGGACGGCGCTCGTCGGCGTGTTCGACCTGGTGGCGGTCGACCGGGATCGACCATTGCCCGAGCCCTATCTCGCCTTCCGTCGGGCCATCGAGATCGAGCCGGGCCGCAGCCGCAACGTGGTCGATCACGTTGCCGACCTCGGCTGGTCCGAGCGGTCGATCCGTCGGGCCTGCCTGGAGGTCACCGGCCTGACCCCGAAGCAACTGCTCGACCAGCGGCTGGTGCTCGAGGCCAAGCGGTTGCTGGCCTACACCGATCGGTCGGCGGCGTCGATCGGGGCCGAGCTCGGCTTCGGCGACGCCACCAACTTCCAGAAGTACTTCCAGCGCCTCGCCGGCGAGTCGCCCCGATCGTTCCGCCGTTCGCTCGCCCCGCTCGCCTGACCGGACGGCCGCCGGGGCCGACCCTACACTTCGGGCATGGAGGGGCGGCGCCGAGGTGCGCAGTCGACGATCGCGGCCGGTCCGCCGGTCCGGTCGGCCTCGTCGACGGGGCGCCCGGCGATGGCGGCGGGGCTGCTGCTCGGGCTGGTGGCGTTGCTCGCTGGCGCGTGCACCAACCCCGCCAGGGTCGACGAGCGGGGCGTTGTGTCCTCCCCTGGCCAGCTGCGCTGGCGCCCGGCGGTCGACGAGGTGGTGTGTGACGGCGTCGAGCGGCCGGTGGGGACGATCGAGCAGGCCGACGGCGGCGAGGTCGTCGAGCTGACCAGCCCCATGCCGGTCGAGCTCGACGAGCTGAGGTCCGGCGACGACGGGACAGCCATGGTGCGATGGTCGTGTGAGCCGTCCGAGGCCGAGCTCCGCTGGGAGCTGGTGGCGACCGGGGCCGACAGCGGCCGGACGGTCGGCTTCTCGCTCACCGGAGCCCCGGTCCCGGTCGATGCCGAGCCCCTGGTGGTGAGCTTCGTCGACGCCGCCGCCGGCGGCGGGGGCGACGTGGTCTGCGACGGCGGCGGCCACGAGGTCGCCGTGGTCACCGGGTTCGGCCCGGGCGAGCCGGTCGAGGTCGACACCGACCGGCGGGGCGCGATCGTCGACGACCGGGCCGATGGCGACGGCAACCTGTTCGTGTGGTGGAGCTGCCGGCCCGACGACGTCGGCCAGGCGTGGGACGTCGTCCTCACCGCCCCCGACTCCGATCGAGCGGTGACCCTGGCCCTGACCGGCCTCGACGCCGGCCTCGACCGGCCGCTGGCCCTCGAGCGGGCGTTGTCGGAGGTGCCCTGCGACGGTCGGGCGGTCACCCTGGCCACCGTCACCGGACTGTTCCCGTTCGAGGTCGTGACCTTCACCGCTCCGGGCGCCGACGGCCTGCGCGACGGACGGGCCGACAGCGTCGGCCAGCTCGATCTGCGATGGCAGTGCGACTTCCCCGACATCGGCACCACCTGGCGGCTCGCGGCGAGCGCAACCGAGACCGGGCGCTCGATCGGCCTGACGTTCACCGGGGTGGCCGGTGACCCGACCGAGCCGGCCACCGTCGACCTGGTGGAGACGCCGTTCGTGTGCGACGGGGACCGCCGACCGGTGGCCGAGCTGTCGGATCTCACCCCCGGTGAGTTCGTCGACTTCTCCTCACCCCAGAGCGACGAGCTCCGGGAGGGGCGTGCCACCGGGGGCGAGCTGACGGTCAACTGGCAGTGCGACGACGACGATCTCGCCGGCGGCGACCGCACGGTCTGGGAGGTCACGGCGACCGGCCGCGAGTCGGGCCGCTCGGCGACGTTCGAGATCGTCGGCGTCCGGGCCTGATCGCCGGGCGCGGGAGCCCGGCCTCGCCTACTCGGGCTTGATCGGGTTCTTGTAGGTGTCGAGGTAGGTGATGTGGTGCACCGGGTCACGGGTGGCCGGCTTGAAGTCGGTGCCCTTGGTGTAGGCGACGGGAAGCAGCGCGGCCTGGGTCATGTGCGGCGGGATCCCGAGCAGCTCGGCCGCCTCCTGCTCCTTCATCAGGTGCAGGGTGGTGTAGGTGCTCCCGAGGCCACGGCTGCGCAGCGCGAGCTGGAAGCTCCAGATGGCGGGGATGATCGAGCCGAAGAGCCCGGCCGAGGTGTTGGTGGTGTCGTCGTCGACCCGACCGATGATCAGGGGGATCACCATCACCGGCACCTCGCCGAGCTTCTGGGCCAGGAAGTTGGCCGAGTCCATCACCCGATCGGTTTGCGAGCCGGCCTCGACCGTCTTGGCCGCCTCGGCCAGGTAGGCCCCGCCGGCCTCCCGGTACAGCTCGGCCAGCGCCTCCTTCTTCTCGGCGTCGCGGACGACCATCCAGCGCCACCCCTGGCGGTTGGAGCCGGTCGGGGCCTGGACGGCGAGCTGGAGGCACTCGAGCAGCACGTCGTCCGGCACCTCGCGCTCGAAGTCGAGCCGCTTGCGGACGGCACGGGTCGTGGACAGCAGGGCATCGGTCTGGGCCAGGTCGAACTCCATGGCCGTCAACCATGCTCGATGCCCGCCGCCCACGCCAGCCCGCCTGCGGCCGATGTGGCGTCAGGCCGCTCCGGACCGGAACGATCGCCAGAGCAGCAGGGCGCCGACGAGATGGAGCGACCCGGCCACCACGAACGACCAGCGGACCGACGACGCGTCGGCCACCGTCCCGGCCAGCAGCGCCCCAACGACGAACGAGGTCCGGGTGATCGAGCGGGAGGCGATCGCGGTGCGGCCAAGCCGGTCGTTGGGGGTGTGGCGCTGCACGAAGCCTCGCCCGATCGACAGCAGCACCCCGCCCGCGGCCCCGTTCAGCGCCCAGACGGCGACGAGGAACCACAGGTTCGGAGCCAACCCGCTGGCCAGCACCGTCACCGCGGCGGCCACGGCCGCCCCGGTGACGACCACTCGCCGACCGACCCGATCGCTCAGCCTCGGGGCCAGGAGGCTGGAGCCGGTGGCCCCGACCGCGGCGGCCGCCAGGACGACCCCGAAGACGAACCCGGAGCCGTCGAGCACGTCGGTGACCAGCAGCACGAGCAGGCTGAAGGCCCCGGCCGTGCCGAGGTGGAACACGGCGATCCCGACGGTCAGCGGTCGCAGGAACGGGTGGTCCCGGATCCAGCGGAGGCCCTCGCCGATCTCGACCCGCAGCGGCGGGCGGTCGGCCGCCGCCGGTCCGGCCGGCGTCGGCTCGATCGTCGGCAGGCGGCGGAACGGCACCGTCGAGCCGAGGTAGCTGGCGGCGTCGAGCGCAAACGGCAGCCACGGCGTCACGCCGAAGGTCAGGGCCCCGACCGGGCCACCGGCGAAGTCGTTGGTCACGGTCTCGACCGAGGTGATGCGGCTGTTGGCCCGGTCGAGGTCGACCGGGCGCACCAGCTTCGGGAGGGTGGCCACCACCGACGGGTCGACCAGGATCTCGCCGACGGTGATGACATAGGCGACGACGAACAGGTGCCAGATCTCGACGTTGCCGGTGACGATGCCAATCGCCAGCAGCGCCATCACCGCCGCCCGCCAGGTCTGGGTGGTCAGGATCAGCCGGCGCCGGTCGAGCCGGTCGACCAGCACCCCGCCGACGAGGGCGAACGTGGTCCACGGCAGGAACTGGGCGGCGGTGACCCCGCTGACGGCCAGGGGCGAGGAGGTCAGCGTGACGGCCAGCAGCGGCAGGGCGGCCAGGCGAAGGCCGTCGCCGAGGTTCGTGACGAACGACGCCGTGAGCAGGGCCGAGAAGCCCGGCCCGAGTTCGGAGGTTCGTGGCCCCATGTCGCCAGGCGATCGTAGTCCGCGGGAACTCTCCCGACCGGGGCGACGTTGAGAGGGGACAGCGGAGAACCGCCGGTGGAGATAGCTCGGCCGTGGTGGCATGCTGACCTCGGCAGAAAGGGAGTTCCATGCTCATCGCCATCATCATCCTCGTCGTCCTCGTCGCGCTCGTCGGGCTGTTCCTCATGCGGATCTACAACCGACTGGTCGCCCTGCGTGAGCGGGTCCGCAACGCCTTCGCCCAGATCGACGTGCAGCTCGAGCGCCGCCACGATCTGATCCCCAACCTGGTCGAGACCGTGAAGGGGTACATGTCCCACGAGCGCGAGACCCTCGAGGCCGTCGTCGCCGCCAGGGCCGCCGCCACCCAGGCCAGGATCGAGGTCTCGGGCGATCCCCAGAACCTCGAGGCCATGCGCAAGATGGCCGAGTCCGAGGGCACGCTCGGCGGCGCCCTGTCCCGGCTGATGGCGGTGGCCGAGGCCTACCCCGACCTGAAGGCCAACCAGAACATGGCCCAGCTCACCGAGGAGCTGACCACCACCGAGAACAAGATCGCCTACGCCAGGCAGAACTACAACGATCAGGTCAACACCTACCAGACCTACAAGGCCAGCTTCCCCCAGGTGGCGCTGGCCAATTCGTTCGGGTTCGCCGATTCCGCCTACCTCGACCTCGACGAGAAGGCCCACAAGCGCGAGAACATCAACGTCAGCTTCGACGACCCGTTCCCCGGCCAGCAGGGCGGTCTGCGCGATTGATCGTCGCCGGCCTCGCCACCATCACGGGCCGCTGAGGGCCCCCCGTCATGACCATGGACTTCCAGACCAGGCAGGACGAGGCCAGGCAGAACACCACCCGCCTGGTCGTCCTGTTCGCGGCCGGGATCATCGCCATCATCGCCGTCGTCTCGGCCCTCATCACCGCGCTGCTGTGGTACGGGTCGGGTGAGTTCCAACCGCTGGCCGCGCTCGCCGTCGCCGCCCCGGTCACCACGATCGGCATCGTCGGCACGTCGCTGGTCAAGTCGAGCCAGATCCGCAGCGGCGGCGGGTCCTACGTGGCCGCATCGATGGGGGGCCGACCGGTCGACTTCAACACGCTCGACCCGGCCGAGAAGCAGCTGGCCAACGTCGTCGAGGAGATCGCCATCGCCTCGGGCATGCCGGTGCCGGCCCTCTACGTGCTCGACAACGAGCCCGGGATCAACGCCTTCGCCGCCGGCTGGTCGGCCGACAACGCCGCCATCGGGGTGACCCGCGGCGCGCTGGAGCACTTCACCAGGCGCGAGCTGCAGGGCGTCATCGCCCACGAGTTCTCCCACATCGCCAACGGCGACACCCGGGTCAAGACCCGGATCATCGGCTGGGTGTTCGGTATCGCCGTGATCACCGTGCTCGGCCGCATCCTGCTGCAGAACCTGTGGTGGGCGCCCCGGCGGCGGGACAACCGGGACAACTCGATCATGATCATCCTGGCCGCCGCCATCGGGCTGATCGTGATCGGCTCGCTCGGCACGCTGTTCGCCCGCATGGTCCAGGCCGCCGTGTCCCGCCAGCGCGAGTACCTGGCCGACGCCTCGGCCGTGCAGTACACCCGCGACCCGTCGAGCATCGGTGAGGCCCTGATGAAGATCGCGGCCCACAGCGAGCAGGGCAGCATCCGCTCGGCCCACGCAACCGAGAACAGTCACCTCTTCTTCGCCAATGCCTTCGGCTCGGCCCTGGCCACCCACCCCCCGGTCGAGGATCGCATCCGTCGCCTGCTGCCCGACTGGGACGGCACGCTCCCCGAGCTGGTCGAGACGCAACCCCCGCCGCCGCAGGGCGGCCCGCGGGGCCGCAACGGCCAGGGCGGTCGTCCCGGCGGTCGCGGCGGAGCGGGTGGTCGCCCCGGGCCGGTGATGATCCCCGGGATGCCCGGTATCGGGATCCCGGGCATGGGGGGCATGGCGAGCGCGTCCGGACTGGCCGGCGCGGATCCGGCCGGCCGCGGCCCGGGAGGACGGCCGAGCGACGCCGCGGTGGCGGCCGCCGTCGCCTCGGCCTCGGAGCGCCCGGCCCAACCCCACTTCGGTGGCCCGACCGACGCCCACATCGAGCACGCCCGCGGCCTGTTGGCCCGCATCCCCGAGGCCACCCAGGCCTTCCTCCACACCCGCCAGGGCGCCGTGGCCGCCGTCGTCGGGGTGGCGGTGTCGCCCGATGCCGCCGAGCGGCCCCGTCAGCTCGAGCTGGCCGCCCGCTCGCTCGGCCTCGAGCCCGGTTACGTCGAGGGCGCCGGCCGGGTGATCAGCGACCTGCACCGGTCGCTCCAGCTCCCGGCGATCGACATCGCGCTGCACTCGATCCGCGAGCTCCCCTGGGAGCACAAGACCCACCTGATCGATCTCATCCGGGCCCTGGAGGACGACACCCACCACCAGGACCTGTTCCGGTGGATGCTGCGCCGGGTGGTGGTCCGCCACATCGAGGACCAGCACGAGGACGGGTCCCGCCGGGAGGACGCCCGCCTCGGTTCCCTGGAGGGTGACGCCCGCACCCTGTACGGCGTCATCGCCCACTTCAACAGCTCGGGGGCCGATCAGGCCCAGGCTGCGTTTGATGCTGCGCTGACCACCGCCGGGCTGCCGGCGGCACCGATCGCCCCGATCCAGGAGCTGACGTTCGACCGGCTCGACTCGTCGCTCGGACGGCTGGGTGAGATGGTCCGCGGTGACCGTCAGCGGTTCGTGAGCGGGGCCACCGCCGCGGTGCTGCACGACGGTCGGACCACGGTCGAGGAGGCCGAGCTGATCCGGGTGGTGGCCGACGCCGTTCGCCAGCCCGTTCCGCCCCTGATCAGCACGTGAGGGGTGCGGCTCGCCCGGGCCGCTACGGGAGCGTGATCTCGATCGCGGCGTCGGACTCGCGGGACTGGCCGAACAGGCCCATCACCCGGTTGATCGCACCGATCACCGTGACCTGGAAGCCGTACTTGTCCCTGATCTTGCCTTTGATCGCCTCGGCCTCACCCCCGGTGACGACCCGGGCCGTGGCCGACACGGACTCGGTGCCCTCGGTGATCCGACCCCGCTGATCGCTCGGCTGCAGCTCGACCCGGGAGTCGTTGGCCAGCCGCTTCGCCTTCCAGGAGGTCGACGACGTGGTGAACCCGGCCTTGCCGTCGCCGAGGTCGGCGATCCAGACCGGTGTGGTCTTGGCCGCACCGGCCCTGGTGTAGGTGGTGAAGGCCACGTACTTCTCATCCGCGATACCCATGCCCGCAGCCTACGGCTACAGCTGCAGGCCCGACTGCTGCAGGTCCCAGAGCCCGGCGAACAACCCTCCGGCGGCCAGCAGCTCGTCCTTGGTCCCCTCCTCGACCACCCGCCCGTTGTCGAGCACGATGATCCGGTCGACGTGGTTGAGCGTGGCCAGTCGGTGGGCGATCACGATCGCCGCCCGACCCTGCCACAGCTGGTCGAGTGCGTCCTGGATCCTGGCCTCGGTCTCGGAGTCGAGGGCGGACGTTGCCTCGTCGAGGATGACCAGGTCGGCGTCGGCCAGGAACGCACGGGCGATGGCGATCCGCTGGCGCTGGCCGAGGCTGAGCTTGATGCCCCGCTCGCCGACCATCGTCTCGTAGCCGGCGGGGAGCGAGTCGATGAAGTCGGCGATGCTGGCCCGGTCGGCCGCCTCCCGGATCCGCTCCGGGGTGGTCGCCTCGGGCACGGCATAGCCGATGTTGTAGTCGATCGTCTCCTGGAACAGCGAGGTGTCCTGGGGGACGTAGGCCTGGAGCCGGGTCAGCTCGTCCGGATCGACCGGGCGCCCGTCGACGAGGATCTCGCCTGACGTCGGCCCGTAGAAGCCGAGCAGCAGCTTGATCAGCGTCGACTTGCCCTCGCCGCTGCGACCGACGATGCCGAGCTTCTCGCCCCTGGCCACCCGGAAGCTGATGTCGTCGAGCACGAGCCGGTCGGGCTCGTCGGGATAGGCGAAGCTGAGGTGCCGCACCTCGAGGGCCTGGCGGAGGGCGACCGGCGCATCACCGGCACCGGCACCGGCACCGGTCCGGTCCGCCACCGTTGCCGAGGCCGGCACCCGGTCGGGGGGTGGGTCGGCCACGATGTCGCGGTCGCCGAACAGGTAGCCATAGGCCTCGCGGAAGGCGGCCGACTTGTCGAACCACTCGCCGAGGTTGTGGACCAGGCCCCAGTACTGGGTGGTGAAGTCGAGCAGCACGGTGATCGAGACCACCATCGCCGTGAACGTGATGCGGCCCTGGTCGAACTGCCACCAGCTGAACGCCATCACCGCACCCCAGAGCCCGATCCTGATGAGGGCCGAGGCGACGCCCCAGTAGGAGCTGAGGGCGTAGCTGAAGCGGACGTCGTCGGTGATCAACCCGTCGAGCTCCCGGTCGTTGCGGGTGATCTCCTTGGCCTGGGCCCGGAACGAGAAGACGTTGACGAAGTTGGCGTACGAGTCGAACACCCGTCCGGTGTTGCTGGCGGTGGTGTCGGTCAGGTGGCGCTGGCGGGCGTGGACCGGCCCGACCAGCAGCGACAGGATCAGCCCGGCGCCGACGAGGAACAGCCCGTAGGTGAGGGCGTTGCCCGGTGCGGTCTGCCACAGCAGCACGACGTAGACCGGGATGGCCGACAGCACCGGCAGGAAGCCGTAGTGGGCGGCGTCCCAGAGGGACTCGGTGTGGTTGCGGAGGTCGTTGACGTAGCTGGCGACCTTGCCGGACGGTCGGTCGACGAAGCGCTGGTACTCCTCGGACCAGACGGTGTCGAAGGCGGTCCGCTTGAACTCGTAGGTCAGCGGGATGATCCTGGCCGAGACGTAGAAGTCGGCCCCGGTCCACAGGACGAAGTGGACCGCACCGGTGCCGAACAGCAGCACCAGGAAGCGAAGGGCCCGGTCGGGGTCGTCGGTCGACGTGGCCAGCTCGGCCAGGAAGTACGGGTGCAAGGCCAGGAGCGCAGCGGCCACGGCTCGGGCGATCGTGACCAGCACGAACCGACCCCAGTGGCGCCGGGCCAGGGAGCGGAGTGCGGCGAACGCTCGGTCGGGGGTCCGGTTCGGGGCGGCCCCGTCGACCGGCGGGGTTCGGAGGTCGCTCACCAGACCACGTTAGCGTCGGGTCCCGAGGCGGTCGGCCGGATTTTGCCGGCCCGACGCCACCCACGGCGCTAGCGTCCGGGGCATGGACCGGACCGGCCCCGACGTCGACAGCCTGAACACCCTCCGGTTCACGACCGAGCGCCTGCTGGTCGATCTGCCCCAGCCGGACGACGCCGACGTGCTGTTCCACCTGGTCGGCGGCCCCGACCGGGACGCGATCTGCGCCACGCTGGCCTGGGACGGCCCGGACGACCGGTCCGACACCGACTGGTGGATCGAGCGGTGCCGGACGGCGACCTATGGCGAGTGGGGCTACCACTGGGTGCTGCGCGATCGCAGCGGCGACCTGGCCGGTGCCACGGGTCGGGCGCTCGGGGCCATCGGGACCCGGCCGACCGGGGTCCCCGGTCGGGGTGACGTCGGGTACTGGCTCGGTCGGCCGTACTGGAGCCGGGGTCTGGTCACCGAGGCCCTGACCGCGCTGGTCGAGCTCGGCCGCACCGACCTCGACTACGCCAAGATGGAGGCAACCGTGTTCGCCACCAACCCGGGCGGCATCCGCCTGGTCGAGAAGGTCGGGTTCGAGCGCGAGGGCCTGATCCGGCGGGGCCACCGCAAGCGCGGGCAGTGGGTCGACTGCGCCCTGTACGGGATCCTGCTGTAGCGGCCCGCAGCGGCGCCGCTACAGGTTGTCGAGCGCGACCCTGAAGGTGTCGACCGTGCGGTCGATGTCGGCGATCTTGTCGAGGCCGAACAACCCGATGCGGAACGTCGAGAAGTCGTCGGGCTCGCCGACCATGAGCGGCACCCCGCCGGCCACCTGGATGCCGACCTCGGCGAACCGCTTGCCCGACTTGATCGCCGGGTCATCGGTGTAGGAGACGACGACCCCGGGCGACTGGAAGCCATCGGCCGCCACCGAGGCGAAACCCCGGTCGGCCAGCAGCTCCCGCACCCGGGTGCCGAGTCGGGTCAGCGCCGCCTTCGACTCGGAGAACCCGAAGGCCTCGGTCTCACCCATCACGTCGCGGAACACCCGCAGGGAGTCGGTCGGCATCGTGGCGTGGTAGGCGTGACCGCCGCTCTCGTAGGCGGCCATGATGTCGTGCCACTTGCGGAGGTCGCAGGCGAAGCTGGAGCTGGTGGTCTGGCCGAGTCGCTCGACCGCCAGGGGCGACAACATGACCAGCCCGGCGCACGGTGGCCCCGACCACCCCTTCTGGGGGGCCGAGCACAACACGTCGACGCCGGTGGCCGCCATGTCGACCCACAGCGTGCCGGAGGCGATGCAGTCGAGCACGAACAGGCCGCCGACGGCGTGGGTGGCGTCGGCCAGGGCCCGGAGGTACTCGTCCGGCAACAACATCCCGGCCGAGGTCTCGACGTGGGGGGCGCACACGACCGCCGGCCGCTCCTCGGCGATCGTGGCGGTCACCCGGTCGATCGGCGGCGGGGCGAAGGGGGCGTTGGGCTCGTCGCCGAGCGGGCCGGCGGTGAGGACGGTGTGCGACGTGGGGATCGAGCCCATCTCGAAGATCTGGGTCCACCGGTAGCTGAAGAACCCGTTGCGGACGACGAGGGCGTGCTGCCCGCCGGCGAATTGCCTGGCCACGGCCTCCATGCCGTACGTGCCGCTGCCGGGCACGATGACGACGGCCTCGGCGTTGTAGACCCGTTTGAGGGTCGAGGAGATGTCGCCCATCACCTGTTGGAAGGCGACCGACATGTGGTTGACGGCCCGGTCGGTGTAGACGACCGAGTATTCGAGGAGGCCGTCTGGGTCGACGTCTGGCAGCAGGCCGGGCATGGAATCTCCTTCGGGGGCGTACCAGGGGTAGCGTAACCAACCGTGATGGGCTCGGGCCGGCCGGGAGCCGGGTCGAGGGCCGGCATCGACGACAAGTGGCTGGCCTTCGCCGCCGTCGGCTCCTTCTTCGTGATCGCCGTGCTCGGCCTCACGATGGTGTTCGTCGCCCTGCCGGCCATGGCCGACGACTTCGGCGTGACCCTGAAGGCGGCCAGCTGGATCGTGATCGCCCCGTCGCTGACGATCAGCGCTCTGCTGCTCCCCTTCGGTCGGCTGGCCGACCTCGTCGGTCGCCGCCGGGTCCACCTGGCCGGCCTCGCCCTGTTCGCGGTCGGGGCGGCGATGACCGCACTGTCGACGAGTTTCGCCATGCTGCTCGTTTCCCGGGTGGTGATGTCGATCGGCGGGGCGCTGGCCGAGTCGGTCGGCACCGGGATCCTGGTGTCGGTGTTCCCTGCGGCCGAGCGGGGCAAGGCGATCGGCAGTCAGACCTCGGCCGTGGCCGTCGGGGCGGCCGCCGGACCGCTGGCCGCCGGCATCGCCCTCGAGTTCCTCTCGTGGCGAGCGCTGTTCTGGTTGCTGGTCGGGCTGACGGCCGTGTCGTTTGCGATCGGCGTGCGGGTCCTCGACGAGGAGCGGATCACCCCCATCGAGCGGGAGCGGCAACCGTTCGACCTGACCGGCGCCTCGCTGTCGCTCGTGCTCGTCGTCGCGTTCGTACTGACCGTGAACAACCCGATCGGGCTGGCCTGGTCGTCGGCGCCGATGCTCGTGGCGATCGTGCTGGTGCTGGCCACGTTGGCTGCGTTCGTGTGGTGGGAGCTGCGCTCGCCCCATCCGATGCTCGAGCTGCGGTTCTTCGCCGACCCGACGTTCGCCCGCGGGATCATCGCCAGGACCCTCGGCTTCGTCGTCAACGCCGCCGTCTACATCCTCGTGCCGATCCTGCTGGTCAGCGTGGTCGGGGTGAGCGAGAGCCGGGCCGGGATCGCCGTGTTCCTGAACTCGGTCGGTCTCGGGGTGGCGGCCCAGTTCGCGGGCCGGCTGTCCGACCGGTGGGGGGCCAAGCGGTTCATCGTGTCCGGCTTCGCCGCCTCGGTGGTCATCATGAGCGTGTTCGCCTGGCTCGACCAGGGGTCGCCGCTGTGGCTGGTGGCGTCGGTCGCGTTGGCCGCCGGGCTGTCGACCGGGCTGTGGAACGTGCCGAACAACGCCGCCATCATCGGCACCGTGCCGCCGGCCAGCTACGGCGTCGTCGGCGCCTTCACCAACCTGGCCCGCAACGTCGGCAACGTCTTCGGCCAGGCCGCCGTCGCCGCCATCGTCGCCGGGGCCATGGCCGCCCGGGGCTTCGACATCCCGCTCGGCGAGATCGCCGACACCCCGGGTGCGGCCGACGCCTTCGTCGACGGCTGGCGGCTGGCGTTCGTGGTCATGGCTGCGCTCGGCGTCCTGTCGACGTTGGCCGCCCTGTTGATGTCACCTCCACCCGCCCGTCGTCAGGAGGCTGCGGCGTCCCGGAGCTGACGGGGCTCGTAGATCGCGGTGTGCTCGATCCAGACCCGGGCCTGGCCGTCGGCGCCGAGCAGGACGGCGTCGAGGTCGACGAAGCGGTGGCCCCTGTGCTCCCGGTTGCCGGTGACCACGCCACGGACCTCGATCGCCTCGCCGATCTCGATCGGTCGGCGGTGGTGGATGGTCGAGCCGACGTGGATCCAGGGGCCGAGCCGGACCGTCTCCGACAGCACCGAGTTGGCCAACCGGAGCAGCGCGCCGGGGTGGACCAGGCCGAGCTCGGCCAGCGGGCTGCGGTCGTCCCGCACGTCGGCCAGGTAGGCGGCGTGGTCGCCGGCCCCGATCGACCAGTCGAAGGTGCCGAGGACGGTGCCGACGGCGAGCTCGTCCGGCGAAGCCGGCGGTCGGTCGGCCGGGTCCGGCTGGTCCCCTCGGGGCACGTCGGGTGGTGTTGCCGGTTCGTCGGCGAGCCGGGCCTCCAGCGTGGCGTCGGCCGCCCGGCCAGGTCTGGTCGGGGCGTGGACCCCGGCCCGCAGGACCCCGTCGCCGTCCTCGTCGACCGTGGCCCGGACCTCGACCCGCTCCCCGTCGTACACCGGTGAGCCGAACCGGGTGGCCACCCGGCCCCGAGTCAGGAGCTCGGCGCCCCAGTGGGCCACGGCGGGCTGGCACAGGTAGGCGTAGACGTCGACGCCGGGCACCAGTCCGCCCCCGAAGCCGAGCGCGGCGGCGACGGTGTCGTCATGGATCTTGTTCTCGCTGCTGGTGGCCGTGTTGTGGGCGACGAGCGAGTGCACGGGAAGCTGCGTTGCCATGCACGAAAGCCTGTCGGCGGGCTCGCTGAGGCGCCAATCGGATCCGCTATCTTGACCCGCCATGGCGACGCGTTCCCCCCTGGCCCCCGACGGCTTCCCCGACCTGCCGGTGGTTCCCGGCGTCCGCCTCGCCGCCATCGAGGCCGGTCTCCGCTACCAGAGCCGGGCCGACCTGATGCTGGCCGAGGTCCCGCCGGGCACGACCGTTGCCGGCGTGTTCACCCGATCCCGGTGCCCGTCGGCGCCGGTCGACTGGTGCCGCCGCATCCTCCCCGCCGGTCGGGCCAGGGCGATCGTGTGCAACGCCGGCAACGCCAACGCCTTCACCGGCCGGGCCGGCGAGACCGCGGCCGAGCTGACGGCCAGGACGATCGCCGCCGCCATCGGGTGCCGGGCCGACGAGGTGTTCCTGGCCTCGACCGGCGTGATCGGCGAGACGCTCGACGAGCGGGCCCTGGCCGACGCCCTGCCGATCCTGGCTCGCTCGGAGCCGGCCGGCTGGGAGCTGGCGGCCAACGCCATCCGCACCACCGACACGTTCCCGAAGGGCTCGGGTCGGGCGGTCGCCGGCACCGGCGGCGTGGTGGCCGGCATCGCCAAGGGCAGCGGCATGATCGCACCGGACATGGCCACGATGCTCGGGTTCGTGTTCACCGACCTGGCGGTGACGACCGAGGCGCTGCAGCAGGCGTTGTCGGCCTCGGTCGACCGGAGCTACAACCGGATCACCGTCGACTCCGACACCTCGACCAGCGACACGGTCCTGCTCTTCGCCACCGCCCAGGCCGACCACCCGACGATCGAGGGCCCTGGCTCGCCTGGCTGGGACGCGTTCGTCTCGGCGCTCGATGCGGTCAACCTCGACCTGGCCAAGCAGATCGTGCGCGACGGCGAGGGGGCCACGAAGTTCGTCGAGGTGGCGGTGCTCGGCGCGGTCGACGATGCCTCGGCCCGCACGATCGCCCTCGCCATCGGCAACTCGCCCCTCGTGAAGACGGCCCTGGCGGCCGAGGACGCCAACTGGGGCCGGATCGTGATGGCGGTCGGCAAGGCCGGCGAGCCGGCCGACCGGGACGGCCTCGCCATCTGGATCGGGCCCGAGCAGGTGACCGACGCCGGCGTCGCCCTCGAGGGCTACTCGGAGGCCAGGGCGACCGAGCACCTCCGCCGGTCCGAGGTGACGATCACCGTCGACGTCGGCGTCGGTGAGGGACAGGCCTCGATCTGGACGTGTGACCTGACCAACGGCTACATCGAGATCAACGCCGGCTACCGGACCTGACTCACCGCCCCTGGACGCTCGGTCGCAGCCCCCGCAGGCTGGTGGCCATGGCGGCCTCGAACGCCTCCTCGCCGACACGGTCGACGCAGCCGGTGAGCTCCAGCTGGATCGAACCGATCGCCGTGGCCAGGAGCCGCCGGGTTGCATCGGACGGCTCGGTCGGGAGGAGCGCACCGGCGTCGATCGCCCCGGCCACGACGGCGGCCACGAGGCCGATCGCCTCGTCCCGCTCCCGGGCGCTCGAGGTGGACAGCGGTGGCGCGTCGACGGTGCGATCGAACAGCAACCGGTGGACGCCGGGTTCGGTGACGGCGAACGCCCGGAACCGACGGAACACCTCGATCAGCGCGTCGAGCCGGTCGAGGTCGGCCAGCGAGTGTCCTATCCGGTCGAACAGCTGGGCGACCAGGCGCGTCGCGCCGAAGAAGGGGGCCGATCGGCGCCACGTCGGCGGTCGTCGTGGACGGATGGGGAACAGGCGATCCACATCCGTCCGAACCAATCTACCGAGGCGGGTCCTCGACGGAGGGAGCGGCCGGGCCGAGGGTGGCCCACCGGCGGCCCCGGTTACGCCGGGACCGTGCTGCCGTAGCGCTCGACCCGGATGTCGGCCTGGGCCTGATGGCCGGCGAAGTTCTCGATGGCGCACAGCCGCGAGCAGTACTCGCCGATCTCGTGCGAGGCGGCCGGGTCGGTCACCCGCTGGTAGGTGCAGGTCTTGATGAACTTCCCGACCCACAGCCCCCCGGTGTAGGTGGCGGCCCGCTGGGTCGGCAGCGTGTGGTTGGTGCCGATGACCTTGTCGCCGTAGGCCACGTTGGTCATCGGGCCGAGGAACAGCGCGCCGTAGTTGGTCATGTTGTCGAGGAAGTAGTCGTCATCTGCGGTCATGACCTGCACGTGCTCGAAGGCCAGCTCGTCGGCGATGGCCAGCATCTCCTCCCGGTTTTCACAGACGATCACCCGCCCGTAGTCCCGCCAGGCCACCGAGGCGACGTCGGCCGTCGGCAGCGTCTCCAGCTGGCGCTCGACGGCGGCGATCGTGTCGAGACCGAGCTGGTGTGACGTGGTGAGCAGCACCGCCGGCGACGACGGCCCGTGCTCGGCCTGACCCAGCAGGTCCGTCGCGCACAGCTCACCGTCGACGGTGTCGTCGGTGATCAGCAGCGTCTCGGTCGGGCCGGCCGGCAGGTCGATCCCGACCCGCCCGAACAGCTGACGCTTGGCCTCGGCCACGAAGGCGTTGCCCGGGCCGACGAGCATGTCGACCGGGTCGACGAAGTCGGTCCCGAAGGCCATGGCCGCGATCGCCTGGACACCACCGAGGATGTAGATCTCGTCGGCTCCGGCCAGGTGCATGGCGGCGATCGTCTCGTTCGGCATGGCCCCGTTGATCGGCGGGGTGCAGGCCGCCACCCGGCCGCAGCCGGCGACCTTGGCCGTCAGCACGCTCATGTGGGCCGATGCCACCATCGGGTAGCGGCCCCCGGGCACGTAGGCGCCGACGTTCTCGATCGGCAGCAGCTTGTGGCCGAGGACGACGCCCGGTCGGGTCTCGACCTCGACCGGCTGGATCGACGTCAGCTGGTGCTCGGCGAACGTGCGGATCTGCTCCTGGGCGAACCGGATGTCGTCGATGGTGCGGGGCTCGACGGCGGCGACCGCGGCCTCGATCTGCTCGGGCGTCAGCCGGAACTGCTCGGGGGACCAGCTGTCGAATCGCTCGCTCAGCTCCCGGACGGCGGTGCCGCCCTCGTGCTCGACCCGGGCCAGGATGTCACCCACGGTGGTCGAGAGATCGGTGTCGGAGCCGTGGGCTCCCTTGATGGTCGCGGTCTTCAGCTCGTGGGCCACGGTCTCGTCCTTTCGGTCGCCTCGGCGCGCCGCGGTGCTGGCTACGTAGCCAAGGGTTGGGCCAACGTTGCACCCGCCCGCTGCGGTGTCAAGCCGATCGATCGCTAGCCGAGTGGGTGACCGGTGGTCGACGACCGGATTCGCACGATCCCCGGGGCGGTGATCCGAGGCGGTGTCTCGACCCGGCCGGGCAGGACCAACCGGACGGTCTCGTCGATCAGCGAGTCGAGCGGCTGCTCGATCGTGGTCAGGTCGTACGCCCGCCACGAGGCCTGGGCCAGACCGTCGAAGCCGGTCACCTTGATGTCGTGGCCGACGTGGGCGCCGCCCGAGCGCAGCTCGTCGATGATGCCGAAGGCCAGCTCGTCGCTGGCGGCCATGGCCACGTCCGGCAGCCCGCCGGCGAGGAGCGCCCGGCCGGCCCGGCGGCCGCCGTCGTAGGTGAAGGCTCGGCCGTCGACCTCTGTCCACGTCAGCCCCAGGACCTGGGCCCGGCGCCGGGAGGTGGAGCGGCGCAGCTTGTTGGTGGCCGCAGCCCGCAGCCCGTTGACGAACGTGATCGACCGGGCCCCGAGCCCGGCCACGTGGTCGACGAGGGCGGCGACACCGGCCTCGTTGTCGACCGACACCGAAGGGATCCCCTCGTGGGGCGCCGGGTCGTTGAACGACACGAGCCGGCGACCCTCCCTCGCCCGCTCCAGCAGATCGCCCGGCACGGTGGCCGAGGCCAGGACGAGCCCGTCCAGCTGATAGCCGCGGACGGCGGCGATCGTGTCGTCGACGTCGGCCGAGTCGAACGAGAACACGAGCAGCTGCTCGCCGACCCGGGCCAGCGCTCGGGCCAGGTGCCGCACCACCTCGTGGTAGTACTGCCCGCTGCTCGGGACGACGACGCCGACGATGCCCGAGCGCTGCGACTTCAGCGAGCGGGCGATGGCGTTGGGGACGTAGCCGAGCTCGGCCGCCGCCGCCTCGACCGCCCGCCTCGTGTCCTCGGCCACCAGCTCGGGGGAGGCGAAGACCCGGGCTGCCGTCCGCTGCGACACGTTGGCCAGGTTGGCCACGTCGACCGTGGTGATCCGGCGCTTCGTCACTGCGGCCACCGTACCGTCCGGGCCGGTCGAGGTCGTAGTTCCCGTCCCGGGATGACGGTCCCGGCCGGACAGCGCCCGGCGGCGGCCGTTCCGCCCGTCGATCGGGCTCAGATGTGGAGGGCGTGGCCGAGCGCGGCCAGTGCCGACTCGGCGAGGCTCTCGCCGATGGTCGGGTGGGCGTGGATCGTGTCGCCGATGTCCTCGAGCCTGGCCCCCATCTCGACGGCCAGCCCGAACGCAGCCGACAGCTCGGCCACCGAGCGGCCGACGGCCTGGAGGCCGACGATCAGGTGGTCGTCGGCCCGGGCCACCGCCCGCACGAAGCCTCGCTGGCCCCCACCGCCGGAGGCGCCGTCGCCGAGCGTCATCGATCTGCTGTTGGCCGAGAGCGGGAACCGACCGACGACGACCTCGAGGTCTCGGGCCTTGGCCTGGTCGGGGTCGAGGCCGACGGTGACGATCTCCGGGTCGGTGAACACGATGGCGGGTATGGCCTCGGGCTCGAAGGCGGCTGGCTTGCCGGCGATGGCCTCCGCCACCACCTCGCCCTGCTTCATCGCCCGGTGGGCCAGCATCGGCTCGCCCGTCACGTCGCCGATGGCCCACACGTTGCGCATCGACGTGTGGCCCCGCTCGTCGACGGCGATGAAGCCGCCGTCCATCGTGAGCCCGAGGTGGGCCAGGCCGAACCCGGCGACCTTGGGTCGACGGCCGACGGTGACCAGTACCTGCTCGGCGGCCACGACAGCGGGCCCGTTCGGCCCCTCGACCGCGAGGCCGTCGTCGGTCAGGCCTGCGGCCCGGGTGTCGGTGAGCACCTCGACGCCGAGCCGGCGCAGGTTCGTGGCCACCGGCGCGGTCAGGCCGCGGTCGTACTGGGGCAGGATCCGGCCCTCGGCTTCGACCACGGTGACCGACGAGCCCAGCTTGGCCAGCGCCGTGCCCAGCTCCAGACCGATGTAGCCGCCGCCGACCACGGCCAGGTGGTCGGGCACCTCGGTCAGGTCGAGCGCCTCGGTCGACGACAGCACCCGCCCGGCGCCGGCGTCACCGAACGGTAGGCCGGGCAGCTCGACCGGATCGGAGCCGGTGGCGATGACGAGGTGGTCGGTGGCGATCCGCTGGGTCGAGCCGTCGGTGGTGGCGACGTCGACCGTCTTGCCGTCGACGATCGAGGCCCAGCCCTCGACCACGCTGGCGCCGGCCTTGGCCAGCAGCCCGGCCACGCCGGCGTTGAGCCGACCGACGATCCCATCCTTCCAGGCGACCACTCGGGCGAGGTCGACCCGGGGGTCCGACACCGAGATGCCGAGCGGGGCCGAGGTGGCCTGCTCGACGGCCACCTCGTACTCGTCGGCGGCGTGGATCAGCGCCTTCGATGGGATGCAGCCGACGTTGAGGCAGGTGCCGCCCATCGGCTGGCCGTCGACGACGACCGCGTCGAGCCCGAGCTGCCCGGCCCGGATACCGGCGACGTAGCCACCGGGACCGCCGCCGATGATCAGCACCTGGACGTGACGGTCGGCGGCCACTCAGATCTCCTCCGGTCCGACGAACAGCAGGGCCGGTTGCTCGAGGAGTGCTCGCACCGCCTGCACGAAGTTGGCGGCGTCCCAGCCGTCGACGATTCGATGGTCGAACGAGGACGACAGGTTCATCATCGACCGGGGCACGAACCGCTCGCCGTCCCACACCGGCCGGACCGCGAGCTTGTTGACGCCGACGATCGTGGTCTCCGGCTTGTTGATGACCGGGGTGGTGACGAGCCCGCCGAGGGCGCCGAGGCTGGTGATCGTGATCGTCGAGCCGGACAGGTCGGCGGCCGAGGCCCGCCCGGTCCGGGCGGCGTCGGCCAGCTCGCCGAGGCGGGCTGCGCTCGACCAGAGCGACTCGCTCTCGGCGTGGCGGAGCACGGGGACGACCAGGCCGTTGTCGGTCTGGGTGGCGATGCCGACGTGGACGCCGCCGAAGGTCCGCAGCGTGTCGGGGCCATCGGCGTTGTCGAGCAGGTGGGCGTTGCACTGGGGGAACTCGGGCAGGATCTGCACGAGGGCCCGCACGAGGAAGGGGAGGATGGTCAGGCGGGTCCCCCCGGTGGCTGCGGCCCGATCGTTGAGCGAGGTCCGCAGCTCCTCGAGCGCGGTCATGTCGACCTCGTCGACATAGGTGATGTGGGGGATGGTGGACGTCGACGACACCATCTGCTCGGCGATCCGGCGACGCAGGCCGATGACCGGCTTGTCGGTGACGGTCAGGTCGGGCTGGCGGCCGCCGCCGCCCCGGCGTCGATCGGGACCGCCCCGACCGCCGGCCGGCGGGCCGGAGCCGGCGGGTTGTCGGAAGAGCTGATCGAGGTCGTCGTGGGTGATCCGCCCGGCCGGGCCACTCCCGGCGAGGGTGCGCAGGTCGACCCCGGCATCGCGGGCCCGCCGCCGGACCGACGGCGTTGCCCGCGGTCGCTCGTGCTCGGGTCGGGGCGCGGCCGGGGACCAGCCGGTGATCGTCCTGGCTCCGCCGGCGTCGGCGGCCGGGGTCGGGGTCGGGGTCGGGGTCGGGGTGACCGCAGCAGCCGCTTCCGGGGACGTCGACGGCTCGGCCCGGGTGGCCGGCTCGGCCCGGGTGGCCGGCTCGGCGGCCACCCCGCCGTCCGGGTCGGCGTCGACCCCGCCGTTCGGGTCGGCGTCGACCTCCGCGTCGCCATCGCCGTCGACCGACAGCACGAACAGCGGCTCGCCGACCAGCAGCCGATCGCCGGCATCGCCCGAGAGGGCATCGACCACGCCGTCGACCGGGCTCGGCACCTCGACCGTCGCCTTGTCGGTCATCACCTCGGCGATGATCTGGTTCCGTTCGACCGGCTGGCCCGGCGCCACCGCCCAGGACACCAGCTCGACCTCGGCAACCCCCTCGCCAACGTCGGGCACCTTGACGGTCAGGCGTCCCATCGTCGCTCCTCGGGATCGGCCATCTAGTACGCCATGACCTGACGGAGGGCTTCGGCCACCCGGTCGGGGCCGGGGAAGTAGACCCACTCCAGCCCGACCGGGTACGGGGTGTCGTAGCCGGTGACCCGGGTGATCGGGGCCTCCAGGTGATCGAAGCACCGCTCCTGGACCTGGGCCGACAGCTCGGCCCCGAAGCCGCTGGTCCTCGTGGCCTCGTGGGCGATCACGCAGCGCCCGGTCTTGGCCACCGAGGCGGCGACCGTGTCGACGTCGAGCGGCAGCAGGGTCCGCAGGTCGATGATCTCGGCGTCGACCCCGGCCTCGGCGGCCGCGGCCTCGGCCACGAACCGCAGCGTGCCATAAGCCAGCACGGTCACCTCCGAGCCAGGCCGGACGATCGTGGCCTCGCCGAGCGGGATCGTGTAGTGGCCCTCGGGGACGTTGCCGAGCTCGTGGCGGGACCAGGGCTGGATCGGACGATCGTGGTGGCCATCGAACGGGCCGTTGTAGAGCCGCTTCGGCTCGAGGAAGATCACCGGGTCGGGGTCCTCGATCGAGGCGATCAGCAGGCCCTTGGCGTCGATCGGGTTCGACGGCAGCACGACCTTGAGCCCGGCAACGTGGGTGAACAGCGCCTCGGGGCTCTGCGAGTGGGTCTGCCCGCCCCGGATGCCACCGCCGACCGGCATGCGGACCACCAGCGGGGCGGTCAGCTCGCCGGCCGACCGGGACCGGAGCCTGGCCGCCTCGGACACGATCTGGTCGTAGCCGGGGTAGACGTAGTCGGCGAACTGGATCTCGGCCACCGGCCGCAGCCCGTACGACGCCATCCCGACGGCGGCCCCGACGATCCCGCTCTCGGAGATCGGGGTGTCGAACGAGCGGTGCTCGCCGAACTCCTGCTGCAGTCCCTCGGTGCAGCGGAACACGCCGCCGAAGTAGCCGGCGTCCTCGCCGAACGACACCACCCGCTCGTCGCGGGCCATCATCACCGCCAGGGCGTCGCGGATGGCCTCGATCATCGTCATCGACCGGGTCTGGCCGGCCGAGGCGGTCTCGGTCGACGACGGCGGACTCGGCGCCGGGGCGGGGAGGAAGGCCGGGGTGTACGGGTCCTGGTCGACGCTCATGTGGCTGCCCCCATCCGGCTCAGCGCTCGCGGTTGTTGAGGAGGACGACGGCCAGCATCGCCACCAGCCCGGCCAGCAATACGACGGCGAGCACGGCGACGGCCATCAGTAGCCCAGCTCCTGGCGCTGTTCAACGAGATGTGGGGGCATCTCGGCGTAGACGTGGCGGAACATGTCGACGGGCGACAGCGAGGTGCCCGAGTTGAGCGTGCCCATCGACTCCGCCTCGGCCACGGCGGCCAGCACCCGGTCACGGGCCGACGACCGGATCGCCTCGACGTCGCTGAGGGTCAGCTCGCCGAGCCCGATCAGGTGCTCGGTCAGCCGGTCGACCGGATCGCCGAGCGGCCACGCCTTGGCCGACTCGACCGGCCGGTACTTCGATGGGTCGTCCGAGCTGGAGTGGGAGGCCGCCCGGTAGGTCACCCACTCGATGAGGGTCGGCCCGAAGCCGCCCCTGGCCCGAGCGGTGGCCCAGCGGGTGGCGGCCCACCCGGCCAGGAAGTCGTTGCCGTCGACCCGGAGCGTGGCCACGCCGTAGCCGATGCCCCGCTGGGCGAACGAGGCGTTGGTACCGCCGGCGATGCCCTGGAAGCTGGAGATGGCCCACTGGTTGTTGACCACGCAGGTGATCGACGGCGGCTGGTAGACCGAGGCGAACACGAGGGCCGAGTGGAAGTCGTTCTCCGCCGTCGCCCCCTCGCCGGTCCACCCGACGCCGACGATCCGGTTTCCCTCGATGGCGCCGGCCATGGCCCAGCCGACGGCCTGGGGGAGCTGGGTGGCCAGGTTGCCCGAGATCGAGAAGTAGCCGCACTCGGGCACCGAGTGCAGCACCGGGAGCTGGGCCCCCTTCAGCCGGTCGCCCTCGTTTGAGAGGATCTGGCAGGTCATCTCGACGAGCGAGTGACCGTTGGCGACGAGGATCCCCGACTGGCGGTAGGTCGGGAAGTGCATGTCGAGCCCCGGGCCGTAGCCGGGGGAGTCGACGCCGACCGCCATGGCCGCCGACACCGCCACCGCCTCCTCGCCGAGTGAGCGCATGGCAAACGCCGCCTTGCCCTGGCGCTGGAGCAGCATGAACTGCTCCTCGATGGTCCGGGTGACCAGCATGTGCTCGAGCCCGGCCCTGAGGGTGCCGGCATCGAGGCCGGGATCCCAGGCCCCACCGGCGTGGCCGTCGTCGTCGAGCACCCGGATCAGCGTGGTGGCGAGGTCGTAGGTGTCGGTCGCCGGGGCGTCGACCGCCGGCCGGGGAGCCTCGTCGACCGGGGGCACGGCCAGGAACGAGAAGTCGGGGTCCTCACCCGGGCGGGCCGCCGGCGCCGGTACGTGCAGGCGGAGCTCGGTCCGTGGTCCATGTCCGTCCGCCGTGTCCATGCTGTTCGCAGCCTCAGCGGCGTCCGAGCTCACGGCATCGACCATAGCCGCGTCGTCAACCGGCGGCCGGGCCGGCGGTCGCCGTCGCCGTCGCCTCGACGATGGTGGTCGTGGCGACGATGTCGAGCAGCTCTCGCAGGGTCGCCTTCACCGACGCTCGGTCGCGGGCGTCGCACACCGAGACCGGCACGTCTGGTCCCATCCGCAGCGCCGCGTCGATCGACGTCCGGTCGCGACCGATCGGATTGACGGCGACCAGGAACGGCAGCCGCCCGTCGCTGGCGGCGACGATGTCGGGGTAGCTGTCGCTCGCCCTGGCCGGGTCGACGAGCACGATGGCGCCGGCCGCACCCCGCCCGAGGTCGTCCCGCAGCTCGGGTACCCGTTGCGGCGGGGCGGTGGCCACCAGCAGCAGGGTGTGCCCGTCGACGTCGACCCGCCCGACGTCGATCGCCGCGGTCGTCGTCGGCCCGGGTGCCGATGGGTCATCGCCGTCGATCGGCGGCGCCATCGGCACGTCGGTGGCGATGGGATCGATGTCGGACGCCGAGCCGATGAAGGTCGTCTTGCCGGTGCCCGTTGCGCCGAGCACCAGCACCTTGGCCCGACGCCGAACGGTGCCGGTGGGGGGACCCGTCACGACGTGGCCGCGGTCGACGCCGCAGCCGAGACCGTCGCCGCCAGCCCGGTGGCCAGCCGTGGTCGCAGCACGTCGGCGAGCTGCCTGGTCCGGTCGGTGAGCAGGTCGAGGTCGGCGTCGGCCCGGGCGACGACGGCGACGGCGACGATGTCGGTGACCTCCACCAGGATCACCCGCAGCTCGTCGAGGTCGGCGACGACCCGGTCGGCGCGATGCTGGGCCAGGCAGCGGGCGCTGGCCCGCCCGAGGCTCAGCAGCGCGGCGGCGACCGGGCCGAACTGGTCGGCCACGGAGTCCGGCAGCTCGGCCGAGGTGGCGAGGACGGCACCGTCGGCCGACACCAGGGCGACGTCCTCGACGGCCATCGTGTCGGTCACGAACCGGTCGAGCTGGTCGGTGATGTGTTCGGCTGCGCTGCTCACGATCCGCTCGCCCCCCGGGTCGGCGTGGTCGACGGGAGGATCGGCCGGGCCGGGCCAGGGGTGTCGCCCATCATCGGTGGAACCAGCGGGCGATCGTGGTCGGGTCGGAGGTCGGTGGGGCGAACGAGAAGCCCTGCCCGAGTTGACAGCCGGCACTGGCCACCAGCCGGAGCTGATCGCGGGTCTCGATGCCCTGGGCGGTCACCTCCAGGTCGAGCCGGTGGGCCAGACCGGCCAGGTGGTCGACGACGCCGGCGGGATCGGTCGGCCCCGAGATGCGGCGGACGAGGGCCCGATCGATCTTGACCGAGTCGAACGGCAGGTGGGGCACCACGGTCAGGTTGGCGTTGCCGATGCCGAAGTCGCCGATGGCGGCCCGAGCCCCGGCGTCGACCAGCCGGCGCAGGGTGTCGTGGACCTCGCCGTGCTCGGCCGGCGGGCTCGGCGACAGCTCGATGCCGGGGATGACGGCCGGGTGCTCACCGACGACCGATCGGATCAGCGACTCGAAGTCGGGGTGCAGCAGCTCGTCCGGGGTCACGTTGAGCCACAGCGTCACCGGTTGGCTCGGCCCGCTGCCCGGCCGTGAGCGGCCGTCGGTCCGGGCCAGCAGCTCCACCGCCCGGGCCAGCACCTGGGCGGTCAACAGGTGGTCGAGGCCGAGCTCGGCCGCCAGCGGAACGAACTCGAGCGGCGGCACGGGCCCGCCGCCCGGCCGTTGCCAGCGGGCGAACGCCTCGACCGCAACGAGCGAGCCGTTGCGGAGGTCGAACGCCGGCTGGATGGCGGCCCCGATCGTGCCCGCCAGCACCGCCTCCCGCAGCTCACCCGCCAGCTGGGTCCGGCGCTCGCGCCGCAGCCGATGGTACGGGTGGTACAACATCGCCGGGTGCCGGTGGTCGCACCGCTCGTTGGCCATCCTGGCGCCGTCGAGCAGGAGGTCGACCCCATCGCCGGCCCTGTCGCCCGACCGACCGGCCGGGCCATCGCCGTCGACCCGGGCGGTGCCAAGCCCGGCCGTGTCCAAGAGAGCGGCGCCGATCCGGGGTGCGAGGTGATGGTCGACGCCGCCGTCGGTCAGGGGCTCGTTGAGGACCTGGGCCAGCCGATGGATCACCACCTCGGCGTCCGGTCGACGTCGGATCGACGGGATGAGGAGCACCAGCTGCTCGTCCGGCCCGACGGCGAGCTGGATGGCGTCGCCGACCGAGCGGACCCGGTCGAGCACGGCCGGCGGCGGCCAGGGCCCAGGGCCGGTCGTCGGTCGCATGGTCACGGTCGCGACCGCCAGCGTGCGGTCGTCGAGGCGGGCCCGGCGGACCTCGGTCTCGACGGCCTGGCGGAAGTCGGCCCACGGCAGGGGCAACCGCCCACCCGCCGGCGCAACGGTGTCGAGGTCGCCGAGGCGCAGGCGCCGGAGCCCACCCCGGGCGGGGACGGGTTCGATGACGTGCTGGGTGTCGGTCATGTGCGACACCGCATGGCTGGCATGGCTGAACCCCTGCGACGACGGCATTCGTCTCCAGGTGATCGGCCTCGCCGGTACCGACCTGTAGTTCTGCGGCCGCCGGGGCCTAGCCCCGGGTCAGCGCGTCGCGGTGCTCGAGCCAGAACCGGGTGGCGACGTCGACCGGGTCCTCGTCGACCGGGAAGTCCGACACTCGGAGCAGGGCCCCGGTGAACGAGGGGGCGTTCCAGAGCTCGCGATCGAGGTCGTCGCCGGACAGCCCGACCCGGTCGGGCCACCAGACGCTGACGTAGAGGTAGGGCTCGTCGACGCCGCCGTCGCCGGGCGAGGCGCCGTAGCTGCCCCGGTGGTCCTCGTCGCCGACCTCGATGGCGGGATCGAAGTGGCCCGGCCACAGCTGCGGTCGGCTGGGGTCGACCGAGCCGGCGTCGCCCCGGACGGCCTCGAGGGCGGCGAAGCCGAGGCCGAACCAGTGACCGAGGAAGCGGGAGGCCTCCGGGTCGACCCGGAGCGGGGCATCGATGTCACCGACCGGCGGCGAGTCGTGCTCGGCTGCGGTCTCGGTGTCGATCTCGCCGCCGAGAAACTCGGCCGCAGCCCGGAGCGTGGTGATCGGGACGGTTCGGACGGTGCCCCCGTCGGCCGCCGAGCCGCCCCGCTGGTCGACCAGCGTGGTTCCATCGACCCGGATCTGGCGGTCCTCGCCGCCCGGTCCGGGGAAGAACGGGGTACCGAAGCCGCCTCGGGTCCAGCGCAGACCGAACTTGCCGTTGGCCCGGTGGCGGGCGGGGGCGATGACGTAGGCGGCGAGGCGGTGGAGGTCGATGCGGGTGGTCGCCAGGTCGGCCGGCGCCGGCGGGAGCCGGCGGTCGGCCCCGAGCCACGACGACGTGACCCACGGGCGGTGCTCGCCGTTGACCGACTCGTCGGCGGCGAGCCAGGCGTCCCAGTCGAGCGAGCCGGGCAGGCCCCGCATGGTCACGGCGGCGCCCTCGTCGCCGCCCTCGTCCAGGCCGACCGGATCGTCGGCGAAGAACGGACCGTCGGTCACCGCCGGGGGCGACGGCTCGAGCACGCGGGCCAGGTACTGCTCACCGACCAGCGCCTGGGCTTCGGCCCGGGGGTCCCGAGCGGAGATGGTTGCGTCCATGGCGTGGTAACCCTAGTCAAGGGGTCCCTGTTCCTGCCGCCGGTCGCAGCCACGCCTCCCCCCACGGGGGGAGACCGGCCCCCCGCCCGGTCGGATGACGGCACCCGGCCGGTGTGGGTACCGTGACCGGATGACCTCGACGCCCGTGCTGATCTGGGACGAGCAGCGGCGGTTGCAGGTTGGTGCCGCCACCGCCGTCGTCGGTGCCGTGGTGGCCATGGGCGCCTCCGACTTCGAGATCGTCGACGCCGTCCTGTTGCCGATCGTGGCCGCCGCCTTCGTCGTCAAGGCCCTGCGGCCGGCGTTGCCGAACCTGCTGGTGGCGGTGCCGGCCGTGGCGATCCCGCTGACGATCAACATCGTCAACGACACCGAGGTCGAGTTCTCGATGTTCCTGCTCGTGCTCGGTATCGCGCTGGTGGCCTCCGTCGAGGACAACCGGGCGGTGGCCAACGGGGTCACCGTCGCCGCCTCCGTCCTCATCTTCATCCTCAGCATCATCGTCGAGGTCTACGACTGGGACTGGGTGAACTGGTTGGCCGCCATCGCCCTCAGTTGGGGCTTCGGCACGGCCGTCTACCACTACGACCGGGTGCTGGCCGAGCTGCGGGCCACCCAGGCCGAGCTGATCGACCACGCGGCCCAGGTCGAGCGACGCCGCATCGCCCGCGACGTGCACGATCTGGTCGGGCACTCGCTCTCGGTCGTGATGCTGCACGTGGCCGGGGCCAGACGGCTGCTGCGGAGCGACCCGGACGAGGCCGAGGTCGCCCTGCAGCAGGCCGAGGAGGCGGGCAGGGCGTCGATGGCCGAGGTACGGCGCACGGTCGGGCTGTTGCGAGCGGCCGGCGACGCCGAGGGCTCGGCCCCGACGCCGGACCTGTCCGACATCGCCGACGTGGTCGAGCAGTACCGGATGGCGGGGATGGACGTCGACTACCGGGTCGACGGCCCGGCCGGCGAGGTGGAGGGGCCGCTGGCCGTCGCCTGCCACCGGATCGTCCAGGAGGCGCTGGCCAACGTCAGCAAGCACACCATCGGGGCTCGGGTGCTGGTCACCGTCGACGTCGACCGGTCGCGCTGCCAGGTCGAGATCCGCAACGAGGGGGGCGAACCGGTACCGGCCACGTCCACCGTCTTCGAGACCCCGGGCCACGGCCTCGTCGGCATGCGGGAGCGGGCGCTGTCGGTCGGCGGCTCGCTGCTGGCGGGCCCGGTCGACGACGGCTGGTCGGTCGAGGTCGTCGTGCCCCGGACCGCCTCGGTCGACCGGTGACCGGCGACGCCGACGACCACGGCGGGCCCGATCGGCCTGGCGCCACGGATACGGCGGAGCCGACGGTGAGCCACCGGGTGCTGCTGGTCGACGACCAGCCGCTGGTCCGGGTCGGCCTCGGCCGGATCCTCGGCTCGGAGGACGGCGTCGAGGTGGTGGCCGAGGCCGCCGATGGGCGGGAGGCCCTGGATCGACTGCGCGAGCACCGCTCGCTGCCCCTGCCGGCCGACGAGGATGCCGCCGTCGGCGCCGGCGAGGTGACGATCGACGTGGTCGTGATGGACATCCGGATGCGAGGCATGGACGGCATCGAGGCCACCACCCGGATCCGGGCCGGCGACGGCCCACCGGTGCTGGTGCTGACCACCTTCGACGAGGACGAGATCCTCTGGGGCGCGATCGACGCCGGGGCCGCCGGCTTCATCCTCAAGGAGGCCAGCGCCGAGGACCTGATCCGGGCAACGGTCACCGTGGCCGCCGGCGGGGCCTGGCTCGACCCGGTGGTCACCCCGAGGGTGTTGGCCAGGCGCCGCCGCGCCGGTGGCGACGGGCGGCCCGGCGCGCCGACCGCCCGGCCGGGCGCCGACATCGGCACGGCCGCTGGCGCCGCCGGCCGGGCCGATGTCCGCCCTGGTGCCACCGACGAGCGACTCACCGACCGCGAGCACGACGTGCTCGTGCTGATGGCCGCCGGGCGGACCAACGCCGAGATCGCCGAGGAGCTCATCGTCGGCCAGGCGACGGTGAAGTCCCACATCTCGTCGATCTTCACCAAGCTCGCCGTTCGGGATCGGGCGGGGGCCATCGTGCACGCCTACCAGCACGGCCTGGTCGAGTTCTAGGGTCCGGCGGTCGCCGGCCCGGCCGGCGTCGCTCCCCCTCCGGGGGGAGGTCGACAACCAACCCGTGGGCGGGCGACCGCAAGGGCGCCGTTTCCTACGGTCGTCACCATGACCTCGATCGCCACGAGAACGTCGACCCCGACCGCCGACCGTCCGGTGCTGGAGTGCATCGGGCTGTCCAAGACCTATGGCGGCCACCTCGCCGTCGACGACGTCAACCTCGAGGTCTCGGCCGGTGAGATCTACGGGATCCTGGGGGCGAACGGCGCCGGCAAGACCACCTCGGTCGAGTGCGCCCAGGGCCTCCGCCGCCCCGACCGGGGCACGATCCGGGTGCTCGGGCTCGACCCGGTCGCCGACAAGGCCCGGCTCCGTGGCCGGGTCGGGAGCCAGCTCCAGCAGGCCAACCTGCCGGACCGGCTGAAGGTACGGGAGGCGGTGACGCTGTTCGCCGACGACCGGGTCCAGGCCCGCCGGGTCATGGACGAGTGGGAGCTCGAGACGATCGCCGGCACGCCGTTCGCCGGGCTCTCCGGCGGTCAGCGCCAGCGCCTCTTCCTGGCCCTCGCCCTGCTCAACGATCCCGAGATCGTGTTCCTCGACGAGCTGACCCAGGGCCTCGACCCGGCGGCCCGCTCCGAGGTGTGGGCGCTCATCGAGCGGGTCCGGGACCGGGGCACGACCGTGGTGCTCGTCACCCACTTCATGAACGAGGCCGAGGCCCTGTGCGATCGGGTGGCGGTGATGCGGTCCGGTCGCGTGGTCGACCTCGACACGCCCGCCGGCCTGATCGAGCGCCACAGCGAAGGCGTGCGGGTCCGCTTCGGCGGCAGCCCCGACGACGTCGACTGGGTGGTCGATGTGCCGCTCGTCCGCTCGGCCCGCCACGACCGTCGGGAGATCGTCGCCGTCGGACCGTCGCCGATGATCGCCCACCTCGGCGCCGAGCTGGTGGCCCGCAACCGGGTCCCGGACGAGATCCGGGTCGCCCAGCCGTCGCTCGAGGAGGCGCTGCTGACGCTCCTCGACCCGCCGGATCCCGATCCACGCCCGGTCGGGCCGAGCCCGTTCGATCCCACTGCGCTCGCCGTCGCCGCGGCCACCCCGACCACCGCCGGAGGACCGATCCGATGACCGCCCAACTGCTGCGCCTCTATCGCACCGAGCTCCGCCTCTTCGGACGCGAGCCCCAGGCCCTCGTGTTCGTGTTCGGCTTCCCGATCATCACCGTGCTCGTGCTCGGCGGCGTGTTCGGCACCGACACCGACGACAGCGGCTTCGAGTACATCAACCCCCAGCACTTCTACACCGCCGCCTACTTCGGGGTGGTGCTGTGCGCGATCGCCGTCATCATGCTGCCGGTCCACCTGGCCGGCTACCGGGAGCGCGGTGTGCTGCGGCGGTTCGACACCTCGTCGTTCCCCCGATGGGCGGTTCCGGCGGTACTGGTCGCCAGCGGGGTGACCTTCGCCGTGCTCGGCTTCGCCGCCCTGCTCGTCACCGCCCAACTGGCCTTCGGGCTGCCCGAGATCGACGACCCGGTGCGGACCGGGATCGGGCTGGTCGTCGGGACGCTGGCCTTCGTCAGCCTCGGCGTCGCCATCGGCTCGCTGCTACCGACCGCCCGGGCGGCCCAGGGCATCGGCCTGATGCTGTTCTTCCCCATGTTCCTGCTCGCCGGCGGCGGGCCGCCGCCCGAGGCCCTGTCCGACACGATGCGGACGATCGCCGACTGGCTGCCGCTGACCCACGTGATCCGGGCGGTCCAGGAGCCGTGGCTCGGTCTCGGCACCGGCGGTGACCACCTCGCCGTCACCACCGGCGTGCTCGCCGCCTCGACCGCCGTCTGGGCCTGGCGGACGTCGCGGATCACCCGGGCCGCGTAGCCGTCGACCCTCGTCAGCCGGATGACGACGCGCCGGCGGCCGCGCTAGGCGACCCCGTCGGCGGCGGCGGTGATCGACGCCGCCAGCGTCGACACCAGCAGCTCGATCTCCTCGGCCGAGATCGTGAACGGTGGGGCGATGAGCAGGGCATCGTCGACCGGGCCCGAGCCGCACGGGTAGACCCACAGCCCCCGGCCGATGGCCTGGCCGGCGACCGCCTGGGCGAACTCGACCGAGCGGGGGAACGGCTGGCCGGTCCCGTCGACCAGCTCGATGCCCTGGAGCAGCCCGAGGCCCCGGACGTCGCTGACGTTGGGGTGGTCGCCGAGCTCCTCGTCGAGCCGGCGCCGCAGCAGGCCGCCCATCTCGGCCGCCCGCTCGACCAGCCCCTCGGCCCGCATGATCCGCAGCACCTCGAGGCTGATGGCGCAGGTGAGGTCGGCCCCCGAGAACGTGAAATACATCAGGCCGTTGCCGGCGGCCGCGATCGTGTCGGTCACCGTGTCGGCGGCGTACATCCCGCCCATCGGGGCGTAGCCCCCCGACAGGCCCTTGCCGCCGACGATGATGTCCGGCCGGATCCCGAAGTGCTCGTAGCCCCAGCGGCGACCGAGCCGACCGAGGCCGGTCATCACCTCGTCGACGACGAGCAGGATGCCGTTGGCCCGGCACACCTCCTCGACCGACCGCCAGTAGCCGTCCGGCGGCACCATTGCCCCGCCCGAGGCGCCGTTGATCGGCTCGCCGATGAAACACGAGATCGTCTCCGGCCCCTCGAGCTCGACCACCTTGGCCAGGGCATCGGGATCGAGCCAGCCGCTCTTCGGGTGCTCCCGCAGGAGCGGCTCGAGACCGGCCCGCCGGCGATCGTGGCCCCCGACGCTGAGCCCGGACAGGGTCGAGCCGTGATAGGACACGTCTCGCCCGATGACCTTCCAGCGGTCGGGCTCGTCGTTGGACACGTGGAACATGCGGGCGCAGCGGACGGCGGCGTCGACCGATTCCGACCCGCCGCAGAAGAACGACGCCCGGCTGAACCCGTCCGGCAGCCAGTGCTCGGTGAGCTCCTCGACCAGCGCCACGCGGTTCTCGGTTGCCCACAGCGGCACGACGTAGTCGATCTTCGACAGGGCCCGGGTGGCGGCCTCGATCACCTCGGGTCGGCCGTGGCCGATGTTCGTCACCACCGCCCCCGCCCCGGCGTCGAGGATGCGGGTCCCGTCGCTGGTGATCAGCCAGACGCCCTCGGTCCGGTCGATGACGAGCGGCGGGGTGGTCGGCGGAACGAAGGGGAAGCTGGCGGCCCGGGTCGGTTCCATGACGTCATCGTTCCACAGCCCGGTCGGTCGGCCCAATGGCGTCGCCGCCACCGTCGCCGTCGCGGTCCTCGGCGGGATGGCGGGGCGTGACCCCTCGGCGGACGGCGAACACGGCGCCGGCCGCCGCCAGCATCAGGCCGGCGCCGATCACCCCGAGCCACGCCGTGCCGAGCGTGTCGATCGTGGCGCCACCGAGGAACGGCCCGACCACCCGACCGGCGGCCATCACCGCCTGGGCGTCGCCGGCCCGGTCGGCCGGATTGGCCGAGCGCTCGGCCAGCGCCTTGAACACCCCGGGGATCCCCATCCAGAAGGCGAAGCCCCACGTGACCAGCGCCGCGCCGAAGACGATCGGTTGGCCCGAGACGGCGAGCAGCAAGGCGCAGAGGGCGGTCAGCGCCATCCACGGGCCGGGTATGCCGCGGCGCTTCGCCGGCCACTTCGCCGCCGGGACGGCGGCCAGCGCGTTGCCGCTGTAGAGCAGGGCGACGACCCCGGTCGACAGCCCGGCGTTGGCGTCGCCGAGGACGACGGCGTACTGGAAGATCGACGACCCACCGATGGTGAACACGCAGAGGGCGACGAGCATGATGGCCGCCGCCGGCACCGGTCGCGACCGACCGCGGTCGGCGACGGCGGCGTCGGGGGCGCCGGTGCCCCGGTTGAAGGCCAGTGGGATGGTGGCGGCGGCGGCCAGCAGGGCGAACACCCCCGCCGTCCCGCCCTCGACGGCGAACCATGCGACCACGGGCCCGGAGGCCACGCCGATCAGGGGGCCGATCACGGCGATGTCGGCCATGCCCTCGTCGTCGCCGAAGACCTGGACCCAGGCGAACCACGTGATCAGTCCGAGGGCCAGCCCGCTGAGCAACCGCAGCCCGACCAGCACGGCGAACGGTGGCAGGAGGATCGAGGCCGCGTTGGCCACGAGGGCCAGGGTGAGCGCGGCGGCGAAGACGCGGCGCCGTGGGCGGAGGAAGCGGCCGGCACCCCACGAGCCGACGGTGAAGCCACCGAGCTGGGCGACGCCGATGAGGGAGGCGGCGGTCAGCCCGATCCCGTACTCGGCGACGACGAGGTCGAGCAGGAACGGGGTGGCGGAGAGGACGAGGGTGTTGAAGCCGACGGCCAGCAGCACCCCCGGTGCGACGCTGGGGCGGAGGAGGACCGCCAGGCGAACCGGGATCTGCATGAGCGCCCGACTCTACCGGGGGTCGGCCGTCGGCCTGGTCGACGCCCCTCGTCGAGCGTCAACCGGCGGGCATCGGGGTCCGGCCGGTGGCGGCCGGCGTGTCGTCGCTAGTGGTCGTGACCGAAGGCGGCGGCGCCGCCGAAGATGGCGCCGAAGCCACCGCCGAGCCAGAAGGCGGCGAAGCCGCCGACGCCGATGGCGGCGGCCGTCGGGGTGGCGGTCACGACGACGAGCAGGGTGGCGACGGCCACCCAGACCACGGCCACGCACACCGCGAGGGTGGTCACGAAGGCGGCGACGCGGTTCGGTGCCTCGACGGTGGTCGATTCGGCACTGGTTGCCGGGACGGGGGTTGTCACGATTGCGGTTGCCATCTCTCCACCGAACCCGAGCGAGTCCCTCGTCGGCAGGGCCGAACGTCCCGGCTCCAGCCACGATGTGACCAACGTCATGTCGTTGATGGGCGTCGAGCCGGTCAGAATGAATGAACGTTCATTCGTAGGACGGCGACCGCCACCACGAACCCTGACGTCCACCCCCACCCCCACCTCACGAACAGGAGCCCTCCCATGGCCTTCACCGAAGCCGACATCCCCAACCTCGACGGCCGGATCGCCGTCGTCACCGGCGCCAATGGCGGCCTCGGCCTGGCAACCGCCAAGGCCCTGGCCGGCGCCGGCGCCCACGTCGTCATGGCCGCCCGGAACCAGTCGAAGGCGGCCTCGGCCCGAGACGAGATCCTCGCCGCCGACCCTGACGCCTCGCTCGAGGTCGTCGAGCTCGATCTCGGCTCCCAGGAGTCGGTCAAGGCGGCGGCCGCCCGGATCCTGGCCGCCCATCCGGTCGTCGACATCCTGGTCAACAACGCCGGCGTGATGGCGATGCCCGAGGGCCGCACGGTCGACGGCTTCGAGACCCAGTTCGGCGTCAACCACCTCGGTCACTGGACGCTGACCTCGCTGCTGTTGCCCGCCGTCCTCCGGGCCGACGCCGGCCGCATCGTCGCGGTCACCAGCACCGCCCGCCACCAGGGTCGTCCGGTCGACCTGACCGATCCCCACCTCGACAAGGGCTACGACGCCTGGCAGGCGTACGGCCGGTCCAAGCTGGCCAACTTCCACTTCGCGATCGGGCTCAACCGTCAGCTCGAGGCGGCCGGGGTCACGGCGATCGCCCTCTCGGCCCACCCGGGTCTGACCAACTCCGACCTGCAGTCGACCACCGTCGCCGAGGGCGGCGGCGGCTTCCTCGGCCCGTTCTTCCACCGGCTGACCGGCCTGGTCGGCATGAGCACCCGCGACGGGGCCCGGCCCCAGCTGCGGGCCGCCGTCGACCCCGGGGCCAAGGGCGGCGAGTACTACGCCCCGAGGTGGGGCATGAACGGCCCGGCCGTCTCCCGGGGCTATCGGGACCGCAACTTCGACCAGGCCATCGCCGACCTCTGGACGATGTCGACCGACCTCGCGGGCGTCGAGCTCGACGTGGCCGATGCGCTGGCCTCGCTCGATGGCTGATCCGGCGGTGCTCGCCGAGGCGACGGTCGACGGGCCCGGGTCCGAGGCGCCCGCCCTCGACCGGCCGGCTCGGATCCGGGCCGCGCTGCGGTCGGTGGTGGCCGAGCGGGGTTTCCACGGGGCCTCGATGCAGGCGGTGGCCAGGGCGGCCGGCGTGGCCGCCGGCACGGCGTACGTCCACTACGACTCGAAGGACGACCTGGTCATCGACGCCTACCGGGAGCTGAAGGCCCAGCTGTCGGAGGCGGCCGTCGCCGGGGTCGATCCCGGCGCCGAGTCGGCCGACCGCTTCCTGGCCATCTGGGCCAACGTCCACCGGTTCCTGGCCGCCGAGCCCGAGCGGGCCCGGTTCCTGGTCCAGGTCGACGTGTCGCCGTACGCCGGCGTGGCCCACCAGGCCTACCTCGACGAGCACCCCGACGATCGCCTGGCGGCGGCGACGGCCGACCTGGCCGAGCGGTTCGTCGACCTGCCGCCGTTGGTGCTGTTCGACCTGGCCGTCGGTCCGGCCGTCCGGCTGGTGGCCGGCGTCGACGAGCTCGACCCGGACGCCCTCGATCGCCTGGCCAACAGCTGCTGGCGGGCGGTCAGCGTCGACCGTTGATCACCGTCACACGCGTCAGCTGCCGGGTTGGGGCACGATCCGCAGGTAGGGGAGCGGCTGCTCCCACCCGTCGGGGTAGCGCTCCTTGGCCTCGTCGTCGCTGACCGACGGCACGATGATCACGTCGTCGCCCTGGTTCCAGTTGGCCGGTGTCGCCACCTGCTCGGCTGCGGTCAGCTGGATCGAGTCGAGGAGCCGGAGGATCTCGGCGAAGTTGCGCCCGGTGGTCATCGGGTAGGTGAGCTGGGCCTTGACCTTCTTGTCCGGCCCGATGATGAACACCGTGCGGGCGGTGGCGTTGTCGGCCGCCGTCCGGCCCTCCGAGGTGTCGCCGGCGTCGGCCGGCAGCATCTCGTAGGCCTTGGCCACCTTCAGCTCGGGGTCGCCGATCAGCGGGTAGTCGACGGCGTGGCCGGTGGCGGAGGCGATGTCGGCCTTCCACCGCTCGTGGTCGCTGACCCCGTCGACGCTGATCCCGATGATCTTGCAGTTGCGATCGGCGAAGTCGCCCTGGAGCCCGGCGACGGCGCCGAGCTCGGTGGTGCACACCGGCGTGAAGTCCTTGGGGTGCGAGAAGAGCAGCGCCCAGCCGTCGCCGATCCACTCGTGGAACGAGATCGGGCCCTGGGTGGTGTCGGCCTGGAAGTCGGGGGCAACGTCGTTGATCCGCATGCCGACAGCCTAGAACGAATTCCCTACCGAATCACTCGGGATTCGTCGAGACGTCGGTCACCCGGCGTCGGGGGGTCGTTCGCCGCCGCCGGACCCGTCGTCGCCGTCGTCGCCGAGCAGCGTGATGACCGGCGCCGGGAAGCCCCCGGTGGCGATCGGCCCCCACCGCTCGATGGCGATCGACAGCAGGCTCTTGCCCTGGCGGACCATGGCCGCCCGGTACTCGTCCCAGTCGCTGTGCTCGCCGGCCACCGCCCGGAAGTACTCGACCAGGCCGTCGACCGCCTCGGGCACGTCGGTCACCGTCGCCTCGCCGTCGACCTGCACCCACGCACCGCCGAAGTGATCGCTGAGCACGCACACCGAGGCCCGCGGGTCGCGGCGCAGGTTGTGGACCTTGTCCCGCATCGGGTACGTCGCCACGAGCAGCTCGCCGCCGGGGCCGACCCCACCGGTCACGGGAGAGATCTGCGGCCGTCCGTCGGTCCGCATCGTCGTGAGGACCCACTGGTTTCGGGGGCGGATGAAGTCGAGCAAGTCGGGCAGCCCGACCGTGTCCTCGGTTGCGAGAGTGACCATCGGATCTGGAACCTAGCCGAGGCCTCGGTCCGGCGTCATCCGACTGCGACGCCGACGGCGCTGCCGATGGCATAGGTGACGGCGCAGGCGAGGCCGGCGATCAGCACCTGGCGGGCCATCGTCCGCCACGTCGAGCGCTCGGTGAAGTGGGCCAGGCCGGCACCGACGGCGGCCGCTGCGACCAGCCCGATCGCCACCGAGGCGACGACGGCCCCGTCGCCCTCGCCGAGGAACCACGGCACCAGCGGGAGCACGGCCCCGATCGAGAAGGCGGCGAACGAGCTGGCGGCGGCGGCGATCGGATCGCCGACCTGGGCGGGGTCGACGCCGAGCTCCTCCCGGGCGTGGACCTCGAGCGCCACCTCGGGGTCCTCCATGACCGCACCGGCCAGCTCCCGTGCCTGCTCGGGGTCGATGCCCCGGCTGCGGTAGATGCTGGCCAGCTCCTCGATCTCCATCTCGGGGTGGCGGGCCAGCGACTCCCGCTCGATGGCCAGCTCCCGCTCGATGAGCTCGGCCTCGGCCTTGACCGACACGTACTCGCCCGCCGCCATCGAGACGGCCCCGGCCAGCAGCCCGGCAACGCCGGCGATGACCACCGCCGAGGCGCTCGGCTCCGCCGCGGCCACGCCGAGGATGAGGCCGACGTTGGAGACCAGCCCGTCGCTGATGCCGAAGACGGCCGCCCTGGCCGCCCCGCCCTGGACGTCGCGATGATCGTGCACCATCTCGATCTCGCTCATGGGTCGACCGTACCGCCTGCCGTGCAGCGCCGCTGGACCAGACCGACCCGCTGGGCCGGGGCGGGCCAGTACAGTCGGGCACCATGGCGCAGCCGATCACGGTGCATATCGTCGACGGGACCTACGAGCTGTTCCGGCAGTTCTTCGCCCGCCCGTCACACGTCAACGGCGACGGCGAGGAGGTCGGCGGCATGCGGGGCGTGCTCCGCAGCATGGTCGCCCTGCTCGAGGACGGCGCCACCCACGTCGGGGTCGCCACCGATCACGTGATCGAGTCGTTCCGCAACGAGATGTACGACGGCTACAAGACCGGCGAGGGCATGGACGAGGCGATCCTGTCGCAGTTCCACCCGCTCGAGGACGGGCTGCGGGCGCTCGGCCTGGCCACCTACCCGATGGTCGAGCACGAGGCCGACGACGGCATGGCCGCGTTGGCCGCGCTGGCCGACGCCGACGACCGCGTCGGCCGGGTGCTGCTGTGCACGCCCGACAAGGACCTGGCCCAGTGCGTCAAGGCCGGTCGGGTGCTGCAGTTCGACCGGCGCAACAACAGGATCCTCGACGTCGCCGACGTGGTCGAGAAGTACGGGGTGCCACCCGAGTCGATCCCCGACTGGCTCGGTCTGGTCGGCGACTCGGCCGACGGCTTCCCCGGCCTGCCCGGGTGGGGGGCCAAGTCGGCGGCTGCGGTGCTGACCCGCTACGGCCACATCGACGCCATACCCCTGGCCGCCGGCCAGTGGGACATCACGGTCCGCGGCGGCGCCAAGCTGGCCAAGACCCTGGCCGACCAGCTCGACGACGCGCTGCTGTTCCGCCGCCTGGCCACGCTGGAGGTCGACGCCCCGGTCGCCGGTGACATCGGGGAGCTCCGGTGGACCGGCCCGACCGAGGCGCTGCCGGCCATGGCCGCCCGCTGCGATGCCCCCGACCTGCTCGAGCGGACTGCGGCCCTGGTCGCGGCCCGCAGCTGACGGTCGACGACGGGCCCGCACCCGACAACGGAGGACCGTGTGATGATCCGACGCTACGACGAGACCGACGCCGAGGCGGTGCTGGCGCTCAACGCCGCCTGCGTGCCCGAGGTCGGCCCCATGGACGCCGACAAGCTGGCCGGCTTCGCCGACTGGGCCCCGTACTTCAAGGTGGTCGAGCAGGATGGCGCCATCGCCGCCATGCTCGTCGGACTGGGTGAGGACGCCCCCTACGGGAGCCCCAACTTCGGCTGGTTCGCCGACCGCTACCCGCTGTTCGCCTACATCGACCGGGTGGCGGTGACCGAGGCCAGGCGGGGCGCCGGCTGGGGTCCCGCGCTCTACCGGGACTTCGAGCAGTGGGCGATCGACAACCAGAAGCCGATGCTGTGTGCCGAGGTCAACGTCGAGCCGCCGAACCCTCGATCGCTGCGGTTCCACGAGATCTTCGGCTTCGAGTCGGTCGAGCACGTCGAGCCGACCGGTTCGCCCGACTACCGGGTGGCGATGCTGGTCAAGAAGCTGGGCTGATCGGGTCCCGCTCGGCCGGGATCGCCGCCGTCGCCGTCGCCGGCGAAGGCACGGTCGGGCGCCGGCGCCGGGGCGGGTCGAGCAACCAGCTCGTCCCGAGCAGCAGGAGCATCACCACGCCGGCGACGACCCAGGCCGGCCCCGGTCCCCAGGCATCGAAGAGGGCCGGTGCGGTGAAGGCGCCGATGGCGGCTGCGGCCGAGCCCGAGGCCTCGGCCAGGCCCTGGGCCGACGCTGCGTCGTCGTCGCCCGAGGCCTCGGCCACCGCGGCCTGGGAGCCGGGCGAGAGGATGGCCTCCATCAGCCCGTGGGGAATGGCGAGGGCGAAGACCAGCCACAGGATCCCGGCGTAGCCGTAGGTCGCCATCAGGGGCACGGTGACCAGCGCGGCGAGGAGGGAGGCCAACCGGGAGCCGTAGCGGTCGGACAACCGGCCGGCCGGTCTGGCCACGATCAGCATCGGGAGGGCGAAGAACGTCAGGGAGAGCGTGATGATCGTGGTCGACGCCCCGAGGTCGTCGAGGTGCACGGCCCACAGCGGCTCGAACACGCCGATCGAGTAGCGGAACGACACCACCACCAGCAGGGCGGCGATCATGCGCCGGCTGGTGGCGAGCCGCCGCAGGACCCGGCGCTGATCCCGATCGTCGTCGGCCGTCCTCGGCTCGGCCCGCTCGACCCCCTCCGGCAGCGGGCGGCGGATGACCGAGGCCAGCGCCACCAGGGTCAGGCCGCCGAAGACGGCGAAGGGGAGTCGGACGTCGCCGACCTGGGCCAGCACGCCGGCGATCGGCGGGCCGAGCACGAACCCGGCCAGGTAGGCCGAGTAGAACGTGCCGAGGCGCTCGCCCGAGTCGCCGTCCGACGTGACGACGATGGCCCGCCTGGCCGGCGGCACGACCATGCCGACGCCGGCCCCGAGCAGCGCCCGTGCCGCCACGAACTGCCACACCTCGGTTGCGGCGGCGAACCACAGGAGTCCGACCGCGCCGGCCACCATGCCGGTGCGGAGCAGGAGCGTTGCGTGCCCACGGTCGGCGTAGCGGGACAGCCAGAGCTGGGCCACCAGCGCAGCGAGGAAGGCGCTGCCGGCAATCCAACCGAGCGAGGTGGTCGACAGCCCGTAGCGCTGCTCGAGCTCGGCGAACAGCGTGAACACCGCGCTGACGCCGGCCATCGTGACCCCGGCGATCAGGTACAGCTGCTTCACCGCCGGAGCGTAGCCCGGGTGGTCCGCCGGCCGCCCCTTTCGGACCTCACCGGCCCGGTCCCCACCGCCGGCCCCGCTGTGCTCAGTCGTCGCCTGGGTCCGGTGCCTTGGCTCGGCTGGGGGCGACCCTCGGCGGCTCGTTCGGCATCTTCGGGTAGACCGGCGGCCAGGGGGCGTCGAGCAGGCCGGCGTCCCGGTCCCGCGCCCTGGCCGCCAGCAGCGGCTCGAGCGAGTGGGGGGCGTCGTACATGTCCGCCCACGGGTCGCCGGCGGACTCCAGCCGCTCGACGACCCGCTCCATCGTCAGCTGCTCGGGGTCGATCTCGTCGATCTCCTCCCACCGGAACGGAGCCGACACCTGGGCGCCGACCCTGGCCCGCACGCTCCACGCCCCGAAGACCGTCTTGTGGGGGGCGTTCTGGTTGTAGTCGATGAAGACCCTGGAGCCCCGCTCCTCCTTCCACCAGGCTGCGGTGAGCCGGTCGGGGTGCCGGCGCTCCAGCTCCCTGGCCATCGCCACCGCAGCGCCCCGGACGTCGTAGCTGTCCCAGCGCGGCTCCAGCCGCATGAAGAGGTGGAGGCCGCGGTTGCCCGTCGTCTTCGGGTGGGCGACGAGGCCGAGCTCGTCGAGGTAGTCCTTGATGAGCAGGGCGGCACCCCGGATGTCGTCGAACGTGGTGCCTTTCGACGGGTCGAGGTCGATGCGGAGCTCGTCGGTGTGCGCCGGATCGTCGGCCCGGATCGGCCACGGGTGGAAGCCGAGGCAGCCCATCTGGGCCGCCCAGGCGATGTGGGCCAGGTCGGCCGCCACCATCGCGTTCGACGTGGTCCCGTTCGGGGTCGACATCGTCGTGGTCTGGAACCACGGCGGCGCACCCTTCGGCACCCGCTTCTGGAAGAAGTTCTTGCCCGAGGCGCCGTCGGGGAAGCGCTGCATCAGCGTCGGTCGGCCGCCCATGGTCGCCATGAGCGGCTCGCCAACGGCCTCGTAGTACTCGATCAGGTCGAGCTTGGTCTGGCCCCGCTTGGTGAAGAACACCTTGTCTGGGTTCGAGATCTTGACGTCGTGACCGGCGATCTCCCGGACGATCGAATCGGACTTCTCGGCGGCCACCGTCGCTCGCCTCGCCTAGCCCTCGGGCGCGAGCACGGCGTCGAGGCCGGTCGGGACGGGCTCGTCGAGCTGCTCGAACGTGCACTGCGAGGGCTCCTTGTCCGGCCGCCACCGCAGCACCTTGGTCACCTCGCGGAACCGATTGTTGAGGGTCGACCCGTACTTCACCTCGACGACCCGCTCGATCCGCAGCGGCACCCACGTGTGGTCCTTCTGGGCGCTCCAGCGGTGGGGGGCGCCTGGCATCCGACCCTCGGCGGCAGCGTGGGCCTCGGCCTCGGCCCACGACCGCCACGGATGAGCCTCCAACGCCCCCTCGGTCAGCGGCTTCAGCTCGTCGACCAGCTCGCTCCGGCGCTTCCTGGTGAAGCTGGCGGCCACGCCGACGTGATGCAGGTTGCCCCCGCCGTCGGCCTGCCGGTCTCCGTCGTCGTCGGCGTCGTAGAGGCCGAGCAGCAGCGAACCGACGCCCTCCCCGTCCTTGTGCCAGCGGAACCCGGCCACGACGGCATCGGCGGTGCGGACGTGCTTGACCTTGAGCTGGGTCCGTTTGTTCTCGACGTAGGGGTCGTCGACCGGCTTGGCGATGAGACCGTCGAGCCCGGCCCCCTCGAAGTCGACGAACCAGCGGTGAGCGATCTCGTGGTCGTCGGTGACCTTGGTCAGGTGGATCGGCGGCTCGGCATCGCCGAGGACCTCCTCCAGCCTGGCCCGGCGCTCACGGAACGGGAGCGCCCGCAGGTCGTCGTCGCCGATGGCCAGGGCGTCGAAGGCGATGAAGCTGGCCGGGGTCTTCTCGGCCAGCATGTTGACCCGCGACTCGGCCGGGTGGATCCGCTGCTGGAGCTGGTCGAACTCGAGCCGGTTGTCGATGGCGACGATCAGCTCGCCGTCGAGCACGCATCGCTCCGGGGTGTTGGCCCGGATCGGTTCGAGCATCTCGGGGAAGTAGCGGGTCAGGGGCTTGTCGTTGCGGGAGCCGAGGATGATCTCGTCGCCGTCCCGGAACACGATGCAGCGGAAGCCGTCCCACTTCGGTTCGAACAGCAGGTCGTCACGATCGGGGATGCCCTCGACCGCCTTGGCCAGCATCGGGCGGATCGGGGGCGTGACCGGAAGGTCCATGACGCCAGCGTAGGCGTGGTTCAGGAGGCCCGGCGGTTGGTGACGGCGGAGGCCCAGTGGTTGGCGAGGACGGCGGCCACGATGCTGGTGACTGTGAGGCTGCATCGGCTCGGCCGTTCATCGGTCGCCGACCCCGACGCCGAGATCGAGCAGCTGGCGGCGGGTGGTGGCCACGTCGACGAAGTGACGGGCGACGAGGCCGGCGGCGGTGGCGCCATCGACGTGGCCCCGCGAGTCGTCGGTGAAGAACACGGCGGCCGGGTCTGCGTCGAGCTGGGCGCAGACGTGGGCGAAGATCGCCGGATCGGGCTTGGCCACCCCGATCTCGGCGGTGTTGAAGATCCGGTCGAACCGGTCGGTGATGCCGAGCCGTTCCAGCTCGACCGGGATCGTGTCGGTGCCATTGGTGAGGATGGCGACGGTGAGGCCACGCCGGCGGAGGTCGTCGGCGAGGGTGAGCAGCTCGGGGTCGACGGTGCCGTCGTCGGTCTGCCACTCGGCCGCCGCCGCCAGGTTGCCGACGGCCTGGCCGACCCGGAGGCCCCACTCGTAGCGGGTGATGGCGCCGGTCACCAGCTGCGTGACCAGCTCGGGGGCGAAGGCGGTCGACCAGAGCGCGCCGGGCTCCAGGCCGTAGCGGGTCTCGATCTCGGCCAGCCTGGCGGGGTCGAAGTGGCGGATCACCCCGTCGAGGTCGAACACGACGGCCGAGAGCTCGGTCATCGCCCGAACGGTAGCCGCCGCCGGGCCCGGGGACCGCCGGCTCGGGCTCGGGTCCGGTCGAGGGGTTGCGGGTCGGCCGTGCCGGCCGCCGAACCGCGAAACGGGGCCGGCTCTCGCATGTCGGCGGGCCCACGAACAGACCGACGCTGCCTCGCCGACGGCCCTGACCGGTCGGCGGCCTGGTCAGCCGACTCCGGCGGCGGTGGCGAAGTACCGGCAGCGGCCATCGCGGAACACCACGCCGTCTGCGCACGTCGTCTCGATCTCACCGCCGCCGAACTGCTCCCGGTAGAGGTCGGCGTAGGCGCCGCCGGCGGCGAGGAGCTCGTCGTGGGTGCCCGACTCGACGATCGCGCCACGCCCGAACACGTGGATGACGTCGGCGGCCTGGATGGTCGACAGGCGGTGGGCGACGGCCAGCGTGGTGCGGCCGCTGACCAGCTCGTCGAGCGCGGCCTGGATCCGACGCTCCGATGCGGTGTCGAGGGCCGAGGTCGCCTCGTCCAGAATGAGGATCTTCGGCTCGTGCAGGAGCACCCGGGCGATGGCGATCCGCTGCCGCTCGCCGCCCGAGAGCCGGAACCCCCGCTCGCCGACCACCGTGTCGTAGCCATCCTCGAGCTCGACGATCCGGTCGTGGATGGCGGCGGCCCTCGCCGCCTTCTCGATCTCGGCGTCGGTGGCGTCCGGCCTTGCGTAGGCGATGTTGTCTCGGAGCGAGCCGGCGAACAGGTAGCTCTCCTGGGTCACGAACCCCATCAGGTCGGCAACCGACGGGAACGACAGGTCCCGCAGGTCGACACCGTCGATCGCGACCCGGCCGTCGTCGGGGTCGTACAGCCGGGCGGCCAGGTTGAGCACGGTCGACTTGCCCGACCCGGACGGCCCGACGAACGCGATCAGCTGCCCCGGCCTTGCCTCGAAGTCGACGCCGGCCAGCACCTCGCCCTCGGTGCCGTCGTAGGCGAAGTGCACGTCGTCGAAGGTGACCACGCCGTCGGCCCGGTCACGGGTCAGGACCACCGGGTCGTCGGCCTCCACGATGTCCGGCTCGGTGTCGAGGTACTCGAAGATCCGGCGGAACAGGGCCCGGCTCGACTGCAGCTCGACCGTCGTCTCCAGCAGCCGGGCAACCGGGAAGAACAGCTGGCCCTGGAGGGTGGTGAAGGCGACGATCGTGCCGGCCGAGAGACCGGTGCCCCGGTCGAGCAGCCACCCGGCGACCAGGTAGATCAGCACCGGCGTCGCCCCCATGAAGGCCTGGATCACGGTGAAGAACGCCTGGCCGATCACCTGCTGGGCCGTGGCGGCCTCGGCCAGGCGGCGGTTGGCGGCCTGGAACCGCTCGACCTCGCGATCCTGGCGTCCGAACAGCCGGGCCAGGGTGATGCCGGACACCGACAGCGTCTCCTGGGTGACCACGCTCATCTCCGCGGTGGCGGCCTGGGTCCTGGCCGTGTAGCGCTCCCGCCGGGAGCCGACCCAGCGAGTGGCCAGCACGAACAGCGGCACGGTGACCAGGGCGAGCCCGGTCAGCGGGACCGACAGGAACAGCATCGCCACCAGCGCACTGGCGAACGTGACGACGTTCGACAGGATGTTGGACACCGTGCTCGTCACCGCGTTCTGGATGCCGCCGACGTCGCTGGTGATGCGCGACTGCAGGTCGCCGGTTCGGGCGCCGGCGTAGAACGAGAGCGACAGGTTCTGCAGGTGGCCGTAGAGCCGGTCTCGGAGGTCCCGCAGGACGTCCTGGCCGAGGCGGTTGGTGGCGATCGTCCGCCACACGCCGAGGGCGCCGCCGGCGAACGTGACGACGAGCATGACGGCGGCGAGCGTGACGACGAGGCCGAGGTCGGTGGCGCCGCCGTCCTCGGGGAACAGGGCCTGGTCGAACATCACCCGGATCAGCAACGGGTTGACGACGCCGATGGCGGCCACGGCCAACACCAACCCGACGACGAAGGCGAGCCGAGTCCGGTGTGGCGTGAACAGCCGGGCCACCCGCCCCCAGCTGAACGGGTCGGGCTCGGTGGTGTGCCGCTGGTCTGGTTCGGCGTCGCTCATCGGCCCGAGCATGCCAGACCGGGCCCGGCCCGTCTCGATCGGCTGGCCCGGGCGACCGGCGGGACCGCCACCCGGTTAACCCCCGGTTTATCGGCGCAGCTCACGGTGATCGACGTGGCAACCCGCCACCACAACCGGATCAGTCGGTCGAACGAGAGAGAGATCATGACCACCAACCCAACCAACCCGACCCCGAGCAGCGTCTCCAACGCTGCCATCCAGGCTTGTCGGTACCTCGACGAGCCGATGGCGCTGTACCAGCGCGAGGTCTGCCTGCTGCCCGTCTCCAAGAATCTCAGGGGCAGGATCAACCTGACCCTCAGCGAGGCGCAGGTCTGTGACGATGAACCGTGCCAGACGCTGAAGACCCTGCACTCGCTCCAGCTCAGCGTCGCCTCCGAGGACTGCGACGGTGAGGCCAGCGCCTGTCTCGACGGCGGACCACCTCCCGTCCTTGCCGTTCCGAACCTCGCCCATGCCCTGATCGACGACGGCGGGGGCCGTGGTCCCCACACCGGCGACTTCTTCTGGCAGGGCGAGTGCATGCGGGTGATCGGCTCCCTGTCGGGCATGACCAACGTCGGCACCCATCGGAACCCGGTCTTCGACGACTGCCAGACCTGCGACGAGCGCGGCGTGCTCGAGGGTCGCTTGGTCGGGCGGGTCGTCCGGGCCAGGGACGAGCGGCTCGTCGGCTGCTGTCTGACCGCGGTCTACCGGATGCGGTTCGAGCCGAACCCGGCCTTCGATCCCGAGGTGACGCCAGGTCAGCCCAACATCCACGGGACGCTCGAAGGGGTCATCGTCTGCCCCTGCGAGGACTGATCCCCGACCACCGTCGACCTCGTGGCCGGGATCCCTCCGTCCCGGCCGCCGGCCGCGCCCTCGACGGGTCCGGGCCGGCGACGTCCTATCCGGCCACGTCGGGGCCGGCGGAGAGGACCTGGAAGCGGACGATGCAGCGCCGGTCGTCGGTCATGGCCCGCCGGTAGTCGTCCCAGTCCGGGTGCTCACCCCGCAGCGTGCGGTAGTACTCGACCAACGTCTCCATGGCGTCCGGCAGCGAGACGACCTCGGCCAGGCAGTTGAGCTGCACCCACCGACCCAGCCACGTGTCGGGGAAGACGCACAGCGACGTCTCGGGGTGGCGGCGGAGGTGGCCGACCTTGTAGGCGGTCTCCCGGGTGCTCATCACGATCGTGTCGTCGACCACGGCGACGGTCACCGGCGCCATCGCCGGTCGACCGTCCTTCCTGGTGGTCAGGATCACGGCCCGGCTGTTGCCGCGGACGTAGTCGAGGCCCTGCTCGATCTCCATGTGCTCCTCCTCGATCGACGTTCGCCGCCGACGTTAGATCACGATGGCGTCGGGGTCGTTTCCGGCGTCGAGCATCGCCTTGCGCACGTCGACCAGCACCACCCCGGCGATGCCGAGGCCGAAGAAGACGATCAGCGACAGGATGGCCTGCCGCTGCGAGCCGACGAACTGGTTGACCAGCCCGAAGGTCAGCGGGCCGAGCCACGACGTCCCCCTGGCCGCGATCTCGAAGAACCCGAAGTACTCGGCCTCCTGGCGGGCCGGGATCATCTGGGCGAACAGCGAGCGGCTCAGCGAGACCGCCCCGCCGAGCACGAACGCCAGTACCACCCCCATCACCCACAGCTCGGTCATCGAGGTCAGCGCGGCCCAGGCGTAGACGACCAGGCCCGTCCACACCGACAGGTTGGCGATCAGCGCCCGCTTGGCCCCGACACGCTCGGCGAACCGGCCGAAGGCCAGCGCCCCCGGGACGGCCACGAACTGGATCATCAGCACCAGCAGCAACAGCTCGGACGGCTCGGCGTCGAGCTCCTCCTGGGCGAAGACGGTGGCGATCCCGGTCACGGTGCCGGTCCCGTCGGTGAACAGCAGATACGCACCGAGGAACAGCAGCGCCTGGCGGTTGTTCCGCCACATCGCTCGCAGGGTCGACGCCGCGGCGGTGAACCCGAAGAAGAACCAGCCCGACCCCGGCGGCTTCTCCCGGTGGGCGGGTCGGGCCCGCAACAGTCGGCCGGGGAAGAGCCAGAAGAACACGAGGCACCACACCCCGGTCCCGGCCAGCGACAGCCGGACGGCCAGCGCCGTGTCGTCCATGAACGAGATCATCGCCAGGTTCGCGGCCAGCCAGAGCCCGCCACCGACGTAGCCGTAGGCGTAGCCGACCGCGCTGACCCGGTCCCGCCGCTCCGGCGGGGCGATCTCGGGCAGGAACGAGTTGTAGATCACCGACGCCGCCCCGAACACGGCCCCGGCGATGGCGAACAGCACCCCGCCGAGCACCACCGTCGAGCCGGTGACGAAGAACAGGCCGAGCAGCAGCACGCTGCCGGTGGTGGCCAGGCTCATCATCAGCGCCTTCTTGTAGGCGGTGTGGTCGGCGATGGCCCCGAGGAAGGGCAGGAAGATCACCTGGATGACCGCCGAGGCGGCCACCGTGAAGGTGAAGAACGACGCCGGCTCCAGGTTGGCGCCGAGCACCTCGACCCCGCCGTTGTCCTCGCCGAGCTCGACCAGGTACGGCCCGAGCAAGGCGGTGACGACCGTGGTCGAGAACGCCGACCACGCCCAGTCGTACATCTGCCAGCCGACGACCTCACGACGGTCCTCGACCTGGTCGACCACGACCTCCGACATCGCGACCTCGCTTCCCGCAGCGGTGAGACCTCGCCACCGTAGACCCGGGCCGGCGAATCGGCTGGGCCCGGCCGGACGATTCGAGTACACAACCACCCATGCCAACTCCGCTGACCGATGACGAGGTCGCCGCACTCCGGGCCGCCACGCCGTTCACCGCCGATCGCATCCACCTGAACCACGCCGGCGACTCGCCCTCGTCTGACGACGTGCTGACCGTCCAGCGGGCCCACCTCGAGCTGGAGTCGACCATCGGCGGCTACGAGGCGGCGGTCGCCCTGGCCGACGACGAACGAGCCGTCTACGACTCGATCGCCCGGCTCATCGGCTGTCGGCCACACGAGGTCGCTCGTCACGAGCACGCCACCGCAGCCTGGAACGCCGCCTACTGGTCGGTGCCGATGCAGCCGGGCCAGGTCATCCTCACCGCCGAGGCCGCCTACGGGGCCAACGCCGTCGCCCACCTGCACGCCGAGCGGACCAGGGGCGTGACCGTCGAGGTCGTCCCGTCGGACGAGCACGGCCAGATCGACCTCGTCGCCCTGGCCGAGCGCCTCGACCGGGCTCCGGGCGGGGCCGGGGCCGCCGGCGGCGGCTCGATCGCCCTCGTCGCCCTCACCCACGTCCCGACCAACGGTGGGCTGGTCAACCCGGCGGGTGACGTCGGCGCCCTCGCCCGGGCCGCCGGCGTGCCGTTCCTGCTCGACGCCTGCCAGTCGGTCGGCCAGCTCGACCTCGATGTGGACCAGCTCGGTTGCGACCTGCTGTCGGCCACCGGTCGCAAGTACCTGCGCGGGCCCCGGGGCACCGGCTTCCTCTACGCCGCCGACTCGATCGTCGATCGGCTCGTCCCGGCCCACCCGGACCACCACGGCGCCGCCTGGTCCGGCACCCGCACCTACGACCTGGCCCCCGGCGCCAGGCGGTTCGAGCACTGGGAGTACAACCACGCCGCCTGGCTCGGCCTCGGCGCCGCGGTCGACGAGGCCATCGCCATCGGCCTCGACCGGATCGAGGTCACGATCGCCGAGCGGGCCGCGACCCTGCGATCACAGCTCGCCGAGGCCGGGCTCCCCGTCCACGACCTCGGGGTCCGCCGCTGCGGGATCGTGACCACCACGGTGCCGGGCGAGACGGCGGCGGCCACCAAGCAGCGACTGGCCGAGGCCGCCACGCCGGTCAACGTCTCGGTGGCGACGCCGGACTCGACCCGGTGGGACTTCGAGCGTCGTGGCCTCGGCGCCATGGTCCGGGCCTCGGTCCACGTGACCACGACCGACGACGAGATCGACCGGGCGGTCGCCACGCTCGGCGGCGGGCGCTGACCGTCGGGCGCGAGACGAGCCCACATCGGACACCCCCAAGGCAACCGACGCGGGCTCGCACTCCATCGAATCGGGCCGGTTCGCGGGTGACTCCCCGGCACGTTCGCTCGAACGACAGGGTGTCACAGGCCGCTGAGTGCTCGCTGAGTGACCGGCGGCCGGTCGGACCCGGCGATCAGCCGTCCGAGCCTGGCGCCCAGCGGGCCAGCTCCTCGTCGACCGTGGCCGCCTCACCCTGGAGCCGGCGACCGAGCGACTCCATCCGGTTCAGCGACTCGGTCAACCACACCTGCTCCCACCGCTCCGGGTCCATCTGCCCGGGGTGGAGGTGGTTGAGCAGCAGGGTCGCCGCCGGCGGCGACTGGTGGAGGGGCTCGGCCAGCAGCTCGGCCGCCAGGGCGTCGTCGCCGGCCTGGGCCGCCAGGATCCCGAACCCGATCTGGAAGTCGTCGCGGGTGGCGGCCCGTTGCTCCCGGATCCGGCCCCGAGCGGCGACGACCAGCTCCCGCCTGGCTCGTTCCGGATCGCCCGCCGTGGCGGTGACCACCGCCCCGATGATGTCGACGGCGTAGTGCCAGATGCTGTCCTCGATCGTGCTCCTGACCTCGCCCATGGCCGCGACCGCGTCGTCGGTCCGGCCGAGCAGCAGCAGCGCCGTGACCCGTCCGAGCTCCGACCACAGCAGGACCCCGCCCGGTCGGCTCGTCCGGTCGAGCACCGACGAGAACGACGCCAGCGCCTCCTCGAACTCCCGGTCCATCAGCTGGCAGCAGCCGAGCCACATCTCGGTCTGGGCCACGTTGAGGTCGGGGGAGGCGGTGAACGGCGCACGTTGGTTGGCGGCCTCGACCAGACCCCGCGACCGTCGGTCGAGGGCGATGGCGTGCAGCGCCGTTCCCCAGAACGCCACGAACGGTGTGCCGAGGTCGGTCGGCTTCGTCTCCTCCATCGTGACCAGTTCCTCGCACAGGTCGGCGACCCGCTCGTGGGCGCTGCGGCGGAACCCGTCCTCGGCCGCGGTCACCACCACCGCCACCTCGGCCTCGTGCGACAGCTCGTGCTCGGCCCGAAGCTCGAGCAGGCGGGCGGCCCACGTCGTCAGCAGGCTGCCGGGACCGCGCCGGGCCCACAGGCCGGTCACCCGGGTCGCCAGCTCGACCACGTCGTCGACCCGTCCCCGCTGGTCGAGCCACTCGAGCGCCGGTGCGTACTCGAGCTGGTTGGCCTCGACCTCGGCGATCGTGTCGAGCCAGGCGTTGAGGTCGGGAAGCGACCACTGCCGCAGGACGTCGAGCAGGTGGGTGGCGTGGGCGTCGCGGCAGTCGTCGAGGCGACCCTCGGCCTCCGCCCGGGCCAGCGCGTACAGCCGCACGGTCTCGAGCAGCCCGAAGCGGGTGCGGCCGTCGATCACGGTCGAGGTGACGAGGCTCCTGGCCACCAGCGACGTGACGACCGGGAACGCGCCGGCTCCGGCCACCCGCTCGATCGTGGCCATGTCGAGTGGGGCGCTGAACACGGCCAGCTGTTCGAGGAGTGCCACCTCCTGGGGGCTGAGCCGGTCCCACGACCACGCCATCATCGTCGCCAGCGTCGAGTGCCGGTGGTCCTGCCCTGGCGAGCCGGCGAGATCGAGGCGGCGGCCGTCGAGACGGTCGAGCAACTCCGTCGGGTCGATGTGGGCCAACTGTGCCGCCGCCAGCTCGATCGCCAGTGGGAGACCGTCGAGGGCCTGGCAGATGGCGGCCACGGTGTCATCGTGGCCGTCGACGGCGCCGTCGACCGCGGCCGCCCGGAGGCGGAACAGGCGCTCGGCGTCGGAGCGGCCGATCACGCCGTCGGCCGGGAGGGCCAACGGGCCCAGCGGGACGACCCCCTCACCAGACAGTCCGACCCGTTGCCGGGAGCTGATCAGGATCCGGGCGTCGGACCGGTCGACGGCCCGCTCGACGAGGCGTCGGACGTCGCCGATGACGTGCTCGGCGTTGTCGAGCACGAGCAGCCTCGGCCGCCGCCTGAGGTGGTCGACGATCTCGTCGATCGTGCCGGCGGGGTCGGGCGACTCGGGCTGGAGGTCGAGGGCGGTGGCCACCACGGTCGGGACCTGGTCGCCCTCGGCCACCTCGGCCAGGCGCACGACGACCGGCGACTCGCCGGCGCCGACGCCGGCGTCGGGCCGGGCCGTCGTCGAGCCGTCGGCCCCGTCAACCGGCCAGCGCCTGGCCAGCTCGGTCACCAGGCGGGTCTTGCCGACCCCGCCGAGCCCGGTGACCGTCACCACCCGATGGCTGGCGAGGCGATCGGCCACCCGGCCGACGTCGTCCTCGCGGCCGATCAGCTCGTCCGACCCGGTGGCCTCGCCCGGCTCGGGGATGCGGCCGACCGCGGCGCCGGACGCGGTGTCACCACCGGCGGCCCCGCCGCCCTCCGCCGACTCCGTGAGGATCATGAGCTCGAGCTGGCGCAGTTCGGCCGACGGGTCGAGGCCGACCTCGTCGGCCAGCTGCCGGCGGAGCTGTTCGAACACCCGGAGGGCCTCGACCCGACGACCGCCGGCCCGGAGGGCCAGCATCAACTGGCCCCAGAACCGCTCGCGGTAGGGGTGTTGCCCGGTCAGGAGCCGCAGCTCGCCGACCAGCTCGTCGGCCGCGCCGGCGGCCAATCGGGCCTCGACCCGCTCACCGATCAGCTCCAGCCGCAGCTCCCGGTGGGCGGCCCTGGCCGCGGCGGCCGCTGCGGTCGGTGCGGGTACGTCGTCGAGGTCACCGAACAGGGCGAGGGCCCGCTCGAGCAGATCGGCGGCACCCGCCGGATCGGCCGGCCGTCGCTCCTCGGCCTCGGCCCGGAGCCGGCGGACCTGCTCGACGTCGCTCTCGGCCGGGTCGACGGCGAGCCGGTAGCCGGCCCCGGTCGTCTCCAGGACGGCCCGGTCGTCGCCGAGGGCCGAGCGGATGTCGGCGACGAACCGCTGCACCGAGTTCCTGGCCGTCCGCGGCGGCTCGTCCGGCCACAGCTGGTCGATGATCTCCTCGGTCGACACCGACCGGTTGGCCTGCAGCAACAGGAGTTCGAGGACGGCCGCGGGACGGGCAGCCAGGCCGGTCACGCCGGTCGGCCCCGGATCCTCGGCCGATCGGAGCAGCACCCACTTCACCACGATCGAGGGTACCGAGTCGCCGCTCCGGGATGAAAGGAGGGCCCCACCCGTTGCCCTGCGGGGCGTGGGCCCCGGTGCTACCAGTAGGGCCCCACCGGGGCCCGTCCGTCCGTCGGTCAGCGGTGGTGTTGGCGTCGGTTGCGGTGCTCGTCGACCGCATCGAGCCGGATCACCAGCTCCTCCGGTCGGTTGGCGACGGCCCGTGCCAGCCGGCTGGAGCCGAACGGCGGGAACAGGCGGGTACGGGAGTACTCGATCCCGAACCCGGTGAGGCTCACCAGGGCTCCGGCCACGATGTCGAGGATCCAGTGGTTCGCGGTGACGACCACCGCGAAGGCCATCGCCGCCGGAAGGGCGAACGCCGCGTAGCGCAGGGCGGTGTTGCGGGTCACCCGGTACCAGGCGATCGCAACCAGGAGGATCCAGCCGAAGTGGAAGCTCGGAACCGCGGCGTACTCGTTGGCCAGCGACGGCGGTTGGGCCACCCGGTAGAAGAACGAGAACTCGGTGACGGTGTCGACGTACTGGCTGGAGAACAGGCGGGGCGGGGCGACCGCGAAGGTGGCGAAGATCACGAGCCCGATCGCGCCGGAGATGAACATGGCGTTCCGCAGCTCGAAGAAGGCGCGGCGATGGCGGGCCCCCAGGTAGATCAGCGTGCCGGCCAGCACCGGCCAGTAGCCCCAGATGTAGATCCAGTTGGCCAGCGTGATGATGCCGTGGTCGTCGAGGAAGAGGCTCTGGATGCCGAGCTCGAGGTCGAGCCCGAGCGCCTTCTGGAAGTCGAGCAGCTGCCGCGCGTTGCGGTGGGCGGTGGCGACGTCGCCCTGGGTGAAGAAGCGGACGCCGAGATACGCCAGGAGGGCCAACCCCACCAGCATCGACTGTCTCTGGATGAAAACCCTTGTTCGGCCCATGGCTTCCCTCGCAGGTCCGGTAGCGGCCGGACCAACATGACGAGCTTATGACCTTTGGCAGTCTCCGTCACCAGATTTGACGGAGTTCGTCCATCACCTCCGGGTCATCGATGATCAAGCCCTGGACGCCCCAGCTCGCCAGGAGGCGCCCCGTCGCTGCGTCGGGTATCGACCAGCTGAAGACCGTACCGTACCGCCCGCGAAGGGCCCGAACCAGTCGCCCTTCGAGCAGCCGGGAGTGGGCGACGACACCGTCGATCTGGACTCGCGACGGGAGAAATCGGAGCAGGAACAGCTCGAAGCGGTTGCTGACCGACCGCACGATGCGCACCGGTGGCCCGTCTGCGCCGGCGGCCGGGACCCGGCCGAGCATCCACCAGGCCTTGCTCGACACCGTGATCCCGCTCCTGGAGCCGATTTCGGCCAGTGCCCGGCGTGGGATCCGGGGCCCGATCCCCTTGCAGTCGACCCACAGACCGAGGTCGTCGTCGACCGCGGCTGCGGCCTCGCCGAAGGCCAGGACCGGGGTGTCCGGCGGGAGCAGGTACCACTTCTCCCACAGCCGATCGGTGAACCAGAGCCTCCTGGCGTGACGAACGACCATCCGCCCACGGTCGACCCGGAGGTCGAGTTCGACCGTGTCGGCCCGGCCGCGGACCTCGTCGACCCCCCCGTCGTGGTTGCCGGCCCGATGGGCGATGAGCTCGACGTCGGTGCCGGCCTCCCCGGTCCAACCGTTCGTTCGCTGGTCGCCCGTGTCGTGATCCGGCCCCGTCGGCTCGCCCATCGGCGCAGTCTCCCACGGCCACGCCTCGCTTCGCTCGCCCCCGGGGACCTTTGGGACTTCCTCGTCGAGATCGCGACCGGTAGCCTGCCGTGGTGGCTGATCAACCGCTGAGCGACCGAATCGACGACCTCCGCCAACGCCGCGAGCAGGCCCTCAACGCCGGCAGCGAGCGGGCCGTCCAGCGCCAGTACGACAAGGGCAAGATGCTGGCCCGCGAGCGGATCGACTACCTGCTCGACGAGGGCTCGTTCCACGAGCTCGACCTGTTCGCCCGAACCCAGCACCCCGAGGCCGAGCAGCGGCCCTACACCGACGGCGTGATCACCGGGTGGGGGGCGATCGACGGTCGCAAGGTCTTCGTCTCCAGCCAGGACTTCACGATCGCCGGCGGCTCGACCGGCGAGACCAATGCGGCCAAGATCCACAAGCTGATGGACCTGGCCATGTCGGTCGGGGCCCCCTACATCGGCCTCAACGACGGGGGCGGGGCCCGGATCCCCGAGGGCGTGGTCAGCCTCGATGGCTACGGCGGCATCTTCTACCGCAACGTGCAGGCGTCCGGCGTCATCCCCCAGATCAGCGTGGTGCTCGGACCGTGCGCCGGCGGCGCCGTCTACAGCCCGGCCATGACCGACTTCATCTTCATGGTCCGCGAGTCGTCGCACATGTTCATCACCGGCCCCGACGTGGTGAAGACGGTGACCGGCGAGGAGGTCACCCTCGAGGAGCTCGGCGGGGCCGGCAGCCACTCGTCGCGCTCCGGCGTCGCCACGTTCACCGCAGCCGACGAGAAGGCGGTCCTCGACGACGTCCGCTACCTGATGTCGTTCCTGCCATCGAACAACATGGAGGAGCCGCCCCGGCTCGAGACCGACGACGACGCCGAGCGCCGCTGCACGGGCCTGGTCGACCTCATGCCGGCCAGCTCCAACATGCCCTACGACATGAAGGCGGTGGTGACCGAGGTCGTCGACGACGGCGAGTTCCTCGAGTACCACCCCAACTGGGCCAAGTCGATCGTGTGCGGGTTCGCCCGCATGGACGGCCAGACCGTCGGCGTCGTCGCCAACCAGCCGATGGTGCTGGCCGGCGTGCTCGACATCGAGAGCTCGTCGAAGGGGGCTCGGTTCGTCCGCACCTGCGATGCCTTCAACATCCCGCTGCTGACCTTCGTCGACGTGCCCGGCTTCCTGCCGGGCGTCGACCAGGAGTACGGCGGCATCATCCGCCACGGGGCCAAGCTGCTCTACGCCTACTGCGAGGCGACCGTCCCCCGCATCCAGATCATCACCCGCAAGGCCTACGGCGGCGCCTACGTGGTGATGGACTCGAAGGGCGTCGGCTCGGACCTGGCCTTCGCCTGGCCGTCGGCCGAGATCGCGGTCATGGGCCCTGAGGGGGCCACCGACATCGTGCACCGTCGCGAGATCCAGGCCGCAGCCGACCCCGAGACCCGGCGGGCCGAGCTGGTCGAGGAGTACAAGGAGCACTTCGCCAACCCGTGGGTGGCGGCCGAGCGCGGCTACGTCGACGACGTGATCGATCCGGCCGAGACCAGGTCGAAGATCGTCAGCGGGCTGCGGATGCTTGCCTCCAAGCAGGAGGAGCTGCCACGCCGCAAGCACGGGAACGTGCCGCTCTGATGGCCGGCGCCGACGACCGACCGGTCATCAGGCCGACGCCGACCGAGGAGGAGGCGGCCGCCATCGCCGCCGCCGTCTACGTCGGGTGGCCTCGGGCCGTCGTCGCGACCGACGAGCCGGACCGGACCGACGTCCGCTGGCGCTTCGGCGGCCGCTGGTGGAACCGGCCGATCTGGGGCCGACCCCAGGCCAACCGCCAGCGTCCCTGACGGTCGCCGCTCTACACCGCCGGGATCCGGCGCCCGGTGATCTCGTCGACCTCGATGCGGATGTAGTGGTTCTTCTGGCCCCCGGCCCAGGGCTGGATGCCGAGGTCGGCCGCCTCGAGCAGCCCCTCGACCGACTCGACCTCGCTGGCCGTGCCGTGCACGACCACGCTCCAGCCGTGGTGCGCCTCCTCGTCCAGCTCGTCGATCTCGAAGGCGACGCCGCTGCCGAGCACGGCCGCCGCCAGCTTGAAGCCGGGTGCGGTCTGGACGACGACCGTCTTGTCGTCGACCACGTAGTTCACGGGGAAGACGTCGGGGCGGTTGGCCACCGAGACGGCCAGGCGACCGATCCGCTTGCCGGCCAGGTACTCCCAGCAGGTCACATCGTCCAGTTCTTCGATCATCGGCTCGTCCATCGGTACTCCTTCGGACTCGGTTGAGGGTGGCGTTCGGGTCGGTCAGCCGGCGGGCACGACCACGGTCGGCACGGTCGGGTGGTGGACCAGCGACGTGGTCACCGAACCGAGCAGCAGGTAGGCCGCTCCCCGATGGCCGCGGGCCCCGACCACGAGCAGGGCGGCCTCGTCGGCTGCGTCGCGCAGGGCCAGGCGTGGGTCGCCGTCGACGACCTCGATGTCGACCGTGACCTTGCGCTCGGCGTCGAGCTCACCGATGGAGCGCTCGACGGCCTCGGTCGCCATCGCCTCCAGCTGGGCGGTCGGGAACGGCTGGGGTGGCATCAGCTCGAGCGCGTAGGGGCCGGGGCCCCGGCAGACGGTGGCGCTGATCCGGCCGCCGTCGGCCACGTGGGCCGCGGCCCAGGCCAGCGCGGCATCGGCGTTGCGGGAGCCGTCGACCCCGACGACGAGATGGTCGATCGCCCGGTCGACGTCGGTGCCGGCGGGGATGACGGCGACCGGCGTGGAGGCGTGCTTGACGCAGTAGGAGGCGACGGAGCCGAGCAGCGTCTCGGCCAGGGCGCTCCGGCCCCGTGACCCCACGACCAGCAGGCGCTGGTCCCGGGCCGCCTTGACCAGCGCCGGACCGGGGTGCTCGCCGATCGTGTGGCCGCGGCCGGCCAGCGCCGGGTGGCGGACGGTGGCCTCGTCGAGCCGGGCCGCCGCATCGCGCTGGAGCACGTCGAGCATCTGCTCGTACATCGAGGTGGTGCCGACGCCGTCGACGAGGGCGTCGACGTGGTAGGAGACGACCGGCGTCACCGGCCCGAACCGGGTTTCGTGGTGGACGGCCCAGTCGAGGGCCAGATTGGAGCCGGTCGAGCCGTCGATGCCGACGATGACCTGGTCGTGCACCTGTCCGAGATCTCTGTGGTCGTTGGCCATGGCAGTCCTCCTCGCCGGGTCGCCGGTCTCCGGTCGGATCATCCCCCGGACCTCGATCTTCGGCGTCGGGGCCGCCGACCCGCTAGGGCCGAATGTCCCTCGGACCGCCCGTCCGGGCCCTTCGGCCCTAGGCGTCCAGGCCCTCGCTTGCGACGCTGGAGGCATGGACGAAGGCCGTCCCCGGCGGTCCGAGCAACCAGGCGGCGAGCTCCATCAGCCCGTTGGGCTGATCGACGCCGAGCTGGCCACCACCGTGGTGGAGACCCACCTCTCCCGGGTCTTCCTCACCCCGGACCGGGCCTACAAGCAGCTGAAGCCGGTCACGACCAGCTTCGTCGACCTCGCACCGATCGACGATCGCCTGGCCGCCGCAGCCCGTGAGCACGAGCTCAATCGACGCATCGCCCCCGACGTCTACCTCGGAACGGCCGAGGTCACGGAGAACGGTCGCCTCGCCGACCGGCTCGTCGTCATGCGTCGCCTCCCCGCCGCCCGGCGGCTCGACCGGCTGCTCGACACGCCGTCGGCCGACGACCATCTCCGCGACGTGGCCAGACTGGTGGCCACGGTCCACGCCGGTCAGCCGGCGGTGCGGGGCGACGACGCGGTCGGCGCGACCCGGGAGATGCTGGCCGCCAACTGGGCCGACGCCTTCGAAACCCTCCAGCCGCTCGTCGGCTCGGTGCTGCCGGACGGTCCGTTCCGCCAACTGCGGGACCTGGTCGATGCCTACCTGGCCGGCCGGGGCCCGCTGTTCGCCGAGCGGATCGACCGGGGCTGGGTCCGCGACGGTCACGGCGACCTGCGGGCCGAGCACGTGTTCTGCCTCGACGACGGGCCTCGCCTCATCGACTGCCTGGCCTTCCGCGACGACCTGCGGATCACCGACGTCCTGCTCGACGTCGCCTTCCTGGCCATGGACCTGCACCGGCTGGCCGGGCCGTCGACGGCGCTCGCCCTCGTCCGCCACTACGACGAGTTCGCGGCCGAGCGCCACCCGTCCACGCTGGCCCACCACTACGTGGCCTACCGGGCGGCCGTGCGGGCCAAGATCGCCGCCCTCCGCCACGCCCAGGGCTCACCGGCAGCGGCCGCCGAGGTCGTCGAGCACCTCGATCTGGCCCGCCAGCACCTGCTGATCGGCCAGCCCCGGCTGATCCTCATCGGCGGCGGAGCCGGCGTCGGCAAGAGCACGGTGGCGGCCGGCGTGGCCGATGCCCTCGGCGCCGTCTGGCTCCGGGCCGACGAGGTCCGCAAGAACCTCGCCGGGCTGTCGACCGACGACCACGCCCCGGCCCCGCCGGGGCAGGGCCTCTACCGGCCCGAGTTCAGCGAGCGGGTCTACCGCGAGCTCGTGCGGGAGGCCGAGCTCCTGCTGGAGCGGGGGGAGAGCGTCGTGCTCGACGCCACCTGGTCGGTCGGCCACCGCCGGGTCCTCGCCAGGGAGGTGGCCGCCCGGACGGCGGCGACCCTGTCCGAGATCGAGTGCCGAGCCCCGCTCGACCTGGCCAAGGAACGGATCGCCCGCCGGTTGGCCTCGCTCGCCGATCCCTCCGACGCCACCCCCGCCGTCGCCGACCACATCGCCGCCGAGTTCGAGGCCTGGTCCGAGGCCGACGTCGTCGACACCGCGGTCTCGATCGCCGAATCGGTTCGCCACGCCTGCCGCCTCGTCGTCGGCGCCGGCGCCGCCGCCGAGCGGCCCGCCCCGGCGCCGCCGCCTCGCCAGACGCTCGATCGGGCGGCCGTCGAGTCCTACCTGACCCGGATCGAGGGCTGGCGGCGCCGGCTGGCGATCATGGACTGGCCCGGCCCGACGGGACGGTCGATGTAGGCCGCGGCCCGAGCGGGTGTGCCACCGAGGGTGAGCCGTTCAGCTCGGCGGCGAGGGGAGCGGGACCCGCCACTCGATGCGGGTGCCACCGCCGGGTCCTGGCCCGATGTGGAACCAGCCCTCGAGGCTGACGGCCCTGGCGTGCATGTTGCGGATGCCGTGACCGTCGCTGAGGTCGTTCGGTGGGTCGAACTCGTCCTCGATGGCCGACAGGTCGAGGTGGGCGACGCCCCTGCCGTTGTCGGTCACGGTCACGACCAACTCGGCCCCGTCGGCCACCACGACCACCCGCGTCGCGGTGGCCTCGGCGTGCTTGATCACGTTGGACAGGGCCTCGCCGACCACCAGCACGGCCTCGTGACGGGTGGCGACCGGCACGTCGTCGGGGATCGAGCCGAGCTCGACGATCGGGTAGAAGCCGAGGGCATCGGCCTTCTCGTGGGCCAGGTCGGTGACCGCCTGGGCCAGGGCCAGCTCCTCGGGGATGGCGTGCAGCCCGAAGATCGCCTCGCGCAGCTGGCGGATGGCGGCGTCGATCGCCTCGACCGAGGCCTGCACCCGCCGCCTGGCGGCCGGGTCGGCGATGGCCGCCGCGGTCGACTCGAGGCCGAGGCCGGTGGCAAAAAGCTGTTGGATGACCGTGTCGTGCAGGTTGCGGGCGATCCGCTCCCGGTCTCGGAGCAGGTCGAGCTGGGCGTTGGCCGCCCGGAGCGCCACCTCGCCGCGCTGGCGGGCGACGGCGTAGCGGATCGATCGGGCCAGGGTCTCGCCGTCGACCCGCCCCTTCGACAGGTAGTCCTGGGCGCCCCGCTCGACCGCCTCGAGCGCCGTCTCCGGATCGTCGAGCCCGGTCAGCACCACGATGGGGCAGCCGGGGGCGTGCTCGGACAGCACGTCGACCGAGACCAGCCCGACCGAATCGGGAAGGCTGAGGTCGAGCAGCACGCAGTCGGTGTGCGAGCGGGCGAGGTGCTCGATGGCGGTGGCCAGGTCGGCCGAGCGGCTGACCTCGAACGCGGTCTCTCGATTGGCCACCAGGGCCTTGGTCATCGTTCGGGCATCGAGCTCGTTGTCCTCGACGAGGAGGACCTGGAGCGCGGCGCCCGCGCCGCTCATCGCCTCGGCAGGATGGCCAGCGAGAGCCAGAACTCCCGGATGGTGGCCATCGCCTCGAGCCATCCGTCGAGCCCCGTCGGCTTGTTGACGTAGGCGTTGGCCCCCTGCTGGTAGGCGCCGTTGACGTCGGCCTGCTCGACCGAGCTGGTGAGGATCACCACCGGCGTGGTCTGGAGGTCGGGATCGGCTCGGAGCTCGCGCAGCACGTCGTGGCCGTCCTTGCCCGGCAGGTTGAGGTCGAGCAGCAGCAGCCCGACGGGCACACCGTCTGCCCGGGCCTGGCGGAGGCGATCGAGCGCGGCCTGACCGTCGGAGACGACATCGACACGGTCGGCCAGCTCCAGCTTGCGGGCGGCCCGGAGGGTCGACCTGGCATCGAGCGGGTTGTCCTCGACGAGCAGCACGTTCACCGGGCCATCGATGGCCCCGGGCCGCCGCCGGGTGCGGTCGAGGACGCTCATCAGGTCTCCGTTCCCGACGGGACCCGGGTCGGCCCCGGCACCGTGAAGTTGAAGACGCTGCCGCCGTTCGGCCCCGACTCGATCCAGATGTCGCCGCCGTGGCGCTCGACGATCCGCTGGCAGATCGCCAGGCCGAGCCCGACACCCTCGTAGCCGGGATGGGCTCGCCTGAACAGGTCGAACACCCGGTTGCGCTGCTCGGCCTCGATGCCGATGCCGTTGTCGCCGACCGAGATCTGCCACATGCCCTCGTCGCCCTCGGTGGCGTCGAGCGACAGGCGAAGGGACCGCTCGGGGTCGCGGTACTTGCACGCGTTCTCCAGCAGGTTCTGGAGCAGCTGGCGGAGCTGGATCTCGTCGCCGCTGACCGTCGGGAGCTTCTCGACCTCGACGATCGCACCGACCCGGATCAGCTCGGGCCGCATCTGGTCGATGACCTCCTCAGCCAGCAGCCGGAGGTCGACCAGGTTCTGGGTCGGCTCACCACCCCGCTCGAGCCGGGAGTACGACAGCAGGCCGTCGATCATCTCCTCCATGCGGACGACCGCTGCGACGGTCAGATCCCGGAGCTCGTTGGCCTCGTCGTCGAAGTGCTGGCCGAGGGTCTCGCCGAGGTGGTCGTCGAGCAGTTCCAGGCCCTGGCGCACGTTGCGGAGCGGGGCCTGCAGGTCGTGCGAGGCGATGTAGGCGAACTGCTCGAGGTCGCGGTTGGAGCGCGACAGCTCGACCATCGACGTCTCCAGCTGGGCCGTTCGCTCGCGTACCCGCTCCTCCAGCCCGTGCTTGGCCTCCCGCAGCTCGGCCTCGACGAGGTGTCGCTTGGTCAGGTCGTGGAGGATGCCGGTGAACCAGCTGCGACCGTCGAGCTTGATCTCGCTGACGGCCAGGGCGACCGGGACGGTGGAGCCGTCGGCCCGGAGCGCCTCGACCTCCCGTCCGATGCCGATGATCCTGGCCTCACCGGTGACCAGGTAGCTCTGCAGGTAGCCGTCGTGGGCGCTGCGGTGCGGCTCCGGCATCAGCGAGCTGACGTTCCGACCGATGAGCTCGTCGGCCTCGTAGCCGAACAGCTGCTCGGTGGCCTCGTTCACGTGCGCCATCACGCCGTCCTGATCGATGATGATGATCGGATCGACCGCGGTGCGGAGCACGGCCTGCCAGAGGTCGCGGGCGTCGGGTTGGCGGTCTGGCTCCCGGTCGGCGCCGGTCGCAGGATGGTGCATCGTCTCCAGCGTGCCCGATGTGGGCAGGGGGTTCCAACGTCGGCCACGGCCGTCGTCCTTCCATCAGCACCGCCGGTTCGAGGGTGCCCTGACCATGGTGGGCGCCGGCCGTTCGACCGGCCAGGGCCCTAGGTCCCGCAGCCGGACCCGGGGGCTCGGCCTACCCCGCCGGGTTGCGCCGGACGAACGCCGGTCGATCCTCGCTCGAGTGGGCGGGCGAGTAGGCGTAGCCGAGGCCGTCGAAGTCCTCGAGCTCCGCCGCCGTCTTCACCCGGTTCTTCACGATCCAGCCGGCCATCGAGCCGCGGGCCCGCTTGGCGAAGAACGCGATCGTCCTGTAGTCGCCCGAGCCCTTGGCGTCGAGGAACACCGGCGCGATCATCGGGGCCTCGAGGGCGTTGCGGTCGACCGACTTCACGTACTCGTTCGAGGCCAGGTTGATCAGCACGTCCTCGCCGGGCGATTCGACCATCGCCTTGTTCAGCTCGTCGGCGACCCGGGTGCCCCAGAAGTCGTACAGGGTCTTGCCCCGCTTGGTCTTGAGCTTGGTCCCCATCTCGAGCCGGTACGGCATCATCAGGTCGAGCGGGCGGAGGACGCCGTACAGGCCGGACAGGATGCGCAGCACCTTCTGGGCGTTGGTGAAGTCGCGCTGGTTGAACGATGCCGCGGCGTCGAGCCCCTGGTACACGTCGCCGTTGAAGGCGAGGATCGCCTGGCGGGCGTTCTCGGGGGTGAACGGCAGCTCCCAGTCCTGGAAGCGCTCGGCGTTCAGCTCGGCCAGGTCGGCCGAGATGCCCATGAGGTTCGACAGCTGGCGTGGCGACTTGGTGGCCATGATCTCGACGAGCTCGCTGGCCTGATCGAGCATCGTCGGCTCCGACCGCTTGTCGGTGGCGAGGGGCGACTCGTAGTCGAGCGACTTGGCCGGGGAGAGAACGATCAGCATGACTCCAGTAAACCGCAGCTTGCCGCTGCTGGCGCAACGGGACGACGATGGCGGCATGAGCCGACTCGATGTGATCCCGCCGGACGACCTGCCCGACAAGCGCAAGGCGCTGTACGACCAGATGCTCGAGGGTCGGGAGCCGGCCGAGCCGGGACGGATCGGCGGCCCGTTCGACGCCTGGTCGCTCAACCCGTCGATCGGGCGCCGCATCTGGCAGCTCGGGGGCGCCATCCGCTTCCGACCGTCCATCGACCGCCGCTACGTCGAGCTGGCGATCCTGATGACCGGCCAGCTGTGGCAGGCCCAGTTCGAGTGGTTCGCCCACGAGCCGATGGCCCGCGAGGCCGGCCTGCCCGAGGAGGTTATCCGGGCCCTTCACGTCGGCGGTCGGCCGACGTTCGCCGACTCGGACGACGACGGGGGCGACGAGACCTGCTGGCGCTTCTGCCGTCGCCTGCTCGACCGTGAGGAGGTCGATGACGAGCTGTACGCCGCGGCCAGGGCCCGCTTCGGCGAGTCGGGGGTGGCCGACCTCGTCAACACGTGCGGCTTCTACACGCTGGTGTCGATGACCCTCAACACCTTCGCCGTTGCGCTGCCGGAGGGGGAGGCGCCGCCGTTCCCGGCCACGCCGTAGCGGCCGGACGACGCGGCGCGGCGGGCCTCAGACGTTGAGCAGCAGCCAGAGGCCGAGCGCGCTGTAGGCGGCCATCACCAGCAGTATGGCGAACTGGCTCTGCGTCGCCCGCCCGGGCGGGAACCGGTCGACCGCCCGGTCGTGGGCAACGACGACGCCGCCGAGGTGGCCGACCAGGATCGACACCACCTGCGTCCAGGCCACGATGTCGGGGTCGATCCGCCAGATCAGCCCGTCGGAGCCGCCGAACAGGTCCCAGCCTCGACCGAACGGGTCGGACAACCGGAACACGAACGACTGGCTCTCGTCGGAGAACAGCCGGAAGTAGTGGGCTGCGGCGTAGCCGAAGGCGACCGGGACCAGCGACGGGCCGAACTCTCGCCATGCCTCCTCGAACGGCATGTCGGTGACCCGGTCGATCCACCAAACGGCGAGCAGGTACAGGGTCACGACGGCGGCGATCGACACGATCATGGCCCCCAGCTCGGCGACGGCCAGCTCCCAGCCGGAGAGACCGTCGAAGACGTCCGCCCCGAGGTCGCCCTCGCTGAAGCCGTCGAACGCCGTGCCCCCGATGGCGACGAGGAGCAGCATCACCGTCCCCGGCTTCACCTCGAGCTGCGCCAACCCCGACGTCGGTGGCCGCAAACCGAGGCTGCGCTCGGCGCCACCGGTCCCGGAGGTCGTCACCCCCTCGTAGCGGAACCACGACCGGTCGTCGCCATCGGCGCCGGCGGCCGGCCGCCGGTCGAACAGCGGCGCCATCGCCCCGACCTTGGCCAGGAACACGGTGAAGGGCTCGTGGTCGACCACCCACCGGCTCCCCCACAGGAACCCGCCGACGACGATCAGCCCGGCATGGATCGCCATGGGCCACGCCAGCGTCCGGGGCAGTGCCCCGGTCGGGTGCGACAGCTCGTAGAACAGGAAGACGAGGAGCCCGACGCAGGCCGGCCAGTGGCCCCAGGTCGTCGGTCCGCCGCCCGGGGTCACCCCGACGAGCCGAGCGACGCCCTCGGCCAGCCGGGCCAGCGTGGCGAACGGGTTGATGGCGCCCCAGACGTCGCCGATCAGCCCACCGATCAGCTGCCCACCGACCCAGAAGGTGACGTAGAGCGTGACCGGCAACAGGTTGCGGTCGGCGGCGTCGAACCCGAAGAAGGCGGCGTACAGGCAGGCCAGGTAGACGGCGAAGGCCGCCACCCGTCCGACCAGGTGGGCCACGGCGACCGCCCGGTAGGGGACCAGCGGCCGCCCGAGCGACGCCCTGGCCAGGCGGGGCTCGGGCCAGCGGACGCCGAGGGTGATGAACGCCACGACGAGTGCCAGCACGATGCCCCAGACGAACAGGAACGTCGGGAGGGGCAGATTCCCCGGCTCACCGAACCCGTGGGCCAGCATCCGCATCGCGTTCTCGGTTGGGACCGCCGCTACCGGACGGGCCGGACGGCGAGCGGTCTGGCGGGGAAGGACATGGTGGGGCTCCGACGTCGAAGACGGCGGTCATGCTAGCGATTGCGGCCGTCCGGTTGACCGCTATCGGGCGGCACCACCGGGCGGCCCCGAACGGCGCCTAGTCGATGGCGGCGGCTGCGACCTCGATCCGGTCCTGGCGCCACTCGCGGGCCGACATGAGCGCTCGATGGGCGGCGGTCAGCAGCTCGCCGGCGCTGAAGGCGTGGGCCGGATAGCAGGCCACGCCCGCCCACAGCGTCAGCTCGGGGTGCTCGGCCGCCAGCGTTCGCCGGATCCGCTCGACGGTCCAGATGGCGCCGTTCTCGGGGGTGTCCTCCAGCAGGAGCGCCACGTTGCCGGTGCGGAGCCGGGAGGCCAGGTCGGCCTCGCGAAGCGTGGTCCGCACGGCATGGGCGACGACGGTCGGGGCCGCAGCCTCCGGGGTGTCGGACTGGGGCAGGCCGGCCACCACGTCCATCAGCACCAGCGCCACCGGGCGGAGGTGGCGGCGGGCGGCGGCGATGCGAGTATCGAGGGTGACGGCGAAGAACTGCTCGCTGAACAGCCCGGTGCCGGGGTCGACCAGCAGCTCGATGCCGGCGGCGACGTCGTCGGCGGCATCGCCGGCCGCGCCGTCGAACCCCTCGACGCCGTCGAGGCCGTCGAGGCGGTCCGGCACGTCGAAGGCGTCGGTCTTGAGGGCATCGACCTCACCCCGGAGCCGTTCCTCGGTCGCCCTGGCCTCGTCCCGGACGGTCCGCAGCTCGTCCTCGACGAGGCGCTGCAGGGCGCCCTGCTCGTCGAGCCGCCTGGCCAGCCCCGAGGCGGCGGCTGCGCCGGCCAGGGCCAGGATCCCGGCCCCGATGCCGAGCCACGGTGCGGCGAACGCGAAGGCGGCGACGCCGACGATCAGGCCGAGCATCCCGGCGCCGATGGCCGGCAACGCAGCGCGGGCTGCGGTTCCTGTTGCCGTTGGCTTCACCGTGGCGTCGTCCCCTGTGATCGTCTGCCGTCCGACGGCACCGCCCCGACGCGGCGGGACCGGAACCGTACCTACTCCATCGGCCGCCGGCCGGGGGTCTGAAGCCCTCCCTCGGTGCGGCGGCACATCGCCAGTCTAGGTTCGCTCGGCCGGCCGATCGTTGGGCGAGGGATCCCAGCCGGCCAGGTGGGGTCGGAGGCCGCCGCCGAGGGCGTCGCCGACGAGCCGGTGGTAGTCGGCCCGGCTGCACTCCTCGGCGCCGAGGCTGGCCAGGTGAGGCGTGAGCCACTGCACGTCGATGAGCGCCGGCGACTCGGTCCCCACGAGGTCGACCAGGTGGATCAGCGCCACCTTGGAGGCGTCGGTCCGGCGGTGGAACATCGACTCGCCGGCGAACAGCCGCCCGATCGACAGCCCGTACAGCCCGCCGGCCAGGCCGTCGTCGTCCCACACCTCGACCGAGTGGACCCACCCCATGTGGTGCAGCCGCCGGTAGGCCCGCATGATCCGACGGTCGATCCAGCCCATCGGCCTCGACGGGTCGGCGCAGCCGGCGATCACCTCGTCGAAGGCCTGATCGACGGTGACCTCGAACCGCCGGATCGACCGCCGGAGCGAGCGACTGACCCGAAGCCGGCCCGGCCACAGGATCCCTCGGGGGTCGGGGCTGAACCAGCCGATCGTTCGCCGGTCGACCGGCATCGGGAAGCAGCCGCTGGCGTAGGCCGCCAGCAGGGTGCCGGGTTCGAGGTCGGCGCCGATGGCGATCAGGTCGTCGCCGTCCGGCAGCTCGTCGAGGGACGGGAACTGCCACCGACTCGGCTCGGGGGCGACGACGGGCGAGCCGGGACCGCGCCGGGGTCCGGGTGGCTCGGCGACCGGGTCGACCCCGGCGTCCGGCGGTGGTGGTCCCGGTTGCCTCCTGGATTCCACTGCACGCGAGGCTATCGCATGGCGCTCGTCGGTTCCGGTCCGCCGTGTCGCGGCCTGGCGCCGGACCGTAGGCTCCGACATCGATGGACCAGCCAGAGCCGCCCTCCGGAACCCGGACCGGGTTCGACGTGTTGAACCCGCCGGCCGACCTCGGCGCGGCCAGGGCCCGACTCCGCTCGCTCGCCATCGGCGAGGTCGGTGCCGCTCCGATCCTGCACCTCGCCGGCGGCACCGGGGCCGAGGCGGTCGACGGGACGCCTGCGGTCGGGGCGGCCGGCGCCGTCCTGGCCGACATGGTGCTGTGGCGGACCGGCCGGGCCGACCTGGGTCGCCTGGCCGCCACCCTGTCGGCCGAGCGGCCGCTGTTCTTCCTGGAGCCCACCTCCGAGCTCGGCTGGCGGCGGGTCGCCCATCGCGCTGGTCGCCCGCTCTGGCGTCGGGCGGCCGGGCACGACTTCGAGCGCGACCTGCCGGTCGAGCTCCGGGTCGTCGGCCTGGTCGTCACCGACCTCGTGCGCTTCGGCACCGGCCTGGCCCGTGTCCGCAGCTACGCGATGGGGCGAGCCGAACCGGTCGCCACCCTTGGCCGCCCGGACGGTGGCGCTAGCCCTCGATGATCTCGATCGAGTTGATGATCACGTCCTCGACCGGCTGATCGCCGGCTGCCGTCTCGACTCCCTGGATGGCCGTGGCGACGTCGAGGCCCTCGGTCACCTGGCCGAACAGCGAGTACTGGTTCGGCAGCGCCTCGCCGTCCGGTCCGGTCACGATGAAGAACTGGGCGCCGGTGGTGCTCGGCGGGGTGCGCTTGGCCATCACCAGCGAGCCGAGCTGGTACTCGCCCGGCTCGGGGATCTCCTCGTCGATCGTGTAGCCGGGGCCGCCGGTACCAGGCGGATCGCCGGTCGGGTCGCCGCCCTGGATCACGAAGTCCTGGATGACCCGGTGGAACGTGGAGCCCTCGTAGTAGTGGTAGCGGGCGAGGTACACGAAGTTGTTGACGGTCAGCGGGGCCTGCGTCGGGTCGAGCTCGGCCACGATCTCCCCGGCGGTGGTGTCGAACACGGCGGTGTAGGTGGCGCCCTCGGTCAGGCAGTCGGGGGGTGGGGCCGGGAACTCGACCGTCCGCTCGGAGCTGCCGTCGGCCGCCGGGCAGGGGAGCGGCTCGGCCGCCGGCACCTCCTCGGCCTCGGCGGTGTCGTCGGCCGAGTCGGTGGCAGCGTCGTCACCTGCGCCCGCATCGTCGGTCGAGCCGGCGTCGTCGGTCGACTCGGTCGTGTCGTCCGAGCCGGCGTCGGCGGTCTCGTCGTCGTCGCCCCCGGCGATCACGAACAGCGCGATGGCGGCCACCAGCACGACGCCGACGATCGTGCCGATGTAGCCGTACTGGCGCATCCGGTCGCGCCGCTCGTCCTTCTCGATCTGCTCGATCTTCTGCTGACGGTTGGCCCGCTGGCGGGCCCGCTTCTCGGTAGCCACGTCGCACCAAGGTAACGTCCCGGCCAACCGTTCGGGTCTCCGTCGTGGAGCTCGGGTCGCGGTCGGTTGCGTCCGGCCGGTGACACAAAATGGGTCGGAGTGCGCGAGCGGCCGGCGGTAGCTTGAACGGGTGCCCCTCGTCGTCCAGAAGTTCGGTGGAACGTCGGTCGCCGATCCCGAGCGGATGCGGACCGTCGCCGACCACGTGGCCCGCTGCCGCCGCCGGGGTGACGACGTCGCCCTCGTCGTGTCGGCCATGGGCAAGGAGACCGACGAGCTGCTCCACATGGCGGCCCGGATCTCGGACAACCCGTCCGGCCGCGAGATGGACATGCTGATCACGGCCGGCGAGCGCAAGGCCGTGGCCCTCGTGTGCATGGCCCTCGAGGAGATGGGGGTGCCGGCCCGCTCGTTCACCGGCAGCCAGGCGGGTTTCAAGACCGACACCAACCACCGCAACGCCAAGATCCTGGAGATCACCCCGTTCCGGGTCTCCGAGACGCTCGAGGCCGGGGTCGTGCCGGTGGTGGCCGGGTCGCAGGGCGTCTCGACCGAGAACGACGTCACGTTCCTCGGCCGCGGCGGGAGCGACACCACCGCCGTCGCGCTGGCCCACGCCCTGGGGGCCGAGCTGTGTGAGCTCTACACCGACGTCAGCGGCGTGTTCACCGCCGACCCCCGCGTCGTTCCGTCGGCGACCAAGATGGCCTCGATCAGCTTCGACGAGATGCTGGAGATGACGGCGACCGGCTGCCCGAAGCCGGTGATGCGGTCGGTCGAGGTGGCCCACAACCACCGGGTCCCCCTGCACGTGCGATCAGCCTTCACCTGGGAGCCGGGCACCCTGGTGATCGAGGAACCGGAGGAGTCCGAGATGGAACGCCCCATCATCCGCGCCGTCACCCACGACCAGTCGGAGTCGAAGATCACCGTCACCGACGTGCCCGACAAGCCCGGCGTGTCGGCCACCCTCTTCCGGTCCCTGGCCGACCGTGGCGTCAACGTCGACATGATCGTGCAGAACGTGTCGGAGCAGGGGCAGACCGACATCTCGTTCACCGTGCCGACCGAGCACCTGGCCGCCGCCGTCGAGGTGCTGGAGGGCGGCGTGCTGACCTCGCTCGGCGCCAGCGACATCCGGACCGACGAGACGATCGGCAAGGTCTCCGTTGTGGGGGCCGGGATGAAGTCCAACCCCGGCGTCGCGGCCACGATGTTCGAGACGCTGGCCAGCAACGGCATCAACATCGAGATGATCTCCACCTCGGCCATCCGCATCAGCTGCGTGGTCGAGAGCGAGCGGACCGAGGAAGCGGTCCAGCACCTCCACACGGCCTTCGGGCTCGACGGCTGAAGACGGGAGCACACAGCCATGGCAGGACTGAACGTCGGCATCGTCGGAGCGACCGGGCAGGTCGGCGGCAAGATGCTGGAGATCCTCCGGGAGCGGCAGTTCCCGGTCGAGAACCTCCGGCTGTTCGCCTCGGCCCGATCGGCCGGACGCAAGATCCGCTGGAACGGGGCCGAGCACACCGTCGAGGACGCGGCCACCGCCGACTACACCGGGCTCGACGTGGTGTTGTTCTCGGCCGGCGGCGGCACCTCGAAGGAGCTGGCGCCGAGGGTGGCCGGCCAGGGCCCGGTCGTGATCGACAACTCGTCGGCCTGGCGGATGGACCCCGACGTGCCCCTGGTGGTGGCCGGCGTGAACGATGCCGAGGCCGCCAACCGCCCGAAGAACATCATCGCCAACCCGAACTGCACCACGATGGTGGCGATGCCGGTGCTGCGTCCGTTGCACGCCGAGGCCGGGCTCGAGGCGATGGTCGTCAGCTCGTACCAGGCGGTGTCCGGCTCCGGCGGGGCCGGGGTCGACGAGCTGACCGAGCAGGTGGCCAAGGGTGAGGACGCCTCGTCGCTGACCCACAGCGGCATGTCGGTCGAGCTGGGCCAGCCGAAGACCTACGTCGAGCCGATCGCCTACAACGCCCTGCCGTTTGCCGGTTCGCTGGTCGACGACGGGCTGGGCGAGACCAGCGAGGAGCAGAAGCTCCGGTTCGAGAGCCGCAAGATACTCGCCATCCCCGAGCTGGCGGTGTCGGGCACCTGTGTGCGGGTTCCCGTCTACACCGGGCACTCGCTGGCCATCAACGCCCGTTTCGCCAACCCGATCAGCCCCGAGCGGGCCACCGAGCTGCTGGCGGCCACGCCGGACGTGGTGCTCGACGACGTGCCGACCCCGCTCAAGGCGGCCGGCATCGACCCGACGCTGGTCGGACGCATCCGGGCCGACGAGACCGTGTCGAACGGGCTCGCCCTGTTCGTGGTCGGCGACAACCTGCGCAAGGGAGCGGCGCTCAACGCCATCGAGATCGCCGAGGTCGTCGCGGCCGGCTGAGCCGGCCTCAGGGCGGGTCGACGACGTAGCGGCGGGCGGCGTCCTCGAGCGACAGGTCGAGCTGGTTGGCCAGCGACGCCAGCCAGGCCAGCACGTCGCCGAGCTCGTGCAGCTGCTGGTCCGGCGTGCCCTTGCGCACCGCCTGGGCCAGCTCCCCGACCTCCTCACACAGCCAGGCCACCGTGGCCGGACGCCCCCTGGCCCGGTCCTCGGCCCCGTAGAGCTCCTCCATCAACGCCTGGAACGCAGCCAACTCCATGGCCGGCACGGTACTGGCGACCGCCAGAGGAGCGGGTGGCCGCCGGGGCCGCGAGCGGTCAGCGGTCCGCCGCGGCGCCGTTGATCGGGTGGGTGCTGAGCAGGCGATCGTCGAGGTCGTGGCCCCGGCTGGCGGTCATGAGCCAGCCGATGGCCCTGGTCAGCACGGTGGCGGCCGGGCGGATGGCCAGCGGGTCGACGCCAGGCGGCATCGGTAGCCACATCATCGACCGGGCCCAGCCGGGCAACAGCCCGACGGCCCCGGCGGTGATGATGCCGTAGGCGCCGCGCAGCGCCAACGGCACCGGCGGCAACAGGAGGAACCGGATGGCCTCCCTGGCCTGGCGGTCGTACGAGCACTCGCTGCGGAACGACGCGATGCACGCATCGAGCTCGGCCCGGGTCTCGGGCACCTCCTCGGCGCCGAGGCGGCGGGCCAGGACGGCCATCTCGGCGACGTACCGGTCGCACTCGGCGTCGGTCAGCCGGCCCTCGCCGTAGCGGAGGTAGGCCCGCAGGAAGCTGTCGACCTCGGTGACGTGGACCCACAGCAGCAGGTGGGGGTCGTTGGCCGAGTAGGGGCGGCCATCGGGGGCGTGCCCGTTGACCCGGTCGTGGATCGCCCTGACCTGGGCCACCAGCCGATCGACGGTCTCGGTGCTGCCGAACGTGGTGCCGCCGACGAACCGGCCGGTCCGATGGAGCCGGCCCCAGGGGTCGTTCCGGTAGTCGGAGTGGTCGGCCACCCCGGCCATGGCCAGCGGATGCAGGGTCTGGAGCAGCAGGGCCCGGAGGCCGCCGATGAGCATCGCCGAGTCGCCGTGGACCCGCCAGGCGACGCTGGCCGGGCCGAAGAGCCCGGGATCGTCGACGCTGACCAGCTCGTCCGGCTCCAGGGCCTGGTCACCGGCGATGGCCCGGCGCAGGTAGCCGCCACCCAGCTCCCTGACGGCGGCGATGGCTTCGTCGACGATCACGACCCCAAGCGTAGGAACCGGGAGCCCGGTGTGTGGCATCGGGTCGAGCGCACCACGGGCTCCGATCGGCCGCCCGTGGGCAAAATCCACTCAATACCCCCGACGGAACGTGCCGATGGTTACCATCGACGGTGCTGATCGGGAGCCCGCCGCCACCCGATCGCCGCCGTCGAGTCATCGAGAATGTAGATATCTCGTCAAGATCACGGCCGGCTGGTCCGATCGGCACCGTCATGCCCTCGTTCTCCCTGCTCCGAACGATCCGCTCCTCCAGCGGGTACGAGGTGGTCGCCGCCGCCGTGGTTGCCACCGTGGCCCTGGCCCTCGTCGCCCTGCTGGTCCCCTCGACCGCCTCGGCCAGGACGCACTCGATCACGCTGCCGATCGACCCCGCATACCTCGACGACGTGTACTGGACCGACACCTGGGGCGCCCCACGCAGCGGCGGCCGCACCCACATCGGTGTCGACATGATGGGCCCGAAGATGATCCCGCTGGTGGCTGCGGCCGACAGCGAGGTCACGTGGGGCCGCTTCAACAACGGCCGGGGCACGATCGTCCGCCTGCGCGACGACGCGGGCTGGGAGTACCAGTACATCCACATCAACAACGACACCCCCGGTACCGATGACGGCAACGCCAGCTGCCGGCAGGCCCTGGCACCGAAGCTGTGCGAGACGATGGACGGCGACGGTGACCTCGAGCGGGGCATCCGCTTCGCCGCCGGCGAGCTCATCGGGTACCTGGGCGACAGCGGCAACGCCGAGTGGACCGCCCCCCACCTGCACTTCGAGATCTACCAGCCCGACGGCACCGGTGGCGTCGTGCCGATCAATCCGACCCCGTACGTCGATGCCGCCGTCGACGGGGCGGGCGTCGAGGTCGAGCAGGTCGGCCCGTTCGCCAACGCCGAGGTGGCGGCCAACGAGATCATCCGCCGGCTCGAGGGTCGCTCGGCCAGCTGGGAGGAGCGCCAGATCGTTGCCGCCGCCGTCGCCGATGGCGGTCTGGCCGGGGCCCTGGCCGAGATCATCGAGGGCAACCCGTCCGCGGCGATGATCGACCGGCTCTACCTCGCCTTCTTCCAACGAGATCCGGACGACGACGGGCTCGAGCACTGGCTCGGCACCCGGGGAGACGGGCACCGGCTCGAGGACATCGCCGAGTGGTTCGCCGAGTCGCAGGAGTTCCAGAACCGCTACGGCGGGACGGACTTCGGTGAGTTCCTCGACCGGCTGTACGTGCAGGTGCTCGGGCGGCCGTCCGACGCCGGGGGCAAGGCCTACTGGCTCGGCCTGTTGAACGGCGGCCAGGTCACCAGGGGGACGATCGTCGTCTACTTCACCGAGAGCGCCGAGCTGCGCCAGGTGGCCCAGTCGGGCAACGAGTTGATGGTCGTGCACAAGGCGCTCGGCTGGGACCGGCCGACGCCGGCCCAGGTGGATGCGTGGTCGACGACCAGGGCCGGCACGTCGCTGGTCGACGCCATCGATGCCCTCATCGGGTCGGGCTGAGTCCCGGCCGACGACCACCGCCCGAGACGACGAAGCCCGCCGCCCCGGGGCGCCCGGTCGAACGTCGATTCGTCGTCGGGGAGGCCGGGCGACCGTGGAGTGGCCGGGCGCCACGCCCGGGGACCCTCGGCGTCAGTCGAAAGCTCCAGGTGAACCGCTCCGCAGTTCACACGTCGGGTTGGGGAGATTTGAACTCCCGACCTCCTCGTCCCGAACGAGGCGCGCTACCAACCTGCGCCACAACCCGTTGTGGTGAACCGGCACACCGTGCCGATCCGGTCTTCGATCCTACCCGAACCGGTCGCCGGCCGGGCACGAGAATCTTCGCTCAGGTGGACGCCGGTTCGCCGGTCGGGTCGACGTCTGGCTCGGGCTCGCCCTCGAAGTACGAGCCGCCGCCGAGCAGGGCCTTCGACAGCCGCCGCAGCCGAAGCGAGTCGAGCGGCTTCAGCAGCCAGCCGTCCGACCGGGCCTCGCGGGCGATCCACACGTCGGCGTGACGGTCGAGCAGCAGCGCGACCGGGCGCGACTCGAGTCGCATCGCCCCCTCCTCCTGCTTGATCGCCAGGCAGGTGGCGATCCCGCCCATCGATCCGATCTGGAGATCGAGGATCACGAGATCGGGATCGCGCTCGAGGATCACCGGGAGGACGTCGGCGCCACGGCGGACGCGAAGCACGTCGACGTCGTCGCTGGCTAAGGTGGCATCCACCTCGGCGAAGACGGAATCCGAGTCGGTGGCGAGAAGGACGACGGTCACGCCCTGAATACTACAAAGTCACGGCGTTGCCCCGGGGTGAAAGCTCGGTTGGGTCAGCCCGGCGCTACGATCGGAGACGTCGACTCCGCGTCGACAAGAGGGGAGTTCCCATCCCGATGCTCGAAATCCACGTTGAAGAGACCGAGTCCTACACGCTCTGTCGGCCCTCGGGCGAGCTCGACGCCTACACCGTCGGCGCCTTCCGGGAATCGCTCTCCAAGCTGGCGGGTCACAGCCACCTCCTGATCGATCTCTCCGAGGTCCCGTTCATGGATTCGGCCGGCCTCGGCGCCCTCATCGGCGGCATTCGCCGGGCCCGCGAGGCCGACGGCGCCGTCGCCGTGGCCTGCACCCGTCCGGCTCTCACCCGGCTCCTCCACACCACCGGCTTCGACCGGATCGTCCCGGTCACCGAGTCGGTCGAGGAGGCCGAGGAGGCCCTGCGCGACGGGCAGGGCGGCGAGCCTCCGGCCTAGCGGTCGGCGGCCGGGATCCTGGAGCGACTCGGCCTAGCCACCCGCCCTGGCCTCGGCCAGCGGCGACGCCAACGGGTCGAGTGAACGGGCCAGCTCGCGCAGCCCGTCGAGGTCGTTGACCGGCACGAGCTGCTCGGGAAGCTGGACCATCGGCACGGCGCCGGACCGGTCGCCGCGAACCCGGTCGACCAACGGTCCGACGAGGGCCTGCTCCTGATCGGCCATCGTCCGGAGCTGGCGCAGGTTGACGGCCAGCGGCCGGGCCAGCCCGTCGAGCTCGTCGTCGTCCGGCCCGTCGGTCGAGGCGAACGGCAGCACCCGATTGACCACCAGCCCGTCGGCCCGTAAGTCGCGGCGCTCGAGGTTGTCGAGGATCCAGGCCGCCTCGTCGAGCCGGTCGGCCCGCGGGGCGGTGATCAGCAGGTAGGTCGTGCCCGGGCCGGCCAGGAGGGCGTCGATGTCTCGGGCCCGACGCTGGAAGCCGGCGTCCATGCCCTCGAAGTCGGCGAAGAAGGTGACGACGTCCTCGACCAGCGACGACCCGACCAGTCGGGCCAGCAACCGCATCGCCGCCCTCGATGCGGCCGTCATCGGTCGAAGCACGCCGATCCGGGGGGCGAGCACCGAGCGGTAGAGCCGGTGGTCGACGAAGCGACTGAGCCGGCCCGGGCTGTCGAGGAAGTCGAGCACGTGCCGGGACGGTGGGGTGTCGACGATGATCCGGTCGAAGCGGGGGTCCCGGTCGAGCTGGTGGAGGCGCTCGGCCGCCATGTACTCGTTGGTCCCCGACAGGGTGGTGGTCAGGTTCAGGAAGAGGCGGTTGCGGAGGATGCGCTCCGCCTGCTCGGGGCTCGAGGCCTCGGACTCGATGACCCGGCGGAACGTCAGCGCCGGGTCGAGCATCGCCGCCCACACCTCACCGGCTCCCTCGCCCGCTCCCTCGGCGCCGTCCCCGAGGTCGGACACCAGCGTCGGCTCGTTGGAGAGCTGGCCGCTCAACCCGAGGGCGTCGGCCAGGCGCCTCGCCGGGTCGATGGTGAGGACCATCACCCGCTCGCCCCGGTCGGCCAGGGCCAGCGCCAGCGCGGCCGACGTGGTGGTCTTGCCGACCCCGCCCGAGCCGAGGCACACCACGACCCGGCTCACCGCCGGCCGCTCCCGGTGCCGCCGTCGCCGCCGGCGGCGGCGTCGGCCAGCACCGACAGCTCGTCGAGCCCGATGGCCGTGGTGAACAGGTAGGGCAGCTCGACCTGGGCCAGCGGGAGCTGCTCACCGAGCCGGGCCAGCTCGGATCGCTGGGCGGCCACCCGGGCCAGCCGGTGCCGGGCGGCGGCCCTGGCGGTCTCGACCCGGGCCCGGTTGGTGGCCCTGGGCCGCTTCGGGAGCCCGTCGAGGGCCGCCTCGAGCCCGTCGATCTCGGGCCACACCCCGTTGGCGACGACCGGGGCCAGCTTCAGACCGACGTCGTCCTCCAGGGCGAATGCGGTCTCGATCGTCTCCGACACCGGCGTCTCCTCGGGGAGCGTCACCAGGGCGACCTGGCAGCGGCGGTCGTCGGCGAACATCTCGAGCACCAGGTCGGCCTGCTCGCGGACCGGTCCCGACTGGGCCGAGCTGGCCAGTCCCGCTGCCGCGGTCAGGAAGGTGAGGGCATGACCGGCGGCGGGGGCGTCCACGATCACCAGGTCGGCCTCCCGACCCTGCTCGAGTTGTCGGATCTTGCCGAGGGCCAGCAGGTCACGGATGCCGGGGGCGGCCGTCGCCACCACCTCGATGGCCCCGGTCCTGGTCAGCGTGCGGGTGAGCGGACCGAGCCCGCCCCGGTCGAGGTAGTCGGCCAGCGCATCGTCCGGCCGGATGCGGCGGCCCCGTATCCGACCGGTCACGCCGAGTCCGGGGGCCGGGAGGTCGAGGTCGTCGTAGCTCAGCTCGCGGCGTCCGAACAGGGGGGCCAGACGGCTCTGCCCCTCCAGCTCGACCATCAGCACCTCGGCTCCCGCTCGACCCGCCGCGATGGCCAGTGAGGCCCCTACGGTGGTCTTGCCGACACCGCCCTTGCCGGCGACCACGAGGACATTGGAGGCGGCAAACCATGCAACGGACACCACTGCGAAGGCTAACCGCCATGCTGCTGGTGCTGGCTGCCCCGGTGGCCGTCCTCATCGGGGCCGTGGCCCCGGCCACGCCGGCTTCGGCCCAGACCTCGGGCGACGGTGAGCTGGAGGCCTGCCCGACCGACCTCGACGCGATCGCCGCCGCCGACAACGAGATCCGCATCCTCAAGGTCGCCGGCCTGCTCGACCCGGTGGTCGCCGGCTTCGTGCTCGACCAGCTCGACGAGGCCGAGGCCGACCCGGACGCCCTGGCCGTCGTGCTGTGGGTGAACAGCCGGGGCTCGGCCATCAGCGACGCCGACTACCGGGAGCTGGCCACCCGCCTTCGGGAGTCGCCACTCCAGACCGCGCTCTGGGTCGGTCAACCCGGGTCGACGGCCGAGGGTGGCACGGCCGAGCTGGCCGCCGTCGTCGACCTCGTCGGCGTGACGCCGAACTCGAGCATCGGCCGCCTCGGCGAGCGGCGCCTGCCGGCCGAGTGGGGTGACCCCTTCGCCGGGGTCACCGACGTCGACATCGAGACCGAGCTGCTGTCGGCCGAGCAGTCGGTGGCCGCCGGCGTCTCGGTCGGGCCGCTGCAGAACACGGTGCCGATCGGCTCGTTCGCCACCGAGCTCGAGGGTTTCGACGTCCTGCGCTGCGCCGACGAGGACGGCAACCTCGAGACCATCCCGCTGACGCAGGCTCGGATCTCCGGCCTCAGCCTCACCTCCCAGCTGTTCCACACGGCGGCCAGTCCCGAGGTGGCGTACCTGTTCTTCGCCCTCGGCGTCAGCCTGCTCGTGTTCGAGCTGTTCACCGCCGGCGTCGGGATCGCCGGGGTCATCGGTGCCGGCTTCACCGCACTCGGCAGCTATGGCCTGGCCATCCTGCCGACCCGGTGGTGGGCGATCGGGCTGATCCTGCTCGCGTTCGCGCTGCTGGCGGTCGACATCCAGACGAACGTACCGAGGTTCTACACGGTGGCCGGCCTGGCGGTGTTCGTGTTGGGGAGCTGGTTCCTCTACGACGGCGTCACGATCTCCTGGGTGACGCTCGCCGCGGTCTGGATCGGGGCCGTCCTCTACGCCTACACCGGCATGCCGTCGATGGTCCGGACCCGGTTCTCCACGCCGACGATCGGGCGGAAGTGGATGATCGGCGAGGTCGGCGAGGCCGTCACCGACGTCGACCCGGAGGGCACCGTCAAAATCCGTGACGTTACGTGGCGGGCCATCACCAACCGTGCAACTCCTGTGGAAAACGGCGGGAAGGTGCGGGTCATCGGCATCGATCGGCTGCTGTTGGAGATCGAGCCGGAAGAAGGCGGAGCCCGCGACTATCGCGAACGCAGTTGACCGACCCCCTTGTCGAAGGGATCGGCTGGACCTAAGGTCGGCTCCCAGCGAGAGGGGGTCTCACGCGATGAGCGCGCAGCAGATCGACGAGCTGTGGCAGTACCGGGCAGCCTGCCGCGGACCGCACAGCAGCATCTTCTTCCCACCCGCCCGCCTGGAGCGCCGTCCTGACAAGCGTCGGCGGGAGCAGCGGGCCAAGGAGATCTGCCAGACCTGTCCGGTCCAGAGCGACTGCCTGAGGTACGCCGTCGAGATCCGTGAGCAGCACGGGATCTGGGGCGGCCTGACCGAGAAGGAGCGCCGGCCGCTCCTGAACTGATCGCCTCGCCGATCAGTCGGCCGCGGGCATGCGGGGCCCGGCGATCCGAACGTCGCCCCGGCGCCGGGTGACCCCGGTCCCGTCGAGGTGGGCCAGCAGCGGCAGCGCGAACTTCCGCGTGGTGCCGAGCAGATCCCGGATCTCGGCCACGGTCAGCCCGTCGGGCTTGGCGTCGAGGGCGGTCCGGAGTCGTCCGATCGCCTCGTCGATGGCGGAGCGGGCGAAGTGGACGCCGTCCTCCTCGACCACCGTGCCGCGCCGGACCAGCTCGCGCACCTCGGAGCGGTCGACCCCGTCCGGCCCCGGCGGGGCGAACGGGCTGGCCGCCAGCTCGGCCACCCAGGGGTGATCGGCCAGCGGGTCCTCGGCAACGCCGATCGTGGCCCGACCGGCCGCCACCTGGACGTCGTCGAGCAGGTCGAGCACCGCCCGCTGGCGGTCGTCGAGGGCGGCGACGTCGAGCCCGAGGGCGCCGGCACCCTCCACCTGCTCCCGTACCTCCCGCTCGACCCGTTCCAGGATCGCCGGGTCGACCACCCACTGGCCGACGGTGGTCACCCCCGAGCCCCGCCCGTCGACGGCGTGGTCGCCGTCGGCCGAGTCGTCGACGGCGTGGTCGCCGTCGGCCGAGTCGTCGACGGTCGGGCCGCTCGCCGCAGCCACGTCGACCCCGGTCAGGCGGGCCAACCGCTCGCGGCTGACCCAACCCCGCTCGGCCACCAGGCGCTCGATCGAGCGATCCGGCCGAGCCCGGCTCGCCGGCAGCACCGGATCGACGTCGAGGATCTCGCCACCGCCGACCGTCTCCTCGCGCCCGCTCTCCCGCAGGATGAACCGGTCGCCGGGAAGCAGCGGCGCCGCCCGGTCCAGGTACAGGCGGATCAGGCCCCGCTCGCCCGGCGTGATCTCGGAGCCCTGCAGCACCCGGACCCGGGCCGGGAACTCGCCCGAGCCGATGTAGGCCAGGTAGGCGCCCCGGCGAGACACCGGGTGCCCGAGGTCGCCGAGGACCTCCAGCTCGGCGTCGATCATGCTGGTGTCGTGCCAGGCATCGGCGGTGACCAGCACGTGGCCCCTCGCCACCTCGGCGTGGCCGACCCCGGTGAGGTTGACCGCCACCCGGTTCCCCGGCTCGACCCGCTGCAGGTCGTGGTGGTGCGACTGCAGGCCGCGGACCCGGACCGAGCGCTGCCCCGGCACCAGCTCGAGCTGATCGCCGACGGCCAGGCCGCCGCCGGTGAGCGTGCCGGTGATGACGGTGCCGGCGCCGGCGGGGGCGAACGAGCGGTCGACCCACAGCCGGGCGACGCCGCGGTCGCCGGAGCGGTCGACGCGATCGACGATCTGGTCGAGCGCGGCCCGGAGGTCGTCCATCCCGATGTTCTCGGTGGCCGACACGCCGACGACCTCGGCCCCCTCCAGGAACGTGCCGGCGACGTGCTCCTCGATCTCCATCCTGGCCAGCTCGGCCAGCTCCTCGTCGATCTGGTCGACCTTGGTGAGCGCGACCACCCCGTGGCGCAGCCCGAGCAGCGACAGGATCCGGAGGTGCTCCTCCGACTGTGGCTTCCAGCCCTCGGTGCCGGCGACCACGAACAGGCAGCCGTCGACCGCCCCGACGCCGGACAGCATGTTGCGGAGGAAGCGGATGTGGCCGGGCACGTCGATGAACGACAGCTCGCGGCCGGACGGCAGCGTGGTGTTGGCGAAACCGAGGTCGATGGTGAGGCCCCGCGACTTCTCCTCGACCCACCGGTCGGGGTCGGTGCCGGTGAGGCGCAGCACGAGCGTCGACTTGCCGTGGTCGACATGGCCCGCCGTTGCGATGACGGTCATGCGGCGGGGCCGGTCCCGTCGGTCGTGGCCGTGGCGCCATCGGTCGTCGCTCCACCGGTCGTCGCGTCACCGGCGTCGGCCTGGCCGAGGGCTCGGGCCAGGGCGTCGATCAGCTCGTCGTCGGCCTGCGGGTCGACCGTTCGCAGGTCGAGCCAGGTCGACCCCTCCTCCACGCGGGCCACGATGGGGGGATCGCCCGCCCGCAGCGGCTCGGTCACGTCGCCATCGACCCGCAACCCGTGGCTCGGGATCGTGACGGTCGGCAGGGTGCCACCGCCGGGTACGGCCTCGGTCGCCGCCGACGCCAGGCGGCCACCGGCGGCGCCGACCGCCGCGCCGACCGAGGCGACGATGGCCTCGGCCCGCCGCTCGAGCTCGGCGACCGGGGTCGAGGCCATGCGCCAGAACGGGATGTCGTGGCCCCGGCGGTCGAGGTAGGCCAGGGTCAGGTCCTGCAGGGCCAGCAGCACGAGGTCGCCGGGTCGCAGCGCCCGGGCCAGCGGGTGGCGGCCGCACTGCTCGACGAGGTCGCGCCGGCCGGCGATGATGCCCGCCTGTGGTCCGCCGAGGAGCTTGTCGCCGCTGAACAGCACCAGGTCGGCCCCGGCCTTCAGGGTCTGGCGGGCCGCCGGCTCGCCCTCGAGCCACGACGGCGGTTGGCCGTCGAGCCACGGGCAGGCGGCGTCGAGCAGGCCCGAGCCGATGTCGGCCACCACCGGCACCCCGAGGGTGGCCAGGCGGTCGACCTCGACCTCCTCGGTGAAGCCGACGATCGTGTAGTTCGAGCGGTGGACCTTGAGGACCATGGCCAGGTCGTCGTCGGTGTCTCGGGCCCTGGCGTAGTCGTCGAGCCTGGACCGGTTGGTGGTGCCGACCTCGACGAGGCGGGCCCCCGACTGGTTCATGACGTCCGGGATCCTGAACCCGCCGCCGATCTCCACCAGCTCGCCCCGGGACACGGCCACCCCCCGTCCGGCCCCGAGCGCGGCCAGGGTCAGCAGCACTGCGCCGGCGCAGTTGTTGACGACCATCGCCGCCTCGGCCCCACAGGCCGTGGCCAGGAGGTCACCGACGGCGTGTTGCCGGCTGCCGCGCTTGCCGGTGGCGAGGTCGAGCTCGAGGTTGGTGAACGACGGCTCGGTCGTCACGCCGAGCGGGGCCCGCCCCATGTTGGTGTGGAGCAGCACGCCGGTGGCGTTGATCACCGGCGTCAGCAACCGGCGGCGCCTGGCCCTGGCCAGATCGTCGGCATCGTCGACCCGGCCGTCGGCGATGGCTCGGCGGGCCACCTCCACCCGCAGGGGGTGGGGCAGGCCGTCGGCCTCGATGGAGCGGGCGAGTTGGTCGACCGAAGGGGGCCGGGACACGCCCGCCAGCGTAGCGGCCGACCTCGGGCGAGCCGGAGGGGAGTTGCCGCCCCGCCGGTCGGCTTGTGGGCGAGCCCGGGTAGAATCGGGAGCGATGATCCTGAGCGCTGCTCCCGTTCTGGCGCCGTCGGCCTCCGTCGAGGCCGCGCCGCAGGGGGGCACCTTCACACTTGCCGCCTCACTCGCTCCTGTGTTGCTATGGGTGTCGGTGGTGGCGGTACTCGGCTCTGGCCTCAGTTTGCAGCGTCCGCGGCGCGCCAGGCGCGCCGGAAGCCGGTCGCACCGTCGGGTCGTCGCCCGGCCCGCCGTCCGCCGTTTGCCGGATCCCCGCCGCCCCACGGGCGCGCCCGTCCGGCCCCACCCCGTCGTGCCAAGGAAGACGGCAGCTCCCGCCGGGCTGCGCTGACCATCTGCTATCAGGAGAAACCGTGTCAGTCACCGAAGAACCCGTACCACCGCCACCGATCATCCCCGGTGTGGCTCGGGCCCTCAGCCCGCTCGTGCGTCGGATCACCTGCGAGGGTGCAAAATCCGACGAGCCGGGCCTGAACACCTACCTGATCGGGATCGACGAGATCGTGATCGTCGATCCCGGCCCGGCCGACGCCGACCATCTCGACGTCCTCTGCGGCTGCGGCGGCGACCGCATCCGCTGGATCGTGCTGACCGACACCGACGAGGCCTACGCCGGTGGCGCCCAGAAGCTCAAGGAGCGGACGGGGGCCGAGCTGGTGGCGCCGGCCGGCTTCGACGGGGCCGACGACGTCCTCGGCGACGGCTACAAGATCGATGCAACCGAGTTCCGCATCACGGCCGTGGCCATCGACGACGGGGCCGACGGCCGGTTCTCGTTCGTGCTCGAACAGGAGCGCACGCTGATCAGCGGCGACCACGTCGCCGAGGGCAACGTGCCGCCCGAGCTGCCGAAGAAGGTCAAGTCGTACCGGATCAAGTCGATCGCCCCCGGTCGGGGCCAGTACATCGACAACGCCTCGGTCGTCCTCTAGACCACGAGAACTCAGCAGAACGGCAAAGGGACCGGCCCGAGGGCCGGTCCCTTCGCGTGCTGGCGCCGCCCGAGCCGGCGGCGAGAGCGCTGGTCCTAGGAGAAGGACTGGCCGCAGCCGCAGGTGCGCTGGGCGTTGGGGTTGTCGATCGAGAACCCGGTCTGCTGCAGGCCGTCCTTGTAGTCGAGGGTGGCCCCGGTGAGAAGCTGGGCGCTCGTGGTGTCGACGACGACCCGGACACCACCGAACTCGGTCGACGTGTCGTCGTCGCCCATCTCACCGTCGAAGAACATCTCGTAGCTGAAGCCCGAGCAGCCGCCGGGACGCACGGCAACGCGGAGGGCGAGCGATTCGTCCTGCTCCTGGTCGAGCAGTTCCTTGACCTTCGCGGCTGCAGAGTCGGTTACGGTGATCACGCCTACCTCCTGGTCGGACCTCCAGTCTACCAATCGGCCGGTTGCGTACATCATCGAGCTGTCCGGTCTGCGCCGGCCCGGTCGGGAGCGCGCCGCACGGCGGCGATATCCTGGAGGCATGGCCGACGCCTCCGTCTCCCCGTCCCCGCCGGCCCCCGGGCCCGTCACCGAGGTCGCCACCGCAGCGGCCATCGAGGCCCTCGACGAATCCGCCATCATGAACGTCCTCCGCGGCGTGATCGACCCCGAGCTCGGGAGCAACATCGTCGAGCTCGGCATGGCCAAGGGGGCCAGGATCGACCCGGACGGCCTGGTCACCGTGAAGATCGCCCTCACGACGTCCGGCTGCCCGCTGCGGGCCCAGATCCAGAAGGACACCAAGGCCAGGATCGAATCGCTGCCCGGGGTCACGAAGGTCAAGATCGACTGGACCGAACTGACCGCCGAGGAGAAGTCGAACACGATGGCCGTCGCCCGCAAGAACGCGGTCGACCAGGCGGGCGACACCGCCATCCCGGCGACGGCGAAGGTCCTGGCCATCGCCTCGGGCAAGGGCGGCGTCGGCAAGTCGTCGGTCACGGTCAACCTGGCCGCCGCCATCGCCGCCAACGGCCTGAAGGTCGGCATCATCGACGCCGACATCTGGGGCTTCTCGATCCCCCGCATGCTCGGCATCGACAGGCGCCTCGAGGCGGTCAAGCACGGCGAGCGGGCGGTCATCACCCCCCACTCGCTGCCCGTCCCGTCGCCGACGGGGCCGCCCGGCCGGCTCGACGTCGTGTCGATGGGCTTCCTGGTCGAGGACGAGGAGTCGGCCCTGCTGTGGCGTGGCCTGATGCTCAACCGTGCGGTCCAGCACTTCCTGGAGGACGTGCAGTGGGCCGACGACCTCGACTACGTCGTGATCGACATGCCCCCCGGCACCGGCGACGTGGCCATGGGCCTGGCCAGGATGATCCCCCGAGCCGAGCTGCTCGTGGTCACCACCCCCGCAACCGGGGCCCAGAAGGTGGCGACCCGGGCGGTGTCGATGGCCCGCAAGTCGTACCTGCGGGTGGCCGGGGTGATCGAGAACATGTCGGTGTTCGTCGCCCCCGATGGCGCCGAGTACGCACTGTTCGGGTCGGGCGGCGGCGAGGCGCTGGCCGCCGAGGCCGGGGTCCCACTCGTCGGCAAGATCCCCATCATCCCCGAGGTGTCGACCGGTGGCGACGAGGGCAGCCCGGCCGCCCTGGCCGACGGACCGGCGGCCGAGGCGTTCGCCGACATCGCCAGGCGGGTCATCGACGAGGTCGCCCCGCCGGTGGAGATGGCGGGCTGCACCGCCCGCATGTTCGAGATGGCCGAGGAGGCGCTTGCCGCCTTCGATGCCGAGCAGGAGCAGGCACACGCCGACGAGTCGGCCACCGTCGAGTCCTCGTCGTAGGGTTGCGGCGTGCGCCGCCCCCTCCCTCGGCTCCGTCGTCAGCCGGCCGGCGCGGCGGGATCGGCCGGCTCGGCGGCCCGCTCGATCGTGACCGACTCGCTGACGAGGTGCGACGACGGCACCAACCTGGCCTGACCGTCGCTGCCGGCCAACTCGATGGCCGTCGGGTGGATGGCGAGCACCGAGCCACGGAAGCCGCCGATCTCGACGGTGTCGCCCGGCTTGACCAGCCGCCGAACGGCCCGGGTGGCCGCCACCTCGCGGGCGACCCCGTTGCCCCCGAGCCCGACCAGCAGGGTCAGGCTGGCGGCGACGCCGAAGAAGATGGCGGCGACACCGAGGTTCAGCACGTCGGTGTTGATGCCGAGCTGACCGACGGCGAGCAGTACGGCGAGGGTCACGATGGTGGCCCGGACCGCGGAGTGGGCCAGCCGCTGGGTCTGGATCGGCAACCGGCCGACCGCGCCGGAGAGCGCCGTGGTGGCGAAGGCCGAGACCACGTTGGCGGCGATGACGATGATCGCCGCGCTCAGCAGCTTCGGGATGAAGCTGACCGTGTCGTCGACCAGGCGATCGACCGCCTCCGGCTGGATGATGCCGAGGGCGGTGACGAGACCGCCGATGATGCCGATCGCCAACACGAGGCTGGCCAGCGGACCGGCGGCCCGCTGGATGGGGTCGGGCCGCTTCGGTGAGCCGATGACCGCATGGACGATGCGCGACGCCACCAACCCGACGACCACGCCGACGCCGATGGCGATGGCGACCTGGATCCAGTCATTCATGGGGAGGTTCCTCCGTCAGCAGTAGTTTCGAGGTCTCCAGACCGGCTCCGAACAGCTCGGACATGACCTCGATCATGACCATCGAGTCGAGGCGGTCGGTCACCCGCTGTTCGAGCCGCTCCGACAGGTCATCGGGGGCACGATAGAACGCGGCGAGGGCTTCGGCGATCGGACCGCCGGACGGGGCGGCCAGCTCCTCGAGCGCAACGGCGCAGACCTCGCACGTGGCCAGGTGCTCGTCGAGGTCGGGGCGCTCGCCGTCGAGCCAGGCCGACAGCTCGTCCCTCGACGGGTGGCGGCGGAAACGCGACCAGCGGCTCATCCCTGCCACTCCCGCAGTGCGTTGCCGAGGCGCCGCCTGGCCCGGAGCAACCGGGTCTTGACCGTCGGCATCGGGATCTCCAGCACCTCGGCGATCTCCTCGTACGAGAGCCCGTCGAGCTCCCGGAGCACGACGACGCTGCGCGACAGCTCGTCGAGGTCGTCGAGGGCGGCGACGAAGTCGTCCATGGCCGCACCGGACAGGACCCGCGACTCGACCGACCGGTCGGGACGCACCGGTTCCTCCGGCATCTCCAACGGGTCGGTCAGCACGGCCCGACGCCGTCTGAGGGTGGAGATGGCCGTGTTGTGGGCGATCCGGAGCACCCAGCCCCGCAGCGACGAGTCGCCCCGGAACGTCGGGAGCGCCAGCCACGCCTTGACCAGCGTCTCCTGGGCCACGTCCTCGGCCAGCGCCCGGTCCTTCACGACCGAGAGCGACAGCCGGAAGATGGCGTCGCCGTGCTCGGTCACGAGGCGATGGAGGTCGTCTGGATCACCGCCGGCCTCGGGGCCGTCCGCCGCGCCAGCGGCGCCCCCTCCGCCGGCGGGCGCGCCGACCGGCGTCGTGACGACGGAGGGTTCGAAGGCCCAGAGGCGGAGCGTGCGGAACAGCTTGATCATCGGTCTTCGGAGGAGACGCCAACGAAGGTACGCGAGTCGCGAGAAAGATGCTCCCGATCGGCGCCGTCGGCGGCGAGTTCTTCGACCTGCGGAGATTTCTCGGAATTCCTCGCGACAAACCTCCACGGCCGCCCGTCGTACCGAGCGACAACGTACCTGAATGTGTTCCCCAAGGAGGAGCAGCATGCTGGCGCAAAGTGTGGCGGATGACGGGATCGACATCGTCGACTCACTACAGTCGGGCATCACCGACTTCTTCGAGCAGCTCTTCGGCTTCCTGCCGAACCTGATCGGCTTCCTGGCCATCCTGCTGATCGGGTGGTTCGTCGCTCGGTTCATCGCCAGGATGGCCACCCGCCTCTTCAAGGCGATCAACCTCGACCACTACCTCGATCGCGCTGGCATCGGTGGTCCGCTCGAGCGCGCCGGCTACGCCGACAGCGGCCGGTTCGTCTCCAAGGTCATCTACTACACGGTCATGCTGATCGTGCTGAAGCTCGCCTTCGGCGCCCTCGACATCGACGCCCTCAACGAGCCCTTCGACCAGCTCATCGCCTGGATCCCCAAGGCCCTCGTCGCCCTGGTGCTGATCGTGGTCGGTGGCATCGTGGCCAACGTCGTTCGCGACCTCGTGAGCGGCATCACCGCCGGCCAGTCCTACAGCAACCTCGTTGTCAACGCCGCCGGGATCGCCGTCTGGCTCCTGTTCGGTCTGGCCGCTCTCGACCAGGCCCAGATCGCCGGTGACCTGATCGACACCCTGACCACGGCCATCTTCGCCAGCATCAGCGCCATCCTCATCATCAAGTTCGGTGTCGGTGGCATCTGGGCCGCTCGCGATCGTTTCTGGCCTCGGGTCTACGACGGCATCTCGTCCAACTCGCCGGGTTCGACCCAGGCGGCCACCCCGCCGCCCACCTCGCCCCAGGGCTGACCCCGGTCGCGGGTCTCCGGGGTGGGCCCCTCAGCCGCCCTCGTTGAGACCCGCCGGGAGGACCCTGTTGGGCGACAAGGGTCCTCCCACTCTCTCCTCCCCCCCCCGGCCGGCCGGTCGAGGAGGGCGGGGCCGCATCCCCCTCCAGCGGTCCCGCTCCCCCCGGCCGGTCGGCCGTTCGGCGTCTCCCGCCCGGCCGTGCGGCGGATGGTCGACGGCGGTTGGCGGCGGTTGGTCGGCAGCGGGCGACGGCCGGGACGCCGAGCAGGGTTTCGGCACCCTGCTAGACCAGGAGGGTGTCGAGGGCGTCGTCCAGCTCGGTCCGGTCGAACACGTTGTCGATCCGGTCGGCCACGATCCCGTCGCCGTCGACGAGGAACAGCGACGGCTCGAAGCTGAGGCCGAGCCCGGTCACCGCCGGGGCGAGGCGGATGGCGGGGTCGAGGTAGTTGCCACCGACCTCGTCAGGGTTGGCGTAGACCTCGACGTGGACGACGTCGAGCCCGTCCCGACCGCTGGCGGCGTCGATCAGGGTGTCGAGCACCGGGCCGCAGTAGGCGGTGGCGCAGAACGCCGGCGTGGCCACCAGCAGGGCGAGCGGCCGGCCCCGACCGACCAGGTCGGCGGCGTCGTGGCGGTGGAAGTCGCACGGCTCGAAGCGGGTGCAGAGCCGGTCGATCTCGCCGGGGTCGTCGAACGTCGGGGTCGAGACCACCGGGAACGGGTCGCCGACGAGGGGCAGCGTCGCCTCGGCCGGGTCGAACGCCTGGACCGGGATGGTGGCGACGGCGGCGCCGACGTCGATCTCGAGGTCGTAGATGCCCGGCTCGGGCAGCGTGGTCCGCAGCGGGTAGTAGCGGAACAGGTCGGCGTGCTGGTGGTCGGGGTCGGTGCCATCGAGGTGCTCGTGGTCGACGATCCGACCGCGGACGGCGACGGTGTCGATGACCTCGCCGTCGTACAGGACCGTGATCGGCACCTCGTCGTCGTCGCCCGGCAGGGCCGTGGCCCCGGGGTCGTCGGTCGAGTAGATCGACGACAGCTCGGGCACGACGATCCCCAACGGGATGCGCTGCGGTCGGCCGGCGACGAGCACCCGATCGGGGGCGAACAGGGGCACGACCGTCGGTGCGACGAGCGCCTCGCTCCCGGCCTCGCCACAGGCCACGATCAGCCCGGCCGCCGAGGTGACGCCGGCCACCGCTGCCAGCTGACCGAGGAAACGACGTCTGGTCGTGACCATCGATTCGACCGTATCGCCCGCCTGCGGCGGCACCTCGAACCGGGCCGGCGGGGCTCACGTCACACCGCGCCGCCGTATGCTCGTCTCCCGTGACCGATCCAACCGATGTGGCAGCCGGGCCCGGTCAGCCGGCGGTGTTGACGCTCACCGTCAACGGCACCGAGGTCGACGTGCCGGACGGCGGATGGTCGCTGCTCGAGGTGCTGCGCCACCATCTCGGTCTGACCTCGGTCAAGGACGGCTGCAGCCCCCAGGGCCAGTGCGGCTGCTGCACGGTGCTCGTCGACGGCAAGCCCCGGGTGGCGTGTGTGACCCCGGCCAGACGGGTCCGCGGTCGCTCGGTCGTGACGCTCGAGGGGCTCGAGCCCGAGCGGGCCGAGCGCTGGGGTGCGGCGCTGTGCGCCGTCGGCGGCAGCCAGTGCGGGTTCTGCACGCCGGGGATCGTGGTCCGGCTCGATGCGCTGGTCGGCCAGGCCGAGGCGACCGGGTCGGAGGTCGACGACGCCGCCGTCGACCAGGCGCTGCTCGCCCACCTGTGCCGGTGCACCGGGTGGCAGACGATCGGCGAGGCGACCCGGGTGGTGATCGGCGGGGAGTCGGCGGTCGCCGGCGGTGGCCAACCCGGCGAGCGTGACCTCGACGCCGCCTCCCGCCGGGCCACGATCGAGGGCCGCAGCCCCCAGCGGGTCGACCCGTCGGTCGCCCTCGGGGCCGGCGGGTTCGCCGCCGACACGGCCCCGGACGGGTCGCTGCTGGCCGTGTCGGACGGTCACGGTGGCTGGGCCGTCGGCGAGACGCTGACCGAGGCCAGGGCCGCGGCGGCCAAGGTCCAGGGGCGGCGGACCGCCGCCCCCCACCGGCATCCGCTGGAGTTGCCGCCCGGCGAGTGGGACGCAACCCTCCGCACGACGTGGGTCGACGGCGCCTACCTGGAGACCGACGCCTCGTGGTGCATCCCCGGCGGCGAGCCGGCCTCGCCGGTGGCCAACGGCGGTGCGTTCGGGGCCAAGTTGGCCGACGCCCCGTCGCCGGCGCTCGACGTCGGTGCCGCCGCCCGGCGCCTGGCCGACGAGCACGGCCGGCCCGTGCTCGTCCTGGCCAGCCGGGAGGACGTGGCCCGGTTCGCCCCGAAGCGCCCGCCGGTGGCCGGCGGGATGCGGGCAGACGGGACGGGCCTCCTGCGGCTGGCGGCCGCCCCCGATCAGGTCGACGCGATCGCGGCGTCGATCGCGCTGGTCGCCCCCGGGCTCGCCCTGGAGTCGGTTGTGGTGCCGGGCCCACCGACGTCGGCCGGGGTGCGGGCCGCCGGTTTGGCGGAGGCGGTGGTGCTGGGCGCCGGTGCCGCAGGCCGCCTCGACCCGGTGCGCACCCCAGACGGGGCCGAGGCGACGGCAGCCGTCGACCAGGACGACGAGGGTGCGACGACGATCCGGGTGTCGGTCCGCTGTGGCCGGGTGCTCGATCCCGTGGTGCTGCGCTCGTACTGCATCGGGGCGGCCCACATGGCCTGGTCGTGGCTGACGTCCGAGGCGATCCTCGTCGACGACGACGGCACGGTCCACGACCTCACGGTCCGCAGCTTCGGCGTGCTCCGGGCGGTCGACACGCCCCGGATCGAGGTCGAGCTGCTCGACGACGACGGCCCGCCGGTCAACGGCTCCGATGCGGTGTTCGCCGCCGTCGCTGCGGCCGGTTGGCTGGCCAACGATTGTCGGCCAGACTGGCCGATCGGTACCGGCTGAGCACCCGAGGAGCACGCGATGAGCACCCCCGTTGGTCCCTACACCCCGATCGTCGAGGCCGGGCCCTGGCTGGTCTCGTCCGGCCAGATCGGCATCGCCGAAGGCGCCCTGGTCGACGGCGGCTTCGAGGGCCAGTTCCGCCAAGCGATGGCCAACCTGCAGGCCCTGTTCGAGGGTGCGGGCTCGTCGCTCTCGGCCATCACCAAGACCACGGTCTTCCTCACCGACATGGACGACTACGCGGAGATGAACCGCATCTACCTCGAGGCGTTCGGCGATCACCGCCCGGCCCGCTCGGCGGTCGCGGTGGCCCAGCTCCCGCTCGGCGCCCTCGTCGAGATCGAGGCCTCGGCCTACACCGGCGGCTGACGAGCCCGGCGGCCCTCAGCAGGGAGCGGCCTCCCAGCCGGCGAGCCGCCAGCCGTCGCCGGCCCGCTCGGCGTCGATGACCACGATCGGGTCGGCGACGGCGCCGATCACATAGCTGATGTGGTCGTCGTCGACGATCACCTCGGTGTAGCCGTCGGTCGGCAGCGGCGGGTCGAGCGTCGGGTTGATCGAGTCGAGGGTCGTCACCAGCACCGAGGTCGGCGAGTCCCAGATCGTGTCGGTCGCCTCCCCCCGCCTGGGCGGGGCGTCCGGCAGCCCGTCACACGAGCCGGCCTCGGCCACCCGGGGCGCGGCCTCGACCCGGATCGTGTCGACCACGAGGTCGCCCCGCCCGTCGCCGTCCGTGTCGAGCCCGCCGCCGTCGGAGCCACCGTCGATGCCCTCCGGCCCGAGGGCCGGGTCGAGCTCGGAGATGTCGAGCGGCATCCCGAACGACCACATGGCCGACAGGGCGCCGCCCCACCAGTCGACCGTCGACGCCTCGCCGACGACCGTGATCTCCACCAGCTCACACCCGCCGGCTCCACCGGGGTCGATCGGAACGACCGTCGACCGGGTCGACGGGCCATCCGCCGACCCCGACGGCTCGATGGTGACGCTGACCGATCCGTCCGGTTGCGCGTCGACGTCGAATCGCCCGACGATCGCCGGATCGGGCGGCCAGCGGATCTCGACCGAGGCCGTCGGCCCGCGGTGGTGCCAGACGACCTGGTTGGGGAGGGCCGGTCGGTCCGATGCCGGCGCCGGGCCGTCGGCGAGCGGTTCGAGGAGGTCGCCGACACCGATGGTGACCGGTGGCAGGGACCCGCAGGCGGTGGCGAAGCCGACCGACTCGACCGGGTACTCGACCAGCGACACGAACGTGCCGCCGACGTGCCGGGCCCGGACGACGATCGGCTCGTGGTCGACGGGCACCTCGGCCGGGGGACCGTCGCCGATCCACCCGGCCGTCCCGAACGGGCGCTGGTCGGACGGGCCGAGGCCACCCGGCAGGGGAGCCCCCTCGACGGGAGCGCCGCCGGTGTCGAGCACGTCGACGGTGGCCATGGCGTCGGGGAGCGACGCCATGCCGCCGACGGTGAGGTCGACGGTGACCAGCTCGAGCGTCCGGTCGACCGTCATCGTCACGCCGTCGGTCGTCGCCGCCACCACCCCGACCTGCCCGTCGCCGTGTCGGGTGAGCACCGAGCCACCCACCGACACGTCGGCCGCATCCACCGACCACCGGAACAGGGTCAGGCGGCCGTCCCCGTCGACCCGTCTGACCTCGACCGGCAGGTCGGGCAGCCGATCCGCCAGGTAGGCGTCGACCAGCTCGTCGACGGTCCCGATCCCCGGCTCGGTGAACACCAGTGAGCCCCGGTGTGCGTCGAGGTGCTCCGGCAGGCCGGCGAGCACCTCGTCGACGGTCGGGTCGGACACCGGCCGGCTCGCCTGCGTGCCCGCCGAGTCGCCCGGCTCCGCGACCGGCGGGCCGTCGCCGGTCGACGGTTCGGGCGCCGCCCCGGCCGCGGTCAGCGTCGGCCGGTCGTCGCCGACCGCCAGCAGACCGGCGATCGCCCCGGCGACGAGGGCGACGGCCGCGAACGTGATCGCCGCCGCGCCGATGAGCAACGGTCGCCGCCGAGGCCGCCGTCCCGCCGTCCGGCTGGTCTCGTCGGTCGGCGGCGACTCGGCCCGCGCCCCGGCGTCGATGGCGGGCTGCGGCGGCTCGTCGCCGTCCGACGGTGGCGTGATGTCCGCCGCTCGCCGCCGGAGCATGGCGACGACCTGCGCCTCGAGGTCGCTCATCGTTCGATCTCCTTGCCGAGTCGGGCCAGGCCACGGTGGATCGCCGTCCGCACGGTGGCCGGTCGACAGCCGAGCAGCTCGGCGATGTCCCGGTGGGGCAGGTCCTCGTAGTAGCGGAGGACGATGGCGGCCCGCTGCCGCTCGTTGAGCCGGCCGAGCGCGTCCCACAGCTCGTCGGCCTCGAACGGGGTCGGCATCGGGCTGGCCGGTTGATTGGCCTGGACCACCCGTTGGTGCCGGCCCCAGCTCCTCGCCCGGTTGACGACGGCCCGGCGGACGTACGGCAGGGGCGTTCGCACGCCGGACCAGGCCGTTCGGGTGGCGATGAAGGCGTCCTGCACGATCTCCTCCGCCACCTCGGCCTCGCCGGTGAGGAGGTAGGCGAGCCGCACGAGCCCGGTCCGCTCGGACCGGTAGAGGTCGACCAGTGGCGCCGGCCAGCCGGCGTCGGCCCCGAGCTCATCGCGCTGGCCAACCAGCGAGTCTTCACCCATCACCTGTCCAGACGCCTCGGGAGGCCGGGATGTTCCGACCGGCCGGGAAGCTCGTTCACCCGGCGGAGCAGATCCCGCGGCCGACGACCACTACACTCGCCGCCATGATCGGTGTGATCCTCATCGTGCTCGCCCTCCTGGTCGTGATCCCGGTCGGGTTCCTGATGAGCACCAGCGTGGCCGCCGCCGTGCTCGGCTTCCTGTTGAAGGACGACGCCGATCGTCGTCACGCCGACAGCGAGCTGCTCGACACCAACTACTAGTCTGGCGTCGGTCAGAATCTTGTAAAGCCTTGGGCGGAGCCGCCCGAATTCGGCCCCGGAAACGCCGTTCGGGGGTAGCGTTCACAGCGGTGATCGATCTACGGAAACTCCGCGATGACGAGGCCTATCGCCACGGCGCGATGGCCAAGGGTGTCGATGCCGACAGCATCGATCGGGTGCTCGCGCTCGACGATGCCCACCGGTCTGCGCTCGCCGCAGCCGAGGAGCTGCGGGCCCAGTCCAACGTCGCCTCGAAGGAGATCGGTCGGGCCGCCCCCGAGGAGCGCCAGGCCAAGATCGACGCCGCCGGCGAGCTCAAGCGCCGGGTCACCGAGGCCGAGGCCCAGCTCACGGCGGCGGCCGACGAGTTGCAGAAGCTGGCCCTGACCATTCCCAACCCGTCACACGAGTCGGTCCCCGCCGGCGGCGAAGACGACTATCGGGTCGAGCGCGAGGTCGGCCACTGCGCTCCCGAGGTCGCCCTCGACCATGGCACGATCGGCGAGCGGCTCGGCCTGGTCGACACCGAGCGGGCGGTCCGCATGTCGGGCAGTCGCTTCGCCTACATCATGGGCGACGCCGTCCGCCTCCAGTTCGCCCTCGTCCAGTGGACGCTGGCCAAGGTGGCCGAGCACGGCTTCGTCCCCGTCGTCACCCCCGTGCTCGTGCGGGAGGAGATGATGGAGCTGGCCGGCTTCTTCCCGACCGACCGCAACCAGGTCTACGCCCTGGAGGCCGACGAGCTCTACCTGATCGGGACCTCGGAGGTGGCGCTGGCCGGCATGCACCGCGAGGAGCGGCTCGACGCCGAGCAGCTCCCGGTTCGCTACGCCGGCTACTCGAGCTGTTTCCGCCGCGAGGCCGGCACCTACGGCAAGGACACCAGCGGCCTGTTCCGCGTCCACCAGTTCGACAAGGTCGAGATGTTCATCTACGCCAACCCCGATCGATCGTGGGACGAGCTCGAGCTGCTGCGGGAGATCCAGGAGGACATCGTCGGCGGGCTCGGCCTGCCCTACCGGGTGATCACGGTGGCCGCCGGCGACCTCGGCGCCGCCGCGGCCAAGAAGTACGACCTCGAGGTGTGGCTGCCGAGCGAGCAGCGCTACCGCGAGGTGACGTCGTGCTCGAACTACACCGACTACTCGGCCAGGCGGATGAGCACCAGGGTCAAGACCGACGGCGGCGACGGCAAGTCGAGCACGGTGTTGGCCCACACCCTCAACGGCACGGCCTGCGCCATCGGGCGCACCCTGCTGTCGATCTTCGAGAACCACCAGCAGGACGACGGCACGATCGTGGTGCCCGAGGTTTTGCGACCGTTCTGCGGGGGTATGGACGTCATCGGGCCGCAGGACGGTTCCTGAGCAGCGACCCAACGCTCAGAAAAGGCGCGGCAACGACGACAGGAAGAGGCATGACTGGGACCAGGCAACGGAGCCTGCACCAAGCAGCCGTCGATCAGTTCCAACGAGCGGCGGACCTGATCGACCTGAACGAGGCGTACCGGGAGATCCTCTCGTACCCGAAGAACGAGATCATCGTGAACTTCCCGGTGGCGCTCGACGACGGGACGAGGAAGGTCTTCACCGGCTACCGGATCCAGCACAACAACCTGCTCGGTCCGTACAAGGGCGGGTTGCGGTTCCACCAGGACGTGGACCTCGACGAGGTCAAGGCGCTGGCGGCGTGGATGACCTTCAAGACCGCGCTGGTCGGCGTGCCGTTCGGCGGGGCCAAGGGCGGGGTCACGATCGACCCGGCCGGCTACTCCGACGACGAGATGCGTCGAGTCGTTCGGCGCTTCACCCACGCCCTCGGATCCAACATCGGTCCCGACCACGACATCCCGGCCCCCGACATGGGCACGTCGTCGAAGACGATGGACTGGGTGATGGACACCTACGCCAACATCTCGCCCCCCGGGTTCCGCCACAGCGTCAAGGGCGTGGTGACCGGCAAGTCGATCGAGGTCGGCGGGTCGGTCGGGCGTGAAGAGGCCACCGGCCGTGGCGTCCTGTACAGCCTGCGGCACTGGTGCGGGGAGACCGGCAGCCGCCTCGACGAGCTGACCGCGGCCGTGCAGGGCTTCGGCAACGTCGGTGGCCACTTCTGCGAGCTGGCGGCCGAGGCCGGGGTGACGATCACCGGCGTGTCCGACCACACCGGCACCATCACCAACGAGGACGGGATCGACATCGCCAAGCTCCGACTCTGGTCGGCCGAGAACGGTGGGATCGATGGCTTCCCCGGCGCCGAGGCGGTCGACACCGAGGCGCTGTTCGCGCTGCCGATCGACGTGTTCGTGCCCGCGGCGTTGGAGAACCAGATCACGGTCGAGCGAGCGGCCAAGCTACGGTGCTCGCTGATCATCGAGGCCGCCAACGGTCCGACCGCAGCCGATGCCGAGCCGATCCTGGCCGACCGGGCGATCGAGATCGTGCCCGACATCCTGGCCAACGCCGGTGGTGTCATCGTGTCGTACTTCGAGTGGCTGCAGAACAAGTCGGCTCGGGCCTGGTCGTTCGCCGACGTCGACGAGCGCCTGCGCGACCTGGTGTGGCAGGCCCACGACCGGGTCGTCGAGCGGCGCCGCCAGCTCGACTGCACCAGGCGCGAGGCGGCCTACGTCGTCGCCCTCGACCGCATCGCCGACGTCTACGACCGTCGCGGCATCTTCCCGTAGCCCCTCCCGCCCCGGCGCCGGCCCCGACGACCGCCCGTTCGACCTGGTCCCAGAACTCCGGCCAGTCGTCCCCAACCGGTCGCACGCATGGAACCGTCGCCGTCCAGTTCCTCGATCGTCAGCAGCACCCGAGCGCAGGTCCCCTGGTAGCCGGCCTCGCCATCCGGGGTCGAGCGCCACCGCTCCAAGTGCTGACGATCGCGGGAGCGTGTGTCGTCTCGCTCCGAGTCGTCGGCGTCGCCGGGCACGGCCTGGGCCGCCTCCGGTTCGGGATCGATGACCATGGTTGGTTCGTAGCCCGGCGGTGTGACAGCGGACCCCCGGTCCGGGGTGGTGCGGTCAGAGGTCGAGGATCAGGGGGCGGTGGTCGGAGACCTCGGGCTCGGCCGGGGTCTCGAAGCCGGCGACGCTGGACGGGTCGGTGACCAGCAGGTAGTTCGCGTGGCGGACCGGCTTGGTGTAGCGGGCGGTCCTGGTGTCGGCCGTGCCGACGAGGTCGGTCAGACCGAGGCGACCGAGGGCCTCGAACGTGACGCTGTCCGGCAGGACGTTGAAGTCGCCGCAGACCACGGTGAGGTCGCCCGGCTCGACCAGGTCGTCGACGAACGACGCCAGCGCCTCACCCTGGTCGACGCGGTCGGGCGTGTCGTGCTTGCCCGCGGGGTCTCGCAGCCCGTGGAGGTGGGCGACGGCCACGGTCCGGCCGGGCCCGTCGGCGTCGTCGCCACGGTCGAGCAGCCGGATCCCCTGGGCCTGCCTCGGTCGACCGCCGAGCGCCCAGGCGTCGCCGTGGTCGACGTAGGACCGGTACACGAAGCGCGACAGCTGGCCGAGCACCGGGAGCCGCTGGTCGACGAAGACCGCCAGCCCGAAGTCCTGGCGGAGGCGCTCGTCGTCGACCCAGATCGGCCCCGAGTCACAGGTCACGAAGAAGCCCTGGTGGTCGGGGAGCAGCGCAGCCACGTCGTCGAACAGGTTGGCCCGGGTGGCCAGCTGACGCTCGTCGTCGCGGAAGTCGACCCACCCACCGAGACCCGGCGTCCTGGTCACCTCCTGCAGGCAGACCACGTCGGCCCCGCACCGGGGCAGCCACTCGGCCAGGGCGTCATACAGCACCCCACACCAGGCGTTGACCGAGATGAGCCGCATCCCCGCCGAGTCGTCGGGCCTCAGCCGTTCTGCCAGCGCGATTGGCCGAGCTTGTAGCCCACCCCCCGCACCGTCGAGATCAGGCTGGAGTGCTCCTCGCCCATCTTGGCCCGCAGCCGCCGGATGTGGACGTCGACCGTGCGGGCCCCGCCGTAGTACTCGTAGCCCCACACCCGGTTGAGGAGCACCTCGCGGGTGAAGACCTGGCCGGGGCTGGCGGCCAGGAACCGCAGCAGCTCGTACTCCATGTAGGTGAGGTCGAGCGGGCGGTCCTCGAGCATCGCCTGGTAGGTCTCGACGTTGAGGCTGAGCGGCCCGTAGACGATCAGCTCGGGTCGCACGCCCCGCCCGGCCCGCCACTGCAGGTGCTGCAGCCGAGCCTCGAGCTCCTGGGGGAGGAACGGCATGATGATGAAGTCGTCGAACAGGTCGTCGCGGGTGACCAGGTCGTCGAGCCGGCTGCCGCTGACGAGGATCAGGGTGGGCTCGACGGGGACGTCGCGCTTGCGCAGCTCCCGACAGAAGCGCCAGGCGTCCTCGGCCCGGTCGTCGACCACCACGAGCGAGCCGGCCCAGGTCGAGCGCTGCTCGCCGACCCGGTCGGCATCACCCGAGCGGTCGAGGATCTCACCCGCCTGATCGGCTGCGGTCCACTTGTAGCCCCCGATGTCGAGGAAGCGGGCGAGCTCGGTCGGCGGTGGGTTGGGGAACACCGCGAAGCTCTCGGTCTGCATGGTCGGCGGATCGCTCATGTCACCAGGTCGGGAGGTAGCGCTCCAGCTCCCACTGGCTCACGTGTGACTTGTAGCTCGCCCACTCGTCGCGCTTGTTCCGGAGGAACCACTCGAAGATGTGTGATCCGAGCGCATCGTGGACCAGTTCCGAATCCTCCATCAGGTCGAGGGCCTCGTGCAGCGAGCGGGGCAGCGGGACCGCTCCGAGCTTCTCGGCGTCCTCGACCGACAGCTCCTGCAGGTTCTCGGTCGTCTCGGCCGGCAGCTCGTAGCCGCCCTCGATGCCGGCCAGCCCGGCGGCCAGCAGCACGGACAACGTCAGGTAGGGATTGGTCGTCGGGTCGGCGGCCCGGTACTCCAGCCGGGTCGACGATGCCTTGTCCGGCTTCGTCATCGGCACCCGGACGAGGGCGGAGCGATTGTTGTGGGCCCACGACACCCACACCGGGGCCTCGTAACCGACGACGAGCCGCTTGTAGGAGTTGACGAGCTGATTGGTGACCGCCGTCAGCTCCGGCCCGTGGTGGAGCAGCCCGGCCATGAACTTCTTCGCCGTGTCCGACAGGTGGTCACCGCCGTCGGCGCCGCCGTGATCGTGGAACGCGTTCTCGTCGTTGCGGAACAGCGACAGGTGGAGGTGCATGCCCGAGCCCTGCACGCCCTCGAGCGGCTTCGGCATGAACGAGGCGTAGTGGCCCTGCTCGAGGGCGAGCTCCCGCACCACCAGGCGGAAGGTCATGATCTGGTCGGCCATCGACATGGCGTCGGTGTAGCGGAGGTCGATCTCGTGCTGGGACGGGGCGTCCTCGTGGAACGAGTACTCGACCGGGATCCCCATCTGCTCGAGCACCGAGAGCGTGCGGCGCCGCAGGTCGGAGGCGACGTCGCTGGTGGTGAGGTCGAAGTACGAGCCCGAGTCGAGCGGCGTCGGCGCGTGGTCGGGACGCCCGTCGGCGAAGTAGAAGAACTCCATCTCGGGGGCGACGAAGAACGTGAAGCCGGCCCGGTTGGCCCGGTCGAGGTTGCGGCGCAGGACCTGCCGGGGGTCGCCGGCGAAGGGCGAGCCGTCGTGGTGCTGGATGTCGCAGAACATGCGGGCCGTCGTGCCGGAGTCCGTCCACGGGAGCAGCTCGAAGGTCGACGCATCGGGCATCGCCAGCACGTCGGACTCCTGGACCCGGCTGAACCCGTCGATGGCGGATCCGTCGACGTGCACGCCCTCCTCGAAGGCGGTCTCCAGCTCGACCGGCGAGATGGCCACCGACTTCAGCTTGCCGAGGACGTCGGTGAACCAGAGACGGATGAGCTTGACGTTCCGCTCCTCGGCGGCCCGGAGCACGTACTCCTGCTGGCGTTCCACGCTTTGATTCGTAGCAGCTTTGGTCGATCGGTGACACCCCCGGCAACGCTCCGGAACCGGCCCGATCTGTAAGGTTCGGAGCCGCCGATCGGCCCGTTCCCGGCTGCTCAGGCGGCCCGAACGGTGCCATCGGAGCGGTGAGTGCGTTTGGCCGGATTCACATGCCGTTAACACGCGGCGTCTTGTCACCCGGTGCGGCCACCGCTTCACTGATCCGAAGGGTTGTCCCCGGCTCCGACCGACACCGTTGTCGCAGTTGCCTCCTCGGCAGGACCCCCACAACCCCTCCAGCCGCCCACCGGGCGGCCGACGAACCATACCCAACCAAGTCGGGAGTAGACGTGACCTACCGGGCTGAATACATCTGGATCGACGGGACCGAACCAACCAGGGAGGTCCGTTCCAAGACCAAGATCCTGGCCGACGGCGATACGCCGGGCATCTGGGGCTTCGACGGCTCCAGCACCAACCAGGCCACGGGTGACAATTCCGATGTCGTCCTCCAGCCGGTCTTCCAGTGTCCCGACCCGATCCGGGGTGGCGACAACATCCTCGTGCTGTGCGAGACCCTGCTGACCGAGGACATGTCGCCGCACCCGACCAACACCCGGGCCGCCGCCCGGGCCGCGATGGACAAGTACGGCGATCAGGAGCCCTGGTTCGGCCTCGAGCAGGAGTACACGATGGTCGATCCGGCCACGCAGTGGCCCCATGGCTTCCCGGCCCACGGCTTCCCCGGACCCCAGGGCCCGTACTACTGCGGCGTCGGGGCCATCAAGATCGCCGGTCGAGACATCGTCGAAGAGCACACCACGCTGTGCATCGAGGCCGGCCTCGCCATCTCGGGCACCAACGCCGAGGTCATGCCCGGCCAGTGGGAGTTCCAGATCGGTCCGGCCGACACGGTCACCGTCGGCGACCATGTGTGGATGGCCCGCTACCTGCTCTATCGGGTCGGTGAGATCCACAACGTCGAGATCTCCCTCGAGGCCAAGCCGATGAAGGGCGACTGGAACGGCGCCGGCATGCACACCAACTTCTCGACCAAGGCCATGCGGGAGGGCTACGAGGCCATCACCACCGCCTGCGAGGCGCTCGGGGCGGCGGGGAAGCCGGAGGAGCACCTGGCCGGCTACGGCATCGGTATCGAGGACCGCCTCACCGGGGCCCACGAGACCCAGCGCTACGACCAGTTCAGCTACGGCGTGTCCGACCGCGGCGCCTCGATCCGCATCCCGTGGCAGGTGGCCAAGGACGGCAAGGGCTACATCGAGGATCGTCGCCCCAACGCCAACGCCGACCCCTACGTGGTCGCCGCCCTCATGACCAACACGGTCGGTGAGGCCCTGGCCTCGTAGGAGCCGGGTCTGGACCGATGGCCCCGTCATCGGTACAGTTCAAATCTTGACCAGAGGGGTCGGTTCGGCGGGAACCGGCCCCTCTGGGTTGTTTTGGCCGCTGCGAGTCTTTCGGGCTGCTTTCATCGTCGAACGCTGGTCGGCCCATCATCTGCTCCTAACACGGGGGGTCGACACTGTGACCAATCCCCTCACACAGGAGTTCGACACGACATGACCAACTCGACGTCCAAGCGCTTCGCCGTCCCGGCCGCCCTCGTGATCGGCGGCGTCACGGTGGGCTCGTTCGTCGCCCCGATCGGCCTCGCCTCGGCCAACACCACCGACGACGGTGATGCCACCGAGAGCGACGCAACCGCAGACGACGCCGGCTCGGCCGAGGACGAGGCCACCGACGGCGAGGGCCGTCGCGGCCACCGGCGGGCCCGCATCGCGGCCGGGGCCGACGTGCTCGAGGACGTGCTCGGCCTCGAGGCACGCGAGATCCGTGACCAGCTGGCCGACGGCAACTCCCTCGCCGACGTGGCCGAGGCCCAGGGAGTCTCGACCGAGGATCTGACCGCCGCCCTCGTCGCCGCCGCCAACGAGCGCATCGACGAGGCCGAGGCCGCCGGCAAGATCGACGCCGAACGGGCAGCCGGGCTGCGGGACGGGCTCGACGAGCGGGTGGCCGAGCTGGTCGAGCGGGTGCCGTCTGAGGACGTCGGCGAGCGTCGCGGTCACCGTCACCGCGGTCACCTCGGTTTCGGCGGCCTCAAGGCCGGCACGGAGGCGGCCAGCGAGGTCCTCGGCCTGACCGCCGAGGAGATCCGGGACGGCCTCGACGACGGCAAGTCGCTGGCCGACCTGGCCGAGGAGCAGGGCGTCTCGACGGACGACCTGGCGGCGGCGCTCGTTGCCGAGGCGACCGAACGGCTCGACCAGGCCGTTGCCGACGGCAAGATCGAGGCCGACCGTGCGGCCGAGGCCGCCGAGCGGCTCGAGGAGATGATCGACCGGGCGATCGAGGCCGAGCCCTTCACGCTCGGCCGTGGCATCGGTCGGGCCGAGGGCCATCGTGGCTTCCACCGCCATCACCGTGGCGGCGACGCCACCACCGACGGCGAGGTCGTGGAGTCAACCCTGACCGACGTCTAGCTGGAGGCCCACCTCGGGCGGCACTCCCCGGCCGCCATCTCGAGCTCGTCCCTCCCGAGCTCAGCAGCGAGCGCTCCGATGCCATCGGGTGTCGGGGCGCTCGCCTGTCCGGGGTCGGCTGTCTCGTCGTCGCTCCGCTCGGCCGACATCCACGGCGCTCGGACGTGGAACCGGTGTTGCACGACGATCCACACGATCGGCCGAGACGATCCGATCTCCCCGGCGGGACCGGAGCCCGGCAGCCCGTTGCCCTCAGCCGGTGGGCGGGCGGGGGTTGCCCCGGTACCGGTTGGTGACGGGCATGCGCCGGTCGCGCCCGAAGGCCCGGCGGGACACCCGGGTGCCGAGCGGGCTCTGCCGCCGCTTGAACTCGGCGATGTCGACCAGCCGGGCGATGCGGGTCACGATCTCGGGGTCGTGGCCGTCGGCCACCAGGTCGGCGGCCGTCCGGTTGCGCTCGACCAGTTCGACCAGCATGGGGTCGAGCACCTCGTAGGGTGGCAGGCTCTGGTCGTCGCGCTGGTCCGGTCGCAGCTCGGCCGATGGGGCCTTGGTGATGATCGACGCCGGGATCACCTCGCGACCGGCCCGGCGGTTGTAGGCCTCGGCCTGCTCGTAGACCTGGAGTTTCCAGAGATCCTTGATCACGGCATAGGCGCCGGCGGTGTCGCCGTACAGGGTCGAGTAGCCGACGGCCAGCTCGCTCTTGTTGCCGGTGGTCAGCACCAGCCACCCGAACTTGTTGGCCAGCGCCATCAGGGTCACGCCCCGGATCCGGCTCTGCAGGTTCTCCTCGGTCAGACCCGGCGGGTCGTCGCCGAACGACGGGGCCAGCATGTCGAGGAAGGCCCCGTGGGCCGGCTCGATGGCCACCACCCTGGCGTCGATCCCGAGGTTCTGGCACAGCTTCTCGGAGTCGGTGACCGAGTGGTCCGACGAGTACCGCGACGGCATCATCACCGCGTGCACGTGCTCGGGGCCGAGCGCCTCGGCGGCGATCGCCGCCGTCAGGGCCGAGTCGATGCCGCCGGACAGGCCGAAGCAGATGTCGGTGAAGCCGTTGTTGTGCACGTAGTCGCGGGCGCCGAGCACGAGGGCGTCCCACAGCTCCTCGTCCGGGCCGAGCAGCGGCTCCAGCACGGGGGGCAGGCCCTCCTGTGAGGCCGACGGCCTGGTGGTGACCGTCGTGACCGGCAGGGTCGTCGGCTTCGGTGCCGTGACCTCGAAGTCGGCCACGTGCACGTGCTCGACGAACTGCCCGGCCCGGGCCACCAGCTCGCCGTCGGCGTCCCGGACCTCCGACGTGCCGTCGAAGACCAGCTCGTCCTGGCCGCCGACGAGGTTGAGGTAGGCGATCGGGGTGGCGGTCTCGGCGATCCGGCGGTTGATCACCCGCTCGCGGGCCTCGACCTTGCCCTGGCGCCATGGCGAGGCGTTGATGTTGATGACCATCTGGGCCCCACCGTCGGCCAACACGTTGACCGGGCCGCCGTCGATCCACAGGTCCTCGCAAATCGAGATCCCGACGGTCACACCGGCGATCGACCACAGCGGGAACTCGGTGCCAGCCGTGAAGTAGCGCTTCTCGTCGAACACGTCGTAGTTGGGCAGCTCGTGCTTGACGTAGCGACCGACGACCCGTCCGCCGGCGCAGACGGCGGCGGCGTTGAGCAGGATCGGCCGACCGTCGTCGGCGGCCGGTGTGCCGTCGGGGTTGCGCTCGACGTCGACGTAGCCGACGACGGCAACGCAGTCGCCGGTCGCCTCGGCGATCCGATCGACGGCGGCGACGTTGTCCTCGACGAACCGGGCCTTGTAGACCAGGTCCTCGGGCGGGTAGCCGGGGACGGTCAGCTCGGGGAACACCGCCACATCACACCTGGCCTCCTCGGCCGTGGCCAGTGCGTCGAGCACGAGACCGACGTTGGTGTCGATGGCCCCGACGACGACGTCGACCTGGCAGAGCCCTATCCGAAGCGATCCCACCCCGATCAATGTAGTGAGTGCGGCCGATGATGGGCCGTTCGGCCAGGGGCGCCGGGTGGACTTACCCGACCGGCGGGGGGTGACTTGTATCGCCCTCCCCGGGTCTCCACACTCGGAGGGGATGCACCACGGGTGGCGCGCGGTCTGTCTACACTTCCTGTTGGCGAGGCGGTAGGAGCCCTATGCGCTCATTTGCGTTCCCCCCCAACGTCCCCACCCGCCGACACCGCCGCACCCTGTCGGCCGGTCTGACCGCCATCGCCTTCGTCGCGGTGCTGTCGGCCGCCATCCCCGCCGAGGCCGACCTGGCGAGCGAGATCGAGGAGCTCAAGGAGCAGCGGGCCGAGCTGCAGCGCTCCCGGGAGGACAAGGCACTGGAGATCGATGCGGCCACGGCCGAGGCCAACGAGCTGGCGGCCGCGCTGGCCGTGCTCAACGGTCAGGTGAACGAGCAGGAGGGCCGTCTGGCCACCGCCGAGGCCGCCCTGGCCGCCGCCGAGAAGCGCTTCGCCGAGGCGTCGCAGGCCGTCGTCGACAAGGCCGACGAGATTCGTGCGCTGGAGGTCCAGGTGTCGAACCGCGCCATCTCGGCCTTCGTCGGCCAGAACCTGGGCACCACCCCGGTGCTCGACAACGCCGACCCGAACCGGGCCGTCCGCATGCAGTCGCTGGTCGAGTCGGTCACCCGCCAGGAGGTCGACGTGACCGAGCAGCTCCGGGAGGCCAGGGGCCAGCTGGCGATCGACGAGGCCAGGGCCGACCTCGCAGCCCAGGACGCAGCCGAGCTGCGGGGCCAGATCGAGGGTGAGCTGATCGAGCTTGAGGCCGTCCGGGACGCGCAGGCCGCCCTGGCCGACGAGGCCGAGGCCCGGCTCGAGGCCCAGCTGGCCGAGGCGGCGATCATGGCCGAGCGCGACCAGGCGCTGGCAGCCCAGATCACCGAGAAGAACGAGGAGTTCCAGCGCCAGCTCGAACTGGCCCGCAGGCGGGCGGCCAACAACCCGGCGCCGGCCAACCAGTCCAACCCCAACTTCCCGTCGGCCGACGAGATCGTCAAGGTCGGCGTCTTCTGGGTCCACGTCGACATCGCCGACAACCTCGAGCGGATGCTGGCCGACGCCGCCGCCGCCAACATCAACCTCGGCGGCTGGGGCTACCGCGACCACGCCGCCCAGATCCGGCTCCGCAAGGCCCACTGCGGCACCAGCAACTACGCCGTCTACCACATGCCGTCGTCGCAGTGTCGGCCACCGACGGCGCGACCCGGCGCGTCGATGCACGAGCAGGGCAAGGCGATCGACTTCACCTACAACGGTCGAACGATCGGTACCCGCTCCAGCCCCGCCTTCCGGTGGCTGTCGGCCAACGCCGGCAGCTACGGCTTCAAGAACCTGCCGAGCGAGCCCTGGCACTGGTCGACCAACGGCCGGTAGACCAACCCCCGTTGAGCTAGCCTGTCGTGGGTGGGTGAGCGGGGCACCTCCACCTCTTCCCCCTCGGGCTCCTCGGACCCCTCGGGATCGCCCGCCGGCGCGACCGGCGGCGAGCGGGATGGCCTGGCCGACCTGAGCGCGTCGGAGGCCCGATGGCAGCTGATGACCGGCGAGCTGTCGTCGGTCGAGCTGCTCGACGCCTGCCTGGCCCGCATCGAGGCCGTCGACCCGAACGTCAACGCCATGGTCACGCGGGTGGCCGAGCGGGCCCGCGACGAGGCGGCGGCCGCCGACCGGGTGGCGGCCAGGGGTCGGTCGATCGGCCCGCTCCACGGACTGCCGGTGGCGATCAAGGACCTGCAGGCCACCGAGGGGGTCCGGACCACGCTCGGCTCGGCCGAGTTCGCCGACCACGTGCCCGAGGCCGATGCCGCCATCGTGGCCAAGATCCGGGCCGCCGGCGGCATCGTCGTCGGCAAGACCAACATCCCCGAGCGCAGCATCGGCGCCAACACGGTCAACCGGCTGTTCGGGGCAACCGGCAACCCGTTCGACCCGACGAGGACCTGCGGCGGGTCCTCCGGCGGTTCCGCGGTCGCCCTGGCCACCGGCATGGCGCCGCTGGCCACCGGTTCCGACCACGGCGGCAGCCTCCGCATCCCCGCGTGCTTCTGCGGCGTGGTCGGCTACCGGGCCACCCCCGGCGTGGTCCCGTTCGAGGAGCGGACCACACCCCAGACGTTCTATTCGGTCCAGGGGCCGATGGCCCGCACGGTCGACGACGTCGCGCTGTTGCTCTCGGTGGTGGCCCAGCGGGGGTCGCGGGCGCCCCGGGACCCGATGGCCTACCCGCTCGACGCGGCCCGGCTGGCCGAGCTGATGCCGACCGACCCCGGCCGGCTCCGCATCGGCTGGAGCGAGGACCTCGGTGGCGTGCTGGTCTCCGAGCCGGTGCGGCGGGCGTTCCGGCAGCGGATCGAGGTGCTCGAGCGGACCGTCGGCCTGTGCGAGCCGGTCGAGGTCGACCTGGCCGACGCCATCGACGTCGACTGGCGGCTCCGCCAGGACGTGTTCGTCACCCAGTACCACGCCGAGGTCGACGGCTGGGACCCCGGGTTCAACCCGAACGTCCGGGCCACCTACGACTCGGCCCTGGCCACCTCGATGGAGGCGATCGCCCGGGCCCGCCGGCAGCAGCAGGAGCTGATCCATCGCTTCCAGGCCCTGACCGACGAGTACGACGCCATCGTCTGCCCCGGCGTGTCGGTCAGCCCGTTCCCCTGGACCGAGCTCTTCCCGAGGGTGATCGATGGCGAGCCCGTCGACAACTACATGGCGTGGCTGACCCTGACCGCGGCGATCACCGTGATCGGCCATCCGGTGGTGGCCCTGCCGGCCGGTCTCGACGAGTTCGGCTTGCCCCTCGGCCTGCAGGTGATCGGCCGGACCTACGCCGACCGGCGCTTGCTGTCGGTGGCAAGGGCGCTCGAGGAGGGTCTGGCCGCGGATCCGTTGACCGCCCGCCCGGTCCCCGACCTGGACGCTTTGGCCGCCTCGACGGTCGACCTGACCGCCGTCGGCGACACGCTGGGCTAGCTCGGCGGTCGCAGCAGCGCGGCGGCCGCCGGTCGGACGACGTTGCCGTAGCGGTGGCGGGTGCGGGAGATCGACTGCTCCCGCAGGTGGTGCAGCAGCTCCCGGCGGCCGTCGGCGGTGACCGGATCGTCGGCGAGGTGCACGCCGTGCTCGGCCGCAGCGGTCAGCAACGCTGCGCCGGGCGAGCCGACGAGGCGGACCCGCTCGACGTCGAGGCGGCCGAGTCGCTCGGCGAAGGCCTCCTGCGATTCCTCCTCGCCCCGGGAGATGGCGACGTCGGCACCGCAGCGACGGGCCGCAGCGACGAGGCGCCGCTCGATCCAGGCCGGGGTCCCGGCCTCCAGCCGGATCACGGTGGCGGGCAGCGGCCGGTAGCGGAACAGGTTGTCTTCGCAGAACAGGCCGGTCGGATCGTGGGCGACCCCGAACTCGTCGGCCCAGGCCCGGGCGTCGCTGGCCTCGGCCGCCGCCAACCAGGCCTCGACCTCCGGATCGTCGTCGGTCGCGTCCGGTGGGGGCAACGGCGCCGACCAGCGGCCGAGCTGGGCCACGTAGTTCGGACCGCCGGCCTTGGCCCCGGGTCCGACGGACGAGCGCTTCCAGCCCCCGAACGGCTGTCGCTGCACGATGGCGCCGGTGGTCACCCGGTTGACGTAGGCGTTGCCGACCTCGACACGATCGAGCCAGTGCTCGACCTCGCCGTCGTCGAGCGTGTGGAGACCCCCGGTCAGCCCGTAGGCGGTGGCGTTCTGCAGGTCGATGGCCTCGTCGAGGTCGCGGGCGGTCATGAGGCCGAGCACCGGGCCGAAGCACTCGGTCTGGTGGAACCAGGATCCCGGCCGAACGCCGAGCCGTACGCCGGGTGACCACAGCGCCGTGCCGTCCTCGGTGGTGTGGCGGCGGGGCTCGACGAGCCACGACTCGCCCGGCTCGAGCGTGGTGAGGGCCCGGGCCAGCTTGCTCGACGGCTCGGGCTCGGCGATCACCGGCGCCAGGTCGGTGGCGACGTCGCCGGCCGGTCCGACCCGGAGCGAGGTGACGGCGTCGACCAGCTGGCGTCGGAACCGGTCCGACTCGGCCACCGGGTCGACGACGATGGCCAGACTGGCGGCCGAGCACTTCTGGCCGCCGTGGCCGAAGGCGGAGGCGACGAGGTCGGCGACGGCCAGGTCGAGATCGGCGGACGGGGTGATGATCATGGCGTTCTTGCCCGAGGTCTCGGCCAACAGCGGTCGCTCGGGCCGCCACGAGCGGAACAGCCGGGCGGTGTCGTAGGCCCCGGTGAGGATGACGGTGTCGACGCCGTCGTGCGAGACGAGGTGGCGGCCGATGTCGTCGTCGTTGGTCCGCACGAAGGCGAGGACGTCGTCGGGTATGCCGGCGGCCCGGCAGCACTCGGCCACGATCTCGGCGCAGCGTGGCGTCTCGGGCGCCGGCTTGAGCACGACGGCGTTGCCGGCGGCCAGCGCGGCCAGCACGCCGCCGGCGGGGATGGCGACCGGGAAGTTCCACGGCGGCACCACCAGCACGACACCGCCAGGTTCGAAGGTGGCGACGGTGGCGGGCTCGTCCCCACCGTCGTGGTCGCCAGCCGGTGGCTGGACCTCGACCGCCCGCTCGGCGTAGTAGCGGGCGAAGTCGATCGCCTCCGACACCTCGGGGTCGCCCTGGGCCACGGTCTTGTGTCCCTCGGCCGCCATGGCCGCCAGCAGGTCGCCCCGGCGGCGGCCCAGCTCGTCGCCGACGGCCCGGAGCCGGCGTCGTCGCTCGTCGCCCCCGAGCCCCCACCAGCCCGGCTGCGCAGCGCGGGCCCGCTCGATCACGGCGTCGATCGTCGCCGGATCGGTGGTGATCGGCTCGCCGACCGGCTCGACCCGGCGGCAGAGCACGTCCAGGGCCCAGGCCCGGTTGGCCGGCAACGTCGGGTCGGTGTCGGGCTCGTTGACGAAGCCGTCGGCGGCCGGGCCCGTGGCCCGAGGCTCGGGACGAGTGCGATCCTGGGTCCGCTGCGGACCCTCGCCGACCGAGTTCCGGTCGGCCACCGCGGTCCTGAACCGCTCGGCCTCGACGTGGAACCGCGGCGAGTCGGGTTCGAGGTCGAACAGGTGGCGGATGAAGTTCTCGTCGGCCGTGTTCTCCTCGAGACGGCGAACGAGGTAGCTGATGGCGACGTCGAAGTCCTCGTCGGCCACCACCGGCGTGTACAGCAGCAGGCCGCCGGTGTCGGCCCGCACGGTCCTGGCATGGGCCGGGGCCATGCCCTCCAGCATCTCGATGCCGACGGCGTCGGTCACCCCCCGCTCGCCGGCCAGCAGGTGGGCGAACGCGCAGTCGAACAGGTTGTGGCTGGCCACCCCGACCCGCACCCCCTCGAGCCGCTCGGGGTGGAGCAGCCAGTCGAGGCAGCGCTTGTAGTTGGCGTCGGTCTCCGCCTTGGTCCGGTAGGGGGCCTGCTCCCAGCCGCCGATGGCGGCGTCCACCCGTTCCATGGCCAGGTTGGCCCCCTTGACCAGCCGGACCTTGACCACGCCCCCCGGTCGGCCGTCGACGACGGTGGCCCGCCGCACGTTGGCCCACTCGACGAGCCGGCGGAGGGCGGGGAGCGCATCGGGCAGGTAGGCCTGCAGCACGATGCCGGCGTCGACGTGGTGGAGGTCGGGCTCGTCGAAGAGGCGAAGGAAGGCGTCGAGGGTCAGCTCGAGGTCGTGGTACTCCTCCATGTCGAGGTTGACGAACGTCGGCGGTGAGGTGCGGTCGGCCCGCAGGAAGAGGGGCCGGAGGCGGTCGACCACCCGATCGACCGAGCCGTCGTGGTCCCACGGATTGAGCTGCGGCGCGATCGCCGACACCTTGACCGAGACGTAGTCGACGTCGGGGTGGTCGAGGAGTCGGAGGGCCTCGGCGTGTCGACGGTCCGCCTCACCGGCGCCGAGCACGGCCTCGCCGAGCAGGTTGACGTTGAGCGCGAACCCTTCCGCCCGGCGGCCGCCCAGGTGACGGGTCATCGCCGCGTCGTCGGCGTCGACCACCAGGTGGCCGACGAGGGCTCGCAGCCGGCGACGGGCCAGCGGCATGACGATCGCCGGCAGGCGGGGAGCCAGGGCGGCACCGGCGCGGAGCAACAGGCGATCGATCGGTGACAGGAAGGCGGGCAGGTCGTTGCCCGCACCGGCCAGGGCGGCGAGCTGGGCGGCGGCCGTGCGGTGATCGTCCGGGCGGATCACCCGATCGACGAACCCGATGGCAAAGGCGGTGTCGTCCGGCCCCGACACGAGGCCCTGGAGGCGGTCGCCGGTCCGACGCTCGTCCCGGCTCGTCCCGGCCGCCGCCCGCTCGATCCAGGACGCAGCCAGGGCCACGGCCTCGTCGGCGACCCCGAGCAGCGGGTCACGGCCGGCTGAGCCGTTCGGGGCTCGGCCGTGGTCGACGGGGCGCTCGGCGGGCGAATCGACGCGATCGGACGCGGGTCTGGCCATACCTCGATCGTGCCCGACGGTCGACCGGTCGTCTTGGATGCTTCTGGCGCCCCCGGCGACCGAATCGTGCAACGGCCGCCGGGCCCCGATACCACCGCGGTCGGCGGTCCCGATGCCACCGTCGTCGGCGGTCCCGATGCCACCGCCAGCGGCGGTCCCGATACGTGGTCGACGGCGACGGTCGGGGCACCCTTGGGGGCATGACCCGGATCCGCCCGAGCGACGACGACGCCGCCGCCGTCTGGCCCGCGCTCGAGGCGCTCGGCGAGGTGCTGGGCGGCGGCCGGGGCCAGCCGGAGCTCCTGGCGCTGTTCGACGTCCTGGTCGACGTGATCTTCTGCGCCAAGGATCGGGGCGGGCGGTACGTCGCCGTGAACCCGGCGTTCGTCCGCCGGACGGGGCGGCCGTCGAAGGGCGAGGTGCTCGGTCGGCGGGCCAGCCAGGTCTTCCCGGTCGCCCAGGCCGAGCGCTACGAGGCCCAGGACGCCCGCGTGCTGACCACCGGTGAGCCGCTTCGGGACGAGCTGGAGCTGATCCGCCGGGAGGGCGGGTCGCTCGGCTGGTACCTGACCACGAAGCTGCCGGTCGTCGACCGTGCCACCGGCGCCGTGACCGGTCTGGTCAGCGTCAGCCGGGACCTGCGGACACCGGAGGGCGACGACGTCCCGGCGTCGCTGGCCCGGGTGGTCGAGCACGTCCGGGCCAACCTGGCCGAGCGGATCACCGTGGCCGACCTGGCCGCCGCCGCCGAGTGCTCGCCGTCCCAGTTGGAGCGACGGATGAGGCGCACGTTCGGCCTGTCGCCGAGCAAGTACCTGCTGCGGGTCCGGGTCGACCGGGCGACCGAGCTGCTGACCACCACCGACCTGGCCCTGGCGGAGGTGGCGGTCGCCGCCGGGTTCTACGACCAGGCCGACTTCACCCGTCGCTTCGCCAGGCTGATCGACGAGACGCCAGGCCAGTTCCGGGCCGCCCAGCGGCGCCTCCGGGGCTAGCGGCGGAGCCGCTCAGGCGGTCGGGGCCGGGCGACCCGGCCAGGGGCGCATCACGATGGCCCACGGGTCGGGCAGCCGACCGAGGGGCACGTCGATCAAGCACGGGCGGCGGGCGTCGATGGCCTCGGCCAGGGTGCGCTGGAACTCCTCGGGGCTCTCGGCCCGATGGCCGTCCATGTCGAAGGCCTTGGCCAGGGTGACGAGGTCGGGGTTGGTGAGCTCGGTGCCGTGGTGGTCGCCATCGAACTGCTGGCGGTGCATGCGCTGCACGTTGCCGTAGGCGTCGTCACGGAACACGACCCCGATCAGCGGTACGTCGTGGTTCATGACGGTGGCCATCTCGGCCAGGCCGTAGCCGAAGCCGCCATCGCCGTTGATCGACACGACGGCCCGGTCGGGGTTGCCGACGGCGGCGCCGATGGCGGTCGGGTAGCCGTAGCCGAGCGTGCCCTGGTAGCCGGGGTAGACGTAGCTGCGGGGGTGGCGGACCTCGAAGGCGTAACTCGACACGTAGCCGACCTGGGTGAGCTCGTTGATCAGCACACCGTCGTCCGGCATGGCCGACCGGAGGGCGTCGACGTACGAGAGCTGGGGCTGCAGCTCGGCCAGGTCGTCGTTGACCCGCTGGCGGACGTCGTCGGCGTCGGTCAGCCACGGGGCCCGCTCGCCGCCGCCGCTACCGCCGAGCTGGTCGGCCAGGGCGGCGACGGCCGTACGGGCGTCACCGGTGACGGTGGCGGCGTAGCGGCGGGGCGGGGTGAAGGCGCTCGGGTCGACGTTGATGGCGATGCGGACCGCGCCGTCCGGCATCCAGGGGACGTTGGCCCGGTTGTCGAGGCCTCGGGACCCGACGACGAGCGCCGCGTCGGCCCGACCGAGCAGCTCCTTGCCGGCGAGGGGGAGGAAGGCGTTGGGATGGCGGTCGTCGAAGGCGCCCCGCCCGTTGACCGTCGACACCAGCGGGGCGCCGAGGACCTCGGCCAGGCGGGCCAGCTCGTCCCAGGCGTCGGCCGCGACGGCGCCGCCCCCGGCCACGATGACCGGGCGCTCGGCCGCGGCCAGGCGCTCGGCGGCGGCCGCCAGGTCGTCGGTCGAGCCGGGGCTCGGGGTGCCGGCGGGCTCGGGGCCGATGGCGGCCCCGTCGGTGCGGCCGGAGAGGACGTCCGGCGGGATCTCGACCGCGACCGGCCCCGGCTCACCCTGCAGCCGGACGAGGGCGCCGTGGAGGGCTCCGGCCACCTGACCGGCGTCGGTGACCAGGGTCGAGTGGCGGCAGAGGCTCTCGAGCAGGCCGGACTGGTCGGGGATCTCGTGCAGGAGGCCGTAGCCCTTGCCGATGTGGCGACCCGGGATCTGGCCGCTGATGAGGAGGACCTTCGACGAGCAGGCGAGGGCGGTCACGAGGCCGGAGCCGGCGTTGAGCACGCCGGGCCCGGGGACGACCAGCGCCACGCCGATCCGGCCCGTGGTGCGGGCGTAGCCGTCGGCCGCGTAGGTGGTGGTCTGCTCGTGGCGGGTGTTGACGAACGTGATCTGGTCCCGGTACGCAGCCAGTCCGTTGGACGCGTAGTCGAGCTGGACGCCGGGGATGCCGAACACGTGGGTCACGCCTTCGGCCGCCAGTTGTCTGGCCATCGATTGGCCCCCGGTGACGACGGACGCATCGGTGTCGGACACGGAATCGGACGAGGTATCGGTCACCCGGCCGACCCTATCCGAGGGGCGTCGTCGCCTGCCCGTCCGGGAACGGGGGCACCGCCGCCGTCGGGGTCAGTTCGGTGACGGCGACATGGCCGGCGAGCACGGCGCCGGTGTCGACGTCGAGCGAGCGGTCGACCTCGGTCCCCCGCTCGAAGGTCACGGTGCCGTCGTCACCCAGATCGGCTCGCTGCAGGTTGTAGGGGAGGCGGGCGCTGAGCCCGACGTGGCGGACGCCGCCGGTCGTGCCCGGCGGGAGGTTGTCGACGTTGACGCTGAGCACCGTCGGCCGGTCGGCGATGGTCGGGACCAGCTCGGCGGCGGCGTCGGCCGCGGTGGTCCACTGCTGGGGCGAGCCGGAGCGCTGGCTGATGGCGAGGCCACCGACACCGCAGGCGAAGGCGGTGATGCAGGCGCCGATCGTGCCGGAGACGTGCACCGCGTTGCCGACGTTCCAGCCCGGGTTGATGCCGGAGACCACGACGTCGGGCGGGTCGCCGAAGAGGCCGCGGCAGGCCAGCATGGCGGCCAGGCCGGGAGGGCCGTCGAGGTGGTGGACGGCGGCGACGTCCGGCATCGCCGGGTGACCGGTGACGGTCGTGACCGGCGGAACGCCGCCGCCGAGGTGGCCGATGGCGGCGCCGGCACCCGAGTACTGCCCGGATGGGGCGAACACGATGACCTCGCCGAGCGAGGCCATCCGCTGGGCGAGGGCGTGGAGGCCGGGGGAGTCGATGCCGTCGTCGTTCGTGACCAGGAGTCGCACGGGCCGATGATGGCGGCGGCGGGTCGGACCGGCAACCGGGTTTGCCTCGCTGTCGTCCTGCGGGCCCGGTCGCCGGACGGGAATGGTTCTCACTTGTTCTCAGTTCGGGCATCTCCTAGGTTCCGGAGCACCAACGAGCCACAGTCAGGCAACCAGGGGGACCCATGAGACTGGATATCGCGAACCACCACTTGCACGAGGTGAGCCGGCGGAAGGCCTTGAAGTTCGGCGCCGGAGCCGCCGCGGCCGCCGCCGCGGTGTCGACCCTCGGCGACGTGGTGCCCGCCGATGCCGCCGGTGGTGGTGGCCGCCGCTTCACCGACGAGATGTTCGACTTCGAGGACGTGCTGGCCAACGGCTGGGGCATCAGTCCCTACGGCGCGGACGACCAGCGGGGGACCCTCAACGAGGTCACGCCGAAGCGAACGGCCAGGGCGATGAAGCTCGCCCTCGGTGCCGGCAGGAAGGTCGAGTCGTATCAGCTCGGTGAGGAGATGTTCAACGGCTTCCCCGCCTTCCCGAGCGACCCGCCGCGACTCCACGACATGTTCCTGCTCGTCGGCGGTATCGAGGCGCCGCAGGACTTCGTCGACGCCGGCGGCATCCAGAGCTTCACCGAGCCACTCGGCGCGAACCAGCTGACCGGCCTCGAGGAGCGGTTCGACCAGAACTTCACGTTCCAGATCGCCACCCAGGTCGACGGGCTGAACCACGTGGGGACCGGCCAGTGGTACTACAACAACAACCGGCTCGACGACATGATCACCCCGACCGGCACCACTGTGCTCGGCAACGAGTCGATGGGTCCGATCGCCACCCGCGGCATCATCATCGACATCGTCGGCCTGAAGGTGGCGGCCGGCAAGACCGAGGACTTCTTCATCGCCGCGAACGGCGAGCCCGTGCTGCGCGACAACTACCGCATCACGATCGACGACATCGAGCACGCGCTCTACCGCCAGCGCTTCGACCGCAAGATCCTCCCCGGCGACGTGCCCATCCTCCACACCGGTTGGACCCACCTGGCCCGCAGCGATCCCGGTCGTTACCTCACCCAGGAACCGGGCATCTACCTGGCCGAGGCTCGCTGGTTCGCCGACAAGAAGGTGGCCATGATCGCCGGCGACGCCTGGGGCCTCGAGGTGGTCGACCCGGCCGTGACCGAGGGGTTCGTGTTCCCCTGCCACCAGGAGCTGTTCGGCAAGTACGGCATCCGCATCGGCGAGGGCTTCGTGACCGATTCGGCCATCGCCGACAACGTGTACGAGGGTCTGCTCGTGATCACGCCGGAGAACGTGCCCGGCGCCACCTGCGGGTCGAGCGCGCCGACGTTGCTCTCGAGCCGTCGGACCCGCCCCCGCTCCTAGCGGAGACCGCCGCAGCCGAGCCCGGTCGCCCGACGTCCATCGACGGCGCCGGGTGCTCGGGCCGGCTGCGCCATCGACCCGGTCGTCCCGGCGGGCTGCGCGATCGGTCCGGTCGTCCCGGCGGGCTGCGCGATCGGTCCGGTCGTCCCGGCGGGCTGCGCGATCGACCCGGTCGTCCCGGCGGGCTGCGCGATCGACCCGGTCGTCCCGGCGGGCTGCGCGATCGGCCCGGCCGTCCCGGCCGGCATCGGCCGGGTCAGCCGGAGGCGAGGCGCTGGTCGACCAGCGAGGCCAGATCGTCGGCGACGACCGCCGGCACCGGGTCGACCGGCAGGTCGTCTGCCGACGTGACCCCGCTCAGCACCAGCCCGAAGTCGTAGCCGAGCTCGACGGCGAACAGGCCGTCCGAGTCGGGCCGGTCGCCGACCATCAGTCCCCGGCGGCCGAGCCGTTCCCGGACCAGCGTCGCCGCCGTCGAGTGCGGCTTGCCGGCGTAGGTCGGAGCCACCTCGGCCGCGGTGGCGATGGCGGCCACGATGGCCCCGCCGCCCGGCTTCAGGCCATCGGCCGTCGGGTAGGTGGGGTCGTGGTTGGTGCCGACCAGTCTGGCTCCGCCCCGCACGGCGAGCATCGCCCGACCGAGCTCGTCGTAGTCGAAGCCGGGGTCGATGCCGACGATCACCAGCTCGGCCGGCCCCTCCCGCACGACGGACCCGCCCCGCTTCCCGACCGCCTCGTCGATCCCCGGGCCGCCGACCACGACCACCCGGTCGCCGGGCGAGACCAGCCCACCGGCGGCCATCGCCGACGTCAGCACGGAGCCGGTGGCGTCGATCCCGTGGCCGGCCAGCTTGGCCTCCTGCTCGCCCTCGGTCAGGCGCGACATGTTGGTCACGAACAGCACGTCGGCGCCGGCCGACTGCAACCGCTCGACCGCAGCGGCGGCCCCCGGGATCGGCTCGTCCCCCAACCAGATGACGCCGTCGAGATCCAGGACCCAGGGTTCGATCACGGCCACAGGCTAGCGACGCGCCTGCGTCGGCCCGGCTCGGCCCGCGCTCAGCGGTAGCGGGCGATGGCCTCCGCGGTCGCAGCCCGGTAGCCGCCACCGAACTTGATGGCATGGACCGCCAGCGGCGCCAGCTGGTGCAGCGCCACCCGCTCCTCCCACCCGTCGGCCAGCGGGTGCGCCTCGTGGTAGGCGGCGAAGCAGGCCGGACCGAAGCCGCCGAACAGCCGCATCATCGCCAGGTCGAACTCGCGGTGGCCGCCGTGGGCCGCCGGGTCGATCAGCCAGCTCCGGCCGGTGCCGTCGACGATCCGGTTGCCGGCCCACAGATCGCCGTGCAGCCGAGCCGGCGGCTCGGGCGGACCGCCGATTGCATCGAGCCGACCGGCCAAGGCGTCGAGCGCAGCGACGTCGTCCGGGGCCAGCGCCCCGCCGTCGGCCGCCAGCCGGGCCAGCGGACGCAGCCGGCGCTCGGCGTAGAACTCGCTCCACGTGTCGCAGGGGTCGTTCGGCAGTCCTCGACTGCCGGTGGTCCGCCGGTCCTCCCGACCGAAGCGGGGCGCGCCGACGCGGTGCAGCTCGGCCAGGGCCCGCCCGACCGCCTCCTCGTCCGGCCCGACCCCCCGTCGCTCGTCGACCCAGGCCAGCACCAGGAGCGGCGGCTCGTCCGCCCATCCGAGGACCTCCGGCACTGACAGCCCTCGACCGCCGCGGCCGGCGGCCAGGCCATCGCGCAGCCAGGCCAACCCCGCCGCCTCGGTCGAGAAGACGTGCGGCGGCGGGTTCCGGTGGGTCTTGGCGAAGACCGTGGCGCCATCGTCGAGCTCGACCCGGAACGATTCGGCCACGTCGCCGCCGCCCAACCGATCGGCCCGACGAACCCCGGATCCGACGAGCGCGGCGATCGTCGCCAGGTCGATCAACGGGCGGCGTCCCGACCGGCGGCGCCCGCTGCGGGGGCGCCGATCACCCGACGGCGCCCGGGCCCCAGATCCGGCCGGGGTCGGACTGGTCGGTCGCCCTGGCTGCGCCGGTGCCACGGTCGACGTTGAGGTTCACGCCGTTGAGGTAGCTCGACGACCGCTCGTCGGCCAGGAACAACATGGCCGGGGCCATCTCGTCCGGTCGGGCGATCCGGCCGGCGACCGCCCTGGCGTGGTCGATGACGTCGTTACCCATGCCCCGACGGAAGTCGTCGATGATCGACGTGTCGGTGATGCCGGGGCAGACGCTGTTCATGCGGATGTCGTTCGGCAGGAGCTGCACCGATCGCCACAGCGTGTAGTACTGCACCGCCTCCTTCGACAGCGTGTAGCCGTCGCCGACGATGTCGGGGTTGGCGTCGATCCAGGCCAGTCCCTCGCCGTAGGTCGTGGCCGCCATCAGCTCCCGGTGGGCGCGCTCCCGGTCCGGCCAGTTGCGACCGGCGGTCGAGGCGACGTGCACAACCGACCCGCCGCCCTGCAGCCTCGGCAGCAGCGACTCGGTGAGGTAGCGGAGGCCGAGCCAGTTGATCCGCATCACTTGCTGGCCGCTGAAGCGGCCGCCGTTCGGCACGCCGGCGCAGTTGACGAGGACGTCGACCCGTCGGGGGAGTCGGGCCACCGTCGTGTCGATCGAGACCGGGTCGGCCAGGTCGCAGAAGTGGCGGGCGGCCGGGCGCTCGTCGGTCTTCTCGGGGTCGGCCACGTCGAGGGCGTGCACGGCGGCGCCGGCCCGAACGAACAGCCGCAGCGCCTCGGCCCCCATGCCGGACGAGGTGCCGGTGAGCACCACGGTCCGACCGGTGAAGTCGAGCAGCCCGGTCGTGGTGGTCGACGTCGCCGAGGTCATCGAGCCCACCCTACTGGGAGCGCCCGCCCGGGGGTGGCTCGCCGTCGGTGCCGTCGGGTACTGTCCCTGAACCATGGCCGACCCGAGCAAGCCCCGCAGCCCGTTCGCCCCGTGGGACCGGCGGGAGCTGCCGGGGCGCTTCTCGGTCGAGGACACGGCCAAGCGGGTCGGGCACTACAAGTGGCTGGAGATGCGAATCTTCGAGCTGATGGGCGGCTGGGTGGCCACCGTGCCCGAGCTCGACATCAAGCTCCGGCTCGGTACCCACTGCTACCACCACGCCTTCCACTCCGAGCTGTGGCACAAGCGCCTGCCCGAGCTGCGGGAGATGAACCCCGAGCGGCTCACCCTGCCGCCGAACGAGGAGATGGAGGCCTTCGTCGAGGCGCTCGGTCGGCCCGAGACGCCGGGCGAGACGATCGAGAAGCTGGTCGGCCTCTACCGGGTGCTGCTGCCCCACCTGATCTCGGCCTACACCTACCACCTCAACAACACGAGCCAGATCACCGACGCTCCGACCATCCGCTCGCTCAACTTCTGCCTCCAGGACGACATGGACGAGTGGCGGGAGGGCGAGATGATCATCCAGTCGCTGATCGAGACGCCCGAGGAGGTCGACCGGGCTGCGACCCGCCAGGCCGAGCTGACCAAGCTGATGGTGGCCGCCGGCGGCGTCGTCGGGCCCGGCTCGATCGGCTCGTTCGACGTCGACGACCACGCACCGGATGGCGCCGCCGACCCCGCGGCGGCACCGGCCGCCGACTGAGTCGATGATCGTCGTCCGACCCGAGACGTACACCAAGGTCGACTTCGACGCCGAGCGCATCGCCACCCTGGCCCAGCGCTCCCTCGAGGGGGTCGCCGAGCTGCCGGACGACCTCGAGGTCACCGTCGACGTCGACGAGGACCAGGCCACGAACCGGGTCCGGGTGGCCGAGCTCGACCCGGTCCGGTTGGAGGTCGACGGCGGCGCCATCGAGCACTACCGCCAGCCCCGCACGCTGGGTGACCTGGAGAGCCTGATCACCTTCACCCGGCTGTTCCTGGAGCTGGCCGACCGGCGCTCGTCGACCTTCGGCGCCCCGGCCATCGGGTCCGACCTGTCCCACGCCAACCGGATGGCGTGGGACGTCAACCTGTACGGGCGGGCCGCTCGCCACGGGCTGCGGATCCACCAGCCCCGCTACCGCTACAACTTCCGCAACCGCCACGGGTTCAGCGACCGGGCGGACCGGGCGTTCGACGAGCTGTGGGCGGCGGACGAGCTGACGTGGGCCCGGATCGTCGAGTTGTCCGACGCCGCCGTCGATCCGGTCAACGTGTCACCGACCGCGCCGGAGTAGGGGGCCACGGGTCTCGGCGTGGTGGACCCGTCGAGGTCGCGTCGAGCTGGCGTCGACGTCAGGCCAGGTCGTGCATCGACACGCCCTCGAGCAGGTCGATGTCGGGCTCGGCCAGGAGCAGCGGCACCGTTGCGGTTGCCATCGTCACCATCTCGTCGGCGTCGAAGTGCTCCCGCTTGGCCGCCGCCGAGTCCCACTTCTCGACGATCACGAGGCGGCCGGGGTCGGTTGCGGACACGGTCAGATCGATGTTCCGGCACGCCGGCCGGCCCCGGCTGAGCACGACGTACCGGGCCAGGATGTCGAGCAGCGGACCCGGCTGCCCGGTCCGGAAGCTCATCAGCACCATCACCGGTTCGACCTCGGACGGGTCTTCCGATCGGTCTGTCGCCACGTCCGCTCGCTGCTCATCGCTCATGGCGATCCGTCGACCTCCATCCATGCTCAAGCTGGTCGGGCGGTCTGCCGACACTCTCAGCACGGTCTCAGCGCAACGCCCGGCCAGGCAAATCTGCCGGGTTTTCGAGGCTGCAAGGCGTCTTCCGACGAATACACTTGGATAACGCATCATCGGCCAGCAGTTGTTAGCCTCGCTCTAGCACGTCGGCCGGACCGGGAGGTTGACCCCTCCTCGGGAGACGAGAGGTAGGGATTCCTTGGCTAAGGAGCGCGTCGAGCGGGACGAGGAAGATCTCGTCAGGCTGTACCTCACCGATATCGGTCAGTACCCACTGCTGACCAAGGAAGACGAAGTCCGCCTCGCCCAGGCCATCGAGCGGGGCAAGGAGGCCTCGGATGAGCTCGAGGCCGACGAGGACGTTCCGGTCGCACGCAAGCGCGAGCTGCGCCGGGTCGTTCGCAAGGGCCGCGAGGCCGAGCGCACGTTCGTGCAGTCGAACCTCCGCCTCGTCGTATCGATCGCCAAGAAGTACCAGGCCTCCGGGCTGCCCCTGCTCGACCTGATCCAGGAGGGCAACCTCGGCCTGATGCACGCCGTCGAGAAGTTCGACTGGCGCAAGGGCTTCAAGTTCTCCACCTATGCCACCTGGTGGATCCGTCAGGCGATCACCCGCGGCATCGCCAACACGGGCCGGACCATCCGGCTCCCCGTGCACGCCGGCGACACGCTGGCCCGCCTGCAGAAGGCGAGGGCCCGGCTCGAGCTCAAGTACGGCCGCCCGGCCACGCTCACCGAGCTGGCCACCGAGGTCGAGATGCCGGAAGACAAGGTGACCGAGGCCCTCCGCTTCGCCGCCGAGCCGCTCTCGCTGTCGGAGCCCCTCCGGGAAGACGGCGACGCCGAGCTGGGCGACGTGGTCGAGGATCGCTCGGCCGACTCGCCGTTCGAGGTGGCGGCCACCGCGCTGCTGCCCGACGAGATCTCCCGGTTGCTCGCCCCACTCGACGAGCGTGAGCGCGAGATCCTGAAGCTCCGATTCGGGCTCGATCGGGGCGAGCCTCGCACCCTGGAAGAGGTCGGCGAGTACTTCAACCTCACCCGGGAGCGGATCCGCCAGATCGAGGCACGGGCGATGTCGAAGCTCCGGCACCCCTCGTCCGACACCGGCGCTCGCGACCTGCTGGCCGTCTGAGCGTCACGGCCGCCGGCCGTGCCCTCGGGTCTCACCCTCGGCAGCCGGCCCGTGGCCAGTCGACGTCGGTCACCGGTCGCGTGCGTTGCTCAGGCGATGCTGACGTCGAGCACGTAGGTGGCGTTGCCGCGGGACGAGCCGACGCAGATCTCGTAGACCCCGTCCTCGGGCAGGGGGATGCGGAAGTCGGCGACCTCGTCGATGAGGATCTCGCCTGACGGTGACCGCAGGTCGAACACGGCGTTGGCCTCGGCCGACACCAGGAGCAGGTCGATGTCCTGCCCCGCTGCGGCCTCGATCGTGTAGCGGTCGCGTTCGGCGGCCAGGACCGCCCCGTCGACCGTGCCCGAGAAGCCGCCGGCGGCGAAGCGGATGGCCCCGCGGTCGTTGACGGTGTCACCGCACCAGGGGGCGTCGACCCTGGTCGGGGTGTTGTCGTCGATCACGGTGATCGTGAGCCGGTAGTCGGCGCCGGTCGGTCCGGCGGCGACGCAGATCGCGTAGCTCCCGGCGTCGGTCGGGGCGACGACCCGGTCGGTGAAGGCGTCCGACTCGGTGCCCGCTGGCGTGACGAGGGTGGCCCGGGCGTCGCCGTCGGTCGAGTCGAGCACGACGGTCAGGATCTGGTCGTCGCCGACGGCGAGGCGGAACAGGTCCTGCTGGTCGGCCGAGGCGGGGTTGTCGACAACGGCCGACGTGCCGCCCGGTTGGAATCGGATCTCGGTCGGTGCGGCCTCGTCGCAGAAGCCCGGTGGAGTGGCGGTGCCGTCCGAGCTGGCCAGGCCGTCGCCGTCGCCGTCACCGGCGGTGTCGTCGCCGTTGTCGTCGCCGCCGTCGCCGATCGTCGCTTGGAGGGTCTCCGGGGTCGACGGGTCGGTCGAGGTCGGGCCATCGAGGTCTTCCAGCGCCGCATCACCCGGCCCGGGGTCGTCCGACGCGAGGCTGCAGGCCGAGGTGAGCACCCCGAGCGTGGCCACGAGGGCAAGGGCGACCCGACCGGCACCGGGGGTGCGGCGGTACGGCCCGGCGGCACGGGGCCGGGGTCGGGGTCGGCGACGGAACTGGTTTCCGGTCGGCGGGTCGGTCGGAACCATCGGGCCGATGGTAGTTCGGCCCCTCCGGGCCGATCGGTCGACCCCGGAACCGCCACACGACGACGCCTGGCGTCCCCCCCCCCCCCCCGTCCGTTGCCCGGCGGGCTGCGGGCGCCCGCCTCGGGCCCCCGTTCAGCCGGGCGGTGGCGCTCCGGACGGGGTGCGGACGTCACGGTGGCTCGTGAGCTGACCGGTCGTCAGGTCCTCGCCGGCGAGGCGGTCCCAGTCGGGCTGTGGCCTGGCCCGGTCGTAGCGGGCCAGCCGATCCTCCAGCTCGCGGTTCCGGCGGCTGGCCTGCACGGCGATCGTCGTGGTCGTCCCCAGGGCGACGCCGGCGGCGCCGATGACCAGGGCGGCGAACCAGCCGAGACCCCCACCGCCCGATGCCGCCGGTGGCGTCACCGCCGCCGGTTCGACCGCGTCGACGGCCGCCGGCCGGGAGGCGGCACCTCCCGTCGCGGCCGATGCCGAGGCCAGGGCGTCCCCATCGGCACCGGCCGCGGCCGCAGCATCGCCGGGGACGGCCGGCCGGTCGGCGTCGGTGGCCCCCGCATCGGTTGCGGCGCCGTCGGCCGGCACGGCCTGGCCCGTCGTCGGGTCGATCGTCGTCCCGGCGTCCGGGTCCGATGCACCGGCCGGCCGGTTGGCGTCGGTGGCGTCCTCGCCGGCCATCCGGCCGGCCGTGGGAATGGCACCCTCGCCGGTCGACGGCGGGGGTGTCGGCGCCGTGGTCGTTGCGGTGGAGGCGCCGCCGGGGGCGCCGACCAGGTTGGCGCCGGGGCCGACGCCGACGACCTCACCCGAGCCGCCATCGAAGCGGACGTCGGAGCAGCCGTAGAACGTCTCCCGGCTGTCCGACCGCTCCCAGACCGAGTAGATCACGTGGGGGCCGGTCTTCTGCGGGAGGGTGACGGACCACTGGTAGTCGGGGGTGTTGTTGGCCTCGTCGGTGCCGTTCGGGGTGGTCTGGTCGTACACCGAGAACGGCTCGGGCTCGAGGTCGTCCCAGGCCAGCGGCTCGGTCGGGTCGTAGCCGTCCCTGGTGACGTAGAGCCGGATCTGGCCGGGATGGTGGGCCCAGGCGTTGTAGCGCACGGTGAGCTCGGCCCCGCCGGTGAGGCGGGTGTAGGGCCAGTCGGACCTGGCCAGGTCGTAGCCGGCGTACGTCGGCTCGCCACCGCTGCAGAGCTGGCCGTCGGGGATGTAGCCCCGGGTGCGGCCGGCGCCGTCGGCCCGCAGCACCCCGAACCAGTCCCACAGCGGCTGCTTGCCGCCGACGGCGACCGCCTCGGCGCAGGCCGGGTTGCTCGGCTGGATGTCGCCAGAGTTGTGCGTGCCGTCGACCCGGCACAGGTAGGTGCGGCTGCCGGGGCGGGTCGCCGCCCCATGGGCGTCGGCGGCTGTGGTCAGCCCGACCAGCGCCCAGCCGGCGACGAGCAGTGATGCCGTCACCACCGCCGCGAGTCGTCGCGTTCGTGCCCCGCCAGAGGCCATGACCACGCGTGACATGGTCGCTCCTTGTGTCGGCCCGCCCGCCGGGGCGTCACCCTAGCCGATGGAGTGAGCCCCGATGCGGTGCCGCCAAGGGTGGCTCGACTGGCTCCGGTTCCGGCGGCCACTGGTAGGTTGCCGCCATGTTGGTCTGGTACGCCGCCTACGGGTCCAACCTGTTGCGGGCCCGATTCCTCACCTACCTGCGTGGTGGTCCGGTGCCCGGGTCCGGTCGGATCCAGCACGGTGCTCGCGACGGCACGGATCCGGTCGACGATCGTCCGTACCGGCTGCCCCGGCAGCTGCTGTTCGGCGGGCGGTCGTCCGGCTGGGGCGACGGTGGGGTGTGCTTCGTCGAGCCGGCTCGGGTCGACTCCGATGGCTGCCTCGGGCGGGCGTGGCTGATCACCGCCGAGCAGCTGGCCGACGTCTGGGCCCAGGAGAACGGTCGGACGGAGGGGCCGGCGGTCGATGTCGGGGCGTTGGCGGACGGGCGGACCGGTGACTTCGGGGCAGGCTGGTACCGGCATCTCGAGCCGGTCGGCGAGCTCGACGGTCACCCGGTCGCCACGTTCACGTTCGCCCCCGGTGACGAGGGTCCGCCCGAGAACGCGGCCGACGTGAGCTACCTCACCGTGATGGGGCGAGGGCTGGCCGAGGCGTGGTCGATGGGGCCGTCTGAGGCCGCGGCGTACCTGGCCGGTCGGCGCGGCAACGTCGGCTCGGTCGACCCGGAGGTCCTCGCGGCGGCGCTCGACGCCGCCGGGTAGCGGGCGCCGGTTCGGTCTCGGTGCTTGACCCGGCCGTGGTCGGCGCCGGTCGACCTCGACCGGGTCCTGCCGCCCTCCTGTCGGCCTCGCTCGGGCCTCGCCCCGGCCTCGCTCCGATGGTGTGGCGCCGGTCACATGTTGTACCGTTGCGCCAGGTGTCGGCGGCGACGCCACCCGCCGACCGGCGGGCGATGCAGTTCCGAAGGGGAGACCATGGTTGACAAGTGGCTGGTGGAGACCGACCTGAGCGAGGAGTGGGACTTCTACACCCGGGCCAACGTCGGCGAGGTGTTCCCCGATCCGGTCGCGCCGCTCTCCTTCTTCTACTTCCAGAACGAGCACGGGCTCGGCGGGTCCGAGCACGGCTTCCGTGACGCCTACTACCGCATCGGCGTCATGACGCCGGACGAGCTGCCGGGCGACGAGTGCGTCTTCCTCGGCGTGACCGGCGGGTATGCGTACCTGAACGCGTCGGCGCTGCGGATGCTCGGTCATCGGGCGCCGGGGATGACGGCGTCGGACATCGACGACGCGTTCTTCGGTGACGCGCCGGGTGTGCCCGAGTTCGTGGTCAAGGACGGGTTCGACCGGCCGGAGCTGACGGCGAAGATCGGCGAGACGTTCCAGTGGGTGCTCACCACCCCGGACCTGCCCGACGTGTTGGGGCACGAGCAGCTGGTGAACGGTCTCCGGGCGGCCCGGCCCGACTTCTCGGCCATGTCCAACGCCGAGCTGGCCGACTACACGATGAAGCTGGCCGACGACCACTTCCGGATGCTGTTCGCCGAGCACATCTACGTGACGTTCCTGGCCACGGTCCCGGTCGGCATCATCACCGCGGTGTGCGAGGCGGTCGGGCGGCCAACCGACGTGCTGAAGCTGATCGCCGGGTTGGGCGACGTCGAGTCGGCCGCCCCGTCGATGGTGATGTGGGACCTCGGTCGGATGGCGGCCGGGTCGGCCGAGCTCGGGGCGATGTTCGACGCCGGGACCGACGGTCTCGATGCCCGACTCCGGTCGTCCGGCGGTGCCGACGCCGCCGCGTTCGTCGAGGCGTTCAACTCGTTCCTGTTCTCGTACGGGTGCCGGGGGCCGAACGAGTGGGAGTCCCGGTCGCCGACGTGGGAGACCGAGCCCGACCTGGCGCTGGCCGCGATCGACCGGATGCGGCTGTCGGACGACTCGAAGGCGCCGGCGCTGCACAACGCCGAGCGGGCGGCCGAGCGGGAGGCGCTCGGGGCCGAGATCGCGGCGATGATCGAGGGTGACGCCGAGACCCACGGGCAGTTCCTGGCCGCGTTGAACTCGGCGACGGTGTTCATGCCGGGGCGTGAGCGGACGAAGACCAACTGCATCAAGCTGGTGCACGAGTTCCGGGTGGCGCTGCACGAGATCGGCCGTCGCTGCGTGGCCGACGGGACGATGAACGACCACCGCGACTTCGGCCTGATGACCCGGCCGGAGCTGCTCGACTTCGCCAATGGGCGGGCGGCGGTGTCGACCGAGGAACTGCAGCGCCGGGCCGATCTGATGTCCGAGGTGGCGGGGTTGCAGGAGCCGTTCCTGTTCCACGGGGGTCGGCCGGACATGGCGAGCTACCCGAGGCGGGACGCGGTGGCGACCGTGGCCGTTGAGGCCGGCGAGGTCATGCAGGGCGTGCCGGGGTGTCCGGGGACCTACCGGGGCACGGCTCGGGTGGTGCTCGATTCGCATGACCCGACGGCGCTGGCGCCCGGCGACATCCTGGTGGCGCCGATCACCGACCCGTCGTGGACGCCGCTGTTCGTACCCGCCGGGGCCGTGGTCGTCGATGTCGGGGCGCCGCTGAGCCATGCGATCATCGTGAGCCGGGAGCTGGGCATCCCGTGTGTGGTGTCGGCGACCGATGCCACGAAGCGGATTCCCGACGGGGCGACGATCGAGGTCGACGGCGACACCGGGAAGGTCACGATCGTCGAGCTGCCCTGACGATCGCCGGGGGTGCGGCCGGGTCGCCGGGGCGCTCGGTCGCCCGGTCGGTTCAGTTGCGTGTCGCTTCGGTCTGGCCGTCGAGGCCGGGGTCCGGGTCGGTGTCGGGGTCTGGGTCGGCGTCGGGGTTGACGCCGGCGATCTCGGCGCGCTCGGTGTCGCTCAGTCCGGCGGCGGCGAGGATCTCCTGGAGCAGGTCGGACTTGGCGCCGACGTAGGCGTCCATGTCGTCGAGGTCGGTGGCGGCAAGTCGCTGCTTGAGCGCGCCGTAGCGTCGGCGGAGGTCGGCGTTGGTGCGCAGCGTGTCCCGCACCGCGAGGTGGTTCCGGAGGGCGAGCGAGCCGTCGACCGTGACGTAGACGTGGCGGGCCGGACCTGTCGGCGGGGCGGCGAAGGCGTCGCGGTCGGGGATCCCGAGGTCGCCCCGGGGCTCGTAGCCGGCGGCGACGAGTGCGGCGGTCGCCGCCGAGACCCGGTCGGTGGTCACGACGACGTCGACATCGATGATCGGCTTGGCTGGCAGCCCGGGGACCGAGGTGCTGCCGACGTGCTCGATGCCGAGCACCTCGATGCCCCGCAGCGCCCGGCGCAGCTCGGCGTCGATGGCCGCAAACGCCGCCGGCCAACGGGGATCGTAGGGAACGACGGAGACACGCATCGGCTCGGAGCAGGGCGGGTTTGGCGGAGGTGGACGGGAATCGAACCCGCCTACGAGGGATCGCCCCGTACACCCGCTTTGAAGGCGGGGGAGCCCACCAGGTACTCAGACACCTCCACCCCCGAATGTAGCGGGTTTCACAGGGCCGCCCTCGAACGCTGGCATCGGCTGGTAGCCCGATTGGTAGCCACGCTGGCGAGTAGAGGGCCCGTGTCCCTGCTGAGCAGAGGGGCGCTCTGGCTCAATCCCTAGGCTGTTGCGTTTGTTTCGTTTAGTTGGTAGGGTTATTGACCGAAGAGGGAGATGTGGCTGTGACAGCGACCATCGTCGAGCCTGGTGCACTCGACTCCGACGAGATTCAGGAACTTGTGACCTGCCTCGATCGGCTGCGTGAGCAGCCAAGGCTTGTCGGCCCTGACGGCGACGTAATCGAGCTGCCAGTCGAGCTGTACGAACTGCTGCGTCACGTTGCCGGTGAACTCAGTCGCGGTCATGGAGTGACCGTCATGCCAGTCTCGGCGGTACTCACCACTGCTCAGGCGGCCGAGCTGTTGAATGTCAGCCGTCCTCATGTCGTGAAGCTCATCGACACCGGGAAGATCCCGCATCACATGGTCGGTACTCACCGTCGCCTCTACCTGAGTGACCTCCTTCGCTACCGGGACCAGCAGGATCAGATCCGACGAGCTGCGCTAGCGGAGATTCACGCCATCGCCGATGAAACAGGAATGGATCTCTAATCTGGGCGGCCGTGGCCGTCTTTCCCGTCGTCCTGGACGCCAACGTCATCTACGGCATCGTCCCAGCTGACCTCTTGATGACTACCGCTGGGCGTGGTCTCTACCGGGCTCACTGGACCGAACAGATTCTGGACGAGGCCCGCCGCAATGTCATCGCCAACAACCCGCACGCTGATCCGCCAACGATTGGCCGGCGCTTCGATCTCATGAACCGCGCCATGCCTGCGGCGTTGATCGACCCACCAGCTACTGAGCTGGTCGAGGCCATGACCAACAACCCCAAGGATCGTCATGTCCTTGCAGCGGCGGTTTCGATCAACGCCGAAGTGATTGTGACGGACAACCTTGCCGACTTCCCGATCGAGTCCTGCCGGCCTCACGGGGTCGAGGCCCATAGCCTCGATCAGTTCGTCACCGACCTCGTGTCACTTGACAGCCAGCAGGTCTGGGCCGCCATCGTCGAGATGGCCGAGAGGCGCCAACGGCCACCCAAGAGCCCGCAGCAGATCTGCGAGATCCTTGAGCGGTACACGCCAACAGCGCTCCAACAGCTGCGCGGTCAGAACCTGGCTTAGGCGATAGCCCCCAGGGCTGCAGCGACGACGGCGCACTGCCAGACCGGGTCGGCTCACGAGCGATCGTCGAGGACCCGGTCGATCTCCCTGACCAACTTCTCCAAGTTCAGGTCAGACTCCGTGAGATCTCGCAAGCAGGTGCTATGCGCGCCCTCAAGGACCTCGACCCGCGTCGGTCGGCCAGCGAGCCCTTCGAGGAGTTCGTCCGGCTTCACCGCCACGTCCTCCCCGGCACGAAACACAACCACAGGAAACGGGCCCTTAAGCAACACCTGGTGGTCGTACGCATCTATCAGGCGCTTGCGAGAAGGTGAGTTCTTGCGCAGGTCTTGCAGGTGGACGTTAGATCCGACTCCTACAACCCGAAAGAAGTGGAACGCCCGTCCGGCCAGCCCAGCACCGCCAAGTGGCGACCCGATCAGGAGCTGACCAGCGATCTTCTCCGCAACGTCCCGATCTTCCCCAGCTGCGCTGTCCAGTCCTCGAACAAGCGCCGCTGCGACGACGAGGCCGCCCATGCTGTGGCTTACCAGGACCACTTGCCGATAGTCCGCATGCCAAGAGCGAAGGTCCGACCAGAGGTGCTCTCCGAGTTGATCGATGGTCTGAACTCTCGATCCGACACCGAACCATGCCAAAAACCGGCCGAGTGGCGACGGCGGTCCTTTGTGCGACCGGTAGCTCCACAGCATCAACGCTGAGCGCTCCCCCAGGCGGGACTGCTGCAGACTGTCGATTGTCGTGCCCCACGTCTGATCAATCGTCGACCCAAGTCCGTGCACAAAAACGACAAGATCGTCGTTGGATCTGCTTAGGAGTCTGTGTCCAGGCCGGGTCTCGCTCTTCGGCGCGTATTGAACCCCAAGAATCAGTAGAACGAAGAGGCCGCTACCCATCCAGGCAGTGAGAACAAACTCGCTGGTTGCAGGCTCAAACCAATCGATCTCTGGCAAGAAGAAGAATCCAGAAGCGGAGACGATTAGAGGTGCGAATAGCCTGTTCCAACTCAAGAACACGGTGGTTCCAACCATGGCCAAGGCGAACCCCATCCAGTGTCTTGGCTCTATCTTCGTGAAGTCTTCGTTCGAGGAGTGGGCCCAATTGGTCGCGAGGTAGAACCCAAACCCGGCGACGATCGCCGGTCCAATCGCTTGAATGAAGGACCGGGGACGAAGCGACTCCCACCAAGTCTCGCTAGCCATCACGTCAGACTAGGTGCTCCTCCTAAGCGAACCGACCTCCACCTGGTCTTCCCGAACCTCAGCTATGCAGTACCCGACTCATCGATGGCCATCAGACTCGCCACTCGGTGGAGTCGGTGGCGGTAGACGTGGCTGATCATCGCTTCAGAGGTGCCCGCCCAGTCGGCGATCTCCCAGCTCGACCGGCCGGCGTCGGCCTGGAGGCTGATAGCGGTGTGTCGCAGCTCGTACGGCGTAACGTGCGGCGTGATCCCGGTTCGCTTGCAGAGCTTCCGCATTGACCGGGCGAGACTGTGGCGGTCGATCGGCATCCCGGTCGCCGTCGAGGCGACGATGTCGAGAAGGTTCCAGGCATCTCGAGCCGTCGCCCGCATCTCTTGCTGTTCTTCTTGCCAGGCCCCAAGACGATCGACCGATGATCGATCGAGTCGGATCGTTCTGCTCGACTTGCGGGTCTTCGGGTCAGTGCGCTCATTGTGTCTGTCCATCTGGCCGGTCACGGACAGCTCCGACCGATCGAGGTCGATATCGGACCAACGCACCGCTCGTGCTTCGGCCGGGCGCAGCCCGTTGCGACCACAGAAGTCAACGATGATCAGACGCGAGCCCTTCGCCGCTTCAAGCAGCGACCGAAGCTCGTCGACCGTGAGCGCCCGCCGCTCTCCTGCGTCCTCGAGTTCGCTCGGTAGGATCGACAGCTCAGCCACGTTGCGGACGATGTGGCCAAGGCGCATCTCATTCCGCACGACGCTGATCAGCAGCGACCGGAGCCGCGACATCTGGTCACGGCCGATGGGACGGCGGTCGCGCAAACCCATCGCGGCCTCAACGAGAAACTGATCACACTCCAGTACTGAGAGCGACGAGATCCGCTGGCGGCCGAGTCCCACCTCGATCAAACGGAGCTGCCACTCATCCTGCTCCAACGTCCCGGTCGTCACGTCCTTCGACGCACGAGCGACGCGGAAGTCAGCGACGGACTCGCCCACCGTCCGCTGGACGCTACTGATGCCGCCGGCATCGAGTTCCTTCTTCAGCGTGCGCAGGATCCGCTGGGCCTCCGCCTGTGTGGCTGCCCACCGCTTCCGCCGACGGCGTTTGCCGTCAAGACCGCGAGGTAGCTCGACCATCACGACCCATCGGCCGTTGGCTGCCTGGAAGATCGTGCCTTCCGTCGCCGCTCTCCGTTTGGCCATCAGGCCGCCTCCTCACGAAGCCGCTCGATGTAGTCCACAAGGTCCTGGCGGGCGATCAAGCGACGCCCCCCGTCCTTGAACGACCGAAGCCGACCGCTTCGAATCCGCTCCCGGACAGTGCTGCTCCCGAGGCGCAACGCCTCCGCAGCCTCGTCAATCGTGTACACGAACTGGGTCATAGTTCACCTCCTCTCCGAGACCGTTGCCATGGTCTGTCGTCCACTGGCTCGATCATTGGTGGACCGAGCCACCGCCTCCGTACCCGGAGCGCCTGATCGGGCATCGCCTCCTGGAAAGCCCGGAGCATGCCGTTGATCCCATCCGTCTCGTAGGCGGCGAGTGCGTCGGCGATGACCGCTCGCCGGTTGTAGCGCCGGGCCCGTCGCCACACTCGGCCGTCGACGCAGACCCGGACCGTGCCTTGCTGCGCTTGTGATGCTGCGTCTTCGTCGGTCATCTCCGGCGGGAGCCCGTAGAGCTTCCGCAGCGCGGCCAGGCCGGTGACGAGCCACTTGCGCTTCGTGGCCTCGCAGTACTCGACCCACCGGGCCATGTCCCGCTTGTCGCCGGTCTCGACCGCATCGAGCGCAATCTGCCACGGGGTGCGGTTCTTCCGGCGCCCGTCCTTGAGGTCGGCTCGGACCAGTTCGAAGTGGATCTTCGAGACGTACTCACCGATGCCGGCCCGGTCCCGGACCACGACTGCGTCGACGCCTCGCTCGGAGTGGATGTCTCGGCCGAGGGTGCGCTTGATCCAGTTCGCCCACCGGTTCGACCACCAGGCCCGGAACTCCTGGAGCGACCCGTCCTCTGGCGACAGCGGCTGGTCGTGGAAGCACAACACGTGCAGGTGCGGATGCCACCCGAACGTCAGGCCGTCGGTGATCTCCACTGCACGGATGTTGCCGACGATGCCCCACCGGCCACGAGCGCCACCGACATAGGTTCCGTCCTCTTGCTTGACCCCCGCATAGACGGCGCCCGAGACGAGGGATCGCCAGCCGGCGGTGACGGTGTCAAGGCACTTCTCCAACGAGTCCCGCAGCTCGTGCGGGAACGTGAAGGTCAAGAACGTCACACCACCTCCCGCTGCCAAGTGGGCTTTGGTGACGTGGTCGATCTCCATCCCCCGTTGCGCTCGGATCTTGGCCGCACAGGACAGGCAGGCCCAGGGCGATGCGCAGGTGGCGATCTTGGCCGGTTGCATGACGCCGGTCTCGTTCAGTTCCTTCACCTCGACGTGCGCTCCGACAGGGTTGCCGCAGTCGGCCCACCTCGTGCGGGGCATCAACGTCTCGGTCAGCGATCGGATGATCCACGCCGCCTTCCTGCGAGCCTTCTGGCGTGCCCGTCGCAGTTCACGGTTCTCCGAAGCAGCCGACGCCGTGTCCGCCGGGTTACCAAGAGCCGCCATCGCCATCAGCGCTGCCCTCCGTTCACGTCGGGGCGAAGCAGAAACTGCGAATTACCAAGGGGCCGGGTCTCGTCGCCGCCTCCGGCGGCGCCTCGTCCTTCCGGCCTGCGCTTGGGGCTCCGGCCGGCGTCCTCGGCCCTCCGGGTCTCGACCCGTCCCAGGACGGGCAGTGCGTCGCTCGACTGATCCGTCGGGTTCGCTGCGTCGATGTCGGCCTGGTTCCGTCGGTCCCGTTCGACGGGGTTTCGGTGGCCGGCCATCGCCGGGAGCGCCATCAGGACGCAGAAGCCTGTGACAGTTCCTCCGACTGCTGCGGCGACGTCGGAGGAGCCCGCCACGATCCACGCCGGCACCGCAGCCATCGATGCGCAGACGAGTGTGATGGCCAGGAACAGGACCCACTCAGCCACGGTCAAGTTCGCAACGAAGGGGAGAGGGCCTCGACGGCGTCGGCTCCGTGTGACCATCCGATCCGGTTTGGATGCGGGTTGGGTGTGCGTGAGAGGCAGCCCATCCCCTGCGGGGATGACGACCGATCGAGATGGGGCGACCCGATCCCAACCGCTGCATGAAGGGCACGCCATGGCTAGTAGACCTCCTCGATGGGATCCGGGCCGGTTGGCCCGAACACGTCGGCGTATGACGGGGTGAGATGCACTGTTGCGGCCACTCGGGCAGCGACGTCGGAGTCGGATACCCAGTGCGCCCGGCCCCGTGCAGGACGAGGAGCGTCGGGTGTCCCCACGATCCAGAGACCGCCTCGCTCAGCAGGACCGATCGACGTCGGCGAGACTTTCGAGGCGTAGCCCTGACCGAGGATCACGTTCACCTGCTCGCCGGAGGCGACTCGGAGCATGACCCGGATGCCGAGCTGGGTGCGGATCTGCTGGTCGACGACCTCGGCCGACGGGTACTGCGTAGCGCCAACGATGGTGACGCCGCAGAACCGTGCCATTCGTGCGACTGACCCGAGCAGACCAGTACGGACCTGTTGCCCGTTGCGGCCCGACCGGAGCGCTGCTTGAGCGCTGTCGGGATCGGCGACAGCCGATGCGAGAACGTCGGCGTCGAGGGCTTGGAGTTCGGCGAGCTCGTCGACAATCAGCCAGACCCATGGGCCAAACCGGTCCTCCCAGCGCCGGTACCCGTTGGTTCGGAGCCATCTTGATCGATGCCAGATGAGGTCACGGACATCGACCAGGAGCCGGTCGGCCTCATCGGGTGTCACGGCGAGGACGGTCAGCCGATTTGCCCAGGGGGAGAGTTCGACGAGCTTGAGGTCGATGCCGCAGATCGCCAGGTTTGGGATGCCAGCGGCTGCACCGATGAGGGCGTTGCAGACTCCTGACTTGCCCGAGCCGGTCTCGCCGCCGACGAGGATGTGGGGGCATCGGGGCCATGGGACGTGCAGCGGTCGACCGTCAGCGCGTCGGCCGATCTCCAGACCGTTGCCTCGATGCCGAGCGGGCGTGATTCGGGCGACGAGCCAGGCCCAGAGGTGCGTCAGCGACGTCATGAGCCTGCCTCCCCGTCCACGAGTCGGAGATGGGCAACGGGGCGCTCGTCGAAAGCATCGATGGCTGCGGCCAGGTCGTCGTCGCCGCGGTCGTCGTCCGGCCCGCCAACCGCCCATGCAGGGGATGACGGATCGGCGAGGACGTCATCGAAGGAGACGAGTAGTCGGCCGTGCGAGTCGTTCTCCCGCTCGTACTCGACCTGCACCTCGGCCGCCCGAGAGATGTTGGCGGCAAGGATCACCGCCAGCTCGTCCAGGGCAGCCAACGACCGGCCGGGCGGCGGCCCGACCCACCACGAAACCACCGGCCACTCGATCCGTGGCCACCACGACAGCTTCGGATGGTCGGCGACCGGACGCAGGACGGCCGAGGCGATGGGCTCCTTCGACGTACCCACCTCGGCCTGGACCCGGACGGTCTTGGCCGCGACCTGAGCCCACTCGGCCGGCCATCGGCGACGGAACCGCCACGCCTCCCGCCAACCGACCCAGCGACCGCCCGAGCGGTAGCCGAGCCGATGGACCACCTCGAGTACGAGGCACACCGAGGCGAACACCACCGTCAGCCACAGCAGCGGCCATCCGAGCAGCCGCCACAGGATCAGCAACTCGACGGCCAACAAGGACTGGATGGGATTGCCGACGGCAATGTGAGCGGCGACCCGAGCCCGCACCGCCCACGGAGCGACCTTCGGGAACCTCTCGGCGAGGAACCGAACCAATGGGCGCAGATCCATGAGGGCCCGCCACCAACCTCGGTAGAGCGGATTCATAGCCAGCCCTCCGCCGAGCACACGCAGCACTCCTCGCTCGCCGTGCCGTTGAGCCGCAGCTCACTACTGAACAGCTCGACCGCTCCGAACGGGGCGAGCGCTGCCTCCAGCCGTTCCAGCTCCCACGAGCGACCGATATCGACTGCCGCCACCAGGGCGTCGACCAGGACCACGAGATCCCGGTCGACGACCCGACGACATCCCGACACGACGGTCACGACGACGCACCAGCCGGGGCGACGGCCTTGTCACCGTTGGCCGGAACCGGCGGGGTCGTTGCCTTCGCCCGCTTCGTGGAGGGCCTGGCCTCCTGGGTCCAGGTGTCGGCCGAGATCGACAGACCCTTCTTCCCGTTCATGTTCCAGGTCCGGAACGCCAGGCCACCGAACCGGATCGGACCCGGAACGAGGCCGGGGTCGGCGGCGGAGGCGATGCGGACCTGGCAGTTCTCCGGCTCGAAGTCCTGTTCGTGCTCGTAGGAGATGGTCACCGACCACAGCGGCAACCCCGACTTACGATGGCGCTGCTGGATTGGCGCCGCCCCCTCGTCCGGGTTGAATTCGGTGACCGGATCGCACTTCAGCACGGTCAGAATCGAGTCGTTGAACTCGTCATCATTCACTGGCAGGAACACGGTGGTTTCTCCTCCGTAGGTCGGCTCCCCGCCTTGAGAAGCCGTCCTTCGAATCAACCACCGACGCCCCGTCATCTGGAGTGGATGTCGGCGTCAAATGTGTCAACTCGACTCGCGCCTGTCACTGCCTCGGTCTAGGATCGCCACTACCGCCAACCGTCTCCATCCGGCGGAGGATGGATCTGTGACCGCCGTACCGCCACCTCGAAATCACGCTCTCGATCGGCTACTCCAGGAAGCTGGATTGAGCCCTCGCGGCCTCGGCAATGCCATCAATCGCCTGGCCGGCCAGGGCACGGTGTCACCGACAGCGCCCTACCACTGGGTGTCGAAAGGCGGCGTACCCCGGACACCGGTCCCAGCCATCGTCGCTCGGGTCCTCACCACCCACCTCAACCGGGGGGTCTTGGTCGCGGAGATCTGGCCCGATGTCGTCGGCATCGATGGCGCAGCTGGAGTGATGCCTGCCACAGAAGGACTGGACGGTCCTTGGTCCCTATCTGCGACACTGGAGGTGGCCGCAGACTGGTTGGCAGGAGGACTCTTGGACCGTCGTCGATTCTTGCAGGTGTCGGGTGCGGCGTTGGCTCAGGCTCTCGCGCCCTACCTCGGATCGGTTGACGCAGTCGCCTCGATCTCGCCGTCCTCGTTCGACTCGTCCGATGCTCTGGTCGACGAGATCCAGAGCATGATCCCCCGTCTCCAGGTCCTCGACGACGAGCAAGGCGGTCTCGCCGGACTCGACTACGTCGGCGGGCAGCTGCGTTCGGTCATGCTGGTGCTGAAGAACGGTGGCCACAGCCGAGAGGTGACCCGCCAGCTGCTCCTCGCTACCGCCGACCTGGCCCAGCTCGCTGGTTGGAAGGCGCTCGATGCCGGCCGCCACGGACTCGCACAGCGGTACCTACTCACCGGTCTCCGAGCTGCCCGTGACGCCGGCTACCGGCCGATGGAGGCCCACATCCTCGCCGATCTCGCCTTCCAGGCCGCATCGACAGGCCAGCCGTTCGATGGCATCAAGCTTGGTCAGGCTGCGGACGATGTCGCCCACCGGGCTACTGCTGGAGTCCGAGCATCGGTGCTCTCACGGCTGGCGTTCGCCCAGGCGGCCGCCGGACAACCTGGCATCGCCGAGCGCACCTGGCTCGATGCCCGCGAAACGATCACCAACAGGGGCACCGCGGTCGAGCCGAAGTGGATGTACTACCTGACCGACAACCACCTCGACTGCCAGGCCGGCTACTCGATGATCCTGGCCGGACTTCGTGAGAACGATCGCCGTACCTCGCGAGCGCTGATGCGCAAGGGAGTGGCGCTGCTTCGAACTGGCGCCTACGACGTCCCAGTGGGCGACCCTTCGCAGCGACGGGCGCTCTACGAGGGTGCATGGCTTGCTCGCGGCTACACGGCGTCGGGCAACCTGGAAGAGGCCACCAACGTGGTCGAGGTCGTGCTTCCTCGACTCGACGAGGTGCAATCCCCTCGCAGCGTTGCGGTTCTCAACGACGTCGCAGCGGACATGCGACGCCGTACCCGCAACAATCGGGTCGCCGATGTCCTGCCCGACCTGGAGACCGCTCTCGCTCGACAGCCGCTGTTGGCCGCCTAGCGATGGCCGAAGCGTCAGAGCCCTCGGTCCTCGTCGTTGGCGCCGGCGTCATCGGACTGACCACGGCCGTGGTGCTGGCCGAACGAGGCCACCCGACGACTATCTGGACTGCCGACCCTCCCGACCAAACGACCTCGATGGCCGCTGGTGCTGTCTGGGGCCCGTACCTCGTCGAGCCTGCCGACAAGGTGGAACGGTGGAGCCTCCACACCTTGCAGGTCTTGAAGGAACTGGCCGAAGTCGACGGCACAGGAGTTCACATCGTCTCGGGCATCGAGGCATCTCGATCTGCGGACGAGCCGCCCGAGTGGGCAAAGGGCCTTGACGACTACCGTGCCGCCCAGCCGGACGAGTTGCCGGACGGCTTCAGCGCCGGCGTCTACTTCAGCGTCCCAGCGGTCGACATGCCCGTCTATCTGCCGTACCTCCTTTCACGCTTCGAGGCAGCCGGCGGAGACATCAAGCTGCGAACACTAGAGTCTCTCACCCCGGCCTTCGACCAGGCCGAGGTAGTCATCAACTGCTCTGGCTCCGGCGCCCGCGACTTGGTGGCCGACGAATCGCTAACGGCCATTCGCGGGCAGCTCGTTTCAATCGAGAATCCCGGCCTAGTGGACTTCTTCTCTGAGGACACAGGCGAGTCCGAAGATCTCCTGCACTACTTGCCTCACGGCCGGACCGTTGTCCTTGGGGGCGTTGCCATCGACGGCAACTGGAGTCGCGAGCCCGATCGAGCAACAGCTGCAGCAATCGTCGAAAGATGTGCTTCAGTGTGCCCAGCCATCGGTACCGCCAAGGTCATCGATCATCGCGTCGGTCTTCGTCCAACTCGCCCGATGGTTAGAGTCGAGGCCGAACGCACCCAAGGTGGATTCGTGGTACACAACTACGGTCATGGCGGAGCCGGTGTATCGCTTGCTTGGGGAGCTGCGTCTGACGTGCATGAGTTGATCGCCTCGTCTGGTTCCACCCTCACTCGGTGAGAGATCAGTGGGCTTTGTATCACGTACTGAAGTCCAGAGGCTCTGCCTTCCGAGCTGGTACTAGGATGGGTCCCGAATCGAAATCAGAACACTAGGCAGTGCGCACCCCGGCGGGTGAAAACTGCGGAGATGAGGAGTCGGTGGTCGATCCGTTCAGCATTGGTGCGAGTGCTGCCGCCCAGCAGATTTTCGATGCTGCCCGACGAGCGATCTCCAAGAAGTGGTCGGGGAAGTCCACCGTTAAGGCGTGGATCGATGAAGACAAGTTTGCGCGCAATCAGCAGATCGTGGCGGACTGGTGCTCGATAATTCATGTCGCTGGCATGGCCGAGCCTATCGACCTCATGGGAGGCTCAATTCCGCTCAACATGAGTTCGGTTCAACGACGGTTCCGGATTGATGGTGCGAAGAAGAAGTCCTTCAGTGAGGAACAGCTAGTAGCCGGCAAGAACCACATCGCATTACTAGGTGATCCAGGCTCAGGGAAGACGACAACTTTGAAGCGCGTTTGCGCGAATCTCTACGGCTTGCTGGAGGCCGGCGAGTCCGACGCTACCTATCCGATCGTGGTCTTATGTCGACGCGTGGACTGGGAGTCTAGGGATCTCGAACAGGCATTGGTTGAGGAGCTGGGACTGCGTGGCGAGAAGCGAGTCAAGTCGCGTGGGGAGGAGACGACCCAGGACCTCACGCCCGCCGAACTGACCGACATAGCGATCTCAGCCCTCGACGAATCAGGTGCTGTGATTTTGATCGACGGTCTCGATGAGATCGCTGAACGCTCAAAGAGGAACGCAGTTGCGAATACGATCGAAAGGCTTGGCTCGTCTCTGCGGAGCACCCGGATAATCGCTTCCTGCCGCTCCGCTGAAGCGCCCTTCTTGTCGGGTTTCTCGACCGCCGAACTCCTACCCTTGGAAACGAAGCAGGTCAAAGAGATCGTCAATTCTCGTGTTAAAAGCTCCCGAGCCTTCTTCCGATCGGCAAGAGCGAGCGGGTCTGAGGAACTGACAGATCGGCCCCTCTTCCTCAACCAAATGCTGATTGTCTATGAGAGGATGGGCAGGCTGCCCGAGCAGCCTTCGGGCCTTTGCAAACAGATGGTTCGCTTATTGCTGACCGATTGGGATGAACAGCGCCGCATCGTACGACACTCGAAGTACGGCGGATTTGATGTCGACGCTAAGAGTGAATTCCTCGCTCAACTTGCTTATGACTTCATCCAAACTGGACAGAAGGTCTTCACCGAGGGCGATCTGATCGATTTCTACGAGCAGAAGTGCGAGCTGTTTCTTCTGCCGCCAGGAGAGGCCGTTACAGTGGTGCGCGAGATCCAGTCTCACGTCGGACTAATTGTCGAAACCGGTGGTGGCTTCGAGTTCTCCCACTTGACCATTCAAGAGTATCTCTGTGCAGACAATATCATTCGTCGGCCAATCGATCGAGAAGTCTCCCGCCTCGTGTCACGCTATCCGGCCGTGATAGCGATTGCTACCGCTCTTAGCGCTGACCCATCACTGTGGCTCTATCGAGTACTCGAAGCCTCGCCACCGATGCCCGCCAAGCACTACATCGGCACATTCGTTGCAAGGCTTGGCCAGGAGCAGCCGAGATTCGCTGTGAAGAGAGAGCTTGGTGACGCGGTCCTGTCGTTGATAGATCAAGACGATGGAGCGGACTTGCGAGTATGGAAGGATCTGTCCTCTATCGAGTCAGTCCGAGATTCGCTCAGATGGGCGATATCGGAAGGGTACTTCTGTCGGCGCCGCGGTGGCGACTACCGTCTCGCCGCTGCCGCCGATGCGGTGGAACTTGGGCGCGTGGGGCGATCGGGTCTTACTGTTCCCGGCCCGCTTGCGGAGCTGTTTCGTCTTGAGGACGCTCTCGAGGAGGCTTCCTACTTCTAGGCGCTAGGTCCTATGGCGTCTGCCGGCGTTGGCGAGTGGTTCCGATCACAGCGGCTGACCCGGACGGCGCTCTCCGCAACCCGCCTGACGCAGTGGGTGGTGCTTCTGAATGCAGGTAGCTATCCGTCGTCGGTACCGCATGGCGGACCCCGCTGACCACCGAACCGAAAGCCTGGCGCCGCCTGGTGGGTTTGTAGCGGGTACCGGTTACAGTCTTGGTGATGCCATCGATCGAAACGGAAGTTGATGCCCTCCTCGCCCTCGATGCACTTGCGCGGGTTACAGAAGCTGGGCAACTCATCGAAGAGTACCGCCAGGCCATGGCGGTCGTCGGCCAGATCCGATCGGAGGCAGTTGCTGAACTGAAGGAAGGTGGGATGTCAGTGGCTCAGATCGCCGATCATCTGAAGATCACCCGACAGCAAGTGAACCGGCTCAAGAACGCCGTGGGGAGTGCCAGCAGCTCGACAGGCGAAAGGCCGCGACGATGATTGAGCTGACCGACTATGTGCCGGTCCTGAGGGGCAAGAAGGCCGAGTTCGATGCGCTCGGCGTATTGGAGGGCCCCGCCCGGGGATGCACCAGGCCGCTCATCGAGGTGGCCCCCATGACCTTCGACGAGCAGACCGAGGAACCAGTCCGGACGCTCGAAGACCACCTCGACCGGACGACGAGGGCACTCCAGGAGAGTTGGTCCGACCAGCAGCAGAACCTCTTCGAACCTGACGCGGGCTTGCCACCTGTGGTGCTCTACGACCTCCAAACGGTCGGATGGTCTCGAACCTCAGGTGGTGACCATCCCGTCGAGTACCTGCACGCTGGGCTCCGATCATGTGGGCTTCGTTCGGTGCCAGTCGCTCGGCTCGATGACGACCGGCACTTCCTTGAAGCCGTCGCCAGCGTTGCCACCGACGTCGGGATCTGTTTGCGCCTTGATCGCAATCAGTTCAGTCCGCCATCGCGGTTGATGGTCGAGTTGTACGCGCGCCTGGTGGAGCTAGGAGTCTCACCGGACCTGGTCGACATCGTCATCGATCTTGAGTACTTGGCCGAAGACGACGGGCCTTCGGCGTTTCTCATGGCCCAAGCCGCTCTCGAAGCCCTTCCCGACCCGGCAGTGTGGAGATCTGTAGTAGTCGTCGGATCTTCGTTCCCGACGTCCGTGGCGTCAGTCGTGCGGCCACATGAAGGTCGCGTGATCAAGCGAGCCGAATGGGAGATGTACGCATCGTTGGCCGATTCGATCGAAAACCTGGCCAGGCTGCCGACCTTCGGCGACTACGGGATTGAGGGGCACACACCGGACCTGGCCGGACCTCCGCCGAAGATCACCAGGAAGAACATGAGCCCGAGTATTCGATACACGGGTATCGGGGGCTGGTACGTGATTCGCGGCAGTCGTTTCGAGGACCAGGGCAACGAGCAGTACCACGGTCTGGCCGGCGAGGTGACCAAGTCACCGCACTGGCAAGGCTCCGAGTACTGCTGGGGCGATGGGTACATCTCGCGTTGTGCCGTCTTCGAGGACGGCCCAGGCAGCCCACAGAAGTGGCGACAAGTGGGTGTGAATCACCACGTCACGCAAGTGACCGCTGAACTGGCCAGCCTTTTCGGGACGTGAGTGCCAAGCGAACGGCCGATCTGATCTCGTCGATCTCGACGATTACTGCCAGCCATTCGATCAACTCCGCCTTGGTCCTTCGGCGAGCATCAGGGCGGCCATGGACGAGTGCCGTCTCAACCAACTCGTCCTTCCAAAGCAAGTGCAGCACCGAACGCGGATCGACGGCGGTGTTGGGCTCAGCCCGGCGAAGTTCCTTTAGTCCGTGGTCACTCGCCTCGGCCAGCAGGAGACCCCAACAGTCGGGCACAAGTTCGACGGCGTCAGCCAGGTGCTTCTCGTCCACCACGAGAGTCATGTCGTCCATGACCTCGCTGTAAAGGGCAACCTGTCGAGGTAGTCGCTTCAGGTCATCTTGCGCTGACTTGATCTCGTAGCCTGATAGGGAACCATTCACAGCGGCAACGTCAACCCGGCCTCGCCCATGGAGAACCCCCAGTTCTTCGACGATCAGTGTCGGCTCATCATGGGCAGCCGCGATCGTCTCGATCAGGAGTCGTCGGATGTCCGTCTCTCGCATCAGCGTTCCCTCGGTCAGTGAAAACGCCTCACGACTCCTGCGAAGGCCCGGTCAACTCTTGCAGACTAGGGTCAGGCAGTCCAGCCTTCGATAAGCCGTCCGTCCCGTTCGTCTACGGCGTGATGACCAGGACGCTCCACGGCCTGTGGCGGTGGCGGTAGCCCGACCGGTAGCCACGGCACCGAGCAGCAGCGAGCTACGAGCAGCCCCTGTCAGCCTGCGAACGACCTAAACCAGAGGTCGGCAGCACGCCCTGACAGCTTCGTGCTGCCTTTGAAGGCGGGGGAGCCCACCAGGTACTCAGACACCTCCACCAGGGAGAATACCCTTCGCGCACCTGGCTTCCCCACCGGACGCTAACCAGGCTGCTAACCGCCGGGTCTCTGAAGCTCCTCCAGGTAGGGAGCTACTCCGCTGATCCCGGTTCCGTTGCCCTCGTACCAGGCTTCGATTTCATCCAGGATCTCGATGACACCGTCGTCGAAGACTCCGCAGTAGTTCTGAAGCTTCCTGACTGCGGCTGCTGCGAGACTGACCACGAAGGGCAGAGCCAGGACAACTTGGTCCTCTGGACTTGGGGAGATCGAGAATGATCCGTCGTCGCGGAGGCTGATGTATCGCTTCCGCGCCTCGGCGCTCCGGTGGGAATCGGTACTCGTCTGCTCGTAGAGCACGTACCAGTTGTCCAGTCGGGCTCCTTTGAGTAGCTGCTCAAAGTACCGAAACTGGGATTTCAGTCGTCCATATTCGGCCATCTCGTCCTCAGCAAGGGAGGCTTCGAGCTCGTCCAGCTCGGCTCTCCTTTCGGAGCTGATGTGCTGCAATTCTTCTGCGATATCCTCGTCAACCCCGAATCGCACTAGTCGGGTGTTCCGGCTGATCAAATGGCGGATTCGCTCGGCCTCGACCGCCGCTGCGGCCAGTCTGTCATCGGCCTCAAGCAGCCAGTGGACCGAAGCGCTCAACTCCAGTACAAGTCGGTTGAGGGGCTGGGTGGTGTGACCGAGGCCCGCCCGCCGCAGTGTGGCAACTGCGAGCGCACTCTCAACAGCGCGTAGCGTCCATGGCAGGCACAACGAAAGACACCAAGCTTCAAGCCGTGCAAGGGATCCACCTGAAGTTGGTGTCTGGACCGAGTGGTGAAGTCGCTCCAGAAGTTCGCTTGCGTCGTCGACGATCGCAATAGACACGGAGCCACTCTAGAGAATCCCTGGTCGCCCAACCCGGGGGGCGACTGGCCGTGCGCAGCGCTGAGTCGTCCCATCGCTGCGCACCGCACCGGGAGCAGCTACAGAACTTCGGCGTCGATGGCGTGCGCGATCGAATCGACCAGTGCCATGGCCGACTCTGCGTCAGTCTGCCGCATCGGCCACCGGTCGTGTGGAGGTGTCGGATCCTGGTCGGCCTCGTGCACGATGATGTTCCTCCGGTCGATGACCAGCCGGAGGGACCGCTTGAGATCCTCTGCGTTAGTTCCGAGGCGCAGCGCGATGGCACTCCAGAGACTCCCCGTCCACACGTTCCGGATCGCATCAGCGATCTTGTCCGGTTGCTGGAAGGCCAGGTGTCCGTGTTGGCCCCTGACTGCGTCGCTCATCCAGACCTCCGGGGCAACGCCGGCAGCCGCACTTCTGACATGGCTGGCAGTACATCGGAATCGGTCGTACGCGGGGGTCGAGGGCCGGCGACCCGCCGCGATGTCGACCATCTTCTGTCGGACAAGCTCGTGGACGTAGTGATCAAGCGCACTCACTGACGAGACCAGAGCCGCCCGATATAGGTCCGACAGATCAAGAGCCGTTGACGTTTGGCTGTCGACCGAAACAGCTAGGCCAATGAGATCTCTGGCAGCTTGCAGGTTCCGATCGAACTGATCGATCGGGGTCATGTGCTCAGCTGGATTACCTTGGTTGCCAAGTCCTCAAAGAGTCCGTTGAACTGGTCTCGGTTATCGAGCATCTGCTCAAGGACCGTTCCCTTGTGGTCGATGTCGCTCGGCTCAAGAGTGAAGACCGGCTTCTGATGCTCCTGTGAGACCGCTACCAGGCTATTGAAGTCCGGTATCTGAACGAGGTTGAGGCTGCTCAACGAGACACCTGCCTTTTCGTATTCGGCGCCGGGCAACAGCATCCCAGCCCCATCGATGGCGGGAATCAATATCGTCTCGACAGCCTGTGCGAGCTCGTCGATCCAGTGCTGGAACGAGCTGGCAGGGCGCCCACGGCGAGGACGGTAGTTCTGTACGACAGTGCCGAGCAGCTTCGTCGCAGGCGCCGGGAACGGATATGAGGCGTCCTTCAGTATGTCCATAGACGATGCCTGCTCGGCCCATTTCTGCCATTTTGGCAATATGCGAGACACCGAGTCGATGGCCATTACGGAAAAGAAATCAGGGGCGGTCGGCACTATGAAGTAGTGGCTGGTGGTCAGCAGGTTCTGATTTATTGGTCCCAATCCGGGGCTCATGTCGATGATGACATAGTCAGCCTCATGGGCCTCGGCCGTCATGTCGAACAGAAAGGGCATAGCGCCCGGTAGATTCTGAAGGGCCTGGATCGATCCAGTCAGCTCCTGCGCAATGCCGAGAGTCGTTTCATACTCGCTGAGCTGGATGCTCCCGGGCAGTAGAAACAAGCCTGGGCGCTGCGCGACCTCGACGCACTCGACTGCGGTAATGGGGGCGGGCCGAGACTCGAATGCCGGCACGAGACCGGCGAAGATGTTGCGATCTGGATGGTCTCCGTAGAACGATTCAAGCTCGGTCGCTCCGCGATAGCCCAACACAAGTCCAGTTAGATTGCACTGCGGGTCCGTGTCGACCAGTACGACTCGATGGCCAAGCTCGGTGAGCTTCCAACCAAGATTGAACGCTGTAGTTGTCTTGCTGACTCCACCCTTGTGATTGAACAGTGCGATTCGCTTGGCCACGAGGTCTCCTCCGTCAGCTGCTTATCCTAAGCGAGCTGGTCTGGCATTGGACGCGCCGATGGGGCGGAGTGGCTTGCGTCGGCCGTGGTCAAGTAAGCGGCCGGAGTGTCGCCACGCGTCGAAGCCGATGGCGGTAGACCTGGCTGATCATCGCCTCTGACGTTCCGGCCCAGTCGGCGATCTCCCAACTGGAGTGGCCAGCATCTGCCTGCATCGAGATCGCTGTGTGACGTAGTTCGTAGGGGCTAATCGACGGCATGATCGCAGCCTTCGAGCAGCAAAGCCGAATCGATCTGGCCAGGCTGTGGCGATCGATCGGCGAACCGACGGCGGTGGTCACAACCAAGCCGTGCTCGACCCAGGCGCCTCGGGCGACGTTCCGATACTCCTCTTGCTCAGTTCGCCACGCCCTCAGGCGATCGGCTGTGTGTCCATCAATCTGGATTGTTCGGCCGGCCTTCTTGGTCTTGGGGCCGGTGCGTTCGTTCTGGCGGTTCATCTGGCCGCTGACGGTCAGCTCGCCCTGGTCCAGGTCGACGTCGATCCATCGGACGGCACGGGCCTCGGCTGGGCGCAAGCCGTTGCGGCCACACAGGTCGATGACGATCAGCCGGCCGTCGGTGGCCACATCAAGGAGGGCCCGCAGCTCGTCGATGGTGAGCGCTCGCATGTCCTTCGAGGTCTTCTGACTGCTCGGGGCCAGAGCCAGGTGCGCGACGTTCCTGGACACTGATCCGATCCGCATCTCGTTCTGAACGACGTTGATCAGGGTGCGCCGAAGCCGGCGCAGGTAGCGGTCGCCGAGAGTTCGGCCCAGCTCACCGGCTGCCGCCCGACGGAGGAAGCGGTCACAGTCGGCTACGGTCAGCGACGCCAGACGCTGGTGACCGAGTCCGGTGTCGATCAGCTTGAGTGGACCCTCGTCCTGGTCAAGCGTGCCTTGGCTCAGGCCTTGGGTTGATGCTCGCAGCGCCCGGTACTCATCCACGGCCTCCTGAAGAGTCCGATTGGCGTCAGCGATTGAGCCGGACCGTCGCAGCTCGTCGCTCATCTCGCGCAGAAGTGCCTGGGCCTCGGCCTTCGTTCGAGCCCGACGCCACCGGCGGTTGCGCTTTCCGTCGGCGCCCCGTGGCAGCTCGATCACAGCAGCCCAGCGACCGTTCTTCGTCTGGATGACCGAGCCCTCGCCGCTCGATCGGCGACTCATCTCAGCTCACCTCTCGCAGCGCCTGGACGTAGTCGACCAGGTCGTCACCGGCGATCAATCGTCGCCGGCCGTCCTTGAAAGACCGGAGCGAGCCAGCGCGGATCCTCTCTCGCACGGTGCTTTCTCCGAGCCGGAGCTCGGCGGCCGCTTCCTCAATGGTGTAGACGAGCTTGGTCATCGTCGTCTCCTTTCGTCGTGGCCAGCCGGGGACTCGAACCCCGGTCTCGAGCGGACTGCTGCGGGTGCACCGACTGCGCTGGCCGACTTACTACTCGATGGCCGGTCAGGCCGTGGCCGGTGCCTTCTTGGCCGCCGGACCGTTGCCGGCCGTCGTCGACGGAGGGGCCGTCGGCTTCGCCGGGTAAAAGGACCCGGCGTGCCAGGTCTGGCCCTGGTTGCCGTTGATCGACCAGTCCTTGACCGTCATCCCGGTGAACGAGATCTCGGAGTCGAACTCGGCCGCCGGCGGCTCCGGGTGGGGCACGGTGACCGTGATCTCGCCGTGCTCCCCAGCCTCCTTGTAGACAGCGACACAGCGGATCTTCCACACAGGCATGCCGGTGTCCTCGTTGCGGGTCTGGTCCTTGGCCCGCTTCTCGGTGTCCCGGTCGTACTCGTAGTGCTCCGCCGATCCGGAGTACCGGAAGGTCAGCTGGCTGGCATCGATGGGCTTGGTGCTCAACATGAGCGTTGTCTCCTTGTTTGGGGTGGTGGGTAGTCGAACCCGATCACGGGGACGGGGCCCGCCTCGTCGACACCGACCGGGTAGCCGAGGTCGACCAGGTACTGGACAGCCGCCAAGAGGCACTGACGGTTGTCGTCGTTCTCGAAGGCGGCGAGCAGCTGCGCCCGAGCGCCATCACGTCGCTTGGCGAGGAGCCGCCAGAGCGGCCGATCGATCTCCGCCACGGTCTCCCCGCCGGGGTCCTCGCTGGCAAGCTCCTCGTCGGTCTTGTCCTTGCCGAGGCCCAAGGCCCGGCGGACGTCCTGCGACCAACTGATCGAGTGCTTCTTGTACGACGCCTCGATCCACTCCCGCAGCAGGCCGATGTCGGCCACGTCACCGGTCTCGGCTGCATCGTGGGCGATCGCGAACGGAGTCCGGTGACCCTCGCCTCGACCGAGCTTGGTGTCGATCATTGCGAGCTCGTAGCCGACCTTGGTCAGGTACTGGCCAGACCCATCGGCCTCGTCGGCCTTGACGGGGTCGACGGTGATGCCGAACTCGGTCGACATGGTCCGGCCGTGCTTCTCGCCCATGCGGGTACACCACCGATTGCGGATCGCCGCACGTAGGGCGTAGAACCCGTCCTCGTTCTCGACCGGTGACATCGGCGCGTCTACGAACAACAGGACGTGGCAGTGCGGATGCCACCCCGACGCCCACGAGTGCGTGACCTCCGTGGCCCGGACGTACCCGAGCACGCCGTGCCGCTCGCAGAAGGTCTTCCACCCGCCGCCGGAGGTGACGTGGGCCCAGCAGTCGGAGATGACCGACCAGAGCTTGGCCAGGGCTTCACCGGCCCGGTGAGGCATGGTGACGACGATGTGGAGCACGCCGCCTCCGTTGTTCAGGTGCTTGCGGACCGCGTAGGCAATCTCGAAGGCTCGCTTGACCCGGGTCTTGTACGAGCAGGCCACGCAGGACCAGACGTTCCCGCAAGTCTGCATCCCGGAGAGGTACGCATAGCCGTCGACCTTGGCCACCCGAGGTCGACCAGCGCCGGTCGGGACTCGACCGCACTTGATGATCCGCTGCGCTGCCGGGAGGTCGCCGCAGGTGTCACGGATCAGCGCTTGGGCTCGTGCCGCTGCCGTTCGCCGTCTGCGGCGCCGACGCTCGGAGCCTGAAGAGTTATCCGCCATGGTTACCAAGGGCCGGCCCTCGCCGCCGCCTCCGGCGGCGCCTCGTCCTTCCGGCCTGCGCTTGAGGCTCCGGCCGGCGTCCTCGGCCCTTCGGGTCTCGGCTCGGCCGTTGTAGTCGTGGCGGGTGATCTGGTCCTCCACGTGGAGCCGGTTGACAGGCGTCATCGCGGCAACGCCTGGCGGTTGCGTTCCACCAGCTGGCCTCGTGGCTTCGCAGCATCAGCGTGCGTCGTGCCCGCTGCGGTGCTGTCGTGCTCGTCGCCCTGGTCGTCGTCGTTGCGAGCTTCCCGGCGCAGCTGGCGATCGACTGGGTTGCCGTGCCCGAGCAGGGCCAGCGCGGCGATCGAGAAGCACCAGGCGATCAGCAGCGGTCCCATGCCGAGGGCGATGGTCGCGTCACCGGTGATGATCCATGAGGGGAGGGCGGCCATCGCAGCGCTGGTCAGGGTGATGATGGCGACCCCAGCGATCGGGATTCGGGGTTGCTTGGCGGCGAAGGGGAGAGGGCCCCGGCTTTCAGGCTCGACGATGACCATCCGTTGTTGGGTGGCTTCGTGTTGGGTGTGCGTGGAAGGCACCCCATCGACTTCGTCGATGACCTCCGATCGAGGCTGGGCGACCCGAGCCCTTGTGACTCGAGACGAAGCGAAGGCGTGTCGTGCGACGGCGTCGGTCGGATGTGTCTTGTTCGGCATGTGCGCAGTCCTGGGGCGTGGTCGATCAGGAAGCCCGAAGGTCTTCGAAGTCGAGTTGGGTGGTGAGGGGTCGGTTAGTCCAGAGGACCTCGGTGCGTGGTTGGCGGCTTCCTTTGCGGCCGGAGGAGTTCTGGGACGTCGTCGCGATCTCGATGCGAGCCCAGTCGTGGTAGAGCTCGTCGTAGAGCGGGCTGGGATAGCCAGAGAGGATCACGGTTGCTGGGGTGGCTCGAAGGGCCTCGGCGAGATCCCGGTGGTGGGCTTCGTCGGCCATGTCACATCGGTAGGCCTTAGTTGTTCGGGGCGATCGGCTGGATGCGACGTAGGGAGGATCTGCGTAGACGACGGCGTCGGAGCTGGTCGCCATGCGTCGTACGAGCTCGGCCGCCTCGCAACACTCGATGGACACGCCAGCGAGCCGTCGAGCGCAGGCGTCGAAGCGGGCGAGCCGGGCGGCAATCGAGGCCGGAACGGCCTGGGTCCGAGCGGTCGTCAGCGACCAGCCAGTTCGTGGGCCGGCGGTCTTGGCGAAACTCTGGTTGACCCGCACCCAGAAGCGGCGCGCCCGCTCCAGCTCATTGAGTTCTTCGTCGGTGTTGAGGGTCGAGGCCCGGTACTCGCTACGGGCGTGCGGAGAGAGGGCGCAGAGTCGGGCCAGCTCTTCCGGTCGGTTGCGCAAGACCTGGAAGAACCCGACGATGGCGTCGTCGAGGTCGTTGACGATCTCGAAACGGGAGGCCTTCTTCGCAAACAGAACCGCGCCGGACCCGAAGAAGGGTTCGATGTACACCCGATGCTTTGGCAGGATCGCCACGATCTGTTCGGCCATCCGTTGCTTGGCCCCGTAGTAGGGGAACGGAGGCTGGAGCCGGCCAGGCAGGCTCGGGCGGTTCACTGGTCGCTCCGAGGAGGAGGAGCGGCAATAGCAAGACGAGTGGCCTCGCCACTGAACACGGTGGCGTGGTCGGGGGTGAGGTGGCGGGTGGCCACGGTTCGAGCGGTGACGTCGTCGTCGGACACCCAGTGCGCTCGACCTCGGACCGGTTCGACGGCGTCGGGTAGCCCGGCGATCCAGAGCCCACCTCGTTCCGACGGGCCGATGGACTTGGGCGAGATGCTGGAGCCGTAGCCCTGGCCGAGGCAGACGTTGACCTGCTCGCCGGAGGCGACGCGGAGCATGATGCGAACGGTCAGCTGGGTGCGGATCTGCTGGTCGATGACCTCGGCCGACGGGTACTGGGTGGCCCCGACGATGGTCACGCCACAGAAGCGGGCCAGGCGGGCGAGGGAACCGAGGAGCGCAGTGCGGATCTGTTGGTTGTTCCGACCCGACCGCAGCACGGCTTGTGCCTCGGCGGGGGTGGTGACGGCGCCCGCGAGCGTGTCGGCGTCGAGGGCCTGGAGCTCGGCGAGCTCGTCGACGATGAGCCACACCCAGGGGCCGAACTCGTCGCGCCACTTCCGGTGACCGTTCGTCATCAGGAACTGGGCCCGTTCCCGGATCAGGTTCCGGAGATCGACCAGCAACTGGTCGGCCTCGGCCGGGGTGACGGCAAGCACGGTGAGGCGGTCCCGCCAGGGCGACAGCTCGACCAGCTTGAGGTCGATGCCACAGATCGCCACGTTGATCAGCGCCGCCAGCGCTCCAACCAGTGAGTTGCAGACCCCGGACTTGCCCGACCCGGTTTCCCCGCCGATGAGGATGTGCGGGCAGTAGGGCCACGGCAACAGCAGCGGTCGAGCGTCGAAGCGTCGTCCGATGTCGAGCCCGGTCATGAACCCGTCTCCCCATCGACGACCCGGAGATGGGGACGCAAGACGGCCTGGTCCTGGTCGAAGACCTCCACTACCGATGCCAGGCCACCGTCGTCGGAGCCGTCGGTCGGTGGCCGGGCGTCGGCCCACGGGGGGATCGACGGGCGGGCCAGGACCTGATCGAACGAGACGATCAGGCGACCGTGTGAGTCGTTCTCCCGCTCGTAGTCGACGACGATGTCCGCCGCTCGGGAAACGTTAGCGGCCAGGATGGTGGCCAGCTCGTCAAGAGCGACCAGGGATCGGCCGGGCGGTGGGCTGACCCACCATGACACCACCGGCCACTCGATCCGGGGCCACCAGCTCAGCTTCGGGTGATCGGCGACCGGGCGGAGCACCGCCGAGGCGATCGGCTCCTTTGACGTGCCGACCTCGGCCTGAACCCGCTCGGTCTTGGCGGCGACGCCCGCCCAGTCGGATGGCCAACGGCGACGGAACCGCCACGCTTCTCGCCAACCGGTGAACCGTGAGCCTGTCCGGTAGCCGAGACGGTGGACGGCCTCGACGAAGACGCAGAACACGGCGAACCCGACGAGGACCCATCGGGCGGGCCACTCTCGGAGGTGCCAGAGGGCCATGGCCTCGACGCCGACGAGGACCTGGAGCGGGTTGCCGACAACCCAGTGGAGGAGCCACCGCAACCGGATGGCCCAGGGGGCGAGCTTCGGGAACCGCTCAGCAAGGAATCGCACCATGGGTCGGAGGTCCAAGAGGGTTCGCCACCAGGCTCGATACAGGGGGTTCATCACCACTCCTCCCCGCCGCAGATGCATCCCTGGCTGCCCGAGGGCGTGCCGCTCAGCCGTAGCTCGGTATCGAACATGGCCGTGGCTCGGAACGGCTCGAGGGCGATGCGAAGCCGATCGATCTCGGCCCAGCGGTTGAGGTCGACGGCCTCGACCAGGGCGTCGACCAGCTCGGCGACGTCCCGATCTGAGTGCCGATCTCCGCAGGTGGGATGGGGCGCTTCGATGCGCTGTGGACTGCTCATGAAGCGAGTCTGAAGCGGACCCCCTTGGTGCTAGTACGTGCACTTCGGGTGAGGTTGGCAGGTTGGCAGGCTGCGACTCGCGGCTGTCAGGGTCGGCAAGTAGCCTGGACTTCTAGCCGCCGAACCGAGGGGGCGCCGTGGCCACCACCGAGAGTCAGACCGTCGCATCGGTCATCTGGGCAATCCTCCAACGCCCTCACCATCGCGCCCAGTGGGAGCCCTGGAAGCGGCCGCATCGCATGAGCGTCGGCAAGGCCCACGAGGCAGCGCAGACGGCCGTTGCGTGGGTCATCGATGACTATCGCTATGGCGACGTGAAGGACGACTGGAAGCAGCCCAGCTCCAGTCCGTCGACGCGATCAGCTGTGCAGCGTCTCTTCCGCCAGGGCGCCCGAGCCGTCCCGAACGCCGACCAGGACATGCCGCTGACCAAGCTGACTCGATCGCAGATCCTCACCGATGTGGTCGCAGCTTTTGGAATTGCTGACGATGAGCTGGACGAGATCCGGGCCGCTCTGCATAGTCCGAGCGCCGGGGGGACGGCGCACATGGGACCGAGCTTCCACACCTGGGAGCAGATCCACGGTGAGGACGACCTACGGGCCGTCGTACACCTGAGCCGCCGGGTGATCGGCGGGCATGCCGGCTTCAAGCCCGACAACGGCCAGACGCCGACCGACGCCGACATCGCCCCACTGGTCGAGTTGACCAACCGTCGACCCGATGCCGTCGAACTCTGCGTTCGCAACGAGATCGATGCCGATCACGACACCCTGGTCGGCTACATGCTCGCCTACCCGGTCCAATCGGAGACGGCGACCGGCATGCTCAACGGCTCGATCACGACGGCAGTCGATATCGACCTGAATCAGATCGCAACGACGGTCACGCAGGAGTCGGCGCTCTACATCGGCATGGTGCTCGGATCCGATCTCGCGGCCAGGGCATCCGTCATGGACGAGTGCCTGCGACGGTGTACGAACTGGGCCGGCAGCCATCGAGACGGCTACATCTTCGCCAAGCGCTCCACCGCCGACGGTCAGCGTTGGCTGGAGCGCTATGGCTTCGTGCCGGTCACGGATGAGGATCACATCTGGGCCCGTCAGACGTCGACGCCGAACAACCGGCCACGCCGACGGCGCCTGATCCCAGCAGCAGCCTGATGTTCCGCACCAAGCCGGGGGAAGGTCGAGCCCTGATCGAGGACTGGGTCAACCGGCCCTCACTCCGCAAGCTCGTCGAGGCATTCGATGGTGCCTGGCCCGACGGTGACGTGGAACACATCGTCGCGGAGCTCGTCCAGTTCTCGGAGATCTGGGACTACCGAGGCGGCACCCAGTCTCGTCTGATGTTCCACGAGGACCCGGATGCCCCGGACCCGTTCGAGGATCTGACCTACGAGGCTGCGGATGAGCTGGGGCTGCTGAACCCCGAACTGCCGAGCGACGACACCTACGACTACCTCCTGATCCTTGGTGGCCTGGCCACCGGTGTCGAACCTCGAGTTCAGTACGCTGCACGGCTCGTGGACGAGGGTCTGACCGTCCGACGTCAGATCGCTGGGCTCGGCTCATATCGGGAGCTGCAAGAAAGAGAGCTTCCGATTTCGCACCGATACGCGCCAGCAGGCCGGTACGAGATCGACCATCTTGCGGCCATGATGAACACTCTGTTCCGGGCTGGAGACGAACCGGTCGAACTGCAGATCGATGACACTCCGACAACAGCCACAGTGTGGGAGACGCCCGCTACCGGGGCGTGCGGTCCATCCCTGGTTGCGTATTCGGCCGTCAGCGCCGATCCGGATCGCATGGCGGCCAACACTGCCGAGACGTATCAACTCTTTCTCGCCCATGCTCCGATCGAGTCGGGGCAGACAGCGCTCTTGGTGACTTCCGCCATCTACGTTCCCTACCAACACCTCGATGGGGTGCGAGTGCTGGGAGCCGCCGGCCTCGAAGTTGAGACGGTCGGTCTGGTTAGCCCGAGCGCCCGGCGCCATCCCCCCAGCGCGCATCGACAGGAGATTCGTAGCATGCTGCAGGCGACTCAGCGCTATCTGCAGGCGGCGCAGGAGACGGCAAGCGGCCCGCCCGGATGAACGGGCGCAACTACGAGTTCTGGCAGCAGGCCGAGCACGCAGCAATGGTCTACATGCGCGACATTGGATTCCGAGATGCGCGGCTCTCAAGTCCTGGAGCCGACGGCGGGATCGACGTCAGGTCACGACATGCGGTGGCGCAAGTGAAGGCACACGCCAAGCCGACAGGTCGACCAGACATCCAGAAGCTGATCGGCGCGGCCATGGGGGCCGAGCACAAGCTCTTCTTCTCGCTGAGCGGGTACACCGCTGGCGCGCTGGACTTCGCTGATCAAGGAGGCGTAGCCCTCTTCACCTTGCGGCCCGAGTTGGTGCCCTATCCCTCCAACGGGACCGCTCGCCGGCTCGCTGCTCGGCACACCAAACGGAGCTCACGTCTTTCGTCCCGCCTTTCCCGACCCCCAACGCAACCGCGGGCCAGGTCCCGGCAAGTATCGGTCTCTCGCCGGTGGCAGCAGTACCTCGGCTCGACCCGGCCGTGGAAACACATGGCCATCGCAGTCTTGATTCTGCTTGCCGTGTACGTCGCACCTGCGATCTATCTCGTCGGGCGAGTCGCTATGGTGCGCGCTGGCGATCAGCTGGGCGCGACACGCACCGATCCTCAGTCCCGCCGACGGTGGTGGGCCGTCATCGGAGGTGCCGCAGGCACGGTGATTCTTCTGTCCATGGTTGCCGGTCCAGCGGGAGGACTGGTCCTTGGGTCGGTTCTACTGGGAGTGCTGGAATACCTAGCTCGGCATCATGAGCTAGCTCGATTGCCGATCCCTGCGGCTCTGCAGTCGCTGCCAGCCTGGCCGCCCCCTGAAGCCAAACCGTCTGGCTAGCGCGAACTCTGCTTGGTGCTCGCTTGCACCGATCGGCATGACTGCGTTCTACAGGCAAACGCGATTGTTCGATTCGAGGATCGTGTAGGCCAGAGCGGCAAGCTCGTGGTAGGCGACGCTCTCCAGCGGAACGGATCGCGCCATGCACTCCAGGATCTCGACCTCAGTCACGCCGGTGACCGAGTCCTGGCGCAACGCCACGAGCACGTCGGACAGGCGGCCGACCTCGTGATCGTTGTACGTTGCGCCAGTCCCGGTCAGCACCGTTCGAAACAGTGGCTCGAGCTCGGCTCTGCTCGGCCCGCCGATGAACGCAATCTGCGCCACTTCGTAGGGGTCAGCTGGCACTGTTGACGTTGAACGCCTGACTTCCCCGGCTGTACCCGTCGCACTCTCAGTGTCGTCGCCGTACTGAAACGCGTATACACCGACGATTGCAACGACGACTGCAACGCCTGTTGTCGCAAGCCCGGCCAGGGTCACACGCCAGAGCCACTTCAGCACACCGCGATCCGGGTCGCCAAGGCCTAGAACATCCGCTGTCTTGGTGGCGACCAGGCCGAGCAGGAGGCAAGGCGCGCCTACGACGAATGCAACCGCTGCGAATCCAAAGACGATGTTCTCCGCCACGCTGAGCCCCTACCCGCTGGATCGCCCTCAACCTGTACCCCGAATCAGGCGATCGAGGCAACTGGGACCCAGGCCGCCAACCGGAACGCTAACCACGGGTGCTAGCAGCCACTGACCAACCGCAGCACTTGGCGACGATCAGACGACCTGTCACAGCGCCCCCGAGCGCTCGTCGCTGCCGTCGTGCCCGGTTTGAAGGCGGGGGAGCCCACCAGGTACTCAGACACCTCCACCAGGGACTATACGCCTCCAGACCCCTCCCAGGCACCCCCTGGGAGCCAATCTAGGAGCCGCTCAAACTCCAGTCGAAGCCGTCCCCCAGTGACAGACGGCTGTGTCTCGATCCCTGCGGGAACGACCGCCTGCGGGTGGCAAGTATTGCGCCAACAACTGTGCGCACCGGGAGGCCCTGTGAGTCAGTCTCGACAATGCTGGACCTCCTTCGCCATTGGCGTGCTATAACCGACGTGGGGTCTTTCGGAGGGGGACGCGACCGTGATCTGGGTCGGCTTAGGTTGGGCGGTAGTGACGATCATCTTGTCTCTCGCTCTTGCCTACGAAGGCTACTTGAGCCTCGCCTTGGCGACTCGAAGTACCTGTAGCGTCACGTCGAAGGCGGCCGGCACGATACTCACGACAGCGGAGCGTGGCGTTGAGAACGACATCACGTTCCAGCTGCACGTGACGCCGCCCGCCGTGCAACAGGAGGCCGAAGTGTGGATCGTCACGGTCGCCACAGATGCGGAGTCCAAGCTGGTACCCCAGAATCACATCGTTGAGGTCAAGCCGAGCGGAAGCAACGATTCAACGATTCGGGTTTCCCAGCCACTGGGGGGGAAACGGCCGAGGCCCGCGATCAACGCTCGAATTGGGATTTACAACGCCGTGAGCCATTCCTTGCTGGTCAGCTACAACCTTGACGTTGATGGCGATCCTGTCGGACTGATTCCGCAACTGATCTCGCGAGTAAGGGCTTGGCTCGAAGGGCGGAGAGCGCCGTGAGTCAGTCCGTCACGAGCTACGTTCCCTACTCTGCGGACAAGCAGCCTGCCGGATACGACCGAATCACGATCGAGGCGGTGGGCTCCAAGGCAAGGATCTCAGTCAGCCGCAGCGACGGGACTGCGATCGTCGCAGACGCAACCGGCGAGATGTCAATCACGTCTGAGGACCTTCTGTACGAGGGCTCCGCAGTTCCACGAGGATGGCAACAGTCCATCGGTCTACTCGATGACAACAACAATCCGTTCCAAGCATCAGCCCTTCTCTCCGAGAGAGTGGAGAATGATTGCCGTCTGGCGTTCGCAGAGATCGGGAACTTCCTGTTTCGCAAAGTAAGGGACAACATCAAGGGCGACGTCCTTCAGCTCTTTGATCGGGTCATCTCCGATCATGTAGCCAAGCCCTCTGCAGATATGAGGCCGCTGATCTTCGATGGTCCGTTGCGTCTGCCGTGGCGCATGGTCTACGTCTCGCCAGAGGGCAACGATGTGGTCGTTGAGGATTCCGACCCGATTGACCACATAGGCGCTCAGGGCTTTCTCGGTTTCGCAGGGATCGTTGACTTTGCCTCCGTTCCGCCAGATTACTCGCATGCACGTTCGTCACCGAGCCGATCACCGATCGCGTTCTACTCTGGGTTCCACAACGTGCTGAACGGTGGGATGCCTGAAATTCAACTCGTGACTTCATCGAAGCTGTTTGGTCACCCACAGGTATTGTCGAGTTCACGGGACCTGCTGCGGGAACTGGCCCTCTCGGAATCGGCCTTGGTGTATGTCTTTTGTCACGGTGAGTTCCTGGATATCAACAAGGGTGACAAGACTCAAATTCTCTACTTCGACGTCGGATACAACGAGAGCCTTACAGCCGACGATCTCAAGCGTAAAGTCGAGAATCGACGGAAGAAGGTCAACACAAAAACAGAGGTTGCTACCGTCGTATTTGTCAACGCTTGTCAGGGTGGCGTAACTGACGCCGAGAGGACGGTGATCGATCAGTTTGATCGGCTCGGCGTGGCTGGCAGTACAGGACCTTTGGTCAACATACCAGTTCGATTCGCTGGCCCTTTTGGCGCAGAAGTGCTGCGAATGATGGCGTCGGGTCGCTCCCTCAGTGAGAGTGTTCTCCTAGCTACACGGAGCTTCTACTCACCCAACGGTCAGCTCTCGGCCAACAATCTGCTCGGCTTAACCTTCGCTACCACCAACGGTAGGGACACACATCTACCATGATGAAATGAGGGATGAAGATGGCAAACGAGAATAGTCAGAGTCGCGACTGGGTTGCTCAGCTTCTGGGGGTTGCGGTCGTAATCGCATTCGGCGCTTTTGTCGTCTACCTGTTGGCCAACCTCGATCTAGAGGAGAATGAGTGGACTAGGGCTGTCTTCTTGCTAGCGGGTGTCGAGGCCGTCGCCTTTGCTGCTGCGGGTTACTTCTTCGGAACTCAGGTGCAGAGAGGCAAGGTTGAAGAGGCCCAGCGAGAAGCGCAGACGGCCGAACAGGTCAAGGACGCTGCCGTGGAGTCGGCTGCGGCTGAGAAGCGAAACCACCAGAATCTCGCAGAAGGGGTCGTTCAGGTCCTCGAGGGTCAGGCTGCGGCGGCAGGTCCCGGCGGGATGGCTGGTGGCGGGGCGGCGGGGACTCCTCAAGATCCCGCCGCGGAGTTGCTCCTATCGCAGGCCAGACGTGCGTTGGACCGCTAGCTGTAGCTCTCCCCGTAGGGTTGTCCGCAGGGTGTGGTAGAGCCAGGCGTCATCGGCGGTGTCTGGAGACCCGACTGATCATCGTATTCGAGGTCCCGGACCAGTCGGCGATCTCCCAGCTGGAGCGGCCGGCGTCGGCCTGCAGGCTGACCGCAGTGTGGCGTAGCCCGTCGGGCGTGAAGGCTGGTTCGATGTCGAGCTTGGCACAAGGAAGGCGGAGGGACCGAGCGAACCTGTGGCGGTCGACGGCGGTGCCGAAGGCGGAGGCCGCGACGATGTCGGTCTCGGTCGATGCCTTGCCCGGCCCGGGCTCGCATCTCATTGACCTCTTCGGCCCAGTCCTTCAGACGTCCCACCACAGAGCTCGATCAGGACGAGGCGGGAGCCGGTAGACGCACCGGCGCCCGTAGTACCGGAGCTTGTCCGCACAGCGCAGGTCGCCACAGGTCTCGGCCACCAACTGGCGGGGCCGTAGCCGTCGCCACCCGCCGGTCCTTCGCCGTGCCGACCGGTTCGAAGACGGGCTCGAACACCGGATCGGCGTGGTGGGTGGTCGCGTTATTGCCACTGGTGACCGAGTGTTTTCGGACTGCACAGCGGCTTGGTTGGCGAGTGACTGGTGAGCCTGCCATGGCCGCGAGCGCCTTCACCTCGATTGGTGTTGCGGCTGCTGTCGCAGCAGGAGCGTCGGCCGCCGCCAGTGGCCTTGCAGGCGTGGTAGTCGGGCTGGTTGCGGCCGTTCTGTCTTACGCCGGGGCGAAGGAGGGACGAGGATCGTAGGCTCGGTGCAGCCCGTGTGAGTTTGTCATCTGGGCAAGTGTCTCGGTTGCGAAGCGTCGGCATTCGCACGACGAACAGGGAGCTGGGCTTGAGGCCAGTTCGGGCAGGCGAATCGACTTCCTTGGATCACGGTCAGGCCGCCGGTCGTGGCCATCGGGCGTTGCCAGACCTAGGGTGCGGGGCAAGACTGGATCCAGTGGGCAACGGTGAGCGGTCGGCTCAGTTGACTCCGAAGGGCCAAACATGAGTGCAGAGTTGTTGACGGCTCTGGCAGCCATCGTTACCGCTGCAGGTGTGGTCGGCGGCGCAATTCTCGCTGCGTATCGCTACCTTGCCCACCGGGAGCGGTACGTAGGAATTCGAACAGCATTCAGCGAGGCAGTTGAGGCCCTGAGCTCATCTGACTCGGTTCAACAGCGTGCAGGGGCTGTGATGCTCCGAAGGTTCTTCGATGAAGGAACGGAGCAGGGTGGCAGGGGGACGCCGTATTCACGCGAAGCGCTGGCCGTCCTGACAGCGAGCCTCCGAGACGTTGAGACCGGGCCGTTCCAGAAGCTCCTGGCCGACGGACTCACGCATGCCCCGTCCTTGGCCGGCGCAGATCTTCAGAAGACCAACCTCCAAGGAGCGTATCTCTCGTCGAGGGCTGGCAATCCCCCTCTGGACCTGCGGGCGGCCGACTTCTTCAGGGCAGACCTCACAGATGCCTCGTTGAGGAGTGCAGACGCGAAAGGAGCGGTCTTCTTTCAGGCCCGCTTGACGAATACGGTCTTCCGCAACGCAGATCTTCGCGGTGCGAACTTCGTTGACGCCGACCTATTGGGCGCCCGATTCGAAGGTGCGAACGTCGAGGGAGCGTCGTTCGCCGGTGCTCGAAACGTGCCGGATCATGTCGTCGCGCTGCTCGAATCCCTTGGCGACGATCTCGAGGCTTCGGATCTGCAGTCTGCCCCGAAGCGGGTCTTCCTCAGCAAGCCGGGGGCTGCGCAGATCGATGCGAGGCGGCTCGTCGATGCACTCTCCGATCGGATCGTCGAACATGGATTCGAGCTGGTGCATATCGACCCCAGGAGCTACCCCGTTGCCGGCGCCGTTGCGGAGGTGCGTCGAGAGATGAGCGCCTGTTCCGGAGCCGTTGTGGTCGCGCTTCCAGACCTGACGGTCGCCGAAGGGCACTGGCGGTCGGCGACGCCGCAGACCCGGATTGTGGCCGACGAGAGCTTCCCATCGCCGTGGACGACGACCGAAACGGGAATGGCGGTTGGTCTGGGTCTGCCAGTCCTCCTGGCTGTGGCTTCCGGAGTGAGTGATCTGACCTTCGACTACAGTCAGCAAGAGCCGGCCATGTACCGAATCGACTTGGCGACTGACCACAGAAGCGACGCCTTTCGGCAGGCATTCGATGATTGGTGCGGAGCTGTACGTCAGCGCTCGTAGGTGAGAGTCACGTGTGATTCTCACGTTCTTCAGGGGAATGTGCCAAGCGACAGGGGGAGTGATTGGATGGCAGCGTCAACAGCACGCACAACTACGGGTCTTGCTGTTGCCTTCGCGGCGGGGACATTGGTAGCGAGCTGGGTTGCGAACCAGTATCTGAGCGCACGTTTCATCTCTGGACTATCCATGCTTCATGGCGAGCGCTTGGCTCGAAGCATGGACGACGCTTGGGATGCATTGCTTCGCTTGACGGAGGCCGCTGGCTCCTCCGCTCGCGAGTTGCCTCTCCACGACAACGGAGATCGAGACGAGTCAATCGAACTTGATCTGCTTCGACTATCGCTGGAGCGAGTTCGAGCGGCATCAAGATCGGAGGCCACACGCGATCTGATTCATCGATCGTTGAGGCAGGAGCCGACCTGGCTGGGCTCTTCACACGACTACGCATGGGACGACTTCATCTTGGCGTCGCTACTTGCGACGATCTCTGGTCATGTCGAGGAGGAGATCGGCAGCCAGCGACTATCGACCTGAGCCTGGTTGATGGCTTCACCGAGGTTGGGAGCCAACCGCCCTGGACCTGGTCGTCCTCCGGTGGATCTCGACACCATCGAGCGGACTGTTCTCTGCCGCTCGTTGGCGCCGACAACCGGTCCGGTGCGCTTCGAAGGCGGGGGGAGCCCACCAGGTACTCGGACACCTCCACCAGGGACTACCCGCCTCCAGGGCCGGCCCGACGCCCGCTGGCGATCAGAATCGGCGCAAACCGATGGACCCGGCTTGGCGACGTCGTGCGAGCTCGGCGCTCACGCCGACATGACGTAGTAGCTGGCCCACTGCATCGGCGTTGGGGGATCGAGTCGCTCCATCAGGCCACCGCTCTGGTTCCTCCACCGACCCAGCGCCGAGAGCTGGAGCGACCGGAGGGCATCAGCGACCGGTTCGCCGCCGGCGATGGCCACTGCGACCTCGGTCTCCAGCTCCCGGACGAACGGCGTGTCGAGGATCGGCCACCCGGTCGCCACGACGCTGCTGGTGCCGAGGAGCAGGAAGGTGGCGCCCAAGCCGAACCACTCGCCCACGGCTGCGGAGTCGGCCCCCGCTGCTGAGCAGGCAGACACGAAGACCGTCGATGGCGTCGTCGAGTCGGCCATGACCTCCAGGAGATCCGCCGCCGTGAGCAGGCCATCGTCCAGGACGAGACCGCCTGCATACGGGTCCCACGGTTCGCTCGGTGCTGCGTGACCCATGTAGACCAGGGCACTTCCCGCACGGCGCCCGCCCTCGGCGATCGCCGTGACGAAGTTGGCCCTGGACGCAACCATGGCCCCGGAGAACTCGGCAGAACCGAGATTCTTCGAGCTCGTCATCGTGAAGTGACTGTCGACTGGGCGGTGACGAGAGTGCTCGAGACTCCCATCGGGGTCGGCGCACAGCAGTACCACTTCTCGGCCGCCGCCCTCCGTGAGCGTCGGGACGCGGTGCCGTTCCGTCGCCGCCTTCCGTATCGCGGTCGGTGGCGCAACGTGGACGACGGCGTACTCGAGCAGACGGATGTCGCCCCGCAGCGAGTGGGCGCCGAGCAGCTGGATCGGCAGGGTGCCCATCAGCCGGTCGGCGGTCAAGAACAGCCGAACGGGCTCGGCCACCCCATCGCGCACATCGTTCCCGACGGTGACCATCCGCTCGAGGAGCGGGCCCGGGAGGAGGGCCTCCCCGAGCTTCACCATGCCCTGGGACTCAGCCGCCGGCCCCGAGCCGAGGCCCGCGTCGATGGTGGTGCTCTCGAGGAAGATGTCGCCGCCCAGCTCGGCGAACGTGTTGATGAGGCGGTAGAGCTCCTCGTGCTTCTCCACGTGACACGACTTGTGGGACCAGGTGCCACTGGCGTCTCGATAGGCGCAGAACGACCATCCCGCACCGAACCACAGCCCGAGCCACTCCGCGCCCTCCGATGCGAGTTCCGGCCACTGGTCCTCGAAGGCAACGACGTCCGGAGGGTCGAGCACTTCCCCGACGGCTGACGCCAGAGCCGAGACGCCGCCGACGGAGACAAAGGCGAGGCGCGCAAGCTGGCGATGGCCGAGCGCCAGGAGCTGGCCGGAGCGGGTCGAGCCGGGCTCGTTCACGCCGGCCACCCGGTCGGGAGTCGTCTGGAGTCGAGCATTCTCGATGATCTCTGCGAGTGCTCGCGAGTCGTCGTGTCGCGATGCCGCCGTCAACGCCACCACGCGTGCGTTGTCCATCTCCTCGAGGAGCGATCGCCTGACCCCGGCCGAGGCCAGGCTCGCGAGCCTGACGGTGCCGAGGCCAACCGCTTCCGTGGCAAGACGCAGGCCACCCTTGACGTCGCCGCTGCCGAGTCGTGCCACGGCAACGGCCGTGAGATACCGGACGACGTCGGTCGTGTCGTCCGACGACTCGACCACGCCGGAGAGGGACTCCACCTGGCTCACGAAGTCCGTCGGGATGGCGACCGACTCGTCGTCGAAGAAGTTGACCACCCCGATGGCGAGTCCCAACATCCTCGTGAGGCCAAGCGGTTCCAGGAGCTCTCGCCAATGCCGTGACAAGAGCTCGAGGCCCTCCGCGTTCTCGCCCGGAGAACGTGAGTTCAAGAGGGCGCCGATGTAGTTGGCCGTTGCGAAGGGGTCCTGGAGCGGTGCGGCCGGATTCAGCCTCGCTGCCGCGAACGCGATCGACTCCTCGTCGCCCGCTCCGCGATCCAGTTGGATTTCCATTCGGAGCTGATCGAGCGCCTCTGCCGTCATCGAGTTGTACCGCGTTCCGGCCGTCAGCTCGTCGGCGCGCTCGAAGTACTCGAGCGCAGCGGTGCGAACGCCGAGCTCCGCGAGCATCGCTCCGGTGTTGTGGAGAAATTGCGCCAAGGCGATGCGGTCATCACTTGCTTCAAAGAGCGTCTCGGCACGATCGATATCGGCGAGCAGAGCCTCCAGCTCACCAAGCTCGAAGTTGATCTCGACCCGCAACTGATAGCAGTGCGCAAGTGGATCTCGACTTCGGGATGTCGGCTTGATCTCATACTCCTGCTGGAAGCCGACGATCGCCTCATCGACCAGCTCTTTCGCATCTCGTGGGCGACCGCTCTCCAGTAGCCGCTGCGCTCGTCGGGCCAGCTTGAAGGACGACCGCCGTGATCCTGCCATGCTGGGAATGATAGCGTTCGGCGCCGTGGTGACTGACCAGGAAGACGTGCGGTTGAACGTCGATGTCGAGCTGGCCGAGAAGCTACTCGATGCGGGCATAGGGCGACCGTTTCGGCAAAAGCGCTCGACGGCGGAGGTGGTTCAAGCCGCTGTCACCGTCGTCTCTGCTGCGGCCAGTGTGGTGACGCTGATCACGAGTGCCGGCTCGCTGAGGGATGTCATCGCCATGCTGCTCTCCGGTACGACCGATGACGGCACGGTTCGAATCGTGGCCACCGCTGATGAGCGGTCGGTCGAGCTCGAGGTCGATGGCGAGTCGACCGTCGAGGAGATCGCGGCGGCGCTGCACCGGTTCCTGGAATCGGAGAGCAACCGGAGCGGTTCGTGACCGGCGACCTGGCGGCGGTGCCGGTCGTCGGCGGGGCGGATCGTGGACCGTCGGATCCGCTCACATCGGATCTGAGGCGGACGCCACGGAGGTCATCGACGACGTCCGCCAGTTCGGTCTCGAGCCGGCGCTGACGAGCATCGAGAACGGCGGTCCCAGCTGAGGGGTCGACGGGCCGTCGAGGTGCACGGCATCACGACGCGACAGGCGGCGGTGCGGTTGTGGGCCGCCCGTGCGATCGTCGAGTCGCCCAGCTTCTCGAGATGGCAGAAGGGCCGGAGGCGACCGACGGTCGTCGGGTCGTTCTGGTACCGTCCCATGCGCGCGAGCGGAGGGAACGGAGGTTCGAGATAGCGGGCAGCGTGAGTGCCGAGCGGTCGATCGTCGAGCCCGATGCGGTCTGCGTCGTCGGCACCGGTCCCGTCGGGCTCGCCCTCAGCCTGCGTCTCGCTCGGGGCGGCCAGTCGGTCGTGCTGGTCGACTCCGGCCGCTTCGTCGATCGTCAGCACCGCGACCTCACCGGCGGCACGGTGCGCCAGGCAGCATCGGTCGACGAGGGCCGTGATCCGACGCTCCGACGATCGGGCACGCTGTACCAGTACGCCAAGTCCGACTACCTCATGGCCTCGCGCCATCTCGGCTCCGGTGGGAGCGCCAACCGCTGGCTGGTCCGTGGCCGCCCCGGCGGCCGACGGATGCTCCGCCTGGTCGAGGGCGACCCGGCCGACTTCGACGCCCGCCCCGACCTCGATCTGCCGGGATGGGCGGTGCCCTCCGACCGGATAACCGACCGCTACGGCGGCGCCTTCGACTTCTTCGGGCTGTCGGCCCGTCGGGCCGATCACCCGGTCGGCCAGAGCCCCCTTGCCGTCGACGCCACCGTGCTCCCGACCCGGGCCTTCTGGTTCGCGCCGGCGGACGTCGTCCACCGGGACCGTGTGGCCGAGGCCGTGGCCCATCCCGCCATCGAGGTCGTCGCCGACCGTCATCTGGTGGCCATCGAGTCGGACCGGGGCGAGCGCATCACGTCGATCACCGTCGTCGCCCCGCAGGGGGTCCCAACGAGGGTCATCGCCGGCCACTACGTGCTGGCCATGGGTGGGGTCGAGAACGCCCGCCAGCTCCTCCTCGCCGTCGAGGAGGGCCAGCTCTCGGACCCGAACGACACCCTGGGCCGCTGGTACGCCGACCACCCCCACGGCCGCTTCGGCTTCTTCACCCCGTCGGCCCCCGCCGACCTGGTCGAGCTGGCCGACTGGTACGACTTCCAGTTTCCGGACCGCGACGGGCCTCCCGTGCTCAACGGCCACGAGCTGGCCCCGGCCTCCGCCCGCCGGCTCGGCCTCCTCCGCTTCTCGATCGAGCTCGTCGGACGCCCGGCCGGCTTCCGGTCCAGGAGCATGGTGGCGATGACCCAGGCCGTCGACGCCACCTGGCAGCGAAGGCCGCGCCACCTCCTGGCTGCGATCCCCGACCTGTTCCGCTCCCCGTTCCGTTCCGCCCGCCTGGCCGCAGCGGTCGCCAAGGACCGCGTCCACGGCCCGCACCTCGGGGGCTGGAGCCAGCCGTCCGATCGCCTCCATGCGGTCGAGACCCTGGCGGTCGACGCGATGTTTGAGCAGCGCCCCTCGCCAGACAACCGTGTCCGGCTCGGCTCTCGGCGCGACCGGTTCGGTCGACGGCTCCCGTCACTCCACTGGTCGTGGAGCGCCAAGGAGATCGCCTCCATCAACCGGTCGGCCGACCTGGTGGCCGACGCCTTCGCCGCAACCGGTCGGGGCGACTTCGTCACGATGGGCCAGCTCGGTCAGGGGGTGGTTCCCCGCGCCGGCAGTGGCTGGCACCACCTCGGAGGGACCCGCCAGTGCCCCGAGCCCGAGGGCGGGGTGGTCGATGGCGACAACCGGGTCAACGGCGTGGCCAACCTGACCGTCGTCGGCAGCTCGATCTTCCCCAACACGGTCGGCTACGCCAACCCGACGCTCGTCGCCGTTGCCGACGCCCTCCGGGTCGCCGACCGCCTCCTCGGTCACGCCACCGCCGACTCGCACCCGGTTCGCGACTGATCGACGTCCAGCGGGCGCCACCCGGTCGACCGCACACCAGACACGACGCCGTCCCTCCCCTCCTCCACCGCCATCGAGCTCACACCGCCGGTCGACCGACCGGCGCAGTCCGGTCTGCGCCCCGGGTCCGTTTCGGCCCCGTTAACGGGCGTCGGTGACGATGGCCGGGAATCCGACGGCGGGGCGGGGAGGAGGGCTAACACCCCGCCCCGCCGGCGTGATTCCCCTCAGCCCCGCCGGCGCAGCCGCTCGATCAGGTGCTCGGTCGCCCGCTCCGGTCCCAGACCGGCGCCATCGAGCGTCGACACCAGCTGGTCCGCAGCGGCGAGGGCGCCGGTCCGATCACCCATGGCTGCCAGGCACGAGAGGAACAGTCGACCCGCCCGCTCGTCCAACGGGTTGGCCCTGGTCGCCTCCGCCGCCCACGTGGCCGCCTGCTCCGGCTCGCCCCTGGCCAGCAACAGCTCCCCGGTCCGGCAGCGGGCCTCCCCGATCCCGGCCCGCAACCGGGCTCCGGTGGCGAACGCCCACGGCGCCTCGATGCCCTCCAGGTACGGTCCGGTCCACCGCCGGATCGCCGCCCGGTACCGATCGAGGGCGGCGGCGGGCTCGCCCCCCTGGTCGAGCCGTCTGGCCTCCAGGAGCTCGGCGTCGAAGCGGTCGACGTCGACCTCGACGTCCGGCCCCAGGGCCAGGCGCTCACGCCCGACGGCGATGAACGACGACTCGCCGCCGGCCACCCGGTCCGGCTCGAGGGCGGCCATCAGGTGGTTGAGGTTGACCCGCAGATTGGTCGCCCGCTTGCCCTCGCTGAGCTCGGGCCAGAGATCGGCCGCCACGTCCGCCCTGGTCGCCGACCGGTGTTCGACCAGGTAGGCAAGCAGCTCGCGGACGCGGCTGCGGCGCCAGCGGTCCTCGTCGATCCGACCGGCCCGCAGCTCCGCGCGGAGGGGGCCGAGGGCATGGATCGTCAACCCCGCCGGGGTCGAGCGGCCGCCGACGGGCCCTGCCCCGGTCGGCCTCGCCGCCGGCTCGATCGGTCCGAGGTCCGCGCCGTCGGCACGGTCGCCCGCGGCGGCCGCCAGCTCGGCGAGATCTCGTGGCATCACGTGGGCCCGGAGCAGGTTCGGCTCGTCCCACGGCAGGTCGGCGGCGGGGACGGCGTCGCCGCGCTCGCGCCAGGCCACCAGCGCCCGGCCGGCCTGGACGGCGACGCGAAGCGGCGGGTCGAAACGGGCCCGGTCGAGCACGCCTCGACACTCGGGCCGAGTGGTGTAGACCAGCGGCAGCGCCTGCAGGTAGGCGACCGCCGGCCACCGACCGAACGGCATGATCCGCAGCGCGTCGTCGAGCGCGGCCTCGACGACGCCGGCCGGCGCCCCGCTGGCGTGGAGGGCCGAGGCGCTGGCCAGATGGGCATAGCAGCGGATCCCCGGCGCGACCTCGGGCCCGTCGAGGGCCAGGCACCGGTCGGCCCACCGCCTGGCGGTCTCGGGCTGCCCGGCCGCCACGGCGATGTGGACCCCGACCGACAGCAGGGCGATCCTGGTGTAGCGGTGCGCTCGACGGGCGACGGTCGCCAGCATGTCGTCGACCACCGCCAGCGCCAGCTCGGGTGGGGCCTCGCCGCGGAGCCACGACGCATAGGCCTCGAAGATCTCGCCGCCTCCCGGCACCGAGCCGTCGACGGGCGTTGCGGCCAGGTGGCCGACCTCGTCGACCAGCCCGAGCTGGCAGAGTCGCTCGGTCAACATGACGCGCCTCGTCGTCGGCTCGAAGCCGTCGAACCACCGCAGGAGCTCGTGGGCGGCCTCGGCATCGCCGGCCGCCAGCGTCCTGGCCGAACCGATGTGGGCGTCGACCGCCAGGGCGAACCGGTCCTCGGCCGCCAGGATGCCGATCCGGTGCAACAGGTCCTCGGGGAGGCGGTCGCCCCGCTGCTCCAGGCCCTGGGCCACCCGGAGGATGGCCAGCGCCTCCAGCCCGGTCGCCCCCTGGCGCCTGGCCCGGCGGGCCAGGGCGGCGAAGCGATCGATCCGGGTCCGATCGTAGTTGCCGTAGCCGGTCTGGGCTTCGAGCACGGCGCCGACGAGGGATCGGGGAGCGACCGAGTCGACGACGGCGAGCATCGCCCGGGAGTCGGGCACCGTGGCCAGCATCAGCGGCAGCGTGGCGAACCGCTCGGCCACCGCCAAGACCTGGTCGGCCTGACCGGCCGCCGCCAGCAGCCTGGCCGCCGCCACGTCTCGTCCCCGCCCGAGCTCGACGTCGGCCGCCCGGTGCCGAGCCCTGGCCAAGCGGTCCTCGTCGACCCCATCGAGCAACGCCTCCCGGAGTCGGGCGTGGAGCCGTCGCCGACCGTCGGCGTCGACCTCGACCATCGGCAGGCCGTCGGTCAGGGTCCTGGCGTCGAAGCGATGTCGGGAAAGGCGACCGACCAACTCGTCGTCGAGCTCGTCGAGCACCGCCACCTCGGTCAACGCCAGCAACCGCGTCGCCGGCAGCGCCGACAGCACCTCCTCCCACAGGTAGTGCCGACCGGCCTCTGGCCCGGCCCGGAGCTGCAGGTCGGCGAGCGCGGGCAGCCGGGGCAGGTCGGCCAGCGCCGCCGCTCGGGTTCGGGAGCCTCCGGCCGCGCCCGGGCGACGAGCCAACTCGCTCAGCTCGTCGTCGTCGAACAGCAGCTCCGCCTCGCCGATGCGCTCCACCAGGCCGAGGGCCTCCAGCCTGGCCAGGCGAAGCGGCGGCGTCGACCGGGCGGCGACCACCAGGTGGCCGTTGTCCGGGAGGCGTTCGAGCAGCGACTCGACCACGGCGAGCGACCCGTCCCGGCTGAGGTGGTGGGCGTCGTCCAGGATCAGCGCGACCGGGGTCGGGGCCCGGGACCAGATGGCATCCGCCGTGGCCTCCACGGCGGCGCTCCAGTCGGCCGGCGGTCCCAGGTCGAGCGCCTCGGTCAACCCTGCCGCCAGGACCGCCGGCTCGGCATCGGCCTCGGTCAGCGAGATCCACACGTCGAGCCCGATCGGATCGAGGCGGTTGGCGGCCGCGGCCTCGGCCAGCGCCGTGCTCTTGCCGAGGCCTGCGCCGCCGATGACGAGGGTCAGGCGGGTCTCGAACCGGGCGCTGAGTCGGGCGGTCAGGCGCGGCCGGGCCACACCCTCCCCGGCCCGCAGCGCCTGCGGGCGGAACCGACGACGCGCCGTTGCCACCGGCGATCGAGGGTGTCAGGTCTCGCCGTCGCCGGGCAAACCGGGCCGGCGTGGCGAGCCCAGGGGTAGCGTTGGGCGATGGGCGAGCTCGCCGTGGTGTCGGCGCTGGTGGCCACCCTGGTGCCGACCGGGCTGCTGATGTGGTGGGTCGGTCGGGCCGGCGCCCGGCGCCGGATCGACTGGAACTGGGGCGGTCACACGGCGGATGCCACGCCAGCCGGTCGCTGGGACTCGGCTCACCGTGTCGCCGGTCCGACGATGGAGCGGGCCGGTCTGGTCATGGCCGCCGCCGGCGTCGTCGGCGGGGCGCTGGTCGTGGTGAGCGAGCCGATCGGCGTCGGCGCGGTCGTGCTCCTCGTCGTCGTCTCGCTGGTCCTCACCATACGGAGCATCGGGAGCGGCCTCCGCGTCCTCGAGGTGCAGCCGGGCACGGGCACCGACCCGTCCGACGACCCCGGGCCCTGATCAGCCCAACGGCGGCGATCGATGCGATTCTCTGGCCCGTCGCAGGCGGAGCCGGGCCGGGTGGTTCCCCGCGAGGACTCAGACGGCCGGGCCGACCCGATCGGCCGCCGGCGAGCAGACCCAGTCGAGCCAGAACGCCAGCAGCGCCGTCAACGACTCCTTGATGTCGGCGTACTCCATCGGCTTGAGCAGGTAGGCGTTGGCGTGATGGCGGTAGGCGCTCGCCACGTCGGAACCGGCGTTCGAATTCGAGAACATCACGACCGGGATGGCCCGGAGCGCCTCGTCGGACTTGACCAGCTCCAGCACCTCGACCCCGCTTCGACCCGGCAGGTTGAAGTCGAGCAGCATCAGGTCGGGGGTCGGGGCATCGGCGTGCTCGCCGTCGTGGTAGAGGTACCGCAGCGCGGCCTCGCCGCTGTTGACCACCTCGACCGCGACCTCGGGTCTGGCCTGCCGGATGGCGATCACGGCCAGCTCCGCATCGGCCGGCGAGTCCTCGACCAGGAGCACCGTCGGACGCTCGCCCTCGTCCCGTGATCCGCTCATCGCTGCTCCTCCGCCACGACGCCGACCGGCACGGTCGGCCTCCTCGATCTCGTCCGCCCTCGGGTGCCCGCCTCCGATTCGGACCCGCCGCCGTCGACGGGACCATCGTCGCCGCGATCCCCGTCGCCCCCGCCTGCGCCGTCGCCGGCACCGGCGTCACCGCCGGCCGGCGCCGGCGCCGTCGGCAGCGTGAACCAGAACTCCGAGCCGCCATCGGCGGTCGGCACCACGCCGATCTCACCGCCGTGGGCCCTGACGATCTTGCGGCAGATGGCCAGCCCCATCCCCGTCCCGGTGCTCGACGCCGGGTCGGGCTGGTGGAAGACCTCGAACACCCGCTCCCGGAGCTCCGGGTCGATGCCCGGCCCGTTGTCGCGCACGTGGATTCGCCAGGTGGCGTCGTCGCCCGCCGACCCGGTGCCGGGCCCGCCTCCGTCGTCGTCGGTCGGGATCGGCGCCGCCCCGACGACGACCTGCGCCGGCACGCCGGGGCGTCGATGGCGAACGGCGTTGTGGACCAGGTTGCCGATGAGCCGCTGGAGCTGGCCGGCGTCGCCGGCGACGACCGGCAGCCGCTCGACCGTGAGGCCGGCCGACTCGGCGACGAACAGCGACGAGAGATCGCGGGCGATGGCGTCCATGACATCGTTCAGATCGACACGATCGGGCTCACCATTGAGGCGATCGAGGCTCATGAACTGGAGCAGGTCGCGGATCAGGCCGCTCTGGCGCTTCGCCGCACTGCTGATGTAGGCGAGCCAGCGCTGACCGTCACCCTCGAGCCGGTCCTGGTAGGTCGAGGTGACCAGCGACGAGTAGCTGGCCATCGTCCGAAGCGGCGCTTGCAGATCGTGTGACACGACCCGGGCGAATTGCCGCAGCTCGTCGTTGGACCGCTGCAGCTCGATCGTCTGGGCCTGGAGCAGCTCCGACCGTCGCCCCAGTTCGTCGTTGCTGGCCTCGAGCTCCGCGGTGCGGGTCGCCACCAGCTCGGTCGCCCGCCCGTGGAACCACCGGTACGACCCGACCACGAACAGCAGCAGCCCGGTGATCAGCAGGCCGGCGACGCCGACGACGGTCGGCAGGGCGTCGGCGGTGGTGGCGAAGCCGGGCCCGGCCCGGAACGCCATCGTCCAGGCCTGCTCCGGGCCGCCGACCGTGATCTGTCGGGTCAGGCGATCGCCCGCGGTCGCCGGCATCGACGGATCGTGATCGTACAGCAGGGTCGCCGGGCCGGCCTCGTCGCCGTGGTACAGCTCGATGTCGATCGGGCCCGCTTGGCGAGCAGCCCGCTGGCCCGTGAGGTTGTCGAGGCCGAGGGATGTGTAGACCCAGCCGAGCAACGCAGCCCGGCGGTCGTCGACGTCGTCGAGGTCGACGCTGCGCTCGTAGACGGGGGCGACGAGGGCGAACCACCGCTGGTCCTCGGGGCCGCCGGCGCCGGACTCGACGATGGCCGAGGCGACCGTCCGGCCGGTGTCGCGGGCCCGCCCGAGCGCCTCCCGCAGGCTGGGATCGGCGGCCAGGTCGGCGCCGATCGCCCGCTCGTTCTGCTCGTTGCCCGGTTCGAGGAAGGTCACGGTGGCCTCGAGCCGTTCGGGACCCGGCGCCTCGTCGGCGCCGGCCCGCTCGACGACGTCGCTCGGATCCGTCGGCGTGGCCCAGCCGAAGCCGGCGACCCCCGGCCAGCGCTCCATCAGGCCGAGCGAGGCCACGTAGGTCGCCCACTCCTCGCGGCTGACGTGCTCGCTGCCGTTCATCATCGCCACGCCACCCCACAGCACCGTCTCCTGGCCCCGCATCCGTTGGGTGATCATCCCCTGGAGACGGAATGACTCCGCATGGAAGCGCTCGGCGGTGGCGCTCTCGACCGCCTGCTGCGCATACCACCAGCCCAGGCCGGTCAGCGCCAGGGCCAGGCCGACGATCCAGGTCGTCTTGCCCCAGTCGGCCAGGCCACCGAGACGCGAGCCGGTCCCGTCGGTTCCGGGGAGCGGTCGGTTGGCGTCGGGCCCGGTTCTGCCCGCGTGCTCGTCGCCGGGGTCGGCCATGCTCGAACCTCGAAGTCTGGTGTTCGAGCTATCGGCGACGTCGCGAACGACCTGAAGCCGGGCCCCGCCGGCCGATCACTCGGGTCGGCAGCGGCCGGTCGACGGGTGGCAGCCTCGGCGCCGGCGGGTCGGCCTAGGAGGCGTCGCCGGCCAGGGTCGACATGCGCTCGGCCAGCTCGAGGTCGTAGGCCGACAGGCCGCCGACGTCGTGGGTGGTCAGCCGGATGGTCACCCGGTTGTAGACATTGGACCACTCGGGGTGGTGGTTCATGCGTTCGGCCACCACGGCCGATGCGGCCATGAACCCGAACGCGGTGGCGAAGTCGGCGAAGCGAAATGTCCGCTCCAGCCCGTCGTCGACCAGCGACCAGCCCTCGAGGCGCTCGGCGCCCTCGGCGGCCTCGTCGGCGGTCAGTCGGGTCGGTCCATCGCTCATGGCCGAAACCCTAGCCGGCCCGATCGGTCAGCTCCTGGTCCAGCCGCTCGGGAGCGCCCCCATCGATCGCTCGGCCCCCGCCCGGGGGTCCAGGCCACCGGTGCCGTGCGGAGCTGGCGCACGATGACGTTGAGGACGGCGTCGAGGTCGAGGTTCGACGGCTCGATGGCGGCCAGGTCGGCGCGCTAGTCGCCGTGCATCCGGTTGCGCCACGTGGTGGGGTCGAGGCCGAGCTTCTCCATCCGGTCGATGATCCACAGCGGGGGGTCCATCTCGCCGTCGATCGCCCTGGCCAGGTGCTCGCCGTCCTCGGCCCACACGTGGCACGAGTTGATGTTGTGGGCCATCCGGGCCCGGATCTCCTCCGGGCTCGGGTTCGATGGCATCGGCGCCGGCACGGGCGTGCCGTCGGTCGGATCGTTGGCCCGCATCGACCAGATCGACTGCACCGCGACCGGGGCCATCGCCTGCAGGAGCGCCGTCGTGTGGGTGCAGCCCCGCGGTCCACCGAACAGCTCGCGGATGCGATGGGTGAACCCGCGGGCGATCGAGAGCCCGATCAGGCTGCGGTAGTGGTCGGTGATCGAGGTGCACGACGGGTGGGGGTGGGTCTCCATCACCACGTCGGCCTCGATGATCTCGAGGTCGGGGAACCGGACGACGATGTCGACCACCATGTGGTGGATCGCCAACGGGTCCGGGTCGTCGTCGACGTACATGCCGGGCGGCTTCTGATCGAGCACCTGGCCTCGGATGAGGAGCTCGGTGGCGGACCGGCGGTAGGAGCGGACCGAGTAGGTGCGGTCGTGGAGGAGCGGGAGGTCGGGCTCGGCCACGTCGATGTGGTCGATGGCGGGACGGGGGAGCGCAGTCGTCATAGCGCTCCCATTCCACCTCCCCGGCCCGCCGAACCCAAATCGCCCGGTCGGCCGCCGGCCCCGAGATGATCCCGAATCGAAGAACTGGCCACGAAGACGTATCTCACGACCGGCTGACCATGTCCTAGGGGGTGACCGCGGCCGCTTGCCGGTCGTTCGCTAGGAGGAGGAACCATGGACGAGCCACGCGCCAGCGTGGAGCGGGCCCTGACGCGCATCAGCGTCGCCCGCCCCTACTTCGATCTCGCCGATCTCGAGGAGGTCGGCGACGGGATCGTGAACGCCACGGTCCCGACCGAGCCGACGGTGGCCCCGGAGGCCGGTGCCGTCGAGGCGGCCCAGGTGGCCCGCCACCTCGCCATCCTCGGTTCGTGCGCCGTGGCCCTCACCCGCGACGACGACACCCGCCACCACTACCTCGCCACCCGGGCCCACTACTCCAGGATGGCCTACGCCCCCGCTGCGGTCGACGGCCCGCTCCGGGCCCAGGCCATCGGCTCCTGGATCGACCGGCGGAACGCTCGGGCCCTGGTCACGCTCAGCGACGACGACGGCCGGGCCCTCAACCTGCTCGACGTCACCTACACCGTGCTGGCGCCCCGGATGTTCGCCCGACTCAACCCGCCGATCGATCTCGACGCCATCGACGAGGCCGCCGCCGGCGGGCGACCGGCCGAGACGATCGAGCGTCGGGCCGGCGGGGTCCGCCTCGACGCCGGGCCGATCCCGGTCGAGATGTGCGCCGGGCACTTCCCCGACTATCCGGCCGCTCCGGTCGCCATCGTGATGGGCCGCCTGTGTCACGCCGCCGGCCTGGCCATGCTCGACCACCTGCGCCTCGGCCCCCTCGACTCCGGTAGCGGTGGTTCGGAGGGAGGCCATCGCTACCGGATCGAGGAGGGCCACGTCGAGGCGACGGGGCTGGCCCGGGCCGGGCAGCGGCTCGTGCTCGACGCCAGCTACGTGTCCCCGGTCCCGGGCGGCCATCGGCTCCGGGGGGAGGCGTTGGCCGACGGTGCCGTCGTCGGCGAGGTCGACGTCGTGCTCTCGGTCCACGGCCCCCGGGTCGAGGCCTCCGACATCGCCGCCGGCGCGGAGGGGGTCGGCGACGAGGTCGATGTCACCGACCGTTCGGGCGGCGACGACCGGCCGGACCGCGATGCGCTGATCGACCTGGAAGGGATCGGGGTCTGATGCTCGACCGGTTGGCCGACCTGGTCCTGGCCCGGCCAAGAACGATCCTCGGGCTCGTCCTGGCCCTGGTGGTCGCCGGGGGCGTCTACGGGCGCGACACGCCGAGCGTCCTCTCGCCCGCCGGCTACGAGGTCGGTGGGAGCGAGGCGACCGCGGCCCAGGCCGCGCTGGCCGACCGATTCGACACCGGCCCCGTCAACCTGGTCGTCCTCGTCGACACCGGTGTCGCCGGTGGGGTCTACGACCGGTCGGTGGCGGCCGAGGTCGAGGCGCTCACCGCGGAGTTGGCGGCCACGCCCGACCTCGCCGACCTGACCTCCTACTGGGCGGTCGGCGACGATCGGCTCCGCTCGGTCGACGGTCGCCACGGCTTGATCACCGCCCGCATCGTCGCCTCCGAGGACGAGGTGTACGACCGGGCCGAGACCGTCCGGGAGGAGCTGAGCGGCCCCCGCGGTGATCTGACGATCACCGTCGGGGGCAGCTCGGTCGCCAACCTCGAGATCGTCGAGGAATCCGAGCGCGATCTGCTGAGGGCCGAGGCCATCGCCATCCCGGTGACCACGATCATCATGCTGCTCGTCTTCCGCAGCGTCGTCGCCGCCCTGCTGCCCCTGGTGGTGGCGGCGGTGGCGGTGGTCGGCACCGCGGCGGCGCTCAAGGGCCTGTCGGAGCTGACGCTGGTGTCGATCTTCGCCCTCAACCTGACGACGGCGCTCGGGCTCGGCATGGGGGTCGACTACAGCCTGTTCGCCATCTCCCGCTGGCGGGAGGAGCGGGCCGCGGGGGCCAGCGCCGACGAGGCGCTCCGGACCACCATCCGGCGGGCCGGCCGCTCGATCCTCTTCTCGGGCCTCACCACTGCGGCCACGCTCGCCGCCCTGTTGCTGTTCGACTACCCGCTGCTGCGCTCGCTCGCCGTGGCCGGGTTCGCCGTCGTCCTGCTGGCCACCCTCGGCGGCCTGGTCGCCCTGCCGGCGGCGATGGCCCTGCTCGGCGACCACATCGACCGCTGGGCGGTCCGCCGCTCCGAGGTCGAGGACCGGCCGGTGGAGTCGGGCGGCTGGTACCGCCTGGCCCGGTGGGTGATGGCCCACCCGGGCATGACGATCGTGGCAACGGTTGCGGTGCTGCTGGCGCTCGGATCACCGTTCCTGCGGGCCGAGTTCGGTATCCCGGACGACCGGGCCCTGCCGACCTCGACCCAGGCCCGCCAGGTGGCCGACGTGATCCGGGCCGACTTCGACAGCAGCCAGTTCGGGGCCATGGCCGCCGTCGCCACCGAGCCGATCGCCGACGACGAGCTGTCGGCCCACGCAGCCGAGGTCAGCCGGGTCGACGGCGTCGCCGGGGTCGAGACCGCCACCGGCATCTACGTCGACGGCGCCGCCGTCGGCCCGAGCCCGTCCCCGGAGCGGTTCCGAGCGGCCCCCGAGGGAGCGGCCGCCGGCGCGACCGACGGCCTCGCCTGGCTGGCCGTGCTCCCGGCGGTCGAGCCCGTGTCGCCCGAGGCCGAAACGATGGTCGCCGAGATCCGCGCCGTCGCCGGCCCGGTCCCGTTCCTGCTCGGCGGCGAGTCGGCCCGCCAGGTCGACAACAAGGCCGAGATCGCCGCCAAGCTCGTCCCGGTGGCGATCTGGGTGTTCGTGGTCGTGTCGCTGCTGCTGTTCTGGAGCTTCGGGAGCGTCGTGTTGCCGCTCAAGGCGGTGGTGCTCAATCTGCTCAGCCTCACCGCGTCCTTCGGGGCCATCGTGTGGATCTTCCAGGACGGCCGCCTGACCGGGCTGCTCGGCTTCACCCCGACCGGGCTGACCGACGCCCAGACCCCGATCCTGATCTTCTGCATCGCCTTCGGGCTGTCGATGGACTACGAGGTCTTCCTGCTCTCCCGGATCAAGGAGGAGTGGGACCGCACCGGCGACACCAGGCGAGCGGTGGCGGTCGGTCTGCAGCGGACCGGCGGGATCATCACCGCGGCCGCCGTGCTGATGGCCGCCGTCTTCCTGGCCTTCGCCTCGGGCAACGTCACGTTCATCCAGCTGGTCGGCATCGGGCTGGCGCTGGCCATCGTCGCCGACGCCACGCTCGTCCGGTCGCTGCTGGTCCCGGCCTTCATGGTGGTGGCCGGGCGGTGGAACTGGTGGCCGGCGTCGACGCCGGTCGCCCCGGCGGGGGTCGATCGGATCGACCTGACCGGGGCCGACGGGGCCGCCGCGGGCGACGCGGCGGCAACGACGAGACGTGTCGCCGACGGCGAGCGAACGGGCAACGAGTTGGAGGGTGTGCAGCGATGAGCGCCGAAGCGCAGCAGCAACAGCAGCGGAGCGGGAGCCGGTTGGTTGCGGTGGGGACGGCCCTGCCGGACAAGGTGCTGACCAACGCCGACTTCGAGGTGATGATGGACACCAGCGACGAGTGGATCCGGTCCCGCACCGGCATCGCCGAGCGCCGGGTCGGCGGTACCACCACCGGACTGGCCGTTGAGGCCGCCCGGCGGGCGCTGGAGAGGTCCGGCGTTGCCGCCGAGTCGATCGGCCTGGTCGTCACCGCCACCCAGACCCCAGACGACCTGTGCCCCTCGACCGCCGCCGGAGTGCAGGACGCCCTCGGCCTGATCTGCGCCGCCTTCGACCTGAACGCCGCCTGCGCCGGGTTCTCCTACGGCCTCGTGGTGGCCCACTCGATGCTGCTGAGCGGTGCCGCCACCGCAGCGCTGGTCGTCGGGGTCGACCGGATGACGGCGGCCACCAACTACGACGACCGCTCGACCGCCATCCTGTTCGGCGACGGGGCCGGGGCCGTGGTGCTGACCAGCGAGCCGGATGGCGACCGTGGCATCCGGGCCTGGGACACCGGGACCGACGGCAGCCACGCCGACATCCTGGCCAGCCCCATCCGTGACGGCCGCATCACCGGCGTCGAGATGAACGGCAAGGTGCTGTTCAAGCACATGGTCCGCTACGCCGTCGACTCGGCCAGGGCCGCCGTCGAGCGGGCCGGCCTCGAGCTCGACGACGTCGTGGCCGTGCTGGCCCACCAGGCCAATCAGCGGATCCTCGACGCCGTGGCCGATCGCCTCGGTGTCGACCACGACCGGGTGATCTCGATCATCGAGCACACCGGCAACACGTCGGCGGCGTCGGTGCCGCTCGCCCTCGACGCCGCCGTGGCCGACGGTCGGGTGGGGCCGGGCGACCCGATCCTGCTGCTCGGGTTCGGCGGCGGCCTGTCGTGGGCCAGCACCGTCGCGGTGTGGGGCTGAGCATCGCCCGCCGGAGTTTCACGAGAGGCCGAGGGCGCGCTCGAGGGCGGTCCGCATCGGACCGTGGTCGGGGCGGGAACCGGTCCACAGGCGGATGTTCTCGGCCGCCTGGGCCACGAGCATCCCGGTGCCGTCGACGGTGGTGGCACCGGCGTCGGCCGCAGCGCGCAGCAACGCCGTCGCCGCCGGGTTGAACACGACGTCGCCGACGACCGAGTCGGGACGCAGCGTCGACCAGTCGACGTCGATCGCCGCCTCGACGTCCGGTGTCATGCCAACCGGTGTGGCGTCGACGATCAGCCGCACCGGTTCGGGGATCGGCAGCGGGGCCCGCCAGGGCACGATGCCGACCTCGGCGCCGGCCGCGCCGACGAGATTGGCCACGAGGGCCGTCCGGTGGGGATCGCGCCCGGCGACGAAGATCCTGGCCGCCCCGGCCAGGCCGAGCTCGACGGCGATGGCCGAGGCCGCTCCGCCGGTGCCGATCACCAGGGCCTCGACCCCCGCGACGTCGATCAGGTCACGACAGGAGGCGACGAACCCGGCGCCGTCGGTGTTGTGCCCGACCCACCCGCCGGCCCCGCCGTCGCCACCGATGCGGACGACGCAGTTGACCGCCTGGCACAGCTCGGCCGACGGCGACAGCGAGTCGAGCAGCCGGATCACCGTCTGCTTGTGTGGCATCGAGCAGTTGAAGCCTTGCCAACCCATGGCCCGGGCCCCGTCGACCGCGGCGGTGAGGTCACCCGGCTCGACCTCGCAGTTCAGGTAGCGCCACGGCAGGCCCTCGGCGGCGAACGCCGCGTCCATCATCGCCACCGTGGGGTTGTCGGCCGCCCCGGTGGAGAACGAGCCGACGACGTCGTCGAGGAAGGACGGGGTTCCCATCGGGCCGAGGCTTCCAGCCACCGGCCAGCGGCGCAAGCGCTTCTCCACCTGCGCCCACTCGGGGAGCCGCTCCATGGCCGCGCGACGCCTTCTGGCTCGGTCGGCCTGGCCGCCCTGGCCGCCCTGGCCGCCCGGTGACGGGTGTGCCGCCCGGCTAGTCGGCCAGCGTGAAGCGGGGGAGGGCGTTGCCCTCGCCGGTGTCGTGCCACACGACCCGGACCGGGGCGTCGATGGTCACGGCGTCGGGGTCGGAGTCGACGATGTTCGTCATCAGCCTCGGCCCCTCCTCCAGCTCGACGTAGGCCAGCACGTACGGCGCAGCCCGGCCCCATGAGCCCGGGGCCCGGTGCACGACGGTGTAGCTGTAGACCGTGCCTCGGCCGGTGGCATCGAACCACGCCAGGTCGAAGCTCTGGCACGCCGGGCAGATGGCTTTCGGCCACCACACGACCGCGCCGCAGGCGGCGCAGCGCTGGAGCGTCAGCCGTCCATCGGCGGTGGCGGCCCAGAACGGCTCGGAGTCGGGATTGATCGCCGGGGCCCTGGTCGGGATGCCCCTCCGCTCGTCGCCCATCAGAGGCTCCTTCCCAGGATCAACGTGGCCGACCCCATGCGGGCCGACAGCGACCCGCCCGTGCCGTGGGCCAGCGCCAGCTCGCAGTCGGGGACCTGGACCGGGGCGTTGGCCTCACCCCGGAGCTGGCGTACCGCCTCGAGGATCTTCGTCATCCCGCCACGGTTGCCCGGGTGGTTGTTGCACAGCCCGCCGCCGTCGGTGTTGAACGGCAGCCCACCGTGCGGCGCCTGGAGCCGCCCGTCGAGGACGAACTCGCCGCCCTTTCCCTTCTCGCAGAACCCGAGGTCCTCCAGCGTCTGCAGCACGGTGATGGTGAACGAGTCGTAGATCGAGACGTAGTCGATGTCGGCCGGCGTGACGCCGGCCTCGGCGAACGCCGCGGGGCCGGACCAGACGGCGCCGGTGTGTGTGAGGTCGATCCGGCCGTTGGCGGTGCCCTTGTTGGCCTCGCCGGCCCCGAGGATCGGCACGCAGTGGCGGTCGAGGTCGGCGGCCACCTCGGGGTGCACGACGACCACCGCCCCGCCGCCGTCGGTGATCACGCAGCAGTCGAGCCGGTGCAGCGGGTCGGCGATCATCGGCGACTCCAGCACCTCATCGACGGTGACAACGTCCCGGAGGAACGCGTGTGGGTTGTGCTGGGCGTGGACGGAGGCCGCGACCTTGATCTCGGCCAGCTGCTCGCTGGTCGTGCCGAACTCGTGCATGTGGCGGCGGGCGGCCATGGCGTAGTTGGCCGGCACCCCGGCCCCCCACAGGCTCTCGAACCCCGACTCGGGCCCCGATGCCCTGGCCGAGCCGCCGGGCTGGGCCCCACCGGTGCGCGGCTTGCCGGCCAGGCTGACCAGCGCAACCCGGCACTTGCCGGCGGCGATCGCTGCGGCCGCGTGGTTGACGTGGGCCAGGTACGAGGAGCCGCCCATCTCGGTCGAGTCGATCCACGAGGCCCGGATGCCGAGGTAGTCGAGCATCGACAGGGTCCCGAATCCGGGGGCGTCGCCGGCCGACACGAAGGCGTCGACGTCACCCATCGACAGCCCGGCGTCGGCCAGCGCCCCGACGCAGCACCGGGCGTGGATCTCCATCAGCGACTCGTCTGGCAGGTGCCGGCCCGGGTGCTCGTGGATCCCGGCGATGAAGGCCCGTCCTCGGATGCTCATCGGGGACCTCCGATCGTCATCTGGTTCCTCGGATGCTCATACCGGCCCGACCATAGCGGCCGGCGCGGAACCGTCGAAAGACGAGCGCCGTCCCGTCGCGGTGGATCATCATCGACGTCGAAACTACGCTCGTCGGTACCAGCCGAGGGGCCGGATTCACCGACGCGGACGAGGGAGGGTCGCGCATGGCGGAGCAGAATCTCGGCGAGTGGGACGCCCGCCCCGTCCATCCCGGTTTCGAACCGGTTCGCCTGGTCGACGACCTGTTCGAGGTCGACGACGAGGCGCTCGGCCGCGGCGAGCAGGCCGAGGCGCTCGACGAGGGCCACGACGACGAAGGACCGCCGACCGAGGTCGATGACCGGACCGACGACGATGGCCGCGGCGTCGACGACCGATCGAAGGACGAGCCAGCCGCCGAGGGTCCGGCCAGCGACGGGGACACCGCCGCCGATGCCGGCCGAGCCATCGGCGATCCCGTCGACGCCGATCCCGTCGACGGCGAGGCGTTCGATGCCAGCCCCCTGGACGCCGATCCCGTCGACGGCGAGGCGCTCGATGCCGGTCCCCTCGACGGCGACCCCATCGGCGGCGGTGCCATCGACGGCGATGCCATCGGCGACCGGCTCCGCCCCGAGCCGGCGGTTCCGCTCGAGCGGTCGCGGCTCGTCCCGGCCCCGCCGGACGCCGAGCGCGAGTGGCCGCTCGGGCGACCGCCCGTGTTCTGGCTGGGCGTGCTCGTCGGGCTGTTGCCGCTGGTCGCCCTCGTGTTCGGCCTCATCGGCTACGTCATCGGCCGCAGTGGCGATGACACCGTCGCCGTCGACACCCAGGCGACGGCCGCGGCGTCCACCCCGGCCGGCGCCGACGCTGGCGCCACGACCGACCCGACGTCCGCCACGGTGCCCGCCGCAACCGCAACCGCAACCGACGCCGCCGCATCCCCTTCGCCCCCCGGCCCCGAGCAGCTCGTCGCCTCCGGTCTGATCAGCGACGACACCATCGAGCTGGCCGGCGCCCTGCCCCCACAGCGCCAGTCGCAGTGGTCGGGTGAGGTCCGCGACCTGGCCGCGGTGCTCGGACTCCGCCTGGTCGATGGCACCGAGGTGGCCGAGCCGGGCGCCGGCACGGCCGAGCTGACCGTGCGATTCCCCGGCGCCGTCGTGTTCACCCCCGAGAGCGACGTCGAGTTCGACGGCGACGCTGACCCGGTGCTCGGGGCCGTCGCCGGGGTGCTGAACCGGGGCACCGCCCGACTGACGATCGTGGCCTACGCCGATCCGAGCGATCCAGGGGCCGCCATCCTCGCCCTGTCCCGGGCCGGTCACGTCCACGAGCAGCTCGTCGAGCTCGGCGTCGAGGCCGATCGCCTGGCCGTCGAGTCCCGGCCCCCTGCCGAGGCCCCGATCGGGGTGGCCGGCGATGTGCTCGATCGCCGGGCCGACGTGGAGTTCCGCTTCCGGTCCTGATCCCGACCGGGCGGGGTCCGCCCTATCATCGGCCGGAGACGGCCGCTGGTGTCGGTGGCCGGAGCACGAAGGGGAAGGTCAATGAACGAGCAGCACATCGCCCTCTGGAAGCAGACGGTCGAGGCCTGGGACGCGCGCTACGAGGCGATCGGTGAGCAGTGGGGGGCCGACACCCCCTGCGAGGGTTGGTGCGTCCAGGACCTGGTCGACCACGCCGTCGGCGTGCAGCAGCAGGTGGCCGGCGGCCTCCTCGGCCTGCAGCTGGAGGAGGGGGCCGGGTGGCCGGCGGTCCGCGACGGGATGATCGCGGCGATGGAGGACCCGAGCGTCCTCGACGGCGAGCTGCCACAGGGCCCGTTCGGCCCGATGCCGAAGGCCATGATGCTCGGTGTCGCCACCAGCGACCTGCTGATCCACACCTGGGATCTGGCCAGGGCCATCGGCGCCGACGAGGCGCTCCCGGCCGAGCCGGTCAGCGCCGCCTACCAGGGCCTCCAGCGGTTCCCCGAGGAGGCCATGCGGGCCTCCGGTCGGTTCGGCCCGGAGATCGAGGCGGCCACCGACGCCGACGAGCAGACCAGGATGCTCGGCTTCACCGGTCGTCAGGTCTAGGCCGAGCCGCCCGTCGGCCGCTCGGCAGTGCGCCGGAGCGGCCGACGTCAGCGCTGCCGGCGCAGGGCCAGCGCCACCTTGTCGAGGCTGCGGCCCATCGAGCTCACGTCGGTCCGGGTCAGGTGGTCGAACAGCCGGGTCCGGACCGAGCGGAGATGGGCGGGGGCGATGCGTTCGAGCAGCGCCCGACCCTCGTCGGTGAGGATGACGTGGATCGCCCGCCCGTCCTCGGGGCAGCGCTCCCGTCGAACGAGGCCGCGCCCGGCCAGCCGGTCGATCCGCTGTGAGAGTCGGGTGCGGCTGGCCATCATCCGGGTGGCCAGCTCGCCGACCCGCAGCCGGTGGTCGTCGGTGTCCGACAGGAGATGGAGGACCTCGTAGTCCTCGAGCGTCACCCCGCCGAGGCGCTTCAGGTCCTGGTCCAGCAGCTCGAAGAGACCGGTGCCGACCTCGAGCAGGGCCAGCCAGGCCCGCCGCTCGTCGTCGTCCAACCACTCGACGTCGGCCGACGTCGGGAGCTCGGCCGGCTCGGTCGAGCGGGTTGTCGGTGACGGGCGATCGGCGGCGGGCCCCCGGCTGGCGACTGGACTCATCGGCTGCGCTGACTCCCTCCGGGGCGGGCCCGTGCGGTCGGCCGGCTCGGAGCCGGCCGCTCAGGGCTGGACGAGCTGGATCTCGAGCTCGACCTTGACCTTGTCGCCGATCGCCATGCGGTCGACGCCGACCGGCACGTCGAACTCAACACCGTAGTCGGACCGCGAGATCGTGGTTGAGGCGGAGAAGCCGGCGTGGGTCTTGGAGTCCATCGGGTAGACCTCGGTGCCGTTGAACTCGACGTCGAGGCGGACCGGCCTGGCCACGCCGTTGAGGGTCATGGTGCCGTCGACGGCGTAGTCGTCACCGTCGGCCACGATCCGCTCACTGGCGAACTGGAGCGTCGGGTGCTGCTCGACGTCGAAGAAGTCGGTGCTGCGGAGGTGGGCGTCCCGGTCGGGGTTGTTGGTGTCGACCGAGGCCAGGTCCACGGTGGCGGCCAACGTCGACGAGGCGAGATCGGCGCCGACGTCGAGGTTGGCGTCGAACTGGTTGAACCGGCCGCGGACCTTGGACAGGCCGAGGTGGCGGACGACGAACTCGACGCTGCTGTGGGCGGCGTCGACCTGCCAGGTGCCGGTGGCGAGGGGGAGGGCGGAGGTGACGGTCATCGGTGTGCCTTTCGGGACGGTTGCTGATGTCGGAAGCCTTGAGATATGCGTCAATCTTGACGTATCTGCAGACTACGTCAAGATTGACACGAAATCGACCGTTGCCGGTGTGACGTCGGTCCCAGGCCGGTAGGGTCGGCGTCACGCCCTCCGGGCTGCTCGGACCGACCGGTCACCTTCCCGCCCTTCGGTGGCCACGGCCCCCTCGAGCAGTCGTCGCACCGAGCGGTGCGACCATGTCGTGGAGGCACGTGTCATGAGCGGGCACCGCAGGCGAGCGAGCTGGGGTCGGGCGTGGTCGAAGCCGAGCCCGGTCGGCCAGACGGTCGACGAGCGCAGGACGGCGACGATCGAGGCGCCGGGGCTGGCGTCACCGGTCGATCGATTGCTTCGCGCCGTCGCCACCGATCCGGGGGTCACGGAGATCCTGATCAACGGGCCGGGCCCGGTCTGGGTCGAGCGGGTCGGCGCTGTCGAGCCGACCGGGTTCGAGATCGACGCCCACTCGCTCGATGTCCTCGTCGAGGCCATCCTCGGTCCGCTCGGTCTGCGGGTCGATCGGGCCTCGCCGATCGTCGACGCCCGCCTGGCCGACGGGTCCCGGGTCAACGTCGTCGTGCCGCCGTTGGCGCTCGGCGGGCCCGCCGTGTCGATCCGCCGCTTCCCCCCGGACGCGCCATCGCTCGACCGGTTCGGCCCGCCGGACGTGGTCACGACCCTGGTCGACCTGGTGGCCGAGCGGGCGTCGATTCTCGTCGTCGGCCACACGAGCTCGGGCAAGACCAGCCTCGTCGCCGCTCTCGCCGCCATCGTCGATCCGGGCGAGCGGATCGTGTGCCTCGAAGACACCGCCGAGCTGCCGCTGACCAGGCCGAACCTGGTCCGCCTCGAGGCCAGGCCGGCCAACGGTGAGGGGGTCGGCGAGGTCACCCTGCGCCGGCTGGTGCTGACGGCCTTGCGCATGCGTCCCGATCGGCTGATCGTCGGCGAGGTCCGGGGCGCCGAGGCGTTTGATCTGTTGCTGGCGTTGACGAGCGGGCACCGGGGCTGCCTCACCACCTGCCATGCCGGCGATGCCGCCGGCGGGTTGCGCCGGTTGGAGACGTTGGCCGCCCTGGCCGGTTCGGGGCTCGGCCCCGACCGGCTGCGAGGGCTTGCGCTCGACGGGCTCGACGCCGTCGTCGTCGTCGGGCGCGACGGGCCGAGGCGGCTGGTCCGGGAGGTGGCGTTGGTCGACGAGCAGGGTCTGACGCCCTGGTGGCCGGCCCGGGGGCCCGGCTCGATCTCGGCCCTCCGCGACGGCCCGGCGTCCGGGCCCGTGCCGGCGCCCCGCCGACGGGAGGTCGCGTGATGGCGGGTCGATGGTCGGCGGTGCTCGCCGCCGGCGGGCCAGCGCTGCTCGGCGTTGCGCTCGCCAGCCCGCTGGTCGCTGTCGTCGGGCCGCTGCTCGCCCTGGCCGGTGGCGGTGAGGTCCGACGTCGTCGCCGGCAGCGTCGAGCGACGGCCGAGGCGGATGCGCTGCCGGTCCTCGTCGAGCGGCTGATCCAGCAGCTCCGCTCGGGCGCCTCGCTGCTGCAGGCCTGCAGGCTGGCCGACGAGGCGGTCGTTCCCGCCGATCGACGCCCGTCGGGTCGGCCGGGTCCGCTGGCGCCGTTGGTCGGCGCGGTCGACCGGGGAGCGACCCTGGCCGAGGCCAGCCGCCGGTTGGGATCGGCGGGCGACCCCTCCGTCCGACTCCTGGCGCTGACCCTCGAGGTGCTGGCGGTCAACGGCGGTCCGGCGGTGCCAGCCCTGCAGCGCCTCCGGCACACGCTGGTCGGTCGCGCCCATCGGCGCCACCGGGCCGAGGCGCAGGCCGCCGGCGCCGTCGCCTCGGCTGCGCTGCTCGCCCTCGCCCCGATCCTGTTCGCCATGGTCCTGGCCGGCGTCGAGCCGGCCCTGGCCCGCTTCTACCTCGACGAGCCGGGTGGTGTGGCGTGCGCTGCGGCGTCGCTCGGGCTCTCCATCGCGGGCTGGTGGTGGATGCAGCACTCGCTCGATCGCCTCGTGGCGACCGACCGATGACCGCGACGTCCGCACTGCTCGTCGCCCTGGCGGTGGGCGTCGTCGCCACCGGGCTCGCCGTCGGCCGTCGCCGTCGTCGGCGGCGCCGCCAGCGGTCAGCCGTCGACGGGTCGCTCGCGTTCACCGTCGACGTCGTGTCGGTCGTCGTCGGGTCCGGGGGCACGGTCCGCCAGGCCGTCACCGCCGTCGCCACCGGCGGTCCCGAGCCGGTCAGGCCGGCGTTCGCCGAGATCGTCGATCGTGTCCGGCACGGGCATCGCCTGGCCGACGCGCTCGGGGAGGCATCGGTCGTTCTCGGCCCCACCTTCCACCCCCTGATCGGCGCCCTCCTGGCGGCCGAGGTCGACGGCGCCCCGGTCGCCGCGGTGCTCGCCCGGCTCGGTGACGACGTCGAGCAGCGCGACCGGTGGCAGGCCGAGGCGTCCGCCGGCCGGGTCCCCATCGCCCTGCTACCGCCGCTCGTGCTGTGCCTGCTGCCGGCGGTCGTCGTCGGCGCGATCGTGCCGCTCGCCGTCGTCGCCATGCAGCAGCTCGGCTGACGACGCAGCACTCCTCGGAGCACGCGCTCCCGTCCAACCCACCCCAACGCTCCGAGGAGCACCCCATGACCAACCCATCCACGCCGGTGATCGCATCGCGCCGCCGGCTTCGCTCCGCTCGACTGGCCGCCCGGATCCGAGGTGAGGCCGGGCAGGCCACCGCCGAGTACGCCCTCGTCCTGCTGGCCGCTGCGGCCCTGGCCGGCCTGCTGCTGGCGTGGGCCACCAGCACCGACGGTGTCGCCCGATTGATGAACGCCGTCCTCGACCAGCTGATCGACGATGCGACCTCGTGACCGACCGGTCGGCCGACGGTGGTCTGCGGATCGGATCGCAGCCCGCCAGGCCGGCCAGAGCACGGTCGAGCTGGCGTTGGTGCTGCCCGTGCTCGCCATCGCCGCACTCGGTGTCGTCCAGGTCGCTCGGGTCGCCGGCGACCGGGTGACGATCGAGCACGCCGCACGGGCCGCCGCCCGCCAGGCTGCGATCACGCCAGACCCGGGAACGGTGGCTGCGCACACGGTCGCTGCCTCGCCCGACCTGGATCCGGCCCGCCTCACCGTCGAGCTCGGTGCCGAGCGCTCCCGGGGCAGCCTCGTTGCGGTCCGGGTCCGCTACCGGTCACCAACCGACGTCGCCATCGTCGGCCGCCTGGTCGGCGACGTCGAGCTCAGCACCACCGCCGTGGTCCGGATCGAGTAGGGGCCGGCGATGCCAACCCCGACCGGGCGATCAGAACGGCTCCTCGGCCCCGAGCGTGGTCCGCAGCAGGGCCAGGGCCGCCATCTTGTCCAGCGGCTCGTTGCCGTTGCCGCACTTCGGCGACTGCACACACGACGGGCAGCCGGTCACGCACTCGCAGTCGTCGAGCACCTCGGCCGTCGCCGCCAGGTGCCGGTCGGCGGCCGAGAACGCCAGCTCGGCGATGCCGGCCCCGCCCGGGTAGCCGTCGTAGATGAAGACCGATGGCAGCCCGGAGTCGGGGGCCTCGGCGATCGACACCCCGCCGACGTCCCACCGGTCGCAGATGGTGAACAGCGGCAGGATGCCGATGGCGGCGTGCTCGGCCGCATGCAGCGCGCCGGGCAGCACGAACGGGCGGATCCCGGCCGAGCGGATCACGTCGGGCTCCCACTCGTACCAGATCGAGGTGGTGACCAGCTCCTGGGGCGGGAGGTCGAGGTCCTCGGTGGCCAGGACGGTCCGGGTGCCCAGCTCCTTGAGCTGGTAGCCCACCACCTGGGTGGTCACCCGCACCTGCCCCAGGTGCAGCGTCGAGCGGCCGACGGCCTTGGCCTCGGCCGTGTCGAGCACCTCGATGTCGATCTGCGACCGGGCCTGGGTCCAGGTGCGGCCGTCGTCCGGCTCGACGATCGCCTCCCGCCGCTCCAGGTCGAGCTCCAGCACCCGCCACGGCTGGCCCCGGTGCAGGTAGATCGCACCGGGATGCACCAGGTTGGCGGCCCTGGCCAACTCGACGGTGCCGATCAGCTGCCCGGCGAACGGGTCGTCGCTGCCGTCGTCGTCGCGCACGATCCGCACCTCGCCGCCCGAGGCCGACCGCAGGCTGATCCGGTGGAACGGCATGCCCCGCCCGTCCCACACGGCCCGGGGCAGCCGCATGCCGTCCGGCCGGATCCGGAGCTGGTCGCCGAGCACGTTGCGGTGCACGGCGTCGTCGAGCGACGGCCACCAGAGCTCGTCGATCCGCTCGAGTGGGCGCTCGTAGGCCGCGCAGCCGAGGTGGGGGTCGAGGATGTTCGGGTTCTCGACGTTGACCACCACCGGCTCGGGAGGTCGCTCGAACAGATCACGCGGATGGTTGACGAACCACTGGTCGAGCTGGTCCTCGCCGGCCACCAGCACCGACACCGAGGCCTGCTGCGAGCGACCGGCTCGCCCGATCTGCTGCCACATCGAGGCGATCGTGCCCGGGAACCCGCACAGCACGGTGGCGTCGAGCCCGCCGATGTCGACGCCGAGCTCCAAGGCGCTCGTGGTGACCACCGCCCGCAGCGCACCGGACACCAGCTCGGCCTCGATCTCTCGCCGCTCGGCCGCCAGGTAGCCGCTGCGGTAGGGGCGCACGGTGTCGGCCAGCTCGGACGGCAACGAGCGGGCCACGCCGGCGGCCACCCGCTCGGTCAGGGCCCGGCTGCCGCAGAACGCGATGACCCGGTGGCCGGCCAGCACCAGCTCGGTCACGGCCCTGATCGTCTCGGTCGCCGGCGATTGGCGGATGCCACGGTCCTCGTCGACCAGCGCCGGCTGGACCACGGCAACGTGGCGGGGACCGCTCGGCGAGCCGTCCTCGGTCACCGCCGTGACCGGCTTGCCGCACAGCTCGGCCGCCAGCTCGTCCGGCTGGCCGATCGTGGCCGAGCAGAACACGAACGTCGGGTCGCTGCCGTAGCGGGCGCACAGCCGGCGCAACCGCCGGATCAGGTGCGACACGTGGGTGCCGAAGATCCCTCGCAGCACGTGCAGCTCGTCGACCACCACGTAGTCGAGCCGCTTCAGGAACGTGGCCCACTTGCCGTGGTGGGGCAGCACCCCGTTGTGGAGCATCTCGGGGTTGGTCAGCAGCACGTTGGCGTTCGACCGGGCCCAGGCCCGCTGCTCCTTGGAGGCGTCACCGTCGTAGGTCACCGCCTTGAGGTCGGGCACGTCGAGGTCGCCGAAGGCCCGCAGCTGGTCCTGGGCCAGCGCCTTGGTCGGGTAGAGCAGCAGCGACGTGCCGGCCCGCAGCCCGGTCACCACCGACTCGGCGATCGGGATCTGGAAGCACAGCGATTTGCCCGAGGCGGTTCCGGTGGCCACCACCACCGAGCTCCCGTCCCGGATCAGGTCGATGGCCCTGGCCTGGTGCGAGTAGATCCGGTCGGGCAGGCAGTGGGCGATCTTGTCCGGCAGGGGTCGGGCCAGCTCCTCGAACACCGCCGGCCGCTCGGGCAGCTCCTCGAGGTGGACCAGCCGCCCGTCGCGCCGGAAGCCGTCGATGGCGGCCTCGATCGGCGACGGCTCGGCGTCGTCCGGCGGGGTCGGCCCGCCCTGGCCGGGCGGGCTCAGCTGCTCGGCGCCAGCCACGACACTCACCCGGATCAGCCTACTCGGCCGGCCCGACAGGGCCGCCATTCGACCAGAACGTTCGTACGGGCCCGGCCGCGTCGTCCGCCGACCGGCCCGGGGATCCGGCGCCCCGCGCGCCGAGCCCGGTTCCGTCGGTCGGGATGGCCAGGAGTGGCCAGGACGGCCGTCAGAACGGGGCCGCTACGGCGGTCGGCCGAGCTCGGTCCCGGGTGCGGCGTCGGGCTACAGGGCCCCGAGGGTCGGGTAGAGCGGGTTGGCGGCCAGCAGCTCGGCGGCCCGGGCCCGGTTCCCGTCCCGCACGTCGTCGGTCAGGTGGAACTTGGCCTTCGACGGGTCGCCCGACGAGGTGGTGGTCGGCTCGGTCGCCGTCAGCACGCCACAGATGATGTCGGCCACCTCGTCCATCTCACCCGTGCCCATCCCGACCGTGGTCAGCGCCGGGGTGCCGAGCCGCACGCCCGAGGTGTACCAGGCACCGTTCTCGTCGTCGGGGATCGAGTTGCGGTTCACGATCACCCCGGCCGCCTCGAGCGCCGATTCGGCCTGGCGGCCGGTGAGCCCGAAGGGCCGCACATCGACCAGCACCAGGTGGTTGTCGGTCCCGCCGGTCACGATCCGGCCGCCCCGGCGGCCGATGCCGTCGGCCAGGGCCGCTGCGTTCTCGGCCACCCGGGCCGCGTAGTCCTGGAACTCGGGCTTGCGGGCCTCGGCGAAGGCCACCGCCTTGGCCGCCATCACGTTCGACAGCGGACCGCCGAGCACCATCGGGCAGCCCTTGTCGATGAACTCGACGAGCTCGGTCTCGTTCGTCAGCACGATCCCGCCCCGGGGACCTCGAAGCGACTTGTGGGTGGTGGAGGTGACGATGTGGGCGTTGGCCACCGGATCGAAGTCGCCGGTGAACACCTTGCCGGCGACGAGCCCGGCGAAGTGGGCCATGTCGACCATCAGCGTGGCCCCGACCTCATCGGCGATCTCCCGCATCGTGGCGAAGTTGACCTTGCGGGGATAGGCCGAGTAGCCGGCCACCATCACCAGCGGCTTGAACTCCCGGGCAAGCGCCGCCACCCGGTCGTAGTCGAGCATCTCGGTCTCGCGATCGACCCCGTACGAGCGCTGGTCGAACAGCTTGCCCGAGATGTTGGGCCGGAACCCGTGGGTCAGGTGACCGCCGGCGTCGAGGGCCATGCCGATCATCCGCTGGTTGCCGAGCGAGCGCCGCAGCTCCTCCCAGTCGGCGTCGGACAGGTCGTTGACGTGGCGGACGCCGTGGTCGACCAGGTACGGCGCCTCGACCCGGTGGGCCAGCATCGCCCAGAACGCCACCAGGTTGGCGTCGATCCCCGAGTGGGGTTGCACGTAGGCGTGGCCGGCCCCGAACAGGGCCTTGGCGTGGTCGGCGGCCAGCGTCTCGACCTTGTCGACGAACTCGCAGCCGGCGTAGAAGCGGTGGCCGGGCACGCCCTCGGCGTACTTGTCGCTGAACCAGTTGCCCATGGCCAGCAGCACGGCCGGGCTGGCGTAGTTCTCCGAGGCGATCAGCTTGAGCTGGCTCCGTTGGTTGCCCAGCTCGCCCCGGATGTGGCTGGCGACGTCGGGCTCGACGGCACCGATCACGTCGAGCGCGGCCCGATAGGCGTCGGCCTCGGGCGACTCGACACGGCCGGTGGCGGCGGGGTCGGACGAGGGGACGGCTGGGTCCTGGATCACCATGGGGCCGATGCTACCGTCGGGGCCGCCATGCCCCCCGTTGCCTCCGCCGCCACGGCCAACCGCCACCCGCCCCTGCCGCCGCCCGAACCGGGCCCGGCCGACGCTCGCCGGTGGGTGGTCGAGCACCTCGCCGGCCTGTTCGCCGATGGCCCGGGTGACGCCCTGCCGTCGCCCCGGTTCCGCGGTGGTCAGGCCGCGGCCGACGCCGCCCTCGCCGCCTTCGATGTGGCCGGCTACGCCTCGACCCGCAACGAGGCCTACCCCGTTCCCCGCCGGGGCGCCTCCGGCCTCTCACCTTATATACGGCACGGTCTGCTGACCCTGCCCGAGGTGTGGGCGGCGGTGGCCGGCGGACCGGCCAGGGACGTCACGAAGTTCCGTGACGAGCTCATGTGGCAGGAGTACGCCCGCCACTGGTACGCCCGCCTCGGACAGGCGACGAGCGAGCCGGTCCGTCACCGGCTCGACGACCTGCCCGCCCCGCCGGGCGAGCCGCTGGCCGGCAGCCTGGACGGCGAGACCGACCTGGCCTGCCTGGAACTGACGGTCGGTGAGCTGGAAGAGGACGGCTGGCTCGTGAACCAGACCCGCATGTGGCTGGCCAGTCACTGGACGATCCGCCTCGGTCGACCGTGGGCCGATGGCGAGGACTGGTTCTTCCGTCACCTCCTCGACGGCTCCCGGGCCGCCAACCGGCTCGGTTGGCAGTGGGTCACCGGCCACGGCTCGAGTCGGCCGTACGGGTTCTCCCGGTGGCAGGTCGAGCGGCGGGCCCCCGGGCTCTGCGCCTCGTGTGAGCTCGGCAACGCCTGCCCGATCGACGCCTGGCCGGACGATCCGACCCTCGTCTCGATCGTCGCCGAACCCCGGCTGGCCGGTGACGACGACCCCGCTGCCACGGCCGGCCCGGCCGACGTCGAAGCGTCGGGCGCAGCCGCCGCACCCGAGGCGGTGTGGCTCACCGCCGAATCGCTCGGCCGCGCCGATCCGGCCATGGTCGCCAACCCCGGCCTGCCGGTGGTCTTCGTCTTCGACCGGCCGCTGCTGTCCGGTCTGCAGCTGTCGGCCAAGCGCCTCGCCTTCCTGGTCGAGACCCTGAGCGAGCTGGCCGGCGAGCGGCCGGTCGAGTTGCACGTCGGCGACCCGGTCGAGGTGCTGGCCGGACGGCCTCTGGCCGCCACCTTCGCCCCGGTGCCGGGATGGCGACGGCGGGCGGCGAAGCTCGACGTGGTCGAGACCCACCCGTGGCCCTGGCTCCGCCGGCCCGGCGCCGGTCCCGTCGGCTCGTTCTCGGCCTGGCGCAAGGGTCTTCGCTCGCCAAGCGGCCGGGAATAGGCCCGGGGGCTCTGGGTACTGACCGCTCGCGCACGGTAACGTACACGGTAAGTGACAGGTGACGCAGCACCGCTCGGAGGGCCAGCCGCAAGGCCCGGAACGGGGTCGGACGACGACCTCCCGATCGAGCACGGCATCACGGCCATCGACCAGACCGATCACGGCACGATCGAGATCGACATCCCGTCACGGGTCGATCTGGTCGCCGTGGTTCGCATGGTCGTCGCCGCCGCCACCAACGCCGTCGGCGCCCTGCAGGGCGACCGGCTCGACGACCTGCGGTGGGTCACCTCCGAGGCGACGACCAACGCCATCCAGGCCAACCTCTCGACCGACGCCAACGGCGGGGGTCGGGTGGCGATCACCTGCGAGGTCGACGAGGGCGTGGTCCGGCTCTCCGTGAAGGACGAGGGGCCGGGCATGCCCGAGCACTACGAGGTCCCCGACATCACCCACCCGGACCGGCTCCTCATCGAGGGGGCGTTCGGCATCCCGCTGATGGAGCGCCTCGCCTCCGCCTGCCAGTTCGTCTCGGCGGCTACCGGGACCACCGTCAACATGGAGCTCTACCAGTAGCTCCGCCTCGGATCGGCGGCCGGTCCGACCGGGCTCCCGCCTCGGATCGGCCACGCCACGACCGGGCAAGGGAACCTCTGCCGGTAGCCGGACCCGTTCACGTGTCGTAGCCTGCGATCGGTGTCGAGTGAGCCATCGATTCAGGTGCGCCCGGAGGCGTGGAGCGGGAGTGATGGTCGACTGGCCCGGTCGGTGGCCCGCCCCATGGTCCGGTTCCTGGCCCAGGAGACCACCTCGGGTGTCCTGCTCCTGATCGCAACGGCGGCTGCCCTCGTCTGGGCCAACCTGCCCGGCGAGCTCGGCGAGTCGTACCACCGCTTCTGGGAGATGCACGTCGACATCGCCATCGGCGACTGGCACATCTTCGACGAGAGCCTCGAGGCGTTCGTCAACGACGCCCTGATGGCGCTGTTCTTCTTCGTCGTCGGGATGGAGATCAAGTCCGAGCTGATGACCGGCGACCTGGCCGACCCCCGTGTCGCCGCGCTGCCGGCGATCGGCGCCCTCGGCGGGATGCTGCTGCCGGCGGCGATCTACGCCGCCCTCACCGTCGGTACCGACGGGTTCGACGGCTGGGGCGTGCCGATGGCCACCGACATCGCCTTCGCGGTCGGCGTGCTCGCCCTCCTCGGTCCGAGCGTGCCCCAACGGCTCAAGCTGTTCCTGCTGACGCTCGCCATCGTCGACGACATCGGCGCCATCCTGGTGATCGCCGTCTTCTACACGACGTCGATCGAGCTCGTCTGGTTGGCGGTGGCCATCGGTCTGGTCGCCCTCGTCGGCCTGATGACCAAGTACCGGATCTGGTACACCCCGGTCTATGCCGTGATCGGCTTCATCGTCTGGTACGCCACGTTCCGCTCGGGGGTGCACGCCACGATCGCCGGCGTCGCCCTCGGCCTGATGGCCCCGGCCCGTCCGCTGCTGGAGGACCGGGCCTTCGAGAACGTCGAGGACATCCTCTCGGGCGACCGGGTCGACCCGACGATGATCATGGACGCCAACTGGAAGATGAAGGAGAAGATCGGGGTCACGACCCGGCTGACGCAGTTGCTGAGCCCGTGGACCAGCTTCATCATCATCCCCATCTTCGCCCTGGCCAACGCCGGGATCCCGCTCTCGGGTGAGGCGCTCGGCAATGCGGCATCGTCGCGGGTGACGCTCGGGGTGGTGCTCGGGCTGGTCGTCGGCAAGACGGTCGGGGTCAGCCTGTTCAGCTTCCTCGCCGTCCGCTTCAACTTGGCGAGCCTGCCGAGGGGGGTGACGTTCGCCCACATCGTCGGTGGCGGGGCCGTGGCCGGCATCGGCTTCACGGTGGCGCTGTTCATCGCCAGGCTGGCCTTCGCCGAGGGCGGCGGCGGTGAGGGCGATGGGGTCGAGGGAGCCACCGCCGGCCTGGCCGAGGAGGCGATCATGGGGGTCCTGGTGGCCTCGTTGCTGGCCACGCTGCTCGGCTTCGTGTTGCTCCGGCTGGCCGGCGCCCGGTCGAGACCGAGGGTCTCACAGCCGGTGGGCTGACGAGCGTCCCGGGCTTCGCCCGCCGTTGCTGGTGACCCTTGACCGTCAAGAAATTTCGTGGCCGACGTTGGCAAAACGTCTTCGGGCCTTCGTAACCTCCGAACCGTGCCCCAACCACTGGTCATCGTCGAGTCGCCGGCCAAGGCGAAAACCATCGCGGGCTACCTCGGCGACGAGTACATGGTCGAATCGTCGATCGGGCACATCCGCGATCTGCCGTCCAAGGCGGCCGAGATCCCGGCCGCCTACAAGCGGGAGAAGTGGGCGACGATGGGGATCGATGTCGACAACGGCTTCAAGCCCCTCTACGTCGTCTCCGACCGCAAGTCCGATCACGTCAAGAAGCTCAAGACCCTCCTGAAGGACGCAAGCGAGCTGGTGCTCGCCACCGACGAGGACCGCGAGGGGGAGGCCATCGCCTGGCACCTGCTCGAGGTGCTGAACCCCCAGGTGCCGGTCAAGCGGATGGTGTTCCACGAGATCACGCCGGAGGCGATCCGCCGGGCGATCGACAACCCGCGAGACATCGACCGGCGCCTCGTCGACGCCCAGGAGGCCAGGCGCCTGCTCGACCGGCTCTACGGCTACGAGGTCTCCCCGGTCCTGTGGAAGAAGGTGCGGCCTCGGCTGTCGGCCGGCCGGGTCCAGAGCGTGGCCACCCGGATCGTCGTCGAGCGCGAGCGGGAGCGGATGGCGTTCCGCTCGGCCAACTACTGGGACCTGAAGGCCACGTTCCGGGCCACCGACGCCAGGCACGCAGCGGAGCGGCCGTTCGAGGCGACGCTGACCGAGCTCGACGGGGCCCGCATCGCCACCGGCCGTGACTTCGCCCAGGACGGCACGATCCAGCGCGACGGCGTGGTCCACCTCGACCAGGCCAGGGCCGGCCAGTTGGCCGGCGAGCTCGACGGCCGACCGGCCGAGGTCGCCAGTCGCGAGGCCAAGCCGTACCGCCGCACGCCGGCCCCGCCGTTCATCACCTCCACCTACCAGCAGGAGGCCAGCCGCAAGCTGCGGCTGTCGTCGAGCCAGGCCATGCGGGTGGCCCAGGGGCTTTACGAGCGGGGTTACATCACCTACATGCGGACCGACTCCACCACCCTGTCGGAGACCGCGGTCAACGCCGCCAGGTCACAGATCGCCGAGCGGTTCGGGGCCGAGTACGTGCCCGACGGGCCCCGTTCGTACCGCACGAAGGCCAAGAACGCCCAGGAGGCCCACGAGGCCATCCGCCCGGCCGGCGACACGTTCCGCACCCCCGAGATGGTGGCCGGCGAGCTGAGCCCACCCGAGCTGCGGGTCTACCAGCTGATCTGGCAGCGGACCGTCGCCTCCCAGATGACCGACGCCACCGGCGAGACGGTCACGCTCAAGCTCGGGGTCGACTCGACCGCCGACCAGCGGGCCACGTTCTCCACCTCCGGCACGGTCATCTCCCACCAGGGCTTCCTGAAGGTCTACGTCGAGTCGAGCGACGACGACGAGGGTGACGACGACGGCGACGACGACACCGGCAGGCGGCTGCCGGCCCTGACCGAGGGCGACAGGGCCGACACCTCGGCCATCCAGACCGCCGGCCACGACACCCAGCCCCCGGCCCGCTACACCGAGGCGTCGCTGGTCAAGAAGCTGGAGGAGCTGGAGGTCGGTCGTCCGTCGACGTATGCGTCGATCATGACCACGATCCAGGACCGGGGCTACGTGTGGAAGAAGGGCTCGGCGCTGGTGCCGAGCTTCCTCGCATTTGCCGTGATCACGCTGCTCGAGCGGCACTTCCCCGATCTGGTCGACTACGCCTTCACCGCCCGCATGGAGGACGATCTCGACAACATCGCCAGCGGCACCGAGGACGTCGTGCCGTGGCTGTCACAGTTCTATTTCGGTGAAGACGAGGAGCCCGGCCTGCGGGAGCTGGTGGCCGATCGGCTCGGCGACATCGACGCCAGGGCGGTCAACTCGATCCCGATCGGCGTCGACGTCGAAGACCTGCCCGTCGTCGCCCGGGTCGGTCAGTACGGTCCGTATCTCGAGCGGGGTCGCCTCGGCGGCCAGCGTCTCGACGGGGGCGACCTCGGCGGGCGCTGGCGGGCGACGGCCTCGTCCGGTCAACGGATGCGCCGCCATCCGGTCGGCGTGTCAACCGGGCGTGAGGTGCTGATCGTCGGCCATCGCGAGACCCCGACCGGGCCGCTGCTGAGCGAGCCGATCGACGGCGCCGCCTACGATCCGGCGGTCGACGCCTGGCGACCGATCGCCGAGGCCGGGTGGGTCGGGGTCCCCGTCGCCGCCGTGTGGACCGGCGACCAGGTGCTCGTCGTCGGCCGCGACGGCGGTGGCGCCGCCTACGACCCGGCTGGCGACGCCTGGCGGACCCTGCCGGCCGACGTCACCACCCCGACCGGCTTCCGGGCCGCGGTCTGGGTCGGCGACGCCCTCGTCGGCGTCGGGTGGGATGCGCAGGGGATCGAGGCCGTCGCCTTCGATCCCGACACCGGTCAGGCCACCGCCGCTCCCTCGCTCGAGTCGAAGCTGTCCGACGACGCCATGCTCGTCCCGGTCGGGGCCGAGGTGCTGGTGTGGGACCGCAACGGTGGCTGGTTCCTCGATCCGGCCGACGGCACGTGGCGCGAGGCCCCGAGGCTCGGCACGTTCAACGGCAAGAAGCCGACGTGGGCCAAGGTCGCCAGCGTCGGCGGGGCGGTCTACGCCGCCGCCTGGTTCCGCACCGTCTCCGCCATCCGCCTGGCCCGCCTCGACGGCGACGAGTGGGAGTGGGTGCCCGAGGCCGAGCTCGACGGCGACCTGGCCTCGGTCAATGTCATCGCCGCCGCCGGCGATCCCGCCGGCGCCCTGATCGTCGTCGACGACGACGTCCCGACCAACGCCTACCGGTTCGACCCGGTGAACGGCAAGCTCGAGCGGTTCGAGGAGTTCCCCAGCCGCTCGGTCCGCGACCACGTGGTGGCCTCGGTCGGCGACACGCTGGTGGTGATGGGCAATCTGGTCGAGACCAAGGGCGTCCCCCACGACATCACGCCGGACGAGCTGAACGTCGAGCGGGCGATCGAGGTCATGGCCGTCCCCGACGTCATCAAGCTCGGCCACCACCCCGAGAACGGGCTCCCCGTGTTCGTGCGCGACGGCAAGTTCGGCCCGTACGTGCAGCTCGGCGAGATGCCGAAGAAGGTCACCGACGACAACAAGCCGCCGACCAGCTCGCTGTTCGCCGACATGCGGATCGAGGACGTCACCCTCTCCCAGGCGCTCGATCTGCTGTCGATTCCCCGGGTGCTCGGCACCGACCCGACCGACGGGTTGGAGATCACCGCCCGCAACGGGCCCCACGGGCCCTACCTGACCAAGCCGCCGGTCGAGGAGGGGAAGCGGGGCGACACCCGCAGCTTCGACGACGAGCACAAGCTGCTGTCGATGACGCTCGACGAGGCGGTGGCGTTGTTCGCCCAGCCGAAGCGGCGTCGGGGTCAGCGCAACACCGGGCCGCTGAAGGAGCTCGGGGTCGACCCGACCACCGACCTGGCGGTGGTGGTCCGCAGCGGCCAGTTCGGCGAGTACGTGACCGACGGCGAGGTCAACGCCAGCCTGACGGCGACCGACTCGGTCGAGCGGATCGACATCACCCGGGCCTCCGAACTGCTGGCCGGTCGCCGGGCCAAGATGGCCGCCGACGGTGGCGCCCCGGCCAAGAAGGCAACGAAGAAGACGACGAAGGCCACCAAGAAGGCCGGGGCCAGGAAGTCGGCCAAGAAGACCGCCAAGGCATCGGCCAAGCGGGCCGCAGCCAAGAAGTAGGGCGGTCGCTGCCGTGGCCGCCTACATCGCCTTCGAGGGAGGCGAGGGGTCGGGGAAGAGCACGCAGGCGGCCAGGGTGGCCGAGCGGCTCGATGCCGTGCTGACCCGTGAGCCCGGCGCCACCCCGCTCGGTGGCGAGCTGCGACGGCTGCTGCTCGGCTCGGGTGACTGGACGGTCGGGGCCAGGGCCGAGGCGTTGATGATGGCCGCCGACCGGGCCCAGCACCTCGACGAGATCGTCGTTCCGGCGCTGGCGGCCGGCCGCCACGTCGTGTCCGACCGGACCGCCTACTCGTCGCTGGCCTATCAGGGGGCGGGTCGGGGGCTGGGGATCGACGACGTCCGCGTCGTCAACGAGTGGGCCATCGATGGTCGCTGGCCCGATCTCGTCGTCTACCTGCGGGTCGATCGGGCGGTGGCCCGCGGTCGGCTCGACCGGGCCCTCGATCGGCTCGAGCGGGAGGGCGAGCAGTTCCACCGCGTCGTCGGCGAGGCGTTCGATGCGCTGGCTGCGGCCGAGCCGGACCGGTGGGTGGTGATCGACGGCGATCGCCCGGTCGACGAGGTGGCCGTCGACGTGTGGGGCGCGGTCGCCGCCCGACTGGACCTGCCGGTCGGCTGACCTGGCCGACCCTGGATAGGTCAAGGCGGGGGTCGAGCGGGTCGATCCTCGGGGCATGGCCTCGTCGGTGACCCCGGGCGTCGACCTCGTGTCGTTCGCCCACCCCATCCTCATCAACCTGCCCGAGCGGGAGGACCGCCTGGTCGACTCGCTGGCCGAGCTGTCGATCGCCGCCGGTCGCCCGGTGACCGCCGGCGACGACGTGCACCTGATCCGGCCCGAGCGGTTCACCGACGCCGCAGGTTTCGCCAATCCGGGCTACCGCAGCAACACCCACGCCCATCTGCAGGCGGCCACGTGGGCCCGGGAGAGCGGGCTGGAACGGGTGCTGGTCCTCGAGGACGACCTGGCGTTCGGGCCGGCGTGGTCGATGTGGGGCGCTCGCCTGGTCGAGGCGCTGGCCAGGGGCTCGTGGGACCTGGCCAACCTCGGGTACCTCGACGTCTGGGGCGAAGCTCCGACGGTGCCGGACGAGCCGGTCATCGGCGGCGGCGGGACCGGCGTCGACCCCGCCGGTTGGGCCCGCTTCACCGGCAAGGTCAACGGCGCCCACGCCTACCTGCTGGCCGAGTCGATCCTCGACGACTGGATCGCCCACCTCGAAGCGGTACTGGTCGGCGAGCCGGGCGACGACCTGCGGGGGCCGATGGCGTCGGACGGGGCGATCAACACGTTCTTCTGGGTGAACTCGGATCGGGTGCGGCTGCTGGCCGTCCCCAACCTGGTCGGCACCCGGCCGACGAGATCCGACATCGACCCGGGACGGATCGATCGCCTGCCGATGGTCCGAACCGTGGTCGAGGCGACCAGGCGCTGGAACCGTCGACGCGGTCGGCGGGCGATCAACTACCGCTAGCAGGGGTGCTGACGATCACATGACGGGCTCTCGACGCCCATCCACCCGCCCACTCGTCGTCCCCGGATCGGCCAGAGCGCTCACGAGCTGTGGCGAATCCTGCGTCCTCGACCGGGCGGCGTCTGGACGCCGAGACCCTCGCCGGCGACCTTCAGCACCCTGCGAGGTCCCGTCGGGGTCTCGGCGGTCGCGGTCACCCGGTCGGCAGGCGGGCCACCGGGCCACCGGGCCACGGGCCACCGGGCCACCGGGTGTGGACCGGCCGGTAGCATCACGGTGATGGCGACGATCGATCTCGGGGGCCCCAGGTGACGGCGACGGCGGTCGACCCCTGGGTCGAGCTGGTCGGGCAGGACGAGGCCAGGGCCCGGCTGGAGACGGCGGCCCGTGCACCCGTGCACGCCTATCTGTTCCTCGGGACCCGGGGGAGCGGCACGTTCCGGGCCGCGCTCGGGTTCGCCGGGCTGGTCCTGGCCGAGGGGTTGGAGGAGGCCGGGGCCGAGCGGGCGATCACGTTGGCGGTCGGCGGCAAGCACCCCGATGTGCTGGTGGTCGAGCCCCAGGGGGCGTCGCTGCGGGTGGTCGAGGCCGAGGAGATCATCCGGGCCGGGCTGCGGACGCCGGTCGAGGGCGACCGCAAGGTCATCGTGGTCACGGGCATCGAGGTGCTCGAGGAGGCGGCGATCGGCAAGCTGCTGAAGGTGATCGAGGAGCCGCCGCCGTCGACGGTGTTCGTGCTCCTGGCCGAGGAGATCCCGCCGGAGATGGTCACGATCGCCAGCCGGTGCGTGACGGTCGAGTTCGGGCCGCTGTCGGTGATCGAGCTCGAGCGGGCCCTGATCGACGGGGGAGCCGAGGCCGACCGGGCCGCGGTGGCCGCAGCTGCGGCCGGCGGTGATCTCGACCGGGCGAGGCTGCTGGCCACCGATGACGATCTCGCCGACCGGGCCGACCGGTGGCGTCGGGTGCCCGAGCGGCTCGACGGCTCGGGGTTCATGGTCGCCGAGCTGGTGGGTGAGTTGCGGGCGGGCATGGATCAGGCCCAGGGGCCGCTCGAGGCGCGTCAGCGGGGCGAGTTGGAGGAGCTGGAGGCGAGGGTCGAGCAACTGGGGGAGCGGGGCTCGGGTCGGGCCGAGCTGGTGGCCCGGCACAAGCGTGAGGTGCGGCGGTTGCGGTCGGACGAGCTGCGGTTCGGGCTGGCCACGCTCGCCCGCGTCCACCGGGATCGGCTGGTCGATCGCGGCGGTGACGACGACGAGTCGCTGTCGGCCCTGGCCGCCATCCAGGAGTCGGCCGAGAACCTCATCCGCAACCCGAACGAGGCCCTGCTGCTGCAGCACCTGTTCCTCCGCCTGGCGCCGCCCGGGTAGGGATTCACCGGCGGTGGGGCCCGACCCCGACGCTAAGCTGGGAGGCCTGCCCGAATAGCTCAGCTGGTAGAGCAACGCATTCGTAATGCGTAGGTCAGGGGTTCGACTCCCCTTTCGGGCTCGCTGACCCGATTTCCTAACCGGAGACATCGTTCACTGGCGCGGCCGGGATCAGGCGAGGGGCGACCAGCCCCGGAACTGTCCCGGAAACGGGTTCCGGCGAGGATCGACGATCTGTCTCGTCATCGAGGGTCAGGGGACGATCCTCGATGGGCGACAGGCCGTGTCACCACTGTTCGTGGCCGACCTCGGAGAACGGCCGGCGTCCTGGAGTGCCGAGGAAGTGTCATACCCGGGCGGTCCGCCTCGCCCGTGACGGGGTCACGAGATCTGCTGGCGGTCGCCAACGCCGAACAGGGATCTCGTCGACGGCGACAAGGCGGACCTCGTGGCCGTTGCCGGTCCAGGTCATCTGGTCGCCGGAGATCTCGAAGTGGAATCCGTCGGCCATCCCGAGGAAGGACGAGAAGGTGTCCTCGACTCGTGTGACGTCGGGATCCAGACATCCGGCGAGCTGTCGGAACACGTCGATCGGTTCGATCGAGTCCCGGGTGGCGGTGAACTCGCCGCCATGGCCGTTGCACCCAGCGTTCCCGGTCAGAGTCCCATCAGACCGAGGTCGGCGCGGCGGTTTGGCCGAGCGGCGCTCGTGTCTCGACGCTCGGGAGCAGGAGGGTGAAGATCGTCCCGACGCCCGGTGCGGTCTCGACGTGGATCTGGCCGCCGAGGCCGTCGACCAGGGATTGGGTTATGGCGAGCCCCTGGCCGGTTCCCCGCCCGACTTCCTTGGTGGTGAAGAACTGCTCGAAGACGCGGTGGCGGATGTCGTCGGGGATGCCGCATCCGTTGTCGCTGACGGTGACGGCGACGTGCTCGTCGTCGGCTCGGCCGGTCGTGATCTCGATGCGACCGAGCGGTTGGTCGTCGCTCGAGGCGCGTTTGTCGTCGATGGCGTGGGTGGCGTTGACGATCATGTTGAGGAGAGCCTGGTTGAAGGACCCCGGTGGAACCGGAACGAGCGGTAGGTCATCGGCGAGATCGACATCGACGTCGGCGATCAGCTTCCACTCCCCTCGCGAGACCGCCACGGTCGTGGTGACGAGTTCGTTGAGGTCGCAAGGAGCGATCTCGTTGGCCGGGTGGGAGAAGCCCTTCATCGCTCGCACGATCTCGGCGACCCGGTTGATGCCCTCCTGGCTCTGGGCAACGGCTGCCGGTATCTCCTCGAGTGCGAATTCGAGGTCGGCCTCGGCGACGAGCTCGTTGAGCGCATGAGCAGCCTCGTCCAAGGTCGTCTTCGATGCGTCGGTCTGGCTGTGGTCGAGCCAGGTCCGGACGAAGCGATCGATGTCAGCGGTGGCCTCGGCGATGAACTCGAGGTTGTCGCCGACGAACTGGATCGGCGTGTTGATCTCGTGGGCGACGCCGGCCGCCAGCGAGCCTATGGACTCCAGCTTCTGGGACTCGACCAGCCGGCCTTGCACGTTGTGCAGGTCGACCAGGGCCCGACCGAGCTCGATCCGCCTTCGGTCGGAGAAGTTCCAGTGGACGAGCATCACGGTCGACAGCGCCAGGACGAAGATGGCGTGGATCAGTCCCCACAGGTACGGGGAGTTGATCGCGGTCTCGTGGTTGTACATCGTCTCGGGAGCGATGGCACCGATGACGCCATGGGTCGATGCGACGTACACGACGGAATATGCGTACGGTCGCCAATCGGCATAGAGGGCGATGAGTGGGAGCGTGACGAAGAACGAGAAGTGCGCCTCGATCAACCCGTTCGTGCCGTGGACCAGGACCCCGCAGCTGACCAGGATGCCGGTGCAGGTCAGGAGCTGCGCAGCCATGCGGGTGGAGAAGAAGGCGAGGCCGACGGCGGGGGCGACGAGCACGAGGAGTTCGGGTCCGTTGTGGGCGAGGCTGGCATCACCCTGGTTGATGGAGACGGACAGGCTGACGATGAACGCAACGGTTGCGGTGATGCCGTAACCTGCGGCCACGAGCCGATGCCGTGCCCTGAAGTTGTCGTCGTCGAGGTCGGCGGACGACGGTAGGCATCGTCTGACCTGGTCGAGAGTCGACGCGCTCCACCGGACGGCTCGCTGCTCGGGTTCGGTCCGGATCATGGCCTCAAGGTCGGCCGTGGACACTGCGTCTTGAGGGGTCGGCTGGATCGGGCGGGGCCGGATTCCTCAGTCGGGCCGCGCTGCGGCCGACAGGAGTCGAGAGCGGAGGAGGGACCGTATGCTCACCGTGCTCTTCGTCGACGACGAGCCGAACGTGCTCCAGGGGATCAAGCGCGCGACCCGGAACATGCGGGAGGTGTGGGCGATGTACTTCGCCCCGGGCGGCGAGAGCGCACTGGCGTTCATCGCCGACACGCCGGTCGACGTCATCGTGTCGGACATGCGGATGCCGGGCATGGACGGGGCGGAGCTGCTCCGACTGGTCAGGGAGCGGCAGCCCGGCATCGCTCGCATCATGCTCTCGGGCTATGCCGAAGAGGAGGCCATCTTCCGCTCCACCCAGGTGGCCCACCAGTTCCTGAGCAAGCCCTGCGACGTCGACGAGCTCAAGGCGACGATCGAGGACATCCGAGCCTGTCGCGACGCCCTCCCGCCCGACGCCATCCGTGACATGGTCGGCCGGATCGAGAGTCTCCCGGCCCTCGGCGACGTGTACGCCGACCTGACCGACGCCATGGATCGGGACACCGCCAACGCCGACAACCTCGGGCAGATCGTCAGCCGAGACGTTGCCCTCACCGCAGAGCTGCTCCGCCTGGTCAACTCCGCCTTCTTCGGGCTGAGCCGGCGGATCGAGAACGTCGGTCAGGCCATCGGCTTCCTGGGCATCGACGTGGTCAGGGCCATCGTCGCCGGCCACGACGTGTTCACGACCGACAACGTGGACACCGTCGACGTCGCAGCGCTGGCCAAGCGGAGCGAACTCACCGCAGCCCTGTGTCGGGCGGCCATGGTCCGGGACGGGGCGACGATCAGCGAAGCGGCCGACGGGTACCTGGCCGGGATGCTGCACGAGATCGGCGCCCTGGTGCTCGCCCAGATGGACGCAGTCGAGACCAGCGAGCTCGAAGCCGTGCTCGCGGTGGACGACACGACGAACGAACGACTGGTGCTCGGCGTCGACCGCTTCACCGTCGCCGCCTACCTGCTCGGGCTGTGGGGCTTTCCCAAGGCGATCAGCGGAGCCATCGGCGCACTGGCTCGCGAACCGGATCTCGACGGCGATCGGGTGGGCAGGTGCCTCCTCATCGCCCGCGAGGTGGTCCAGACCAGCGAGCCGACGGTGCTCGATCAGGCCGAGGCGGATCTGGACCAGGCGCTCGACCGGGCCGAGGCCGGGCTCCGGGAGCGTCACCGCCGCCCCACAGCAGCGGAGGCCGGCGCGTGAGTCGACGCATCCTCTTCGTCGACGACGAACCGAACGTCTTGTCCGGGCTCAAGCGGCTACTCCGCAAGGACTACGAGTTCGATGTGGCCGAGGGCGGCCCCGCCGGGCTCGAGCAGATGGGCGAGCACACCTACGCCGTTGTCGTCTCCGACATGCGGATGCCGGGCATGAGCGGCGAGGAGTTCCTGGCGAAGGCCCACATCGAACAGCCGGACGCCGTGCAGATCATCCTGAGCGGCCAGGCCAACCTGGAGTCGACCGTCGCCGCAGTGAACGAAGGGAACATCTTCCGATTCCTGGTCAAACCCGTCGACAAGCCGAACCTGACCGCGGCGCTCGACCGAGCGCTGCGCCAGTATCGACTGGTCAACGCCGAGCGGGAGCTCCTGGAGCGCACCCTCTCCGGCGCGGTGGCGGCCCTGACCGAGGTCATCAACCTGGTCAGCCCGGCCGCCAGCCGTCGCACCAGCCACGTCGTGGAGGTGGTCAACCATCTCGCCCCTGCCGTCGGACTCGGACGGGACTGGAGGCTGCGGGTGGCGGCCATGCTGAGCGGCATCGGCTTCGCCGCCACCCCGACCGACGTCGTCGAGCGAGCAACCCTCGGCCAGGACTTGTCTCCGGCCGAGACCCAGATGCTCGAGCGCTGCCCCGAGGTGGCGACCCAACTCCTCGGACCGATACCTCGGCTCGAGGGAGTGGCCGCCATCATCCGGGCCCAATCGGGTCGCGAGCGTGCGCCCGAGGAGCTCACGATCCACGTGGACGTGCTCAGCGTGGCCGTCACCGCAGCCGAGGGCATCGCCCGCTCGAAGTCCATCAACGCCATCGTCTCCGAGCTCGACACCCACGGCTGGCACCACCCCAAGCTGCTCGAACGGCTCAAGACCATGCCGGTCACGGCGGGCGAGACCATCGAGGAGCGCAAGCTGCGCCAACTGGCCGTCGGGATGACCCTGGCCCAGGACGTGTCGACCGCCGCAGGGGTCATGCTGGCCAGCTCCGGGACCGCCCTGACCGAATCGCTCCTCGAACGGATCCGCAACTTCGCATCGTCGGCCGGTGTGGACGATCCGATCCTGGTCACGACTCCCGCAGGCAGCCATCGGCATCGATAGCCCGACAAGCCTGAACCCGTCGATGCGACCTCGACACGTCGGGCCCGCCGGTTGCCGATCTGGATTCGGCCGGCCCCGTCCCTCGACGACGTGCCCGAGCGGTGTGCCTCCGGCGGTAGGTTGGCGAACGTGTGCCCGCATGGCGCACTCGGCGCCTGGCAGGGCCTCGTTGTCTTCGATGGGAGTCTCGTGCTCTTCGAGCATCTCGAACAGATCAACACTCGCCCGGCACCGTTCTCGGTCTACACCGCGGATGACCTGTGGACCGATCCCCACACCTCTGAGCGGATGCTCGGCCTCCACCTCGATGGCGACGTCGCGATGGCATCGCAGACGGCCGGGTTCATCGAACGCTCACTGAGCTGGATCTGCGACGTCGGGGCTCTCGACCATCGGACCAGACTGCTGGACCTCGGCTGTGGGCCTGGCCTCTACTCGAACCGTCTCGCCCTGACCGGCGCAGACGTCGTCGGGATCGACTTCTCGCCACGTTCGATTCGACACGCGGAACGATCAGCGGACCCGAGGGCACGACCCGTGTACGTTCTCGGTGACTACCTCCAGGTCGACGTTCCGGGAGACTTCGATCTCGTACTGCTGGCGATGTACGACTACTGCGCCCTGAGCCGAAGTCAACGCCGACAGCTGCTCCAGCGGATCCGGTCATGGCTGCGCCCACACGGCCGTTTCATCTTCGACGTCTACGGCATGCAGTCGTTCCGAGAACGCCGGGAGAGCGTGACCTACGCCCCAGATCTCATGGACGGGTTCTGGTCCGCTGACCGGTACCACGGCTTCCTCTGCACGTACGTCTACAACGACGAACGAATCGTTCTCGACAGGTACGACATCGTGGAGGCGGCACGGACCCGCACCTTCTACAACTGGCTGCAGTACTTCGACGAGACCACCCTCACCGCCGAGCTCGGGTCGGCCGGCTTCGCGGTCGACCAGGTCCTCGGCGACCTCACCGGTACTGCGCTCGAGACCGAGTCGAGAGAGCTCTGCGTCGTGGCGACACCTCGCTGACCGGCAGCGACCCGATCTGCCGACGTACCAGGCGGGGTTCGGCTCGTCCGGCAGCCGACGGGACCTCGCGGTGATGCTCGCCTGGCACCGATCGCCTGCCCATCTCGCCGCCGTCCATCGGCGAGTCACCGGGCTCGCGCCGTCGGTCGCCGGGGTGTCGATCCAGGGTGCTGGTCATGCGGCGCCGACCAGGCCCCCATCGGCGTTGGCATCGCCCATCGAGGCTGCGCTCCCGCACGAGCGATGAGGCGAGCGATCGACGACGGGCCGCGCCGTCAGCCGGGCCCGACGTGGTCGGCTCCGAAGTGGGCCGCCCGGACGGTGACCGGGTCGGGAAAGCCCTTGAGCGCTCGCCGTCCAGCCGGCTCGAAGTCGAGCCTCGTCGCCGCCTCGGCGAAGGGTCGGGTGACGAGGAGCTCCCGGGGCACCGCTTCGTCGGTGAGGCGGGAGGCCAGGTTGACGACCTCCCCGTAGTAGTCACCGCCTCGCACGAGGACGTCGCCGTAGGCCATGCCGCCCCGCGGGTACACCTCGCTGCCGTAGCTGGTGGCGAAGCCGGTCATGAGCGCCTCGGCCACCGCGCAGGCGGCGTCGGGGTCGTGGGAGACGAACATGACCTCGTCACCGATGAGCTTGACCAGGCGAGCGCCGGCGGCGGTCACCGCGTCGTGGGCTCGGCGCTCGAAGTCGCCGATGAAGCGACGGAGCTCGGCCGGGGTCAGGGTCTGGCTGAGTGGGGTGAAGCCGATCAGGTCGACGAAGCCGACGGCATAGCGGTACTGGAGTCGTTCGAGCTCGTCGATGGTCGAGTGCCTGGCTCGTTCGGTTGCGTGGAGGATGTGGCGCCGCAGCACCGGGTCGAGGATCGGGACGAGCTCGTCGATGAGGCCGACGGCGTCGAGGACCTTCTGGGCCAGCTCGAGCTCGTCACCGCGTGAGGCCAGGTGGGGCATCTCGACATCGACGAGGAAGAGGGAGACGCCGGCCTCGGCGATCCTGGCCAACGACGAGCCGACGACCCGGATGAAGTCGAGGGTCTCCTCCTCGGTGAACAGGGTCGACATGGTGGCGAACAGCGACAGGGCGGTGGCCTCGGTCTCGGTCAGGCCCAGCTCGTCGCTCGCGGTGCCGGCCAGCGGGACGAAGCCGAGGGCGGCGGTGAGGGCGGCGAACCGCTCTGCCTCGAGGCCGGACAGACCCCGGGCCCGCTCGTCCGACAATCGCTCGCCCGGGGTGATCCGGCGATCGCTGGCCAGCGCGCCGAGCCCGGCCCAGCCGTCGGCGGCGACCATCTCGGGGATGGTGAACCCGTTGGCGTCGAGCCATCGGAGCAGGTCGAGTCGGCCGGTGCCGGCATCCGTCGCCGGGTCGTACAGCCCGGCCGCCTCGAAGTCTTCCGTCGACGCCATGGTCCGCATCCTAGGTAGCTCGACCGATCGAGGACGGCCAACGCCGCGTCACAGCCCCGACCCCGTGGCCGCTGGCTACCGGATGGCGATCCGGCCCGAGGGTGTGTCGAGCTCGGCGGCGAGCCCGGCCTGGCCATCGACCAGGGCGAGCTGGTCGTCGCCATCGATGCCGAGGATGCGGTGGATGTCGGCAACGACGTCGTGGTTCGGGGTCGACACCTTGAGCTGGTGGAGGGTGGCGCCCTGGACGAATCGCTCGTCCATCCCGAGTCGGTCGTTCCACTCGATGAGACGGGGGACCGCCGGGTCGAGCGCGTGGTCGGGGAACTGGGCGTTGCGGAACGACGGCGCATGGGTGCGTTCCCACTCGTCCAGCATCGGTTCGACCCGGTGTCCGGCCAGGCCGAGGACGTCGATCGCCTCGCCGAGGTCCCGCACCCGGACCATGAACGTCAGCAGTCGGGGCTCCGGCAGGTCCACGAGCAGGTCGTGGAAGAAGTTGGCCGGTCCGGCGTAGGTCGGGTTGGGCCCGTAGAGCTCCAGGAACGACTCGCCCGCCAGGCCGATCGAGCCGCTCCTGGTCGGGTAGTGCTCGCCCTCGATGTCGCTGACCGTCGGGCGGACGCCGACGGTGCCGGCCAGCTCGTCGGCTGCGGCCATCGTGTCGGGCACGCCGAGGACGAGGTGGTCGACGAGGCTGCCGCCGGGCAGGCGAACGGCCAGGGGTTCGGTCATCACGGGCCTCCGGTTTCCGAGTGGTTCGCTCCGCCAAGTCAAGCGGGATCGGGCCCCGGTTCCCAGTCGGGTCCCGGTCGTTCGGCGACGGCGACGGGGACGGGGACCGCGACGGGGACGGTCGGCCGGTCGACGATGTTACGGTTGATCGGGATCAACCATGTGCCGTCCGACGGGAGTCACGACATGGCGCCTGCCGAGAGCGATGCCCTGGCGCTCGCCCGTGATCTCGATCGTCTGATGCGAGTGCTCCAGTGCGCCACACGCCAGCGGGCCGAGGTCGTCGACCGGGCTCGGATCGGTCCGTTCGGGGCGATGACGCTGATGACGATCGCCGACGAGGAGCCGCTGCCGATCCAGGGCCTGGCCAGGGGCCTCGCCAGGGACAAGGCCCAGATAACCCGAACGGTGAAGCTGCTCGAGGAGGCCGGCCTCGTCCGGCGGTCCAGGAGCCCGAGCGACGGTCGGGTGTGGCTGGTCGGCCTGACCGGCGACGGTCGTGAGCACGTCGCCGGATTCCGGGAGCTCCTGGCCGACGTCGTCGAGGGCCTGACCGGCGGCCTCGACGACGCCGAACGACGACAGTTCTCGGCCATCCTGGCGAAGATGCTGGCCTCGTCGAGCCTGGAGGGCGAGCCGTAGTCGCCGCAGCTGGCGACGTCAGGAGCGCGGGTTGAGGTACTCCGGATGCCGGCAGAGCGCACCGGCGACGGCGGCGAGGGCATCGGCCATGGCCACGGTCTGCGCCTCGTCGAGGTGGTCGAAGATCAGGCGCTGCACGTCGGCGACGTGATGGGGGGCGACGCGCTCCAGCCTGGCCAGGCCGGATCGGGTGAGGTTGGCGTTCTTGGCTCGACCATCCTCGGGGTCGGGGGCGATCGCCACATCGCCGGCATCGACCAGCGACCGCATCCGATGGGTGAGCCGGCTCGGTGACAGGTTGGCCGCATCCGCCAGCGCGCTGAGCCCCATCGTCCGATCCGGGGCCTCCGAGAGGGCGACCAGGATGGTGTAGTGCACGGCGAGCAGGTCGTGGGCCTTCAGCGTTCGCTCGATCTCGGGGAACGCCCGGTTGATCACGGCGAGCAGGCCACGCCAGGCCACGGCCTGCTGCTCGTCCAGCCATCGGGGTTCGGCCATGCCGACAGGTTACTGGTTGACAGGTCAAGCATCTGGGAATAACTTGACACGTCAAGGAGTTAGTTGATGAAGATCAAGTGACTGGAGGACCGCAATGACCACCGCCGAGACCCCGGCCCCGACCCGCAGCGTCGACCGCATCGTGCCGTCGATCAGCACCATCGAAGGTGGTGGCTTCCCGGTCAACCGCCCGTTCCCCAGCCCGGCGCTCGACGTGCTCGACCCGTTCCTCCTCCTCGACGAGATGGCCCCCGTCGAGGTGCCGCCGGGTGAGGCCGTCGGTGCGCCGGCCCACCCACACCGCGGCTTCGAGACGGTCACCTACATCCTCCGGGGTGAGGTCGAGCATCGCGACTCGGTCGGGAACCACGGCATCATCGGCCCAGGCGACGTGCAGTGGATGACCGCCGGCGACGGCATCATCCACTCGGAGATGCCGAGCGAGCGCGTCCAGACCGAGGGCGGCGTCGGACATGGACTCCAGCTGTGGGTCAACCTCCCGGCCGAGCTGCGGCGCACGGCTCCGACGTACCAGGCCCTCACCGCCGACCGCATCCCGATGGCGCGAGGCGACGGCTGGGAAGCCCGCATCGTCGCCGGCTCGATGCTCGGCGTCGACGGTCCGGCGACGACCCACACCCCGATCGGCTACGCCCGGGTGACGATCCAGCCGGGCGCCACCGTTCGGATACCGGCGGCCGACGGACACAACGCCGCCGTCTATGCGTTCTCGGGCCGAGGCGAGCTCGGCGCCGACCACACCGCACTGGCATCGAACGAGCTCGCCGTCTTCGAGCCCGCCGGCGGCGACCTGATGCTGACCGTCCCGCTCGACGCCGCCGAGGCCCTCGATTGCCTCGTGCTCACCGGCGAGCCGATCGGTGAGCCGATCGCCCGCTACGGCCCGTTTGTCATGAACACCGAGGACGAGATCGTCGAGGCGATCGACGACTACAACGCCGGCCGGATGGGCACGATCGCCGCGACCGGCTCGCTCTGATCGAGCGACCGCTCCAGACCGACCACGAGACGAGGAACCCCATGAGCTCGAATCCGCTCGTTGTCATCACCGGCGCATCGAGCGGCATCGGTGCCGCGCTGGCCCGGCTCCACGCCGACGACGGCTGGGACGTCGTCATGGTCAACCGAAGCATGGAGCGCTCCAGGCCGGTGGTCGACGGGATCATCGCCGAGGCCCCCGGCTCGTCGGTCGAGGTCGTCGAGGCCGATCTCGCCGACCACGACTCGATCACCGCCGCCGCCACGACACTCCGCCAGCGAGGCCAGATCGACCGCTTCGTCAACAACGCCGGCGTCCTCATGGGCGAGCGGGTCTCGTCTCGCCACGGCGTCGAGATGCACGCCCAGGTCAACACCCTGGCGCCGTACCTGTTCGGCCGGCTCCTGCACCCGGTGATCGAGGGCGGCACCATGGCCCTGGTCACGACCGGTGGCATCAGCCAGGCCAAGTCGCTCGCCGTCGACGAGCTGGCCGATCCGCCAACGTTCAAGAAGCTCTTCGGGCCGTATGTGCAATCGAAACTGGCGGCCACGGCCATCATGAACGCCTTCGCCCACCAGTACCCCGCGATCACGTTCCGATCGGTCGAGCCGGGCGCCGTCAAGACGCCGATGACCCGTGGCGCAGGCATGCCCCGCTGGCTCGTGCCGATCCGGAACCTCTTCTTCGCCAGCCCCGAGAAGGGGGCACGAAAGGTGTACGACGGCATCGGCGCCACCGGTCCCGACTACCCGAACGGGACCTACGTCCAGGGCGGCAAGCCCCGCCCGCTGCCAGCCGGCGCCAGCGACCCCGCCGTCGAGGACGCACTCCTCGCGTGGTGTCGCGAGACGACCGGCGTCTGAGTCGACCACCAACCGCCCTCCGCACGGCCGAGGGCGTCCTCACCAGAAAGCGAATCGGACATGAAGGTACTCGCCATCCCCGCCACCAACAGCCGCCGTGGCTTGAACCGCCAGCTCATCGACGTCGCAGCGAGGCTCCTCGTCGAGGAGGTCGGTCCCGACGTCGACGTCGAGGTCGTCGACCTCAACGACTACGAGATGCCGATCTACAGCACTGAGCGAGAGCAGGAGCTCGGCATACCGCACCATGCCCGCCGGCTGTACGACGAGATCGGCGCGGCCGATGCGCTCATCGTCTCCTTCGCCGAGCACAACGGCTCGTACACGGCAGCCTGGAAGAACGTCCACGACTGGATGTCGAGGATCGGCATGGGCATCTACCAGCGGAAGCGGGTGGCGATGTTCGCCGCCACCCCCGGCCCACGGGGCGGTGCCGGTGTCCTCGGGGCGGCGACGACGACCGCCCCCTTCTTCGGTGCCGACCTGGTCGGCAGCCTCGGCATACCGTCCTTTCCGGACAACGTCGACGCCGACCGCGGCGAGATCGTCGACGAGGACCTCCGGGCCCGGTTCGTCAAGATTCTCGGCGCCCTCGCCGAGCCGACCACCTGAGCTCCGACGAAGGGTCGGACGCCCCGCGGCGCCACGACCCGGAGGCGGTCGATCAGGAGCCGAAGCGGAAGGTCACCGTGTAGTCGTTGACGGCCTTGCCCCGCCCGTTCCGCTGGGTGAAGCGCAGCTCCTTCTCGACGGCGTTGGCCCGGTTGATCTCGGTGACGTCGGCCCGGGTCAGGGCCAGGTGCTGCGGCCGCCCGATCAGGTCGTCGGCGTCGATGGCGCTGAGCGGGGCCCCGGACAGCCCTCGGGCCGACTCGAACGTTCCCTGCATGTTGCTGAGCATCGACGTGACCAGCGATGGATAGGCCCGGTTGAGGTTGGCCGCCATCGCCAACTGCAGCTCGTGACGGATCAGCCCGCGGATCGCGTTGGCCGAGGACTTGTCGCGCTCGACCAGCGCGACCAGGATCATCACGTCCCGGGCCCGCTCGATCACCTGCGGCTCGGCCTCGGTGTTCCAGAAGTCGGGGCGGGCCGATGGCTCGAGGGCGCCGACCCGATGGGTCTCGTTCTTGCCGACGCCGGTCCAGGGCCCGACGACCACCACGTTGATGGCGGGGATGGCGACCGAGATCCCGGCCACCGAGACCGTCCGGCTCAGGTCGAGGGTGGCGATGAGCAGCAGCGGCTCGTCCTTGCCCAGCTCGCGGCGGGCGGTGTGGCACCGGATCTTGGTGACCCGACCGCTGGTGAGCGGGCGCGACCCCGAGGCGACCTTGGCGTCGAGAGCCTCTCGGTGGGCGAGCCTGGCCTCGACGTCCTCGATCTCGTCCTGGATGCGGACGATCTGGGCCCGGGCTGCGTTCTCGGCCTTGCGGTTCGGGGCGGCGACGACGATCGCCTTCTGTTGGTTGAGGATGGCTCGGAGGTTGGCGAGTTCGGTTTCGAGTTCGGTCGTTGTGGTCATGGCCCCAACGTCGCGCCGGCCGATTAATCGAGCGCTAACGCCCGTCGTCGTCGCCGCTCGGCTGCGCAGGGCGGGCGGCACGGGGCCTGCCGGACCCCGTATCGTGGGCCGGTGACCCCGGACGAGCAGCTCGAGCTCGCCGTCTCGCTCGAGTCGGCGGTGTGGCAGGCGCTGATCGACGGCGACGCCGCCGCCGACCTGGGGTCGCTGGCCGAGCACTTCATCGGCGTCTACCCGAGCGGTCGCTCCGACCGGGCCGGTCATGTGGCGCAGCTCGACGACGGTCCGAGCGTGCTCGACTATGCGATCGACTCGCCGGTCGTGCTGGCCCTGGCCGACGACTGCCTCCTGCTGACCTACGAAGCGAGCTACCGCCGGACCGGGGCCGGGTCGGCCAAGCGCATGCACGTGACGTCGGTCTGGCAGCGGTTCGACGGCCGATGGCTGAACGTCTTCAGTCAGGACACGCCGGTCGAGGACCGGACGGTTTGACCTCGTCCCCCTCCTCGTCGGCCCGGTCGTCGGCTGGTCGACCAGCTCGACCGTGGCGCCCGATCGGATCGGACCGGTCCACCACCGGCTCGTCCGGTGCAGTCCGATGCCATCGAGCCACGCCCGCCGCTCCCGCCGCCGTTGACCAGCACCCGGCGTCGCCGGGCGCCCGCCATCGTCGGGGCGATCAGTCCTCCTGGTAGGGCACGTCGAAGCGCTGGAAGACCGTGGCCATGTCGGGGTCGAAGGCCACGCCGATCGTCGGCAGGAACCGCGAGAAGAACCCGGTGTGGGCCTCGAGCCAGGACGCCCGGCTGCGATCGCCCTCACCCTCGTCGTCGGCGAACCGGTCGTCGACCGACGACAGCGGCCCGACCCGAACGTCGGTGACCCGCAGGACCGCCCGGGGCCGCATGGTCCCGTCGAGCGCGATCTCGAGGTCGCCGACGATCGGGAGCGACTCACCCTCGATCTCGTACTCGGCCACGGCCCCGGCGGTCGCCCGCTTCGTGCCGGCCAGCACCAGGGCGATCAGCTCGTCGGCCAGCTCGACCGAGTCGCCGAACGGCCAGGCGTCGGGTCGGGGCGTCGCCGGATCGCGGCCCGTGGCGGCGAGGAACCGCTGCCAGAAGGCGGTGAGTTGCGCCGGGTCGGCCTCGCCGAGCGGCGTGCGGCTGTCCACGGGCCCGACGCTACCGCGGGACCGCCGCCCCGTCCTCGGGGAATCCGTCAGCGTCGGTGTCCCGGTCGCCCGTTGACATCCAGGGGCGCTCGGCGTAGTCTGACTAGAACGTTCTATCCAAAGTCGACGATCGACGGGAGCACCACGCCATGGCGATGCCGTTTGCCCACCAACGAGTTGGCGGGTTCCAGGTCCGCACGGCCCGGAGCGAGCACGAGTCCGGTCCGACGGTCGTGATGACCAACGCCCTGCCACAATCCATCCGCTGCTGGGAGTCGCTGTGGGACCGGATGGCCGATCGCTTCGATCTGCTGGCCGTCGACCTGCCCGGCTTCGGGCTGTCCGGCGGTTCCGGTTCGATCATGGCGCCGTCGGCCCAGGCCGAGTGGCTGGTCGAGCTGCTCGACGCAAACGGGATCGACCGGGCCTTCGTCGTCGGCCCCGACATCGGCGTCCCCGTCGTGCTGACACTGGCGTCGACCAACCCCGAGCGGCTGAACGGCATCAACATCCTCGACGGCCCCGGCACCTGGCCGCCCGACTTCGACCCGGCGCTGCGGGCCGCCACCCGGTCCCGGCTGGTCCGGTGGCTCGCCGTCCGGCCCCCGCTCCGGCGTCGGCTCATGGCCCAGAACCTGAAGATCGCCACGGCCGAGGGCTACCACCACTTCACCCCGTCGGACGCGGCCATCGAGGAGTACCGCACGATCTGCCACGACGCCGACAAGCATCGCAACGCGTTCGACTTCCTCGGTTCGTACGCCGACGAGCTGCCGGCGCTGGAGTCGAGGCTGCCGTCGGTCACCGTGCCGACCCTCATCACGTGGGGTGCCGAAGACCCGTTCGTCCCGCCGTCGAACGCCGAGCGGCTGCACGGGCTGTTGCCGAACAGCGAGTTGACGATCTTCGACGAGGCCGGCCACTTCTCCCAGGAGGACGCCGACCAGGCCTGGCTCGACCGGTTCGCCGCCTTTGTCGCCAGCCGCGACCCGCACTCGGACCGCAGCGTCGGCAGGCCCTAGGGTCGATGGCATGAGCGAACCGACGAGTCGCGAGAGGCTCCTGCGGGGTATGAGTCGCAGCCTCAGGAGCCGAGGCTACGGGGCCACCAGCATGAAGGAGTTGCTGGCGGCCACCGGGGTGTCGTCCGGCTCGATGTACCACTCGTTCCCCGGAGGCAAGGAGGAGCTGGCGGCCGCCGCCATCCGCCACAGCGGGCTCCGGGGGGCCGAGGCGATCCGGCGGGTGCTCGACGACGCGGCGTCCGCGGCCGAGGGCGTCGATCGGATCTTCCGGGCGCTGATCCGTGACCTCGAGCGCTACGAGTTCGAGTTCGGCTGCCCGATCGGGGTGCCGGCCACCGAGGCCGCGGCCGCCTCGGAAGAGATCCGGGCCGCCTGCAACGAGGTCTTCGACGCCTGGGTCGACGCCTACCGAAGCGCCCTCGTCGACGATGGCTTCGGTTCGTCCGAGGCGACGGCCCAGGCGCTGGCCATCGTCACCGCCTACGAGGGCTCGATCACCATCGCCCGGGCACTGAAGGACACGACCCCGATCGCCACCACGGCCGACGACCTCGTCGCCCGCATCGACTCGACGACAACGAACCGACAACCGACACCAACGGAGGACCGATGAGCCAGTTCCGATGTTTCATCCAGGCCGGCAGCAACGCCGATGCCAGAGGCGACGAGCTCGAGCGGCGTCTGCACGACCATCACGCCGGCCACTATCCGGGTGAGGAGGCCACCGTCACGTGGGTGGCCATACCCCAGGGTCACATGTTCACCGAGGGTCGACAGAGCACGTCGTCGGTCGTGGCCTGCTTCCTCGACCACACCACCACCCTCGACGCCAGGGAGGCGTACATGCGCGGCGTGTGCGACATCTGGACCGAGGTCACCGAGTGCACCGACCATGAGGTGGTCGTGTCCGTCACCGAAACCGTCAGCGCCAACCAGGAGTAGACCGATGCCCTTCTATCACGCCCTCGTCCGCCCCGAGCTGCTCACCCTGGAGCAGCGCCAGCGCTTCGCCGCCGATGTCGTCGAGGTCCACTGCGACGTCACCGGCGCCCCGCCCTCGTTCGTCCACGCCCTGATCACCGAGGACGACGACGGCACGTTGCCCGAGGGTCGGGCGGCCACGATCAACGGGACCATCCGGGCCGGCCGGACCGATGCCCAGAAGGCCGAGATCGCCGAGCGACTCAGCGCGGCCCTGGCGGCGATCGCCGAGGTCGAGCCCGAGTCGGTCAGCACCTCGACCCGCGACATCCAGGCCTCCTACACGATGGAGGGCGGAGCCCTGCTGCCCGAGCCAGGATCGGCCGAGGAGCAGGCCTGGATGGCCGGCTCGCCGACCGGCGGGTAGCGCCGGCCCGACCCCGGGTGGGCCGTGACGTTCACCCGGGGTTGTGGAATGATCGTTTCCTAACTAGGGTGGTCGGCATGGCCCGACCCCGGGAGTTCGACGAGGAGCAGGCGATCGGCTCGGCCCGTGAGGCGTTCTGGTCGAACGGCTTCCACGACACGTCGATCACCGATCTCTCGGCCGCCACCGGCCTGTCGGTCGGCAGCATCTACAAGGCCTTCGGTTCCAAGGCCGATCTCTGCGCCCGCACCCTCGACGACTACCTCGACGTCGGGCTGGCGACGGTCCGGGGGCTGCTCGACCATCCCGACTCGCCGGTCGGTGGCATCGAGCGATGGCTCGGGTGGATCGCCGAGCTGGCCAGCGGTGACGGTCCGACCCGCGGCTGCTACGCCGTCGCCCTGACCAGCGAGCTGGCCGCCACCGACGAAGCGATCCGCCGCCGGCTCCAGCGCCACGACGAGCGCATCCTCGGCCTGCTGGCCGACTCGATCCGGGCCGCCATCGCACGGGGCGAGCTGCGGGGAGATCCCCACGTCGGCGCCCGCCTCCTCGTGGCCGCCGCCAACGGCGTGCAGCTCGAGGCCAGGAAGGGCATCGACCTCGTCGACGCCCGAGCCACCCTGACCCTCGCCCTCGGCGCCCTCCGATGAGTCCCTCGAATCCGTCGACTGCCATCGCTTCGCGGCCCATTAGGAAACGATCGTTCTCTTATCAACCCGAACCCAACCCAGATCCAGGAGCAACCCATGCGATTCACCAACATCAACGCCGTCGTCACCGGTGGCTCGAGCGGCATCGGCCGGGCCACGGCCGAGCGGCTCGCCGCCGAGGGGGCGACCGTCCTCATCACCGGACGGGACCAGGAGCGCCTCGACCAGGTGGCGAAGGCCGACGGCATCGTCGCCATCGAGAACGACGCGGCCGATCTCGCCTCGCCGACGCAGCTGCGAGCCGCCGTCGACGAACACCTCGGCGGTCGGGTCGACGCCGTGTTCCTCAACGCCGGCGCCGGCACCTTCGCCCCGGTCGGCGACATCGACGCCGGGACCATCGCCGCCCAGTTCGACGTCAACGTCCGCGGCCCGCTGCTGCAGCTCGCCGTCCTCGACGACGTCCTGGCCGATGGGGCGGCCGTCGTGTTCAACACCTCGATCGTCAACGACGTCGGCATGCCCGGCTCGGCGGTCTACTCGGCCACGAAGGGCGCGGTCCGCTCGGCGATGAACGTCGCCGCCAACGAGTACGCAGCCCGGGGCATCCGGGTCAACGCCGTCAGCCCCGGGCCGGTCGACACGGGCTTCTTCGGCGCAACCGGTCTCAGCGACGAGGAGATCCAGGGCTTCGCCGAGCAGGTCCTGGCCCAGGTGCCCCTCGGTCGGTTCGGCCGACCGGAGGAACTGGCCGGCGCCGTCACGTTCCTGCTGTCCGACGACGCCAGCTTCGTCACCGGCGCCGAGCTGGTGGTCGACGGCGGCATGAGCTGATCCGCATCGACGCCGCCCGTGCCACGGCCATCGAGGCCGGGACGCCGCCCGTGCCACGGCGAGACGCGGTGCCGCCTCCTCCGGGGGACGGCACCACGTCGCTCGTCGTCCCGTCGATCTCAGCGCTTGCGGTTCTCCAGGTAGCGGTACACCGCGCTCCCGGTCATGCGGCCGCCGCCCCTGGCGCCACCGCCCTGCGCGCCGATGGCGTCGCGGACCTCCGCAGCGAGATCGTCGCCGGCGTGTCGTGGCCGCCCGGAGGACTGCCCGCCCCGGCGGAGGGCGCGGAAGAAGCCTCGAATGCTCATGGCCATCACTCAAGTGCACGTCGCAGCCGGTGACAAGGGTCGTCGGTGACGAGGCTGGTTGGTGACGAGGTCGGTCGGGTGCCGGTGTCCTCGAATCGGGTCTCGACCGACGGTTCCATCCGGTGAGTGTGGCCGACAGCGCCGCGGCTGGTTCGGCGGCTCAAGTCGTCCGGGGGCGTGCCGACACCTTGGAGATGACCCGCTGCAGTGCGATCCCGCGGCTGACCCTGTTCACGCTGCTGGCGCTGCTCACCGCCTGCGGGGCGGGCGCCGGTGACGACGAGCGCGCGGCAACGGACGCCCCTCCGGCCCGGCTGGCCGTCACCGACCTCGTCGACGCCGCGGCCGAATCGACGGCGAACAACGAGCCGCTCGACGACCTGTGCCGACGAGCGTTCGTCGACCCCCCCTTCGTGCCCGAGCTGACGGTCGGCCTGGTCGCCGACGTCGCCTCGATCGACGACGGCACCTTCAACCAGGCCGCCTTCGAGGGCATGGAGGCCGCCGGGCGCTGCTTCGGGGTCACGACGACCTTCCTCGAGTCGGCCGGGGACGACGCCGCCGCCCAGATCGCGTCCATGATCGAGGCGGACGTCGACATCGTCGTCACCGTCGGGTTCCAGTTCCAGCAGGCGACCCTCGACGCCGCGACCGACCAACCCGACGTCCGCTTCGTCGGCGTCGACCAGGCCAACGAGCCCGAACTGACGAACTACGTGGCCATCTCGTTCCGCGACGACCAGGTCGGGTTCCTCGCCGGGGCCATGGCCGGCCTGCTCACCCAGTCGAACACGGTGGCCGTCATCGCCGGGCCGGACACCGTCCCCCCGGTCGTCGCCATCGCCGACGGCTTCGAGGCCGGGGCCGAGCTGACCCGCCCCGGCGTCGTCGTGCTCCGCCGTCACCTCGACAGCTTCGTCGACGGTCCGGCCGGTGCCGACCAGGCGGCGACGTTCGTCGGGGCCGGCGCCGACGTGGTCTTCGGGGCGGCGGGTGAGAGCGGGGCCAGGGCCATCCGCACGGCCGCCGCGAGCGGCGCCTCCGTGATCGGCGTCGACCAGGACGAGTACTTCACGACCTTCGCCGGCGGGGCCGAGGTCCACGCCGACCGCATCGTCACCTCGGCCATCAAGCGGGTCGACCTCGGCGTCTTCCTCACGATCGCGGCGATGGCCTCGGCCGACGTCGAGGGCGGCGGGTTCGTGCTCGACGCAGCCAACGGTGGCGTGACCTTTGCCCCGTTCCACGAGGCCGACGTCCCGGCCGATGTCGCCGACGAGCTCGAGTACATCCGTCGCCAGCTGGCCGCCGGCGAGCTCGACACCAGCATCGCCGCCGACGACGGCGGCGACGCAGCAGAGGGATGAGCGCCGGCCGGGGATCGCCGCCCGATCGCTGATCATGGTGGGCAACGCCTGGCGGTCGATCCGCAATCGGAGCCTGCTCCAGAAGTTCGGGCTCACGGCGCTCGTCGCCATCGCCCTCATCGGCATCGTCATCGGACAGCTGCTGCGCACGTCGGTCGAGCGCCAGGTGCTCGACGGTGCCATCGGCGAGGCCGAGGTCGTCTCGCGGCTCGGGCTCCAGAACGCGATCGGGCCGAGCGAGCTCAAGAACGGCCTGACCAGCCAGCGGGTCCGCTCGCTCGAGCTGGCGCTGCGGTCCGACTTCGCCAGGATCGACGTGGTCGACGTCGTGCTGTGGAACCTCGATCGCACCGTGGTGTTCGCCACCGACACCACCGACATCGGAACGAGCTCCACCGTCTCGACCGAGGTGCGACGGGCCGAGGCCGGCGAGGCACTGGCCATCGTCGTCGACCTCACCGCCGACACCGACGCCGACCCCCTGCTCCGCCGTCACGGCCGGGTCGTGCAGGTGTACCAGCCGGTCCGCTTCGGGTCGAGCGCCAGCGCCGAGACGTCCGGCGTCCTCCGCACCTCGATTCCCTACGGTCCGATCGCCGAGACGATCGCAGCCGAGACCAGGCGGCTCTACCTGGCCCTGGCGCTGGCCTGCCTCGCCCTCTACGCCCTGCTGTTCCGGCTCGTGGCCGACGCCTCCTCCGAGCTGCAACGCCGGGCGGACGAGAACGAGCAGCAGGCCCGCCACGACGCCCTCACCGGGCTGCCGAACCGCACCCTGTTCGCCGAGGAGCTCGACGGGATCCTGCAGCGTCACGGCACCCACCCCTTGGCGATCGCCCTCATCGACCTCGACCGGTTCAAGGACGTCAACGACACCCTCGGCCACCACACGGGTGACCTCCTGTTGATCGAGGTCGGTCGACGGCTCCAGGAGACCCTGCGGGCCCACGACCTCGTCGCCCGTCTCGGCGGTGACGAGTTCGCGCTCGTGCTCACCGGGATGGTCGACGCCGAGGCCGCCCTGGTGGTCGCCGGGCGGGTGGTCGAGGTGATCGAGGAGCCGTTCGAGATCGAGGGCCTCCAACTCGACGTCGGCGCCAGCATCGGCGTGGCCATGGCCCCGGAGCACGGGACGGATCTCGCCACCCTGCTGCAGCGGGCGGACATCGCGATGTACCTGGCCAAGCGGACCGGCGTCGGCGCCGCGCTCTACGATCCGACCCACGATCACCACAGCCCCCAGCAGCTGGCCCTGGTCGGCGATCTCCGTCGGCGCATGGACGAGGAGCTGGTCGTCCACTACCAGCCGAAGCTCGACCTGAGGGCCGACCGGGTCTGTGGCGTCGAGGCCCTGGTCCGGTGGGACCACCCCGAGCTCGGCCTGCTGCCACCGGCCGACTTCGTGCCCCTGGCCGAGCGGAGCGGGATGATGAACCGGCTCACCAGCATCGTGCTTGAGCAGTCCCTGGCCCAGCTCGGCCGATGGCTGGCCGACGGGCGAGACCTGCACCTGGCGGTCAACGTGTCGGCCCGGGGCCTGCACGACGCCGCACTGACCGATGTGATCGAGTCCGGACTGGCTCGCAACGGCGTCCCGGCCGAGCGGCTGGTGCTCGAGGTCACCGAGACGACCATCGCCGCCGACCCCGACGGCGCCCGGGACGTCCTCGGCCGCCTCCGGTCCCAGGGGGTCCGGTTCTCCATCGACGACTTCGGCACCGGCTACTCGTCGCTCGCGGTGCTGCGCTCGCTGCCGGTCAACGAGATCAAGATCGACCGCGAGTTCGTCGGCGACCTCTCGCACCCCGAGGGCTCGGCCATCGTCGAGTACAGCATCCGCCTCGGGCACATGCTCGGGCTGACCGTCGTGGCCGAGGGCGTCGAGGACCCCGAGGACCAACCCCGGCTGCTCGGCCTCGGTTGCGATCTCGGCCAGGGCTTCTGGTTCGCCCCACCGATGCCGGCCGATGAGCTGACCGCCTGGCTCGACGCCAGGCCCGACACGGACCGCTCGGTGCCGGCGCCGCCGGCCGTCCCGCACCCGACCACCGGCTCGGCGGGTGGTGTGCTCGACGCCGACGAGACCGCCATTCGCTAGGTGGCCTCGGTCGACGCCGCCTGCGGCCGGAGGTCGACCACGCAGGCGATGGCTCGGGCCAGCGCGGCCGGGCTCGGGGCGAACGCCGCCCCCACCGGTCGGCCCGCCATGCGATGTGCTGATCCGGTCGGACGAGCAGCGCACCGCCGGTCTCCAGCCGGCAGCGCACGAGCCAGTCGTCGGCGACCGTGGCGTCGACGCCGAGGCGGACGTGTCGGACCGGGACGGCGGCCGGGGTGACCGCCAGGGCGCCGGCGACGGCCTCGCCCCAGCCCTCGTCGTCGCCAACGGTGAGCAGGGTCAACCCACCCGTCCTGATCAGGTCGAGGGTCGACCCACCGTCGCCGGTCCAGCCGTGGGGCAGGCGGCCGCCGACCTCGCCGTGGGGATCGAAGTGTGAGGGGTCGTCCATCGTCGGTGGCTCGTCGTCGTGGTCGGGGTCGATGGCGCCAGCGGCGTAGACGTGGCCGAGCTGCAGCCCGAGCATGTCGAAGTGGGGGCGCTGGTCGGCGACGGCGGCGTCGATCGCCGGCCGGTTGGCGGGATCGGCCAGCGTGGCCAGCAGCCGCTCGGTCGTCTGGCCGTCCCGCAGGCCGAGCGCCTCGATCAGCGAGACGATCTTGAAGGCGTTAGTCGTGCTCTGCTCGCAGTTCAGCCCGGCCACCGGGTGGCGCTCGATCTGGTAGGTGTCGAGCAGCGTCGCGTCGCCCCAGCCCCGCTCGATCGCATCGAGCTTCCACGCCAGGTTGTGGGCGTCGGCCACGCCGGTGTTGAGCCCGAGGCCACCCGTCGGTGGGAAGCGGTGGGCGGCGTCGCCGACCAGGAAGACCCGATCGGCCCGGAGCCGGTCGGCGACCTGGGCGCTCATGTGCCAGGAGCCGACGCCCCTGATCTCGATCGCGTCGTCCGGCAGGCGCCCGAGCGCGGTCGACTCGATGGCGTCGTCGACGATCCGGCGGCAGCGCTCGGGCCGGTAGTCGTCGACGGTCTCGGTCGTCGGGTCGAAGCCGACCATCAGCACCCACTCGCTGGCCAGGTCGTGGGCGATGAACGTGCCGGTCACCGCCGGGTCCATCACGAAGTGGAGCACGCCGGTGTGCTCGCCGATCACCGGCCGCAGGTCGCCGCCGAGATGGATGGCGATGAAGCTCTGCAGGGCCGGCGGGCCGACCATGTCGATGCCGCACGCAGCCCTGACCCGACTGCCGGCACCGTCGGCCGCCAGGACCCACCGGCTGCGGACCCGGAACGTCTCGCCATCGGCCTCGGCGTTGCCGTCGCCACCCTCGTCACCCTCGTCGTGGACGGTTGCGATCGCCGAGGTGACGCCGTCGTCGTCCTGCTCGCTCGACCGCCACTCGGTCCGGTAGCGGAGGTCGCTCAGCGGCTCGGCCGCCACCGCCTCGGCCAGCAGGGGCTCCAGGTGGTGCTGGGAGATGTTGCGGAGCGGGGTCGGTGTGTCGGCGAGGCACTCGTCGCCCTGGCGCTCGAACGGGAGCCGGCCGATGAGCTCTCCCCCCAGTCGGGTCACGTAGTTGACGTGGCCGGCGTCGGCCGGATCCTGGGCCACGGCGTCGATGGCGTCGAGGTCGAGCTCGGCCTGGCGGAAGATCTCGAGGGTGCGGGCGTTGACCACGTGGGCCGCGGGGTGGCGACGTGGCCCGTCCCGTCGCTCGACCACGAGGCAGCGGTGGCCTCGCTGGGTCAGCAGCCGGGCTGCGGTGAGGCCGACCGGGCCGGCCCCGACGATCAGGAACGGCACCTCCAGGTCGACGCCGGTCGGGACGCCGCTCCGCTGCCCGGTCCGGTCGGGAGCGGCCATCAGATCACCCCGGGGTAGGAGCCGCCGTCGAGGTGCAGGTTCTGGCCGGAGATGAAGCCGGCCTGGGCGCTGCACAGGTAGGCACAGGCGTCGCCGACCTCATCGGGCCGGCCGAGTCGGCCGGCGGCGATCGTCGACGCCATGTGCTCGTAGGCCTCTTCGATCGTGATCCCGGACCGCCGCGAGTGCAGCTCGGCCATCTGCCGCTGGCGGCCGGTGTCGATCCGCTCGGGCAGGAGGTTGTTGAGCGTGACGTTGGCCGAGGCCACCTCCCTCGACAGCGCCTTGGTCACCGAGGTCAGCCCGGCCCTGGCCCCCGTCGAGAGCCCCATCGGCGCCCGTGGGGTGGTGACCATGGCGGAGGTGATGTTGACGATCCTCCCGAAGCGGCGATCGGCCATCCCGTCGATGGCCAGCCGGATCATGGCCAGCGGGGCCAGCATGTTGGCGTCGATGGCGGCCACCCAGTCGTCGCGCTCCCACCGGGCGAAGCGGCCGGGCGGCGGGCCGCTGTTGTTGGTGACGAGGATGTCGGGCTCGGGGCAGGCGGCGAGCAGGGCCTGGCGGGTGGCCGGATCGCCGATGTCGCCGGCCACCAGGTCGACCTCGACGCCGTGACGCTCCGCCAGCTCGTCGCGGGTGGCCTTCAGCACGTCGGCGTCACGACCGTTGATGACCGGATGGACGCCCTCCCGAGCCAGGGCCTCCGCGCAGGCCCGGCCAAGCCCCCGGCTGGAGGCGCAGACGATGGCCCGGCGCCCGGCGATCCCGAGATCCACCGCTCAGCCCTCGCCGGCGCCGGCGGCGAGTCGCTCGGCGAATGCGTCCTGCCAGGTATCGAGCGGCTGGAAGTCGGGCTCGTCGCCGAGGGCCTCCCGGGTGGTCGCCTCGATCTCGGCATCGTCGCGGTCGAGGTCGAGCCCCGCGGCGTAGGGCTGGGCCACGTGGAACGGGCTGTCGACGAAGCACTCGAGGCCGTTGCCCTCGGGGTCGGTGAAGTAGAGGGACCAGGCGTTGCCGTGTGAGATCGGGATGACGTCGTCGACGCCGGCCTCGGCCAATCTGGCGCCGATGGCCCGGAGGTCGTCGAGGCTTCCGGTGCGGAAGGCGAGATGGTCGGCCATCACGAAGGCGTGGTCGGGCGGTTGCTCGCCGGTGATGAAGACGATCTGGTGGTGGTTGGCCGGGTCCTGGGAGATGAAGGCCATCTCTGGGGCGTCCGGTGCCGGCGAGCCCCGATCGGTCACCTGGAAGCCGAGCACCCGCCCGTAGAAGTCGAGCATGGTGTCGAGATCCCGCACGGCCACCGTGGTGTGGGCCAGGGTCAGGCGGGGGCGGGCGGGAGCGTCGGCCGTCGGGTCCGGTTGCGCGTTCATATTTGGGATTGTTCCCAATATTGACAGAGTTGTCAATTTGGCCATAGGGTGGCCGACCATGAGTCGCGACGACGGTGGGGCGCCCGCGTCGGCGCCGACCGGTGCTGCGGTCCGGACACGGGGCCACAAGAAGAAGGAGCGGACCAGGCGCCGGCTGCTCGACGCCGCGGTCCGGGTGATCGCCGAGCGGGGTGAGGCCTTCACCGTCGGGCACGTGGTCGATCGGGCCGGCGTCTCCAACGGCACGTTCTACAACTACTTCCTCGACCGTGAGGAGCTGATCGACGCCGTCGTCCCCGAGGTGCTCGTCGCCTTTGCCGCCGAGGGGGCCGCCCTCGTGACCGACGCCGATCCTGCCGTCCGCTTCGCCACGATCACCGCCCTCGCCTTCGTGCGGTCCGAGGCCGCCCCCGAGTCGGTCCGGGTCGTCCTGCGGCTCGACGCCGTCCAGCGAGCGATGCTCGACGGCGAGATGGTCGGCCACCTGCGAGACGACCTCTCGGCCGGGCTGGCCAGCGGCCGCTTCGCGGCGGCGTCGCTCGACGCAGCGGTCGATGTCGTCGTCGCCACCACCCTCCTCGCCGCCCGTCGTCTCGTCGACGGGTCCGCCGGACCGGGCTACGCCGCCGAGGTGATCGAGCAGCTGCTCTGCTCGCTCGGCCTGCCCCGGGTCGAGGCGGAGGCCGTCGCCGGCGAGGCGGTCGCCGTCGCCGCCTCCCTCCCCGGTCGACCCCTGCCCGCCAATGATTGCGATCGGAAATAATCGCGAGACGGGCTAGGCTGAAGGGAGTGGAACGCCGAACCCGGAGGTCACCATGAGCGAGCAGGCCGGTCACGATCGTCATGAGGAGTGGGACGCCCTCCGAGCCGCCCATCTGAAGGGTCGGGAGGAGCGCCCGCGGTCCACCGCCCGGGGCGTTCACCACGTCGCCCTGTTGTCGAGCGACGTCGAGCAGACGATCCGCTTCTACCAGGACGTGCTCGGGTTCCCGCTGACCGAGCTGTTCGAGAACCGTGACTACCCGGGGTCGACCCACTTCTTCTTCGACATCGGCAACGGCAACGCGCTGGCCTTCTTCGACTTCCCCGGGCTCGACCTCGGGCCGTACGCCGAGGTGCTCGGCGGGCACCACCACCTGGCGATCTCGGTCGAGCGGGAGGCGTGGGACACGGCCAAGGTCAGGCTCGACGAGCTCGGCGTCGGCTACCACGAGGTCGGCGGCACGTCGATCTACTTCCCGGGGCCGGACGGCGAGCGGATCGAGCTGATCGCCGACCCGCTCGGCGAGATGTACGGCTCGCCGGTGATGTGAGCGTCGACCCGATGACTCCGGAGGGCGGCGCCGCCGGCCCGGGCGCCGGCTCCGGCCGGACGTCCGGTCCGGCTCGCCCGATCGAGGCCGGGGCCTCTCCTGCCGTCGAGCTCGTGATCGAGCCGAGGCGGCGGCCGGTCGGTGCCGGCGAGGTCCGGCGCCTCCTGCCGTTCCGGCTGCGGCGGATGGTCGGCCCGTTCATCTTCGCCGACCTCATGGGCCCGGATGACATCGCCGCCGGCGGTGGCGTCGCCATCGACGCCCATCCCCACATCGGCCTGTCGACCGTCACCTACCTGTTCGACGGCCGCCTGGTCCACCGGGACTCGACCGGCGCCATCCAGACGATCGAGCCGGGTGCCGTCAACTGGATGACCGCCGGCTCGGGCGTCGCCCACACCGAGCGCTCCCATCCGGACGACCGCGGCGCCAGCAGCCGGCTGTTCGGACTGCAGACCTGGGTGGCCCTGCCGGGCGAGGCCGAGGAGATCGCGCCGAGCTTCCAGCACGTCGCCGCCGAGCGGGCGCCCGTCGAGCGGTTCGGCGGCTCCGAGGTCCGGGTCGCCGTCGGGTACGGCTGGGGCCACGAGTCGCCGGTCGTCGCCTCGTCGCCGCTGGTGCTGGCCTCCATCGAGCTGGTCGACGGCTCGCCGGTCCCGGTGCCGGCCGACCACCCCGAGCGGGCGGTCGCCGCCGTCGAGGGCGAGGTCGCGCTCGACGGGCACGCGGTCGAGCCGGGTCGGTTGGTGGTGCTGACGCCGGGGTCGACGCCGACGCTGTCCGGTCGAGGGCGGGCCGCGGTGCTCGGCGGCGAGCCGGTCGGTCCCCGCCACATCTGGTGGAACTTCGTGAGCAGTGATCCCGAGCGGATCGAGCAGGCCAAGGTCGACTGGGCGGCCCAGCGCTTCCCGCTCGTGCCCGGCGACCACGAACCCTGGGTCCCGCTACCCGGCTGAGCGGCCTCCGGTACGCTGGGGGCGTGGACGAGTCTGGCCTGCTGCGGGTCTCGGACGACGACCGGGAGCGCTACGCCGCCATCCTGCGCCGGGCCTACGCCGAGGGGCGGATCACCGGGAGCGAGCTGGAGGATCGACTCCACCACGTCTACCGGTCCAGGACCGAGGCCGAGCTGCGAACCGTGGTGACCGACCTGCCGGTGGCCTCACTCGCCGAACCGCCCGACCCGGCGCCGGCGCTGCCGGCCCGAGCGAAGGCCGGGCGGCTCGCAGCCAGGCTGATGGGCTGGTACTTCCCGGCGCTCATCTGCACGGCGATCTGGGCCATCACCGACTTCGGTGGTTACTTCTGGCCCGTATGGGTGTTCTTCGGCATGTCGATCCCGGCCGGCTTCGCCCTCATCGGCTGGCTCTCGGGTGAGGGCGACGACGACGGCGGCGAGTACGACGACGAGGATGACGCCGTGGTCGAGCAACTCGACGCCGGCGACCGGGGCGACAGCCCCGCCGTCGGCGAGGGCGACCGCCCCGATCGGTTCGACTAGGGCGTGTCCTAGGCGGACGGCAACCAGTCGGACAGCGCGGCCCCGATCTCGTCGGGGCTGTCCTCCTGGATGAAGTGGCTCCCGGCCACCGTGACCTCGGTCAGGTTCGGCCAGCTCCGGCAGAACTCGCGCTGTGGTCCGGTGAGGATGGCGCCGGGGTCGGCGTTGACGAACAGCTTCGGCACATCGGATCCGGCCAGCCACTGCCCGTACGATTCGACGATCTCGGTCACGTCCGCCGGCTCGCCGTCGATCGGGATCTGTCGCGGCCAGGTGAGCGTCGGGCGGCGGTGGCGAGGCTCGACGAACGGCCGGCGGTACTCGTCGTGCTCCTCGGCCGTGAGGTCCCGCAGGATCGAGCCGGGCAGCACCGCCTCGACGAACAGGTTCTTCTCGATGATCATGTCCTCGCCGGCGGGGGAGCGGAAGCCGCGGAAGATGTCGGTGGCGGCCTCGGGCCAGGCGTCCCACGTCATCGGCTGGACGATCGACTCCATGAAGCAGATGCCGGCCGTGCGGTCGCGGTGGCGGTTGGCCCAATCGAAGCCGAGGGCCGAGCCCCAGTCGTGGATGACGAGCACGACGGTGTCGCCGAGGTCGAGCTGGTCGAGCAACCCGTCGAGGTAGCGGCGGTGCTCGACGAACGTGTACGAGTCCGGGCCGGTGTCGTCGAGCTTGTCCGAGTCGCCCTGACCGATGAGGTCGGGGGCGATGCAGCGAGCCCGGTCGGACACGTGGGGGATGATGTTGCGCCACAGGTAGGAGGAGGTCGGGTTGCCATGGAGGAAGACGACGGTGGTGTCGGCGCCGTCGTTCGAGCCGGTCGGACCGGTCTCGTGGTAGGCCATCCGCTTGCCGTCGACGGTGGCGTGCGACTTGGTCAGGGGGGTCGGATCGATCGTGGACATGGGCGGGTCCTCCGGTTTCCAGGTGCGTCGTGGTCGAGCGACGTTGACGTTAAATAACGAACGCTACTAAAGTCAAGTCCCATGGCCAGACCGGCGAAGATCGACGACGAGCAGGTCCTCGATCGGGCCATGGCGGTGTTCTGGCGGCACGGCTGGTCGGCCACCTCCATCCGGCGGCTCGAGTCCGAGCTCGACCTCAAGGCCCCGTCGATCTACCGCCGGTACGGCTCGAAGGGCGGCCTCACGAGGGCGGTCCTCGAGCGGTATCTCGATCGGGTCATCGGCGGGCGGATCGACCGCTACCTCTCCGGCCACGGCGACCCGGTCGACAACATCCGGGCGTTCCTCGACAGCGCCCTGACCGAACCGGCCGACGGGCGGAGTCTGGTCGGGTGCCTGCTGACGGTGACCGCGCTCGACCACCCGACCGCCGAGCCCGAGCTCGGCGACCTCCTGGCCAGGGGGCTGGCCACCATCGAGGCCGGTCTCACCGCCGAGGCCCAGCGGATGGCGGCCGCCGGACGGCTGGCCGCCGGCGTCGACCCGCCCGCCGCGGCCGCCCAGCTCGCCGTGTCGTTCCAGGGGCTCATGGTGCTGGCCCGGAGCGGCGTCGACCCGCCCGAGCTGCGCCGGCGGGCCGCCCTGGCCATCGGCGCCATCTCCGCACCGACCGAGCCAGCGCCCGACCGACTCCCCGACTGACCGGAGGACGCCCGAGCACGCCCCCCGGCGGCCGTCGACGGCACCGACCGGCTGCCCGAAGTTCCCATGTCACCGCACCACTCGACCAAGGAGATGTGATGCCAGCGTTCCAGCCGACCGCCGACCAGTTCCGAGCGTTCCGCGACGACCCGTACGACGGGCCGATCGCCCAGGTGAACCTCCTGAAGTTCCGGGTCAAGGCGGAATACGGAGCGGACGAGCCCGAGCACGGGATCGACGAGCCGGGGTCCGTGGCCTACCGCCGCTACGTCGATGCCTTCGCTGCGGCGGCGGCCGAGGTCGGCGGCTACTGCCTGGTCTACGGCGAGGGCGAGCGGTACTTCATCGGTCAGGGCGACTGGGACGCCGTGCTCGTGATGCACTTCCCCAACCGGGCCGCCTTCATCCAGACGCTGAACCACGAGAACTACCACGACATGCATCGGCACCGCACCGCCGGCCTGCTGTGCCAGGATCTGCTGAGCACCCGACCGGCGATCGCCGTCGCGGGCAGCCGAGGAGCGACGACATGAGCGATGGAACCGACAGCCTGACCGTCGAGCAGCGGGGCAGGGTGCTGCTGGCCACGATGGACGACGGCAAGGCCAACGTCTTCTCGACGCCGGTGAGCGCCGCGCTGCGGGCCATGCTCGGCGAGGCGGAGGCCGACGAGGGCGTCGGCGCCGTCGTGATCGCCGGTCGACCCGGCCGCTTCTCGGGCGGGTTCGACCTCGACGTGTTCCAGAGCGGCGACCTCGGCGCCGTCGGCGAGATGGTGGCCGCCGGTGGCGGCCTCGTCGCCCACGCCTACGGGGCCGGCGTTCCCGTCGTCGCCGCCTGTACCGGCCACGCCGTGGCCGCCGGGGCGCTACTGCTGCTCGGCTGCGACCACCGGGTCGGGCCGGACGCCGACATCAAGGTCGGCCTCAACGAGGTGGCGATCGGGCTCACGTTGCCCGACTGGGCCCTGGCCATCGCCGGTGAGCGCCTCAGCCGCCGGCACCTCCAGGCCTCGGTGGCCAACGCCAGGCTGTACGGCGGTCGGGGCGCGGTCGACGCCGGCTTCCTCGACGAGGTGGTCGCCCCGGACGCGGTGGTCGACGCCGCGGTCGAGCACGCCACCGGCCTGGCCGAGCTCGATCGGGCGGCGTACGCCAACACGGTCGCGGCCGTGCGGACACCGGTCCTCGAGCGCATGGCCGAGTCCTGCGCCTACGAGGTGCCGGCGGCCGCCTCGTAGCGTCGCCCGTGGCTGCAACCGACCCGGGATCCGTGCCGTCGATGCCGCCACCCGATCCGGCCCCGAGCGCGCCCTTCGACTTCGACTTCCGTCGCCACGAGCCCGAGGGCCCGCTCGGGCGAGCGGTCGAGTCGGTGTGGTACGCCCGCGGCACCGTGCCCTACGTCCGCGAGCGGATCGCACCGACCGGATCGACCGTGGCCATCATCGTGCTCGGCGACCCGATCCTGCAGATCGGCGACGGCGGGCGAGGCGCCCGCCACCTCGCAGCCCGGACCTCGCTGATCGGTCCCCACGACGGTCCGATGGTCAACGAGCCGACCGGCGAGACCCACGCCGTCGGCATCGTCACCACCCCGGTCGGCGCCGGCGCCGCGCTCGGCGTCGACCCCGGGTCGCTCCGGGGTGAGGTGGTCGACCTGGAACAGCGATGGCCGGCGGCCACCGGATTGCGTGACCGCCTGGTCGACCTCGACGACCCCGACGCCAAGGTCGACCTCGTCGTCGACCACCTGATCGCCACCACCCGCCCGCTGTCGGAGCGGGAGGCGACGATCGAGCGGATCGTCGCCATGGTCGAGCGCGACCCGACGACCCCGGTCGCCGATGCCGCGGCCGAGGTCGGGTGGTCGCCCGGCCACCTGTCCCGGGTGTTCGCAGCCGTCGTCGGGCTGACCCCCCGGGTGCTGGCCCGGCTGCTCCGGCTCCGCCGGCTGCTGCACGAGCTCGACGTGCACGGCGAGATCCGATGGTCGGTCCTCGCCGCCGAGTGGGGCTGGTGTGACCAGGCCCACCTGATCCGCGATCTCAAGCGCCACGTCGGGGTCACCCCGTCGCAGTACGTCGAGGCCCAGGCGGTGTACGGCCGGACCGAGGACGGCGACCCGGCGGGGTTCGTTCCCGAGCCCTCCTGACCGGCCGGCGCCGGACGTGCGCGTTTCGTTCAATCGGCGACGGCGGGGAGGGCGCACCATGGCCGGTGCCGGTGCGGCGGCCGACCGGGTCCGCCCGCCCACACTGCGAGACGAGGAGCGAACCGTGGCGAACCCGAGCGACCAGGCGGCCACCCAGCTGGCCAACATCGTGGCCTCGACCGGCCGATCGGTCGACGACTGGACCGAGATCGTGCGTGCCTCGGGGGTCGAGAAGCACGGCCAGATCGTGGCGATGCTCAAGGGTGACCACGGCCTGACCCACGGCAACGCCAACCTGCTGGCCCGCACCGTTCGCGACGCCATGGCCGGGGGACCGGCGTCCACCGACGAGCTGTTCGCCGCCCAGTACGGCGGCGGGAAGGCCGGTCTGTTGCCGATCCACGACGCGGTGGCCGCCATCACCGACGGGCTCGGGTCCGACGTCGAGCGGGTGGTGCAGAAGACGGGCGTCAGCTACCGGCGAGCCAGGCAGTTCCTGTTGATCCAGGCCCCGTCGTCGAAGCGGGTCCAGCTGGGGCTGAACCTGCCGGTCACGCCGCCGGCCGACCGGGTGGCCGAGACCACCGGGATGTGCTCACACCGCGTCAACGTGACCTCGGTCGACGAGGTCGACGACGACCTGGCCGGCTGGATCGCCGAGTCCTACGACGCCGCCGGCTGATCGGCCCCCTCGTCGGCGTTGACCCGTGGCGGGGTCGAACGTAGGGTTCGGGGGATGGGAGCGCTCCCAGCTCCTGCGCCGTGCGTGGGGCTGCGGCGACGCCAACCCGGTCGTTTCATGAGTCAACGCTTGAACCTGGAGGAGATCGGTCGCCTGGCCGGCGTGTCCCGCTCGACGGTGTCGCGCGTCGTCAACGGCGAGCCGAACGTCAGCGCCGAGGCCAAGCGCCGGGTCGAGGAGGTCATCCAGGAGACCGGGTACCGGCCACACGCCGCCGCCCGCTCGCTGGCCTCGAACCGGACCGGCGTCGTCGGTCTCGTCATCGCCAGCGCCGCCAGCACGCTGTTCGACGACCCGTACTTCGGTCGGCTGATCCTCGGGGTGACCGGCGCGACCAACTCGATGGGCACGACCCTGGCCCTGTTCCTGTTCGACCAGGAGTCTGACGAGCACTCGATCATCCCCCGGGTCGTCAACTCGGGGATGGTCGACGGGGTCGTCGTCACCGCCACCCACACGGGCGACCCGGTGATCGAGCACCTCCGCCGGGCCGACATGCCCTTCGTGGTGGTCGGCCGACCCGATGACGGGCGAGCGAGGTACTCGGTCGACGCCGACAACCGGGGCGGGGCCGTGGCCGCAGCGCGTCACCTCGTCGACCAGGGCTACGAGCGCCTCGGCCTCATCGCCCCGCCGTCCAACTCCACCGCCGGGATCGATCGCCGCGACGGCTTCCTCGACGGCCTGTCCGAGGTCGGCCTCGGGATCGATGGCCGCATGCAGGAGGGCGACTGGAGCGAGGAGTCGGGTCGGCTGGCGATGAGGGAGCTGCTGGCCTCCGAGCCGGACGCCGTGTTCGTCGCCTCCGACCGGATGGCGGTCGGCGCCCTCCGGGCCATCCGCGAGGCCGGCCTGAGCTGCCCGGACGATGTCGCCGTCGTCGGCTTCGACGGGTTGCTGCCAGCCGACCAGACGGTGCCGAGGTTGACGTCGGTCGTCCAACCGGTGGCCGAGGTCGGTGAGCGGGCCGCCCGGCTGCTGCACGCGGTGATCGACGGCTCGGCGGCCGGGCCCGAGCACGTCGTCTTGCCGACCGAGCTGCTCGTGCGCGAGTCCTGCGGGGCGGAGGCGGGACGCTGACCGTGTCCCGTCCTCCCGACCCCGAGGGGCGGTTCGTCGACGAGGACGGGGTCTGGTGGTACCGCATCGACCACTACGACCGGCTCGACCCGTTCCTGATGACGGTCGTCGCCCCGGACGACCAGTGGGTGTACGTGTCGAGCAGCGGCGCCCTGACCGCCGGGCGGCGCAGCGCCGAGCACTCACTGTTCCCCTACGAGACCGACGACCGACTCCACCGCAGCGGGGGGATCACCGGACCGCTCACGATCATCCGGGTCGACCCCGCCGCCGGTCGGCTCGGGGACGGGCCGGGCGAGGTCGTCTGGGAGCCGTTCGCCCCGTGGGCCCGGCTCGGTCGGCGCCGGCGCTCGCTGGCCAAGTCGACCACCGGCGATCGCCTCCGGTTCGAGGAGCACGATCCCGACCTCGGCCTGACGTTCCGGGCCACCTGGGCTCCGGCCGGTGAACTCGGCCTCACCAGGCGGTGCCAGCTCGTGGCCGACGGCGCCCGGCCGCCCGTCGAGGTCGAGTTGCTCGACGGGCTGGTCGACGTGCTCCCGGCCGGGGTCGCGCTGGCCGACCAGCAGTCGGCCAGCACCCTGGTCGACGGTTACCGCCGAAGCGAGCTCGATCCCGAGACCGGCCTCGCCCTGTTCACGCTGGAGGCCCGCGTCTCCGACAAGGCCGACCCCGCCGAGGCGCTGACCGCCAATGTCGTGTGGGCCGACGGGCTCGATGCGCCCGTCGTCGCCCTGTCGGATCGTCAGGTGGCGGCCTTCCGGGCCGGCCGGTCGCTCGAGCCCGAGCACCTCGTCACCGGTCGCAAGGGCGCCTTCCTCGTCTCGACCGGGACCAGCGTCGGTTCGGGGCACTGGCTCGACTGGGTGCTCGCGGCCGACGTCGCCAAGGACCATGTCGCCGTCGCCGCCCTCCGGCACCGCCTCGCCGAGGCCGACGACCTGATGGACGACGTCGACCAGGCGCTCGAGCGATCGACCAGCGAGCTGCTGGCCATCGTCGATGCGGCCGACGGGCTGCAGGCCACCGCCGATCGCCGAGCCACCGTCCACCACTTCGCCAACACGCTGTTCAACGCGATGCGGGGCGGGGTGTTCCTCGACGATCATCGGGTCGGCGTCGACGACGTCGGGCGGTTCGTCGCCGGCCGGAACCGGGCCGTTGTCGACCGCTTCGGGTCCGCAGTCGCCGGCCTCGACCGCGTCGTCGAGCTCGACGAGCTGCGCGCCGCCGTCGCCGACGACGCCGACCTGACCCGGCTCGTCGGCGAGTACCTGCCGCTGGTCTTCAGCCGTCGTCACGGTGACCCGAGCCGACCGTGGAACCGGTTCACCATCCCGGCCCGTGACCCGGACGGCGGTCCGGCTCGCGGCTACGAGGGCAACTGGCGCGACATCTTCCAGAACTGGGAGGCGCTGGTCCACAGCTTCCCCGGCTATGCCCCGTCGGTGGTGGCCAAGTTCCTCAACGCCTCGACGCTCGACGGGCACAACCCCTACCGGCTCACGGACCGCGGCATCGACTGGGAGCGGCCCGAGGAGGGGAGCTGGGGCAACTTCGGGTACTGGGGCGACCACCAGATCGTGTACCTCCATCGCCTGCTCGACACCACCGAGCGATTCCACCCCGGGCTGCTCGCCTCGCAGCTCGACACCGCCGCCCACTCCTTCGCCGATGTGCCCTATCGCATCGTGCCCTACGCCGATCTGGTGGCCGACCCGAAACGGACCCTGGTGTTCGACGAGGCCCGCCAGGCCAGGGCGGACGGGCGGGCGGCGAGCATCGGCGCCGATGGCCTGCTGGTCCCAGCCGCCGGCGATCACCAGGGAGGTGACGGTTCGGCCGGCGGCGGCGTGCATCACGCCACGCTGGCCGAGAAGCTCGTCATCCCGGCGCTGGCCAAGCTGTCGAACCTCGTCGCCGGGGCCGGGATCTGGATGAACACCCAGCGCCCGGAGTGGAACGACGCCAACAACGCGCTCGTCGGCAACGGCGTCTCGACCGTCACCCTGCTGCAGCTCCGCGACTACCTGGTCGCCGTCGACCGGCTGCTGGCCGCCGGGCCCGACCAGGTCCGCCTCAGCCGGCCGGTGCAGGACTGGCTGACCGGCCTGGCCGCCGCCTTCGCGGCCAACGAGCCGACGATCCCGACCGGTCCCGACGGCGACGAGGCCAGGCGCTCGCTCCTCGACGACTGCGGCCGGTCGTTCGAGGCCTACCGGTCGATCGTGTACGACGTCGGCCCCGGTGCGGCGGTCCCGATGGAGGTCGACGAGCTCCGGCGCCTGCTGGCCATGGCCAGGCCCCACCTCGATCACGCGGCGGAGGTCGCCGAGCGGTCGGACGGCCTGGTGCACGCCTACTGGCTCCTCCGGCTCGAGCCCGGGGTCGCCGCCATCACGCCGCTACCCGAGATGCTGGAGGGACAGGCCGCCGTGCTCGACTCGCCGGCAACCGATCCGGCCGACGCACGCCGTCTCGTCGACGCCCTGTTCGCCAGCGACCTCCACCGCCCGGACCAGCGCTCGTTCGTCCTCTACCCCAACCGGCCGCCCCCACCGTTCGTCGACAAGAACCGGGTGCCGGACGAGCTGGTCGGGCCGGCCATCGAGGCGCTGCTCGACCACCGCTCCGCCAACCGGGATCGGGACGGCGAGCCGGCGATCGTCGCCCGCGACGTCGACGGCGTCGTCCGCTTCGATCCCGCGCTGTGGTCGGGGCGACAGCTCGACGCCGCCATCGACGAGCTGGCCGACGACCCGACGCTCGGGCCGGTGATCGCCGAGGGGCGCGACGAGATCGCCGCCGCCTACGAGTCGGTGTTCGACCACCGCTCGTTCACCGGCCGGTCGGGGACGATGTACCGCTACGAGGGTCTCGGCTCGGTCTACTGGCACATGGTGTCGAAGGTGCTGTTCGGGGTGCAGGAGCGAGCGCTCGACGCGGCCGACCGGGCCGACGACCCACAGCTCGTGTCGGCGCTGATCGAGCGCTACCACCGGATCCGGTCGGGACTCGGCTTCCTGAAGCCGGTGACGGAGCAGGGCACGTTCCCGACCGACCCCCACTCCCACACCCCGGCCGGCGGCGGGGCCAAGCAGCCGGGCATGACCGGCCAAGTCAAGGAGGGTGTGCTCCTGCGCTGGCGCGAGCTCGGCCTGTTGGTCGAGGACGGCTGCGTGCGCTTCCGCCCGATCCTGCTGGACCCGGCCGAGTTCCTCGTCCGGCCCGAGGCGTGGGCGCCGCTCGGTGAGGGCGTCTCGCTCGACGCCGGGACGCTCGGTTTCACCTGGTGCGGCGTGCCGTTCGTCTACCGGCTGACCGACGAGCCGGGCGTGGCGGTGACGTGGTCGGACGGACGGCTCGACGAGTCGGCGGAGTCGGCGCTCGACCGGCTCACCAGTCGAGCGCTGTTCGCCAGGACCGGGCGGATCGCCCGCATCGACGTCGGCGTGGCGGCCGGTCCCGGCCGACCCGTCCAGCCGGTCGACGCCTGAGCGGCGGCGCCCCGCCACCTCGGGGACGCCGCCGGCCTCGGGCCGTTCCGCTACTCGACCTCGACGCTGCCGACGTCGCAGCCGCCGCCCTGGGGTCGGGCGACACCGCGCTGGTCGGCGGCCGGGCAGGCGGCGGCCAGCGCCCCGTCGATGGCCGGGCTCCCGGCCCCCGGGAGGTGGGTCGGGGTCGGGCCACCGTTGTCACCCAGCGGTGCGAGCAGGGCGTCGGTCGTCGGCTGGTCGCCGGCCGCCGTCAGGAAGCACGACCCGTCGTCGTCGATGTTGCCGCCGCCCGAGGTGATCGTGGCTGCGGCCCCGCCCTCGGCGAAACACCCGAGGGCCCCGTCGTTGCCCTCGACGATGCTGTTGGTCAGCGTCATCGACGCCGGCGCCCCGAACGTGGCGACCACGATCCCCGAGGCCGTGCCGGCAGGGGCGATGTTGCCGGTGACGGTGGTGTTGGTGACCGTCAGCGTGCCGTCGGTGTGGAAGATGCCACCGCCGTGCCACGCGGTCGACGTGTTGCCGCTGATCGTCGAGTTGACGATGTCGGCGTCGCCGAGCGTCCGGAACCCGCCGGCCACGTCACCGGCGAGGTTGCCGGTGATCGTGGAGCCGCTGACGTTGATCGTGCTCCCGAAGAAGCCGTAGACGCCGCCGCCGGGGTGGTTGACCGAGGTGTTGTCGCTGACCGTCGAGTCGACCAGATGCAACGTGGCCCCCGCGGCGTTGTAGATGCCGCCGCCGCCGAACTCGAAGTTGGCCGGTCCGGCGCTGGTCTCGCTGTTGTCGGTCACCGTGACCCGCTCGAGCGTCAGCACGCCGTTGTTGAGGACACCACCGCCCCTCGGCCCGGACGCACCGTCGCGGACGACCAGGTCGGTCATCGTGACGTCGGCGGTCGGGTCGATCTCGAACACCCGCGAGGCGTCGGCGCCGCTGACGGTCACGCCAGCGGCGTCGGAGCCGTCGATCGTCATCCCCCGGGGGACGACGAGCTGGCCGGAGGTCAGCGTGATCGTCTGGCCGGCCAGCGCCGGGTCCATCGTGATCGTGCCGCCCTCGGCGAGCAGGCCGATGGCCTCCCGCAGCGACCCGGGGCCGTTGTCGGCGGTCGTGGTCACCGTCAGCTCGCTCGGCGGTGGCACCGGGACCTTCTCGACGGTGTCGAACAGGTAGGTGCCGGCGGCCGGGGGCAGCTCGAAGCCGTAGCCCCAGACCTCGTCGAGGCCGAGCCCGTCGTCGGGCGCCCCGACCGGCTGGTGCTCGCTGCGCACGAAGTCGGCGACCGGGACGCTGACCTTCTTCCAGCCGTCCATGTCGTCGACGAAGCCGGCCTCGAACCGCTCGGCGGTGTCGGGGCCCTGGTAGACCCGCACGTAGTCGATGGCGTACGACTGGGGGAACGTGGTGTCGGGTCCGACCGGGCCGCCGAAGTTGCCGCCGACCGCCAGGTTGAGCAGGAGGAAGAACGGCTTCTCGAACACCCACGGGTTCGGGGCCACGTCGGCCGGGGTGGCCTGGTGGTACTGGATCCCGTCGACGTACCAGGTGATCAGGTTCGGCTCCCACTCGACGGTGAACGTGTGGTACTCGTCGAACACCGGGACGCCGAAGTCGTAGATCCCACCGAAGCTGTTGCCGCCCGAGTAGCCGGGCCCGTGGATCGTGCCGAAGATCTCGTTCGGCACCCGGCCGACGAACTCCATGACGTCGATCTCGCCGGCGGCCGGCCACGGGTTGCGGTCGATGTCGGTACCGAGGCTCCAGAACGCCGGCCAGATGCCGGCGCCCTGCGGGACCTTGAGCCGAGACTCGATGCGGCCGTAGGCGAACTCGGCCTTGCGCCACGACAGCAGCCGGGCCGAGGTGAACTCACACGGGCCGTAGTAGCACTGCTGCGAGCCGTCGGCCTCCCGGAGGGTGATCACCAGGTTGCCGTCGCCGTCGGTGGACGAGTTGGCCGGGTCGTCGGTGTAGTACTGCAGCTCGTCGTTGCCCCAGCCGTTCTTGCCGTCCGGGGTGACGTCGCCGAGCTCGTAGGTCCAGTTGTCCGGGTTCGGCGGGCTCCCGGCCGGCTCGTTGAACTCGTCGCTCCAGACCATCTCCCAGCCGTCGGGGCCGGGGTCGGGGGCCCGATTGTCCTTGACCACCACCGTGACCTCCTCGCCGCTGCCGGTCCCCTTGAACCAGAAGTCGACGGTCTCGCTGCCGGTCCAGTCCTGACCGATGGCGAAGTCGCGAACGGCCCCACCGAGGCCGGTGTCGCCGGGCTCGAGCCGTTGGAAGGCGACGTTGGCCCGGTGCCAGGCCCGCCGGGCGGCCTCGATGGCGTCGGCCGCCCGGCCGCGATCACGCTCGACCTCGGCCTTGGCCAGCTGACGCCTGGCCGAGTTGATCTTGGGCACCGCGGCGTCGTTGGCCTCGGCCACCGCGATGGTCAGTGCCGCCAGGTCGATGTTCAGCTGCACCAGCTGGTCGATGGCGGCCTGGGCCGCCTCCTCGCGGGGACCGCGAATGGCGACGTTCCTGAGCCGGTTGACGGCGTCCCTGTCGCGGTTGAACGTGATGTGGCCGCGGTCGGCCTGGAGGGTGGAGCCGGTCAGCCACACCTCGGACGACAGCCCTCGCCGGATGGCCCCGACGGCCGCCCGGACGTGGCCCTTGGCCGCCGGCGTCAGCGACGGCAGCAGCATCTCCAGGTCGTCGGCGACGTCGCGCTTGGCCCCCTGGTAGTCGACGTCGCCGCCGGCGGTGCTGACCGCCATGGCGTGCTCGATGGTGTCCTGGCCGGGCCGGTCGGTGACCGGCACCGCCTCGACGTCGACGAACCCGCCCTCGTCCCACAGGAAGGCGCCGGTCTCGAAGTCGTCGACCAGGTCGGGATCGTACGGGTCGTCGTCCTCGATGAGGATCGAGCCCTGGCCGCCGCCCTCGGCCCCGACCGGGTCGGTCAGGCGGGTGATGATCCGCTCCAACCCCTCGAACTTCGTGTCGTCGAAGGTCTCGACCGGGAAGGACAGCTCCTGCGGCCCGCCCCTGGTGAAGGTCAGGGTGCCGCGTGCCGGCGTGTACTCGGCGCCGGGGATGGCGGCCGCCGGCTCGGTGCGGTAGTCGACGGTGACCTGCTCGGGGTCGTCCGGGCCCAGCGGGCGGTTGAGCCGCACGCCGACCTCGCCGGTCGTTCCCTCGGCGATGCGCACGATCGTGCTGGAGAAGCCGACCGACACCGCCGACGGCTCGGCCTCGCCGTACAGGGCGACGTCGTCGATGTAGAAGGTGCGGAGGCCGCCGGTGTCGAGCGTGCCGAAGGCCCAGCCGTGCATCTCGAACAGGCCGAGGCCGTCGGCCGGGGCCCCGTTGCCCACCTCCTTGCGGGTGAAGCTGGAGAAGGGCAGCTCGAGGAACCGCCAGCCGGCGGTGTCGTCGGTCAGTTCGACGGTGAAGCGCTCGGCGTCGTCGGTGGTCGAGCCGCCGTTCCGGTTGTCGAGGATGTCGATGAAGAGAGGCGTTCCCGAGCCGGTGCCGTGCAGCCACAGCGAGATGCCCTCGCTGGTCGACCAGTCCTGCGGCGTCCACGTGTCGACGCCGGCGTTCTCGAAGCCGTGGATCATGCCGGCGAACGAGGAGGCGTCGATGTCGAGCTGCAGCACCGAGTTGGGCGAGCTGCCGCCGGGGGGCAGGGGCGCAGGCGGGCTCGTCGGGTTGCCGAGCGTGATAGAGCTGCCGGCGCCCTGGAAGGTGTAGAAGCCGATGGGCACGCCGTCGCCGTCGGTGCCGGTCGGCAGGCCGCTCTCGAAGTCGTCGACGATCGTGGCGCCGGTGCCGCCGTCGAACGGGGCCGGACCGTCGGTGAACGTCCAGACGTCGGTGCGGAAGTTGACGTCGCTGCCGGCACCGACGACCGCCATCACCACGTTGATCAGTCGACCGTTGCCGCCGTTGGTGGTGGCCGTCGGGTCGAGCAGGCCGTTGCCGCCCGTGAAGAAGGAGTTGTCGTCGACGAAGTCGTCGAGCGGGATCGACACGAGCTGCCAGCCGCCGCCGGCCTCGGCGCACGGGCCCGTTGGTGAGACCACGCAATCGAACTGGAACTCGTCGTCGTCATCGGTCGGGTTGGTCAGGTCGTCGCCGGTGTCGTCATCCTGGAGGTTGATCTCGATGGTGTACACCTGGCCGGCGTCGGGGTTGATCCAGAAGTTCAGGTGGTCGGTACCGGAGATGTCGACCGGATTGCCCCGACCGAAGCCGCCGTAGAAGCCGGCGGTGCCGCCCGAGCCCCAGCCGCTCTCCAGCGAGAACACACCGCCGTCTGCCGGGGGGAGGTCGGTGTCGTTCGGGGCGATGCCGCCACCACCGACCGCGCCGTTGAAGCTGAACCAGCCGTTGTTGAGCGGGTCGCCGTGCTCCATGTCGTCGAAGACGACCAGCTCGGAGGCGGCCGGGCCGCCGCTGGTGAAGGCCAGCTGGTCGACGTCGACCTCGATCACCGTGCCGGAGCCGCCCTCGACCCCGCCGAACACGATGACGACCTCGTCGAGATCGCCGTCGAACGCGCCGTTGCCGCCGGTGCCCCGGTCGAAGAACGCCGACAGCGGGGCGCTGACGAGGGTCCAGCTGTCGTCGAAGTCGCCGGACGTGAAGGTGGTCTCGTAGCCGATCGAGTCCTCGGCGCCGTCGGTCCACCCGTTGCCGTCGGTGTCCTCCCGCAGGGTCAGCTCGAGGGTGTAGCGATCGACGGTGGTGTCACCCTGGTTGTAGACCCAGATGTTGAACCAGGGGTCGGCCGGCGGGGTGACCTGGGCTCCGTCGTCGAGGTTCCGGAAGAGCCCGCCGTAGAAGCCGCTGGTCGTGCCCTCGCCGCCCCAGCCGGTGCTGAGGTAGTAGTCGCCGGCCTTCGGGCGGTCGCCGGCGGTGCCGCCGCCACCGCCGGCGAGGTTCCCGCCGAAGAAGGTCCAGTCCGAGGCGTCGTCGTCCTCGAAGTCGTCGATGATCGTGCCCGTCGCGATCGGCACGGCGGCCGACGGAACGGCGACCGCCACCGTTGCGGCCAGCAGGAGTGCGGCGATCAGCGCTCGCACGAGTGTGGAGATCCGGTGGTGCATGTGCTTCCCCTTCGGTCGAGCGGAGCGGCGGCTGGGAGCGCTCCCACAACTCTGGGGCCGACACTAGGAGCGCCACGCTTGGCCGTCAATCCTGCCCCAGGGGGGAGGACCGGACCGGCGCCGCCGCCCCCCCTGGGCCTAGTGGCAGTGCTCCGGCGAGGGGGGCACGTCGAGGGCCGGGTTCCGGTCGAAGAACCCGTCGGGGACCAGCAGGAAGCCGGTGTACTCGGTCGGCATGATCGGGTAGTCCTCGACCCGGACGTCGTGGGTCAGCCCGAACGTGTGCCACACGGTGACGTCGGTGTCGGTGGTCGCCCGGTCGCCGGCGGTGTAGGCGGGCAGGCCCTGGCCCTGGTTGCGCTGGGTCGGGTAGGCGCCGGCGGCGTAGCGCTCGGTGCCGACGGTCGGCGTGACCCACAGGTTGTGGTTGGCGAACCCACCTCGCTGCCCGTGGGGCGAGTCGGGGTGGGCGAACATCGTGGCGGTCGACGACGCCAGTAGCCGGTAGGCGGTCGGGTTGCCGAGCCGGTTGGTGACCTCGTCGCTCTGGATCCGCCAGTAGCGACTCGACGCCGAGTTCGTCGTCCGCATGCCCTGGTGCTCGGAGGCGAGCACGGTCTCCCTGGCTGCGAAGGCCGTGCCGAGCGGGTTGTCCGGGCCGGGCGGGAGGGCCTCGGTGTTGACCTCGACCACCGAGTTGCGGTTGCCGTCGATCGCCATGTCGAGGCGAACGCAGAACAGGTGCTGGTGGATCGGGGCCGACACCTGGGGGGCCACCTGTCGGGCGAACGTGAGGTCGTCGCCATCGGCGTGTCCCCTGGTGGTGAGGATGCCGGTCAGCTTGATCTCGAAGCGGATCGAGCCGTCGAGGTGGAAGTACCAGAACAGCCCGTACTCGTAGTTGCCGACCGTGTGGATGCTGGAGACGACGAGCCGGCGGCTGCGCCGGACCTCGACGGTCTCGGTGGCCGAGTCGGTGTGCTTCCAGCCGATTCCGAAGTCTTCCTCGTGGATGCACACGGCGTTGGTCAGCGTGTAGACGGTGCCGTCGTCGAGCATCTGGGTTGCGTCGAGGTAGGTGATCTCGCCGAGGCAGTCGCAGCCCAGGGTCAGTGAGTTGGCCAGCATGCCCAGACCGAACTCGCCGGCGTCGAGGGCGTGCTTGAACGTCTGGCTCGCCCTGGTGTCGCCGTAGGGCACGATCATCTCGGCCAGCGACGCCCGGTCGATGATCGGCCGCTCGACCGCCTGTCCGTCCGGGCCGGTCTCGGTGTAGCTGATGCGGTGGAGGACGAGGCCCTCGGTGTCGTCCATGACGATCCGCATCTTCCACTTCTGCCAGGCCAGCTCGTTGTCGTCGAGGGTGAAGCTGACGCCGTCCGGCTGGGTGATCTCGACGGGGCGGAGGTCGGTCCGCATCGGGCCGATGTCGGCCTCGACCGAGGCGACGTCGTAGTTGCCCCGCTCGGTCGGGATCGGCCACTCGCCGAAGTCCTCGACGTGCAGCACCTCGAGGGTGTCGACATCGATGTGGACGACGATCCCGTCGATCGGCCTGGCGTAGCCGTTGTCGGTCGGCTCGGGCCGGAGGAAGGCGATGCACCGCTGGACCCGGCGACCCTCCTCGAAGCCGATGCCGTAGTCGCCGGTCGGCCACGGGTCGATCTGGATCGTCGGGGCACTGCCGTTCTCGGATCCGGCACCCTCGACGTCGAGCCCCCGCCTGGCCAGGGCGGCGCGGAAGTCGGGGTCGGCCCGGCAGGTCTCCATCACCGCACCGAGCTCGAGCAGTCCGACCCGGGGGACGACGCCGGGCTGGTGCTCCCAGCGGTCGACCTCCTTGCGGCTCACCGAGACGGTGGCCTCGTACACGTCGGCGCCGTTGCGGACGACCAGCTCCAGGCGACGATCGGCCTCGTCGCCGGGCGACCAGGCCGCCACCTCGTCCTTCGACGGCTCGTGGATGCAGCAGCCGTGGAAGCGGCTGCTGTCGTCGACATGGCCGGCGTCGCGCAGGATCTGCTTGGCCGCCTCGGCCTCGGCCTCGGTCATCATGGAGAGCGGGTGCATGACCGGATGCTAGGTGAGGTCCCGGGGTCAGGCCCAAGGCACAGGGCTCCGCCCCGCCGAACCCGCTCAGGGGATCTCGACCACCAGGTTGCCGACGTGGCGCTTGGCCTGGAACGCCTCCTGCGCCGCCGACAGCTCGACCAGCGGATAGGTGGCGGCCAGGACCGGGCGGAGGTCGCCGGCCTCGATGGCGGCGACCACCCGGGCGAAGGTGCCGGGCGGGCACACGGTCGCTCCAGCCAGGGTGAGATCGTTGAGGTAGAGGATGCGGAGGTCGAGCTCGACCAGGGCGCCGGCGATCGCGCCTGAGGCGGCGTAGTGGCCTCCTCGGCGGAGGACGGGCAGGAGCTCGGCGAACATGGCACCGCCGACGACGTCGGCGATGGCATCGAGGCGGCCGGTCGGGGAGGCGTCGGCGACGGCGTCGGCCAGGTCGGGTGCGTCCCGGTCGACCACCGCATCGGCCCCCAACTGCGCGAGCGCCTCGGTCTTGGCCGCAGCGGCGATGGCGATCACGGTCGCCCCGCGGGCCTTGGCCAGCTGGACGGCGGCGGTGCCGACGCCGCCCGATGCTCCGGTGATGGCGACGACGGTGCCGTCGCCGACGGCGGCCCGGCTGAGCAGGTGCTCGGCGGTCACCGCGGCGCAGGCGAAGGTGGCCAGCTCGGCGTCGGACAGGCCGGTGTCGATCGGGTGGACGTTGGCCACCGGTGCGACGGTGTACTGGGCGAACCCGCCGTCGACCTCGGAGCCGAAGAAGCGGGCGGTGTCCCGGTCGGGTTCGCCCGGCCGCCGGCCCGGCAGGGTCGAGTCGGGGCCCGGGTCGGGGATCGGGTCGAGGAACCAGGGGTCGATGAGGACCCGCCGTCCGCCGAGCCCATCCGGCCCGTCGAGGTCGACGCCCGGTCCGGCCGCCGCCACCACACCGCAGGCGTCGGCCCCCTGGATGCGCGGGAACCGGATGGCGCCGCCCCAGCCGCCGCCGTCGTCCTCGTCGAGGGCGTACCAGCCGACCCGGGTGTTGATGTCGGTGTTGTTCAGCCCGCACGCCCGGACCCGGACCAGCACCTCGCCAGCACCGGGGGTCGGCACCGGAACGTCGGTCCGGTAGCTCAGCTTGTCCGGCCCGCCGTGCCCGGTGAGCACCACCGCCGTCATCGTCTCGGGGATCGCCGGACGCTCGCCGGTCGTCGCACTCGTGTCGGTCATGCCCGGTAGGTTGCCACCGGTCCACCGAGCGCGGCCAGGTCCGGCTCGGCCAGGTGCACGGCGGCGGTCGCCTGCAGCGTCGTGAGCCCTCGTCGGTCTCGATGCGGGAGGTCGACCGCCCAGACGGTGAGGCCGACGATGTTCATGGTCCCGGTCGGCATCGGTCGTCGTCTGCGGCGGCCCGGATCGCTCGGATCCGATCGGCGGCACCACGACGCTGCCCGATGGCCTGGTCGTCGGTGAGGCGGCGGCCGAGCTCGTCGAGCCGGAGGCCGTCGGCGGCGATCGGGGCGACGCCGGCGTCGGCGAGGCCTCGGTAGCGGGCGGCGAGCGCCTCCTTCTTGCGGACCTGGTGGGGCTGGAGCTCGTCGAAGCGTCGCGGGTCGATCGGCTCGCCGAGCACCAGCCGACCGGCCGCCACCGCCTCGTCGACCAGTTCCCAACCGGCCCGGGTCCGGATCACGATGGCGTTGAAGCCCTCGTCCTCCCCGGTCGGGGCGCCCCCGGGCCAGGCGTCGGCCGCGGCCACGTCGGCCGCCTCGCCGAGGGCGTCGGGGCAGAACTTGCACCGGGTCTCGACCGCCCAGGTCGACTCGTCCTCCCACATCTCCAGGTAGGTCACCTCGTGGTGGCGCCCGCCGGTGGTGACCACCCGGGTCGGCCCCGGGTTGCCGTTGCCCCGGTAGTCGATGGAGGCGACCTCGTCGGCGGCGACGTCGAGCCGGTCGAGCAGACCGAGCGTCTTGGTCGCCCGCGACTGGCCGCCGCAGACCATGGTCAGGCGGATCGGGCACCACTGGTCGATGCGGGGATCGACCGCCGCCCAGCGGTCGATCGCGCCGAGGTCGCATGGCTTGGCGACGACGGCGAACGGCTCGCTCCGGTCGAGGGCGGCCGCCAGCCCGGCCAGGGGGGCGGTCGGCGCATAACGCGAGCCGCTGTTGGCCACCACGTCGTCGACGGTCGTGCTGAGGACCCACCGGTTGCGGAGGGGCCGGTCGGGATCGGGGCCGACGTGCAGGACGGCGCCGACCCGGCCACCGGCCAGGGCCTGGCTGGCCAGGGCCGTGAGGACCCCGCCGGTGGCGGCCCGGAACCGGACGTCGGGATCGGCGGCCCAAGCGAGGCCCATCCACCGGTGTGCACCCCAGACCGGGTCGGCGGCGGTGGCGCTGGTCGCCGCGGGGTCGCGGTCGGGGTAGGGGTCGTGGTCCTGGTCTGGATCGGGTCGAGGCGAGGCCACGACGCCGGGGCAGGCCCGGAGCAGTGCCCGCTCCTCGTCGGCGGTGAACCCGTCGAGCGGCCTCGGTCGGAGCGAGCCGGTCGTGGTCGGCTGCATCCTCACCCGGCCGCCGGTCGCCGCTTCGCACAGCCCGCAGCCGATGCAGAGGTCGTTGGCCACGACCTCGGCGATCGAGTCGCCCGTCGTCACGTCGGGCTCAGGCGGTGCTGGTGCAGGTACCGGTAGTCGTCGATGACCCGTGCATGGGCCTCGACGACCCGGGGTGGGACATCGTCGAGCGAGAGGGGTGCGGCCGGTTGCGGCTCGAGCCCGTTGGAGTTGCGCAGGGTCTCGTGGAAGGACCCGCCGTCCCACCAGCTGACCTCGTCTCGGGGGCCGGGCTCCCAGCTCAAGGCCTGGGCGATGAACGGGATGTCGACGGCCTCGCACCAGGCCTCCACGACCGTCGCTGGATCGGCCAGTACGTCGTCGCTGTCGATCACCGGTGGCGGGTGACCGTCTCGTTCCCAGAGCCGATCGAACAGCTGGCGCTGCTCGACCAGGCCGACCTCCTTGTCGTGGAAGTCCGGCCACCTGCGGTGCATCGACGTGATGCTGGCCAGCGGGTCCCGGATGAGGAAGCTGTGGGTGAAGTGGGCGAGGAACTCGTCGGTCCAGAGCGAGTCGAGGTAGAGGGCGAAGTCCTTGATGAAGACCGGGCCGGCCTCGGCGGCGTCGAGCAGCTCGGCCCAGCGGGAGGCGAAGGTGAGGCCGGGGGTTCGGACGCTGTCGGGTGTCGCCCTCGGCCAGAGGGGGGTCTCGCCCTGGTACCAGACCTCGCCGAGGGGCTCATGGAAGCAGGTGTGGTCGTTGCGCATCCGCATCATCCACTCGAAGGCGGTCGACGTCGACCGGGGGACCGCCCAGAGCGCCAGGATCGGTTGGCGCAGTGCCCGGGTCGCCAGGGGGACGAGGTGGTCGGTCATCGTCGGGAGCTTCGGTGGTTTGTTTCTTGCCGCCTAAACGCGAAACGCTGGGATGCGCCTGGTTGATGGCGGGATTCGTTGTCACCGGGGGTGCGTACGTTCGTTGCCATGGAGTGGGAACACACGTCGGCGAGGGACTGCCGCAGCCTGCTGGTGCCGGTGATGGCCGACCAGCCCGGTCGGGTCTTCACGGCGGCCGAGTTGGCGGGGCTGCTGGAGGCCTCGCCGTTGATGCTGACCCGCCGGCCCGATCGCATGGTGTTCGACGCCTTGCGGAAGGCCGAGCGCTCGGGGTGGGTTGTCCGGGTCGGGCGGGGTCGGTACCGGTACGGTCGCATGCCACCGAGCACGCTCCGGCGGCTGCGGCGCTGGCGTCGAGGTTTGTTCATGGGTCTCTCGGGGCGCCAGCGTTCGGCGTACAGCAACTGGCGCCCGATCGAGTAGCCAACCGCACCGATGCCGTGGCGGCGAGGATCGTTCGCTTCATGCGCGCCCCGGTCCTGGCCGGTTCGCTGCGCTCCGTCGTTGGGGTCGACGTGGTCCTCGCGACGTGCGCCGTTCCCGCCAGCGCTGGCATCGATGTGGCCGGAGCCGCCGCCACGCCGCGCCCGTGCTTTCGCGTCTATGCGGCCTGAGGTGTGGTCCGTCGGCTGCGCTTTCGCGTTTATGCGGCCGGAGCCGCCGCCACCCTGCGCCCCTGCTGTTGCGTCGATGCGGCCCGAGGTGTGGTCCGTCGGCTGCGCTTTCGCGTCTATGCGGTCGGGGTCGGGGCCATGCCGTGCCCGTGCTTTCGCGTCTATGCGGCCTGAGGTGTGGTCCGTCGGCTGCGCTTTCGCGTTTATGCGGTCGGGGTCGGGGCCAGGCCGTGCTTGGGCTTTCGCGTTTATGCGGTCGGGGTCGGGGTCGGGGCCACGCCGTGCTTGGGCTTTCGCGTTTATGCGGTCGGGGTCGGGGCCGCGCCGCGCCCGTGCTGTTGCGTCGATGCGGCCTGGATACCGGTGGGTCCGACCGCTGGGTTTCGCGTCTATGCGGCATGGGGCCTCGTGATCCGAGGTCTCGGGTTTCGCGTTTAGGCGGTCGGAAACGAAGTACGGCGCAGAGGTCATGGGGCGGACGCTCCGGAGCCGGAGCCGGAGCCGGAGCCGGAGCCCGAGCCCGAGCCGGCGGCGCCGGCGTGGAGCGAGTCGAGCAGCGAGCCGTAGCCGGGCGCCGCGGTCGAGCCCAGCTCACGCAGCATGGCCCAGTACAGGGCGACGTCGGAGGCCACGAGCGGCTTCCCCGTCTGGCCCTCGACGGCATCGACGACCTGCAGCATCCGGAACCCGGCCCCGGTCTGGACGATGGCATCGGCCTCGGGGGCCCTGGCCGCAGCGTCGACCGCAGCTGCCGTCATCAGGTGGTCGGGATAGTCCCAGTAGGTCGCCCCCTCGATGGTCAGCTTCTCGTCGTGGTCGGCCACGAGGCCCTGGTCGATCAGGTCACCCGCCCACCGGATCTCGAACCCGGCCGCCTCCAGGTAGGCGTTGATCCCCGCCGACCAGTCGGGCCGGTAGTACCCGTTGGCCACGGCGATGGTCTCGGCCCCGATGGCCCGCAGCCCGTCCACCAGGCACTGCCCGGCCATGAGAAAGGCGACCCCGGTCCGGTCCCGCAGCTCGTCGCAGAAGGCGACGATCTCCTCCGGACCGGTCGTCCCCTGGCAGTGGACCCAGTTGCTGCCGACCTGACCGATCACCTGGCAGTGCGATTCGGCCAGGCACTCGGCCGCCTCCGTCAGCAGTCCGAAGTTGCTGGCCCGCTGGTCGAGCTCGTAGCCGTAGCCCGGGACGTGCAGCACCCGCTGGATCACCCCCGTGCCGGCCGGGGCGACCTCGAGGAACTGCTGCGGGCTGTCGTCGAAATAGCGGGGCGTGGTCACGAACCCGGCGTAGGCCCGGTAGCGCGGGTGGACGGTCCGGACGATCGGGCGATCCGCCCGCTGCGAGTCGGTCATCGCACCACGCTCCCCGTACCGCCTCACATCCGCAAACGCGAGCTCGACGGGTCGTAGGCCGGTTCGCCGAGCACCCGGGCCGGGCGGAACTCGCCGACCACCCGGACCTCCAGTTCGGTGCCCGGTGCCGCGTGCTCGGGCGACAGGTAGGCGAAGGCCAGGCCGTGGCCGACCGTGTAGCCGTAGGCCCCAGTCGTCACCAGGCCGACGGGGCGGCCGTCGGCGTATACGGTGTCGGAGCCATGCACCTCGGCGCCGTTCCGGCCGGCGCCACCGGTATCGGTGTCGACCGCCAGGTAGGCCAGCGCCCAGCGGTAGGGCCTGGCCCCCGACTGCGCCTCCGCCCGCCGGGCCAGCAGCGCCTCGCGGCCGACGAAGTCGCCCTTGTCCGGGTGGTCGGTCTTGACGAACGGACCGAGGCCGGCCTCGTCCGGTCCGACGTCGTGCGTCAGGTCCCGGGAGATGCGATAGCCCTTCTCCATGCGCAGCGAGTCGAGCGCGTGGTTGCCGGCGTTGGCGATGCCGAGGTCCTGTCCGGCGCCCCAGAGCGCGTCGTAGATCCGACCCAGATCGGCGACGGGGGCGTGCAGCTCCCAACCCAGCTCGCCGACGAACCCGACCCGCAGGGCTCGGACCTCGACGCCGGCCACCCGCAGCCGTCGAGCCCGCAGCCAGCGAAAGGCCTCGTTCGACAGGTCGACGGTGTCGCCGCCCTGGCCATCGCCAGGGCCGGCCGCACCGCCATCGGCGCAGCGGGCCAGCAGCTCCCGAGACGACGGCCCGGCGATCGTGACCACGCCGAGATCCTCCGACACCACCCGCAGCTCGGCGTCGGCCCCCCGGCCGTCGACCAGCGGCCAGTTGGTCTCGACGAACTCCCGGTCCTTCACCTCGCCGACCGCCGCCGACACGAGATAGAGGTGGTCCTCAGCCAGCCTGGTCACCGTCAGCTCGCTCTCGATCCGACCGGTCGGGGTCAGCAGGTACGACAGGCCGATCCGGCCGACCGCCGGCACCGTGTTGGTGGTCAGCCGATCGAGCACGGCCACGGCGTCCGGCCCGACGAGGTCGAACTTGGCGAACGCCGTCGAGTCGAGGATCGCCACCCGCTCCCGCACCGCCCGGCACTCCTCCCGAACCGGCTCGAACCAGTCGGTGCGGCGGTAGGCGACCACGTCCTCCTGTGGCAGCCCCGCCGCGCCGGGGAACCACTTCGGCCGCTCCCACCCGTAGACCTGGGTGAACACCGCCCCCCGGTCGGCGAATCGCTCGATCAGCGGATGCCGCCGGTAGGGCCGCTCGGCCGGGTGCTCGAGGCCGGGGATCGGGGTCTGGTGCCGGTACTCGTAGTCCTCGCAGCCCTTGATCCGGCCGTAGCGCCTGGCGTCGTCCGGCGGCACGAACCCGAAGCGGCGAGCGTCATAGCCCCGGAGCGAGAGGTCGGTCTGGCCGTGCACCATCCACCGGGCCAGCTCCCGCCCGAGCCCCGGCCCGTCGGCGATCCCGACCTGCACGCCGACCAGCTGCCAGAAGTTGGGCACGCCGGACGGCCCGACCAGCGGCTCGCCGTCGGGGGTGTGGGCGATCGCCCCCCGGATCACCTGCTTGATGCCGAGGGGCTCGAGGATCGGCACTCGCTCGAACGCCCGGGCCAGCCAGAAGCCGATGCGGTCGTAGTCGGCCGGGAACAACGGATTCTCGAGCGCCCAGTCCGGCCCCGTCGGGTGGCTCGTCTCGGGCCAGGCCGCCTCGGCGTCCGCCTGCTCGTAGATGCCGATCAGGCCGGCCTCCTGCTCCTGACGCACGTAACCGGACAGGTAGTCGTCGCGCACGACCGGCAGCTCCCGGTCGAGGGCCGCGAACTCGGGCACCGGCTCGGTGACGAGATAGGTGTGGAGCGCGTTGGCCATCGGCACCGACAGCCCGACCATGGCCGCCACCTCGTTGGCATAACAGCCGGCGGCGTTGACCACGTGCTCGGCCATGACCGTGCCGGCCTCGGTGTGCACCGCGAAGGCGCCGTCGGCCCGTCTGTCGATGGCGGTCACCCGGTTCCGGCGGCTGACCGTCGCCCCGGCGGCCCGGGCGCCCGCGATCATGGCGTTGGTGGCCCCGCTCGGGTCGACGTGGCCGTCGTTCGGTGTCCAGACGGCCCCGAGCAGGTGCTCGACGTCGTAGAACGGGTGGTGCTCGGCGATGAAGCCCTTGTCGACCCACTCCATCTCGGTGCCGACGTAGTCGGCCAGGCCGAGCTGGCCTCGGAGCCAGTCGACCTCGACCGGCTCGTAGGCCACCCGGAAGCTGCCGCACGGGTGCCACGTGGTGGCCACCCCGGTCTCGTCCTCGAGCGAGGCGTACAACTCGCAGGCGTAGCGGCGGGACGCGGCGAGGGTGTAGCTCGACACCGAGTGGGTGACCTGACCGGCTGCGTGCCACGTCGAGCCCGAGGTCAACTCGGCCTTCTCGACCAGGAGCGTGTCGGTCCACCCCTCCCTGGCCAGGTGGTAGAGCAGGCTGGCGCCGGTGATCCCGCCACCGACGATCACCACGCGGGCGGACTCGGGCACCGGCTGCGGGGGAGGAGCCATAGTGCGGACGACTGTACCATCGACACCCGTTGCTGGTACATTCGTCACACCATGCAGACGGAGACCCTGCATCCGGACGTGACGACGGCACCGGCACCGGCACCGTCGCCGACATCGGCACCGGCACCGCCGCCGGTCGACGTCGACCGGTTGCGGACCCATCGGCTCGGTCGGCTCGTGGCCCAGCTGACCGAGCACCACGTCGACCTGGCCGTGCTGACCAACCCGGTCAGCCTCCGCTACGCCGCCGACTGGCGCGAGTACCTGCCCTACCAGTCGCACATCCAGACCTACACGCTGTTCGTCGAGCCGACCGGGCCCGACGGTGCCGCGGCGCTGACCCTGCACGGGGCCTACGGCACCGACCACCCGGCGATCAACGAGTTCCGACCGACCCATGGGCTCAACGGATTCGACGGCGGGCTCGACCAGCGCCGCCGGATCGACCGGTTCGTTGCCGACGTGGTGGCTGCGGTCGGCCCGGCGGCCCGGGTCGCGGTCGAACAGATCAACCCGTCGGCGGCGCTGGCCCTGGCCGACCGTGGGCTGACCGTCGTCGACGCCGAGCCGTTGATCGAGCGGGCCAAGTTCGTGAAGTCTTCCGAGGAGATCGCCTGCCTTCGGCACTCGATCGCCGTCGCCGAGGCCGGGCTGCACGCGACGCGAGCCGCCATCCGGTCACCGGCCGGGATCACCGAGAACCAGCTCTTCGCCATCCTCCACCACGTCAACGTCGCCAACGACGGCGACTGGATCGACGGTCGCATGTTGTGCAGCGGACCCCGGACCAACCCGTGGTACCAGCAGGCCACCGACCGGGTCATCGAGCCGGGTGACGTGGTGGCGATCGACACCGACATGGTCGGCCCGATGGGATACTCGGCCGACATCTCCCGCACGTGGCTGGCCGGGACTGCGGACGGCGCCCGTCCGACCAGCGATCAGCGCGACCGCTACCGCCGAGCCCACGACGAGATCACCCACAACGCCTCGCTGTTGGCGCCCGGCCGAACCTTCGGGGAGCTGACCGAGAAGGCCTTCCGCCAGCCAGACGAGTTCGTGGCCAACCGCTACACCTGCCTGGCCCACGGCATCGGGCTGACCGACGAGTATCCCCGGATCGTGCACCGCCAGGACCGGGAGCGCGAGGGCTATGACGGCGAGCTGGAGGTCGGCAACGTGCTGACGGTCGAGAGCTTCGTCGGATCCGATCGGGGTGGCCCGGGGGTCAAGCTGGAGGACATGTACCTCATCAGCGGAGCCGGCGCCGAGCGGCTCTCGACCTTTCCCTTCGAACCGGAGCTGCTGGCATGAGCCGCGACGCTGCACCACCGCCGGACGAGCCGACCCCGATCCTCACCACCCTCGCCGCCGCCCTCGACGGCCTCTCACCGCAGGTCGCCAGGGCCGCCCGCTACGTCCTCGACAACCCGGGCGAGATCGCGGTCACCTCGATGCGGGGCCTGGCCGAGGCGGCCGGGGTCAAGCCCAACACGCTCGTCCGCATGGCCAGGGCCGTCGGCTTCGACAGCTACGAGGACTTCCGCGACCCGTTCCGTCAGCAGGCGGCCGAGGGCACGCTGTCGTTCCCCGACCGGGCCCGGTTCCTCCGGGAGATCAGCCAGGGCGGCAGCCACGGCGCCCTCCTGGCCGACCTGGCCAAGGCGTCGCTCCACAACGTCGAGACGCTCTTCGCCGAGCTCGACGCCGACGAGCTACGGGCCGCCGCCGACCTCATCGACGAAGCCAGGCGGGCCAACGTGCTCGGCGTTGGCACGGCCCGGCCCCTGGCCGAGAACATGGCCTACGTCGCCAGCATGGCCGTCGACAACATGGCCGCCATCCCGGTCATCGGGCTCGCCATCGACGACGTGGCCCGGATGGACGAGCGCGACGTGCTGGTGGCCATGACCTTCCACCCCTACCGGACGGAGATCGTCGACGCCGTCCGACTCGCCACCGACCGCGACGTTCCCGTCATCGCCATCACCGACAGCCACGCCTCGCCCCTGGTGCCGCTGGCCCGTCACGCCTTCGTCGTCCCCAACGACTCGCCGCTGCCGTTCTCGTCGAACGTCGCCGCCACCGCGCTTCTGGAGGCACTGCTGGCGTTCATGGTCGCCGAGTCGCCGGCCGACGCCGCGGCCTCGATCGAGGACTTCCACGCCAACCGCCGAGCCGCCGACATCTATCACGACTGACCGACGACCGACCGACGACCGCCTGACGACAGACCCGACCGACCGTCCCAGCCGAGGGAGCCCCGATGCAGTTCGCCCACGCCGGCCTGGCCAGCCCCGAGTACTACGTTCCCGGCCTCCCCGTCGACCACGTCGCCGCCCGCTACGGCCTGGACCCGGCCGAGATCGCCAAGCTCGGCTCGGCCGAGAACCCGTTCGGACCCTCGCCGAAGGCGAGGGAGGCGGTGGCCGCCGCGCTCGATCGGCTCCACCTCTACCCGTCGTGGACCGCCGAGCCCCTGCGAGAGGCGATCGCGGAGCTCGCGGAATGCGAGCCGGCGGAGGTGATCTGCGGCGCCGGCGAGACCGAGATCATCTCGCTCATCATCCGGGCGTTCGCCCCCGAAGGGGGCCGCATCCTGATGCCAGGCCCCTGCTTCCCGATCTACCACCTGTTCGCCGAGGGCGAGGGTCGGCTGCCGGTGCTGGCCCAGGCCGCCACCGACCGCTCGACGATGGCCCTCGACGTCGACGGCTACCTCGACCACCTCACCGAGGACACCCGCATCGTGTTCGTCACCAACCCAAACAGCCCGTCGGGGACCTGGCTGACCGAGGGTGACGTCCGCCGGATCGTCGAGGCCGCGCCCCAGGCCCTGGTGGTGCTCGACGAGGCCTACGTGCACTACTCCGACACCCCCGGCCACCTCCACCTGGCCCGCGACTACGAGCACCTCGCCGTGCTCCGCACGTTCTCCAAGGCGTTCGGCCTGGCCGGGCTCCGCATCGGCTTCGGGGTGGCGGCCCGGCCGATCGTCGACGCCCTGCTGGCGGTCAAGACGACGTGGAACCTCGGGCAACTCCAGATCGACGGGGCCATCGCCGCCCTCGGCGACGACGAGCACGTCCGCCGAACGGTCGACACGATCGTGGCCAGCCGGGCCTACGTGCAGGACCGGTTCGAGGACCTCGACCGGTTCCGGATGGTGCCCGGCAGCCGGTCGAACTTCTTCCTCGTGGAGATCCTCGACCCCGACACCGACTCGACCCGGGTCTTCGATGGGCTGCTGGAGCGGGGGGTGATCGTGAAGGACGGCAGCGTGTCGTTCCGGGGGCTCGACGACCGCTTCCTCCGGGTCGACGTGAACGTGAAGGAACACATGGATCGGCTGGTGTCGGCGCTCGCCGACCTGCCATGAGCAACCCGTCATCGACAAGCCCAAACGGAGGTGGTGGTGCGAACGCAAGCGCAGTGGGGACTGGAGGCGTCGGCCTATGTCGACCCGACGGTCTTCGAGGCCGAGCAGGACGCGATCTTCGCTCGGACGTGGCACCTCGTCGGCCACGGGTCGCAGGTGGGCGAGCACGGCAAGGTGCTCACGGCCACCATCGGGCGTGACCCGATCCTGATCGTCAACGACCGGGGAACGATCCGCGGCCTGTTCAACGTGTGCCAACACCGGGGTCACGAGCTCGTCCCGCCCGGCGAGACCGAGCGCCACTCGCTGACCTGCCCCTACCACGCCTGGACCTACGATCTCGACGGTCGGCTGCTGACCGCCAGGGGCGAACGGGTCGGTGAGCTGTGCCTCCCTCTGGTCCGGGTGGAGACGGCGGGCGGCTTCCTGTTCGCCACGGTCGACGACGAGCTGCCCTCGCTCGCCGACACGATCGGCCCGGTCGGCGACGAGATCCTCGCCCTGGCCCCCGACGCCCCGGAACGGGTGCTCACCTCCCGCCGCACCCACGAGTTCAGGGCCAACTGGAAGATCGCCGTCGAGAACTACAACGAGTGCTACCACTGCCCCAACGTGCACAAGGCGTTCACCCGGGGTGTCATCGATCCGACGACGTTCCGCATCACCCCGAGCGGGGCCACCATCCGCCACGCCGCCAGGGGGGTGGCGGCCGAGCGATCGGGCTACGACCGGGCCCCGGACCAGGACGGCTACGGCGCCTGGTACACGTGGCCGCTGTCGTCGATCCAGTGCTACCCCGGTCGGGTCCTCAACACGTTCCGATGGGTGCCGCTCGCCGTCGACCGGACGCTCCTCATCCGCGAGTGGTGGCTCGACCGTGCCGAGCCGACCCCCGAGCAGCAGACGATCATCGACCTCGACTGGGACACGACCGTGGCCGAGGACTTCGGGATCATGGAGTCGGTCCAGCGAGGGGTCGCCAGCCGGGGGTTCACCCCCGGGCCACTGATCGTCGACGCCAGCGGCACGGCCGACGTGCACGCCGAGAACGCCGTCGCCCACCTCCGGGACCTGTTCCGGTCCGCCGTCGGGTCGACGTGACGACGGCTCCCGGGCGCGACCAGACGCGCTCCGCCACGGCCGAGCTGGCGGCCTTCCTGGTCGACACCACGGTCGACGATCGGCTGCGGGCCAGGGCCGTCGACGGCCTGGTCGACACCGCCGGGGCCATCGTGCACGGCGCCGGCCAGCCCTGGTCGGCGGCCGTCATCGCCCACGTCGACGCCACCGGCGGCGACGGTCCGTGCACCGTGGTCGGCGGACGGTCGACGGCGCCGGCGCTGGCCGCGCTGGCCAACGGCGCGTCCGCCCACGCCTTCGAGCTCGACGACGTGCACGAGGAGGCGATCAGCCACCCCGGCGCGGTCGTGGTGCCGGCGGCGCTGGCCATCGGCGAGCACGTCGACGCCTCGGGCCATGACCTGCTGGAGGCCATCGTCGTCGGCTACGAGGCGATGGGCCGGGCCGGCATCGCCGTCGGCCCGGCGGCCCACATGCTGGCCGGGTTCCACCCGACGTCGATGTCGGGCGTGTTCGGCGCCGCCGCAGCGGCCGGTCGGCTGCTCGGACTCGACGCCGCCACGCTCAACCACGCCTTCGGGATCGCCGTGTCGCTGGCCTCGGGAACGATGGAGTTCGCAGCCTCGGGCGGGATGGCCAAGCGGCTGCACGCCGGGCGGGCAGCCGAGGGTGGGGTGACGGCGGCCCTGCTGGCGGCCCGGGGTTTCGAAGGGGCGGCCGACGGGCTGGCCGGCCGCTACGGGTTCTGCCACGCCTTCGGGCCCGAGCCCCATCCCGAGCGGCTGACCAGCGAGCTGGGGGACCGGTGGATGATCGACGAGATCACCGTGAAGCCGTGGGCGGCCTGCAGCGACATCCACCCGCTGATCCAGGCGGCACTCGAGCTCCGGGCCGATGGCCTGGCCGTCGATCGGATCACCCGCATCGAGGCCAGGGCCCCGACCAAGGCCGCGACCCAGAACACGCTCGACGGGACCACGTCGGTGATGGCGGCCCAGTACTCGGCCCAGTGGAACGTGGCCGCCGCCCTGGTCGCCGACCCGGCCGACCCCGCCACCTACCACCCCGACCGGATCGCCGATCCGGCCATCGCCCGTCTCCAGGAGCTGGTCGTGTCGGTCGAGGCCGATGCGGTGTTCGACGCCACCTACGCCTGGCGGATGGGCGGGGCGCTCCGGGTCGAGCTCGACGACGGCTCGGTCGACGAGCGGACGGTCCACGGTCAGCGGGGCTCGATGCACGACCCGCTGTCGTCCCGCGAGATCGACGCCAAGTTCCTGGCCCTGGCCGGCCGTCGGGTGCCGGTCGATGCGTTGACCTGCCTGCGGGGTGTCGGTGAGCGTCGCGTCCTGGCCGCCGGTCGGGCACTCGGCGGCGGCAACCGGGGCTAGCGTCTGACCCATGCCGGGAGCCGAAGCAACCATCGAAGCCGACCCCATCGAGCGCGGCGCCATCGAGGCCGACTACGTCGTCATCGGCGCCGGGGCCATGGGCATGGCGTTCACCGACGTCATTCTCACCCACACCGATGCCACCGTGGCCATCGTCGACCGCCACGACAAGCCGGGCGGTCACTGGAACGACGCCTACCCGTTCGTGCGGCTGCACCAGCCGTCGTCGTTCTACGGGGTCGACTCGGCCGAGCTCGGCTCGAACCGGATCGACGAGGTCGGATGGAACGCCGGGCTGTCCGAGCTGGCCTCCGGGGCCGAGGTCTGCGCCTACTTCGACCAGGTCATGCAGCGGCGCTTCCTGCCGTCCGGTCGGGTGACCCACCACGCCCGCTCGGTGTACGCCGACGGCGTCGTGACCAGCATCCCGACCGGGCGCACGGCCTCGGTGCGGGCCGGGCGGCGCCTGGTCGACGCCACCTACATGAACGTGACGGTGCCGTCGATGCGGCCGCCGGCCTACGGCGTGGCCGACGGCGTTCGGGTCATCCCGCCGAACGGGCTGCCGTCGGCCGATCGGCCCGAAGGCGGCTACGTGATCGTCGGCGCCGGCAAGACGGCGATGGACGCGGTGCTGTGGCTGCTCGACCGGGGCGTCGACCCCGCCGAGATCACCTGGATCACGCCCCGCGACTCGTGGCTGCTGAACCGGGCGGTCATCCAGCCGGGCGACGGCTTCCGGCTCAACGAGCAGTTCGACGTGCTGGCCGTCGCCGACTCGGCCGAGGCGGTGTACGCCGGCATGGAGGAGGCCGGCCACTTCCTGCGGATCGACCCGTCGATCGAGCCGACGATGTACCGCTGCGCCACGGTGACCGAGGCCGAGCTGACCCAGCTCCGGCGGGTGGCCGACGGGATCGTGCGCCAGGGGCGGGTCGAGCGCATCGAGCCGGACGCGCTGGTGCTGGAGGGCGGCACGCTGAGCCGGCCGCCCGACTCGCTCCACGTCGACTGCTCGGCCGACGGGTTGGAGCGGCGACCGGCGGTGCCGGTGTTCGCCAAGGATCGGCTGACGCTGCAGACGGTCCGGGCCTGTCAGCAGGTGTTCAGCGCGGCGCTGATCGCCCGGGTCGAGTCCGATCGTTCGCTCGACCTCGACGCCGCCAATCGGCTGACCGGCGTCATCCCCCACCCCGACGTGCCCCGCGACTTCCTGTCCGGCGCCCTGGCCCACATCGCCAATGCCCAGCAGTGGCTCGGCCACGACGGCCTGCTCGAGTGGCTCGGGCAGACCCGTCTCAGCCCCGACGGTCCCCCCGCCGACCCGACCGCGGTGGTCCGGGCGGCCGCCAACCTGGAGCGGTTCCTGGCCGAGTGATCGCCCCGGCGCCCGTCAGCTCATGCCTCGGCGAGGTGGTCGGGGGCCACGTGGTCGGTCAGCCAGACCCCATTGGCCGATCGGTAGAAGGCGTGGCCGACGGCGTGTGATGCGGCGGCGTCGACCGTCAGGATCACCGGCTTGCCGTGCCGGGACCCGACGGCCCGTGCCGTGGTCGTGTCGGGGCTGAGGTGGACGTGCCGGCGGCTGCCGGGACGGAGCCCGTCGCGGCGGATCGCGTCGAGGAACCGTGAGGCCGTCCCGTGATAGAGCATGGCGGGCGGGGTGACCGGTTCGAGCTCGAGGTCGACGTCGATCGAGTGTCCCTGGCTGGCCCGGATGTGGCGCCCGTCCGGGGAGAGGGCGAACCGGCGCTTGTCGTTGCCGGCGACCACGTCGTCGAGCCGCCGCCGGTCGAGCCCGAGGTGCGCAGGTGCGTTGGCCAGGAGTTGCTCGACCTCGACCCAGCCCTGGGGGTCCATGTCGACGTCGTGCGCTTCCGGTGCGTGCCGCAGCACGTAGCTCAGGAACTTGCTTGCGGCCACGAGGTCACTCATGACGCTCCCGGCGGGAGTCCGTCACCGATGTGCACGCCGTTGGCCACGGCCTGGAAGGTCTTCTTCATGTCTTCGAAGTGCACGTAGTAGTGGGCGAAGCCGGGATAGTCGTCGGTCAGGAGCCGCGGTGGTGCAGTGTGGCGGAATCGCTTGACGATCTCGTCGAGCAGCGCCGTCGACCCGAGGTCGAAGACCTGGCCTCGGTCGACCCGTGTGCCGCCGAACGTGTCGGGCGGGAGGCTCTGGAGGTCAGGCCAGAGCCCGGTGATGGTGGTGACGGCGAAGTCGAAGGTGATGACCTTGGTGAGGATCTCGTCGCCGGGTTCGGTGGCGGTGCCGGTCTCGTAGTCGACGTTGACCACGAAGTCGTTGTCCGACCAGGCCGGGCGGACCCGGAACTCGCCCCATGGCGGCAACCACTCGAACAGGTCGCAGATCAGGGTGGGTTCACGCACCATCAACTCCCAACGTCGGTGACCCCTCGGCCGGCAGCCCGTTCCGCTTCAACTGGCCCCGAGCAAGGTCATCGTAGAGGACCTCGTCGCCGGTCCTGGTGTCGACGAAGGCGACGAGACCGGTTCGATTTCGGCCCATCCAGTGGCCCTGGGGCACGCCGGCCCGGCGCAGCGCCGTGCTGGTTCGGGTGTTGAGGATGAGCTGGTGTCCGTCGAGGACGACGTAGTCGACCACGATCTCCGCTGGATCGACATCGCCGGCTCGAATCGCGGCAACGAGATCGTCGACCGTTCGGATCGGGTACCCGACCAGGTCCGTGAAGACACCGATGCCGTCCTCCGAGAACTCCTTGCTGCCTCGCACCACGTTGTGCTGCGCGAAGTTGGCGTCGGCGACCGACCCTCGTATCGGCTCGCGGTCGATGAAGGCGTCGGCGTCGAGGTCGAACCCGGCGGTGCGGAGCGTGGTGAGGGCTTCGGCCGGGGTGGCGCCGTCGGCGACCATCCGGCGAGCGAGACGGGCGGCCGCAGCCAGGTCGGCCACACCACCGGCGGCGGCCAGCGCAGCAGCCCAGTCCTCGTCGGCCCGGTGCCACGCCACCGCCTCGATCGCGGCCAGCCCGACCAGCCCGGCCTTGACCCACAGCGGAGCCGCCGCCCCGCCGGTGTAGACCACGGTGGCCGTCACCGCCGCCGCCAACCCGATCCAGCCGATGATCTCGGCGAACTCGTCCCACCCGAACGTGTCCCGGCCGAGGCCGTGGTCGGCCCCGAGCCGCACCCGGTCGATCAGCGCCGGCGGCACGTCGGCCCGCTCGGCCGCCACATCGAGCCACCGGGCGACCTCGTCCTCGTGCACGATCCCGTCGCCGTCGGCGTCGAGCTCACCCTGGTGGGGTCCGACGGCCGCCAGCAGGGCCAGCTGCACGAGCAGCGCCGAGGCGTCGCCGCTGGCGACGCGGCGACCGTCGGCCGGTCGGAACGTGCCGTCGGGTCCGAGGAACGTGTCGTTGTCGGCTGCGCCGGCCAGCAGATCCCAGACGATCGCGTTCTCGGGCCGGCTCAGCTCGGCCAGCAACTCGGCGAAGCCGTCTGGAGCGGTCGGCAGGACCCGGTCGATCTCGTCGGGCCCCAGCTCGGTCAGGTACCGGGCCGCCCCCTCGGCGCCGCCGGGCCAACCCCAGGCGAACGAGTGGTGGAACCAGGCGCCGATCTCGGCGTAGCGGCGGACCAGATCGACCTGCACCGCCGTCAGCGGCGCCTCGGGCTGCGGCCGCCCCTCGGCGTAGCGAGCGTCCTGGATCGACTGCAGGACGGTCAGCTCGATCGCCAGCGACCGGGCCACGTCGTTGGCCGGGCCGTGGTCGTGGCCCGAGGCATCGACGGGGTCGACCGGGTCGCCCCAGGCCGTCGTCCGGTACACCACCCGGAGCCGGCGGACCCGATCGTTCGTCGCCCCGGTCGACGAGCCGAAGCGAGCCAGCCGCAGCGCCTCGGTCGCCGACAGCCCCCGGGCCATCGCCCCGTCGATGATGGTCACCAGCTCGGCGTCGCCGCCGGCGAGCTCGTCGACGGCGGCGAGACGATCGGACATCAGCCGCTCGAACTCGCGGTCCGTCGCGGCCCCGCCGAGCTCGGCATCGAGCGCGTCGAGCGCGAGGGCCGAACGGTGCTCGGACCACGTGAGGCCGTGGTTCGGCGCAGCCAGCGCCCGCCTCAGCACGGCGACAACGCCCTCGGTCGGCCACACCCGGCAGGCCAGTCCGTCGGCGGTCGAGTGGTAGCGGTCGGCCGGGTCGAGATCGTGCCACGTGTCGTCGACCAGCTCGACGATCGACGGGTAGCGGTCGAGCACGTCGTCGACCAGCCGCTGCCCGGCCTGGCCGATCGTGCCGTCGTCGCGGATCGTGCCGTCGACCAGCAGCGTCAGCGCCGCATATCGGACCCAGGGCTGATTGGCCCGGTGCCACGATCCTGCGCCGACCCCGTACCAGTTCAGGTCGTCGTTGGTCTGGTGGAGGTCGAGGGCGTCGACCAGCACCTCGAGGGCGAGGGAATCGCCCCCGTCACCGGTGACGACCCACCGCCTGGCCAGATCGTCGACCAGGTCGCCGTGATCGCCGGGGTGCAACAGCACGCCCTGGGTCACCAGCATCGTGGCAACGGCGCCGTCCGGGCCGTCGGCGCCGTTGCCAAGGCCGGCCCGCAGATCCAGACCCTCGGCCAGCAACGCGTGGGAGACGGCCGCCACCCGATGGGGGTCGGCGCCGTCGATCGAGGCGAGCCACTCCTCGACGGCCAGCCCGACGACCTGGGAGCGGAGGTGGTCCGGCACGTCGGCGTCGAGCTCGGCGAGCACGTCGCCCAGCTCCCGTCTGGCCCGCCAGACCGCCAGCAGCTCCCGGTCGGTAGCCATCGGCCGGTCGGGGCCGAGGACGTCGAGCCCGACGTCCGCCAGCTCGGCGTCGACCACATCGGCCGCCACGAGACCAGGTTCCGACCCGGACGCCGTCGACGTCGCCAGCGCATCCGCCACCTCGGTGACGAAGGCGTCGGCCAGGCCGGCCTCGGCGATCAGCTCGGCCAGCGGATCGTGGCCGCCGTCGAGCCGAGCGGTCCGGGCCACCGGCGTGCCGGTGCCGCCGAGCTGGGCCATCGCCCTCGACCGGGCCGCCGCCACCCCGTCGAAGACCCCTCGCAGGGCCGAGCCGTACCACTCGCCCCGGTCGACGAAGGTTCGGAGATCGTCGGTGTCGGCCCGGACCACCTCACACCACGATCCCGCCACCACACACCACCTCCGATCAGGGGTCGGGGAGTGGTGGGGACGCTACGACGACCTCGTCGAGCGCAACATGGGGACCGGTCCCCTCGCCGGATGCCGGGTCAGGCCTCGTCGCCGAGATGGAGCAGCAGCGATCGCAGCGTGGCCGCGAGGGCCTCCCGGTCGGCGCGGTCGAGCGGGGCCAGCACCTGGTGCTCGACCTCGTAGTGGCCCGGGGCGACCCGATCGACCAGCGCCAGCCCGTCGGCGGTCAGCCGCACGACCACCCGACGGCGATCGTCGGGATCGTGATCGCGTTCGACGAGCCCCCGCTCGATCAGGCGATCGATCCGGTTGGTCATCGCCCCGGTGGTGACCATCGTGTGGGCCACCAGCTCGGTCGGGCTCAGCTCGTGGGGCGGACCGATCCGCCGGAGGGTGGCGAGCACGTCATAGATCCAGCTCTCGATGTCGCTGGCCGCGAAGTTCTGGGCCAGCCGTTGGTCGACCAGGCGGGCCAGGCGGGAGAGCCGCCCGACGACGGCCATGGGGGACACGTCGAGGTCGGGGCGGACGGCCCGCCACTCGTCGACGATCCGGTCGACGGCGTCCGCCCGCTCATCGGTTGCCATGACGTCACGATAACTCGACCTCGAACATCTCGATGCCAAATCACTCGACATTCAGTATCTTGATACTAAGATATTGGATGTCGAGATACGTCGAAGCCGATCGGAGGTCCGAGGTCGTGAGCGCTCGCCCGGTCCAGACCGCACTCCTGACCCTCACCGCACCGATCCTGTGGGGCACCACCTACCTCACCGTCACCGAGACGTTGCCCCCCGACCGGCCGTTGCTGGTTGCCGCCCTCCGGGTCGCCCCGGCCGGGCTCCTGCTCGCACTGTGGGGGTGGCGGCGCTCGGGCTGGCGGCCGCACGGCGTCGAGTGGGGCCACCATGCGCTGCTCGCCACCCTGAACTTCGCTGCGTTCTTCCCGCTGCTGATCGTCGCCGTCTATCGCCTGCCCGGCGGCGTGGCCGCCTCGGTCGGCGGCACCCAGCCGCTCCTCGTCGCCGGCCTCACCGCTGCCGTCAGTCGGCGGCCGCCCTCGCTGCGCCATCTCGGGGTCGGCACGATCGCAGCACTCGGTGTCGCCATGGTGGTGGTCCGCCCCGGGGCCGGCATCGACGCCGTCGGGGTGGTCGCTGCGCTTGGGGCCAACCTGTCGTTCGCCGGCGGCGTGGTGGCGACCAAGCGGCTCCCGGTCCCGCCCGACCGCATCGCCGCCACCGGCTACCAGCTCCTGTCGGCGAGCGTCGTGCTGGTGCTCGTCGCCGCCGTCGTCGAGGGCCCGCCGCCGGCGCTGACGGCATCGAACGTCGCCGGTTTCGCCTATCTCAGCCTCGTCGCCACCGGTCTGGCCTTTGCCCTGTGGTTCCGTGGCATCAGCCGCCTGCCCGTGCCGGTCCCGCCGATGCTCGGTCTGGCCGCGCCGCTGACCGGCGCCGCGCTGGGTTGGCTCGTCCTCGGGGAGGACCTGTCGCCGCTGCAACTGGCCGGGTTCGCCGTCACCGCCGGGGCGATCGTCCACGCCGCCACCCGCTCGGCCGACGCCGACCGCGTCGCCACCCGCTCGGCCGATGCCGACCGCGTCGCCGCCCGATCGGCCGATGCCGACCGCGTCACCGCCGCGATCGGCCCTCGGGTGCGGGCGTGCCCGGGTCGGTCGGGGCCCGGTCGGCTGCCTGTTGCTGGGTAGTCCTCCTCGGCGGTGCTCGTCGCGGCACGGGTAGGCTCGGTCGTCTGGGTGCGGCGGCTCGCCGCACCGAGCGTGGCGGGAGGGCTGACAGGCGAATGAGCGAGACGGTCGGCCCGCCTGGCCAGCGTCGACGGTCGTCCGAGCGCGGGGCGCCCCACCCGGACTTCAACGACCGCACCCACCCGCTCGACGTGCTCGTCCCCGGCATCGCCGCCCAGAACGCCGTCGCCTACAGCGAGCTCTACGCGTTGGTGGCCGACCGGCTCTTCGCCTTCGCCTTCCGGCTGCTCGGTGATCGACACGAGGCCGAGGACGCCGTCCAGCAGGCCTTCCTCGAGCTGGCCCGCACCGACACCCCACCGAACCGGGGTCGGAGCCTCGAGGCGTGGCTGTTCACCAGCATCCGCTTCACGTGCATCGACGTCGTCCGCCAGCGCTCGCGCCGGCCCGCCGTCGCCGCAGACGACGTGCCCGACGTGGACCACGAGGACCTCTACGACCTCGGCCTCGACCCCCTGCTCGAGAACGCACTGCGCAGCCTCACCCCACAGCAGCGGGCGGTCCTGCACCTCAAGCACGTCGAGGGGCTCGACGGCGAGCAGACGGCGCACATCCTCGGCCTCAGCCGGGTGGCGGTGTACGCCACGGCCGCGAGGGCCGAGCGCCGGCTCCGCGACCTGCTCGATGCGGCCAACGGTCGTCACCCCCTCAGTCCCTACCGGCACATCGACCATGGCTGAGATCGACGACCTCGGCGAGCGCCTCCGGGCCGGGAGCCGCAAGCTGACGATCCCGGACGAGGTACGGGCCCGGCAGCTCGACGTCATCACCGACGCCGTCCGGGCGGCCGCCGAGCGCCCGCTGGCCACGCCAACCCGGCCGTCGGCGCTGCGGGCGACGTCGGCCGAGGCCCCGCGGCGGACACGGCTCCTGGCCGGAGCGGGCGTGGCGTGCGGGGCGCTCGTCCTGGCCGCCGGCTTCAGCTCGCTGACCAGCCTGCCGGGCGACGTGCTCTATCCGGCCAAGCGGGTGATCGAGCAGGGCATGGCCACCGTCGACGACGATGTGCACGTCCGGTTCCGCCTCGACGAGCTCGAGGCGCTGATGGCCCGCTCGTCGCCGGCCGACTCGATCGTGGACGCCCAGCGAGCCGCAGCCTCGGCGCTGGCCGGGCTCGACGACGCCGGGCTGCTCGATCGCTACGGCAGCCTCGCCGTCGGCACGCCGGGTGACGACGGGTCGACGGACCGGTCGTACCGGTACTGGGTCGATCTCCATCCGGACCGTGGCGGGTACCACCGGATCTCCCTGCCCGACGGTGGTCTGCTCGACCTGTCCGCCAGGACCGCCGATGACGATGCCGTGCGGGTGATCGGCGACTGGCGGGTGGAGCGGGTCGACGGCGACCGCTGGATGGTCGAGTCGCCGACGATGCCGACGGTCTGGGTTCGCTTCGACAGCCGGGGGGCCGAGCTGTCGTTGGCGTCGACCGGCGAGGCAGCGGTGGACGAGCGGGCCATGGGCGAGCTCGATGCCGATGGGCCGGGCCAGGCCTCCGGCCCCGGCCCGACGGCCCGGTCGGCCGGCGACGACGCCGGCCGCAACACGTTCGGCGACTCGACCCAGCCGGCGGACGCCGGCCAGCCAGACGACACGGACGACGACGGGGGCGGGTCGGCGACGACCGCAACAACGATGTCGCCACCGACGACCCTCGGGACGACCGTCACCACGACCACGACCACGACCAGCCGCCCGACGACCACGACGACCAAGCCCGCCACGACGACGACGCGGCCGGCCACGACCACCACCACCACGACACAGCCGACCACCACGACCACCGAGCCGTCGACGACGACCACCGACGACGATGACGACGACGATGACGACGACTGACCGGCGTCACCCGACGATCGGACGGATGGGGGTGGAGCCTCCCGGGATCCAACGGCTCGACGACGGCCCACCGCCCGCCGACCGCTGCGCCGACGCCGGTGCCGACGGGCGCGACCGCCCTCGGAGGCCCGGTCCCGAACCCGGTCCCGCCCGGCCGCCCCGTGCGGACGTCGAGGTCCGCCGGCATTCGACGGGCCAACTCGCTCATGACGACCAGCGGGGCCGTTTCTAGCATCGTGTCGATGGTGGTCCTCGGCCGGGTGGTGGCGCTCGCGGCGCTCGCCCGGCTCGGGCTCGCACTCGTGAACCGGCCCCGCCCGATCCCCGCCCTGCTCGGCCCGTTCGTGCGTCCCGCCTCCTTGGCCGTCGCCGTCGGCGTCGTCGCCACGGTCCTCGGCTCGTTGATCGCGCTGCTCGCCACCTACCGGGAGCTCTTCCCCCTCGACCTGTACCTGTGGATACTCCTCGGAGCATTGACATCGATCGAACCCCGCGGATCGTCGCCTGCGGCCTCGCCCTACGACCGGGCGGCAGCGGCGTCCAGACCTACATACGCCACCTCTTGAGCGCCATGACCCGTCAGCTCGGCGGCCGAGCCGAGCTGGCGGTCGTCGTGCAGTCGGACGCGGTCGGCGAGCTGCCGGCCGGCGTCGAGTCGATCGAGCGCCCCGTCGCCGCCGGGACCAGGCGGGCGATCGAGGCGTTGCGCTCGGTCGGCCCGGCCGACGTGGTGCACGGACTCGACGTCGACCTGCCCCTGCGCCGCCGGTCGCCCCGCGTCACGACCGTCCACGACCTGGCGGTGTTCGACACCCCCGACGCCTTCTCCCGCTACCGGGCCATGGGCGAGCGCCTGCTCCTGACCCGGGCCATCCGGACGGCGGACGAGGTCATCGCCGTGTCGAACTTCACCGCCGAGCGAATCGAGCACCATTTCGGTCGGTCGGCCACGGTCACGCCGCTGGCGCCATCGGTCGCCGACCGCTCGTCCGGTCCGGCCGGCGGTGCGGTCGAGGAGCCCGGCGACGGGGCCGGCGGCGCCCCCGACGTCCGTGACGAGCTCGGGCTGCCGGAGCGCTTCGTGCTCCAGGTCGCCACCATCGAGCCCCGCAAGGACGGTCAGCTGCTCGCCGCGGCGTGCCGCCGACTCGGCCTCCCCCTCGTCCTGGCCGGTGGCCTCGATCCGCGCTGCCGGGTGCCGGACGGGGCGATCCACCTCGGCCGGGTGTCGGACGCCGATCGGGACCGGTTGGTCGACGCCGCCACCGTCATTGCCTACATCTCGCGCTACGAGGGATTCGGCCTGCCGCCGGTCGAGGCCATGGCCAGGGGTCGCCCGGTGGTCGCGACCGCCGTCGGTGGGCTCCCGGACGTCGTCGACGACGGGGCCGTCCTCATCGCCGCCGACGTCGACGAGCTCGAGCGGGCGCTGCGCCAGCTCTGGCTGGACGACGACGCCAGGCGACACCTCGGCGATGCCGGCCGACGGGCGGCCGGGCGACTGAGCTGGGGCGACACGGCGGCCCGGACGATCGAGGCCTATCGCCGGATCGGTTTGGCATCGTGAGCGGCGCCCCGCCGGCCGACGCCGCGTCGGCAACGTCGGTCAGCTGGCTCGGCAACGCCGGACCGCTCCTCATCGGCCGCTCGCTCGTTGCGGTGGCCGGGTGGACGGGGACGATCGTGATCGCCCGCACCCTCGATCAGGCCACGTTCGGCAAGTTCACCTTCGTGTTCGGCCTGCTCGGGATGATGACGGTCGTGACCGACCTCGGGCTCGGTCGGGTCGCCCTCCGGGGGGTCCTGCAGAACGCACCCGAGCCGACGGTCTTCGCCGGGCGCTACATCGCCCTCCGGTCGTTGCTCGGGCTGGTCGGCTACGCGGTGGCCGTCGGGGTGACGGTGCTCGGCGGCTATCCAACCGACGTCGTCAGGGCGACGGCACTGGCGGGGCTGGTCGTCGTGGTGGCCACGATCTCCCACGCCCACGAGATCGTGCTCCAGGCCAACCTGCGGATGGAGATCGTTGCCGTCACCAGCCTCATCGGACGGCTGGTCCAACTGGCCCTGGTGGTGGCGGTGGCCCTGCGGGGCGGGACGCTGCTGTGGTTCGTCGTGCCCGCCGTCGTCGGCGAGCTGGTCATCCTCGCCCTGAAGGTCCCGCCGGCCCGCCGGCTGCTGGCCATCGGCTACACCGTGCGGCCCCGCGGCTGGCGAGCGCTGCTCGGCGAGGCCCTGCCGCTGTCGATCGGGCTGGCGCTGGCCACGCTCTCGTATCGCATCGACGTGGTGATGCTCTCCCAGCTCGACGACTTCGTCGCCGTCGGCCTCTACGAGATCGCGTTCAAGTTCGCCGACGTGGTGCACTTCGTGTCGCTCAGCATCTCGGCCCCCGTGCTGACGGTGCTGGTCACCGCCTGGCCGGACGACCTGGCATTGCTGCGAGCCACCGTGCTGCGGACGGCGGCCTTCCTCTCCCTGCTCGGTGGCGGGCTCGTCGTCGTGTTCACGCTGTTCGCCGGGCCACTGGTCGAGCTGCTCTACGGATCGGCGTTCGGGCCGTCGGCCGGCGCCGCCCGCCTGCTCATGTTCGGCGAGGTCCTGAGCTTCTACTCGGTCCTCGGCCTGACGGTGCTCACGGCGATGGACCGCCACCGCCGGTACTCGCTCGTCGCCCTGGCCGGGCTGGTGGCCAACGTCCTGTTGAACCTGGTGGCGATCCCCCGGTGGAGCTTCGACGGGGCGGCGGCGGTGACCGTCGCCACCGAGGCGCTGGTGCTCGCCTGCCTCGCCGTCCTGGTGACGCGCCAGCCGGAGCTGGGTCGACCCCACCTCGGTTTCGTGGTCCGCCTCGCCCTCGTCGTCGGGCCGCCGTTGCTCGTCGGCGCCGGTCTGGCGGCGGTCCTGCCCTGGCCGGTGGCGGCCGCCGCCGTTGCCATCGTCTACGGGCTGCTGACCTGGGCCACGGGTCTCCTGACCCTGAGCGGCATCCCCGAGCTGGTGCGGGGCGCTCGATGACCGCCGGCCGTCCCGCTCCCGACGGGATGATGCCGGCCGGCCGACCACCGGCGACCGGCGAGCGGCGACGGCGGGTGACCGTGATCGTGCCCGGCGCCAGCTACTCCGGCGCCGAGCTGGTGCTGATCCGCTACGTCGAGGCGATGGCGGCCGCCGGCTGGTCGGTCGAGGCGATCGCTCCCGCCGGACCGACCCACGAGCAACTGGTCGAGCGCCGCATCCGGGTGACGACCATCCCCGAGCTGATGGCCCCGCCCGGTCGGCGGGCCGTCAGCGCCGCCCGGTTGGGCGGCCGGTGGCTGCAGGCCGCCCGGATCATCAGGCGGGTCACCGCGAGCAGCGACGTCGTCGTCGTCAACGGCCTCCTCGCCCTCCCCGCCGTTCGCCTGGCCCGGGCGTCGGGCCGGTCGACGTGGCTCGTCCACGACGTCGTCACCAGGACCGACCTGCGGACGCTGGCCCGGCTCGGCGGTCGGGGGCTCCGGTCGGCGGTGGCGGTGTCGGAGGCGGCGGCGGCGTTCCCCCGCTCGCTCGGGCTGGACACGGCGGTGGTGGCGAACGGGACCACGTGGCCGGTCGCCCCGGCTGCGGTGGCCGTCGCCGAGGAGGTCGACGGCTCGACCCGGCCGATCGTCGGGATCAACGCCAGCCTCACGCCGTGGAAGGGCCACCTGGTGTTCCTCGACGCGATGGCCGGGTTGCCCGACGTCGACGTCGTCCTGCTCGGCTCGGGCTTCGCCAAGGACGGTGAGCACGTCTCCGCCATCGAGCGGCGGACGGGTCGGGCCGACCTGGCCGGTCGGGTCACGCTGACGGGCCACGTCACCGACCCGCTCGACCACATGCGGCGATGGACGGTGGCGGTGAGCGCCAGCATCGAGCCCGAGGCCGGTCCCCTGGCCGTGCTGGAGGCGATGTCGATCGGCCTGCCCGTCGTGGCCACCGATCACGGCGGCGCCACGGAGGCGCTGGCCGGCATCGGGACCCTCGTGACCCCGGGCGACGCCTCCGCCCTCCGGGAGGCGGTGGCCGACCTCCTGGCCGACCCGCGCCGCCGCCGGGAGCAGGGCCGGGCCGGACGGGACCGCATCGCCGCCGAGCGCACGCTGGCCCGGGCCGCGACCGGCTTCGTCGACGCCATCGATGACCTGGCCGACCGGAGCGCGGCGTCGTGAAGGTCCTGTTCGTCAACGAGAACATCGGCGGTCACGTGACCGTCCACCACCACCTGCGGCTGGCCCTGGCGGCGCGACCGGACGTCGAGGCGACGTTCGTCGACGTGCCGGCCGCCACCGGTGCCCGTCGCCTGCTGGCGGCCCGGGTCCCGGGACTGTCGCGGCTCGACCTCGACCTCCAACCGCTCCGGGCGCAGCTGGCCCAGAGCGCGTGGCTGCACCGCCGTCTCGACGGCCTGCTCGACGGCGTCGACGCCGTCCACCTCTACACCCACAACGCCGGTCTGCTCAGCGCCGGCCGGTGGCGGCGGTGGCCGACGGTCGTCAGCCTCGACACCACCAATGCCCAGAACGCCTACCGCCTGCCCGGTCGCCGGCCGACGCGGTTCACCCCGCTCACCGTCCGGGCGACGGCCCCGTTCGAGCGCCGGGTCTACGACGCGGCCACGCTGCTGATCGCCAACTCGCACTGGGCCGCCGACTCGCTCGACGGCGACTACGAGATCGAGCCGGCCAAGCTCCACGTCCTGCCGTTCGGGATCGTCGGACCCGACTTCGGGCTCGGGCCGGCGCCGGGGACGGCGGAGATCGATCGGCCCCGGCTGGTCTTCGTCGGCCGCAGCCTCGCCCGCAAGGGCGGGGACAAGCTCCTCGACGTGTTCGAGCGGCGCTTCGCCGACCGGGCCGAGCTGATCCTGGTCACCGCGGAGCAGGTCGACCCCCGTCCCGGCGTCCGGGTCGTCGACGACCTGCAGCCGGGCGATCCACGGCTCTGGCCGTTGCTCCGCTCGGCCGCCGCCTTCGTGTTCCCGAGCGAGATCGACATGGCCCCCAACGCGGTGATCGAGGCCATGACCGCCGGGCTGCCGGTCATCGCCAGGCCGGTCGGGGCCCTACCCGAGATGGTGGGCCACGGGCACAACGGCCTGCTGATCGGTCCGAGCGACGACGACCTGGCCGTCGCCATCGAGCACCTGCTCGACCGGCCGGGCGAGCGTCAGCGGATGGGCGCAGCATCGCGGGCCCGGGCCGTCGACCGGTACGACGCCATCACGTCGACCGACCGCCTGCTCGACGTCCTGGCCTCGGCCATCAGCCGGCACCGGCGCCACCCCGGCCAGACCGGGGCCGAGATGGCGTGACGGGGCGCCGCCCCGTCGCCGCCCGCTCGATCGCCCCCCGGCCCGCTCGTCGCCGAGCCCGGGCCGGACGACGTCGACTCAGGGTCGGCGCACCAGGGCCCGGTTCAGCTCCCGCTCGCTTCGGGCGACGACCCGGGTCACGAACCGGTCGACCGGGTTCGGCAGGATCCGATCGGTCGTGCGAAGCAGCGGCTGCAGCAGGATCTGGCGCCGGGCTCGCATCCCGACGATGCGATCGCCGTAGGACGGGTCGATCCCGTACTTGTCACAGAAGTGGGCCAGGCTGGCCTCGTTCCAGGCCTCGCTCCAGCGGCGGACGTAGAACGGGATGTCGACCAGGTCGACCGGCGGTGGGGTCCGGTAGGTGACCTGCGACGACGGCTCGAAGTAGACGGTGCCGCCGGACTCGGCCACGGCCAGGCAGAGGTCGAGGTGTTCCCGAGACGACAGGAACGCCTCGTCGAGCCCGCCGAGCTCCCGCACGATCTCCGTCCGGGCCAGGAGGCAGTGGAACTCGACGAAGTCGACCGGTTCCCGGCTGAGTGCCGGGACCGAGCCGAGCGGCTCACCCTGGAAGCGGTGCACGGTCGAGAACGTGCGCCGGCCCGGCTCACCCTCGAGCGCGTAGTCGCCACCGGCCATGTGGATCGTGCGGTCGGCCGGCTCGCCCTCGAAGTAGAGCGGTCCGACGACGGCGGCCCCGGTCTCCTCGGCGCAGTCGATCAGCCGGTCGAGCCATCCGTCGGTGACGATCAGGTCGTTGTCGACGAACACGACGTACGGCGTGTCGACCAGTTCGAGCCCGAGGTTCCGGGCCTGGTTCGGGGAGAGGTGCTCCGGACGCTGGACCAGCTCGAAGCCGCGTTCGGCCGCCAGCTCGACCAACCGGCGCCGCAGCGAGCGGGGGCCGCCGCCGTTGACGTAGACGAGGTCGAACGGCGGGGTGGTGTGGCGGTAGATCGAGTCGAGCGACTCCTCGGCCAGCCCGAATCGCTCCCTCGGGGTGACCACGATCGTGACCTCCCGGCTGGCCGGGGTTGGCTGTTGCTCCATGGCGTCGTCGCGCTCCGTCGCCGTGCTGGGTCGGTCGTTCACCGGGGTTCCTTTCGTCGTTCGCCCCCGACCAGCGGCGTCGGCACACCGGCCGACCGTCGGCGGCGCCAACGGGACCAGATCGGGGGCAGGGGTCCATCGGGTAGGTAGGCGGACAGCAGCTGGGGCACACCGACCGGGGTGGCGGCCATCGTGGCGAACCAGGCCGACCGGGTCAGCCGGTCGACGAGTGGCAGGTGGGGGCTCCGCACGGCGGCGACCAGGCCCCGCGTCGCCAGCGCCGCTCGCCGGTCGGGGCGATCGCCGAAGCGGGGATGGCCGTCGGGATCGAGCCGGAGGGAGGCCAGGCGGTAGCCGAGGAGGGCGATGTCGATCGGACCCGCCGGGTCGGGGTCGTAGCCGGTGAGGCCGAGGCGCTCGCTGACCCGCCCGAGGTGGGCGTGTGAGCAGCGCTCCCTGGCCAGCTTCGTCCGCAGCCACTCGAGGTCGGGCGGTCGTCCGGCGAACTGGTTGCCGCCGTGGATCCGGTAGGCGGCGAGCGGCTCGGACGACCTGACCACCGGCCCGCAGATCGCGGCCTGCTCGTTGAGGAACGAGTCGGCGGCCTTCGGGTAGCGGTCCTCCGGGACGGGGAGGATGTGGCGGAGGGTCTCGGCCGGGAAGGCGTTGCCGGTCATCGGCGGCCAGCCGTGGCTGCGATAGCGGAAGACGTGGTCGACGAGGTCGCCGTCGGCCAGGCCGGTCGGGTCGCCCGGCAGGGTGGCGCCGGCCCACCGACCCTCGCCGTCGACGATGGCGAGCGGCGTGTGGAACTTGCCGAGCCGTGGCTCGGCCTCGATGGCGGCGACGGCCCTGGCGCAGGCCTCGGGCAACAGGGCGTCGTCGGCGTCGACGAACCACACGAGGTCGCCGCTGGCGGCCATCGCCCCGGTGTTGATGGCCGCCCCCTGGCCGCGGTTGACCTCGTGGGCCAGCACGGTGATGGACGAGCCGTAGCCGTCGAGCACCGCGAGGCTGTCGTCGGTCGAGCCGTCGTCGATCACGATCACCTCGACGTCGGGATGGGTCTGGGTCAGCGCGCTGGTGATCGCGGCGTCGAGGAACTGGGCGTAGTCGTGGTTGAGCACGACGACCGAGGCCTTCATCATCCGTCCCCACCGACCGGCCGGGCCGGTTCGGACCAGCCGGTCACGTGCTCGCCGAGGAGGCGGTCGAAGCGCTGCCGGAACCGTGCGGCCGAGAACCGCTCGGCGTTGGCACGGACGACGGCCGGGTCGTAGCGGCACGGGTCGTGGTCGCCCATGGCCCGGATGAACCCGTCGACCGGATCGGCCCGCCCGGCCGGTACCAGCACGCCGGTCCGGCCGTCGACGACGGTCTCGGTCGCGCCGCCGGCGCCGAGCGCGATCACCGGCATGCCGCAGGCCTGGGCCTCGACCGGGACCATGCCGAAGTCCTCGTCGCCGGGGAACAGCAGCGCGCTGCAGGTCCGGTAGAGATGGCGGAGCTCGGCGTCGGACACCGCGCCGACGAACTCGACGGTCGGTCCGGCCATCGCCTCGAGGGCGGCCCGGGATCGACCGTCGCCGGCGACGACGAGGCGCCGGCCCGAGCGGTTGGCCGCGGCGATGGCCACCTCGACCCGCTTGTAGGGCACCAGCCGGCCGGCCACCAGGAAGGCGTCGTCGCGCTCGGCCTCGGCCGGCGTGTGGAGCTCGGTGTCGACCGGCGGGTGGATGACCACGCTCGACCGGCCCCACCATCGCCGGATCCGACGGGCAACGGTCTGCGAGTTGGCGACGAGGACGTCGACCCGATTGGCCGCGGCCCGGTCGCCCCGGCGGGCGAAGGCGGCATAGGTGGTGAGGGCGGCCGTCCCGGCCAGGCCACCGGCCTCGCCCCGCCGCTTGGCCCGATCCCACATCCATCGGGCCGGGCTGTGGGTGTAGCTGATCACCGGGATGTCCGGCGGCACCCGAATCCGGTTGGCGAAGGCGTGGTGGCTGGTCACGACGACGTCGGCGTCGGACAGGTCGGCGGTCGACATCGCCAGGGGCAGCAGGGGGAGCAGGTGGGCGTAGCGCCCCGGCCGGCGATACAGGGCCTGGAGTGGGCTGGCGGTCACCGGGCGCTCGGCCGGGTCGTCGGGGAACCGGTCGCGGTCGACGATCGGGGCGAACACCCGGCTGTCGGGGCTGAGCGAGGCGAGCTGCCTGGCCACGTGCTCCGAGCCGCCGAGCTCGGTGAACCGCTCGTGGACCACCACCAGCCGCAGGGTCATGCCCGCCCCGGACGCCCTGCGCTCGCCGGCCCGGTCACGGACGGCCCGAGCGGGACAGGAGTGAGCTGAGCAGCGGCGGCTTGTGGCCGTCGACCGCCCGCTGGCTCCAGCGGTTGGCCAGGCGACGGATCTCGATCGTCGCCGTCTCGTTGGTCAGCAGCACGAGGCCGCCGATCTCGTCCGAGCCGCCGAAGGCGTGCAGCAACTCGCCGAGCTGCCGCCGACTCGTCCTCGTTGGATCGACGACGAGCACGACCGGTCGGTCGAGCCCGATCTCGAGGCCGGCCGCGGCGCCGTCCGGCATCGCCGCCGAGGTCAACGACACGACGATGGCGTCGAATCGCCCGGACGACCTGGCGGAGCCGAGGAATCGGGTCAGGTCGCTCGACAGCCGCTGACCGTCGCCGCGGCCGACGGTGAGGAGCGAGAGGTTGCCGCTGTCGCCGAGCGGGTGAACGGCTTCCTGGAGCGTGCTCGTGCCGCTCAGCACCTCGGCCAGGCCGGGGCTGCGGCCGACGCCGAACTTGGCGTCGAGCGTCGGCGAGGTCGGATCGCCGTCGACGACGAGTGCCCGGCGGCCATCGCCCGACATCGCCTCGGCCAGCCGGAGGGCGGCGGCCGGGTTCGGCCAGCCCCCGCACTGGATGACGACGGTGGCGGTGGCCCGCCGAAGCCGGCGGCTGGCGAACAGGGCGAGGCGGGTCCGGTCCTCCGGGGTGCCGGTCAGCTCGACCGTCGGCAGCCCGAACAGCTCCTGGACCCGCTCGGCCGGCCGGTCGAGCGGGAGCCGCCCGCTGGCCGCCCGCAGGCCGACCGAGCCCCCGGCCAGCAGGATCAGCGTCGCGGTCAGGGCGATGCCCGCCTCCCGCGATGGCTGGGGCGACGAGGGCCCGGTGGGGACCTCGGGCCGCTCGACCACCTCGGGGACGATGGTCAGGCCGTTGGCGCCGGCCGCCGATGGGCCAAGCCGGTCGTCGTCGACGGTCTCGACCAGCACGGTCAGCATGCTGGCGGCCAGGTCGGCGGCCTCATCGGGGCTCTCGGCTCGACCGTCGACCTCGAGGAAGCCAGGTGGCGAGCTGCGGGTCACCTCGATCGCCCAGGCGTCGTCGTCGATGGTCAGGCCGGTGCCGCTCCGGGCCAGCGCCGCCTCGATCACCGGCGTCGACTCGGCCAGCTCGGCGTAGATCCGGCTGGCCAGGGTGAGGCGGCCCTCGTCGAGGCTGGTGTCGCCGTCGGCCAGCACGATCAGCCGCAGCTGGCCGGTGGCCTCGTAGCGGTCGGGCATCGACGATCGCCAGGCGAAGACGACACCGGCGACGGCAAGCGACCCGAGCAGGACGAACCAGCGGGCCGCCCAGATCGACCGGATGTGGTCGCCCAGCTCGGGCTCCCAGACCCAGCGCCGTCGCAGCCGGCGCCACCGTCTGGCCGGTCGGCTCACGGACCCGGGCTCCGACGGCCGGCGACGGCGCCCATCGTCTTGAGCAGGATCTTGACGTCCTGCTCGAGCGACCACGACTCGATGTAGGCGTTGTCGAGCCGGGTCCGCTCGGTGATCGAGGTGTCACCCCGTAGGCCGTGGACCTGGGCCAGGCCGGTCAACCCGACGGGGACGCGATGGCGATCCTCGTAGCCGGGCACGGTGGCCGAGAACCGCTCGACGAAGTGGGGGCGCTCGGGCCGGGGACCGACGAGGCTCATGTCGCCCCGGAGCACGTTCCACAGCTGGGGCAGCTCGTCGATCGACGAGGCCCGGAGCCAGCCGGCGAAGCGGGTCGTCTCCTCGTCGCCGGTGTACCAGGTGGTGTCGCTCTCCTCGGTGGTGCGGGGGACGATGGTCCGCAGCTTGACCAGGGTGAAGGTCGCCCCGTTCCGCCCGACCCGCTGCTGGCGGAACAGCACCCCTGGCCCGCTCTCGATGCGGAGCACCGCGGCGCAGACGGCGATCAGCGGCAGCGCGGCGACCAGGAGGACGGCGCCGACGGCGATGTCGAACGCCCGCTTCAACGGCCTGGTCGGGGCCCGGAGCCCGGAGTGGACCGGCAGGACCGGCATCCAGCCGATGTGGTCGAGCGAGCGCGTGGCCCGGTCGGCCGACAGGGGGGTCAGGTGGTAGAGGCGGGCGCCGAGGGCGTCGGCCTCGTGGAGCAGGCGGGCCAGGTCGGGGCGATCGATGGAGGTCGGGTCGGCGACGACGACCTCGACCGGCGGCTCGATGGCCGCCAGCTCGGCCCCGGTCCCGATGCGGGCCACGAGGTCGAGCCCGGCGTCGGGGGCGACGGCGCCGGCCCTGGCCAGGCCGAGGGCGACCAGCTCGTCGGCGACGACGACGCCCCGCCGCCTGGCCAGACCGTGGCGCCTGGCCGCCCGCAGGACGCCGAACACGACCGCCCGTCCGCCGACGACGAGCGCAGCGACGGCGCCGAGGACCTGGAGCCGGTCGGCGGTCAGTGCGTCCTGGCCCGTCACCAGCTCGCGATAGGCGGCGCCGACGGCGAGCGCCGAGGCCACCCGCCACACCAGGCTCGGCAGCTCGTCGAGAACCGAGAGGTGGAACCCGGGCCGGTAGTGGCCGCCGACGGCCAGCAGCCACACGGTGAGCGCGGTCAGGGGGATGGTGTTGAGGGTCAGCTCGCCGTAGGTGGCGATGCCGATCACGATGGCGGCGACGTCGGCGATCACGAGGGCGATCACCGGACCGAGCACGGCCCGCGACGAGAACCGTCTGAGGTGACCGAGAGGCCCGCCCGGGGGGCGACCACCCGGGCGGACCGACGGTGCCGGCCGGGGATTCCCTCGGTCCCCTTCAGCCGGGTCGAGGGAGGGAAGCACCTCGACGGACGTGGCGAGCGGTCGGTCGGCCGGGACCGGAGCCCGGTGTGGGTCCCCGGACCGGTCCCGTTGTCGTAGCCGCCTGGTTCTCACCACACGGGTAAGACGACCGCCTTGACCCGTATTCAGTGGGGAGGACTGCCCAGTCGCGGCCCCGGAGCCGGTCGTTCGTCACTCCAGGCGGGGTCGGTCTCAGATCGGGCCGCCACCGGTGCCGCGGCCGACGATGGCGCTGGCCTCGATCTCGATCACCGAGCCCTCGCCGAGCAGGCCGGAGACGGCGACCAGGGTGGCGGCGGGGCGGATGTCGGCGAACAGCTCGCCGTGGGCCCGGGTGAAGCCGTCGGCCTGCTCGAGGTCGGTGATGAAGGCCCGGGTCCGGACCACGTCGGCCAGGGTGGCCCCGGCCTCGCCGAGCGCCCGCTCGATCGTGGCGAAGATGTGCCTGGTCTGCTCGTAGGCGTCGCCGGGGGCGACGATCGTGCCGTCCGGCCCCGTCGCCACCGTGCCGGCCACCTCGACCCGGTCGTCGACCCGGACCGCCCGCGAGTAGCCGGCGGTGGCCTCCCACGGACCGCCGCTGGAGATGAGCTGTCTGGTCATGGGTGCCTCCGCTGGTTGCCGCCGTCGGTTCCGACCGGCATCGTAGGCCGGATGCGAGGATTCGACCCCGAGTTCGCCGACCTGCCCGACTACATCCTCGGGATCACCAGGACCATCTGGGAGGACCGCGGCGTCGACACCCTCAACCGGTTCTACGCCGACGACGTGATCGTGCGCTCGCCGGCCGGCGTCGTCACCGGCAATGACGGCGTGATCGCGGCCACGCTGGCCACCCTGGCCGAGTTTCCCGACCGCCAGCTGCTCGGCGAGGACGTGATCTGGACCGGCGACGAGGAGAAGGGGTTCCTCTCGTCGCACCGGATCGTGTCGACCGCGACCCACCTCGGCGACGGGGCCTACGGTCCGGCCAGCGGCACCCGGTTCGTGTACCGGATCATCGCCGACTGCGCGGCCAAGGACAACCAGATCTACGACGAGTGGCTCATCCGCGACCAGGGTGCGATCGTGGCCCAGCTCGGCATCGACCCCCGCGACTACGCCGCCGCCCAGATCGAGGCCGAGGGTGGTCCCGAGCGTGCGACCCGACCCTTCGCCCCGGCCACCGATGTCGCCGGTCGCTACACGGGGGCCGGCGACGACGGTCGAGTCGGCGTCGACTACGCCGACCTGCTGACCGCGATCATGGCCGCCGGCCTCGGGGCCGTCGTCGACCGCTACGACCGGGCCGCCCACCTCGAGCTCCCCGGTGGGGTGACCGGGCACGGCTGGACCGACGCCGACCGCTTCTGGCTCGGCCTCCGCTCGGCGTTCCCGTCGGCCACGTTCACCATCCACCACCGCATCGGCCGCCACGACGAGGGTGAGCCGCCACGGGCCGCCGTTCGCTGGTCGCTCGACGGCACGCACGACGGATGGGGCCGCTACGGAGCGCCGACGGGGGCGCCGGTGCACGTCATGGGCATCAGCCATGCCGAGTGGGGCCCGAGGGGCCTGCGCCGGGAGTGGGTCATGCTCGACGACACGGCCATCTGGAAGCAGATCCTGCTCCACACCGGCTGATCGGTCCGTCCGGTTGACGACTGTTGTGTGAACGTCGTCCGACCTTGCTTGACGGTCTGACTTCGTAGTCATAGCCTGATCCGCTTGGTGCTGGGAATGGTTCAGAGCGTGGTGCTGTCCGAGGGGGAGCTCGACGGCCGGGTGATCGAGCCCGGCGACTTCGTTGCGGACACGGAGGCCTTCGTCGACGTTCGCATCGCCCGGTCGAAGGGCAAGGCGAGCTACTCGATGATCGGGCCCGGCGTGTCCCAGAACGCCGGGCAGACCGTGAATCTGGCCGAACCACACGGGTTCAACGTCGGCGCGGCATCGATGCCGAACGGGGTCGTCAACAACCCCCACCTCCACTACACCGCCGAGGTCTTCATCTGCACCGGCGGTCGCTGGCGGTTCTCGGTCGGGGAGCACGGCGACCAGGAGTTCGAGATCGGCGCCGGCGACGTGTTCAGCGCCCCGCCGTGGGTCTTCCGCGGCTTCACCAACGTCGGCCCGGACGACGGCTGGCTGTTCGTCGTGCTCGGGGGCGACGACACCGGTGGCATCATCTGGGCTCCCGGCATCCTCAGGGAGGCGGCCGAGACCGGGATGTTCCTCAGCCGCAGCAACGAGTTGATCGACGCCCACCTCGGCCAGTCCGCCGAGGACGTGCTGCACCCGCTGTCGCCGGAGCAGCTCTCGACGATCGACAGCTACGACGACACCGAGCTGGCTGAGCGAACGCTCAGGGAGCCGAACCTGCAGTGGTCCGACCGGGCGCTGCTGTCGAGCGCGCTCGGCCGCGAGCACCGGGTGGCGCTGGCGCCGGTCCTCGGCCACGGCCTGACCGAGGACCGCAGGACCAGGACCCCGATCCCCGGCCCGCACGGTTTCGGGATCGAGTGGATGACCGTGGCCCCCGGTGCCAGCACCGGTTGGCACCGCCACGACGACAGCCAGGTCGCGTTCCTCGTCGATGGTGACTGGGAGGTCGCGGTCAACGGGGCCGACCACGAGGTCGGTCGGCGACCGGCCCCCGGCTCGGTCGTCTCGGTCCCGCCAGGGGCCTGGCGGGACCTCCGCAACGTCGGTGCCGGCGAGGCGAGGGCAGCGATCGTGACCGGAGGCGACGGCCCGACCCGGCTCACCTGGTCTGACGACGTCATCGAGCGGGCCGCCGCCGCCGGCTTCGGGCTCGACGCGGCCGGTTATCTCGCGCCGCGAGATCTCCTGGCGCGGTCATGGAGCACCGCACCGGGGCAAACCAACGGTTCACCAACACGGGGAGAATGAGACCAATGAACCTGACGAGAACGGGTCCGTGGCGGCTTCTGGCCGCCCTCCTGGCCCTGATGCTGCTCGCCGCATCGTGCGGCGGCAGCGACGACGACGAGAGCACCGACGCCGGCTCGGACGGCGACTCGACCGAGGCCTCGGCCTCGGAACCGGCCGACGACGCAATGGAGGACGAGGACGACGCCATGGAGGAGGGGGGCGACGCCGGTGGCGAAGCCGCGCTCATCTCCGACGAGTGTCCGATCCCGAACCCGGAGGAGGTCATCGAGATCGACGCCATGGGTTGGGAGTTCCCGATCGTCACCCAGTACGCCGAGGAGCTCGAGGACTGCGAGGAGGGGAACTACACGTTCAACCTGCAGTTCCTCGACTCGCAGGAAGCCCGCAACGCGATGACGGCCGACGCCGCCACCGGCTCACCCACCTTCGAGCTCTACCAGGGCTCGAACGCCTTCATCGGCGAGCTGGGCAACCAGGGTCTGCTGCTGCCGCTCAACGATCTGGTCGAGAAGTACCGCGACGAGTACGACCTCGACGCCATCGACCAGGCGTTCTGGGACATGGCCTCGGTCGACGGCAACATCTACGCCGTGCCGATGGTGTCGAACACGATGCACCTCTTCTACAACGAGCCGGCCCTGGCCGAGATCGGCGTTGAGGTCCCGACCACGTTCGAGGAGGCCTTCGCGGCCTGCGAGGCGATCCGCGATGCCGGCAACGACATCGGCTTCCTCTACATGCTGTCGGCCGGTTGGGCCTGGCAGATCGAGTTCGACTCGGTCCTCGGCTCGCTCGGCGTCAGCCCGATCGACCCGGTCACCGGTGAGCCGAACTTCAACAGCCCGGAGGGCATCGAGGCCGCCAACATCCTCAAGGACATGCACGACAACTGCGCCCCGACGGCCGCCGGTTCCTACAGCACCGACGACGTCCAGGCCGCGTTCCAGACCGGTGAGGCCATCCTCGGTCACACCTGGGCCTCCCGGGCCGGGGCCATGGACGACCCCGAGGCCTCGACCGTCGTCGGCGACATCCAGTTCGCCCCGGCGCTCGACGGCGGCACCGGCGTCCTGGCCGCCCCGGCCTACATCGACGGCTGGGGCATCCCGGTCGGCACCGACGAGGAGCTCATCGAGCCCATCTTCCTGGCCATGCTGGCCGCAACCGACGCCGAGAGCCAGGAGGCTGCGGCCGAGTTCGGTCTCATCACCCGGACCGGGGTCACCAACCCCGACGGTCCTCGTGACGCCGAGGCCGCGGCCACCAGCCTGGTCGACGGTCGCGGCGCCGACCTGACCCACCCGGCCGCCGGCATCGCCAGGGCCAAGCTCGGCGAAGCCCTGGTCACCATTCTCGACGGCACCTCCGTCGAGGACGCCCTGGCCGCAGCCGAGGAGGCGTACCTGACCGAAGCCGAAGAGCAGGGGCTGCTCGGCTAGCAGTCACACCGAACGGGGGTCCCGGCACCGGTCGGGACCCCCTCGGTACCGTCGACGGGTCTCCGGGGTGAGCGTCGGGCGACCGCCCGCCCCGGAGCCCGGCCGTCGGCGAAGCGAAGGGGGAAACGTTGAGACCGAAGACCTTCTGGTACTTCACCATCCCGAGCGTTGCGGTCATGACGCTGCTGATGGTGGTCCCGCTGGCGACCACGATCTGGCTCGGATTCCATCGCCTGTTGTTGCGCGATCTCCAGAACCCCGAGTGGATCGGGTTCGAGAACTACCGCGACATCCTGACCGACGCCGAGTTCTGGACCGCCTTCCGGTGGACGATGCTGTTCGTCCTCATCGTGGTCCCGATCCAGATGGTGTCGGGGCTGGCCGTCGCCCTGCTGCTCGATCGGGTCCGCCGGATCCGCAGCGTCTACATGGCGGCGCTCCTGATGCCGTTCATCGTCACCCCGGTCGTCGGCTCGCTGGTCTACCGGGACCTGTTCGACCGGGGCGGCCTGATCGCCTGGCTCTGGGAGGTCATCACCGATGACCCGTTCCAGATCACCTCGGGCAACGTCCGCTACCTCATCGTGATCCAGGCGGTCTGGGCGGTCATGCCCTTCGCCATGATCACGTTCTTCGCCGGGCTCCAGACCCTGCCCCAGGACCGGGTCGAGGCGGCCTCGATCGACGGCGCCGGCTTCTGGCGCCAGCTCTGGCATGTCACCCTGCCCCACCTGCGGACGCTCGTGCTGTTCGTCGGCCTGATCTCGATCATGGACATGTACCGGATCTACGACCAGGTCTTCGTGTGGACCGGGAACCGGTTCACCGAGGCCCACACGCTGCAGGTCTACAACGTGCGCATCGCCACCGCCTTCGACATCGGGCGGGTCGGCAAGGGCAACGCCCTGGCCGTACTGACCGTCATCGGGATCCTGGTGGTGCTGATCCCGTTCCTCTACCAGTCGTACCGAGACCAGATCGCCGAGCGGACATGAACGGGGTCCTGTCATGAGTCAGCCGATGCGCTACGGCAAGTCGTCCTGGTGGCGGGGGGCGCTGCTCCACACCACGATGCTGGTACTGGTCATCTGGTCGGTGCTGCCGTTCCTCTGGACGGTGCAGACGTCGATCAAGTTCACCAGGGACGTTGCGGCCAAGGAGCCGGTGCTCTGGGGCTACGAGACGACGGCGAGCGCCTACCGCTCGTTCTGGCTCGACGCCGACGACGCCAACATGTGGCGGGTCGGCCTGTTCATCCTGGCGACGGCGCTCATCGCCGCCGCCTTCGCGCTGGCCGGCCGGTGGTTGCGCCCGGCCTGGGCGTTCCGGCTGGCGTCGGTCGTCACCCTGCTCGGGGCACTCTGGCTGTTCCCCCGGATCTGGGAGACGAACGACGAATACGACTTCCTCGTCAACAGCATCGTCGTCACGCTCCTGACGATGATCATCTCGCTGTCGATCGGGTTGCTGGCCGGCTACGGCCTGGCTCGCTACACCGGCATCTCCGGCGCCGTGATCCTGATCATCGCCCTCGGCTTCCGGGCGCTGCCCCGGTCGGCCTTCGTGCTGCCCTACTTCTTCGGGGCCACCAGGATCGACGACTGGCTCGAGTCGAGCGGGGTCGGCAACTTCGACTTCCCGCTGATCGACGTCCCGCTGATCGACGAGCTGCGCCTGCTCGACACCCGCCTGGTCGTCGTGCTGGCCCTGGTGGCGGTCAACCAGCCGTTCACGATCTGGATGTTCCGCTCGTTCTTCATGGACATCCCGAAGGAGCTGGAGGAGGCGGCGATGATGGACGGCGCCAGCCGACTCCAGGCCTTCCGCAAGGTGATCGTGCCGGTGATGACGCCGGCCATCATCGCAACCGGGCTGTTCACGCTGCTCCTCGCCTACAACGAGTTCCTCTTCGTCCGGGTCCTCGCCCCGACCGAGTGGACCCTCCCGGTCGCGATCGTGTCGCTGACCGGCGGCGAGAGCTCGCGAACGATCACCGAGGCGGCGGCGGCATCGGTGTCGATCACGCTGCCGATCGTGATCGTGATCATCCTGTTCCAGAAGCACCTCGTGAAGGGCCTCGGGGCCGGAGCGGTCAAGGGGTAGTCGGATGGGTCCGCCGTCCGAGCTGGCCGCGGCCAAGGCCGTCGTCATCGCCAACAACCACGCCATCGATGCCGTGCTGGCCAGCCCGAGCCGGGGCGGGCTGGTGTCGGCCCTGCTGAGCGGGACGGCGCCCGACTACCGCTGGCGCGGCGTCGACCCGTTCGGCGAGCTGGAGGGGGCGGAGGCGGTGGCCGGCGGGTTCTGGGGGCCGCTGCTCGACGCCTTCGGCCCGATCCAGCGCCGGCCGGACGTGTTCCTCGCCGGCAGCAACGAGATCGACGGCGGCGGGTCGGTCTGGGTCTGCCAGATGGGCCACCTGCTCGGCCTGTTCGACCGGCCGTGGCTCGGCATCCCGCCGACCGGGCGGATGACCTTCCACCGCTACGCCGAGTTCAGCCGGGTCGCCGACGGGCGCATCGCCGAGACGGCGCTGTTCTGCGACGTGCTGTCGATCATGCAGCAGGCCGGGTGTGATCCGCTGCCGCCCCAGACCGGGGCCGCCTTCGTCCATCCGGGGCCCCGGACCAACGACGGGATCCTCCTCGACGAGCAGGACCCGGCCGATGGCAAGCTGACCATCGAACTGGTCAACCGCATGATCGACGACCTGTCGGACCTGAACCGGATCGCGGCCGAGACCGGCGTCGACGACTGCCCGCCGGAGCGGCTGGCCGAGACCTGGCACGACGACATGATCTGGTACGGGCCGGCCGGCATCGGGTCGAGCTACACGATCGACCGCTACCAGGCCCAACATCAGATGCCGTTCCGGCGTGGCCTGACCGCCAAGACGTTCAACGGGCACGTGGCCCGATTCGCCGAGGGCAACTACGCCTGCTTCTTCGGCTGGCCGAACCTCACCAACACCCCGGCCGGCGGGTTCCTCGGGCTCCCGGCCACCGGGACGGCGGCCGACATGCGGGTGGTCGACGTCTACCGTCGCGACGGCGACAAGCTGGCCGAGAACTGGGTCTTCATCGACCTCGTCCACTGGCTCAAGATGCAGGGCCTCGACGTCCTGGCCCGCCTGGCCGAGCTGCGCCCCACCCCGCCGCCGGAGGCGACCTGGTGAGCGGCCAGGCGAGCGACGGAGCCGGCGGCACGGGCAACCGCGAGCGGCCACAGCAGGCGGCGCTGAGCGCGGGGACCGACCTGGCGAAGACCGCCCAGACCCGGGCGGTGATCGAGGGCATGGTCGACGGCCTCAACGACCACCGCATCGACGACATCGGCGAGTTCTTCGCCGAGGGCTTCGGCTGGTTCGGCAACGCCGGGTGCGGCACCAAGCACGGGCTCCGCCAGTTCCAGGACAACTGGCAGCGCCCGTTCCAGGCCGCCTTCGCCGACAAGGTGTGCATCGACGAGGCCCGCCTCTTCATGGGGGAGTGGGCCGCCGCCTTCGGCCGCCAGGAGGCCACCCACGCCGGCGAGTTCATGGGCATCGCCCCGACCGGCAAGCGGGTCGAGATCCGCTACATGGACTTCTGGAAGGTGGTCGACGGCAAGATCGTCGACAACTGGGTGATGGTCGACTTCCCCTCCGTGCTGGCCCAGCTCGGCGTCGACGTGTTCGACGGCGAGGGCTGGGAGGCCTACGACCGGGGCGAGCGGGTGCCGCCCCGCCCCGACCGAGAAACGAGCGAGCATGCAGATCAGTAGCGACCGGATCCTGACCACCCACGTCGGCAGCCTGCCCCGGTCGGAGGCGGTGACCAAGGGGGTGTTCGCCATCGAGGCCGGCGACGAGATCGACCTCGACGAGCACCATCGGGTGGTGGCCGCCGCGGTCGACGACGTCGTGGCCCGCCAGGTCGCCACCGGCATCGACGTGGTCAGCGACGGCGAGATGAGCAAGCTCAGCTACGCCACCTACATCAAGGACCGGATCACCGGCTTCGAGGGCGACTCGCCCCGCCGGGCCCCGGCCGACCTGGAGGCCCACCCGTCGTTCCTCGAGCGCCAGGCCCGCATCGGCGGCACCCCGACCTACAAGCGGCCGCAGTGCGTCGGCCCGATCGAGGTCAAGGACACCGAGCCCTGCCAGCGCGACCTCGACAACCTGCGGGCCGCAGTCGACACCCACCAGCCGACCGGTGCGTTCATGAACGCCGCCTCGCCCGGGGTGATCGCCCTGTTCCAGCCGAACCAGCACTACCCCGACCACCAGAGCTACCTGGCCGCACTGGCCGCAGCCATGCGACCCGAGTACGAGGCCATCGTCGACGCCGGGTTCGTGCTGCAGCTCGACTCGCCCGACCTCGGCCTCGGCCGGCACATGATGTTCAAGGGCCAACCGGACGAAGAGTACGAGCGCCTGGCCAACCTGCACGTCGACGCCCTCAACGAGGCGGTGGCCAACATCGACCCGTCGATGATGCGGCTCCACATCTGCTGGGGCAACTACGAGGGTCCCCACACCCACGACGCCCCGCTGTCGCAGGTGCTGCCGATCGCCCTGCGGGCCCGACCACAGGGGCTGCTGTTCGAGTCGGCCAACCCTCGCCACGCCCACGAGTGGGCCGAGGTGGCGGCGGCCGACATCCCCGACGACACGGTGCTCATCCCCGGCGTGCTCGACACGACCACCCACTTCGTCGAGCACCCCGAGCTGGTGGCCCAGCGGATCGAGACCTACGCCGACATCGTCGGCCGGGAGCGGGTGCTGGCCGGCACCGACTGCGGGTTCAGCACCTTCGCCGGCTACGCCGGGATCGACCCCGAGATCGCCTACGCCAAGATGGCGTCGATGGTGAAGGGGGCCGAGATCGCCTCCGAGCGCCTCTGGCCGTGACCCCGTTGGGGGTGTCAGAGCGGGAGGTCCTGGCCGCCAAGGAGTTGGTGTGGTCGATGTGGGGACCCTCGGCCGTCGGCCGCGCTCCGGTCCCGGCACTCGCCGAGCAGCCGATCGACCCCGACCTCGACCTGCACGGCCCGGCCCCGATCGGCCGCTGCCGCTCCCGTGACGAGGCCGACGAGCGGTTCGCCGGCCCGTTGCGCCGGGCGATGCCGGTCGCCCATCGGGACCTGCAGCTGTTCCTCGGAGGCGAGTGGTCGACCGAGGCCGGCGAGACCGAGATCTGGGTCGCGGCCACCGGGCACCTGGTCGGGGAGCTGGTCGAGCCGTTCTGCGGGATCGGTCCGGTCACCGCCGACGATGGCACCGGTCCCGTCCGGCTCCGGTTCGGCGAGTTCCACCGGGTGACCGGCGGCCGGATCGTCGAGCAGCGGATCCTGCTCGACCTGCCCGGCCTGGCGGCCCAGACCGGCGTCCGCCTGCTGCCGCCGTTCCCCGTGTCGGGCGAGCCGCCACCGCCACCGGCGCTCGGCAACGGCGTGGTCCGAGGCCCCTCTGACCCGTCGGAGACGGCGGCCACCCTGCGGCTGGTCGAGGACATGCTGGCCGGCTGCAACCGCCTCGAGGGCTCGGACCTCGCCTCGATGGGCATGGCCGCCCACTGGCACGACGACATGGCGTGGCACGGCCCCTGGGGCGTCGGCTCCTGCCGGGGCTTCGACGAGTTCCAGGACCACGCCCAGGGCCCGTCGGTCCGGTCGTTCCCCGATCGGCGGGGTGGCCACCACCGGGCCCGGTTCGCCGACGGCCTCACCGCCGCCTTCACCGGCTGGCCGAGCCTCCGGGGCACGTTCGACGGCGAGCCGTTCCGTGGCATCGGGCCGACCGGCGGCGAGATCGGCCAGAACATCATGGACTTCTACGTGCGCCGGGGTGACAAGCTGCACGAGAACTGGGTGCTGATCGACCTGGTCGACTTCGCCGCCCAGTGCGGGGTCGATCTGCTGGCCCCGCTCGACGACGAGCCCGAGGAGAACCGAGCCCGATGACCGAACGCCCGACCGGCGAACACGAGACCAACCGGCAGCTCATCGCCCCGCTGCGAGCTGCACTGTTCGACTACGAGCCCGAGGCGGTGCAGCGGGCGCTCGGTGAGCTGATGGTCCCCGACGCCCCGGTGATGCTGGCCCACCCGTTCGAGGATCTCGACGGGCCCGCCGGTTGGTTCGGCGAGGCGCTGGCCCCGCTCGGTCGGGCGTGGCCCGACCTGGAGCGCCGGGACTGGATCGTCATGGCCGGCGACGACACCTACGGCAACGCCTGGATCGGCTGCGCCGGCGACTACGTCGGCACCTTCGTCGAGCCGTGGCTCGGCATCCCCCCGACCGGCCATCCGACCTCGATGCGGTTCCACGAGTTCTTCCGGGTCGAGGACGGTCGGGTGGTCGAGATGCAGGCGCTGTGGGACCTGCCCGAGGTGATGCTGCAGGCCGGCGCCTGGCCGCTGGCCCCCAGCCTCGGCCGGGAGCTGCAGGCCCCCGCCCCGGCCGGGCAGGACGGCCTCATCACCGGGCCACGCGACGCCGAGCGGTCGCAGGCCAGCGTCGAGCACGTCGTCGGCATGCTGGAGGACATGGGCCGACACCCGGCCGAACCGGTCGAGGCCATGCGGCTCGACCACTGGTGGCACCCCCGGTTCAGCTGGTACGGGCCGGCCGGCATCGGCTCGTCCCGAGGCGCCGACGGCTTCCGTCGCATCCACCAGATCCCGTTCCTCAAGTCGATGCCAGACCGCCGTGGCGGCGGCTACACCCGGTCGTCGCACTTCTTCGGCGACGGCGACTACGTCGGCGAGACCGCCTGGCCTGGCATGGAGATGACGATCACCGGCGACGGCTGGCTCGGCATCCCGCCGCTTGACGAGGCGATCACGATGCGCAGCCTCGACTTCTGGCGCATGGAGTGCCACGAGCTGCCCGACGGCACGATCGACCGCAAGATCCGCGAGAACTGGGTGCTCGTCGACCTCCTCCACGTGTACGACCAGATCGGCGTCGACGTGCTGGCCCGCATGCGCGAGTTGGTGCCCGGCCGGCGGTGAGCCCCTCGCCGCCTCCTCGGCCGACGGGGGTCGGGGCCGTCGGCGGCGGCAGCGGTGGCGTCGCTGGTCGGTCTGGCGGCCTCGGCGCTGTGCCTGGCCCTGCCCCCCTCGCGGGCCGGCCGGGCGCCACGTTCCATCGGGTCTTCGCCGCCGGCTCGATACGTGGTTGCCGTCTTCGGTTCCGTCGCCCTGCCGCTGTCCATGGCGGCCTTCGGTCGGATCGACGGCGTCCTGCAGCGGATCCTGTTCGGGCTGGCCCATCTCCGGTTCGCCCGGGAGGCGCTCATCGATGCGGTTTCGGCCGATCGTCGAACCGGTCGGCAAGGGTCGTGCCGAAAACCTGAGATCGTCCCTCATAGTCCCGAGACCCCGGTCGAGCCTGTGGTCACGAAGGAATCGTTCGGCGGCCGCGGTCGCCGGTGAAGTGTCTCAAGGAAGGGACGACCACATGCGGATCAACAACAACGTCATGGCGTTCAACGCCACCCGGAACCTCAGCATGTCGAACAACTCGCTGGGGCGGAGCCTGGAGAAGCTCTCCTCCGGCTACCGGATCAACCGGGCAGGAGAC
>JANQPB010000041.1 GCA_028285495.1 Acidimicrobiales bacterium
TCCACCGTCACGCTCGCTCGGTGCAGGGTCCGATGTCGCCGCGCCCGGTCGTGCTCAACACGTGGGAGGCGGTGTACTTCGATCACGACCTGCCGACCCTGCGCGAGCTGGCCGACGTCGCCGCCGCGGTCGGCGTCGAGCGCTTCGTCCTCGACGACGGCTGGTTCGGTGGTCGCCGCGACGACACCGCCGGCCTGGGCGACTGGTGGGTCAGCGAGTCCGTCTGGCCGTCCGGGCTCGGTCCGATCATCGATCACGTGACCGGGCTCGGGATGGACTTCGGTCTCTGGGTCGAGCCCGAGATGGTCAACCCCGACTCCGAGCTCTACCGGGCCCACCCGGACTGGACGCTCACGACCGCCGGCTACGAGCCCGTCCTGGGCCGTCAGCAGCTCGTCCTGGACTTCGGGCGACCCGAGGTGCGTGAGCACCTGTTCGCCGCGGTGCGCGAGCTCCTCGACACCTACGACATCCGCTACCTCAAGTGGGACATGAACCGCGATCTCGTCCAGGCGTCGCGGCACGGTCGGCCCGGCGTGCACGGCCACGTGGTGGGGCTCTACGAGGGGCTCGACGGGCTCCGTTTCTCGCACCCGGAGGTCGAGATCGAGAGCTGCGCCTCGGGCGGCGGCCGGGCCGACCTCGGCGTCCTGCGCCGCACGCAGCGGATCTGGACCTCCGCCTGCAACGACGCGGTGGAGCGCCAGCGCATCCAGCGCGGGTTCTCGATGCTGTTCCCGCCCGAGGTCATGGGCAGCCACATCGGTCCCGAGCAGGCGCACACCACCGGCCGACGCCAGCACCTGGACTTCCGAGCCGCGACCGCGTTGTTCGGTCACCTCGGGATCGAGTGGAACCTGCTGCGGGCGAGTCCCGAGGAGCGCAAGGCCGTCGCTGCCGCCGTCGCGCTCCACCGGCGCCTGCGCCCGCTGCTGCACGGCGGCACGGTCGTGCGGGGCGACCACCCCGACCCGGCGGCGCTGGTGCACGGCGTCGTCAGCGAGGACCGGCGCCACGCCGTCTTCGCCTACGTCCAGCTCACGACCTCGGCGTCGATGGTGCCCCTCGACGCCCGCCTCCCCGGGCTCACCGCCGACCTCGACTACGAGGTCCGGGTGATCGACGACCTCGGCCCGGTCCGCGAGCTGTCGCGGCGTCGTCCGGCGTGGATGGGCGAGTCCACGGTCGCGGCCAGCGGGTCGTTCCTCGCCCATCGGGGCCTCCCGATGCCGGCCCTGCTCCCCGAGACCGTCCTGCTCCTGGAGCTCACCGCCGAGGTCGGGACCTTCGGTGCTTGACCATCACGCCACGCTTCCGTAGCCTTTCGCCCCAGCGATGTCCTGACGTCGTGGGGATCCGGCGCTCGCCGACCCGCGACGGACGGGGGTATCTGGGGTGGGTTGCTGCGCGACCCACCTGTGGGTAGTGTTGTGCTGTCGTGTCCGCGCCCTGCCCCCTCCCTCGCCTGAGGAGCCGGTGAACGCGCGCGCACGCACCCTCGACCTCACGACCTCCGGGAGTGCGCCTTGTCGTCTCGAACCGCCCGCGAGCGCTTCACCTTCGGCAACCTGGGGGAGTCCCTCGAACTGCCGGACCTGATCGCGATCCAGCGGGATTCCTTCGAGCGGTTCCTGCTCAAGGGTCTCGCCGAGACCTTCGCCGACATCAGCCCCATCAAGGACTTCACCGGTCAGCTCCAGCTCGAACTGGAATTCGACCCCGACGACGAGGACTTGAGGCCGCCGCCCAAGTTCTCCGTCGAGGAGTGCAAGGAGAAGGACATGACCTTCTCCGCGCCGATCTTCGTCCGCGCCCGCTTCATGAACGCCAACACGGGCGAGATCAAGGAGCAGACGGTCTTCATGGGGGACTTCCCGATGATGACCGACAAGGGCACCTTCATCATCAACGGCACCGAGCGCGTGGTCGTGTCGCAGCTCGTGCGCTCCCCGGGCGTCATCTTCCAGCCCGGTGAGCGGTTCCGCCTGCGGAACCTGTCGAAGCACCAGCTCGTCACCGGCACCATCCACCCGTACCGGGGCGAGTGGATCGAGTTCGACGTCGAGCAGAAGCCGGGCAAGGACGTCACCGCCGGCGCCCGCGTCGCGCGCAAGCGTCGCCTGTCGCTGTTCACCCTCCTCCGGGCGCTCGGCTACGACGAGGAGTCGCACCCCGGCTTCCTCGAGGCGTTCGTCCGCCACTTCGACTTCCTCGAGGGGCAGTGGGAGAAGGACCAGCACGTGGCTCCCTCCCAGGAGGAGTCGCTGATCGAGATCTACAAGCGGGCCCGTCCCGGCGAGCCGCCCACGCCCGAGGCCGCGGCGAGCTACTTCCAGAACGCCTTCTTCGAGGACCGCCGCTACTCGCTGAGCCGGGTCGGCCGCTACAAGCTCAACAAGAAGCTGGGCAACGAGCTCACCAAGATCGAGGAGATCTTCGGCATCGAGCTCGACCGCCCCGATCCCGACCAGCCGGTGCTCTCGCGCTGTGAGGTCCTGGCGGCCACGACCTACCTGCTGCACCTGGCCAAGACCGAGCCGGGCTACCGCCTCGACGACCAGGACCACTTCGCCAACCGCCGGATCCGCTCGGTCGGCGAGCTGATCCAGAACCAGGTCCGCATCGGCCTGTCCCGCATGGAGCGGGTGGTGCGCGAGCGCATGACGACCCAGGACGTCGAGGCGATCACGCCGCAGACGCTCATCAACATCCGCCCGGTCGTCGCCGCCATCAAGGAGTTCTTCGGCACCTCGCAGCTGTCGCAGTTCATGGACCAGGTCAACCCGTTGTCGGGCCTGACCCACCGCCGCCGCCTCTCGGCGCTCGGCCCGGGCGGCCTGTCCCGTGAGCGGGCCGGCTTCGAGGTCCGCGACGTCCACTTCTCCCACTACGGCCGCATGTGCCCGATCGAGACGCCGGAGGGTCCGAACATCGGTCTCATCGGCGCGCTGGCCACCTACGCCCGGGTGAACGAGTTCGGCTTCCTCGAGTCGCCGTACCGCAAGGTCACCGACGGCGCGGTCACCGACGAGATCATGTACCTCACCGCCGACGAGGAGGAGGAGTACGTCGTCGCCCAGGCGAACGCGCCGCTCCACCCCGACGGCACCTTCGTCAACGACCGCGTGCTCGTGCGGAAGAGCCCGCAGGCGGCGAGCCTCGCCGACCTCGCCCTCCAGATGGAGCGCGACACGTACTTCGCGTCGACCACCGAGGTGGGCTTCGTGCCCCCGGGCGAGGTCGAGCTCATGGACGTCTCGCCGAAGCAGATCGTCTCGGTCGCGACGGCGCTGATCCCGTTCCTCGAGCACGACGACGCCAACCGCGCCCTCATGGGCGCCAACATGCAGCGCCAGGCCGTGCCACTGGTCCGGCCCGAGGCCCCCTACATCGGCACCGGCGTCGAGGGTCGTGCGGCCCGCGACGCGGCCGAGGTGCTCCTCGCGCTCGACAAGGGCACCGTCGTCGACGTCACCGGTCGCTCGATCGTCGTCGACTACGCCAAGGCCGGGAAGGTCACCCACCGCCTCGCCAAGTTCCGTCGCTCCAACCAGGACACCTGCATCAACCAGCGGGCCCTGGTCCGCGCCGGCGACAAGGTCGAGCAGGGCACGGTCATGGCCGACGGCCCGTCGACCGACCACGGCGAGCTCGCCCTCGGCAAGAACCTCCTCGTCGCCTACATGGCGTGGGAGGGCTACAACTTCGAGGACGCCATCATCCTGAGCGAGCGGCTCGTGAAGGACGACGTGCTCACGTCGATCCACATCCACGAGTACGAGATCGACGCCCGCGACACCAAGCTCGGCCCCGAGGAGATCACCCGGGACATCCCGAACCTCTCCGACGACGTGCTGGCCGACCTCGACGAGCGGGGCATCATCCGCATCGGCGCCGAGGTCTCCCCGGGCGACGTGCTCGTCGGCAAGGTCACGCCCAAGGGCGAGACCGAGCTGACCCCGGAGGAGCGCCTCCTGCGGGCGATCTTCGGTGAGAAGGCCCGCGAGGTCCGCGACACCTCCCTCAAGGTGCCCCACGGCGAGGGCGGCACGGTCATCGACATCCGCGTCTTCAACCGTGACGACGGCGACGACGAGCTGCCCCCGGGCGTCAACCAGCTCGTCCGGGTCTACGTGGCCCAGAAGCGGAAGATCTCCGTCGGCGACAAGCTGGCCGGCCGCCACGGCAACAAGGGCGTGATCTCCCGGATCCTGCCCGTCGAGGACATGCCGTACATGGCCGACGGCACCCCGGTCGACATCATCCTGTCGCCGCTGGGCGTGCCGTCCCGCATGAACGTCGGGCAGGTGCTCGAGGCCCACCTCGGCTACGCCGCCCGGTGGGGCTGGGAGATCGACGGGGAGCCCGTCGGCTCGCCCACCGACCACGAGAGCAACGGTCGCAAGACCCGACCGCGGCGCGAGCCGTCCACGTTCGTCGCGACGCCCGTCTTCGACGGCGCCAAGTGGGACGAGGAGGAGCTGGCCGGGGACAACCCGACCATCAAGGACATCCTCACCAACCTGCACGGCGAGTCGGTCGACGGCACCCGGATGATCCGGCCCGACGGCAAGGCCCAGCTGTTCAACGGCCGCACCGGTGAGCCGTACGACCAGCCCATCACGGTCGGCTACAAGTACATCCTCAAGCTGGCCCACCTCGTCGACGACAAGATCCACGCCCGCTCGACCGGCCCGTACTCGATGATCACCCAGCAGCCGCTGGGCGGGAAGGCGCAGTTCGGCGGCCAGCGCTTCGGTGAGATGGAGGTGTGGGCGCTCGAGGCGTACGGCGCCGCCTACTGCCTCCAGGAGCTGCTGACCATCAAGTCCGACGACGTGCTCGGTCGCGTCAAGGTCTACGAGGCCATCGTCAAGGGCGAGAACATCCCCGAACCGGGCATCCCCGAGAGCTTCAAGGTGCTCATCAAGGAGATGCAGTCGCTGTGCCTCAACGTCGAGGTGCTCGCCGACGACGGCTCCGAGGTCGACATGCAGGGCATCGACGACGAGGTCGATCGCATCGACATGGCCCTCGGCATCGACATCTCCCGGCCCGAACGAGGCACCGACGACGACGACCGCCAAGGCGTCCGCGTCTGATGCCGCGCTCACTGCCGCTGCCCTCCTCCGCCCCCTCCGTCCCCGCCCGCCCCGCCACCCCCAGGAGCTGCTGACGTGCCCACGGTCGACGTCAACGAGTTCTCCGAGCTGAAGATCGGCCTGGCCACCGCGGAGTCCATCCGCATGTGGTCCAACGGTGAGGTCAAGAAGCCCGAGACCATCAACTACCGCACCCTCAAGCCCGAGAAGGACGGACTCTTCTGCGAGAAGATCTTCGGTCCGACCAAGGACTGGGAGTGCGCGTGCGGCAAGTACAAGCGCGTCCGGTTCAAGGGCATCATCTGCGAGCGCTGCGGCGTCGAGGTCACGCGCTCAAAGGTGCGTCGTGACCGCATGGGCCACATCGAGCTCGCCGCCCCGGTCGTCCACATCTGGTACCTGCGCGGCACCCGGTCGTGGCTGGCGTACCTCCTCTCGGGCACCGAGCCCAAGGAGGAGCTGAAGGCCAAGCAGCTCGAGCGGGTCATCTACTTCGCCGCCAACCTGGTGGTGTGGGTCGACGAGGAGAAGCGCCACGAGGCGCTGCCCTCGCTCGAGGCGGAGATGCGCGAGGAGCTCGACGTCATCGACAACGAGCGCGACGTCGAGATCGAGAAGCGCCTCCAGGAGCTCGAGGCCGAGGTGGCCGAGCTCGAGGCCGAGGGCGCGAAGGACCGCGAGATCAACGCCCGCCGCCGCGACGCCGAGAAGGACGTCGCCGCGCTGCGCGAGGAGTTCGAGGCGGAGTCCGAGCTCGTGCAGCGGGTGTTCGAGGAGTTCCGCGACCTCCACTCCCGCAAGATCATCGAGGACGAGGAGCTCTGGCGGGCGCTCGTCGAGCGCTACGACGAGTACTTCGAGGGCGGCATGGGCGCGGACGCGATCGCCCGGCTCATGCAGCGCACCGACCTCGACGACGAGGAGCGCAAGCTCCGCGAGCAGGTCGACCCGGCCGAGGGCGTGAAGCCGCTGTCGGCCCAGCGCAAGCAGAAGGCCATCAAGCGGCTCAAGATCGTCTCGGCGTTCAACCGCCGCGACGAGCACGAGCGTCGGGTCAACGACCCGGGCGCGATGATCCTCGACGCCGTCCCGGTCATCCCGCCGGACCTGCGCCCGATGGTGCAGCTCGACGGCGGGCGCTTCGCGACCTCCGACCTCAACGACCTGTACCGCCGGGTCATCAACCGGAACAACCGCCTGAAGCGCCTGCTCGACCTCGGTGCGCCCGAGATCATCGTGAACAACGAGAAGCGGATGCTCCAGGAGGCCGTCGACGCGCTGTTCGACAACGGCCGCCGCGGCCGCCCGGTGACCGGTCCGGGCAACCGGCCGCTCAAGTCGCTGTCCGACATGCTCAAGGGCAAGCAGGGCCGGTTCCGTCAGAACCTGCTCGGCAAGCGCGTCGACTACTCCGGCCGTTCGGTCATCGTGGTCGGCCCGACCCTCAAGTTCCACCAGTGCGGCCTGCCCAAGATCATGGCCCTCGAGCTGTTCAAGCCGTTTGTCATGAAGCGGCTGGTCGACCAGGAGCTGGCCCAGAACATCAAGTCGGCCAAGCGCATGGTCGAGCGTCGCCGCCCGCAGGTGTGGGAGGTGCTCGAGGAGGTCATCCAGGAGCACCCGGTCATGCTGAACCGGGCGCCGACCCTGCACCGACTCGGCATCCAGGCCTTCGAGCCGGTGCTGGTCGAGGGCAAGGCCATCCAGATCCACCCGCTGGTCTGCACCGCCTTCAACGCCGACTTCGACGGCGACCAGATGGCGGTCCACCTCCCGCTGTCAGCCGAGGCCCAGGCCGAGGCCAGGGTGCTGATGCTGTCGGCCAACAACGTCCTGTCGCCGGCCCACGGTCGTCCGCTGGTCACCCCGACCCAGGACATGGTCATCGGCGCCTTCTACCTCACCGAGTACGTCGGTGGCGGCGAGCCGGGCGAGGACGACGTGCCGGCCGGTACCTACCGGACCGAGTCCGACGTCGAGCGGGCCTACGAGGCGGGTGAGATCGGCCTGCACCAGGCGATCATCTTCCGCCACGAGGACCTGCTCGAGTCGCCCCCGAACGGCCAGGCTGCGGTCTACACCCCGACCACGGCCGGCCGGGTGCTGTTCAACGAGGCGCTGCCGGAGGGCTTCCCGTACGTCAACCGGGTCATCAAGAAGCGTGACATCGGCGACATCGTCGACGAGCTGGCCAGCGGCTACCCCAAGGCCGAGGTGTCGGCCAGCCTCGACCGGCTCAAGGCGTTGGCCTTCCACTTCGCGGCCAAGTCGGGTCTGACCGTTTCGGTCGACGACGTGCAGACCCCGGCCGAGAAGAAGGAGATCCTCGACCGCCACGAGTCCGAGGCCGAGAAGATCGAGAACCAGTTCCGGCGAGGCATCATCACCGACGGTGAGCGTCGCCAGAAGGAGGTCGAGATCTGGACGGCCGCCACCGACGAGGTCCGGGCGGCCATGGAGGTCAACCTGCGGTCGAAGCAGTTCAACCCGATCGACATGATGGTGGGCTCGGGCGCCCGAGGGAACATGATGCAGGTCCGCCAGATCGCGGGTATGCGTGGCCTGGTGGCCAACCCTCGTGGCGACATGATCCCCCGCCCGATCAAGTCGAACTTCCGGGAGGGGCTGTCGATGCTGGAGTACTTCATCGCCACCCCGGGCGCCCGCAAGGGCCTGGTCGACACCGCACTGCGGACCGCCGACTCGGGCTACCTGACCCGTCGTCTCGTCGACGTGGCCCAGGAGGTCATCATCAACGACCGGGATCCGTTCGAGCCCGGCCGTCCGGTGCGAGGCCTGTTCCTCGAGGACGTGAAGCCGGACGGGTACTACCACAAGGACACCGGTGAGGCCTCGGATCCGAGCGATCCCGATGCCCGCATGGTCCGGACGTACCTGGAGACCCGGCTCTACAGCCGGGTGCTGGCCGACGACGTCACCCTGGCCGACGGCACCGTCATGGAGCGGGGCACGATGGTCCGGGAAGAGGAGATGGCCACCCTCCGGGACGACCCCGAGGTCACCCGGGTCCGGGTGCTGTCGCCCCTGACCGACGACTCCCCGGTCGGTATCACCGCCGCCAGCTACGGCATGTCGCTGGCCACCGGTGGCACGATCGAGGTCGGCGAGGCGGTCGGCGTGATCGCCGCCCAGTCGATCGGCGAGCCCGGCACCCAGCTGACCATGCGGACCTTCCACACCGGTGGTGTGGCCGGTGGCGCCGACATCGCCGGCGGTCTGCCCCGTGTGGTCGAGCTGTTCGAGGCCCGCAGCCCGAAGGGCAAGGCCACCCTGGCCCGGATCTCCGGTGTGGTTCGCATCGAGGAGGACGAGGGCAAGGGCAAGGTCGTGACGGTCGTCGGCGACGACGGCACCGAGGACGACTACACCATCCCCCTCGCCGCCCGGCTCGAGGTGGTCGACGGTCAGGAGATCACCGCCGGTGATCCGATCGTCGACGGTCCTCGTGACCCGAAGGAGCTGCTGGAGATCCGGGGCATCCGGGAGACCCAGCAGTACCTGGTCGAGGAGGTCCAGAAGGTCTATCGCGACCAGGGTGTGTCGATCCACGACAAGCACATCGAGCTGATCGTGCGCCAGATGACCCGCCGGGTCGCCATCCAGGAGCCGGGTGACTCCGACTTCCTGCCTGGCGAGCGGTGCGACCAGTGGCACTTCGCCGACGTGAACAAGCGACTGGTGACCGAGGGTCAGCGGCCGGCCGAGGGTCGTCCGGAGATCATGGGCATCACCAAGGCCTCGCTGGCCACCGACTCGTGGCTCTCGGCCGCCTCCTTCCAGGAGACGACCCGGGTGCTGACCGAGGCGGCCATCGAGGGCAAGTCCGACGGCATGATCGGCCTGAAGGAGAACATCATCATCGGCAAGCTGATCCCGGCCGGCACCGGCCTCCTCCGCCACCGCGAGAAGGAGACCCACGCCCCGGACTACCAGCCGATGGCGTTCTACTCGTCGGAGGGCGAGGAGCAGGATCCGGCCAAGTGGCTGGCGTCGATCGGCGCCGAGCAGGCCGCCGACGTCACCCCGCTGCCGACGGTCCCCGCCCCGGACGAGATCGGCTGACTCCGAGTGCGCTGACAAGCCCCGCCGGTTCCGTCGCTTCGACGGCCGGCGGGGCTTGTCGCGTTCGGGCGGGCGTCCTGGCCCGAGGATCCGGGCGTGTGTTGTCGGTCGGCCTTCGGGGGTTCGGGTGGTTGGTTTTTGGCCGCATAGGCACGAATCCGGGTGGGTTGCGTGGCGTGGCGCATCGATGGTGGAGGGGTTCTGGTCTCGCCGTGTGTTTGCGGTGGTTGGATCGGTCGGCCGTATGGGGGGTTGGGTGGTTGGTTTTCGGCCGCATAGACGCGAATCCGGGTGGGCTGCGTGGCGTGGCGCGTTGGTGTGGAGGGGTTCTGGTCTCGCCATGTGGCTTGCGGTGGTTGGGTCGGTGGTTGATCTCTTGGCCGCATAGACGCGAATTCGGGTGGGTTGCGTGGCGTGGCGCATCGGCGGTCGAGGGGTTCTGGTCTCGCCATGTGGCTTGCGGTGGTTGGGTCGGTGGTTGATCTCTTGGCCGCATAGACGCGAATTCGAGTGGGCTGCGTGGCGTGGCCCATCGGCGGTGGAGGGGTTCGGGTCCCGCGAGGTAGTTCGCGGTGGGGCATCGGTCGGTTGTGCGTGGGTCCGGCGTCTCCCCGAGGGTGGCGGGTGGCGCCCGTCTCGCACGTGTGTGGCGTCTGCCGAGGGGTGGCGGGTGGCGCCCGTGTTTCGCGTCTATGCGGCGTTTGCCGAAGCAGAGTCGCAGTGGCGCAACGGCTGGTTTCGCGCCTGCACGCCGTCTCCCCCGGGCGGGGGTGCGCCCGTTTCGCATTGAGGCGGTGTGTCTGTGGGGCGCAGCCGCTGGCGTGGGCCCGAGTGGGGCGGTGCTGCACGTGTTTCGCGTCTATGCGGCGTGGGTGGAGGTGGGGCGCGCTGGCGCGGCGGCGGCAGCCGCGGCCGTGGGCGTGTGCCCGAGTGCGGTGTGCCCGTGTGGTGTGTTCCGGGGTGGGGCGGTGCTGCACGTGTTTCGCGTTTATGCGGCGTGGGTGGAGGTGGGGCGCGCTGGCGCGGCGGCGGCAGCCGCGGCCGTGGGCATGTGCCCGTGTGGCGGTTGACATGTGCCTGTGTGGCGTGTGCCCCAGCGGGGCGGTGCTGCACGTGTTTCGCGCTTATGCGGCATCGGCCGAGGGTGGGCGGGCTGGCACGACGACTGGACGTTGCCAGTCGGCGGCAGGTCGGACGAGCGGCCGATCCCCTGGCTCGGTCGGTGGCGCCGTTTCGCGGTTATGCGGCGGTTCGCGGGGTAGATGGAGCAGGTCGCCGCCGACCAGCCTTCGATCTCTCGCGTTTAGGCGGTCCAAAACAACATGCCAACGGAGGGCCGGACGAACCGCCCGAGCGGCAGGGAAGCGGGCGTAGGCTGGCCAGCGCTATGGCCACCACCACCCGCTTGATCTTCCAGCTCGGCACCAACAACTGGCAGCGCCAGGGCGAGTTCGCCCCCGGCTCCGGCATCCTCCACGAGGCCCATCACCAGGCCTACGCCGCCATGCCAGGCACCGCCAGTTGGTCGGTCTACCCCTCCCAGGTCCAGACCTCACCGGCCGACGAGCCCGAGGTCCGGGTGTTCGAGCTCGACCACCCGATCCCGATCTGCGAGTCGGTGTCACCGGTCAGCTCGTACCGGTTCCACGCGATGTCGGACGACGAGTTCGGGGCCTACGTCGCCCGGCTCGAGCGGTTCGCCGCCGACACGATCGATGCCGCCGAGGCCGCCGCCGGCATCCCGGTGACCATGGCGGTGGCCCACCACAGCTTCCTCAACCCGCTCGTGCTGTCGTCGGTCAACCGCAGGCGGACCGACGCCGGCCGGCCCCGGTTCCGGCTGCTGTGCTTCGTGCACGGCACGGCGCTGAAGATGTTCGCCCACGAGAAGGCCGGCATCGACCCCGAGTACCCGGCCCGGTTCCTGCCCCTCATGGAACAGGCCGGCGTGTTCGAGCCCGGGGGAGAGGTCGATCTGTGCGCCGCCATCTCCGCCGAGCAGCTCGACAAGTTCGCCGAGGTCTTCCCCCGCTACCCGACCGACCGGATGCGGCTGTCGCCGAACGGCTACGCCAGCACGATCTTCCGCCCCGACCCGGCCGCCCGTGCCGACCGGGCCCGCATCCTCGGCGAGCTGCGTCCGATCGGCGGCTCGGCCTCCACGGCCGCCAACGCCCCGACCGCCGTCGACCCCGACACCGACCACGTGATCGTCTTCACCGGCAAGTTCGCCGACTGGAAGCGCCTCGACGCCCTGCTGCGGGCCGCCGCGGTCCTCGAGCAGAGCGACCAGCTCGGTCGGGTCACCACCCTCGTCATCGGATCCGGGCCCGACGATGCGATCGCCCACCACCACCGCCTGGCCCACGACGAGCTCGGCCTTCGCCGCACCCACTTCCTCGGCCCCCAGCCCCAGCCCGAGATCGCCAAACTGAACGCCCTGGCCGACCTCGGCGTCTACCCGTCGCGCAACGAGCCCTTCGGCCTCGTCTTCATCGAGGCGATGGCCTGCGGGACACCGGTCATCGGGGCCGACTCCGGAGGTCCCCGCGACTTCGTCACCGACGCCGTCGGCGGACTGGTGCCGGAGGCCGAGGGCGGGGCGCTGGTCACCTCGCTCGTCACCCGGATCGGGGAGGCCCTGGCCGAGGACTGGAAGGCGACGAAGGGGCCGGCCGCGGCCGCGTACGCCGCCGCCAACTTCAGCACCGACAAGCAGTGCGAGGATCTGGTCGCCGCCGTCGAAGGGGTCGACCGCCAGCCGTCGAGCTGACAGACCGGCCGGGCACGGGCGCCCGGACGCAACCGCTCGGATCAGCCTCGAACGGTGACCGGGCGCTGGCCAAGGGGCACCAGCTCGGGCGAGCGGCGGGCCCGACAGTTCACCCTGGCCAGGATGCACTTCTCGTTCAGCTCCTCCATCTGCCCCGGCGACCAGGCGTTCCAGAAGTCCTGGTGGAACGTGTACCACTCGCCGGACGACAGCGTCATCCCACCTCCGCCCGAGGTGCGGTAGTCGGTGAACGTGACCACCTGCGGCACCTTGACCGGGTGGGAGGCCGGGCACGAGTTGCCCCGGGCGTACGCCATGTGGCTCGTGTGGTCCGGGCTGTCGAGGTGCTTGCCGTCCCAGCACTGCGGGAAGTTGATCCGCAGCGTCAGCAGGTTGCCCGACTTCGAGATCATCGAGTTGCGGCCCTGGGTGGTCGTGCTGCCCGACTGCCACCAGCCGACCTGGGACGGCTGGTTGCCGGTGGCCCCGGCGTTGCCGGCCACCATCCGCAGGCCGAACGGCATCGGCACCGTGTCGGCAGTCTGCGACTTGTAGTACGCCTTGAAGTGGTGGGCCCCGACCTCACGCCCGTTCTGGAGCACGGTCGGCGTCCAGTACGCCGACTTGTCGTTGGTGTCGGTGCACTCGATCTGCGACCGGGGCGTGTCGGCCAGCGACTGGGTCGTCGTGTTCGGATTCACGTTGGGATTGCCGAAGAACTCGTGGGCGTGGCCCGACCTCGACTGCCCGGGGTTCACGATCGGATCGATCTGGCGAACCATCACCGGCTCGCAGTGGACGACGAAACCGATCCGACTGAGGCCCCACCCGTCCGGTGCGTCGGCGTCGAGGAAATCGAAGACGTGGTGGGTGACGCCGACCGTCGAGTCGTTGTAGCTGGCGCGCTCCTGGCCGACCGGGACCCACGAGCCCGGCGTCGGACGACCGGGTGGCGAGGCCGTCGTGGACGTCCGCTGCCCGGTCGTGGTGGTCCGGCGTTTGGTGGTCCCCGGTTGGCGCCCCGTGGTTCCCGGTCCGCCGGTGCCGGGTGGCTGGCCGACCGTGGTGGAGGACCGTCCGGTGATCGACGGGCCGGCCGGCGGCGCCGTGGTGGTCTGGTCGGTCGTCGTCGACGACGTCGACGACGAGGCCGACGTGGAGCTCGACGCCGTTGTCGATGCCGGGGTCGACGCCGTTGTCGATGCCGGGGTCGACGTGCTCGGCTCGCCTTCGGTCGTCGACGAGCCGTCGAGCGGCGCAGCGACCATCGTGCCGTCTCCAGGGGGGACGACGACGGCGGCGGCGCCTGCGCTCGGGCCGGGCTCGACCACCTCGGCCCCGTCGAGGGCGTCGGCGTCCCCGGACGGCACGATGGCGGACTCGTCGGTGCTGTCCTCGGTGCGGATGGCCTGGCGGGTGACGTCGACGGCGATCACGGCGAGGACCAGAGCGGCCACGCCGATCACCCCAACGATCACACCGGTGCGGGCCCAGAGCGGAGGCTGCGAGCGCAGCGACGAATCGACGGGCTCGGGGACGCGTGCAGAGGCCGAGGGCTCGGCCGCTCGAGCGAGGAGGGAGCCCTCGAACGGCGTCGTCGCATCATCGGGCCCGCCGCCATCCGGCGCGCTGCTTGTCAGAGAGGGAATCACCGCCAACTCTCCATCCCCACGCTCGGCCGACACCCTAGCTCGGGTGTCATGACTCCGCGCGAGATCGGGACAATTTCCGCCACTGCGGCGTCGATTCGATGGTCCCGCCCGATCACCTGGCGGACGAACCCCCTTTTTCGTTCATCTTTCGGCCGAGGGTGCGTAGCATGGTCTGGTGGGCGTCGAGACCGTCACGTTGTTCCTCGCCATGCTGGCCGTGGTCGCCCTCGTCGGGTCGGTCGCCCTCGTCGCTTCCTTTGCGGCCGGCGACCGCCTCGGGCTCTGGGCCGCGGTTCGCCCACTGTCGACCGAGTTCGCGGCTGCGGTTGCGGTCACCGCCACCGCAGGCTCGCTCTACCTCTCCGAGGGCGCGCACTACACCCCCTGCCGCCTCTGCTGGATCCAACGCGGCTTCATGTACCCGGCCGCGCTGCTGTTGGTCGCCGCGGTCGTCACCAGGCGGGCCTGGCTCCGGCTGACGGCCGCCGGCCTCGCCGCCATCGGTCTGCTGGTTGCCATCTTCCACCGCTACGAGCAGGAGTTCGGCGGCATCGGCGACTTCTGCCAAGCCGACAACCCCTGCTCGCTCCGATGGGTCGACGAGTTCGGGTTCATGACGATCCCGACCATGGCCGGCATCGGTTTCCTCACCATCGTCACGCTGGTCGTGCTCCGCGAGCTCGACGAGCGGCGGACCCCGGCGACGGCATCGGCCCCGGCGGCCGCCGAGAGCGAACGAGTACCCGTTTCCGACAGGAGCTGACATCCCCCCATGGCCACACAGACCAAGACCATCTCCAACCCGTCCGACCAGTCGAGCAAGGGCTTCGTGCTCGTCGTCGCCGCGATCCTGGTCGTCGGCCTCGCCGCCGTCGCCTGGTTCGTGACCACCCGGGGCGAGGGTGCGGCCACCGCCGAGGCAGGCGAGCAGGTGGCCGACGTCGAGATCACCGGCGACGCCCTGTCGCCGATGCCGGGCGGCGTCGCCCTCACCGACCCCCAGACCGAGCCGTCGTTCGGTCAGGTCGCCCCGACCCTCGTCGGCACCGACTTCGACGGCAACGAGTTCACGATCACCGGCGACGGCACGCCGAAGGTCATCTACTTCCTGGCCCACTGGTGCCCCCACTGCCAGCGTGAGGTGCCCCAGGTCCAGAGCCTGATCGACAGCGGGCAGGTGCCGGCCGATCTCGAGATCTACGCCGTGTCGACCGCCGTCGACCGCGGCCGGGGCAACTTCCCGGTGTCGACGTGGCTCGACGAGGAGGGCTTCACCCCGCAGACCATGCGGGACAACGCCTCGTCGTCTGCGCTCGTCGCCTACGGCAACGGCGGCTTCCCCTACGCCGTCTATCTCGACGGAGAGAACCGGGTCGTCGCCCGCTCGTCCGGTGAGCTCGGCGCCGACACGATCGCGTCGGTCTGGGCCGCCACCGCCAGCACCGCCCAGTAGGCAGACGCCGGCGACGGGGCTCGCTCCCGCTCCCATTCGAGCCCGGTTCCGCCGGGTAGATGACGGTCGCACGGCAGGTGCTGCGTCGGCCCGTGATCTGTGCAAGTCTCTTGAGGGCTCGGCCGACCGGGTCGGGCCCTCAAGCACCGCACCATCAAGGGGGTTGACTCTTGCACGTCGAAATGACGGTCAACGGGCAATCGCGCGCTGGCGACGTCGAGCCGCGAACTCTGCTCGTCCACTACCTACGCGACGACCTGGAACTCACCGGCACCAACATCGGGTGCGACACGTCATCGTGTGGCGCCTGCACCGTGCACGTCGGCGGCGAGTCCGTGAAGTCCTGCACCATGCTGGCCGTCCAGGCCCGCGGCGAGGACGTCACCACCATCGAGGGGATGGCCACCAACGGCGAGCTCCATCCCATGCAGCAGGCCTTCATGGAGTGCCACGGCCTCCAGTGCGGCTACTGCACCCCCGGCATGATCATGGCCGCCACCTCGTTGCTGGCCGAGAACCCGAACCCGACCGAGGCCGAGGTCCGTGAGGGGCTCGAAGGCAACCTCTGCCGCTGCACCGGTTACCACAACATCGTGAAGGCCGTCCTGCAGGCCGCCGACGGAGGCACCAACGGAGGTGCGTCATGACCGTGATGGGCACACCCCGCCTCCGCAAGGAGGACCCGAAGCTCCTCACCGGTGAGGGCAAGTACGTCGACGACCTCCAGGTCCCGGGCCAGCTGTGGATGGGCATGGTCCGCAGCCCGATGGCCCACGCCAGGATCAACGGCATCGACACGTCGGCGGCCGAGGCCGCCGACGGCGTCCACGCCGTCTACACCGGCGCCCAGCTGAACGACATGGGCCTGTGGGCCGCGCCGTTGCCCTGCGCCTGGCCGGTCACCCCCGACATGGTCAACCCGCCCCACTACCCGGCCGCCACCGACGAGGTCCACCACGTCGGCGAGATCGTCGCCGTCGTCCTGGCCGACAGCCGCTACGGCGCCGCCGATGCGGCCGAGCTGGTCGACGTCGACTACGAGCCGCTCCCGGCGGTGGCGTCGATCGAGGCCGCCAGGGACGGGTCGGCGACGGCCCACTCCGACCTGGAGTCGAACAAGGCCTACCACTGGCCGCTGATTCCCGATCCGGATGCGCTCGAGGCGGCGTTCGCCAACGCAACCCACACGGTCAAGGCCGAGTTCGTGCAGCAGCGGCTGATCCCGTCGGCCATGGAGCCCCGGGGCGTGCTGGCGATCCCGTCGCCGGCCGGCGGCGACCTGACCCTCTATTCGGCCACCCAGGTGCCGCACATCCTCAAGGTGATGATCGCCGCCACCACCGGCCTGCCCGAGGGCAAGCTCCGCATCGTGGCCCCCGCCGTCGGCGGTGGGTTCGGGGCCAAGCTCAACATCAACCCCGACGAGATCCTGGCCGCCACCCTGGCCAACAAGCTGTCCCGACCGGTTCGGTGGACCGAGTCCCGGTCAGAGGCGGCGTTCTCCACCCACCAGGGTCGTGGCCAGATCCAGACGATCGAGCTGGCGGCCGACGCCGACGGCAAGCTCCTCGGCTGCCGGGTCCACCTCGACGCCGACATGGGCGCCTACATGATGCTGATCACCCCCGGGGTGCCGCTGCTCGGCAGCTTCCTCTACACGGGCGTGTACGCGGTGCCGGCCTTCGGCTTCACGTGCGACGGCTACTTCACCAACCTCACCCCGACCGATGCCTACCGCGGCGCCGGCCGGCCCGAGGCCAGCTACGCCATCGAGCGGGCCATGGACCTCCTGGCCGGCGAGGTCGGCGTCGGACCGGACGAGATCCGCCGTCGCAACTACCTCGGTGGAGGCGAGCACTTCGAGAACCTCGAGACGCCGGCCACCCTGGTGTTCGACTCGGGCAACTACGGTCCGAACCTCGACGCCGCGCTGGAGATGGCGGGCTACGCCGACCTCCGGGCCGAGCAGCAGGCCAGGCGCGACGCCGGTTCGAGCACCCAGCTGGGCATCGGGCTGTGCACCTACGTCGAGATCTGCGGCCTGGCCCCCAGCCGGGCCCTCGGCGGTCTCAACTACGGGGCCGGCGGCTGGGAGCACGCCGTCGTGCGGTTCCTGCCAACCGGCAAGGTCGAGGTCGTGTCGGGCTCGACCCCACACGGGCAGGGCCACGAGACCTCGTGGTCGATGATCGTGGCCGACAAGCTCGGCGTCGATCCGGACGACGTGACCGTGCTGCACTCCGACACCGCCATCAGCCCGCTCGGCCTCGACACCTACGGGTCGCGGTCGCTTGCGGTCGGTGGCGTCGCCATCGCCATGGCCTGCGACAAGGTCATCGACAAGGCGAAGGAGATCGCAGCCCACCAGCTCGAGGCCAACCCGGACGATCTCGAGTTCGACGCCGGCAGCTTCACGGTCAAGGGCTCGCCCGACAAGACCATGCCGATCCAGAGCGTGGCCTTCGGGGCCTTCACCGCCCACGACCTGCCGGACGACATGGAGCCGAACCTGCAGGAGCAGGTGACGTTCGATCCGCCCAACTTCGCCTTCCCCTTCGGCACCCACGTTGCCGTCGTCGAGGTCGACGAGGAGACCGGCCGGGTCGACCTGATCGACTACATCGCCATCGACGACTGCGGCAACCAGGTCAACCCGCTGATCGTCGAGGGCCAGGTCCACGGCGGCATCGTCCAGGGCGTGGCCCAGGCCCTCTGGGAGGGTGCGGCCTACGACGAGGACGGCAACTGCAAGAACCCGTCGTTCCTCGACTACCTGGTGCCGTCGCCGACCGAGGTCCCCAGCATGAAGCTCGGTTTCACGACCACCCCGTCGACCAGCAACCCGCTCGGGGTGAAGGGCGTCGGCGAGGCCGGCACCATCGGCTCGGCCGCCGCGGTCATCAACGCCGTGTGCGACGCCCTGTCGCCGCATGGCATCAAGGACCTGCCCATGCCGGCCACCCCGGCCGTCGTGTGGAAGGCCATCCAGTCGTCCAAGAACGGAGGTCAGTCGTGATTCCAGCAACGTTCGACTACGTCGAGGCTGAGTCGGCCGACGCCGCACTGGCCGCCCTGGCCCAGCACGGCGACGAGGCCAAGCTGATGGCCGGTGGCCACAGCCTGATCCCGCTGATGCGGTTCCGGCTGGCCACCCCCGGCGTCATCGTCGACATCGGTCGGCTGTCCGACCTCAGCTACATCAACGACGGCGGCGACCACATCGCCATCGGGGCCCTCACCCGCCACATGGCGGTGGAGACCAGCGACCTCCTCACGACCGAGGTGCCGCTGCTGGCCCATGTCGCCTCCCAGGTCGGCGACCCGTCGGTCCGGCACCGGGGCACGATCGGCGGTTCGATCGCCCACGGCGACCCGGCCTCCGACCTCCCGGCCGCGCTGCTGGCGCTGCAGGGCTCGGTCGTGGTCAAGGGGCCGGGCGGCGAGCGGGTCATCCCGGCCGGTGAGCTGTTCACCGGGTTCCTGGAGACCGCCGTCGGGCCAGACGAGATGATCACCGAGGTCCGGGTGCCGAAGGTGCCCGGGGCCGGCTGGTCCTACCAGAAGTTCAACCGGCGGGCCCAGGACTGGGCGATCGTCGGTTGTGCGGCGGTGGCCAACGGGTCGACCACGGTGTCGCTGGTCAACATGGGTCCGACCCCGATTCTGGCCTCGGCCGTCAACGACGCCCTGGCCTCCGGGGCCGACGTCGATGCCGCCTCGGCCGTCGCGGCCCAGGGCACGGAGCCTCCGGAGGACCTCAACGGCGACGTCGAGTACCGCACGGCCCTGGCCCAGGTGCTGGTCAAGCGGGCCCTGACCGAGGCCAGCGGCGGCTGACCGACCGGTCACCGACCACCACGGACCGATCACGCACGGCCGGGTCCCTCGGGGCCCGGCCGTCGTGCTGCCCCGGATCGCCACGCCACGACCTGCTACGTTGACGGGCGGGTGACCATCCCCATGCCGTGACTTCGAGCAGACGGGACGCGAGGGCGGGTGACGACGGGCGTGCGAGACGACCTGGCCGACGACACACCGGACGGTGTCGTGGTGACCGGCTGCCACCGGTCGGGCACCTCGCTGGTCGCCCGGATCATGGCCGCGCTCGGTCGCGACCCCGGCCCGCCGGGCGATCTCCGCGCCGCGGACCGCTTCAACCCGGACGGCTATCTCGAACGCCTTGCGGTGGTGGCATGGAGTGACGCCTGCCTCCGGGCGGCAGGGGGCTGGGCCTCGGGGCCACCGGACGCCGACGCCGTCGACGCACTCGGCCGGACGACGGTCGCCCCGACGTTGGAGCAGGCCCTGGCCGCGCTCGGCCATCGGTCGTGGTTCGTCAAGGATCCGCGACTGGCGTTGCTGCTCGGTCCCTGGTTCCGGCAGCGGCCGGACCGGGACGATCTCGTCGTTGCGGTCGTCCGCCGGCCGGCCGACGTCGCACGGTCCCTCGGCCATCGCAGCGGCTATCGACCGGCCCTCGGTCTCGGCCTGTGGGAGCGCTACAACCGGGCGATGGCGACCGATCTCGCCGGGCGTCGCTCGGTGGTCGTGCCCTACGAGGGATTGGTCGAGCGACCCGGTCGGTGGTGCCGGATCCTGGCTGCGGCGGTCGGGCTCGACCCGACGTCCGATGCGCGACCCGAGGCCGCCGCGTCGCTGGTCACCTCGGGCCCGTCCCGATCGCCGGCCGGGCGGTCCAGCTCCATCGAAGCACCCCCCGCCCTCGACGATCTCTACCGGCAACTGGTCGAGGCGTCCGGTGCCCACGCCCGCTTCCCGGCCGTGCCGGTCGGCCCGATGACCGCCGAGAGCGCAGCCGCGTTGGCGGCCCAGCGACGCCGGCTCCGGGTTGTCGAGCCCCTTCGCCGGGCACCCCGCGTCCGGACCTTTCTCGACCAGCTGCCGGGCACGATCCGGACGGTGGGCCGGCGATGACCGGTCGGCGGAGGCTCGTTGCGGTGACGAGCAGCGGCGGCGTGCTGCTCGACATGCTCGCCCTCCGCGACTGGCTGCGCTGGCACGAGGTCACGTGGATCGCGGTTGCGGCCCACGACACCGAGGTGGCGCTGGTCGACGAGGGCGTGATCTGGGACGCCGAGGCCGACGCGTCCCGCCCGCTCGGTCTGCCCGCCGCCGTCGTCAGGGCCGCTCGCCACCTGCGCCGCCTTCGGCCGGATGCGGTGCTGTCGGCCGGCACCGGCATCGCCGTCGCCTATTTCATCGCCGCCCGGATCCTCGGGGTGCCGTCGATCTTCGTGCACACCCAGAACGTGGTCCGCCGACCGGGCCGGGCCGGTCGGATCTGCGGACGCCTGGCCTCGGTCGAGATCGTCCAGGAGGAGGCACTGGCCGAGGCGAAGCCCGGCGCCGTCCACACGGGGATGCTGTACTGATGGACGGCGCCGGAGGCATGGATGGGCTGGACGTCGTCGTCACCGTCGGTATGGGTCGGTTCCCGTTCGACCGGCTGGTCGCCGCCATCGAACCCCTCTGCGCCGAGCATCGGGTCGTCGCCCAGACCGGGGTGTCTCGGCTCCGGCTCCCGTGTCGCCAACACGACTACCTCCCCTCGGACGAGCTCGTCGAGCTGTGTCGTCGCGCCGACGTGGTCATCACCCACGCCGGCAACACGGTTCGCCTCCTGCAGCGGATGGGTCGGGTACCGCTGTCGGTCGCCCGCCGCCCGGACCTCGGCGAGATGGCCGACGACCATCAGGTGCGCTTCCTCGAGCTCGAGCGTCGCCGGGGCCGGGTCGTGGCCGTCGACGAGGTCGACCGACTGCCCGAGTTGGTCGCCGCCCACCCGTCGACCGCGAGGCGTCTGCTGGCCGAGCGACCGCCACCGCCCGACGTCGACCCCGACCTCGTCGCCGCCCGCCTCGACGAGGCGCTCGAGCGGGCGGTCGGCGGTGGCCGGGCCCGGTCGTGGCCGCCGGGGAGACCGAGGAGACCTCGATGGATGAGGTGACACCCGTACCGGTCGCCCTGGGGCCCCGTCGCGGCGCTCCGCCGCCCCGATCGCTTCGAGGCGCCGGAGCGGTCGACGCCGCCCGCCTCGGACTCTTCGCAGCCAAGCTCCGGGTCAAGGAGCACCTGTTGCCCGGCCTGCACGTTCGGCCACTGGTGGCCGAGCTGTTCCTGACCGACAACTGCAATCTCCGGTGCACCAGCTGCGCCTGCTGGCGGAGCGAGACCGAGGAGGAGCTCACGACCGCCGAGTGGCGCGACGTGCTCGATCAACTCCGCCAGCTCCGCTTCGTGAAGGTGAACATGACCGGCGGAGAGCCGCTCCTGCGTCCGGACGCCATCGAGCTCATCGCCTACGCAACCGACATCGGCTTGCGGACCGTCCACCTCAACACCAACGCCACGATGCTCGACCCCTACCGCCAGCGCCTGCTCCGAGAGGCCGGAGTGCGGAGCTTCAACGTCTCCGTCGACGGGCCCGACGCCGCGATCCACGATGGGGTCCGGGGCCGACGCGGTGCGTTCGAGCGGACCATGGCCAACCTCCGGGCCCTGCTCGACCGGTCGGACCGCGACCAGTTCGACGTGCGGTTGAGCTTCACGGTGCTGCGGTCGAACGCCGATGCCGTTCCCGCCATGGGTCGCCTGGCCCGCTCGCTCGGCGTACCGCTGTATCTCAATCTCGGTAGCGACACCACCTTCCTGTTCCGCGACCCCGAGATCAGCGCTGCCATCGACGTGGAGTCGGATCGGCTGGAGGCGTCGATCGAGGAGCTCCGGGCGATGGCCAGGGCCGATCCCGAGCTCTTGCCGACCCCGAGCCAGCTCGACTACGCACTCGCGCACTTCGGCGACCTCAAGCAAGCCGATCTGCCCTGTGTGGAGAGTCAGCTGAAGTTGCTGGTCCACTCGACGGGCGAGGTCGGCGGCTGCTGGGGCCACGACGCCTCGATGAACCTGCGTCGGCACCGGCTGGCCGACATCATCGACAGCGACGACTACCGAGAGTCGCACCGGCGCTTCTTCCGCAAGGAGTGCGTTGGCTGCGGCAGTGGCTACGCCCTCAATCTCCGGCTGCGGGCGAACACCCACATCCGGGATCGTCGCCGCCGTCGGTTCGATGGACCTTCGGTCGACCCGGATCGGCGACCGGTCGAGGAGCGCTGAGGTGACGGTCGATCCACCGCTGCGGCGGCCGAGCGCTCCGCTGTACGACGCTCTTGCCGCCGACTACGCATCGCACTTCGAGGTCCCACATCGCTCCGCCTACGACGCCCTGGCCTGGGAGCGCTCGATCGAGCGGCTCGAAGCGCCCGACTCGCTGGTCGTCGACATCGGCTGCGGGATCGGGCGATGGGCCAGCCGCCTCGTCGGGATCGGCCATCGAGTCGTCGGCATCGAGCCGGCCCCGGCCATGGCCGAGCGGGCTCGAGCGACGTCGGCCGGCCTGCCGACCGGCAGCTTCGAAGTGATCGAGGCTGCAGCGGAGGACGTCGGCGGCGATCGGATCGACGGTGCCGATCTCGTCGTGGCCATGGGCTCGCTCCAGTACTGCGCCGACCCGTCAGCGGTCGTCGGCAACGCCTTCGAGTGGCTCCGGCCCGGCGGCTCGCTCGCCGTCTTGGTCGACTCGTTGGTTGCGCTCAGCATGGAGCTGATCCGGTGCGGACGAGCAGACGAGGCTCTGGCCCGGCTCGGCACCAGACGAGGCTGTTGGGCGCCCCAGGACGGTCCGGCGGCCGGTCTGGCCGCCGACCTCCACCTCTTCGATGCGGCGGCGCTGCAACAGCTCCTGCTCGAGGTCGGCTTCGTCGCCGTTCGGCCGCACGGACTGCTCGTCACGGCAACGGCGATCGGTGTGCCCGCCCTCATCGATCGGTTGAGCACCGACCCCGAGGGGGCGCTGGCGGCCGAGCGAGCCCTGGCCGACCAGCCCGTCCTGGCCGACCAGGGCAAACAGTTGCTCGTCCTGGCCAACCGGCCGAACGGGCGCCCGGGGCCAGGGCCGGGGTGATCGCATGAGCGACGATCGGTGGGTGGTCGTTGGCGGGTCCGGCTTCCTCGGGACCGCCGTCTGCCGCCGGTTGGTGGCCGACGGTCGATCGGTGACCGTCGTCGATCGTCACCCGCCCAACCTGGAGCTGGCCGAGTCGGTGGTCTGGTGCGAGACCGACCTCCAGGTCGACGACATCGAGCTGCCGGACGGTCGGGTGGTGGTCACCGCCGGCTCGGGCGAGCCCCGGCCGGCCTGGACGTGGCGGCTGCCGCTCGACATCGACGTGCCCGCCGCCCGGCTCGTTCCCCATCTGCGAGGTCGGCGGGTGACCCTGGCGTCGTCGATCGAAGCCATGGGGCCGGCCCCCGGGCCACTCGGGCCAACGACCGAGCACCGGTTGCCGCTCTCCAACGGCGTGGCCGACGAGCTGGTCTCCGAGCTGGTGTCGATCGCCGAGTCTGGTGCGTGCCCGCCGTACCGGGTGGCCGGCTGGTGCCGCCGGGTCGCCGAGCTGGACCCGAGCGGACGCTGGGTCTACGGCATCTCCAAGCGACTCGAGGAGCGCCTCCACGAGCGGAGCGGTGCGGCATCGCTCACCGTCCTGTACTTCGCCAACCTGTTCGGGCTCGGCCAGGATCGGGTGATCGCCTCGATGGCCAGGCGAGCCGTCGCCGGTCGCACGATCGAGGTCCGGCGCGGGGTCCGCCGATCCTTCGTCGCCGTTGACGATGCGGCGGCTGCGCTGGTCGGCACCGACGTCGCCGGGCGCTACGTCGTCGGCGGTCCTTCGCTGGCCCTCGACGCCCTCGCCGCCGACATCCAGCAGGCACTCGGAACCGACGTCGGGACGGCCTGGCTCCCGCCGGAGGCCGACGACTCCTGCGGTGACGTCGACCCGTCGGCCTACGAGCGGGTCGGCCCGGCACTCCGCCCGCTGGCCGAGACCCTCCCACCGGTCGTGCGGGCCGTCGTGGCCGAGGAGCGCCCCCTCTTCCGGCCGACGCTCGAGGTCGTGGTGCCGCCGAGGCCGGCCCGCCCCGATGTCGTGGCGGCCCGCCACGCGGAAGCCCTGTGGAGCGGGCGGCTCAAGGCCGGGCAGCGATGGTCGAGCGAGCTGACGAACCGGCTGCGAACCGTGCTGGGCCTCCCGGCCGACGAGGAGCCGGAGGGGCCCATCGTCCTCCCAACCACCTCGGGCACCGCTGCGCTGCGGCTGGCCGTCGCCAACGTCGTCGGACCGGCTGAACCGGGCGATGTGGCCATCGTCCCCAGCTTCACGTTCGTCGCAACCGCCGAGGTGCCGGTCCAGCTCGGCTTCCGGATCCGGTTCGTCGACGTCGACCCATACACGTGGACGGTCGACCCGGATGACCTCGCGGCGTGCCTGGCCCCGGGGGACGTACGGTTCGTGCTGGCCGTCGACACCTTCGGGGTGCCGATCGACTACGGGCCGGTCTCGGCGGTGTGCGCAGCCCATCGGGTCCCCCTGCTCGCCGATTCCGCAGCCGCCATCGGCAGCACCCATCGGGGCGAGCCGGTCGGGCGTCAGGCGTCGGCCCACGCCTTCTCGATGAGCTTCGCCAAGAGCCTCACGTCGGGTGGGGCCGGGGGTGCCGTGGTGCTCCCGACCGATGGGCGGGCGGCTCCTGGCTCGGGTTGGGACAAGCCCGATCGGATGGCCGAGCTCCACGCCATCGCCGCCCTCGATCAGCTCGAGGTCCTGCCCGAGCTCATCCAGCGTCGCCGGTCCCTGGCCGAGCGGTACCGCCTGCTCATCGCCGAACTCCCGAGCCTCCGGGCCCAGGCGCCGACGACGGGCTCCGAGGAGGTCCTGGTCCACTTCGTGGTCGACGTCGGCGACGTGTGCCGACGCGACCTGGCCGAGCTGCTCGCAGCCGATGGCATCGGCACCAAGCCGTACTTCTCGGCCCTGCACCGCCATGGCTCGTTCCCGGGGGCGGCCAGGCCGCTGCCGGTGTCCACCCGGCTCGACGAGCGGGCGTTGGCCCTGCCCTTCACGACCGAGATGACGACGCGCGACGTCGATCTGGTGATGGTCTCGGTCGAGCGCGCCCTCGGCCGCCTCGGTCGGGCCTGACCGGTGGTCCGTTCACCCGTCGACGCGATCGTGGCGAACGATGGTGCCGTCGGTCCGGCGAAGGAACACCTCGTCCCATCGATGGTCGTCGGCGGTGCGCCGCACCTCGTGCAGGTCGGTCTCGAAGACGGCATTGCAGCCGTGACAGAACGACCGGTCGCGGCGGTCGGCGTCCATTCCCGCAGGGTTCCTGACGAGGCGGCGCAGATCCCGGTAGGCCGACGACGACCAGACGGCCCCGACCCCGTGGTCGAAGACGTTGCCGATCGGCCTGGCATCGCCGCCTGGCCCATACTGCTCGGCCACGCGGTGGTAGCAGCAGGGGAGCGCGTCGCCGTCGTAGCGGACGGTCATGGCGAAGTGGGGCCACCCGCACAGGGGTATCCGGGACCGCCGGCCTCGTCGCGGAGCCCCGACACGGAGCCGTGTCGGGGCCACGTCGCCGTAGTTGTGCAGATTGCCCCAGTAGCTGGTGAACTGGTCGACCCCACGGGCTCGGCACCACTCGGCGGTGGCGTCGAGCTCGTCGACGTTGTGCTGGTAGGCGATGAACTGGACCTCGACGTCGGGTCGACGGAGGCCTTCGGCCCGGCGGAGGGCGAGGAGCCGCTCGAGGTTGTCGATCACCAGGTCGATTCGCCCGCCGACCCTGGTCAGCTCGTAGCGATCCTGTTGCATGGAGTCGATGCAGACCGTGAGATGGCTCATCCCCGAGTGGACGAGGGCGGCGATGCGCTCGTCGGAGAGGACGAAGCTGAAGTTGGTGCTGACGTGCGACCGCATGCCGGCCGCCGCGGTGCGACCGCAGAACTCGGGCAGGTCCGGGTGCACCAGCGGATCGCCGACATAGTAGAGGGCGACCGCCGCCGTCCGGCCCTCGACCTGACCGAGCATCGTCTCGTAGCGGTCCAGGCTCAGCCGCTGGCTGCTGGAGAACCGTTGATCGTCGAGCATGCCAGCCGGCATCGAGGAGGGGTCGGCGTGGACGCAGAAGGTGCACGACAGGTTGCACACGGGGGACAGGTCGATCTTGAGCATGACCGGAGCCGCCGCCGTTCGACTGCTGCCGGCGGCGAAGCAGGCGGCAGCCGTGGTCAGGTTGCGGAGCTGGCCGGGCGTGGCGCCGCTCAGGAACCACTCGTAGCGGCGTGCTGCGTTGTGCACCGCCACGCGCAACGGCGATCCCTTCCAGGATTGATCCACTCTGCGCATCGTCACCACTCCACCGGCCGGCCGGGCAGCCGTCCCCGACCGGATCGCCTGCCGCGAGCGTACAGGATCGGTGGTGATGAGCTTGCGTGACTCGTCGACGACCGTTCGTCCGTCGATCGGCGCCCTGGTCGAGCGAAGCCTGGCGGCCGCCGCCGATCGACCGGATGGGTTCGATGCCGCGGCCGGAGCCGGGCTCGCCTGGGCGGCCGCTGACGACCGTCACCTGCTGCGGATCCTGCCCGCCAGACAACCGGTCCGTTCGGTCAGAGGTCGGTCGGCCGGTCCGCCCGACACGCTCGGAGCGGGGGGGCGAGTGCGGGTCGTCACCAATGGGCCGATGATGGGCAAGCGCCTCGCCGGCCGGCTCAAGATGAACGGCCGCCGATCGATGGTCCACGCCGCACTGACCGCCGCCACGGTGGCCGCCGCCGGACTCGGCGTCGGCGCGGCGACGGGTCGGCCGAGGGTCGGTGCGGCCGTCGGCGCCGTGACCGGGGCCGCGATCGGCCCGACGGTGGCCCTCGGCCGGTGGGCCCCGTGCGGGGTGGTGCGAGGCGCCGAGGCCGGTATCGATGACGGCAGGGACTTCGACGGAGAGGGGTCGCATCATGGCTGGATCGCCCGGGTCGACGGCGAGCGCACCGGCCAGGAGTGCGCCCGGACCGCCATCGGTCGGGGCCACCCGCCCGATGACTCGGTCGAGGCCGCCGGGGGACTGGCCCCGCTCATCATCGACGGCGTCGCCATCGGCTACGAGCTCGATCACCTCAACCCGGACACCCTCGAGAAGCGGGGGGTGGTGGTCTGGTGCCGGGCGCCGTCGCCGACGACCGGCGCGGCGATGACGCTGTGTGTCGGTGGGGCGGAGCTGCGCACGGCCGACGTCGTCGCACTCCTGCTCGACCTCGGGGTCACCGACGCGGTGGCCACCGACCAGCGCCGCTCGGCCGCCCTGGCCATCGACGGTGAGGACCTCGTCGGGCCACCTCCGTGGTGGCGGCGCCGGGTCGAGGGCTACCGACTGACCCTGGTCGTCGGCGAGTAGTCGGCACTGCCGAAGATGGTGGCGACGAGCTCGGCCGCCTCGGCCGGGGCCCGGACCTCCAGCGCCACGCCCCGCTGGTCGACCGTGATGGCGAAGGCGAAGAAGGCACAGCAGGTCTGCTCGGCCGTGGTCAGCCGCCACAGCTCGGTCGGCGACACGCCCGGGTCGAGCAGGAGTCGGATCCCGCCGTCGAGGGGCCGACGCTCGACGACCGAGTCGAGCAGTCGACGCCAGTCGTCGAGACGACCGGCGATCGCCTCGCTCGGCAGCGTGCAGGCGACGGCCGGATCGAGGCAGGCGCAGCTCGGCTGGCAGGGCCCGTCGACCGGCTCGCCGGCCAGCGCCGTGGCGGCTTCCTGGAGCTGGATGGCCAGGGTCGCCAGCTCGGCGCGCTGCCGGCGGGCGTCGGCGATCCGGTCGGTGACCAGCGCGTGCAGTCTGGCCTGGGCCGGTTCGCAGCGGTCGCCATCGACGAGGCCAACCAGCTCGGCGATCTCGTCGAGCGAGCACCCGAGGTCCTTGGCCCGGGCCACGAAGCGGAGCCGGGCGAGGGCGTCGTCGCCGTAGGTCCGGTAGCCGCCGGCGGTCCGACCGGCCGGCCGGAGCAGGCCCCGGCGCTCGTAGTAGCGGAGGGCCGATGGGGTGAACCCGCTGCGGGCCGCCAGCTGGCCGATCGTGAGCATCGTCCCGTCCGCGCCGGCCATGTCGACGACGCTACACCTTGAACCCGGGTCGAAGGTCAAGCGGTCGGCGCGACTCGTCGCCGAGGCGGTGCAGCGACGACAATCGTGCCCGGAGGTACTGCGATGGCCGCAACCGTTCTCACCGACGACCAGCTCGACGCGGTCGGCCCGCCGCAGGGACCGCCGGGCCGGCGTCGCCTCCTCGCCGAGCTGACCGTGGCCTTCGAGCCGGCCCGGCTGGCCCTTCGGGCCGGACCGCTGGCCACGGCCCCGAAGGGTGACGGTCGGATCGTCGTGCTGTTTCCCGGTTGGAAAGCGCCCGAGTCGTCGATGTGGCCGATCGGGACCTACCTCGATCGGCTCGGCCACGACAGCCGGCCTTGGGGACTCGGGGTCAACCGGGGCGACGTCGAGGCCATGCGGGACCAGATGATGGAGCGGGTGGCCCGGAGCGCCGAGTCGTCCGGGCGTCCGGTCAACCTCGTCGGCTGGAGCCTCGGCGGCGTGGTGGCCCGGGAGGTCGCCCGCCAGTTGCCCGAGCAGGTCAACCGGGTCGTCACCTACGGCACGCCGGCGATCGGCGGTCCGACCCACACCGTCGGCGCCGCCAGCTACGACCCGGCTGAGGTCGACCGCATCCGCCTGCTGCAGGAGGAGCTCGACGCCAACGAGCCGATCACGGTCCCGATCACGGCGATCTTCACCCGCCGTGACGGCGCCGTGGCCTGGCGGGCCTGCATCGATCGCCTCTCGCCCGACGTGACGATGGTCGAGGTCCGCTCCAGTCACGTCGGGCTCGGCCTCGACCCCGACGTGTGGCTGACCGTCGCCCGGGCCCTCGGCCAGGTTCGCTGATCAGCGCCCCGGTACGCGGTGCCGGCCCGACCCGTCTCAGCGGTTCAGGAAGTTGAGCGGCAGGCCGGGACAGTGCCACTCGTGGGCCCGCAGCGTGCCGTGGGCCGAGGCGGTCAGGAAGGCGGTGCGCAGCTCGGGCCCGCCGAAGCAGACGTTGGTCACCATCGGGTCGCCGGGGACGGGCACGACGGCCCGGAGGCCACCGTCCGGCGCGAACGCGGTCACTGCGCCCGTCCCGAGGGTGGCAACGCAGACGTTGCCCTCGGCGTCGACCGCCAACGAGTCGACCCGACCGTCACCCGGGACGACGCCGAGCAGGTGCGACGGCGTGCCCTGCGACGACGACAGCTCCGGCCCCGCCGGGGCGACCACCCCTGGCTCGGCCAGGTCCCAGTAGCGGACCCGACCCGTCATCGTCTCGGCGTAGTACAGCCGGTCCTCGTCCGGTGACAGGCCGACCCCGTTCGGGGTCACGAGGGGTCGGCACACGGCCCGGATCGCCGAGCCGTCGGCGGCCGCGTAGTAGATGGCGCCCCGGTCCAGGTCGCGGACCCGGCCCTTGCCGAGGTCGGTGAAGTAGAAGCCGCCGTCGCGGTCGAAGACGAGATCGTTCGGGCCGAAGAGGGGCCAGCCGTCGGCCTCGGTGTAGAGCGTCTCGACCGCGCCGGTGTCGAGGTCGACCCGCTGGATGGAGCCGCCGGTGTAGTCGTCGGCCTGGTGCCCCGGGAGCAGCATCCCGTCGAGCCGGCGCCAGGTGAAGCCACCGTTGTTGCAGACATAGACCTTGCCGTCCGGTCCCATCGCCGCACCGTTCGGCCCGCCGCCGCAGTCGGCGACCACCTCGACGGTGCCGTCCGGCGTGACCCGGCTGAGGGTGCCACGGGCGATCTCGACCAGCACGATCGATCCGTCCGGTAGGGCGATCGGCCCCTCGGGAAACTGCAAGCCTTCGGCAATCGTACGCATGGGGCCCGTTTGTACTACACGGGTGCGACGGTCACCTCGTGCGTCGCCCCCCGATCGTGACGCTGGTTGGTGTCGCCTGGGGCTGGATCGCGACCCGGCTGCCAGGCCCGGGACCGGGCTTGGTGGGTGGGGCCGGGTGTGGTGTGGATGTGGTCCCGGCTGGACTAGAGTGATCCCCGATCGTTCGTGGACTCACTCTTGGGGAGAGGTTCAGGGTGGGTCCACGAACGGTCGCTTCACGTTTTCGGCCCGTCCGGGTCCTGACCGCCGAGACCGTGGCCGTTCACACCCGGTTCACAGCCGACCCCGCATCGTCGTCGGCATGGATGAACTGCTCAGCATGCACGGGGTGTCGCGGACGTTCGGGTCACCGCCGAACGAGGTCCGGGCGCTCGACGCCGTCGATCTCGTCGTCGGCGCCGGCGAGATGGTGGCGATCATGGGCCCGAGCGGGTCGGGCAAGTCGACGCTCCTGACGATCGCCGGTGGACTGGAGGCCGCCGACGCCGGTCGGGTTGCGCTCGACGGCACCGACCTCGGTCAGCTGTCACCGTCGGCGCTGGCCGAGGTCCGGCGGCGCCGGATCGGTCTGGTCTTCCAGCAGTTCAACCTGCTGCTCGGCCTGACCGCGGCCGAGAACGTTGCCGCCCCGCTCGAGCTCGACGGCGTCGGCGGCCGTCTGGCCAGACGGCAGGCCGTCGAGCTGCTCGACCGGGTCGGTCTGGCCGATCGGGCCGACGCCTTCCCCGACGACCTCAGCGGCGGCGAGCAGCAGCGGGTCGCCATCGCCCGGGCCCTCACCGGCGACCGGGTCCTGCTCCTGGCCGACGAGCCGACCGGCGCCCTCGACCGGGCCTCCGGTCGCTCGGTCATGGACCTGTTGCGGGCCGCCGGCGGTGGCCGGCGGGCCGTCGTCGTCGTCACCCACGACGACGAGGTGGCGGCCGGTGCCGACCGGATCGTCCGCCTGCGCGACGGTCGCATCGACGACCGGGGGGCCGGCACGGTCGCCCGATCCGACGGCCGAGTCGACGGCGGGAAGGCGGTGGCTCGGCCATGAGCGGCTCCGGCTTCCTGTGGCGCTGGAGCCTGCGGCTGGTCCGTCTGGAGTGGCGCCAGCACGTCGTGATCGCCGCCCTGCTCGCCGCCGGGGTGGCCGTCGGCGTCGGCGCCCTCGTCGCGGTCTTCAACCTCGCCGTGCCGCCGAGCATCAGCCACCACGACGGTCGGGTCCGGGCCTCGGTCGTCGGTGACGCCGGCGTGGTCGACCGGGCGCTGACCGACCAGGGTCACCGCTACGGCACGATCCGGCTGGCGACGGCACCGCTCGCCGGCACCGCCGGTCGTCTCGACCTCCGGTCCCAGGCCCCGGACGATCCGGTCACCGAGCCGCTGCTCGACCTCGTCGACGGTCGCTGGCCGACGGGATCGGACGAGGTGGCCATCACGGAGGGGGTTGCCCGCCAGCTCGGACTCGACGGCCGGTCTCACGGCACCGCACCGCCGGACACGATCGCGCTGGCCGGCGACGTCGGGGCGGAGCTGACCGTCGTCGGGCTCGTCGAGAACCCGACCGACCTCGGCGACGAGTTCGCCCTCGCCCCCGACCTGGCCGCGCTCGGGCTCGACCAGGCCAGCATCGCCACCCAGTTCTGGGTCGACGCCAGGCCGAGCGACGTGACCTTCCCCGGGGCGGTCGACAACATCTCGGTCGAGTCCTCCGGCGGCGATCTGCCGGTCGACACCCGGACGGCGCTCACGCTGCTGGTCAACGTCGTGACCCTGCTGGCGCTGCTCGAGGCGACCCTGCTGGCCGGCGCCGGGTTCGCCATCCTGGCCAGGCGCCGGGCCAGGCAGTTCGGGTTGCTCGGCGCCATCGGGGCCGGTCCGGCCCAGCTCCGCCGCGCCGCGGCGATGGGTGGCGTGATCGTCGGTCTCGTCGGCTCGACCGCCGGCGTGGCCGTCGGGCTGGCGGCGGTGGCTCTCGTCGTTCCCCGGTTGGAGGGTCGCGTCGGCCACCGGATCGACCTGGCCGCGCCGTGGTGGACGGTGGCACCGACGGCCGTCCTGGCCGTGGTGGCCGCCGGGCTGGCCGCCCGCTGGCCGACCCGCCGCCTGTCGACCGAGCCGGTCGCCCGCTCCCTCGCCGCCGCCCGGCCCCGCGCCACCCCCGCCGGTCGGTCGGCCGCCGTCGGGGTGGCGCTGGCCGCCGTCGGTGCCATCCTGCTCGTCGCCGGAACGGCCCGCCTCAGCCCCGGTCCGGCGGTCGCCGGCCTGATCATCGCCCCCGTCGGGGTGCTGCTCGCCACCCCGGCGGTGGTCGCAGCCGTTGCTCGCCTCGGCGCCGTGCTGCCCCTGCCGGCCCGGCTGGCGGCCCGGGCCCTCGGCCGCCAGCGGGCCCGGTCGGCGGCGGTGGTCGCCGCCCTCCTGCTCGCCCTCGGCCTTCCGGTCGGGTTGGTCGCGGTCACCACCTCGATCGATCGGCAGCGGGCGTCCGAGCTGCCCAACCTGACGCCGGAGCTCGCCATCGCCTGGCTGCCCGGCGCCGACGATCCCCTGATCGAGATCCCGGCCGACCTCGACGCCGGGGCCGCCACCGACGCTGCGGCCGCGCTCGGAGCTGCGGCTCCGACGGCTCGCATCGCCCCGATCGAGGTGGCGGTCGAGCCGGGTGGTCCAACGTTCTCGGTCGACTTCGAGAGCGTCGGCGCGAGACCGTCGGTGATGCCCGCCTTCGCCGTCACCCCGATCGTCGGCGCCTGCCTGACGTGTGACGAGTTCGCCTTCGGCGACCGCGACGAGTCCGGCGACGAGATCCTCTTCACCGGTCACGAAGCCTGGGTGGCGACGCCCGAGCTGCTGGCCGCGCTCGGTCTCGAACCCGGGACGGCCGAGACCGCCGGTGCCGGCGGCGCCGATGGCGGGGCATCGCTCGGGCTGAGCCGGATCGCCGACGCCCGTCTGGTCGACGATCGTCTGTCCGCGGGCCCGACCGGCCTCGTCGACCACCCCGACCTGCCCGCCGCCGATCGGGTGGCGCCGGTCCTGCTGTGGCCCGAGATCGTGACCGCCCGCGGCTGGGAGACCCGCACCGTCGGCTGGCTGCTGGTCGACGAGTCCGGCGCCGACCTCGCCGCTCGGGTCGACGAGCTCCGCGTCGCCGCCGGGTCCGGGTTGGCGATCGAGACCCGCGTCGAGCCGGAGCCCCGGACCTCGCTGCGGCTGCTGGCCCTCCTGGTCGGTGGGGTCACGGCGCTGGCCGTCGTCGCCGCTGCGGTCGCCCTCGAGGTGGCGGAGGGGGCGGCCGACCGCCGGTTGCTTGCGGCGATCGGCGCCGCCCCGGCGGTGGCCCGCAACCTGTCGGCGGCCGGTGCGGCGCTGCTCGCCGGAACCGGCGCCCTGCTCGCACTGCCGACCGGGTACCTGGCCCTGGTCGCCCTGCTGGCGGTGCCCGGCGTCGACCTCCCGGTGGTGGTGCCGTGGTCGGCGCTCGCCCTGCTCGGCGCAGTGCCGCCGGTAGCGGCGACGATCGGTTGGCTCGGGGCCGCACGGTCGACCGGGGCCGGGACGGGGTCGGCGGCCGCCGGGGGGCGGTTGAGCCTCGCCCCGGCGCTGTTGGCGGCGGTCCTGGTCGCCGGCGCCTGCGCCGTTCCCGGCCTGGAGACGACCGGTCGGGAGACCGACGCCCCCACCTCGGCCATGGGCGCCGGCGCGGCGGCTGGCGGGGCCGCCGCCGGGGCCGGTTGCGAGCCGGGGCTCGATGCCGCGCTGTCGGCGTGGGCCGATGTCGGCTTCGCCGGCTCGGTCGCCGTGCTCGACGGCGACCGGCCCTGCATCGCCGCCTACGGCTCCGCCGACCCGGCCGCCGGCCGCCCGAACACCGTCGACACCGTGTTCAGCATCGGCTCGGTGGCCAAGGCCGTCACCGCCGCTGCGATCCTCGACCTGATCGATCGCGGCCTGCTCGACTTCGACGATCCGGTCGGCGTGCACCGGGCCGACCTCGACGGCCCGGTCGCGGATCTGACGATCCGGCAGCTCCTCCTCCACACCGGCGGCCTGGTCGGCGCCCACGGACGGGACCACGAGGCCCTCGGCGAGGAGGCCGCCGTCGCCGCCATCGCTGCGCTCGACCTCGGCTTCCCGGCCGGCCGCCAGTACCTCTACAGCAACGCCGGCTACAGCCTCCTGGCCCTGGTGATCGAGGCGGTCACCGACGTCGGGTTCCGCCGCTACGTCACCGAGCGGGTCCTGGTCGACGCCGACGGTCGCCCGCTCGGCGGCTTCTGGGACGGGCAGCCGGCTGCGGTCGGGCCACGAGCCGTCGGTTTCCTCGCCGGCGAGCGGCCCGGTCACGACGGCGACTTCGACGGTCCCCACTGGGCCCTCGACGGCAACGGCGGCGTGGCCATGACCGCGGCCGACCTGGCCGACTGGACCCGGGCCCTGTTCACCGGTGACATCCTCTCCGCGCGGGCCACCGGCTGGCTGACGTCGACGACGACCAACCTCGGCCCCGACGTCGAGCTGCCCGGCTGGGTCCGGCTCGACCGCGAGGTGGTCGGCGAGGTGGTCATCGGGTCATCCGGCGGCGGCGGCTCGGTCGGGCACTCGGTCGATGTGGCCTGGCTGCCCGAGTCGCAGCGGGTGCTGGTCGTCGCCGTCAACCGCAGCACGGTCCACAGCGCCCGATTGCTCGACCACGTGGTCCCGGCCCTCGTTGCCGGAACCGGGATCCCCGGCCCGACGCCGGTGCCGACCCTCAGCGAGGACCAGATCGAGCACGTGGCCGGGACGTGGTCGCTCGCCGGCGTCGGTCGGGTGGTCATCGAGCCGGAGGGCGACGGCCTCATGGCGACGGCCGAGGGGGCGGCGGTCGTCGCCGCCCTGCTGCCGGTGCCGTCCGACCTCGTCGGCGAGGCGGCGGCCCACGAGGAGCTGGCCGTTGCGTTCGCCCGGGGCGACACGGCCGAGGGGCGTCGGCAGCGGCAGGCGTTCGAGGACGAGTTCGGGGTGATCGAGCGCATCGAGGTCGATGGCACCGTCTTCGCCGGCGAGCTGGTCACCCACCTGCTCGTCCACGTCGCCGGGGCCGGCGGACCCGACGGCGAGCGGCCGATCCGGGTCGCCCTGGCCCTCGACGGACTCGGGGGCGTGCAGGGGGCCGGCATCGACGGGCCGCCGCCATCGGTGTGGCTGGTCGGCGCCGCCGAGCCCGGCGACCGCCGAACCGGCGGTGGCGCCGGTCCCGGCGATGCCTACGTCCCCTTCGAGCCCGCCCGGGGGACCCCCTCGGTTACGCTGAGGTCCGGGCCGGGTCCGGAGGGCGACCGCCTGACGATCGAGGGACCGGAGGGGTCGGTCGTGCTCGAACGGGTCGCCGGATGAACCCCCGGACGAGCTGCCCGAGCGAGTACCGATGCGGATCCTGTTGATCGAGGACGACGCCGATCTGGCCGAGCTGGTCGCCCTCGGGTTGCGTCAGGCCGCGTACGCGGTCGATCACGCCGCCACCCGGGGCGAGGCCGAGGACCTGCTGGCGGCCGCCGACTACGACGTGGCCTGCGTCGATCTCGGCCTGCCGGACGGCGACGGCCTCGACCTGATCCGCTCGCTCGGTCGGGAACCGAGGCGGCGTCGGCGGCCGGACCGGATCGTCGTGCTGACCGCCCGCGACGCCGTCGAGCAGCGGGTGGCCGGGCTCGACGCCGGGGCAGACGACTACCTGGTCAAGCCGTTCGCGTTCGCCGAGCTGCTCGCCCGGGTCCGGGCCGTCAGCCGCCGCGACGACCAGGTCGACTCGGTGCTGACCTGGCTCGACATCGAGGCCGACACGGCGGCGATGACGGTCACCCGCGCCGGTCGGCCCGTCGAGCTGACCGCTCGGGAGTTCTCCCTGCTCCGCCACTTCCTGCGCCATCCGAACCGGGTGGTGTCGGCGGAGGAGCTGATCGAGCACGTCTGGGACCGCAACGCCGACCCGTTCACGAGCTCGCCCCGGGTGTTGCTCAGCCGCCTCCGGCGCAAGCTCGGCCGCCCGGCGGTCATCGAGACCGTGACCGGCGCCGGCTACCGCCTGACCGATCGACCGGACCGGGCGGATGGCTGAGGGCGCTCGGCGAGCGGGGGTCGACCGGGAGCTGCGGTCGCTGCGGCTCCGGCTCGCCCTGTCCGGGTTCGTGGCCGCGTACGGGATGGTGCTGATCCTGCTCGCCGTCGTCCTGACCTCCGAGGAGCAGGTCGACGAGGTGGCGAGCACCACCACCGGCGCCGAGCCGGCCCGGTCGGTGCCGACGGTCGACACGATCGAGGAGACCGGCGGGTTGGAGACCGACCCGGCGATCCTGCTCACCGCCGCCGCCCTCGCCCCGCTGGCCGCTGCGCTGTCGTGGTGGTGGTCCGGTCGGGTGGTCCGCCCGGTGGCTCGATCGATCACCCTGCAGCAGCACCTGATCGAGGAGACGAGCCACGAGCTGCGGACCCCGCTGTCGATCCTCACCACCAACGCCGAGGTGCTCCTGGCCGACCCGGAGCCGACGATCGACGGCTACCGGCGGGGCCTGGAGCGCTCGGCCGAGGTGGCCGAGCGAATGCGACGGGTCGTCGAGTCGCTGCTGGTCGACGCCCGCGGCCGGGCTCGGGTGATCGACCGTCGCCCGACCGATCTGGTCAGACTCACGCGCTCCGCGATCGACGACCTCCGCCCCCTGGCGGCCGAGGCGGGGGTCGAGCTCGGCCTGGTGGCCGACGGCCCGGTCCGGGCCCGGGTCGACGGGCCGAGCGTCGAGCGGGCGATCACCAACCTGGTGGCCAACGGCATCCGCCACGCCCCGGCTGGCTCGGTGGTCGTCACCACCGTCGGTCCGGTCACCCGACCCGACGCCGACGCCGGGGTCGACCAGGTCGAGATCGCCGTCACCGACGCCGGGCCCGGGATCGCCCCCGGCGATCAGGCCGCGGTCTTCGAGCGCTACTGGCGGGGTGGCGACCCCGGTCCCGGCGACGACGGCTCGGGCCTCGGACTCGCCATCGTGCGGCAGGTGGCGGTCGCCCATGGCGGCGGGGTCGAGGTCGAATCGCCGGTCGCCGACGAGCGCGGCACCCGTCTCCGGCTCCGCCTGTCCGCCTGAGCGGCTCCGATCGGCGGGCCCGCCGGTGGCCCGCCCGGCTTGGGGTGGCGACGAGGCCCACGGGTACCCTGCTCTTCGTGAGCGCTGCTGCCGGGAACGACCATCAACTGCTTGGACAGCCCGAGTCCGTCGAGGCCGTCCTCGCTGCCCTGGGCGAGCACGACTACCTGGCCGACGAGGGGCTGGCCACCGCCATCTTCCTCGCCATCCAGCTCCGGCGCCCCCTGTTCCTCGAGGGCGAGGCCGGCGTCGGCAAGACCGAGGTGGCGAAGGTGCTGTCGCGCTGGCTCGGTGGCCGGCTGATCCGGCTCCAGTGCTACGAGGGGATCGACTCCGCCCAGGCCGTCTACGAGTGGGACTACGCCCGCCAGCTCCTCCACCTCCGCACCGCCGAGGCGACGGGCGCGGCGGCCGGGGCCGACGCCGAGAAGCTCGAGTCGGAGCTGTACGACCCGAGGTTCCTGATCCGGCGGCCATTGCTCGAGGCCCTGAGCCCGACCGAGGGCCCGGCCCCGGTTCTGCTGATCGACGAGGTCGACCGGGCCGACGACGAGTTCGAGGCCTTCCTCCTCGAGGCCCTGTCGGACTACACGATCACCGTGCCCGAGCTCGGCACGATCAGGGCCGAGCACCCGCCGTTCGTGATCCTGACCTCGAACCGCACCCGCGACGTGCACGATGCGCTCAAGCGGCGCTGCCTCTACCACTGGGTCGAGCACCCCGACTTCGATCGCGAGGTCGAGATCGTCAAGCTGCGGGCCCCCGGGGTCGGGGCGCCGCTGGCCCGCCAGGTGGCGGCGGCCACCGAGGCCATGCGGGGCTACGGGCTCTACAAGCCGCCCGGCGTGGCCGAGAGCATCGACTGGGCCATGTCGCTCGCCGCCCTCGGCCGCGACGACATCGACGAGGGCTCGGTCGAGGCGACGCTCGGCTCCGTCCTCAAGTACCGGGAAGACCAGCAGCGGGTGACCGAGCAGGGCATCGGCGAGCTGGTCCGCAACGCCGTGCTGCGGGGCGGCGCGGCTTGACCGACGCCGGACCCCCGGTGGCGGCCCCCGCCGGGTCGGCACCATCCGGCGCGACCGCATCGTTGGCCGGTATCGCCGGCGGTGGCGACGGGGAGCGCCTCGCCGTCGGCTTCTCCCGGGTCCTGCGGGGGGCGGGCCTCCGGGTGCCGCCGAGCGCGACGATCTCCTTCGCCGAGGCGTTGGCCCTGGTCGGGGTGACCGAGCGGGCGGGCGTCTACTGGGCCGGGCGGGCCACGCTCGTCCATCGCCCCGAGGACCTCGAGCTGTACGACCGGGTGTTCGGCGCCTACTGGCAGCAGCGGGGGCCGGCGTCGATGCTGGTCGATGGCGACCCGCCGCCGGTCACCCTGGCCCTCGACATCGAGAACGACGACGGCGACGACGACAGCGAGGGTGACGACCCGACCGGTGACGTGCAGGAGGTCCGCTACTCGTCGACCGAGGTCCTGACCGACAAGGACTTCGCCGACTGCAACGACGAGGAGTTGGAGGAGCTGACCCGGCTGCTGTCGCGGCTGCGCTTCACCACCCACCAGCGGCTCAGCCGGCGGCTGGCGCCGGTCAAGGGCGCCGGCGACCGGCCCGACCTGCGGCGCACGATCCGCTGGGCCCTGCGTCACCAGGGCGAGCCGATGCGGCGGGCCTTCGTGTCGCCCGCCACCCGACCGCGTCGCCTCGTGCTGGTGCTCGATGTGTCCGGGTCGATGGAGAGCTACGCACGGGCCCTGATCCGCTTCGCCCACGCCGCCGTCGTGGCCCGCAGCCGGGTCGAGGTGTTCGTGCTCGGGACCCGCCTGACCCGCCTCACCCGTCACCTGACCAGCCGAGATCCCGACGCCGCCATCCGCACCGCCCTGCCCCAGGTCAAGGACTGGGCCGGCGGGACCCGGCTCGGCCTCGGCATCCAGGAGTTCAACAACCGGTGGGCGATCCGGGGCATGGCCAGGGGGGCCATCGTCGTGATCCTCAGCGATGGCTGGGATCGCGGTGATCCGGCGATCCTCGGCGAGGAGATGCAGCGGCTGCACCGGGTCACCCGGGAGCTGGTGTGGGTCAATCCGCTGAAGGCGACGCCGGGGTACGCGCCGCTGGCGGCGGGCATGGCGGCTGCGCTGCCCCACGTCGACCGGTTCATCGAGGGCCACTCGTACCGGTCGCTCGAACAGCTGGCCACGATCCTGGCCGGCACCGAGGTCGGCGCCCGATGACCGATCCGCGGGACTGGCCCGCACCGACGACGCCACCCGTGGCCAGCCCGCCACCGCCCCCGCCGGGCGGCGGACCCGGCTGGCCGGCCCCCGACCCGGTGACGATCGACGGGGCCACCCCGTCCAACGCGCCGCCGCCCCCGCCGCTGAGCGGTTCGGGGGGCGGTCGGACCCGGCCGTGGTGGGGGATCGGCGACGTGCTGCTCGTCATCCCGCTCACGATCGTGGTGCTGGCGGTCGGCTTCGTCGTGCTCGCCGTCCTCGCCTCGATCGAGGGGGTGAGCCTCGACGACCTGGCCGACGACACCCCGCTCCCGGGGTCGATGCTGGTCATCCCGACCCTGATCCAGCAGGCGGCCTGGTTCGGTTGGCCGTTCGTGGTCTCCCGGTGGAAGGGCATCGGCCCGGCGGCCGACTGGGGCTGGGCGTTCAAGCCGGCCGACCTCGGCATCGGCCTCGGCACGGCGATGATCGGGCTGTTCGCCGCCGGCGCCGTCGGCGCCGCCACCGCCGCCATCGTCGACCTGGAGGACGACGCAGCGGCCGAGAACACGGCGCTGCTCACCGACCTCGAGGGCTCGCCCTGGTTGTGGGGCGTCATCTTCATGGTCGTCATCGGCGCCCCCTTCGCCGAGGAGGTCCTGTTCCGTGGTCTCGTGCTGCGGGCGGTGGCCAAGCGCTGGGGGGTCGTCGCCGGCGTCATCGGCTCGCAGCTCACCTTCGTACCGATCCACTTCGCCGACGGCGGCGTGTTGGTCGACGGCCGCTTGGCCATCACCGACGGCCAGATCGTGCTGTGGGCCACCATCGCCGCCCTCGGGCTGGTGCTGGCCGTCGTCACGGTCAGGACCGAGCGGCTGGCCGCTGCGATCGTCGCCCACATCCTCATCAACGGTGTCGGCGTGATCGGCGCGCTCGAGGTCTTCGGCGAGATCCGCTGAGCGGTGCCCCGGCCGGTGACGGCGGCGTGCTCCGGGGGCGAGTGGAGCCCGCCGACCCGTGGGCGGTAGGTTCACCCCCCATGAGCGACGACCTGTCCCGCTACGAGCCCTTCACCGGCCTGATGATCGATCGGCCCGAACCGGGGATCCTGCGGATCGTGCTCGACACCCCCGGCAAGCTCAACGCGGTCGACCAGACCAAGCACGCCGACCTGGCCGACGTGTGGACGGTGGTCAACCGGGATCCCCACACCCGGGTGGTCGTGGTCCACGGCGCCGGTGGGGCGTTCTCCGCCGGTGGCGACACGGCGATGATCGAGCAGATCGTCGCCGACCCCGACTACCGGGCCGAGACGTTCCGGGAGGCCAGGGACCTCGTCTACAACATGATCAACTGCTCGAAGCCGATCGTGTCGGGGATCGAGAAGGTGGCGGTCGGGGCCGGGCTGGCCACCGCCCTGTTGGCCGACGTGTCGGTCTGCGGTCGCAACGTCCGCATCATCGACGGTCACACGAAGCTCGGGGTCGCCGCCGGCGATCATGCGGCCATCATCTGGCCGTTGCTGTGCGGGATGGCCAAGGCCAAGTACTACCTGATGACGTGCGACACCCTGACCGGCGAGGAGGCTGAGCGGATCGGGCTGGTGTCGATGGCGGTCGACGACGAGCGGGTGATCGAGACTGCGTTCGAGGTGGCCCGCAAGCTGGCCGCCGGGTCCCAGCAGGCGATCCAGTGGACCAAGCTGTCGCTCAACAACTGGCTGCGCATGGCCGGCCCGGCCTTCGATGCCTCGGTTGCGTTGGAGATGCTCGGCTTCGCCGGCACCGACGTGCACGAGGGCCTCGCCGCCATCCAGGAGAAGCGCGCCCCCGACTTCGGGTAGGGGCCCGGGCGCGCCCTCGCCTCCGGCGACGTCGGGCCGGCGCCGACCGTGGCGATCCCGAGGAACGCCACCATCTCGATGACGTGACTCGAGAGGGCAATCGGGAGCCAGGGACAAGGTCCCGGTCACCGGGTGCCGGCCACGTCGACGGGCGCCCGAACCGATGGTGACCGGACCGGTCGGCGGGTGGTGACGTCCGAGCGGGAGGGCCCGCTGGCGACGAGGGCGACCGGCAGCCCGGTCACCCGCTCGACGTCGTCGAGGAACCGGTCGGCGTTCGCCCGTCGCTCGCACCCACCGACCCGGTAGGGGATGACGTCGAGCTGGTCGAGGCACGTGACGGCCAGCTGCGCCGTCGCCGTGACGCCGTCGGCCCGGATGTCGAGGTCGGCGTCGATGCGCATCGCCAACTCGTCGACGTCGAGCCAGGCGTAGCGGACCTCGCCCTGGAAGTCGTTCGGCTGGTTGGTCGGATCGACGACGCCGGGCGGCGGCGTGGCCAGCTGGCGGGGGAGCGGACCGGCGCCGTGCCGGCTGAGATAGCAGCGGGTGACGTAGGTGACGTCGAGCCCGGTGAGGTCGGTCTCCTGCGCGAGCCGAACCACGTTGGCCAGGCCGGTCCGGGAACGGGTCACGTTGGGGAAGGCGCCGACGACCTCGTCGAGCAGGAGCCCCTGTGCGTTCTCGAACACGGGTCGGCCCGGTGGGAGCCGTCCGACCACCGCCTGCTCGGTTGCGGCCAGGAAGTCGTCGACGTCGATCAGGAACCGCTCGATCAGCTCGTCGCCGGCGAGCAGCCGGCGCTGGTCGGCGGGCACCGTCAGCCCGAGCACGGCCGCCCGTCGCTCGACCCAGCGGTCCCGGATGTCGGTCAACCGCTCGACGACCAGGTCGCGATCGGCCAGATCGCCTGCGGTCAGGGCGACGCCGGGTCGGAGATGGCGCTCGATCGCCTCCCCGAAGCCGATCCCACACGATCCGTGCCGGCGGTCGCCCCGGGCCCGCTCGGCCAGTTGGTTGAGCAGGACGTCGTGGGGCACGGCCACCGGGGCCCGGGGGTCGACCAGGATCGTCGGCCGGATCGACCACCGGGCCAGGTCGGCCAGTTCCCGACCGAGCAGCATCGGGTGGACGACGAAGCGGGGACCGAGGAGTGTGTCGGCGCCGGCCAGTGTGCCGGCGCCGACGTGATGGAAGACGTGACGCCGACCGCTCGGCGTCTGCACGGTGTGGCCGGCCTGGGCGCTGGAGTTGGCCCGGATCACGACGGCGCGGGTTCCGGTCGCGGCCAGGACGTCGGTGATCACGCCCTTGCCCTCGTCGCCGTAGTTGGCGCCGATCACCACCTCGGCCGTCGTCGACTCGATGGCCGCGCCCCCCGAGTCGTCGCCGGCCGGAACCTCGCCGGTCATCGGTCGTCGTCCGGGCCACGCCCGCCCTCGCCGGGATCGAGCCGTCGCAGGTCGCGGATGGCGTCGTCGACCACGCCGGCGGTGTCGGCCGACCAGCTCGCAGCCACCGTCGCCGGGTCGAGGCCCTCGTTGACCTCGATCGTCGACACGATGACCTCGGCCAACCTGGTGTGGTCGGTGAGGGGCAGGGCTCGCTGGCCGAGCACCGATCGCCAACTGCTGCGGACGCCGTCGGGATCGCGGCGGTGGTGGTGGCCCTCCTCAACCATGAGGTGGAACACCTCCCACGACCGCTCGGCCATGGCCAGCACCCGGCCGGTCGTCAGGTCGGCGTGGTCGCCGTCGCCGAAGATCGTGCGCAGGTGGCCGGCGGACAGGCCGGGCGGGCAGGGCTCGTCGCCGACCGTGAACAGGTACCCCTTCTTCCTGCGCCGCTCCCAGCTGTCGATCGACGTCCGGGTGGCGGCGAAGTACCAGGGCAGGTTGTAGCTCTCGTGGTCGTTACCGCCACCGCCTCCCTCGATCCACAGGCCCTGGATCTGCTCGGCGATGCGGAGGTCGGCCTCGAACTGGGTGACCTGCAGCGGAGCCCGGTCGCACCAGGCGTCGCCGACCGCCATCGCCATGACGTGGGGGTCGGGGACCGGCCGGCGCTCGATGATCTCCTCGAACAGCGGTCGGAGGCCGTGGCAGACGAGGTTCTCGGCCAGCATGCCCATCGACCCGGTGACGTCGACGGCCACGATGATCGGCGTCGATCGCGGGTTGAGGTCGCTGTCGCGGGACTCCCGACGACCGATCAGTCGGGGATTGAGGTGGTCGCGCATCTCCCGGCTGGCGAACAGCTCGTCGCGGGATCGACCTCGGGTCGAGCGCAGGTAGTCGGTCCAGGCGTCGGGGTTCCAGCGTGCGTAGCCCATGGAGTGCTCCTCGTGTGTCGGTCCCGGGTTCGTCGTTCGTCTCGACGGTAGGCCAGTTCATAGATAAATACAAGTTACAAATAACATGGAAGACAGGGAGCCGGCTAGGGTTCGGACATGACGCCACCACGGGGGACCGGAGCCGGGGACCGGTTCGAGCGACCGATCGCCACGGTCGACGTCGTCGTGTTCACCCTCGATGGCGGCGAGCTCCGGGTCGCGCTCTACGAACGCCGGAGCGAGCCCTTCGTCGGCAGCCTCGCCCTGCCGGGCGGGTACGTGCACGTCGACGCCGACGCCGACCTCGACGGCGCCGCCAGGCGGGTCCTGCGGGACAAGGCCGATCTGCGCTGGGGCCATCTCGAGCAGCTGGCCACGTTCTCGGGGGTCGAGCGGGACCCGCGCGGCTGGTCGCTGAGCGCGGCCTACCTGGCCGTCGTGCCGGTGGCCGAGCTCGTCGGCGCCCCCAACCTGCACCTCGTCTCGCCGACGTCGTCGTCGGCGGGTCGCCGGCTGCCCTTCGACCACGGCGCCATCGTCGCCGCCGGGCTCGACCGGCTGCGGTCGAAGTCGGTCTACTCGACGCTGCCGACGTTCCTCGTCGAGTCGCCGTTCACCATCGCCGAGCTGCGAGACGTCTACCAGCTCGTGCTCGGCGTCGACCGACTCGACCTGGCCGGATTCCGCAAGAAGATCCTCGACGTCGGCGCGGTCGAGCCCGTCGCCGGCGAGCTGCGGACCGGCGCTCATCGGCCGGCGCAGCTCTATCGGCGAACCATCGGCGACGTCGCCGTGTTCGACAGGACGATCTGAGGCGTCGAGGGGTCGAGGCGTCGAGGGGTCGACCCCGGGTCAGGGATTGGCGTAGCGGATGCAGTCGGCGCCGACGCACTGGCGCAGCTCGTCGAGCAGGTCGCCGAGCTCGGCCCTCACATCGGCGTAGACCCCGCCCGACTTGTGCTTGCTGTCGAGCTGGAACGGGTCGGCCTCCATGTCGTAGAGCTCACGCCCGGAGCCGTAGTACTCGATCCACATCCAGTCCTCGGTCCGCACGGCGTCGTAGCCGGGACCCTCGACGCTCTCGATGATGATGGCCCGGTTGTCGTAGCGGGCCGGCTCGATGAGCACGTCGGAGAGGTCGAGCCCGTCCATCACCCGCTCGGGGGTCACGTCGGTGAGCGCGGTGATGGTCGGCGCCAGGTCGGTCGACGAGACGACGTGGTCAACGTGCTCGCCCCCGACGAACGGTCCGCCCCGCATGACGAGGGGCACGTGGATCGACTCCTCGTACGGCCGCACCTTGCCCGTGAGGCGATGCTGACCGAGCAGGTAGCCGTTGTCGGACAGGAACACGATCAGGGTCTCGTCGAGGATGTCCTGCGCGTCGAGCGTCTGGTAGACGGTCTCGACGAGGTCGTCGACGGCCTGGAGGGACTCGATCTGGTTCTCCCAGTGCTCGTCCAGGTCCCGGATGGCGTTGGCGTTGAGCTTGGGCGCCTTGCGGACGTACGACGGCTTGTCGCCGACTGCCTGCTCGTTGAAGCTCGGGTCTCGCGGCGGTGCCACGTCGTCGTACAGCGTCTCGTGTCGCGTCGCCGGCAGCGGCGGGAATCCCTGGCCCCACGTGTGGGGGGCGAACGTGGTGACCCAGAGGAAGAACGGGTTGTCGGCCGCGACCGATTCCTCGATGGCGGCAGCCGCCCGGTCGGCCAGTACGTCGGTCTGGTAGTCCTCCGGTGCGTCGCCGTAGTCGACGGCCACCCCGTTGTCGTTGATCGTGTAGTCGTAGTACTTCACGTTGCCGATCAGGGTCTGGAAGTTCGTCCACCCCGGCGGGATCTCGAGGTTGTCCTTGATCCCCGGGTAGAGCGAGTAGTGGCCGTAGCCGTTCAGGTACTTGCCGACGTGGATCGTGTCGTACCCGTCGGCCTCGAACCAGGTGGCCAACGTGTTGGTGTGGTCGAGTGCCTGGTAGCCCTCGCCGTCGGCCGGCTTGTTGCTGTTGACGTCGTGATGGAGCGACCGCTGGCCGGTCAAGAGCGTGGCCCTGGCGGGGCAGCAGACCGGCGTGTTCTGGAAGAACCGGTCGAAGGTGACGCCCTCGTCGCCGAGCAGCAGCTGGGTCTTCGGCATGTGGGCGTAGTCGTCGTAGGCCATGTCGTCGGTCATGATCACGACCACGTTGTCGACCGGTCCGCCGGCCGGCGTGCGGCGGTCGGAGCCGGAGCAGTCCTGATCGATCCCGTCATCGGGGATGTCCTCGGCCGACGGGTTGATGCCGGGGTCGGTGTCGTCGCAGTCGTCCGGTGGGGAGTACCCGTCCCCGTCGACGTCGACCACCTCGACCGGCTCGCAGCCGAGGGCATCGTCGACGATCGCCGACAGCAGATCGGTGCCGACGGCGCTGAGATCGTCCATCGAGGACCAGGTGAGGAAGGCGAAGGTCCGACAGCCGGCGGCCGGCGAGCCGTCGGTCAGGAGGTCGGCGGCCCGGTAGGTGAAGATCGTCGGCGCGCCCGACCGGTCGACGGCGACGATCTCGGCGCTCGTCGCCGGCGTGGCCGCAGACGTGGTCGCCGGCGTCGAGAAGACGTACGTCCTTCCCTGGGCGCCGTCGGCGATCGGGTGGTCCGGCAGCACGACGTCGATCCATCGCTTCGCCTGCTGGGCTGGTGCCTCGAAGGCCGAGTCGGCCATGAGCAGGTCGTCGACGGTGGCGGTGTCCCAGGTGATGATCGGCACCGGCAGACCGACGAGGTCGTCGTCGAACGTCGTCGGATCGATCGAGGTGGACACGATCACCAGGTCGAGCTCGGACCACGACGCCAGCTCGCCCATGTCGGCGTCGTCGACCGGGACGACGACGTGGCCATCGGCCTCGAGCCGTTCGACGATGGCCCGGTCCGGCTTCGGGGGCGGCGCCGAACCGGCGACGTAGGCGACCGTCGCAGTCGGTTGGACCTGCGAACCCGCTGCGGTGGCCGCAGCCAACGCAGCGAGCACGAGCATGCCGACGAGCGACGCGAAACGGAAACCTCTCCAGGCCCGACGTCTCATCCAGTGCCACCTCTCACCCGACCTCAAGCTGAGCGCCGACCTTAGTGAGTCCTCGTACGGGATTTACGTTGTTGGGTAGAGTCACTTACATCGTCCGGTCGTGGGCGTCGATCGGGTCGGCTCGGGCCCGTCGGTCGAGGCGGGCGACGGTCGAGTCGGCGGTCGCTGCGACATCGCCATCGCCGACGGCGCCGCCCCGACGCACCGGCGCCGTCGGCGGCTCCTGTTTCGGCTGCAGGCCCTGTGGAATTGGCCCCGTGCGGCCGTAGTCTTGAGAGCTGGCGTCTCACTCGCCAGTCGACGCACGCCCCGGCTCGTTGAGCGCTTCCCCTCCAACGGAGATGCGAGCGCTGACCCGGCCGGTAGCGAGCCACATCCCCGCAAGAATTTTCCGACCGGAGTGCCCGAACCGAGGTAGCAGCAAGTGCCCACGATACAACAGCTCGTCCGCAAGGGCCGTCAAACCAAGTTCAAGAAGGGCACCACCCCGGCGCTGCAGGGGTCGCCCCAGCGCCGCGGTGTCTGCACCCGCGTCTACACCGCCACCCCCAAGAAGCCGAACTCGGCGCTCCGCAAGGTGGCCCGTGTCCGCCTGACCACCGGGATCGAGGTCACCGCCTACATCCCCGGTGAGGGCCACAACCTCCAGGAGCACTCGATCGTGCTCGTCCGTGGCGGCCGGGTGAAGGACCTCCCCGGCGTCCGCTACAAGATCGTCCGCGGCACCCTCGACACCGCCGGTGTCCGCGACCGCAAGCAGGCCCGCAGCCGCTACGGCGTCAAGAAGGAATCGTAAGCATGCCTCGTAAGGGACCAGCCCCCCGCCGTGAGCTCGAGCCGGATCCGGTCTACCGATCGGTCCTGGTCACCCAGCTGATCAACAAGGTCTTGCTCTCCGGCAAGAAGACCACCGCCGAGCGGATCGTCTACGGCGCGTTCGACATCGTGGCCGAGAAGACCGGCGGCGATCCCGTCGCCGCCTTCAAGCGGGCGGTCGACAACGTGCGCCCCCAGCTCGAGGTCAAGAGTCGCCGCGTCGGCGGCGCCACCTACCAGGTCCCGGTCGAGGTTCGTCCCCGCCGGGCCACCACCCTCGCCATCCGCTGGCTCGTCGGCTACGCCCGCGACCGTCGCGAGCGCACGATGGCCGAGCGCCTGGCCAACGAGATCCTCGACGCCTCCAACGGCATCGGCGCCGCAGCCAAGCGCCGCGAGGACGTCCACAAGATGGCCGAGTCGAACAAGGCCTTCGCCCACTACCGCTGGTAGCGGCAGCCGAACCTCCGAACTCCCCGAACCCCCCCCACACTTTCGCCCGAGGACACACACCGCATCATGTCTGACCGACCGACGCCTCTCGATCGCTATCGCAACATCGGCATCATGGCCCACATCGATGCCGGCAAGACCACCACAACCGAGCGCATCCTCTTCTACACCGGCAAGAACTACAAGATCGGTGAGGTCCACGACGGCGGGGCCACGATGGACTGGATGGAGCAGGAGCAGGAGCGCGGCATCACCATCACCTCCGCCGCCACCACCTGCTTCTGGAACGACCACCGGATCAACATCATCGACACCCCGGGCCACGTCGACTTCACCGTCGAGGTCGAGCGCTCGCTGCGCGTCCTCGACGGCGCCGTCGCCGTGTTCGACGGCGTCGCCGGCGTCGAGCCCCAGACCGAGACCGTCTGGCGCCAGGCCGACCGCTACGGCGTTCCCCGCATGTGCTTTGTCAACAAGCTCGACCGCACCGGGGCCGACTTCTTCTTCTGCCTCGACTCGATCAAGGACCGGCTGACCACCGACGTCGCCGTCACCCAGCTGCCGATCGGGACCGAGGCCGACTTCATCGGCGTCGTCGACCTGCTGAAGATGAAGGCCCTCGTCTGGCCGAAGGCCACCGACGAGAAGGACCTGGGCGCCACCTACGAAGAGGTCGACATCCCGGCCGAGCTCCAGGACCAGGCCGACGAGTACCGGGCCGAGCTGGTCGAGGCCATCGCCGGCGCCGACGAGGAGCTCATGGAGAAGTACCTCGAGGACGAGGAGATCTCCTACGAGGAGCTGAAGGCCGGTCTGCGCAAGGCCACCATCGCCGGGGACCTCGTGCCGATCCTCTGCGGCACCGCCTTCAAGAACAAGGGCGTCCAGCCCCTGCTCGACGCCGTGATCGACTTCCTGCCGAACCCGCTCGACCTCCCGCCGGTCAAGGGCACCCTGCTCAAGGGCGGCGATGACGCCGAGCGCAAGGCAAGCGACTCCGAGCCCTTCTCGGCCCTGGCGTTCAAGATCATGACCGCCCCCAACGTCGGCAAGCTGACGTACTTCCGGGTCTACTCCGGCAAGATGGAGAAGGGCGGCCAGGTCCTCAACACCCGGACCGGCAACCGGGAGCGCATGGGCCGCCTGCTCGAGATGCACGCCAACAAGCAGGAGGACCGCGACTTCGCCGCCACCGGCGACATCATGGCCGCCATCGGCGTGAAGGACGTCCGCACCGGCGACACCCTGACCGACCAGGCCGACGCCATCGTGCTCGAGTCGCTCGACTTCCCGGATCCCGTGATCCACGTTGCCGTCGAGCCGAAGACCAAGGCCGACCAGGACAAGATGGCCAAGGCCCTGATGGCGCTGTCGGAGGAGGACCCGACCTTCACCGTCCACACCGACGAGGAGACCGGCCAGACGATCATCGCCGGCATGGGCGAGCTGCACCTCGAGGTGCTGGTCGACCGGATGCTGCGCGAGTTCAAGGTCGACGCCACCGTCGGCAAGCCGCAGGTCGCCTACCGCGAGACGATCACCGCCGTGGTCGAGAAGGACACCTACACCCACAAGAAGCAGACCGGTGGTTCCGGTCAGTTCGCCGAGGTCACCATCAAGATGGAGCCGAACGAGGCGGGCGGTGGGTACGAGTTCATCGACTCGATCACCGGTGGCCGCATCCCGCGGGAGTACATCCCGTCGGTGAGCCACGGCATCGAGGAGGCCATGACCACCGGCGTGCTGGCCGGCTTCCCCACGGTCGACATCAAGGTCGAGCTCCTCGACGGCAAGTACCACGACGTGGACTCGTCGGAGATGGCGTTCAAGATCGCCGGCAACATGGCGTTCAAGCAGGCGGCCCGCAAGGCGAAGCCCGTGCTGCTCGAACCGGTCATGGCCGTCGAGGTGGTCACCCCCGAGGACTACATGGGTGACGTGATCGGCGACCTGAACTCCCGTCGGGGGAAGGTCGGCCAGATGGAGGCCCGTGGCCTCAACCAGGTGGTGTCGGCCGAGGTGCCGCTGTCGGAGATGTTCGCCTACTCGAACGACCTCCGCTCCAAGACGCAGGGCCGGGCCACCTACACCATGCAATTCCACAACTACCAGCAGACTCCGGGCAACGTGCAGGAAGAGATCGTCCAGCGCATCCGGGGCGAGTGAGAGAGACAGACACCCGGTAACAGCTCGTTCCGGATCGAGGAAGCCTGGCCTGGGAGGCCAGCACGAGGACACCGAAAGGACGCGCCGTCATGGCCAAGGAGAAGTTCGAGCGCAACAAGCCGCACGTCAATGTCGGCACCATGGGCCACATCGACCACGGGAAGACCACCCTCACCGCCGCCATCACCAAGGTGCTGTCGGAGCGGGTCGACGGGTCGAACGCCACGGCGTTCGAGGACATCGACAAGGCTCCCGAGGAGCGGGAGCGTGGCATCACGATCAACGTGGCCCACGTCGAGTACGAGACCGAGAACCGGCACTACGCCCACGTCGACATGCCGGGCCACGCCGACTACATCAAGAACATGATCACCGGCGCGGCCCAGGTCGACGGGGCGATCCTGGTCGTCAGCGCGGCCGATGGCCCGATGCCCCAGACCCGCGAGCACGTCTTGCTGGCCCGCCAGGTCGGCGTGCCGGCGATCGTGGTCGCCCTCAACAAGGCCGACATGGTCGACGACGAGGAGCTCCTCGAGCTGGTCGAGATGGAGGCCCGCGAGCTCCTGACCGAGTACGAGTTCCCCGGCGACGATTGCCCGGTCGTCCACGTGTCGGCCCTCAAGGCCCTCGAGGGCGACAGCGACGCCGGCGACAAGATCATGGAGCTCATGGCCGCCGTCGACGAGTACATCCCCGAGCCCGAGCGTGATCTCGACAAGCCGTTCCTGATGCCGATCGAGGACGTGTTCTCGATCACCGGCCGTGGCACCGTCGTCACCGGCAAGGTCGAG
>JANQPB010000017.1 GCA_028285495.1 Acidimicrobiales bacterium
GAGCGTGGTGCGTCTCTGGTTGAGTACGCGCTGTTGGTTGCGTTGATTGCGGTGGTGTGTATCGGGGCGGTGACGTTCCTCGGTCGTGAGGCCGCCGACAACTTCTCGACCGTCGGCAACTCGATCAGCAACTGACCGGGGCCGCCGCAGGCGGCATCACGACGAGCGTTCGATATCGGGCCCGCCTCCACGGCGGGCCCGGTCGCGGCCGGCGGCCCGACCGGGCCGAGCGAGCCGATCGCATCGGGCGAGCCGATCGCGAACCGAGCCGTCCGAGCGCTCCGGGCGGCACGCTCGACGAGGCGGATCGGCTCACGACGGGTCGAGGTCGATGGCGGTCCGCCGGCGGACGGCACGGAGGGCGAAGCTCGACCGGATCCGGGCCACCCCGGGAAGGGTCGACAGCCAGTCCCGGTGCACCCGCTCGTAGTCGGCCACGTCGGCGCAGGCCACCTGGACGAGGTAGTCGGCGTCGCCGGCCATCAGGTGGCAGGCGACCACCTCCGGGCAGTCGACGATCGCCGCCTCGAAGTGGTCAAGCCTCGACTCGGACTGGTTGTCGAGGGTGATCTCCACGAAGACGGTCGTGCCTCGCCCGACAGCGGCCGGCGCCACCAGGGCGGCGTAGCCGTCGATCACGCCCGCCCGCTCGAGCGCCCGGGTGCGCCGCAGGGTGGCCGACGGCGAGAGCCCGACGGTCACCGCCAGCTCGGCGTTGGTCATGCGCCCGTTCCGCTGCAGCTCCCCGAGAATGGCTCGATCGACGACATCCAGCTCCATGGACAACAGAATAGTGCACCGAAATCCGATTACGCGACGGAAGGTTGCGTCTCGAGGCGTTCCGGCGGCCCAGATCGCAACCGGCGATCGGTCGATCTGCCGTAGACTTTCGCGATCCGGACGCGGCTCGGTCCCGAGCCGGACCTCGACAAAGGAGTCGCTGTGCTGATCGGAGTCCCGACCGAGATCAAGGAAGCCGAGCTGCGGGTCGGTCTCACCCCGACCAGCGTGCACGAGCTGACGAGCCGAGGCCACGACGTCATCGTGCAGAGCGGTGCCGGGATCGGCATCGGGGCCGACGACGACCGCTACCGCCAGGCCGGGGCCACGATCGCCGACACGGCCGCCGACGTCTTCGCCGCCGCCGAGCTGGTGGTCAAGGTCAAGGAGCCCCAGGCGGTCGAGCGGGCCATGCTGCGCGAGGGGCAGACGCTGTTCACCTACCTCCACCTGGCCCCCGACCCCGATCAGGCCAAGGATCTGCTCGACTCGGGGGCCACCTGCATCGCCTACGAGACGGTGACCGACGAAGACGACGACCTGCCGCTGCTGGCGCCGATGTCGAAGGTCGCCGGACGGATGGCGATCCAGGCCGGCGCCAGCGCCCTGGAGGCGTCACACGGCGGGGCCGGGCTGCTGCTCGGCGGCGTCCCCGGCGTCCCCTCCGCCCGCGTCGTCGTGATCGGTGGCGGCGTGGTCGGCGAGAACGCGATCGAGATGGCGGTCGGCCTCGGCGCCAGGGTGACCGTGCTCGACCGCAAGGTCGACGTGCTCGACGCCCTGGCCGCCCGTTTCGGGACCGCCCTGGAGACCGTCTACTCGACCGCGGTGGCGCTCGAGGAGCTGGTGGTCGACGCCGACCTGGTCATCGGCGCCGTGCTGGTCAAGGGCGACCGGGCCCCCAAGCTCGTCACCGCCGAGATGGTGCGGGCCATGCGGACCGGGTCGGTGCTGGTCGACGTCGCCATCGACCAGGGTGGCTCGATGGAGACCTCACGGCCGACGACACACCGCGACCCGACCTACGTCGTCGACGGGGTGGTCCACTACTGTGTGGCCAACATGCCCGGCGCCGTTCCCCGCACCTCGACCTACGCCCTCAACAACTCGACCCTGCCGTTCGTCACGGCGCTGGCCGACAAGGGGGCCAAGCAGGCGATGGTGGACGATCCGCACCTCGCCAGGGGGCTCAACGTCGCCGCCGGCTCGATCACCGAGCCGGCCGTCGCCGCCGCCCTCGGCCTCGAGCACCTCCGGGTCGACGCCGCGGTCGACGCGCTGTAGCGGTGTCGGGCGGATCGACCGGCCGCTCACTACCGGCCACCATCGACCGCCGGCTCGACGAGCTCGTCGACCACGTCCTCCTCCCCGCGGCCGAGTCGACCGACCAGGGCGACCACCTGCCCGCCTCCCACTTCCTGGCCCTGGCCGAGCTCGGCCTCTACGGCATGGTCGTCGGCCAGGACGCCGGTGGCCTCGGGATCTCGCCGGCCGAGGTCCGGCGGGTCCTGCGCAGGATCGGGTCCGGTTGCGGTGCCACCGCGTTCGCCTTCGCCCAGCACCATGGGACCCTCGGCGCCGTCGCCGCCAGCGCCAACGAGCCGCTTCGCCGGCGCTGGCTGCCGGCGCTGACCGACGACGTCCTCGCCGGCATCGCCTACGCCCACGTCCGCCGACCGGGTCGACCGGTCCTGCGAGCGGCGCCGGCCGTCGCACCGCCGGGCGGCGCCGGCGACGGTGGCCAAGCGGACGGTCCCGACCGGGGCGGCACCGACGACCCGAGCGCGTGGGTGCTCGACGGCGAGGCGCCGTGGGTCACCTCCTGGGGGTTGGCCGAGGTGCTCGGCGTCGCCGCCATCACCGACGACGACCGGCTGGTGTGGGCCCTCGTTCCGGCCCGCGAGTCGGCCGGACTCTCGCTGGTCAAGCGGTTCGAGCTGTCGGTGTTCGGCGCGACGGCCACGGTGGCCCTGGCCTTCGACCGCTACCTCGTCGAGCCGGACTCGGTGATCAGCGTGCTCGACCGGGGGCCGTGGTCGGTCGGCGACCGGCTGCGGGCGGCCCGACCCAATCCGCTCTGTCTCGGGATCGGCGATCGGGCGCTCGACCTCATCGGGCGCGCCGACCGGGACCGGGCGGCCGACCTGGCCCCCGGCTGGGCCGAGGTCGACCGGCGGGCCGCCGAGCAGGCCGAGGCCGTCGACGCCGGCGTGGCCGACCTGGCCACGGTGGCTGCGGCCCGAGCCGAGACGGTGCTGGCCACCCAGCGGTTGACCGCAGCCCTGCTGGCCGTCGTCGGCGGCCGGGCCATCGAGCGCTCCCATCCGGCCCAGCGGCTGCATCGGGAGGCCGGGTTCTACGTGGTCCAGGCCCAGAACGAGGCGGGTCGGGGGGCCCTCCTCGACGCCGTGGCGGCCACCGGGGGGCGAGCACCCGGCTGAACCCGCCCGATGTTGGGCGAACCTCTCCAGGAAAGCAGACGCTGAGGCGACGGCGATCTAGAGTGGGCCCGGCATGGCGGACATCGAGGACAGGCGGCGGGGCGGCGCGGGCGTGCAGTTGGGGGAGATCCAGACCGGGTTGGTGCCCGGTCCGGTCCCGTACTCGATGCTCAACGCCGCCGAGGCCAACGCCACCAACGCCCCGATCCTGGTCTGGCTCCACGGCGGCGGCGGCTCCCGCCGGTTCCTCGAGTCGTGCAAGGCCCAGTTCGTGTCGTGCTGGGCCGAGCGGTCGCTCCCGGCGATGGTGGTGGCAACGCCGAGCGCCGGGTGGTCGTACTACCTCGACCGCCAGGACGGCTCCGAGCGGTGGGAGACGTTCCTGCTCGACGAGTTCATCCCCGCCATCCGGGCCGAGACCGGCGCAACCGACGGGCCGCTGCTGATCGGCGGCATCTCCGTCGGAGCCCTCGGGGCGCTGCGCATGGCCTTCAAGCACCCCGACCGCTTCCGGGCCGTCGTCGCCGTCGAGCCGACGGTCGAGGCCGCGCTGGCCTGGGACCGGGTGCCGGCCCGCGACCGGATCCACATGCCCGAGGGCCTCCGGGCCAAGCTGTTCGGCGACCCGGTCGACCAGCAGCACTGGCGCTCCAACCACCCGACCGCCATCGCCGTGGCCAACTCGACCGCCATCGCCGCCAGCGAGCTGGCCATCTACCTGGAAGCCGGCGACGAGGACGAGCTGCACGTCCACTACGGCACCGAGTTGCTGCACCGCTGCCTGTTCGACGTCGGCCTGCCCCACGAGTACCGCCTGACCCGGGCCGGCAACCACGTCGGGCCCTCCGTCGGGCCCCGCCTTGTCGACGCCTTCCGGTTCATGGGCCGCATGCTCTGGCGCAACCCGGACGACGAATCGATCGACGCCATGGTCGAGCTCGAGTCGTTCTCGGCCCAGGTCCGTGGGCTCGAGGACCAGGTCGGCTACCGGCGCACGGTCGAGGTGTCGGGCCCGGCCGGTCGGATCCGAGCCACGATGACCGGCGAGGGCCCGCCGGTGGTGCTGCTGCCGTCGCTCGGGCGGGGCGCCGACGACTGCGGCGACCTCGCCGACCGCCTGGCCGAGGCCGGCTACCAGGCCATCGCCCCCGAGCCCCGGGGCTGGAGTGGTTCGTCCGGGGCGCTCGAGGGCCTAACGCTGGTCGACCTGGCGGACGACGTCGCCGCCATCATCACCAGCCTCGGCGCCGGTCGGGCCACCGTCGTCGGTCACGACTTCGGCGGCCAGGTGGCGAGGGCCGTGGCCAGCCGCCACCCGTCGCTCGTCCGCAGCATGGTGCTGCTGGCCACCCCCGGTCCCGGCCGCCCGAAGGCCGAGCCGGCGATCGCCCACCGGCGCACGTTCGTTCCTGAGCTCACCGTCGAGGAGCACCTCGAGGCGGTCGCCCTCGCCTTCTTCGCCCCCGGCAACGACCCGGTGGTGTGGGTCGACGGCTGGAACCGCCTCCTGGCCATGGCCCAACTGGCGGCCCAGGAGCGGACCCCGATCGAGCAGTGGGTGGCCGGCGGCACCGTCGACACCCTGGTCGTCCGGCCGGCGGCCGACTGCCTGGTCTCGGCCGACTCGACGTCGCAGCTGGTGGCCCAGCTCGGCGGTCGGGCCTCGCTCGTCGAGGTCCCCGATGCCGGCCACGCCCTGCTGCCCGAGCAGCCCGAGGCGGTCGCCGTCTCGTTGCTCACCTGGCTTCGCCGCGTCGCCTGAGCGTCCCGGTGCGGAGCACCGGGATCCCGAGTTCACCCTGGGGGCGAGCGTCGCTGGCTGGGGCGGGGTGAGTTGGAGGTCGAGCTCGTCGCACGTCCCGAGCCGATCGCGGTCACGCCGACGTCGAGCCGGTCGGCCGCCCCCGACTTTCGGCCATGGCCGAAAGCGAGCACAATCGCGGAGATGACCAGCGTCTCGGCCGTCGACACCCCCGGCTACGACCGTCCCGCCGTCGAGGCCTGGGTCGAGGAGCGGATTCCGTCGCTGCGGGGCCCGTTCCGCTGGGAGCGGCTCGAGGGCGGGCACTCCAATCTCACCTTCCGCCTGGCCGACGCCTCGGGCCGGACTGCGGTCATCCGCCGGCCGCCGCTCGGTGAGCTCCTGCCCAAGGCCCACGACATGAAGCGGGAGTTCACCGTCATCTCCGGCCTCGGGCCGACGCCGGTTCCGGTGGCCGACGCCCTCGCGCTGTGTGAGGACACCGACGTGACCGGGGCCGTGTTCTACCTGATGAGCGAGGTACCCGGTCGGGCGATGTACACCGTCGAGGACGTCGAGGACCACCTCGATCTCGACGCCAGGGCCGCAACCGGGCACTCGTTCATCGGCACCCTGGCCGAGCTGCACCGGGTCGACCCCTTCGAGGTCGGCCTGGAGGGTCTGGCCCGCCACGACGGCTACGTCAGCCGCCAGCTCCGCACCTGGTACGGGTCGTGGCAGGCCTCGATCGACGGGGCCGGCTACGACGATCCCCGGATCCACGAGCTGCACGAGCGGCTCAACGCCAACCTGCCCGAGCAGGGTCCGGCCAGGGTGGTGCACGGCGACTTCGGCATGCACAACTGCATGATCGACGCCGACGGTCTGGTGGTGGCCGTGCTCGACTGGGAGATCGCCACCCTCGGCGACCCCCTGGCCGACTTCGCCTATGCGATCAACGGCTGGAGCGACCCGGACGACGAGATCCGGGTGTCCCACGAGGCGGCCACGACCGCCCCGGGGTTCGCCCGCCGCCAGGACCTGGTCGACCACTACGCCGAGCTGACGGGCTGCGACCTGTCGCAGCTCGAGTACTACCGGGCCTTCAACTACTTCAAGACGGCCTGCATCCTGCACGGGGTCTACGCTCGGTACATGCTCGGCATGAAGAGCACCGAGGGGATCGACCTCGAGGGCTTGCGGGACCGGATGATCGGTTCGATCGAGCTGGCGGTGGCTCAGGACGCTCCTTGATCGCCTCCGGCTTGGGTCGAGCAACCCAACGATGGAGGTCCGCGGGCCGCCGGCGGGCAGAATGGACGGCTACGATCGCTCCGGTGGACGAGGCCAGCGCCCCGCCCACACGTCGCCCGGCGGTGCGATTTCCTCTCGACGAGCGGGAATCTCGCGGGCCGGCGCCCCGGCGCCGTCGACGAGTCCTGTCAGTGCTGGAGGCGGCAGCCCGTGAATCGAATCGCCCCGATCGTGCTCATCGCTCTGCTCGCCTTCGCCGGGCTGCAGGTGTGGTCGAGCCTGGGCGGTGGTGGCGCCATCGATGCCGACGGCTCGGTCTCGGAGGCCGATCTGGTCGAGTCGACCACGACATCGTTGGCCAAGCGGACCTTCGTGACCCTGGCCCCGCTGGACGAGCGCGAGCCGACCGACACCGTGGCCAGCCCCCGGCCGGCGGCACCGACGACGGGGTCGACCGCGGCCGGCGGCGACGGCACCGGCTCGACCGGCGGCCCGTCGACCACGGGGCCGGACGGCTCGACCACCTCGGAACCGGCGGGATCGTCGACAACCGGCTCCGACAGCACCAGCCCGCCGACCAGCGCAACGACCTCGACGACGGCGACCGACTCCACCGGAACGACGACCACCCGGCCGGCGACAACGGGCTCGACCACCTCCCGCCCCCCGACGACCGGGACGACGCCGACCACGCAGGCAACGACGGCCTCGACGGCGCCGACGACCGAGCAGCAACCCGATCCCGACCCCGGCGACGACTCCTGATCCGCTCCGGACCACGTCCGCCGAGGTCCCGGTGAGCCCCCGGTGAGCCGCCGGTGACCGCCACCGCCGACCGGGCCGGCACCTCCGGCGGGGCGCTCGCGCCACCGATCGGCGTCGAGCGCCGCTACCCCAGGGCTCGGGCCGGGATCGACCCCGACCCGTCGAAGGGCTGGCTCCGTCGGGTCGCACCGGTCGTGCTGGCCCACAAGGGCCTGTTCTTCGGTTCGATCGCGCTGGCCCTGGTCGCCAACCTGGCCCAGGTCGCCATCCCGGCCGTCATCCGCGAGACCATCGACGAGGCCCTCTCGGGCTCCGACGGGGGAGGGGGTGGGCTGTCGCTCAACGGCTTCGTGGTGCTGCTGCTCGTCATCGGCGTCGTCCGGGCCGTGCTGACCCTGGCCTACCGCTACGGGCTCTACCGAACGGCGTTCGAGATCGACACCGACCTGCGGACCCTGCTGTACGAGCACCTGACCACGCTGTCTTTCTCCTTCTACGACCGGACGCACTCGGGCCAGGTCATCTCCCGGGCCAACTCCGACATCCGCTCGGTCCAGATGTTCCTGACCTTCGCCCCGCTCATCTCGATGACGACGGTGATGTTCGTCGTCGCCCTCGGGTACATGCTGACGATCCACGTCGGGCTGACCCTCGTGGCCGTCGCCCCGCTTCCCGGCGTGTTCCTCCTCGGCAAGCGGCTCCGTGACCAGGTGTTCCCGCTCTCGTGGATCGTCCAGTCCCGGGTGGCCGACGTGTCGACCATCGTCGACGAGAACATCAACGGGGTCCGGGTGGTGCGATCGTTCGCGGCCGAGCGCCAGCAGATCAACGAGCTGGCCAAGGCGGCGACCCGCCTGCGATGGGCCGGGGTCCGGACCGTCGACGCCAGGGCCCGCCACAACCCGGTCATCGAGAACCTGCCCCGCCTCGGCATGCTCGGCGTGCTGGTCTACGGGGGCTGGCTGGTGATCGAGGGCCAGGTCACCGAGGGCACCCTGTTCGCCTTCACCGCCTACGTCACCATGCTGCAGGCCCCGTTCAGGACCCTCGGACTGTTCCTCATGCTCGGCCAGCGAGCGAGGGCCTCGGCCGCCAGGATCTACGAGATCTTCGACACCGAGGCCGAGGTCGTCGACCGGCCGGGGGCGGCCGACCTGCTCGACGTGCAGGGGCGGATCACCTTCGACGACGTGACGTTCGCCTACGGCAACGACCCCGATGCCCCGCCCGTGCTCGATGGCTTCAACCTCGAGGTCGCGCCCGGCGAGACGGTGGCCATCGTCGGGCGGACCGGTTCGGGCAAGTCGACGGTGGCCAGGCTGCTGGCCCGGTTCTACGACGTCGACGACGGGGCGGTCCGGGTCGACGGCAACGACGTCCGGGACGTGACCCAGCTCAGCCTGCGCCGGGCGGTCGGCATGGTGGCCGACGAGCCGTTCCTGTTCTCGCTCAGCCTCGCCGACAACATCGCCTACGGCGAGCCGACGGCCGACGACGAGACCATCCGTCGGGCGGCCGAGCTGGCCGAGGCCGACCGGTTCATCTCCGACCTGCCCGGCGGCTACGCCGAGGTGGTGGGGGAGCGGGGCTACACGCTCTCCGGCGGTCAGCGCCAGCGGGTTGCCCTGGCCAGGACGGCGCTGATCGACCCGCCGATCCTCGTGCTCGACGACGCCACCAGCGCCCTCGACGTCCACGTCGAGGAGGCGATCCTGGCCGGCCTGGCCCGCCGGTCGGCCGACGGGCTCGGTGGGAACGGCTCCGGCCCAGGCGACGGGCCCCGCCCCCGGACCACGATCCTGATCGCCCACCGGTTGTCGACGATCGCCGCCGCCGATCGGGTCGTGTTGCTCGAGGGCGGCCGGGTCCGGGCCACCGGGACCCACGGCGAGCTGATGGCAACCGAGCCGGCCTACGCCGAGGTGCTGGCCAACCTCGACGACGAGGTCGTCGACGAGAGTCCGCTCGGCGCCGAGCGCCAGCCCGGGACGGGCGACTCGGGCGCCGGGCGATCGAATGGCGCCCGGTCGAACGGCGGGGCCGGCTGATGGCGTTCGGTCCCCCCGCCGGCTCACCGTTCGCCGGGCCGTCGGCGTCGCAGACCAGCGCGGCCGCCGGCCTGCCCTTCGCCGGCATGCCGACGGAGCTGGCCGACCGAGCCGAGGCCATCCTCGACGCCGAACCGACCCATCCCGAGCCGGACGTCGAGTTCTCCCAGGTCGACTACGACCGCGAGCCGTTCACCCTCCGCCGCTTCCTGTGGCCCCACCGCCTCGGCCTGCTCGGTGCCTTCGCCCTCGTGCTGGTCGAGACGCTGGCCCTGCAGGCCGGCCCGCTGCTGACCCAGATCGGCCTCGACCGGGCCATCGTGCCCCGCGACGTCGGGATGCTGGTGCTCGTTGCCTTCGCCTACCTCGGCGCCGTCGGGGCCAACGTCGTCGCCTCGACGGCCAGGATCTCCTACACCGGCCGCCTCGGCGAGCGGCTGATGGAGCGACTGCGGGTCCGGGTCTTCACCCACCTCCAGCGCCAGTCCCTCGACTTCTTCACCAGGGAGAAGGTCGGGGTGCTCCTGACCCGCATGACGTCCGACATCGACGCCCTCGCCGCCCTGTTCCAGGACGGCCTGGTCAACCTGGCGGTGCAGGCCCTGACGTTGATCGTCATCACGATCGTGCTGACCGCCCTCAACCCGGCGCTGGCCGCCATCACCCTGCTGGCCGTCGTGCCGGCCATGGTGCTGTTGACGCTGTGGTTCCGCAGCGCCTCCGAGGTCGGCTACACGCGGGTGCGGGAGCGGATCGCCGAGGTGCTGGCCGACCTGTCGGAGAGCCTGGCCGGGATGCGGGTCATCACCGCGACCAACCGGCGGCACCACAACGTGATCCACCACGCCAACGTCGTCGGTGGCCACCGAGACGCCAACCTCTACGCCTCGACCGTCGGCGCCGTCTACGGCCCGACCAGCGAGGCCATCGGTGTCGCCGGTCAGGCGGTGCTGTTGCTGATCGGGGGCCGGATGGTCCTCGACGGCACGCTCACCGTCGGCGAGCTGTTCGCCTTCCTGCTGTACCTGACCGCCTTCTTCGCCCCGATCCAGCAGCTCGTGCAGCTCTACACCGTCTACCAGCAGGGCCAGGCCGCGCTGGCCAAGCTGCGGGACCTGCTCGGCACCGAGCCGTCGGTGCCCGAGGCGCCCGACGCGGTCGCCCTGCCGCCGATCGACGGCCGGATCGAGCTCCGCGACGTCCGTTTCGCCTACGACGGTCAGCTCGGCGGCTCGACCGAGGCGCTCCGGGGCATCGACCTCGTGATCTCGCCTGGTGAGACCCTCGCCATCGTCGGCCCGACCGGGGCCGGCAAGTCCACCGCAGCCAAGCTGATCAGCCGCTTCCACGACCCGACGGCGGGCACGATCACGATCGACGGTCACGACATCACCGGCGTCACGCTGCACTCGCTCAGGAGCCAGCTCGGCATCGTGCCCCAGGAGCCGTTCCTGTTCAACGGCAGCATCGCCGACAACGTCGGGTTCGCCCGCCCCGGCGCCACGCCGGCCGAGATCGTCGACGCCTGCGAGCAGGTCGGGCTGACGGCGCTGCTCGACCGGCTGCCGGACGGCATCGACAGCCTGGTGCACGAGCGGGGGGCGTCGCTGTCGTCTGGCGAGCGCCAGCTGCTGGCCCTGGCCAGGGCGTTCCTGGCCCGACCCCGGGTGCTGATCCTCGACGAGGCTACCTCGAACCTCGATCTGGCCTCCGAGACCCTGATCGAGCGGGCCCTCGACCGGGTCCTCGAAGGCCGGACGGCGGTGATCATCGCCCACCGGCTGGCCACCGCCATGCGGGCCGACCGGATCGCCCTCATCGACCAGGGCCGGCTGACCGAGCTCGGCACCCACGACGAGCTGGTGGCCGCCGGTGGTCACTATGCCGCGATGTTCGCCACCTGGGAGGCGGCGGCCGGACGGTAGCGGTCAGCCGCCGCCCGGGGTCGTCGACGTCTCGGCCTCGACGCCATCGCCCTCCTCGGCTGCGGCCAGGTTGAGGTCGATCAACTCCTTGTGCCGTTGTCGGAACTCCTCGACGTCGTAGTGCCCCTCGAGCAGGTCGAGCTCGCGGGTGAACGCCTTGTGCAGGCTCCAGATCATCAACAACAGCACCAGGGCGAAGGGCAGGCCCGTGCTGACCGCCCCGGCCTGGAGGGCGCCGAGGCCACCCTCGGAGAACAGCAGCACGGCGGCGATGCTGCCCTCCATCACCGCCCAGAACACCCGCTGGGGCTTGGGCGAGTCGAGCTTGCCGCCCGAGGTGAGGTGATCGACCACCAGCGATCCCGAGTCGGACGACGTCACGAAGAACGAGATGATCAGGGCGACGCCGAGCAGCGAGGCGACGATCGTCAGCGGGAGCGGATCGAGCATCTCGAACAGGGCGGTGGAGATGTCGGCCGACACCGCACCGGCGATGTCGGCGGTCCCGTCGAGCTGGAGGTTGAGGGCGGTCCCGCCGAACACCGACATCCAGATGAAGCAGAGCAGCGTCGGGAAGGCGATGACGCCGAGGATGAGCTCGCGGACGGTGCGTCCCTTGGAGATCCTGGCGATGAACATCCCGACGAACGGCGACCACGAGATCCACCAGGCCCAGTAGAAGATCGTCCAGCCGGCCTGCCAGCCCTGCTGGTTCTCCGGGACCAGCGACTCGGTGTAGAAGGCCGACCCGAGGAAGTTCTGGAGATACGTGCCGACCGACTGGCTGAAGATCGACAGGATGAACAGCGTCGGCCCGACGACCAGCACGAAGACCATGAACGCCAGGGCTAGGTAGATGTTCAGCTGGCTGAGCCGCTTGACGCCGCCGTCGAGCCCGGCCACGACCGACAGGGTGGCGGCACCGGTGATCAGGGCGATCAGCAGCACCAACCAGCCCTTGTTGTCGGCTCCGGGGAGGCCGAACACGAAGTTGAGCCCCGACGCCACCTGGCTGACCCCGAAGCCGAGCGAGGTGGCCAGACCGAACAGAGTGGCCAGCACCGTCAGGATGTCGATGGCGTTGCCCCACGGCCCGTAGATGCGCTCCTTCAGGATGGGGTAGAAGACCGACCGGAAGGTCAGCGGGAGCCCGCGGTTGTAGGCGAAGAAGGCAAGGGCCAGCGCGACCAGGGCATAGATCGACCACGGGTGCAGGCCCCAGTGGAAGAACGTGGTGGCCAGGGCCGCCTCCCCGGCCTCCGGCGTGCCCGGCTCGACCCGCCAGAACGGCGACGGGGTGCTGAGGTGGAACATCGGCTCGCCGACCGAGTAGAACATCAGGCCGATCCCCATGCCGGCCGAGATCAACATGGCGTACCAGGCGCCGGTCGAGAACTCGGGCAGGGCGTTGGGGCCGCCGATCCTGATCTTGCCGAACCGGCTGAAGGCGAAGTAGGCGCAGGCGATGATGAAGACGTTGCCGGAGAGGATGAAGTACCAGCCCCAGGTGTTGTTGACCCAGTCGAGGATGCTGCCGAGCACGTCGGCCGACGAGGTCGGGGCCAGGAAGACCCAGAGCAGGAACGCGATGAGGAACGTGCCGGTGAACAGGCTGACCTGGGGATGCAGGTCGAAGCCCCACCGCTGCCAGTTGGTGTCGCCCGGCTCGCGGTCGGCCACCTCGGGATAGAAGTCGATCTCGGGATCGATCTGCAGGCCCTCGAAGCTCGGCCGCTCGGCGATGGCGCGACGTCTGGCGTCGTCCTCGGCTCGATCGAGCTCCTCGGTCGCCCGCTCCAGGTCGGTCAGGTCGATGTCGTCGGCCATTGGTCCTCTCGCTCGGTCGATCGGTCGGTCATCGGGGTCGGGTCGGAGACGGTCAGGGGTTGATGTCGAAGCTCTCCAGGTAGTCCTCGGCCACCTCGGCGACGGGTTCGCCGTCGGCCACCCGGCGGTTGAGCTCGGTGATCCTCGTCTGGCTCAGCGGGGTGATCAGGTCGTCGACGAGCTGGTCGAACGCCTCGGGGGCCTGCTGGTAGACCTCGTCCCGCAGGTTGAGCGAGACGTTGTAGACGTAGAAGACCCCCGGATCGATCACGACGGTCAGGTCGAAGCTCTCCAGGCGGCCGTCGGTGGTGAAGATCTCACCGAAGTCGCAGTCGCCGTCGGCCACCGCGGCGTAGATCTCGGCGGCGTCATCGACGATCCGCAGCCGGTCGGCCGGGATCTCGAACTCGGTCGCCGTCTCGAACAGGGTCAGCCCGTCGGCCCGCTCGGGGAACTCGGGCTCGACGCAGACGATCGTGTCGTCGTTGTCGTTGAGGTACTCGGCCATCGCCGCCAGGTCGAAGGCCTCGGCGTTGTTCAGGCGGGTCGACAGGTTCTCCTGGCGGATCAGCGGGGCGACGGCGAAGCCGTAGGTGTCGTTGAAGCTCGACCGCCCGATCCAGTGGATGCCGTTGGCGAGATCGGCCTCCCGAACGTTCTCGGTCAGCTCCTCGCCGTCCGGGTCGGGGTCGCGGTTGCCGAGGTGCTCGACCCAGCCGGTGCTGTTGTACTCCCAGTAGCCGTCGATCGTCCCGTCGAGCAGGGCGGCCCTGGTGGTTGCGGTGTCGCCGGTGTCGGTGGCGTCGACGACCTCGGCCCCCCTGGCCTCGAGGGCCTGGATCAGGATCTCGCTCAGCACGTACTGCTCGGTGAAGTTCTTCGAGCCGACCGTGATCGTGACGCCGTCGAAGTCGTCGGCGGCCGCACCGGACCCGTCGTCGCCACACGCACTGGCCGCGACGGCCAGGACGAGCACGGTCGCCACGTACTGCCAGGATCGCCTCATCGGCACCGCCCCCCCTCTGATGCACCGGACCGAGCGGTGGCGCTCGACCGGCTCCCTCACATGTTTCCCCTGCTCTGAGACCGTAGCAGGCCCGTCGCGTCGGCGCCTGCGGACCCCGGGTCACCCGTCGTCGCCGAACCACCGCTCGTTGAGGTCGTCGTACCGGCCGGACTCGACGGCATCGATCAGCGACCGGTTGACCGCCTCGGCCAGCTCACCGTCGGTCTCGATGGCGAAGCCGATCCCCCGCTCGGCGAAGCGGTCGCCGGTGACCCGAGCGCCACCGGCGACGTTGCCGGCCACGAAGTGCTCGAGGACGGCGGCGTCGTGGACGACGGCGTCGAGCGATCCGTCGAGCAACGCCGCGTACGCCTCGTCGGCCAGTTCGTAGCGGGTGGCCGCGATGCCGTGGTCGACGACGTAGTCGGCGCCGAGTGAGTCGGCGACCACCCCGACCCGGTGGCCGCGGAGCTCGCCCGGCCCGCCGATCTGTCCCTCGAGCTCGTCGACGGTGAAGGCCGAGGCGATTCCGGCGGTGAAATAGGCCAGCACGAACAGGCCGACGAACATCCACAGCAGGCCGAACACCCGGCCGGTCACGCCCTTCGGGGTGGTATCGCCGTAGCCGACCGTCGTCGCCGTGACGGCGGCCCACCAGAACGCCTCCCAGATGCCGGTGCGGTAGTCGGCCGGGAACTCGGGGTTGGAGCGGCGCTCGGCCAGCCACACGACGTGGGCGGCGACGAAGAGCACGATCAACAGGGTCAGCACGATCCACAGCAGCTCGACCGAGAGCAGCGAGCGCAGGGCCGCTCCGAGGCGCCCGCTCAGGACGCCGCCGGACTCGACCGGCACGAGGATCTCGAGGCCGGAGTCGAGGTACGGCTGGCTGAAGTCGATCCGCTCCTCCCGCTCGGACGTGATGGCCAGCGCGCCGGCGCCGATGTCGGCCTCGCCCCTGGCGACGTCGTCGACGAGCTTGGCGTTGCTGGTCACCCCGTAGACGTCGAGATCGGCGCCGATGTCGTCGGCGATCAACCGCAGCAGGTCGATCGAGAAGCCGCCGAACCGGTCGTCGTCGTAGGTCACGTACGGCGGTGACGGTCTGGCCGCCACCCGGATCGTACCGACCGCTGGCGAGCCGGCGTCGCCGGGCCGGGGTCGGGGCCCGAGCCGGCCACCGGCGGCGACGTGGGCCTCGGTCGCGGCGGCCAGCCACCGGTCGATCTCGGGTCGGTTTCGCTCGATCCAGTCGGCGGCGTGGCGCTCGATGTCGGCCTCGCCGTCTTCGCCCCGGAACATGCGGGCGTTCTGGTCGGCGATGGCCTCGAGGGGCAGCGAGAAGTCGCTTAGCAGCGAGGCGATCGCCGGCTCGCGGTCGAGCAGTTCGCCGTTGGCAACGGCCCGGATGTCGCTCGGCTCGAACCCGGGGGAGCAGGGGTCGTCGGCGCAGCCGGTCATCGTCGGCGAGTCGCGTCCGTCGTCGCCGGGGACCGACAACCACACCACGTCGACCCCCGGCACCAGGACGCTGACGGTCCAGTTGGGCGTGAACGTGTAGTACAGCACCGGCTCGCCCCGCCGGTGGCGCTCGACCACCGTCTCCATCAACGGGCCGTACTCGCCGCTGACCTGCTCGACCGTCGCGGTGAGGTCGAGCCGGGCCAGGTGGCCCTCGACGAGGGCGTGGCAGGCCCAGTCGAGGTTGCAGCCGACGAGGTCGGCCCGGCCGTCGCCGTCCGCATCGAAGCGGCCGGCGACCTCGGGGTCGGCGAGATCGGCCAGCGATTCGAGGCCGACCTCGGTGGCCGTGCCCCGGTCGACGGCGAAGCCCTGGAGGGCGCCTCCCTCGACCTCGACCCCGATCGGGCGGGCCCGCGCCTCGCCCCGGTCGAGGTAGCGGTCGTGGATCGGGAACCAGCCGTTGACCCACAGGTCGATGGCCCCGTCCTGGACGCCGTCGTAGAAGTCGTCGACCTCGGTCGTCGACGGTCCGTCGACGGCGTAGCCGAGCTCGGACAGCAGGTCGGCGACCACGGCGGCCTGGAACCAGCCGGTGTCCCAGGTCGGCCTGGCCAGGACGATCGTGCGCCCGCCGCCCGGTGCGAGGTCACCACCGCTCGGGTCGACGGCGCCCGGGTCGGCGTCGCCCGTACCGTCGGCGGTGGCGGCCGCCTGGCCGGCGGCCACGAGCGGGAGCAGCGCCGCGATCGTCAGCGCGCCGAGCGCTGCGAGCGCCGGCACAGCGCGGTGGCGGCGCCCGGTTGGCGAGCGTGGCCCGTCGCGGGCGCTGGCAACGAGTGGCAACGATCCACCTCCAGGAGCCGCGGGACCGGTGGCGACACGGACCTCGTCGAGGCCAGGCTCGCCGGTTGCCCCGACGGTCGGCCCCGACGGCGGCGGCCCTGGCCGGTGGCGGTCCGGGCCCCCGGCCAGGTCGACGCTCAGGAGGCCGTCGACGGCGACCGGGTCGACAGGAAGCCGCCGACGGCGGCGACCACCAGCCCGACGACCAGGAGGCCGGTCTGCTGGAGGCCGAAGCCGTCCTTGTTGCCGAGTCCGAGCTGGTCGGCGAACAGGGCGACCAACGCCGCGATCACCCCGAGTGCCACCAACAGATAACCGATGTTCTTGTTCATGTCTGCAACCGCCCCTTCTGGTTGAGTGTCCAACAACGGTGACGCTAGTCACTCGGCCGGCGCCCCGCCCCCGGTACCCGGGATCGGCACCGAGTGGTCGTCCTGCGTCGGCCGTGTCGTCGGCCGTCGGCCTTCACCGCCACTTCACGATCGCTTCCGTACGATCGCCGGCGATGACCGCAACGACCCTTGGCCCCAACCCTCGTCCGACCCCGCCGTCGGCGAGCGCCGGCCGGACCCGCCGTCGCTCGTGGCGCTACGCCGACGACGGCCGGCGCGACCTCCGGCTCGACCTGCTCCGGGGCTACGCCCTGGCGGCGATGAGCGTGAACCATCTCGGACTGTCGACCAGCCTCTTCCATCGCGTCTCCGGGCAGTCCTCGTTCCTGATCAGCGCAGCGGAGGCGTTCCTCTTCATCTCCGGCTACACCATCGGCTGGATCAGCGTCGGCCGGCCGCCGGGCGAGAACGAGTCACGCCTCTGGGGCCGGACCTGGGTGCTGTACCTGGCCACGACCGGCGTGACGCTCGGCATGATCCTCGTCGCCCTCCACACCGACCTGGCCCTCTGGGCCGGTTTCGAGGCCGGCGAGGTCGGGGGTCCGTTCGATGCGATCGGTCAGGCCGCCACCCTGCGGCTGGCGGTCGGTGGCGTCGACATCCTCGTGGCCTACATCCTTTTTCTGTTGGCCACGATCCCGGCCATCCGCGCCATTGAGCGGGGCCGCTCGCTCCAGGTCGGTGCGGTCGTCGCCGGTGCCTATGCCCTCAGCCAGCTCGCCGGCCCCGAGACGATGACCCTCGGCTTCGCGTCGTTCCGCGCGGTGGTGGCCAACGCCCCGCTGTTCCTCGGCGGCCTCCTGCTCGGCTACCACCGCTCGGCCATCGCCGACGCCTGGCGCCGTGTCCCCCGGCGCCGGCTCCTCGATGCCGCCTCCGTCGTGGTGGCCGTCGGGCTCGGCGTGCTGCACGCCCGTGGCTGGCAGGACTGGCCCGCCCTCGGCGACCTGGTGACCGCCGGCAATCCCGAGGAGCCGCTGTGGGTCCGCGAGTCGGAGCTGCCGTTCTGGCCGTTGCTGGTCGTCGGTCTGTACCTCCGGGTCGGCTGGCTGCTCGCCGACCGGTTGTGGGTGCCCCTCCGCCGGTTGCTCGGCCCCGTGTTGCTCCCCCTCGGCCAGGCCTCGCTCTTCACCTTCGTCGCCCACCTGGTGGCCATCCCGGCGTTCCTCAACATCCCCGGGTTCCCCCTCGACGAGGACGTGTCGGCCGTCGCCGCCACCGCCTGGGTCGGGGCCTACCTGGCCGCCATCCTCGGCGCCGTCCACCTCCGCCGGCTGGTCCTGACCTGGCTGCGGGCCGGCACCCCCGGCCGCGAGTGGCTCCGGGCCCACGGTCCGGCGGTGGCGGTTGCGGTGCTGGCCATCGGTCTCGTCGCCTCGACCGACCCGAGCGGGCAGGCCGGCTCGTGGGGCGGGTGGGGGCTCGAGGACGGTGAGTTCGAGGACGGTGATGCCGATGACCGTGATGTCGAGGAGCGTGAGCTCGACGGCGTGGACGACGGTTTCGACGAGGGCGAGGAGGCCAGGGCCTCGGTGCGGGCCTGATCGGGTGGCCGGAGGTGGCGACCGTCAGCCGACCTCGTCCGGCATCTCACCCTTGCGGCGCTCGACGTAGTCCCGGAGCTCGGCGTCGACGGCATCGTCGATCGGCGGCGCCTCGTACTCGGTCAGCATCCGTCGCCAGGTCGTGTTGGCCCGACGTGCGGCGTCGAGGCCACCCTCCTCGGTCCACTGCTCGAAGGATGCGTTGTCGGCGGTCGTCGACCGGTAGAACGCGGTCTCGAAGTTGGCCAGCGTGTGGTCGGTCCCGAGGAAGTGCTGTCCCGGCTCGTGGGCCAGGATGGCGTCGAGGGCCTGGCCGTTCGGGGACAGATCGACGCCACGGGCCAGCACCCCCATCATCCCGAGCTGGTCGCAGTCGAGGATGAACTTCTCGTAGCCGATCGTCAGCCCCCCCTCCTGCCAGCCGGCGGCGTGCAGCACGAAGTTGACCCCGCCGAGCACCGTCGGTTGCAGGGTGGCCGCCGACTCGTAGGCGGCCTGGGCGTCGGGGAGCTTCGACGCGGTGAGCGAGCCGCCGGAGCGGAACGGGAGCCGCAGGCGCCGGGCCAGCGCCGCCATCGTGTACAGCACGAGGGCCGGCTCGGGGGTGCCGAAGGTCGGGGCCCCGGTCTGCATCGACATCGACGAGGCGAACGAGCCGAGCACGACCGGGGCACCGGGCCGGACGAGCTGGACGAAGGTCATGCCGGCCAGGGCCTCGGCCAGCGACTGGGCCGCCACGCCGGCGGTGGTCACCGGCGACATGGCCCCGGCGAGGATGAACGGGGTGATGATGCAGGCCTGATTGGCCTTGGCGTACTCGTCGGCCGCCGCCAGCATCGTGGCGTCCCAGGTCAGCGGCGACGAGGCGTTGATCAGGCTGGTGAGGACGGTCCGGTCCTCCAGGTCGCCGCCGAAGGCGATGCGGGCGAGCTCGACCGAGTCCCCGGCCCGTTCGCCGGCGGTGACCGACCCCATCAGCGGCTTGTCGCTCCACCGCAGGTGGGCGTAGACCATGTCGAGGTGGCGCTTGTTGACCGGCACGTCGACCGGCTCGCAGACCGTGCCCCCCGAGTGGTGCATCGACGGGCTCAGGTAGGCGAGCTTCACGAAGTTCTCGAAGTCCTCGATGCCGGCGTAGCGCCGACCGTCGTCGAGGTCGAACACGAAGGGTGACCCGTAGTTCGGGGCGAAGACGGTGGCGTCGCCGCCGATCTGCACCGAGCGGGCCGGGTTGCGGGCGTGCTGGGTGTAGATCGACGGCGCGCTGGCCCCGACGATCTGGCGGCACAGCCCTCGGGGGAACCGGACCCGCTCGCCGTCGACGTCGGCTCCGGCCTCGGCCAGCAGCTCGAGCGCCCGCGGGTAGCCGAGGAAGTCGACCCCGAGCTGCTCCAGGATCGTCTCGGCGTTCTCCTCGATGAGGGCGAGACCCTCCTCCGACACCACCTCGACCGGGCGGAGCGCCCTGGTCAGGAACGGCTCGCCCGTCTCGCTGCCGGAGCCGCCCGCCGTCGTCGACCGGCTGGCCCGCCGGGCCGCTCGCCCGCCGCTCCGCCGACCCCGCCGTCCCCCATCGGTCATGGTCACCCCTTCGTCGTGGTGCGGGCTCGCCGCCCCCGTCGTCTCCGTCGTCCGCCACCGGCCGCCCCGGTCCCGTCCGCCCCCGGCGGACCGCCAGCCGTCGGCGCCGGCGGCTCGGGCAGCGTCACCACCTCGCTGAGCAGCGGGTTCGGCGCATCGCGATGGGGGAGGGCCAGCGCGGCGACGAACAGGTCCTGGAACCTCGGCTCGGTCGCCGTCTCGATCTTGGTGATCCGCCTGACCACGTCCTCCATCTCGGCCCGCTGACTGGCGGCCAGCAGCGCCCGGACCGCGCCCGAGCCGGCCGAGTTGCCGGTGGCCCGCACCCGACCGACCTCGCAGTCGGGCACCAGGCCGAGGACCATGGCGTGCACCGGATCGATGTGGGCCCCGAAGGCGCCGGCCAGCCGGATCTCGTCGACGGTGTCGATGGCGGCGTGCTCGAGCAGCAGGTCGATCCCGGCCCGCAGCGCCGCCTTGGCCAGCTGGATGGCCCGCACGTCGCCCTGGGTGACGCGGATGGTGTCGGTTAGGCGGTAGGCGAACGTCCGCTCGTCCGCCTCGATCCGGGCGAGGCCGGTCGGCGGCTCGGCCCCCGCGGCCGCGGCCGCCAGGACGCCCGGGTCGACGACCAGGCCGTCGGCGTCGACGATGCCGGCCAGGAACAGCTCGGCCACCACCTCGATGATCCCCGAGCCGCAGATGCCGGTGATCCCGGTGCTGGCGGTCGCCTCGGTGAAGCCGTCCTCGTCGGACCACAGCTCGGAGCCGATCACCCGGAACCGGGGCTCCAGGGTGACCGGGTCGATCCGCACCCGCTCGATGGCGCCGGCGGTGGCCCGCTGGCCGGCCGAGATCTGGGCCCCCTCGAAGGCCGGGCCGGTCGGGCTCGAGGCGGCGAACAGGCGCTCGGCGTTGCCGAGCACGATCTCGGCGTTGGTGCCGACGTCGACCAGCAGCTGGATCGACTCGCTGCGATGGGGACCCTCGGCCAGCACGGCGGCGGCGGTGTCGGCGCCGACGTGGCCGGCCACACAGGGGGCGACGTAGAGGGAGGACCAGGGGGCGTCGATGCCGACGTCGGCCGCCCGGCCGCTCACCGCCGTGTCGGTGGCCAGCGTGAACGGCGACTGGCCGAGCGGGGAGGGGTCGATCCCGAGGAAGAGGTGGTGCATGACGGGGTTGCCGACGAGCACCACGTCGAGGACCCGGTGGCGATCGAGTGCCGGCTCGTCGCCGGTGCCGGTTCCGGCGCCGGTTGTCTCAGCGGCCGCCGCCCCGTCGACCAGCTCGCCGACCAGCTCGTCGAGCGCCCGCCGCACGGCCGCCGTCAGCTCGACTCGGCCGTCGGGGTTCATCATCACGTACGAGACCCGGCTCATCAGGTCCTCGCCGAAGCGGATCTGGGGGTTCATTCGGCCGGCGCTGGCCAGGACCTCGCCGGTGGCCAGGTCGCACAGGTGGCCGGCGACGGTGGTGGAGCCGACATCGATGGCCACGCCGACCACCCGGTCGACGAAGCCGGGCCACACGCCCCGTACCTCCCGGTCGCCGTCCGGCTCGGCCGGGCCGAGGGCCACGGTCAGCCGGTCGTCGGCGGCGGCCCGGTGCAGGTGGGCCAGCACGCGGGGGTCGAACCGGACGCGGTCGATCGACCAGTCGGCGGCCAGGGCGCCGGCGATGCGCTCGGTGATGCTGGTGCCGTCCTCGGCGTCGAGCGGGGCGAGCTCCACGTAGTGCAGGGTGACGAGCGGGTCGACGACCAGGCCGGCCAGGTCGACATCCTTGCGGACCACCTGGCGGTGGATCTGGCTCGACGCCGGCACGTCGATGACGGCGTCGCCGAGGACCCGGAGATCACAACCGAGTCGCCGGCCATCGGCCAGCTCCTTGCGGGCCCGGTACGTCGCTTCCAGCCCCCCGGGCTCGCTCAGGTGGTCGGGCTCGGCGTTGATGGCCCACTTGTCGAACCGGCCGAGCGACGGCTCGACCTGGCAGCGGCCACAGATCCCGCGGCCACCGCACACCGAGTCGAGGTCGACGCCGAGGTCGCGGGCCGCGGTCAGGACCGGCGTGCCGTGCGGCACCGTCCCACTCTGGCCGGACGGGGTGAACACGACCCGATGCTGGCGCCCGGCGCCGGCACCGCCGGCCAGGTCGTCGGCCGGGTCGGTCACCGCTCAGGCCCCCTCCGAGGCATCGGCCCGCCTGGCCCGGCGGCCGCCGCGGCGCCGCTGCCGGCCGCCGCCGTCGCCCTCGGTGGCGGCGGCGGGGTTCCGATTCGTGGCGATCCAGGTGGCGCAGTTCGGATCCTGGTTGGCCAGCACGTCGGCGGCCAGCACGGCCGACTTCACCTCGGCGTGCATCGGGTTCATGATCGCCGAGGTCATGCCGTGGGAGATGGCCATGGCCAGGAAGCTGCCGGTGACCGCGTGACGGTTCGGCAGGCCGAAGCTGACGTTGGAGGCCCCGCAGGTGGTGTTGACCCCGAGCTCGTTGCGGAGGCGGTGCACCAGCTTGAACACCTGCTGACCGGCGGTACCCATGGCCCCGATCGGCATCACCAGGGGGTCGACGACCACGTCCTCGGCGGGGATGCCGTGGTCGGCGGCCCGGTTGACGATCGTGCGGGCGACCTCGAAGCGGACGTCGGGGTCCTCCGAGATGCCGGTGTCGTCGTTGGACACCGCCACCACCGCGGCGCCGTAGCGGGCCACGAACGGCAGCACCCGCTCCATGACCTCCTCTTCGCCGGTGACCGAGTTGATCAGCGGCTTGCCCTTGTAGACGGCGATGGCCGACTCGAGGGCCTCGATGATGGAGGAGTCGATACTGATCGGGACGTCGGTGATCGACTGGACGAGCTCGACGGCCCGGGTCAGCAGGGCCGGCTCGTCGGCCAGCGGGATTCCGGCGTTGACGTCGAGCATGTGGGCGCCGGCCTCGACCTGTTCGCGAGCGTCCTTCTCGACCCGGGAGAAGTCGCCGTCCTTCATCTCCTGGGCCAGGAGCTTGCGGCCGGTCGGGTTGATCTTCTCGCCGATCATGACGAACGGCCGACCGAACCCGATCACCACCTCCTTGGTGGCCGAGCTGATCACGGTGTCGGTCATGGTTGCTCACCTCGTAGGGGGGAGGGTGCCGGGGGTTCTCCCGGCTGGTCGCTCTCGGCTCCGCCCTGGGCCACCAGGGCTTCGAGTCGCTCGCGAGGGTACCGCTCCGACAGCTCGTCGGCGGCCTGGGTCGCCCGCTCCTGGAGGTCGTCCCTGGTCAGGCTCCCCGGGGCCGGGTCGCCGGCCAGCGGCCGAGGGTCCCGCCGCCACTGGGCGACGTAGGCCTCGGTCTCGGTCAGGTCGGCGACGGTGGCGGCCCGGTCGATCGCATGCTGGAAGCGGGGCTCGAGCAGGACCTTGGCCGACTCGCCGGCCTGGGTGGCCGTGACCTGGGCCGGGATGTCACGCCAGTAGATGATGGTCAGGGCGTCGCCGCCGCCCCGTCGCCTGCGGCTCATCGGTCGATCGTCCGGTTGCCGACCGCGCTCAGGCGGCCGCGCCCCGGCGCTCGGTGACGAGACGGGTGGCGGTCTCGGCCGCCACCGCCGCATCGCGACAGTAGGCGTCGGCACCGATGGCCTCGCCGAACTCCTCGTTGAGCGGTGCGCCGCCGACCAGCACGATGTAGTCGCCGCGCATGCCCTTCTCGGTCAGGGTGTCGATGACGACCTTCATGTAGGGCATGGTCGTGGTCAGCAGGGCCGACATGCCGAGGATGTCGGGCTTGTGCTCGTCGATCGCGGCGAGGAACTCGTCGGCGTCGGTGTTGATGCCGAGGTCGAACACCTCGAACCCGGCACCCTCGAGCATCATGGCGACGAGGTTCTTGCCGATGTCGTGGATGTCTCCCTTCACGGTGCCGATGACGACCTTGCCGATCGGCTCGGCCCCGGTCTCGGCCAACAGCGGCCGCAGGATGGCCATCCCCGCCTTCATGGCGTTGGCGGCCAGCAGCACCTCGGGCACGAACAGGATCCCGTCCCGGAAGTCCTCGCCGACGACCCGCATGCCCTCGACCAGGGCGTCGTTCAGGACCTTCTCGGCATCCCAGCCCCGACCGAGGAGGATGTTGGTGCCCTCGGCGATCTCGTCGCCGAGCCCGTCGTAGAGGTCGTCGTGCATCTGGGCGCAGAGATCGTCGTCGTTCAGCGACGCGAGATCGATCTCCTCGTCGTCCCCGCCGCTGATGTCAGCCGTGTCGGACATGTGAAGGTGCCCTTCCTGTCAGCAACCGGAGCGTTCCGGCTGGTGAAACAGTACCGCATTGCGGAACCGGAGTTCCCCTTGTCGGAACCATGGCACCGCGCCTCGGCGAGATGACGGACCATGGTACCGGCCACGATCGGTGGTGATCGTGGTCCGGCGCGTGTGCGGGTCCGCTCGCAGCGAGCGATTCCACCCACCCCACCGGTCGGCCGTCCGGCCACTAGGTTGAGGGGCGTGCTGGCATCGCTGACCGACGACCAACGGCTCGAGGCGTGCGGCGAAGAGCCCGGGCCCGTCTGTGATTGGGTGGCCGATCGGACGTCCTCGACGACGGTGGCCCAGGCCGCCGATCTGCTCGTCGATCGGCCGCTGCAGATCCTGCTGATCTTCATCGTCGCCATCGTGGCCTCCCGCCTCGGCCGGCGCCTGGTGACCCGAGCGGTCCGTCGGGTCGCCGGCGGTTCGGTCCAGGGACTCTCGGCGATCGACCAGCGCCGCCTGCGACGGCGCCGCAAGTCGGCCGAGCCGGCCGAGGGCGAGGACCACGAGGTCGCTCCTCGCTCGCCGCTGGTCAACGGCGAGGGCAGCCGGCTCGAGCTCCGCATCGAGACGCTGGCCACGGTGGCCGGCTCGCTCGTCACCGCCGTCGTGTGGTCGGTGGCGTTCGTCGTCACCCTCGGGCTCTTCGACATCAGCCTCGCCCCGCTGTTCGCCGGCGCCGGCGTGGTCGGCATCGCCCTCGGCTTCGGGGCCCAGTCGGTCGTGGCCGACTTCCTGTCCGGCTTCTTCATGCTGTTCGAGGACCAGTACGGGGTCGGCGACGTGGTCGACGTCGGCGACGCGACCGGCGCCGTCGAGAAGTTCTCCCTGCGCACGACGACGCTGCGCGACGTCAACGGCACGGTCTGGCACATCCCCAACTCGGAGATCCGCCGGGTCGGCAACAAGTCGCAGGTGTGGTCGAGGGCGGTGCTCGACATCGACGTCGCCTACGACACCGACCTCCGCCGGGCCGAGGGCATCATCCAGCGGGTGGCCGACGACCTCTGGCGAGACGCCGACTTCGACGGCGGCGACATCATCGACCCGCCCGAGGTGTGGGGGGTCGAGCGGCTCGGGGCCGACGGCGTCTCGATCCGGCTCGTGGTCAAGACCGACCCGGCCGAGCAGTGGATCATCGGGCGAGAGCTGCGGCTGCGGATCAAGGAGGCGCTCGACGAGGCGGGCATCGAGATCCCGTTCCCCCAGCGCACCGTCTGGATCCGCCAGGACGAGTCGGTGCCCCGCCACGCCAGGCCGGACGTCGAGACGGCGCCGCTTCGCGGCCCCGAGGCCTCCGAGGAACTGGTCGACAACCCCGGCGGCTGAGCGCCCGCTCGGCTCGACCGCGTCGACGCCGGACGACGGTGTGTGGTCACCCGGACACGCACGGGGCTTTCTCGGCCCCGGATGGTTGGGTACGATTTCCGGAGCCATGGCTGCGCACTGGGACGACACGCTCCTGCGGGCCTCGTACCGCCGGGCGCGATCGTGGACGATCGACCACCCCATACTCTTCTACCTCGTCACCGCGGTGCCCCCGGTCCTGATCCCGGCCGGGGTCTTCGGGCTGGTCGGCCAGGCCGAGGGCCTGGTCTCGCTGCTCCTCGTGCCAGCGGTGATGTTCGGCTTGCTCGTCGGCCACACCCACCTCCAGATGCTCTACGAGGTCCGTCGGGCGATCGGGGCAACGCTGCTGGGTGAGGCCGGTCTCGAGCCGGCGGCGACGAACGGGACCGCCGACTTCGCCTTCGAGCTGGTCGAGGACCCGCCGCCCGGCCAGGTGCTGGTCCGGGTGGTCAACCGCGATGCGACGGCCAGCTTCCACGCCAAGGTGATGAGCGTCGACGGGGTCGACCCGAACGGCACCTGGCCGATCACGGCCAGATGGCTGGCCGACGGCGAGGCCAGGAGCCGCCGGATCAGCCGGGGCGACTCCGAGGTGATCAACCTCGTCCGGGTCCGGACCAGGCGAGCGGTCGACTTCCTCCGACCGGTCACCGCCGACAAGGACTACCAGCGGGTGGCGGCGGTCGAGAACGGCTCGTCGGCCCGGGTCCGAGCCCACCTCACGGTCTTCAACCGGCGCGACGACGCCGAGGACCACCGCAGTTGCGACCTGGAGCTGGTCTTCGCCAACGGCTCGGACGAACCGGAGGCCCGGCTCCTCCCTGCGCCGAGCTGACGACCGTCCGACCGGCCCCGCTCACCGCGGTCGGTGGTCGATCTCGGGGTTCGTGCCGTACGGGTACACGACACGCTTGTCGATCTCGGGGTCGGCCATCGACTGGTAGACGCCGGAGAACAGCGGGTGGACGCACATCTCGTCGACGTCGCTGACCGCCAGCCGATAGTGCACCGTGTACTCGAACTCGGCGACGTGGTAGCGCTCGGTCTCGTCGATCAGCCGACCGAGACAGCCGATCTCGAGCAGCATCGCCTTGAAGTCGAAGTAGTCCATCCGCGGGTCGGGGACGGCGAACGCGTTGAAGGCCCTGGCCGGCTCGGCCGCCTGGGCCTGCTGGAGCCGCTCGTTGGCCCGCTTCAGCGCACCCTTGCCGACCTGGTTGAACGTCCGGTGGAGCTGGGAGTCGGTGAAGCGCCGGGGCAGGTTCTTGATCACCGCTCGGCAGACCTCGTTCGCCGTCGGGTGGACGAGCTCGTAGGCCTTGCAGATCTCGGTGACGATCTGGTCCTCGACGTCGCGGACGCCCTGGATGACCGCCCCGGGCTCGACCGCGACCGCGCCGTCCCGGGCCGGTTCACGGAGCCAGATTGCGTTGAGCATCCGCAACAGGTGGCGCGGGAGGAGCTGCGTGTGACGCAGGACGTAGGCGATCCCCTCCTCCTCGATCCCCAGCTCGCCCCGGATCCGGTCTGGCAGGACGGCCTTCAGCAGCGCGAGGGCGTCGCGCTCGCGTTCGACGTTCAGCGACGACAGGGCCCGGTTCGACCGGAGATACGGCTCGTGGAAGTGATGCAGGTAGAGCAGGTAGCGGTGGGCGGCGATCTTCAGGATCTCGCGGGCGCTCCAGTGGAGCAGCACGAAGCTGCCGAAGTCCTTCAGCGGATTGAGCGACATCTCCCGCAGGACGTGCCACAGCTCGGCCGGGAACGAGAAGCGGATCCGGTAGGAGGCCTTCGGCTGAGCCGATCGACCGACCTGCATGAACAGGCCCTCGATGGCGCTCGTGTGCTGGATCAGGAGTCGCTTGAAGTCCTCGATCGAGTCCATCAGCAGCACCGGTTGCAGCTCGACGTCGGCCAGGAGCTCGTTGGCCAACCCGACGATGTGGCCGAGGCTGGTCTCGCCGATCACGATCGACGACGGGTTGCGGGCGAGCGAGCGCCGATCCATGGCCTCCTCGAGGAACCGCTCGCAGAACAGGCTGAAGACCTCGTCCTGGGTGACCGTCCTCGGGTGCCGGTCGGCCAGGTCGTGCAGGTACACCCGGATCGTGTCGTAGCGCTCGTCGTCCTGGTCGATCCCCTCGGGCGGGGACTGGATGAGGGTCAGCAGCACGTGATGCCACAGCGCGGCGTCCCACAGCCGGGCAACGTGCTCCGCGAACATCTCGAACTCGAGGCTGTACAGGCTGCGGAGCAGCTCCTCGATCTCGGCGACCGCGTTCGACGTGTCGACGACCGTGACCGGGCCGCTGTCGCCGTTCGAGACCGAGTGCAGGAACGTGGTCTTGCCGGCGCCGCGGCGGCCGACGACGAAGGCCGGGTCGTGCCGCATCAGGTGGGCGTAGGCCCGGTTCTCCCGGTCGAACAGCTCGTCGCGGAGCAGCTGGTCCTTGATCTGCTCGCTCGCCACCGGTCCGAACGGGGCGTTGCGGTTGATGTAGGGCTCGACGTCCGGCCCGGGCCTGTCGTCGGCTGATGGTCCACGGCCCCGGTCGCTCATCGGCCCCTCCGCTCGCCGTCGGTCGGGCCGATCATAGAACCTGACCGGCGGGCGATTCGAGGCCGCCGGTCGGCCAGGAGGACTGACGCGGCCGGTGACGCCGGCCCGGCGCTCACCGCCGCCGGCGACTGAGCAGGCCGACCACGACCGAGGCCCTGGCCGGGACCGGCGCGAACGGGCCCTGGCGGGCCGTCGGCAGGGCATCCCGGAACAGGACCCGGAACGTGAGGTAGGCGGCGACGGTGGTGTGGGAGACGATGAGCGTGGCGAAGAACATCCTGGCCCCGAAGCCGACGATGAGGCCGGCGGCCAGCACCGGGCCGATCGTCGCCCCGACGCCGTTCATCAGCACGAGCGAGGCGCTGGCCCCGGTGCTCTGCTCGGGCCGGAGCCAGTCGTTGGCGTAGGCGATGGCCAGCGAGTAGAGCGGGAAGCTGAGCCCGCCGACGACGAACATGAGCCCGATCGCGGCGAGCCCGCCCGGTGCCGCCAACAGCAGCCCGACCGACGCCGCAGTCGCCCCGGTGGCCACCGCCAGCATCACCCCCCGCCTCGGGAGGCGGTCGGAGGCCCACCCGATCGGCATCTGCAGCACCAGCCCGCCGAGCAGCGGTGCGGCCATGAACACCGCGGTCCTGGCCGGGCTGAGGCCGACCCGGGTGGCGTAGAACGCGCCCATGCCCATCAGGGCACCGTGGGCGACACCGACCAGCAGGGTCGTCGTCGGACCGGTCGGCACCACCCGGAACAGCGACGCGAGCGACATGGGCTCGGGCACGGTGGCCGGCGGCGTGCTCCGGGCCGACAACACCACCGGCACCAGCGAAAGCGACACCAGCACCGAGGCGACCACGAACAGGTCTGCACCGGCCGGATCGGCCAGGTTCAGCAGGAACTGGCCGGCGGCGAGGCCCCCCATGCTGACGATCATGTACAGGGCGAGGAGGCGGCCCCTGGTCGCGTTGGTGGCCAGGTCGTTGATCCACGACTCGGCGACGACGTAGAGCCCGGCGATGCACAGCCCGGTCGTGAACCGCATCAGCGTCCAGACCACCGGGTGGACGGCGACGGCATGGATCAGCGTCGACGCCGAGGCCATCGAGGCCAGGGCGGCGAAGACCCGGATGTGCCCGACGAGGGCAAGGGCCCTCGTGGCCGCCCTGGTGCCGAGCAGGAACCCGGCGAAGTAGGAGGCCATGATCGTGCCGGAGGTCAGGGCCGAGAAGCCCTCGATCTCGGATCGAACGCCGAGCAGCGAGCCCTGCAGACCGGCTCCCATCATCACCAACCCGAGGCCGGTGAACAGCGCCCACGACGCGGCGGTGACGTTGCTCGGTGGGATCAGGGGGCCGGCGACGTCGACCGGCTCCCCGGGGTCGGGCGGGGACGCGGTCCCAACGTCGGCGTCGATCGACGACATCGCTTGGCCTGCCTTGCCAGAACGGGGGACCCCGACGGGTCCGAGGCCGACACCCTACCGCCGGCCGGGCCCGGGGTCGATGACCCCGAGGAACCCGACCGTGCGGCGTGCGTGTCGGTGGTGCGACCGGGAACCTAGTCGCCGTTCTCCCTGAGCTCGACCTCGACGCGGGACCAGCCGTCGCCGACGACGTCGAGATCGCCGACCAGCTCGATGGCGGCCTCGGCGTAGGACGTGGTGAAGGCGTCGGCGTCTGGCGCCTCGGCCAGGACGCCCTCGGAGGTGGCGATGTCGATCGTCTGGTCCCACAGGCCCTGGTCCATCACGCCGGCGCCACCGGGCGACGGCCAGATCAGCGCGTTGATCTCGTTGAGCTGCCACTCCTGGTGCGACTGGCCGAGCGTCGGGCCGTTGGCCAGCACCACGTCGACGCAGCCGTCGGCGTTGTCCCGGCACCAGGCCCAGCCCTCGATCGAGGCGGCGATGAACCGGGTGGTCTGATCGTCGTAGGCCTCGTCGCCGAGCTTGGTCCCGTCGGCCCAGATGGCGTCCTGCAGCATGGCGGTGCCGACGTCGTTCCAGTCGATCACCGTGAGGTCTTCCGGCTGGAACAGCTCACCGGTCTCGGGGTTGATCGTCTCCAGCACCTGGGCGTACTCGTTGTAGATCATGGCCTGGGCGGCATCGATCTCACCGGCGATCAGGGCCTGCATGTCGAAGTTCTGCTGCACGACCTCGTAGTCGGCCTCGGGCTCCAGCCCGGCGGTGCGACCACCGGCCAGGAGCTCGAACTCGTTGCCGAAGCCCCACGAGCCGATCTTGCGGCCGGCGAAGTCGGCCGGGCTCGAGATCCCGGCGTCGGCGAACGACACCTGCAGGGTGCCCGAGCGCTGGAAGATCTGGGCGACGTTCACCACGTCGACCCCCTCGGCCCGCGACACCAGCGCCCGGGGGACCCAGGAGATGGCGTAGTCGGCTGCGCCCGACGCCAGCTGCTGCTGGGGCACGATGTCGACCCCGCCCTCGAGGATGGTCACGTCGAGGCAGTACGCCTCGTAGAAGCCCTCGTCGACCGCGGCGTAGTAGCCGGCGAACTGGGCCTGGGCGAACCATTGGAGCTGCAGCGAGACCTCGTCGACGCCGTCACAATCGCCTCCGCCGCCCGCCGCGGACGAGTCGTCGTCGTCCCCGCAGGCGGCGGCCACGAGGGCCAACGCCAGGGTGGCGGCGAGCAAGCGCCACCACCGTCCTCCCGAGCGGGGTTCCGCGGTTGCCGTGTTGGTTCGCATGGTCATTCTCCCTCTGTTGGTCGGTGGGGCAGGGCGAATCGCTCGATGGCGACCGCCAAGATGAACAGGCCGAGCCCGATGGCGCTGGCGACGACGATGGCCGCCCACGCCGCGTCGTAGCGGGCGAAGCTGGCGTTCTGGGTGATGACGGGGCCGATGCGGCTCTGCGGACCGCCGAAGTACTCGGCCACGATCGCGGCGATGACGCTGAGCGGGGCGGCGAGCCGCAGCGAGGTGAGGAAGAAGGGGAGCGCGTTGGGGATCCGGACCCGGCGAAGGATCGTGGTCTCGGAGGCGGCGTAGGACCGCATCAGCTCCAGCTGGTCCGGGTGGACGTCGGTGAGCCCGCGGACCGTGTTGATGAAGACCGGGAAGAACACGACCACCAGGACCACCGCCTGGTTCGAGAAGGCGCTGGTCAGGCCGAACCAGGCGTTGAAGATCGGGGCCAGGGCCACGATCGGGGTGGCGTTGACGGCGACGGCGAACGGGGTGAACGCCTCGCCGAGGCGGGTGAAGCGGACGGCGACGAGGGCGAGCACCACGCCGAGGGCCACCCCGAGGAGGAGGCCCGTCACGGCGATGATCCCGGTGTTGAGCCCGGCCTCGCGCAGCGGAACGGTGCCGAGCGTGTCGGCGCTGCCGGCCCACTGCTCGCCGAGGGCGGTGGCGATCGAGCTGGGGCGGGGCAGCAGGAACTCCTGCACGCCGAACAGCCGGACGAGGCCCTCCCAGGCCCCGAGCAGCACGATGCCGACGACGATGGCCGGCGCCGCTGACCGCACCCGCCCGGTGATGGCCGTCACTCGGCGGCCTCCCCCGTCGACGGGGACGGCTCCGGCGCACCGGCGGAGGGGATCGTCGCCTCCACCGCCCGCAGGGCCTCGCGGATCTCGGTCGCGGTCTTGAAGAACTCCGAGTGCTCCCGCAGCTCTGCCGTCCTCGCCTGCATCGGGACGTCGACGATCGAGTGGATCCGACCGGGGCGAGGCGACAGCACGACCACCCGGTCGGACAGGAACGCAGCCTCGGGGATCGAGTGGGTGACGAAGACGACCGTGGTGTCGAGGTCGGCGACGATGGCGAGCAGCTCGTTCTGCATGTGCTCGCGCGTCATCTCGTCCAGCGCCCCGAAGGGCTCGTCCATCAGCAGGAGCCGAGGGCGGAAGGCCAGGGCCCGGGCGATGGCCACCCGCTGCTGCATACCGCCGGAGAGCTGCCACGGGTAGCGGTCGCCGAACTCGGGCAGCTTGACCAGCTCGAGCATCTCCGCCGACCGGGCCCGGCGGTCGGCCTTCGACCAGCCCATCAGCTCGAGGGGGAGCTCGATGTTGGCCGCCACCGTCCGCCAGTCGAACAGCCCGGCGCTCTGGAACGCCATCCCGTAGTCCTGGTCGACCCGGCCGGCCTCGGCCGACTTGCCGAACACGGAGATCTCGCCGCCGGTCAGCGGCAGCAGGTCGGCGATCAGCCGGAGCAGCGTCGACTTGCCGCAGCCGGACGGGCCGATCAACGACACGAACTCGCCAGGAGCGATCGTCAGGTCGATGCCGTCGATGGCGGTCAGCGCCTCGTCGGTCCCGGCGCCGAACACCTTGACCACGCCCCGGATGGCAACCGCTGGCTCCGTTGCGTCCGTCGTCGATTCCATCGTCGTCAACTCAACCAACCGCCATCTCAGCTCAGCTCGACCGCTCGACCCCGCATCGCCCGCCGCTCGGCCAGGTTGGCCAGCCAGAACACGAACAGGCCGAGGAGGCCGGCCGCCACCACGGCGGCGTACAGCTTCTCGGGCCCGGTCGTGTAGCGGCCGGCGAAGTCGAGGATCACCCGGCCGAGCCCGCCGCGGACCCCGGCCGAGATCTCGCCGACGATGGCCCCGACCACGCTGAGGGTGGCCGCCAGCTTGAACGCCGGGAACAGGTAGGCCCGGGCCGCCGGGAGCCGCAGCTTGATGACGGTCTGCCACCACGAGGCCGCGTAGGAGCGCATCAGCTCGACCGATGCAGGGTCCGGCGACTTGAGACCGGCCAGCCCGTTGACCGCGACCGGGAAGAACGTCAGGTAGGCGGCGATCAGCGAGACCGCCTGGGTGTCGCTCAGGAAGGTGGTGCGGCCCCAGGTGACGACGATCGGGGCCAGGGCGATCAGCGGCACGGTCTGGCTGATGTTGATCCACGGCACCAGGCCGCGGTCGAGGAACCGCGAGCGCAGCATGATCAGCGCCAACCCGAGGCCGACGATGGCCCCGATGGCAAACCCGAGCGCTGCCTCCCGCAGGGTGAACCACGCCGAGCGCAGCAGGAACACGGCCAGCGTCTCGCTTCGACCTCGCTGCACCGGCTCGACGAAGGCGGCCAGGATGTCCCACGTGTGGGGCATCGTCAGGTCGTCGGTGGCGACCGGGAGCCACGACGGGCCACCCTCGGGTCCGATCGACTGCCCGATGAGCTTGTAGCCCTCCCAGACCGCGGCCAGGGCCAGACCGACGGCGGCGATGGCGAGGAGGCGGGACAGGCGTCTCATCGAGGCCGGGTCACGCGAGCCGGGGGATGATCCGCTGGCCGTAGGCGGTCAGCGTCTCGTCCTTCTCGTCGTGCATCAGGTAGATGGCGAACTGGTCGACGCCGAGCGACCGCAGCTCCTCCAGGCGCTCGACGTGCTGGTCCTCGGTCCCGAGGATGCAGAACCGGTCGACGATCTCGTCCGGCACGAAGTCGGTGTGGTCGTGCCCGGCCTTGCCGTGGCCCGAGTAGTCATAGCCCTTGCGGCCCTCGATGTAGTCGGTCAGGGCCTTCGGGACGAGGTCGGTGTCGGCGCCGTAGCGCTCGACCAGGTCGGCGACGTGGTTGCCGACCATCCCACCGAACCACCGGCACTGCTCCCGCTGGTGGGCCACGTCGGGGCCGACGTAGGCCGGGGCGGCCACGCAGATGTGGAGCGAGTCGGGGTCCCGCCCGGCGGCGGCCGCCGCCTCCTTGACCGCCCCGATGGTCCAGGCCGCGATCTGAGGGTCGGCCAGCTGGAGGATGAAGCCGTCGGCCTGCTCGCCGCACAGCTTCAGCGCCTTGGGGCCGTAGGCCGCCATCAGGATCGGCAGCTCCGATCGGTCGGCCCAGGGGAAGTGCTGGCTGGTGTCGTTGTAGGTGACCTCGCCACCCTCGGCCAGGCCCTTGATGACCGCCATCGACGCCGACAGCGTGGCCAGGTTCGCCGGCTTGTAGCCGATGACCCGCATGGCCGAGTCACCCCGGCCGATCCCGCAGATCGTGCGGTTGCCGAACATGTCGTTGAGGGTGGCGAACAGCGAGGCGGTGACGGTCCAGTCCCGGGTGCCGGGGTTGGTCACCATCGGCCCGACGATCATCCGGTTGGTGGCCGACAGCATCTGGGAGTAGACGACGTAGGGCTCCTGCCACAGCACGTGGCTGTCGAAGGTCCAGCCGTAGCGGAAGCCGAGGGCCTCGGCCCGCCTGGCCAGCTCGACCACCCGCCATGCCGGCGGATCGTTCTGCAGTACCACTCCGAAGTCCATCTGCTCGCTCCGCTTGAGTTCCTGCGCCCGGTCGCTCCGAGCGCGTTCCGAGTGTTTGGCTAACTGTTGGTCGGGAACCCGAGGTTGACCGTGCTGGTGGCCGGGTCGGGCCAGCGGCTCGTGATGACCTTGGCCTTGGTGTAGAACCGCACGCCCTCGGGGCCGTACATCGTCGTGTCGCCGAACAGCGAGTCCTTCCAGCCGCCGAAGCTGTGGTACGCCACCGGAACCGGGATGGGCACGTTGATGCCGATCATGCCGGCGTCGGCCTCGTCCTGGAAGCGGCGGGCCGCGCCACCGTCGCGGGTGAAGATCGCAGCACCGTTGCCCCACGGGTTGGTGCGGATCAGGTCGACGGCCTCGGCGTAGCTGTCGACCCGGACCACCGACAGGACCGGCCCGAAGATCTCGTCGCGGTACACGCTCATGTCGGTCGTGACCTCGTCGATGAGACTGGCCCCGAGGAAGAACCCGTCGCCGTCGAAGTTGCGGTCACGCCCGTCGACGACGACCCTGGCTCCGGCGTCGGCGCCCTGCTGGATGTAGTCGGCCACCCGGGCCTGGGCGTCGGCCGTGATCAGCGGGCCCATCTCCGAGGATGGGTCGTTGCCGGGGCCGACGATCAATTTGTCGATCCGCTGGCGGATCGACGAGACAAGGCTGTCGCCGACGTCGCCGACGGCAACGGCGACCGAGATGGCCATGCACCGCTCGCCGGCCGAGCCGAAGGCGGCCGAGACGGCGGCGTCGGCGGCCAGGTCGACGTCGGCGTCGGGCAGCACGATCATGTGGTTCTTGGCCCCGGCCAGCGCCTGCACCCGCTTGCCGTTCGCGTTGGCGGTGTCGAACACGTACTTGGCGATCGGGGTCGAGCCGACGAAGCTCACCGCCTTGACGTCCGGGTGGACGAGGAGCCGGTCGACCGCCACCTTGTCGCCGTTCACCACGTTGAGCACGCCCGGCGGGAATCCGGCCTCCTGGGCCAGCTCGGCGATCAGCATCGCCGGCGACGGGTCCCGCTCCGACGGCTTCAACACGAACGTGTTGCCGGTGGCCAGGGCGTTGGGGATCATCCACAGCGGGACCATGGCCGGGAAGTTGAACGGCGTGATCCCGGCGACGACGCCGAGGGGTTGGCGGATGCTCATCACGTCGACCCCGGTCGAGGCCTGGACGCTGAGGTCGCCCTTGAGCATCTCGGCGATGCCGCAGGCGTACTCGATGTTCTCCAGGCCCCTGGCCACCTCGCCGAGGGCGTCCGCCTTGACCTTGCCGTGCTCGGCGGTCAGTGCGTCGGCGATGGCGTCGGCGTTCCGGTCGACGAGGTCGCGGTAGGCGAACATCGTCTTGGTCCGCTGGGCCAGGCTGGCGTCGCGCCAGCTCTCGAACGCGGCCTTGGCCGAGGCCACGGCGGCGTCGACCTCGCCGACGTCGGCCAGCGCCAGCTCGCCGGTCTGCTCGCCGGTTGCCGGGTTGTAGACGGGCGAGGTCCGAGCGGAGGTCCCGGCCACCTCGGCCCCGTCGATCAGGTGATGGATCTGCTTCATGTCCCCTTGTGCTCCTGTCTCGGCTCGCTCGTCCTCGACCGGTCGGCCCCGGTTTCTAGACGAGGTACTGGCTGAGGCCCCGGCGCAGGTACTGCCCGTCGCCGGCCTGGCCGTGGTAGGCCTCGTTCTCGATGATGACGTTGCCCCGCGAGATCACGGTGTCGACCCTGCCCTGGATGTCGAAGCCCTCGTAGGCCGAGTAGTCCATGTTCATGTGGTGGTTCTCGACGCTGATCGTCCACGAGGCATCCGGGTCGTAGAGCACGATGTCGGCGTCGGCCCCCGGCTGGATCACACCCTTCTTCGGGTACAGCCCGAACATCCGGGCCGGGGTGGTGGCGCACAGCTCGACCCACCGGGGGAGCGTGATCTCACCCTGCAGCACGCCCTGGTAGATGAGGTCCATGCGGTGCTCGACGCCGCCGATCCCGTTCGGGATGGCCCGGAAGTCGTCGAGGCCGAGCTCCTTCTGATCCTTCATGCAGAACGGGCAGTGGTCGGTGGCCACGACCGACAGGTCGTTGGTCCGGAGGCCGTTCCAGAGGTCGGCGTGGTGGTGCTCGTGCTTCGACCGCAGCGGGGTCGAGCACACGTAGCCGGCCCCGGTGAAGCCGGGGGCGCCGAGGTGGTCCTCGAGGTTGAGGTAGAGGTACTGGGGGCAGGTCTCGGCGAACACGTTGGCCCCGTTGCCCCTGGCGATCGCCACCTGCTCCAGGGCCTGGCTGGCCGACAGGTGCACGATGTAGAGCGGCGACGCCCCGACCTTGGCCAGCTGGATGGCCCGGTGGGTGGCTTCCCCCTCCAGCTCGGCTCGGCGGACGTAGCCGTGGTTGACCGGCTCGGTCTCACCCCGGGCCACCGCTTGCTCGGCCAGGAGATCGATGGCGATGCCGTTCTCGGCGTGCATCATGATCATCGAGCCGTTGCCGGCCGCCTGCTGCATGGCCTGCAGGATCTGGCGGTCGTCCGACAGGAACACGCCGGGGTAGGCCATGAACAGCTTGAAGCTGGTGATGCCCTCGTCGACGAGGACGTCCATCGCCTTCAGCGAGGCGTCGTTGACGTCGCCGATGATCATGTGGAAGGCGTAGTCGATGGCGCAGTTGCCCTCGGCCTTGGCGAACCAGGTGTCGAGGCTCTCCTGGACGTTCTGGCCGAAGCTCTGGACGGCGAAGTCGATGATCGTGGTGGTGCCGCCCCAGGCCGCAGCCCTGGTCCCGTTCTCGAAGTCGTCGGAGGCGAACGTGCCGCCGAACGGCAGCTCCATGTGGGTGTGGGCGTCGATGCCACCCGGGATGACGTACTTGCCGGTTGCGTCGATGACCCGCTCGGCCCCGGCGGCGGCGCTGGTGGCCAGGTCGCTGCCCGGCGTGAGCAGGGCGACGATGGTCTCGCCGTCGACCAGCACGTCGTAGGCGTCGGCCCCCGTGGCGCTGACGACCGTTCCCCCGGTGATGAGCATGGTCATGGTCTACCTCCGCGTTGGGTCCGACTCGGGTCGGGTCGGTTTCCGGTTCGTTACGTCTTCCTAGCAGGCCGGCCGGGGCCGGGGCGCGTTCTCAGGCCACCTCGGCGACCGCGGCACGGAGGGCGGCCAGGCCCTCGTCGATCTCGTCGTCGGTCACGTTGAGCATCGGGGCCATGCGGATCACGTTGCCGTAGAGGCCGCCCTTGCCGACGAGCAGGCCGTGGCGCTTGGTCGCCTCGAGCACCTCGCCGGCGTGACGGGATGACGGCTCCAGGCCGGACCCGGCGGGGTCGACGGTCTCGAAGGCCTGCATCAGGCCCCTGCCCCGGACCTCGGCGATCCAGTCGGTCTCGTCGGCGATGGCGTCGAGGCCGGCCCGGAACCGGACCCCGGTTGCCTTGGCGTTGGCCTGCAGGTCGTTGGTCAGGACCTCGTCGATCGTGGCCAGCCCGGCCGCCGCCGACAGCGGGTTGCCTCCGAAGGTCGAGAAGTTGAGCACGTCGATCGTGTCCATGATGTCGGCCCTGGCCACGACGCCGGCCAGGCTCAGCCCGTTGCCGACGCCCTTGGCGAACGTGAGCATGTCCGGCACGATCCCGTGGGCCTGGTAGCCCCAGAAGTGGTCGCCGGTCCGGCCCCACCCGGTCTGCACCTCGTCGGAGATGAACAGGATCCCCCGGTTGGCCAGTTCCTTGTGCATGGCCCCGAAGAACCCGTCCGGTGGGGTGGCGAACCCGCCGACGCCCTGGATCGGCTCGGCGATCATGGCCGCGACGTCTCCGGCCGATGTCATCGTCAGCAGCTGGTCGAGGTCGTCGACGCAGGCCTCGGTGTAGGCCTCGTCGTCGAGCGGGGCGAACGGGCTGCGCAGCTTGTACGGGCCCTGGACGAACGTGACCTGCAGCCCCGACAGGCTGGTCGACGACCACGAGCTGTGCGAGGTGATGGCCTGGGCGGTGAACGACCGCCCGTGATAGCTGTTGCGCATCGCCAGGACCTGGTTCGACTGGCGGTACGACGTGGCCAGCAGGATGGCGGTGTCGTTGGCCTCGGTGCCGGACGGGGTCAAGAACACCCGGGCGTCGGGGATGCCGGACAGGGCCGCGATCTTCTCGGCCAGGGCGATCATCGGCTCGGACAGGTAGAGCGTCGACGTGTGCATGACCTTGGCCGCCTGGGCCTGCACGGCGGCCGTGACCGCCGGGTTGTCGTGGCCGATCATCGTGGTCAGCACGCCGCCGAAGAAGTCGAGGTAGCGGGTGCCCTCGAGGTCGAACACGTAGCTGCCCTGGCCCCGATCGATGGCGATCGGCTCGGTGTAGTACGGGCTCAGGAACGACGGCAGCGCCTGGCGGTAGCGCTGGTGCAGGTCGGCCGTTCGGGTCGAGACGTCGGTCATCGCTGGTGATCCGGTTCGCTCAGTCGGCGGCCAGCGAGCCGTACATGTCTGGCCGGCGGTCGCGGTAGAAGGCCCACTGCTCGCGGACCTCGCGGATCTGGTCGAGGTCGAGCTCTCGGACCACCAGCTCCTCGTCCTGGTCGGAGGCGACCTCGCCGACGAACTGGCCGCGAGGGTTGGCGAAGTAGCTCGTGCCGTAGAAGTCGTTGTCGCCGAGTGGCTCGATCCCGACCCGGTTGATGGCACCGACGAAGTACATGTTGGCCGCGGCCGACGCCGGCTGCTCCAGCTTCCAGAGGTACGAGGAGAGGCCGCGGCTGGTGGCCGACGGGTTGAAGACGATCTCGGCCCCGGCCAGGCCGAGGGCCCGCCAGCCCTCGGGGAAGTGCCGGTCGTAGCAGATGTAGACCCCGACCTTGCCGACCGCGGTGTCGAACACCGGGTACCCGAGGTTGCCGGGCCGGAAGTAGAACTTCTCCCAGAACCCCTTGACCTGGGGGATGTGGGTCTTGCGGAACTTGCCGAGGTAGCTGCCGTCGGCGTCGATCACCGCCGCGGTGTTGTAGAGCAGTCCCTCCTGCTCCTTCTCGTACATCGGGAGCACCAGCACCATGTTGTGCGTGGCCGCCAGCGCCTGGAACCGCTCGGTGGTCGGGCCGGGGATCGACTCGGCGTACTCGTAGTACTCGGCCTCCTGCACCTGGCAGAAGTAGGGCCCGTAGAACAGCTCCTGGAAGCACATGACCTGGGCCCCCTTGGCCGCCGCCTGCTCCACGTAGTCCTCGTGGAGCTTGGTCATCGACTCCCGATCGCCGGTCCAGGCCGTTTGCACGATCGCTGCCGTCACGATGTTCGACATCGTCCATCCTTCCCGAGCGGGTGGCTCACCATCCGCTCACCGAGTTGAGGTGCGGGCGGGCCGTCGCGTGTGCGGGGTCCGGCGTGTCCGTACACTATTGATCGGCCGCAACGAGAACAAGAGGCTCCTTGTTGTATACAAAAGAGCTGCAGGCCGACCTGCTGGCCAGGCAGATGGACGCACTCCGCCAGCGGCGGTCGGGTGAGCCGGACGGGGTCGACGCCGGGTGGATCGCCAAGGCGTTCGGCTCGATGATCGCGCACGCCGTGGTCGAGCCGGGGGAGAAGCTGGCCCCGATCCGGACGGTGGCCGCCGAGCTCGGCGTCAGCACCTCGACGGTGACCGAGGCCTGGTCGATCCTGCGGGGCCACGGGCTGATCGCCACCGACCGGCGGCGGGGCACGACCGTCCAGCCGCCCCGGTCCCACGGCCGGTCCCGCTACTGGCGGGTCCCGATCGAGCCGGGCACCCTCGAGCTCGACCTCAGCACCGGCACCCCCGATCCCGCCCTGCTGCCGCCGCTCGAACCGATCCTGGCCGGGATCAGCGCCGAGGTCGACGTCACCTCGTATCTGGAACCGGCGATCGTGCCCGAGCTCGAGGGTGAGCTCCGGGCTCGCTGGCCCTACGAGCCGCCGGCGCTGATGGTGGTCGACGGGGCCAACGACGCGCTCGATCGGGTGGTCCGCTCGCTCGTCCGCCTCGGCGACCGGGTGGTGGTCGAGGATCCGAGCTACCCGCTGCTGCTCGACCAGCTCGAGGGGGCCGGGGCCGACGTGATCGGTGTCCCACTCGACGGCGACGGCCCGATGCTCGACGCGCTGGCCGCTGCGCTCGGCGATGGGTCGGGCACTGGTCCCCGGGCCCTCTTCCTGCAGACGGGGGCCAACAACCCGACCGGCATCTCGCTGTCACCCGAGCGGGCGGCGGCGATGGTCGAGCTGCTGCGGCCGCACGAGACGATGGTCGTCGAGGACCACTACCCGGGCCTGACCGGGCCTCGGGCCGAGGTGACGCTGGGGACGGCGCTGCCCGACCGGGTGGTCCGGATCCACAGCTTCTCGAAGACCCACGGGCCCGACCTCCGCATCGCCGCCCTGGCCGGCCCGGCCGAGCTGGTCGAGGAGATCGAGCGACGCCGCCAGCTCGGCCCGGGGTGGACCAGCCGGCTGCTGCAGCGGGTCTTGCTGGAGATGCTGCGCCGGCCCGAGGTCGACGAGGGGGTGGTCAGGGCGGCCGAGATCTACCAGGACCGCCGTCGGGGGCTCAGCCGGGCCCTGGGCGATCTCGGCCTTGACGTCGTCGACGGGGCCGGGCTCAACCTGTGGGTGCCGGTGGCCAACGAGCATCGGGCCACCGTCTCGCTGGCGGCCAACCGCATCGGGGTCGCCCCGGGCGAGCCGTTCCGGGTCGACGACGGTCGCCACCACATCCGGGTCACGTCGGCCAGGATCGACGGCTCGATGGAGGCGGTGGCCGCCGCCATCGGCACCGCTGCGGCCACCCCTGCGGCCTGAGCGGCTCCCGTCGGCCCGATCGGCACGTCCGGTACGCGCTTCTGACGGTGCGGGTGCCCAGACGTGAGCACCACGACCGTCAGACCGACCGTCAGACCGAGAGCAGGTCGGCCCGCCAGCGCGCGGTGGTCGCCACCTGATTGAAGGTGAAGCAGTGGACGCCGGTGATGCCGAGCCTGGCCAGGTCGGGGCCAAGCGGGGCCAGCAGGTCGTCGGGGTCGTAGTCGCTGCGGGTCAGCAGCCGGCCGACCGCCCGACGGTTCTTGCGCAGGTAGCGGAGCGACGGGCCAACGCCGAGGCGCATGCCCATCGTCAGCAACCTGGCCCGGTCGACGACGCCGGGCAGGCCGAGGTGGATCGGCAGGTCGATGCCGGTGGCCCGCTGCTGGTCACCCCAGGTCACGATCCGCCCGGGGTCGAAGCACATCTGGGTGCTGGCCCAGCCGGCGACGCCGGCCTCACCCAGCAGCGCCTGCTTGGTCAGGAGCGCCTCGTCGAGCGCGGCCCGGGGGATGAGCGGGTGGTCGTCCGGGTAGGCCGGCACGCCGACCTCCGCCAGACCCGGGTCGGCGGCCAGGAGGTCGCGCAGCAGCGTCGCTCCGTCGGCGTAGGGACCGGCCGGCTCCTCGGCGTCGCCCCCGATGATGAACGCCGAGGTCAGCCCCTCGGTCCGCAGCCACCGGGCCAGGTCGTCGACCTCGGAACGGCCGGTGACCAGCCTGGCCGCCAGGTGGGGGATGGCGACGTGGCCGGAGCGACGGACCTGGTCGACCAGCTCCCTGGTGGCGGCGACGCCCTTGACCGGTGAGCAGGTGACCGACACCCGGCTGCCGGCCGGGAGGGCGGCGATGGCCTCGGCGGCCGAGCGGAGCGGGATGATCTCGAACGTGAGCGCCTCGATCGCGGCCCGGCGGGCGTCGATCGGTTCCGGGGAGAGCTCGAACGTCAACGGACCGCTCCTCAGCTGAGCCCGACGATCCGGCCGTCCGGATCGCCGTCGTCGAACACCAGGTCGATGGTCTTGGCCGCCGGCGTCCGCCCGAGTCCGGGCATGGTCCGCATGTCGCCGCAGATCGGGTACACGAAGCCGGCCCCGACCGAGGCCCGGACCTCCCGTACCGGCAGGGTCCAACCGGTCGGCGCCCCCTTGAGCGCCGGGTCGGACGAGATCGACAGGTGGGTCTTGGCGATGCAGACCGGCAGGTGGTCGAACCCGGCGGCGGTGTAGGTGTCGAGCTGGCGCTTGGCGGTTGGGGAGAGCTCGATCCCGTCGGCCCCGTAGACCTGGGTGGCGACGGCGTTGATCTTGTCGGCCAGCGGCATCTCGTCCGGGTAGAGCACCTGGAAGTCGGACGGCTCGGCCGCCGCCTCCTTCACCGCCTCGGCCAGGGTGGCGGCGCCGGCTCCGCCGTCGGCGAAGTGGGTGGCGACGGCCGAGCGGGCCCCGTACTCCGAGGCGATCTCGGCGATGGCGTCGAGGTCGGCCCGGTGGTCGCCGGGGAAGGCGTTGATGGCAACGACGGGGGTCACGCCGTGCAGCTGCATGTTGGCCAGCTGCTTGCGGAGGTTGTCGCCGCCCTGGTGGACCTCGTCGGGGTTCTCGGCCAGCAGCGCCTCGGGCAGCGGCCGACCGGCCACGATCCTGTGGTTGCCCGAGTGGGCCTTGAGGCCCCGGACGGTGGCCACCAGCACGGCGGCGTCCGGGGCGATGCCGGAGTAGCGGCACTTGATGTTGAAGAACCGCTCGGCCCCCATGTCGGCCCCGAAGCCGGCCTCGGTCAGGAGGAAGTCGCTCATGTGGATGCCGATCTGGTCGGCCACGATCGACGAGTTGCCGGTGGCGATGTTGCCGAACGGCCCCGTGTGGACCAGCGCCGGGGTGTTCTCCAGCGTCTGCATCAGGTTCGGCTTGATCGCCTCCCGCAGGATGACGGTCATCGAGCCGGCCGCTCCGATGTCCTCGGCGGTGATCGGTGAGCCGTCCCGGTCGTAGCCGAGGACGATGCGGCCCATCCGGGCCCGCAGGTCCTCGAGCGAGGTGCACAGCGCCAGCGCGGCCATGACCTCGGAGGCGGCGGTGATGTCGAACCCGGTCTCCCGGGGCACGCCGTCGAGCCGGCCGCCGAGACCGATCACGGCGTTGCGCAGCGCCCGGTCGTTGACGTCGAGGACCCGCCGCCAGGTGATCTGGTGCGGATCGAACCCCGCCTTGCCGTCGGCAAAGCTGTTGCCGTGGTAGAGGTGGGCGTCGAGCATGGCCGAGCACAGGTTGTGGGCTGCGGTGACGGCGTGCATGTCGCCGGTCAGGTGGAGGTTGAACAGCTCCATCGGCACGACCTGGCTGTAGCCGCCGCCGGCCGCTCCGCCCTTGATCCCGAACGTCGGACCCATCGACGGCTGGCGGATGGCGATCGTGGCCGATGACCCGATGTGGTCGAAGGCCTGCCCGAGACCGACGGTGGTCGTCGTCTTGCCCTCACCCAACGGCGTCGGCGTGATGGCCGAGACCACGACGTAGTGGGCCCGCGGTCGGTCGGCCATGGCCCCGATGGCGCCGAGCCCGATCTTGGCCGCCCCGGTGCCGTAGGGCTCGAGCTGGTCGAGGGGGATGCCGGCCGAGCCGGCGATGTCCGCCAGCGGCTTGAGATCGGCCGCCCTGGCGATCTCGAGGTCGGTGGGAAAGCTCACGGGCTCGCTCCTGCTGACGTTTGATGGTGCGGGTGTGACCGACGTTCGCCGGACCGTGTCCGGAGACCCTCGAGAGGGCCTTGTTCCGGATCACGGAACAGTACCGGATTATGGCACGGACGCACGAGCGGTATGGTATGGCGTCGAGCGATCCCGTCGCAGGGGCGCTCAACGGCGAACCCTACGAGAAGGAGACGGTCGATGAGTGACATCCCGAGCACGGCGATGCCGGCGACGGCGAAGGTCGTCGTCATCGGAGCCGGCATCGTCGGCAACTGCCTGGTCGGGCACCTGGCCGACCTCGGCTGGACCGACATGGTCCTGATCGACAAGGGCCCACTGCCGAACCCCGGGGGCTCGACCGGTCACGCGTCCAACTTCATCTTCCCGGTCGACCACAACAAGGAGATGGCCCTGCTCGGCGTGCAGAGCGCCAACCAGTACCGGGACCTCGGGCTCAGCGTCGACTCGGGCGGCATCGAGGTGGCCAGGACCCAGGAGCGGTGGGACGAGCTGCAGCGCCGGATGACCTCGGCCATGGCCTGGGGCGTCGAGGCCCACCTGCTCACCCCCGAGCAGGTCACGGAACTCGTGCCGTTCGTCAACGACGAGATCATCCTCGGCGGCTTCTACTGCCCGAGCGTCTCGGTGGTCGATTCGCTCGAGACCGGCACGGTCATGCGACGCAAGGCCCAGGACAAGGGCGTGCTCGAGGTGTTCGCCAACACCGAGGTGCTCGACATCGAGACCGAGCCGACCCCCCACAACGGGCTGTCCAAGGTCACCGCCGTCGTGACCGACAAGGGTCGCATCGAGGCCGAGTACGTCGTCGTTGCCTGCGGCGTCTGGTCGAACCGGGTGGCCAACATGGCCGGGGCCACCATCCCGCTGGTGCCCGCCGTCCACCAGATGGCCGACGTCGGCCCGATCGACATCCTGGCCGAGACCAACAACGAGATCGGCTACCCGATCGTCCGCGACATGGACACCTTCTGTTACGAGCGGCAGTCGGCCGGCTCGATGGAGGTCGGCTCCTACGCCCACCGGCCGATCCTCCACCACCCCGACGAGATCCCGTCAAACGCCGAGGCCGCACTGTCGCCGACCGAGATGCCGTTCACCCCAGACGACTTCGACGAGCAGATGGAGCAGGCCATCGAGCTGATGGACATGCTCGGCGACGCCGAGATCAAGTACGCCATCAACGGCCTGCTGTCGCTCACGCCGGATGCCATGCCCTGCCTCGGCGAGACCACCGAGGTGGCCAATCTCTGGTCGGCCGCTGCGGTCTGGGTCAAGGAGGGGCCGGGCATGGCCCAGGTCGTGGCCGAGTGGATGACCCATGGCTACCCCAGGGTGATCGACGCCCACGGCGCCGACGTCGCCCGCTTCTACGACTGGGAGCGCAACGACGAGCACATCTGGGCCAGGGCCGAGGAGCACTTCAACAAGACCTACGGCATCGTCCACCCGGCCGAGCAGTGGGCCAGCCGCCGTGGCCTGGTGAAGGGCGCGGTCTACGACCGCCAGGAGGCGGCGCAGGCCGAGTTCTACGAGGCCAGAGGGTGGGAGCGGCCCCAGTGGTACAACTCGAACGCCGACCTGGTCGAGCGCTATGACCTCGGGCCCCGTGACACCGAGTGGGACAACCGCTGGTGGAGCCCGATCACGATCGGGGAGCACCTGAACCTGCGGGAGAACTGCGGCGTCGTCGACCTGTCGGCCTTCCAGATCTACGACCTGTCCGGACCGGGAGCGGTCGAGTTCGCCGAGCGGCTTGCGGTGAACAAGGTCGACAAGCCGGTCGGCTCGTCGGTCTACACCCCCTGGCTCAACAACGACGGCGGCTTCCACTCCGACCTGACGATGATGCGGATCGCCGAGGACACGGTGCGCATCGTGACCGGCGTGTTCGACGGCGGGCGCGACAGGTTCTGGGTGCTCAAGCACCTGCCGGCCGACGGCTCGGTGACGTTCACCGACCGCACCCGTGACCTGACCACCCTCGGGCTCTGGGGTCCGAAGGCCCCCGAGGTGCTCAGCCAGCTGACCGGCCACGACCTGTCGCAGTCCGGGTCGCCCTACGGGTCGTATCTCGACATCGAGCTGGACCTGCCCGGCGGCCCGGCCGCGGTCAAGCTGTTCCGCATCTCCTACGTCGGCGACACCGGCTGGGAGATCTACGCCGACTGGGACCACGGCGGCGCCATCTGGGACGCCCTGTTCGACGCCGGCCGCGACCACGGCATCCGCCCGACCGGTGGCGGCGTGTACGGCTCGTCCGGCCGGATGGAGAAGGGCTACCGGCTCATGGGGGCCGAGCTCGAGTCGGAGTACGACCCGGTGGAGGCCGGCCTGGCCCGGCCCCGGGTCAAGGCCGCCGACTTCATCGGCAAGGAGGCGTATCTCGCCGCTCGCGAGCGGGGCCCGCTGGCCAAGATGTGCACGCTGACGGTCGAGAACCTGACCGACGCCGAGGGTCGCGAGCGGTGGATGCAGGGCGGCAACGAGCCGATCCTGACCGCCGACGGTGAGCGGATCGAGGACGGTCACGGGCGGGTCTCCCGGGTCACGTCCGCCGCCTACGGCCCGTCGGTCGGCAAGCACCTGCTGCTCGGCTACCTGCCACCCGACCTGGCCGAGGTCGGCACCGACCTGCAGGTCATGTACATGCACGAGCGGTTCCCGGTGAAGGTCGCTGCGGTCGATGGCTCGGTCTTCGATCCCGACGACACCCGGCTCAAGACGTAGCGGCTCCGCCGCACCCGGGTTCGACCTTCGGCCGAACCCGCAGAAGGAAGGAGTGACATGAGTCTGCGCATTCTCGTGTGCGTGAAACGGGTCCCGGCTCCCGGGGCCCGGATCAACGTGACCGACGACGGCCAGTCCGTCGAGACCGCCCACCTCGGCTTCACCACCAGCCCCCACGAGGAGTGTGCGCTGGAGGAGGCGGTCCAGCTGACCGAGGCCAACGGCGGTACCGTCGTGGTGCTCACCCTCGGCCCGCCCGAGGCCGAGGAGCAGCTGCGGTACGCGGCCAGCGTCGGGGCGCACGAGCTCGTGTTGGTGCCGACCGACGGCACCGCCTGGGATCCCCAGCGAACGGCGACGGCGCTGACCGAGGCCATCGAGGCCCAGGAGGCGGCCGGCGGTGCCTTCGACCTGATCCTGTTCGGCAACGAGTCGGCCGACTCGGGCGGCTTCCAGGTCGGGGTCCGTGTGGCCCGGGCCCTCGGGCGCCCGATCGTCAACGGCATCAAGGGGATCGAGGTCGGGGCGGAGTCGGTGACCGCCCGCCGCGCCGTCGACGCCGGCTCCGAGGTCTACGAGTTGCCCAGGCCGGCCGTGCTCGGGGTCAAGGAGGGGCTGAACCTGCCCCGGTACCCGACGATGCGGGGTCGGCTGGCCTCGAAGAAGGCCGAGCTGGTGACCGCCGAGCTCGACGTCGAGGCCGGCGGGCAGCGGCTCGTGGCGCTGCGCCAGCCCGAGGAGCAGGTATCGAACACCGAGCTGCTCGGCGACTCGCCGGCGGCGGCCACCGCTGTCGTCGACCTGCTGGAGGAACTGGGGGTGCTCGAATCATGACGGTGCTGGTCCTCATCGAACACGACCGGGGCGAGGCCCCGGAGGCGGCGTGGGAAGGGCTGACCGCGGGTCGGCACCTGGCCGAGTCGCTCGGATGCGAGCTGGCCGCGGTCGTGGCCGGCGAGGCCGGCGCTGCGCTGGCCGACGAGATCGCCGAGTACGGGGCCGACGTGGTCCACGTGGCCGAGCACGAGCTGTTGGGTGACTACGGGCCCGACGCCTGGGCCGAGACGGTTCGCCAGCTCATCGACGACATCGAACCGACCGCCGTGGTCGGCGTCGGCACCGATCGGGGCAACGAGGTGCTGGCCCACGTGGCGGCCCGGCTCGACCTGCCGTTCGTGGCCAACTGCCTCGCCGTGCAGCCGGGCGACGATCCCGACGACGCCGACGAGCCGTGGGCGCTGACCCGGGTCCAGTGGGGCGGGTCGCTGCTGGAGGACGCCAGCGTCACCGCCGGCCTCAAGCTGCTGACCTACGCCCACCACGGCGTGGCGGCCGAGCCGGCCGACAGCCCCGGGGCCGGCTCGATCGAGACCTTCGAGCCGACCCTCGGCGACGCCGAGGCGGTGACGATCATCCGGGACCGGGCCGTCGAGAGCCAGGGCGTGACCCTGTCGACCGCACCGGTGGTGGTCAGCGGCGGTCGTGGCGTCGGCTCGGCCGACGGGTTCGCCGCACTGGAGGAGCTGGCCGAGCTGCTCGGCGGTCGGGTCGGCTGCTCCCGGGCCGTGACCAACAACGGCTGGCGACCCCACCGGGACCAGGTCGGTCAGACCGGCACCCGCATCGCCCCCGAGATCTACATCGCCACCGGCATCTCGGGCGCCATCCAGCACTGGGTCGGGGCGATGGCCTCCAAGAAGATCCTGGCCATCAACACCGACCCGGAGGCCAACATGGTGGTCAAGGCCGACTACGCCGTGATCGCCGATCTGCACGAGGTGGTGCCGGCGATCTCGGCCGAGATCCGGCGCCGCCGGGGCGGCTAGGTCGGCCCGCCGGCCCGGGCTACTCCAGCGCCGGCTCGACGCAGGCGGCTCGGCCGCCCCCGCCGCCGATCGGCTGGTCGCCGGTCTGGTCCGCCACGAACCCGGTGCCGCCCTGGTCGCCGGCCAGGAAGCGGGTGATGGCCTCGGCCAGCACCCGGGCCTGGGCGTCGAGGAACGCCGGGTCACCAAGCAGGGCCTCCTCCGACGGGTTGGTCAGGTAGAGGAACTCGACGAGCGCCGATGGGGTGGTGCCGCCGTTGCGGAGCACGCCGAGGTAGTCGAGGCCGTCCGGTCTGATCCAGGCCCGGACCCCGGCGTTGCCCGATCCGGCCCAACGGAAGGCGGCGACCGGCCCGCCCTCGGGCGGCGGCGGCGGGGCCAGCGTGTCGGGGACCGGCACGGTGGTCGAGGCCGTCGGTGGCAAGGTGGTGGTCGGCACGAGCTCGACCGGTGTCGGGGTCCGCAGCTCGCCGGCGCCGACGGTCGTGGTCGGCGGCATGGCGGTCGTGGCGGTCGGCGGGACCTGCCCGTTGGCGACGAGGGCGGCGTCCCGCTCGGCCACCGACCGGTGGTGGGCGGCCCTCGCCTCGTCGTAGGCGTCGACCGTGGCCAGCCAGGCCGCGTGCCGGTCGTCGGCCTCACCCTCGGCCTGCAGCAGGAGCGGCTGGAGGGTCTCGTGGAACAGCCCGCCGAACCGGGTCGACTCGGGGCTGGCGGCACCGGTGAAAACGATCGTCCCCGGGCCGCCGTCGCCCGCCGGGGCCCCGCCGTTGTGGTGGATCGACACCAGCAGCGCCGGCTGGAGGGTCCGGGCGACCAGACCCCGTGCGGCGACGGTCATCGTGTGGTCGCCGTCGCGGGTCAGCACGACGGTGGCGCCGGCCTCGGTCAGCAGCCGGGCCGTCTCCCTGGCCACGGTGAGGTTCAGGTCCTTCTCGACCAGCCCACCCGGGCCGACGGCGCCGGGCTCGGCCCCGCCGTGGCCGGGATCGAGCACGACGTGGGCGCCGGCGACGGCGGTGCCGGCGGTCACCGGGATGATCGCCTGGCAGGCCGAGCTGGTCAGCCAACCGGCGTCCCGGGCCTCGACCACCGGCATGGCCACCCCGCTCGGCGACACCACGACCCGGGTCTCGCCACCGACCGGCAGCGGGGCGAAGGGTCGGTCGGGAGTGCCGAGCGGCGTCGGCCGGCCGGCCGTCCTGGCAGCCGGGTCGCCGTTCCGCCGGCCCGGCGCCCCCGGCACGCGCTGGACGAGACCGGTGACCGGCGGCGACCGGTCCTCGACCAGGGCGAGCTCGTCCGGCCCGCCGTCACCGAAGGGGCCGCCACGGATCGTCCCGGTGCCGACGGCGAGGGTGGCCGCTGCGCCGCCGAGGGCGACGACGGCAGCGGCCATGACGGCGACCGGACGGGGCATGCCCCCACCGGTCGGTCACTCCGCCGCCGTCATGAGCCTCCGCTGGGCTCGCCCCCCGGCGCGGCCGGGTCAGCTCATCTCGACGAACTCGACCCAGTTGCCGTCCGGGTCCTCGACCATCCCGATCGTGACGCCGGGCCGGACCTCGGTGATCGGCACGGCGACCGTGACCCCGGCCTCCTCGCAGGCGGTCATGATGTCGTTCAGGTTCGTGACGATCATGGTGAAGTAGCGCATGCCGGTGCTGGCGGCGATGCCGCCCCGGCCGTCGCGCTCCGGGTCGTTGTTGAGCTTGACCAGCTTCAGCAGGGTCTCGCCGCAGTTGAGGCGGTGCATCGTCCCCCCGCCGGCGATGGGCATCGGCGTGTCGGCCACGTGCTCGAAGCCGAGCAGATCCCGGTAGAAGGCGAGCGACTTCTGGCTGTCGGTGATGACGATCCCGAGGTCGATGGAGGACTTGGCCAGCTGAACGGTCATGGCGTCACGCTAGCCGGGGGGCTCCGCCGGTCGCCTCTCGGCTCGGGACCCCGGGCCTCGGCCATCCGGAGCGGGGTCAGGTGAGGCGGCTCGACAGCCGCTGGGCCGTCTCCGACACCAGGACGCCGATCTCCCGCGCCTGCTTCGGCTCGGGGAAGCGGTAGGCCGGTCCGTGGATGTGGATGGCGGCCATGGCCACGCCCCTGGCGTCGACCACCGGGGCGGCCACCGAGTTGAGATCGGTGTCGAACTCACCGTAGACCCAGGCGTGGCCGGTCCGCTTGATCTCGCCAAGGCGGCGACGCAGATCGTCGGGCTCGCTGATGCTGGCGTCGGTCGTCCGGGTCAGGGGACCACGGAGGTGGCGGTCGATCTCGTCCGGTTCGAGGGCGGCGACCATCACCAGACCGGAGGGGACGAGGTTGAAGGGGACGGCCTCGCCGGTCCAGTCGCGGACCTGGACCTCCTCCTCGATCTCGACGTTGTCGAGGTAGCGGACCTCGGCCTCCTCGAGCACGGCGATCCCCGATGTCTCGCCCGTGGCCTCGGTCAGCTCGGCCAGGAAGGGTCGTGCGGTGGCGATCAGGCTCCGGTCGGGGCTGGCGGCCATCGCCAGCTCCAGCAGGTCACCGCCGAGTCGGTAGTCACCACCGGCCTCGACCCGCTGGACGGCACCCTCGCTGAGGAGTGCGCCGAGCAGCCGGGCCACGGTGCTCTTGGGGAGCTCGGTTCGCTCGGCCAGCTCGGTGACGCCGGCCGGCCCGACGGCCAGGGCCCGCAGCAGCGCGAAGGCCCGTTCGATCGATTGCACTGACGACATCGGTGACTCCTCGCCATACGAGTGTAGGCGAGTGCATCGCTGACCACCGGGGGTGTGTGTCCCGTCACTTTGCGTGGGAACGGATCGGAGGCGGGTCGAGACTCGATCGGCCGGACGCCTCGTGGTGCGTGCTGACCCGGCCCGACCCCGGCGTCAGAACGGCGTTCCGCAGTGGGGTCCCACGCCGGTGCCGAACAGCACGTCCGCCCGGTCGAGCACCTCGGCCTCGGCTCGGAGGCGCTCGCCCCGGGCCAGGCCGGTGGCCTCGCCGCCGAGGAGCAGCGGGCCGAGGGCCGGGCGGCAGGCGATGAGGTCGGGCGCCTCGTCGACCTCCTGGCAGCCCTCCGGTCCGACGACGACGGTCTGCACCGGCTCGGCGCCGGCCCGCACGTCGTCGACCGTCTCGACGACCCCGACGACCAGGCGGTCGTCGGCCCGGTAGGTGCGGGCGTCGAAGCAGCGGACCGGATCGGTGACCTTCAGCCACAGGCCGTCGTTCAGGTCGGTGGTGCGAAGCGCCCGCGGATCGGTCAGCAGGTGGGGGAGGGGGTCGTCGAGCGCAACGGCCCGAGTCGATCGGATCGGGCCGACGAGGTCGACCGACAGCAGCAGGTGCCAGAGGGCCAGGTGGGCCTCGGGGGTCACGGCGACCAGCTCGGTCAGGCTCAGCCGATGGACCGGGTGACCGTCGTTCCACCGGGACTCGATCGTGTAGATGGCGTAGCCGTCTCGGTGCATCGCGGCGAAGGCCGGCTTCTTGCGGTCCATGGTCATGATGCGGTGCAGGATCGGCGTGCGAGACACCTCCCCGACCCGGATCCGGCGGAACCGGTCGTAGATCTCGAACAGCTCGTCGCGGTGGTGCTGGCCGTCGACCAGCTCGACCGGCTCGGGCTCGAACCGGCGGTGGATCGAGGCCCGCCGACGGTCGAGCTCGATGACCCGGATGGCGGTCGTGACGCCGTAGCCGAAGCGCTCGTAGATGCCGCCCTCGGAGGCGGTCAGCCCGAGGAGCGGCTCGTCGAAGCCGGCCGACAGCTCGTCGAGCCCGGCCATCAACCGGGCTGCCGCCCCCCGGCGGCGGTGCGAGGCGGCGACGCTGACCCAGGTCACGCCCGACATCGACAACATCTCGAGCCCGGGAAGCGTGAGGTCCATGGCGTAGCTGCCGGCGGCCCCGACCAGCCGCCCGCCCTCGGTGGCGACCAGGAACCGATCGAGATCGAGCTCCTCCCTGGCCTCGTCGACGTCGCCCTCCTCGACCACGCCGCCGAAGTTGCGGAAATCGAGGTGGACGAGGGCCTCCAGGTCGTCCGGCTCGGCCTGTCGGATCTCGATGCTCATGGTCGCCGAGCGTACTGCGACCGTCGGCGGCGGGCCGGGGGATTCCGGCCCGCCGCCGGTCGGGTCCGCTCAGCCCTCGTAGACGAGGGCGTCGGGAAAGAAGCTGGCCCAGGCGAACCAGAATTCGTTCCGATGGGGCACGGTGTCGAGCTGGGCCCCGGCCAGCGGACCATCGACCGCCGACCCGAGCAGGGTCCACGTCGACCCGGTCTCGGCGTCGACGAAGCGATCGGCGGCGTCGGACCCGTCCCCGGCCCGCTCGAACGTCAGGACCTGACCGTCGACCCGCCGGTCGAAGGCGATCCCGGTCCCGATGGCCGCCCCCTCGGCGATGACGGTCGTGTCGAGGGCATCGGCGGTGTCGCCGCCCCACCACACGGCGATCGGCACGCCGTCGAGCTCGTCGTTGGCCACCCCGACCTCCTCCAGCATCCCGAACGGGTAACCCTTGTCGACGGTCCCGCCGTCGCCGTCGGGAAGCGACACCCCGACCACCCGGGACAGGGCCGGGAACCGGGGGTCCGGCTCGCCGTCGAACAGGAACGGCGCCGTGCTCGAGCTGTAGCCCTGGTAGGGGTTGGCGCCGTAGTCGATGCCGAAGCCGGTCTCGCGCGACAGCGACCAGGCGCCGGGGAAGCTCTCGAGCACGTCGCCGTAGGAGACGATGGCGGTCGGGATGACCTCGAGGCGGGTCCCGGCGAACTCGCCGACCAGGGCCTCGCCGGTGACCTGCTGCCAGAGCGACGTGGTGGCGTCGTCCCACATCACCAGATCGCTGTTGCGGAGCAGGCCGGACACGCCGAACCGGAGGGCCTGGCCGTCGACCCGGGTGTCGAAGCTGACCGCGGTGTTGCAGAGCGGGCAGAACGACACGGCGACCGGGACGTCGCCGAAGCGGTCGTTGACGATCTCGTGGCGGGTCAGGATCGACAGCGGGTAGAACCGCACCTCGTCGTTGAACCGGACGAGGGCGCCGGGCTCGCGCTCGTCGAGCCAGCCGGCGTCGGTGGCCGGCTCGAACCGCGGCGTGTCGATCGGAGGGATGCCGTCGCGGGGATCGAGGCGGGGCAGGCCGAGCAGGAACTCGTCGAGGCCGACGGTCTGGCGGGTCCAGTCGGTCGGCCACGGCTCGGTCGCCTGCTGGATCTGACCATCGAGCGCAGTGCGGGGATCGTCGGTCACCAGCTCAACGCCATCATCGCTCGAGCCGACCCCGCCGCTGAGGTCGAGCGGCTCGTCGGACTCGGTCGGCGAGAACAGGTCCTCGATCGGGGTGCCGGCCGCCCCGTCGTCAGCTCCGGCGTCCGAGTCGCCGTCGTCGTCGCTGTTGCCGTCGCCCGTCGCCTCGGAACCGGCCCCGTCGCCGGTCGAGGGGCCCGAGGCGGCTTCGCTGCCGGCGTCGGCCGCCGTGGCGTCGTCGGAGCTGGAGCAGGCGCCGGCCGCCAGGGCCATGGCGAGGAAGAGCGCGCCGAAGCGGGCCGCCCGTCGGGGGGTTGGCATGCGATGCCTCCGTGGGATCGTCGGTCCGGTGGGAACCCACGAGACCCCGCGTGCAATCCACCATGGGCCCGTTTTTGGGCGTGGCCGCTCTGGCCTGGCGGCGACCGCGGTGGCCACGGGATCGACGGCCGGCGGCTCCGCCGCGGCCGAGCGCTCAGGCCAGCGGCACCCGGGGCATCGGGCCGGCCTCGGCCTCGATCGTCGCCGCAACGGTCTCGATGGTCTCGTCGACCGCGAGACGGGTGGTCTCGCCGGTGGCCCGGCTGGTCCACTCGACCTCACCGTCGGCCAGGCCCTTCGGGCCGACCGTGATGCGGTAGGGGATGCCGATCAGCTCGGCATCGGCGAACTTCACGCCGGCCCTGGCGTCGCGGTCGTCGAGCAGGGCGTCGACCCCACGGGCCCGCAGCCCGTCGTAGAGCGCCTCGGCTGCGGCCATCGTCCCGTCGTCGAGCTTCAGCACCGTGATCACCACCTCGTATGGGGCGACCGACACCGGCCAGATGATGCCGTTCTCGTCGTGGTGGGTCTCGGCGATCGTGGCCATGTTGCGGCCGATCCCGATGCCGTAGCTGCCCATCACCACCGTCTGCGACTGCCCCTCGGCGTCGGACACGGTGACCCCGAACGCCTCGGAGAAGAGCGTGCCAAGCTTGAAGATGTGACCGGCCTCGACGCAGCGCAGCATCTCCAGCGCGGTGCCACACCGGGGGCAGGCCTCGCCGGCGGTCACCTCCCGGAGGTCGGCCCACTGACCGATGTGGAGGTCGCGCCCGATGTCGACGCCCCGGTAGTGCCAGTCGTCGGAGTTGGCGCCGGTCGTCAGGTTGGTCCTGCCCTTGAGCGCCTCGTCGGCCACCACCTTCAGATCGGTCACCCCGACCGCACCGAGGCTGCCCGGCATGGCGCCGAGCGCCTCCTTGGCCTCCTCGGGAGTGCCGGGGCGGATCTCGATCCCCCCGGTCGAGTCGATCAGCTTCTGCAGGTTGAGCTGGTGGTCGCCCCGCAGCAGGGCCAGCACGATCTCGCCGTCGATGACCATCACCATCGTCTTGATCTGGCGGTCGGCCGATGCCCCGCCCTCGACCTCCTCCAGGGCCGCGATCGTGCGGATGCCGGGGGTGGGGAATCGCTCGGGGGCGGCTGGCGGGGCCTCGTCGGCGATCGGGGGGAGCGTCGAGGTGGCCTTCTCGACATTGGCGGCGTAGCCGCAGTTCGGGCAGAAGACCACGTCGTCCTCGCCGGCGGCGCAGCGGACCATGAACTCGATCGAGTCCTTGCCGCCCATGGCCCCGTTCGACGCCTCGACGGGGATGGCGTCGAGCCCGAGCCGCTCGAAGATCCGGGTGTAGGCCGCATGGTGGGCGTCGAACTGGGCGTCGAGGCCGGCCTGGTCGATGTCGAACGAGTAGGAGTCCTTCATGTGGAACTCACGGACCCGCAGCAGGCCGCTCTTCGGCCTGGCCTCGTCGCGGAACTTCGTCTGGATCTGGTACCAGAGCTGGGGCAGTTCCTTGTACGACGTCAGCTCGGACGCCACCGAGGCGAAGATCTCCTCATGGGTGATGCCGAGGGCCAGGTCGTTGTGCCGGCGGTCGGTCAGCCGGAACATGATCTCGCCCATCGTGTCCCACCGACCCGCCTGCTTCCAGACGCCTGCCGGGTGCATCGTCGGCAGCAGGAACTCCTGGGCCCCGATGGCGTCCATCTCCTGGCGGACGATGTCGGCCACCTTCTGGTGGACCCGCCAGCCGAGGGGCAACATCGAGTAGTGGCCGGCGTGCAGCTGGCGGATGAAACCCCCGCGGACCAGCAGGGCGTGGCTCGCCGCTTCCGCGTCGGCCGGGGCATCACGAAGGGTGGGGATGAACAGCTTGGACCAACGCATGGATGTCAACCTACCGAAAGGTCCGACTCTCCCGGCGAGGATTACTTGACGGCGACAACCATGGACAGCGAACCGAACCGGGCCAGCGCGGGCGGCCCGGAGGCCGGTTGCGGAATAGGCTTGGTGGCGCGACCCTGTGGTCGACGTCCCACATCCCAGAACCGTTCCACCATGTGGATCGCAGGAGGTGGGTCAAACCGGCCCGAACCGGGCCAGCACGAGCGGCCCGCACCGGGCCCGAGCGAAGAGGTCCGCAGCCATGCCCAAGCGCACCACCCGAACCCGCAGCCGGCCCCGGCCACGGCTGACCACACCGCTGGTCCGAGACGAGGGTGAGCTGCGCCCGGCCAGCTGGGACGAGGCCATCGAACGGGCCGCCGGAGGATTGCGCCGCATCGTCGAGCGGGACGGTCCGGAGGCCGTCGGGATGTTCAGCTGCTCCAAGTCGACCAACGAGATGAACTACGCGGCCCAGAAGCTGGCCAGGGCCGCCATCGGCACCAACAACATCGACTCCTGCAACCGAACGTGACACGCTCCCTCCGTCGTCGGTCTGGCGACAGTGTTCGGAGCGGGTGGCGGTACCTCCTCGTACCGGGAGATCGAGGAGACCGACGTCATCGTCCTCTGGGGCTCCAACGCCCGTGAGGCCCATCCCATCTTCTTCCACCACCTGATGAAGGGCCTCGACAACGGCGCGAGGATGTACTGCATCGACCCCCGGCGGACGTCGTCGTCGCGCTTCGCCGACGCCTGGCTCGGCCTCGACGTCGGCACCGACATCGCCCTGGCCAACGCCGTCGGCCGGGAGATCATCGCCAACGACTGGCACGACCGGGCCTTCATCGACCGGGCCACCACCGGGTTCGACCACTACCGGGCCGCGGTCGAGCCCTACACGCTCGACCGGGCGGCGGCGATCACGGGCGTGCCCGGCGAGGCCATCGCCGAGCTGGCCCGGGCCTACGCAACCGCCGAGCAGGCCCAGATCCTGTGGACGCTCGGCATCACCGAGCACCACAACGCCGTCGACAACGTGCTCGCCCTCTGCAACCTCGCACTGCTGACCGGCCACATCGGCCGCTGGGGCTCGGGCCTCGTGCCGCTCCGGGGCCAGAACAACGTGCAGGGCGGCGGCGACATGGGGGCGCTGCCGAACAAGCTGCCCGGCTTCGCCGACATCGTCGACGCCGAGGCCAGGGCCCGGTTCGAGGCGGTCTGGGAGGCTCCCGTGCCGCCGGAGCCAGGGCTCCACCTCACGTTGATGTTCGAGGCGATGGAGCGGGGTGACCTGCGGGCCGTCTACTGCATCGGCGAGAACCCGGCCGACTCCGAGGCCGACGTCACCAACGCCAGGAAGCTGCTGGCCGACCTCGAGCTCCTGATCGTCCAGGACATCTTCCTCACCCGCACCGCCGAGCTGGCCGACGTCGTCTTCCCGGCGTCGGTTGCCTGGGCCGAGTCCGACGGCACGGTCACCTCGAGCGAGCGCCGGGTCCAGCGGGTCCGGGCCGCCGTGCCACCACCGGGCGAGGCCCGCGACGACATCGACATCATCGGCGAGCTGGCCCGCCGTCTCGACTACGACTGGGGCAAGCCAAGCCCGCAGGACCTGTGGGACGAGCTGCGCAGCCTGTCGCCCCTGCACCGGGGCATGAGCTGGGAGCGACTCGAGGCCGAGGGCGGCCTGCAATGGCCGTGCCCGGACGAGGACCACCCGGGCAGCCCGTTCCTCCACGGCTGGTTGTGGGAACCCGACCTCGGCGGCCGCCAACCGGCGCCGTTCTCGGTGGTCGAGCACGCCGGACCGATCGAGGAGCTGAGCGACGAGTTCCCGCTCCGGCTCACCACCGGGCGGGCCCTCGACTCGTACAACACCGGCGTCCAGTCCGGCTCGCTCGAGTCGCCCATCCGCTCTGGCGACACGATCGACGTCAGCGAGGCCGACGCCGCCCGCCTCGGCATCACCGCCGGGATGCGGGTGCGGGTCACCTCGCCACGGGGCTCGGTCGAGATGCCGGCCAGGATCGATCCGGGCCTGCCCGAGGGCCTGACGTTCACCACCTTCCACTTCCCCGAGCTGGTCGACGTCAACCAACTGACCAACGACGCCTGGGACAAGCGCTCGGGCACGTCGGAGTTCAAGGCCGCCTCGATCCGGATCGAGCCGCTGGCGGCCGCATCGCCCGGCTCGGGGCCCGCGGCCGTCGTCGATGGATCCGGCGCCGGAGCGGGCGGGTGACCGACCTCCACATCGGGACCGACCGGCCGACCGACGCCGAGCGGGCTGCGGTCGACGCCGTGGTCGGCGGCACGCTCGGCCCGGCGGTCGTGGTGGAGGGCGAGCGCCTGGTCCGGGGTGGCCTCAGCCGCCGGAACGACCGGCGCCACCTCCTGCTGCCGGCGCTGCACGCGTTACAGCGCGTCGCCGGGTGGATCTCACCGGGTGGGATCAACCACATCGCCGAGGTCCTGGCGGTCCCGCCGGCCGACGCCTACGGGGTCGCCACGTTCTACGACCTGTTCCAGGTCGACCAACCCGGCCACGACGGCGACGTCACCCATGTCTGTGTCGACGCCGCGTGCCAGATCGCCGGTTCGGCGGGTGAGGTCGAGCGGCTGCGGGCGGCCGGGGTGCCGGTCGAGGCCAGCCCCTGCCTGGGGCAGTGCGAGCGACCGGTGGCGACGTTCGTCCAGGGCCGGGGTCGACCGGACCGGGTGCCGGCCGACGACGAGGCGGGCGACGCGTCGGGGTCCGGGTCGGCCGGGCCGACCGGGTCCGGGGCCGCCGTGCCGTCCGTCCCCCAGAGCGGCCAGCCCGGGCTTCGCCTCCTCCGCCGCATCGGACGGGCCGCGGGACCGGTCGACCCGACCAGCCTCGACGCCTACGTCCGGGCCGGCGGCTATGCGGCCATGACCGAGGCCTTCCGCCGTGGTCCGGACGGGGTCATCGACGAGGTGGTCACGTCCGGCCTGATGGGTCGGGGCGGCGCCGCCTTCCCGACCGGGGTGAAGTGGCGGGCGGTGGCGGGTGAGCCCGGCCCGCGTCACGTCGTCGTCAACGCCGACGAGTCCGAGCCCGGGACCTTCAAGGACCGGGTGCTGCTCGAGAACGACCCGTTCGCCCTCATCGAGGCCATGACCATCGCCGGATTCGCGGTCGGGGCCGAGAAGGGATGGATCTACATCCGAGGCGAGTACCCACTGGCCACCCGGCGGCTGGCCGAGGCCATCGACGCCGCCACCGCCGCCGGGTTCCTCGGGCCCCGTATCGCCAGGTCGAGCTTCGACTTCGAGATCGAGATCCGCCGGGGCGCCGGCGCCTACATCTGCGGCGAGGAGACGGCGCTGTTCAACTCGCTCGAGGGCTTCCGGGGCGAGCCCCGCCAGAAGCCACCGTTCCCGACCACCAACGGGCTGTTCGGCCGTCCGACGGTCATCAACAATCCCGAGACGCTCGTGAACGTGCTCGACATCGTCACCGACGGTGGGGACGCCTACGCCGCCATCGGCACCGAGGGATCCAACGGCTCGAAGCTGTTCTGCCTCAGCGGCCGGGTGGCCAGGCCGGGTGTGTACGAGGTCGACTTCGGGGCGACGCTCGGCGAGCTGCTCGACCTGGCCGGCGGGGTCACCGGCGACCTGCGGGCGGTCCTGCTCGGCGGGGCGGCCGGCAGCTTTGTCGGACCGGACCGGCTCGACCTGCCGCTGACCTTCGAGGCGACCAGGGCGGCCGGGCTCTCGCTCGGCTCCGGGGTGGTCATGGCCTTCGACCACACGGTCGACCTCGCCGCCGTCGTCACCAGGATCGCCGACTTCTTCCGCCACGAGTCGTGTGGGCAGTGCGTGCCCTGCCGGGTCGGGACCACCCGCCAGCACGAGCTGCTGGTCGAGCTGTCGTCGAAGCCGGCCGGACCCGACCGGGTCGGTTCGCTGCGCCTCGACACCGACCTGCTCGACGAGATCGACCGGGCCATGAAGGACGCCTCGATCTGCGGTTTGGGCCACACCGCCGGGACCGCCGTCCGCTCGGCGATCGACCTGGGACTCGTCCCGGCCACGAACGGAGACTCGCCATGACCACGATCGACTCCGGACGATCGACCGGGCCAGGCCCCGGCGAGGCCGCCGGCACCCCGGTCGCGCTGACCGTCGACGGCCGACCGGTCGAGGTGACCGATGGGGCCACCGTGCTCGACGCCTGCACCGCCGCCGGCGTGGAGACCCCGACCCTGTGCTGGGCCGCCAACCTGACCCCGGTCAACGCCTGCCGGCTCTGCGTCGTCGAGCAGGAGGGGTCGAGGACGCTCGTCCCGGCCTGCAGCCGCCTGGCCGAGGAGGGGATGGTGCTGCACACCGACTCCGAGCGGGTCCGTCACAGCCGCAAGATGGTGCTCGAGTTCCTCGGTTCGGCCTCCGAGCTCGACCAGGCCCCCGACCTCGCCCGCTGGAGCGCCCACTACGGGGCCGACCCGGGCCGCTACGGGCCGGCCGGGGCCACGATGGACGAGGAGGTCCGGGTCCAGGACGACCTCTACATCCGGGACTACGACCGGTGCGTGCTCTGCTACAAGTGCGTCGAGGCCTGCGGCGACGACGCCCAGCACACGTACGCCATCACGATGTCGGGTCGCGGCTTCGGGGCCAGGATCAGCACCGAGTTCGACGTCACCCTGCCCGAATCGGCCTGCGTCTACTGCGGGAACTGCGTCGCCGTCTGCCCGACCAACGCCCTGCAGTTCAAGACCGAGTTCGATCTGCGAGAGGCCGGGTCGTGGCGACCGGATGACCAGACCGTGACCCGCACGGTCTGCTCGTACTGCGGGGTCGGCTGCAACCTCGAGCTGCACGTCCAGGACGAGACCATCGTCAAGGTGACCTCGCCGGACGACCACGACGTGACCTCGGGGCATCTCTGCATCAAGGGCCGGTTCGGCTGGGGCTACGTGCACGGTCGCTGACCGGCCGCCAGCGCCGAGCGGCGGCGGTCACCACCATCCCCTGGCGCCGCAAAGGCCTGCCCTAAGCTCGATCCACCGCCCCTTCCCCGGCCGCCACCGGGACGGCGCGACCCCGGCTCCCCCCGCTGCGGCGCGCCCGCCCAACCGTCGCCGGCCTCCCCTGATCACGGAGGTCAACATCCATGCCGTCTTCCTCGGACATCGATCCGGCCATCGCCGAGCCAACCGGTGGGAGCGGGTCCGCCGGCGGCGAGCGGTCCGCCGGCCGCCGGTCCACCGGCTCCACCCCCCGGCGTGATCCGCTCGATCTCGACGACCTCGAGGCGGACGCGCTCGACCCCGAGGCGCTCGACGTCGCGGCGCCGACCGGTGACGGGATCCCGGTCCGGTCGTCGCCGCTTGCCACCGTCGGCCGGGCGCTGGGCCGGTTGGTCGCCAACCCACGGCGCTCGGTCCCCGGCCCGGACATCGACCCCATCCGCCGTCATCGCATCGAGTACCGCGAGCCGTCGATCTGGGTGTGGCGCCGGATCGTCGGCACCGCCTTCGCCTTCATCGTGATCACCGTGGCCTGGTACCTCCTCAAGGTCCCAGACGGCCTGGTCTCCGACGACACCGTCCCGACCCAGGGCCAGGTCGCAGCGGCGTTCAACGACCTCCGGGTCGACGGCTACGCCGGGGCCAAGCTGGTCGACCACGCCGCCGCCAGCCTGGCCCGGCTGGTGATCGGCACCCTGATCGGCTTCGGTGTCGGTGGGGCCATCGGGTTGGCCATGGGCTCGGCCCCGCTCGCTCGGACGATCCTCGACCCGGTCACGTCGTTGTTGCGGATGGTGCCGGCCGTGGCGATCGGACCGATCGCCGTCCTGTGGCTCGGAGCGGGCGAGGCCGGCATCGTCGGGGCGGTCGCCGCCACCGTGACGTGGACGACGATCGACGCCGTCGCCACGACCCGGATCCGCGACCTCCGGGCCGTCCGGCCCGACATCCCCCACGAGCTCGCCCTCGGCGCCCGCCGGGCCCTCGCCGCCGGGTGGGCCGCGGTGCTGGCGATCGAGACGCTCCTGGCCCCGGTCGGCCTCGGTCCGATGCTGTGGACGGCCCAGCGGGAGGTCGAGATCGTGGTCGCCGGCATCTACGTCGTCGGTCTCGTCGGGCTGACCGTCGACGCCGTGCCCCGAGCCGTCGAGTATCTGATCACGGTCGGCGAGCCGGTCGACCGGCGAGCCGTCCGCGGCCGCCACCCGGCCGGCCGGTCGGAGCCGCCCGACCTCCGGCGGGGCTTCAGGAGCGGGTCGGTGGTTGGATGAGCGTGACCACCAGCCGGCAGTTGCCCTCCTCGGCCCGGAACTGGGGGGTGGCTCCCCCGTGCAGCCGGAGCCGTTCGGCGGCGACCCCGGCGACCAGCAGGCGCTGCCCGACGGCCTGAGCCCGGCGGACGCTGAGGTCGACCTCGGTTGCGGAGTCGAGCCCGTCGAAGCTCTGGACGTCGATGACCGCCTCGGCGCCGGACGACACGATCACGGCGGCCAGCTCGTCCACGATGTCGGTGGTGGCCGCGTCGAGCTCGGCCGAGCCGCTGGCGAAGTCGATGCCTTCGATGTCGATCGACTGCAGCGTGAGCTCGGCGTCGGCCGCCGCACCCCACCGGAGGTCGATGTGGTTGGCCACCCGATCGGGAACGGCGAACGAGTCGTCGCCGGCGATGACGACCCGGACCCTGGCCGGATCGACGCCGGCCGCCGCCAGGTGATCGCGAGCCGCCCCGGCGGCGGCCGTGGCCTGGGTCTCGTTGGCCTCCGGGTCGGGGAGGTCGAAGCTGTAGGCCGCCAGCGTCAGGTGGGGGCCCCCGGTGTCGGTCGCCATCGTCTGGGCCAGCCGGTCGAGGGCGGCGAAGCTCTCGGGCCGCAGCTCGCCGGTGGCCCGGTCGAGGCCGATCGCGAACGGCCCGACCTCGTCGGCCACCAGCGACAGCGGTGACGTGGCCAGCCCGGCGCTCGGCACCACGAAGTTGGGGACGGGCTGGGACGGATTGAGCAGGGACCGTCCGAGCCCGAGGACCGACACCTGCGTCGGGTCGGCGCCGAGCTCGACCAGGCTGGCCGCCAGCGCCGCCGCCTGATCGGCCGAGCGGGTCAGGTCCGAGGCCGCCGTGGTCTCGGTGTAGGTCCGGATCGTGGCCGCGATCGGCTGGTCCGGCCTGGTGGCGATCAGTTCCGCCAGCAGGTCGAGGGTCGGGGAGGGGGCGAGCGAGGTCCCGTCACCGGCGAAGCGGAGCGAGGTGAGGGTGGTCGCCTCGATGGCCGCGGGGTCGGGCACCGTGGCCCCGCTGGCCAGCGGCGCAGCCGGGGCCGCGGCCTCGGACCCCTCGGTCAGCTCGGAGGCGGTCTCGACCGGGGCCGCCAGCTGCTCGTCGTCGCCGCCGGTGAGGGTGGCCAGGACGATGGCGCCGCCGACGCCGGCCAGGCTGCCGATGAGCAGGGCGAGGATGAGCACGGCGACCCGGCCGGGCCTCCGCCGCCGGCCGACCAGCGCGGGCTCGTCGACCGGTGCGGGCTCGACCGGGGCGGCGAGGGGCAGCTCCGGCTCGGGGTCGTGTTGGATCGGCGGCGAGGCCCGGAAGGGGCCGTCGGCCGGCGTGGCCGTGCCCGGTTCACCGGCGGGGGCGAATCGAGCCGGAGCGGCGGGGTCGGCCGCCCTCCGGTCCCAGTCGACCAGCCGCCGGTCGTCCCGTTCGCTCGGCTGGTCGTTGTACCAGTCGTCCGGCGCGTCCGAGCGCCGCTCGGGGCGGCGGCCACCCCGCGCATCCCCCGCATCCGGTGGTGCCGGGACCATGAGGTCCTGCGCCGCCGCCGACGCCTCCCATGGCGACGGCGCGGCCGGCGGTGCGCCGGCCGGATCGAGCTGATCGGCATCGGACGGGGGCGGTCCGAGCGGCGGTGGTGGCGTGACGTCGAGCGCCGACCGGAACATCGGCCGGTCGACCTCGGACGGCGGTGCGTCGACGGGGAGGTCGACCGGAGCGTCCGGATCGACGTCGGCGCCGCCCGTGGCGAACGAGCCGTCCGACCAGCGCCGCTCGTCGTCGGCGGCCGTCTCGTCGGCCCGCTCCCCGACGAACCCACCGGCGCCGTCGCCTGGCATCGGCCGGTCGACCACGATGGGCTCGTCGCCGGTCGGCTCGACATCGAGTGCGTCCGGGGGTGGGTTGCGCTGGTCGAGACCCGGCTCGGGTCGCCCGCCGATCGGGTCGAGGATGAGCGGCTGGGGCACGTCGGCGGCGGACTCGATCTGGTCGACGGCGACCGGGTCGGGATCGACATCGAGGGGCTCGGCGCCGTCGCCAGCGGCGCCGTCGCCGGTGTCATGGCCGGCCGAGGCGGCCACCGCCGCTCCGGCGCCGTCGCGCTCGGGGAAGAGGTCGTCGAGGGCGAAGCCGTCGGCCGCGAGCTCGACGTCGTCGCCGAACCCGTCGGTCGCGACGACGCCGCCGCCGACGTCGGGGTCGTCCGGCGGGGTGTCGAGCAGCAGCTCGTCGAGGTCGATCGGGTCGAGCTCGTCGCCGTCGGCGTCGGCCGGGTCGTCGCTCGTCTCGGCCAGTGGGGCCCGCAGGAACTCGTCGAGCGGGTTGTCGGCCACCGCATCGGCCGCCGTCGGGACGAGATCGTCGAACAGGCCGTCGAAGACCGACGGGTCGAGGGGGCCATCGTCGGACAGCGGGTCGATCTCGTCGTCGCCCGGCCAGTCGTCGTGGTCGGACCCGTCGGCGGCGTCGTGGGTGGCATCGTCGACTCCGCCCGAACCGGGTGGCTCGGCGGGGACGGATGCGGCGGCACCGGGGTGGGTGGGGGCCGAAGGCTCGTGTTCAGAGGTCCAGCTCATCCTCTGAGACCTCCTCCTTCGGCGATGTCCGCACGACCGGTACCCGCGCGCCGGTCACAAGGCGCCCACGATACCGCAAATCGCCAATGCTCCCGGACCGATCCGGGGTTGCCAGATCGATGCCGGGAGCACCGGAGGGTCGGATCAGCGTCCACCGCCATCGATCCGATCGGGTGTACCGTTCTGAGCGATGACATGGTGACTGCCCGTCGGTCCGACATGGGCTGGCGGGCAGTCTGGTTTGCCGGGGATCGCCGCCGGGTCTCCGCGATGGTCGGCCATCGCATCGCTCCGCCGGTGTTCTTCCTGGCGATGCCACCGACCGAGGTCGACGGCACCGTGGTCACCCGTTACCGCCGGGACCGGAGTCCGTCAGGTTCGTGGCGACCGGGTGAATGCTGTTCCGGCCAACCGTCGGAGTCGACGGGGGAGTGAGGATCGGTCGCAGGCACGCGAACCGCCGCAGAAGCGTCCGCCGAGCGGAGTCACCTCTTGTCGCGTCACCCGCTTCCTCAGCCCCCCACCGACCTGTCGTCGGCTGGTTGAAGGCCATCCTGAGAGCTGCAGAAACACGGGTCAAGAAGTTTCGGGCAATCCCCAGGGTTGTCCGCAGGATTTCTTTTCCATCCCCAGTTCACTGCCTGGTTTCCACCGGTTGTCCACCAGTTCTGCACAACCGGTCCGGGCCTCCGGCGGCCCCAGCGTCAGTTGCGAGGCACGTCGGTGTGGTCGGCGGCGGCGTCGGCCGCCGCCTCGGCCAGCAGGTTCTGGTAGCGGGCGATCTCGGCCCGACCGACGACCATCCAGTGGACCTCGTCCGGTCCGTCGGCCAGTCGCAGGGTCCGCTGCTGGGTGTACATGTCGGCCAGCGGGGTGTGCTGCGAGACGCCGAGGGCGCCGTGCATCTGGATCGCCTGGTCGACGATCTTGCAGACCCGCTCGGGCACCATCGCCTTGACCGCGGACACCCACACCCTGGCCTCGGCGTTGCCCATCAGGTCCATCGCCTTGGCCGCCTTGAGCACCATCAGCCGCATGGCCTCGATCTCCACCCGGGCCCTGGCGATGATCTCGGTGTTGCCGCCCAGCGCCACCAGCGGCTTGCCGAACGCCTCGCGGCTGAGGCCACGGGTGACCATCAGCTCGAGGGCCTTCTCGGCCGCCCCGATCGAGCGCATGCAGTGGTGGATGCGACCCGGCCCGAGCCGGAGCTGGGAGATCTCGAAGCCACGGCCCTCGCCGAGCAACATGTTGGAGGCCGGCACCCGCACGTCGTTGAAGCGGATGTGCATGTGTCCATGCGGCGAGTCGTCGCGGCTGAACACGTGCTGGGCCCCGACGATCTCGACGCCGGGGGTGTCGATCGGGACCAGGATCTGGCTCTGCTGCTTGTGGGGCGGTGCGTCGGGGTTCGACCGCACCATCGTGATCATGATCTTGCAGCGGGGGTCGCCGGCGCCCGAGATGTAGTGCTTCTCGCCGTTGATCACGTACTCGTCGCCGTCGCGGACCGCCGAGGTGGCCACGTTCTTGGCGTCGGACGACGCGTGGTGCAGCTCGGTCATGGCGAAGGCCGAGCGGATCTCGCCGTTGAGCAGCGGCTCGAGCCACTGCTGCTTCTGCTCGGGGGTGCCGACCCGCTCGAGCACCTCCATGTTGCCGGTGTCGGGGGCCGAGCAGTTCAGGCTCTCCGACGCCAGGCGATGCTTGCCCAGCTCGGTGGCGATGTAGGCGTAGTCGAGGTTGGTCAGGCCGCCGACCTCGGAGTCGGGCAGGAAGAAGTTCCACAGCCCGTTGGCCTTGGCCTTCGACTTGGTCTCCTCGAGGAGCTCGAGCTGGCCGGGGGCGTAGGACCACGGGTCGGACTTGTTGGCGTCGAGCTTGTGGAACTCGACCGACATCGGGAGGACCTCTTCGTCGATGAAGGTCCGGACCTTGGCCAGGAAGGGACGGGCCTCCTGGGACATGGCGAGCTGGTTGAGCTCACCGTCGAAGTCGTCGAGGTTCATGGGCTGGACTGGCATGGCTGGGCATCCCCGGTCGTCGGTCGCGTGTCCCGCCAATCATGGCACCAGCGCCATGGCCGCACCGCATCCCCGGCTCGGGTGCCCCGGGCCCGACGGCGGTCAGAAGCTCTCGTCGCACCACGCTGCGGTCGGCCAGCCGAAGAGGCGGTCGGTGCGGTCACGAACGGCCGGAGCCGCCTCGAGCCAGCCGGCGACGGCCATGGCCGCCGCCGGCCTCGACCCCAGGTACAGCGCGCCGAGCGCCGCCGGGTGGAGCCGCAGCTCGGGCTCGTCGTCGGTCCGCTCGACGCGGGCCCGGCCGGCCTCGGCCGTCAGCCGGTAGGTGCCCCCGGCGCTCGGATGGCTGGCGTCGTCGACGGCCAGCACGAGCTGACCCTCGCCGGCCCAGCCCCGAGCCTCGAGCGCAGCCACGACGTCGAGCACCCGGAGCTGCAGGCCATCGGTCAGGTGGCGGATCATCGCCCGCGGATCGGCCGCCAGCCACGGCAGCTCGGCGTCGACCGGGAGGCTCCAGAACCGCACGTTGGGGTGCAGGTCGATGTTGGACAGGAACCACCAGAGGCCGTGGCGGACATCGAGGTCGTCGCCGATGACCTCGATCACCCGGATCTCGCCGTCCGGCAGGTCGTGGTCGGTCCAGCGGGGCGCCTGGCGGTAGGTGGCGTAGCCGACCGGCTCACCGTCACGGCGGGCGATCACGGTGCGGCGTTGGCTGGCGCCCTCCCGCTGGAACTCGTGGTCGGTGAACCGTCGCAGGCGCCACCAGGTCGGGCTGCGGTGGAAGTGCCCGGGTCGGCGGAGGCGGTCGCGCTCGCGCAGCGGTGGCAGCAGCTGGGTGGCCTCGTCGCCCTCGGCGAGGGCGAGGTCGACCGGCCGCTCGGGCGGCCGGACGTCGGCCTTGCGGTTGTCGTAGCTGACCTGGAGGATGTCGGCGGCCGGGCCGTAGCCGAAGCGACCGTAGATCGGCAGCTCGCTGGCCCACAGGACCGACAGCGCCTCTCCGTGGTCGACCGCATCGGCGAAGTGGGCGCCGATCAGGCCGGTGAGGATGCCGCGGCGCCGGTGGGTGGCGGCGACGCTGACCCGGCTCAGCCCCGCGGTCGGCACCCCCGGCACGCCATCGTCCCCGGCCCGCTCCCCGTCCGACCGCCCGCCGGCGGCCGTTGCGGTGCCGGCGGCCGTTGCGGTGCCGGCGGCCGTGCCGGGGACGGTCAGGCGGAGGCCGTACGACGCCTCCGTGCCGACCATCCGCCCGCCGTCGAAGGCGGCGTGGACCCGGTCGAGCCCGACGAGCTCGGTGAGCCGCTCTGCCTCACCCTCCTCGGGCTTGCCGCCGAACGCCAGATGGCAGAGCTCCATGTACCGCTCGAGCTCGTCTGGCACGATCGGCCGGATCTCGATCCCCATGCCGCCGAGCCTAGTCAGCGCCCGCTCGTCGCCAGCGGGCGCTCGCCCGCGGGCACTCGGCCGCCGTCAACGCCGTGAGCGGGCCGTCGCGCCGGCCTGGGCTAGCGTTGGTCCAATGGGCAGCCCCGGCGACACCGCCGACCCGGACCGCTGCGGCTCGTGTGGCCGAGCGGTCGAGGAGGGTCACCGGTACTGTCCCGATTGCGGCTCACCGGTCGGGTCCGGCGTGGCGGTCGGGGTCGGCGCCGACCACAACCGGCTCGGCGACGACCGGGCGGCGATGCGGCGAGCGCCGGTCGGTTCGGTCGTCGACGGTGGCGATGGCTCGGCCTTCCTGCTCGACCCGTGGGCCGAGCCGGCCCGAGACGAGGCGTCGGTCCGGGCCGGTGCCAGCTCGACCCGCGGTCGGCTGCTGCTGGTGGCCGGGCTGGCGATCATGGCGGTGTTGGCGTTGGCGCTCTTCCGTCAGCCCGCCGGTGACGATGCCGGCACCGGCGACGAGGAGGAGACGGCCGAGGCCGACGGCGACACGACCGGCGAGGAGTCCGTCGCCGACGATGGCGAGCAGGACGACGAGGACGACGCGGTGGCGTCCGAGGCCGACGAGCCGGCCGACGACGCCGATGGCCCGGCGACGACGGCCGGCGACGACGGACCGACCACGAGCGTCCCCGGCGAGGACCAGCCGGCGATCGCCGCAGAGGGGCCGCTCCTCGGCGAGCCGACCGGGCTGACCCTCGCGCTGGGGAGCTTCTCCGTCGGCGGCCTCACGCTGATCGACCTCGACAGCGGCGACCGGCGCGAGATCGAGCGGATCAGGGGCGTGCCGGCCGGTCTGATGGGAACGACGCTGGTCCTCCAGAGCGACGGTGGCTCGCCCCGCTTCGTCGACCTGCTCGACGCCGAGCCGAAGGCGGAGCCCATCGCCCCGAGATCTTCGCCCGGTTGGGTCGAGGTCGTCAGCGTCGACGACGACCGGGTGTGGCTGATCGAGGACGGTCCAGGCGGCAGCAGGTACGAGGCGTACGACGCCGCCGGCGAGCTGGTCGACGAGCTGGATCCCGAGTCGCTCGGGATCGATCCGCTCGCCTACGTGCTGTCGACCGGCGTCGGGCCGTCGAGCGGCCTCGTCTACCATCCGGCCGGCGGTCTCTACCGGCGCACCGGCGACGACGGGTTCGAGCGGGTCAGCACCGGCCAGGCCCTCGCCGTCGGGGATCGGCTCGCCGTGTTCCGGCGCTGCGACGAGGAGATGGCCTGCCAGCTCCAGTGGTACGACCTTCGGACCGACGGTCTCGTCGGCTTCCCGTCGCCGCCACCGAGCGCCCTCGGCGGCAGTGGCTTCTACCGGATCGTCGGCGGTGACCGGTGGCTGGTCTACCTCGACTGGCGGGCCGGAACCGGCCAGCTGATCGAGATCGCGACCGGACGGATCGGCCGGACCATCGACTCGGGCAGCCGATTCAGCCCGTTCGGCCAGTCGGTCGTCCTCTCCGACGACGGTCGTTGGCTCCTGGAGAGCTCGGCTGGTCAGCTGGTGGTCGTCGACCTCGACACCGGTACCGAGTGGCTGCTTCCCGTCGAGTCGATCGGTGACGTCTCCGGTGTCTTCCTCGACGCCGATCTCCCCTGAGTCGGCCTGGTCGAGCCGGCCGGTGGCCCCGGAGCCGCCGCGGCCACTCCCGGCCAAGTACCGTGACCGGCCATGGGCACAGCGATCGAGGTGCGAGGGCTCACCAAGGCCTACGGCGACTTCCAGGCGGTCCGGGGCATCGACCTCGACGTCGACCGGGGCGAGATCCTCGCCTTCCTGGGGCCGAACGGGGCCGGCAAGACGACGACGATCGAGATCCTGGAGGGCTATCGCCAGCGGGACGGCGGCGAGGTCCGCGTCCTCGGTGTCGACCCGGCCGAGGCCCCGCTGTCGTGGCGTGACCAGATCGGCATCGTGCTCCAGGAGTCGGAGCCGGTCCCGGAGCTGACCGCGCTCGAGTCGGTGGCGATGCACGCCGCCTACTACGCCGACCCCCGACCGCCTGGCGAGGTGCTGGAGATCGTCGGCCTGGCCGACTCGGCCGAGCAGCGGACCCGCAAGCTGTCGGGCGGGCAGAAGCGTCGCCTCGACCTGGCCCTCGCACTCGTCGGCAACCCGAGGCTCGTCTTCCTCGACGAGCCGACGACCGGCTTCGATCCGTCGGCCCGGCGCGAGTCGTGGGACATGATCGACGCCCTGCGCGACCTCGGCAGCACCGTGCTGCTGACCACCCACTACATGGACGAGGCCGAGCAGCTGGCCGACCGGATCGTGGTCATCGCCGGCGGCCGCATCGTCGCCCGCGGCACCGCAGCCGACCTTGCCCGCCAGGTCGGCGCCTCGACGACGATCCGCTGGCGGGCCCCTGGCGATGCTCCGGCCCCTCCGTCCGGGCTCGGGTCGAGCGCGGACGGCGAGGGCACACACGAGCTGACCACCGACGACGTCGTGCCGACGCTCCACGCCCTCACCGGCTGGGCGCTCGACCACGACGTCGACCTCAGCGACCTCTCGGTCAACCGGCCGACCCTCGAGGACGTCTACCTGGCGCTGACCGACCAGGACGCGGCCGACGGGCCGACGCACGGCCCGGGCGAGGGAGGCGCCCGGTGACCGCCATCCAACGCCTCTCCCATCAGGCCCGCTTCGACCTGCTCGTGTTCCGCCGCAATCCGGCGGCGACCTTCTTCACCGTGATCCTGCCGCTGATCTTCCTGGTCATCTTCACCTCGATCTTCGGCAACGAGACCCTCGACAACGGAGCCAAGGTCGCCACCCTGTACGTGCCGGGGATCCTGGCCCTGGCCATCAGCTCGGCGACGGCGGTCAACCTGGCGATCACGATGACGACCCGCCGGGAGCGGGGCGTGCTCAAGCGGGTCCGGGGCACGCCGATCCCGCCATGGGTCTTCGTGGTGGCCCAGGCGATCTCGGCCTTCGTGATCTCGGTGGCGATGACCGTGATCATCGTGGTGGTCGGGCGGATCCTGTTCGACGTCAGCCTGTTCGCCCGCGGCATCCCCTCGCTGCTGATCACGCTGCTGATCGGGGCGATGTCGTTCGCCGCGATCGGCCTCGCCCTCACCGCGATCATCCCGTCGGAGGATGCGGCCCCGGCGGTGACCAACGCCATCATGTTGCCGCTCTACTTCATCAGCGACGTCTTCATCCCGTCCGATCAGGTGCCCGACTGGATCAGCACGATCGCCGGGATCTTCCCGATCCTGCACCTCTCCAATGCCCTGCAGGAGAGCTTCGATCCGTTCGTCGAGGGCACCCCGTTCCCCTGGCAGCACTGGCTCGTCATCGCCGCCTGGGGGGTCGGCGCAGCGGCCGTGACCCTCCGGTTCTTCCGCTGGACTCCCCGGCGTTGAGGCCAAACCCCGCTGTTTCAGACGGTTTCCGACGGGATGGAACAAATCCCCCGGATTTTTCTCCGATCGCGGAACTTTTGGGCGGAAGGCTGCGACTAACTCGGTGTTCAAACAAAGTTCTGGTGCCTGGCAGTGATGGTTCTCCATCGACCACGTCGAACAGGACATCTCGGCGGAACCTGTTCGACGGGGTCGATCTTCCTTCGAATGGTCACTGCCAGGCGCCGCATCTCTTCGCCGGAAGGCCGTTCATCGGCTGGCGGGATGGAGGCATGAGTTCGGCGATCTGGGCCCCCCGACGGGTCGCCGGAGCCCCTCCGAAGAGGCCGTCCCTTTGGCGGAAGGGACGGCCTCTTTCTTTTTCCCGGTGACGGGTGCCCGGCAACGCCGAGGTCGATTGGCCGACAGGTGACGTGAAGCTGACCTTTCGGTTCACCTCCTGCTTTGTCAGTGGTGACGCACTAGGGTCCGGCTGACCGCTGCACCTTCCCCGTCCCACCTGGAGCCCGCTCATGCCCGAACGCGTCCGCCTGTCGATCCTGGCCGTCCTGTCCCTGCTGCTCGGGTTGGTGGCCGCCTCACCGGCCGACGCCGTCGGCGGCTCGACGTCGTCGGTGTTCATCAACGAGCTCCACTACGACAACACCGGCGACGATGTCGGCGAGTCGTTGGAGATCGCCGGCCCGGCCGGCACCGACCTCTCGGGCTGGCAGATCGTCCGCTACAACGGGTCGAACGGCGCGGTCTACGGCACGGACCCGCTCTCGGGCATCCTGGCCGACGACAGCGGTGGCTACGGCTTCGTCACCATCGACTACCCGACCAACGGCCTGCAGAACGGCGCCCCCGACGGCGTCGCGCTCGTCGACCAGGGCGGCGCCGTCGTGCAGTTCCTGAGCTACGAGGGGTCGTTCACCGCCGGGGCCGGGCCGGCTGCGGGGCAGACCAGCAGCGACATCGGCGTGGCCGAGACCAGCTCGACCCCGATCGGTCGATCGCTGCAGCTCACGGGCACCGGCTCGACGGCCGGCGACTTCACCTGGACCGCTGACACCTCGACGTTCGGCGCGGCGAACAACGGTCAGTCGTTCGCTGGCGGGCCCGATGACCCGGCGGCACCGGTCATCAACGAGTGGGGCATCAGCGACTCGGGTACCGATGACGAGTTCGTCGAGGTCTTCGGCACCGCCGGGACCGACTATTCGGCGTACACCGTGCTCCAGATCGACGGCTCGACCGGCCAGAACGGCGTCATCGACCACGTCGTCCCGGTCGGTAGCACCGATGGATCCGGTCTCTGGGCCACCACCGTCCCGGCCAACTCGTTCGAGAACGGCGACTCCACGCTGCTGCTGGTCCAGGGCTTCACCGGGGCCGACGGCGACACCCTCGACACCGACGGCGACGGCACCTTCGACGTGACCCCTTGGACCGCCGTTGTCGACGCCGTGGCCACCGACGACCCTGGCCAGGCCGGCGGCGTGTTCTACGGCGTTCCGGTGCTCGACGAGACCTTCGACGACGGCCGCTTCGACAGCGACTTCGCCCCCGGCGGCGCCAGCCGGATCCCCGACGGCACCGACACCGACTCGGCCGCCGACTGGTACCGGAACGACTTCTCGTGGGATGGCGTGACCAACGGCTCGCCCGACGTCGGCGAGGCACTCAACACGCCGGGTCAACCGAACGAGATCGTCGCCGTCCCGGCCCCCGACATCCTCATCAACGAGGTCGACGCCGACCAGACCAGCACCGACGACGCCGAGTTCGTCGAGCTGACCGACGGCGGTACCGGCGGCTCGTCGCTCGACGGCCTGACGCTGGTGCTGTTCAACGGTGCGACCGACACGAGCTACGCCGCGTTCGACCTCGACGGCCTGAGCACCGGGACCGACGGGTACGTCGTGCTGTGCGGCGACACCGCCACGGTGGCCAACTGCGATCTCGATGTCTCGCCGGACACCAACCTGCTCCAGAACGGCGCCGACGCGGTCGCCCTCTACCGGGCCGACGCCGCCGACTTCCCGGCGGGCACGGCGGTCACCGGCGACGGCCTCGTCGACGCCATCGTCTACGACACCGACGACGCCGACGACGCCGGCCTGCTGGCCGTGCTCAACACCGCCGGCGGCCAGGTCAACGAGGACGCGAACGGCGACAAGGACAATCACTCCAATTCGCGGTGCCCCGATGCCAGCGGCAGCGCCCTCGACACCTCCACCTACGACGCCGTCACCCCGACGCCGGGTGCGGCCAACGACTGCACCGGTGGGCCCGGTCCCGAGCTGCGGCTCATCAGCGAGATCCAGGGCCCGGGTGATGCGAGCACGTTCGACGGTCAGCCGGTCGTCATCAGCGGCATCGTCGTCGGCGATTTCCAGGAGATCGTGACCGACGACCCGACCGACGAGCCGCTCGACGGCTTCTTCGTGCAGGAGGAGGACGCCGATGCCGACGCGGACCCGTCCACCTCCGAGGGCATCTTCGTCTTCGCCCCCGGCGGGGCCGCGGTCTCGGTCGGTGACGTCGTCGAGGTGACCGGCACCGTCGACGAGTTCTTCGACCTGACCGAGATCAACGACGTCACCGACATCACCATCGTCTCGTCCGGCAACGCGCTGCCGACGCCGGCCACCCCGACCGTCCCGACATCGCTGGGTGATGCGCCGGTCGACTGGGAGGCGATCGAGGGCATGTCGGTGTCGTTCGCCCAGCCGCTGTTCGTGTCCGGGTTGTTCCCGCTCGGGTCGTTCGGCGAGATGGACCTGTCGGCCATCGGGCCGTGGGACCACCCGAACCAGGTCGAGGCGGTCGGTTCGCAGGCCGCGTCCGACAGGCGGGCGCTCAACCTCGCCTCCCGGGTCGTGCTCGACGACGGCGAGGACGAGAACGAGAGCTTCCCGAACGGGCTGTCGACCTGGAACCCGAACCCGACGCCGTACCTCGATGGCCCGGAGGGCACGGTCAGGGCCGGCGACGTGGTCAACGACCTGTTCGGCGTCGTCCACTTCGCCTTCGGCGACTACGAGATCCAGCCGGTCAACCTCGCGGACCCGACCGATCCGGACGGCGGGGTCGACGTCACCAGGACGCCGCGCCCGACCGGGGTGCCGGACGTTGGCGGCGACCTGACGGTGGCCAGCTTCAACGTCCTCAACTACTTCGCCACGATCGACAACGGCCAGCCGATCTGCGGTCCGCCGTCCAACCTCCAGCGCTGCCGTGGGGCCGACACCCAGGCCGAGTTCGATCTGCAGTCGGCCAAGATCGCCGACGCCATCGCCGACCTCGACGCCGACGTCGTCGGCCTGATCGAGCTGGAGAACTCGGGCACCGATGCCGCGATCGCCGATCTCGTCGCCAAGGTGAACGCCCGCTCGGCCAGGACCTACGGCTACGTGCCGACCGGGTTCATCGGGACCGACGCCATCGCCGTCGGCTTCGTCTACGACCAGGCGACCGTCGGCCTCGACGGCCCGTTCGCGGTGCTCGACTCGTCGGTCAGCCCGGCCTTCATCGACACCAAGAACCGGCCGGCGCTGGCCCAGACCTTCACCGACCTGGCGGGCGGGGCCGACCTGACGGTGGCCGTGAACCACCTCAAGTCGAAGGGCTCGGCCTGCGACGACGTGGCCAACCCCGGCGACCCGGCCTTCGGCGTGGCCCCCTACGCCATCGGCGACGACGTCGACGTCCGCCCGATCGGCGACCCGCTGTTCACCGGCAACTGCAACCTGACCCGAGCGGCGGCGGCCACGATCGTCGGCCAGTGGCTGGCGGCGGACCCGACCGGCACCGGCTCAGACAACCTCCTGGTGCTCGGCGACCTCAACGCCTACGCCAACGAGGAGCCGGTGGCCGTGCTCGAGGGCCAGGGCTACACCGACCTGGTCGAGGCGGCCAACGGCGGCGACACCTCGTGGTCGATCGGCGGCCACAGCTTCGTCTTCAACGGCGAGTTCGGCAGCCTCGACTACGCGATGGCCAACCCCGAGCTGGCCGCCCAGGTCACCGGGGCCGACGTCTGGCCCATCAACGCCGACGAGCCGTTTGCCATCGACTACCAGAACTTCAACCCGCCGGGGCAGGCGACCCCGGACGAGTGGAAGTCGAGCGACCACGACCCGGTCATCGTCGGGCTGTCGCTGACCCCACCCGGTCCGATGTGCAACGGCCTGCCGGCCACCATCGTCGGCACCGAGGGGAACGATCGCCTGGTCGGTACCTCCGGCGACGACGTGATCGTCGGCCTCGGGGGCAACGACACCCTGATCGGCTTCTCGGGTGACGACACGCTCTGCGGCGGCGACGGCGACGACCTGCTGTACGGCGGCGGTGGTGACGACGACATCTTCGGTGAGGGTGACGACGACCGGGCCCAGGCCGGCCCGGGTCACGACACCTTCGACGGCGGCGAGGGTGACGACTACGCCGCCGGCTCGGACGGCGACGACACCCTGCTCGGCGGCCCCGGCCGCGATCGTCTCCTCGGCGGCGACGACGACGACGTCGTCGAGGGCGGCGACGACAACGACATCCTGTCCGGCGGTCGGGGGATGGACGAGCTGGACGGCGGCGAGGGCAACGACCAGATCGACGGCGGCTCCGACGACGACGTCGCCGATGGCGGCGATGGCCGGGATCGTCTCAAGGGCGGCTCGGGCGTCGATCAGCTCTCGGGCGGTGATGGCGACGACTTCATCGACGGCCAGGCCGGCGACGACGTGCTCGACGGCGGCCCCGACAACGATCGGCTGTTCGGTCGGAACGGGTTCGACACGCTCGACGGTGGCGATGGCATCGACCGGTTGAACGGCGGCAACAACGCGGACACGTGCATCAACGGTGAGGCACTCCAGTCCTGCGAGCTGTAGCGCCCGGCGCGCCCGGCCGGACCCGGGGGGCTAGCCCTGGAGCGACCCGACGAGGGTCAGGGTCTCCAGGGCCAGCTCCTGGGGCACGTTCATGCAACGGACGATGACGTCGTCGAACCCGGCCCGAGCCAGAGGCTCCAGCTGGGCGGCGACGTCGTCGGCGTTGCCGACCAGCAGGACGTCGAGGTCCATGCCCCGGTAGCCGGCGGCCACCAGCTCGCCGGCCAACCGCCTCGCCTCGTCGCCGTCCTGCAGGACGAGTGCGTCCTTGCGGATGATGGCCCGGCCGCCACCGAGCGACCGGTAGTGGTCGACCTTGACCGCCCCCTCCTCCGCTCCGAGCCCGGGCGAGGCGTACCAGGCGTCGCCCATCCGGGCCGCCCGCTCGATGGCGGCATCGACCCCGGCACCGATCCACCACTCGATCGGGCCATCGGAGCGGAGCCCGACCCGACCGCCGACGAGCCCGAGCCGCTCGTCGTCGACCTCCTCGCCGGCCAGCAACGCCTTCACCGTCTCGATCGAGGCCTCCAGCACCCGGCCCCGGGTCGCCATCGAGGCGCCGAAGGCCCGGAACTGCGAGTCGCCGTGCCCGATCCCGGTCTGGACGATGAAGGGGACGGACGGGTCGGGGGCCGACACCCGATGGATGGCGGCCAGGGTGCCGATCTGCTCGGCCATCAGCACCGGGTGCCACAGGGGCATCAGGAACAGACAGCCGGCGGGTCGGTCCGGCCACTCGGCCAGCAGCCGGCCGAGCATCGGGGTGTTCTGGGCGTAGGGGATCGGCATGTTGTGGTGGTCGCCGATCGTGAGGGAGTCGAGACCCGCCTCATGGGCAACCCTGGCCCGTTCGATCATGAGCCGGGGCCCGTCGGACCGATGGGTTGACGAGATCGAGACGCCGAGTCGCATGGCGCCACGCTACTGGCCGGAGGGCGCCGCCGGGATAGGATCCGGCCATGGACCTCGACACCGCTCTCGACTGGGCCGCCGCACGATCGAACGGCGTGCTGATCACCATCCGCCGGGACGGCCGCCCACAATCGTCCGACATCGCCTATCGGGTCGTCGACGGACGTATCGAGATCTCGGTCACCGACGGCCGGGCGAAGACCAACAACCTGAAGCGCGACCCGAGGGCCGTGCTCCACATCACCGACCCGGCGGCCTGGTCCTACCTGTCAATCGACGGCACCGTCGAGCTGACCCCGACCACCGCCGATCCGGGCGACGCCACCGCCGATGCGCTGGTCGAGTACTTCCGGGCCGTCTCGGGCAAGGAGCACCCGGACTGGGACGAGTACCGCCAGGCGATGGTCGACGAGGGTCGGCTGCTGATCCACCTGACCCCCGGTTCGGTCGTCGGCCAGATCAACGGCTGAGCGGGGGTGAGCGCATGACGCAGCGGCGGTGCCGGTTCGTCGACGTGTTCGCCGAGGAGCCACTGGCCGGCAACCCGCTGGCCGTCGTGCTCGACGGCGATGGCCTCGACACCGAGCAGATGCAGGCCTACGCCACCTGGATCGACCTGTCCGAGACGACGTTCCTGCTGCCGCCCACCGATCCGGCGGCCGACTACCGGGTCCGGATCTTCACACCGGGCGGAGAGCTTCCGTTCGCCGGCCACCCGACGCTCGGCTCGTGTCGGGCCTGGCTCGACGCCGGCGGCGAGCCGGCCACGCCGGGGGCGGTGATCCAGGAGTGCGGGGCCGGGCTGGTCCCGCTGCGGATCGACGGCGACCGCCAGGCCTTCCGGGCTCCGCCGCTCATCCGGTCGGGGCCCGTCGACGACGACACGCTCGCCCGGGTCATCGGCGAGCTCGGCCTGACGGCGTCCGACGTGGTCGACGCCGCGTGGATCGACAACGGGCCGGGCTGGCTCGGGCTGCTGCTGGCGAGCGCCGAGGCCGTGCTCGCGGTCGAGCTCGGGCCCCTCAGCGAGAAGATCGGCCTCATCGGCTTCCACCCCGATGGGCACGAGGCGGCCTACGAGGTCCGGGCCTTCTACCCGATCGGCGGGCAGACGCTGGAGGACCCGGTCACGGGCAGCCTCAACGCCTCGGCCGCCCAGTGGCTGGTCACGACCGGCCGGATCAGCCCGCCGTACCTGGCCGTCCAGGGCACGGCCATGGGCCGCTCCGGTCGGGTGTCGATCACCGGCGGCGACGGCGGAGCCGGCGCCGCCGGCGGCGAGCCCGAGATCTGGGTCGGTGGGGCGGCGTCGATCGTCGCCACCGGCACGGTCGAGCTGTAGGCCGGTCCGGCGGCGTGCGGGTCGAGACCCTCCTGCCCCTCGGCAAGCTCGACCCGGGCCTGCGCGAGCCGGATACGCCGTTGCCCATCGCCGAGTTCGGACCGCTGGCGGCCCGGGCCGAGGCGATCGGGTACGACGCGGTGCTGGTCGAGGAGACCAAGGACGACCCGTACCAGCTGCTGGCCCTCGGCGCCGCCGCCACCTCGACCGTCGGTCTCGGCACCTCGGTGGCGATGGCCTTCCCCCGGAGCCCGACCGTCACGGCCATGTCGGCCTGGTCGCTGCAGAAGCTGTCGGGCGGGAGGTTCGTGCTCGGCCTCGGGTCCCAGGTCCGTGGCCACGTCCGCCGTCGCTTCGGGCTCGACTGGCACCCGCCGGCGCCCTGGATGCGCGACTACATCGGGGCCGTTCGGGCGGTCTGGCGGGCCTGGCAGACCGGCGAGCGGCTCGACTTCCGGAGCGATCACTACTCGATCGATCTGATCGTCCCGCTGTTCGACCCCGGTCCGATCGAGCACCCGGACATCCCGATCCACCTGGCCGCCATCGGGCCGAACATGTGTGCGGTGGCCGGCGAGGTGGCCGACGGGGTCCGCCTGCACCCGATCTGCACCGAGCGGTTCATCGACGAGCGGGTCCGGCCGGCCCTCGACCGTGGCCTGGCCCGCACCGGCCGCGACCGATCGGCGGTCGAGGTCTGCATGAAGCCCCTGGTCGGCACCGCGGCAGACGACGAGGCGCTGGAGGCGGTGACGCGAACGGTGCGGGCCCGGGTCGCGTTCTACCTGTCGACCCCCGCCTACCGCCGGGTGTTCGAGCTGCACGACTGGGGCGAGCTGGCCGAGCGGGCGGCGGTGCTGTCGAAGGCCGGCCGGTGGGACGAGCTCGCCGAGGTGGTGCCGGACGAGGTGCTGCACACGGTGGCCACCATCGGGACCAACGACGAGATCGCCGATCGGCTCCGGGCTCGCTACGGCGACCGGGTCGACCGCATCGAGTTCTCGATCCCGGTCGCCGACGACGCCGATGCCGAGGTGCTCGGCGACCTGCTCGACCGGCTCCGGGTCCCATGACCCGGGCGGCCGCCGGTACACGGCGTCGGATGCGTTCCGAGGGGGTGGGGCGATGCCGACCGAGCTGATCCTCGTCCGTCATGGCGACCCGGCTGCCGGCGGGGTCGAGGACCCCGGTCTGAGCGAGGTCGGTCGGCTCCAGGCGCAGGCAACGGCCCGCCAGCTGGTCGGCGAGCCCCTGGCTGCGCTCTACACCAGCCCGCTGCGGCGGGCGATCGAGTCGGCGGAGCCGCTGGCCGCCGCCGTCGGCCTCGAACCGATCGTGGAGGATCGGATCGCCGAGTTCGACAACGGGCAGGTGTACTACTCGGAGAAGCACGCGGCCGAGATGGACGCCGGGACGGCCATGGCCAAGCTGGCCGCCATGCGCAGCCCCGAGTTCCGGGCCCGGGTGCTCGACGGCTTCGCCGCCATCGAAGCCGCCAACCCCGACGCCGCCGTTGCCGCCGTCTGTCACGGCGGGGTGATCTCGATCCTGGTCGGCGCTGCGGTCTACAACGACTCGTTGATCTTCCTGCCCGAGTACGGGTCGGTGACCCGGATCCGGTCGCACGGCGCCGAGCTCCGCAACCTGATCAGCTACAACGAGGCCTCCTGGCTGCGAGCGCCCTGATTCGGCTCGGCGGCGAAGCCGCTCGGCCGCGGCCGAGCCATCGATGCCGGCGCGAACCGCAGCGAACCGCAGCGTCCGTCCCGAGCGCCGACCGGGCCGGAGCCGTGGGAGACTCGGGTGATGGCCCGGCCCGAACCGCCCGACCCCGGTCTGCCGATCAAGCTCGAGCCCTGCGGGAACGGCGAGTTCCAGCCGCCGCCGGCCACGCCGGTGGCCCGGGAGGCGACCCGCCGGGCCGACGCCGCCGTCGACCAGCGCCGCCGCCGGGTCGGCATGAGTCGGCGGGACTTCCTCCGGTCGTCGCTCGGCTCGGCCACGGTGCTGGCCGCGCTGGCCGCCTGCACCAGGGACTCGGGCCAGACCGGTGGCACCTTCGTGGTCGACCCGACGACGTCGACGACGACCGGAGCCGGGTCGGGGAGGACGACGACGCGAGCGGCCGCCGGTGGCGTCGACCCGACGCTCGACGCCGACGCGGCCGAGGCGGCGATCGGGGCGCTCGACGGGGAACTGGTCATCGACGTCCAGGGTCACCTGCTGGAACTGGGCCCCACCCAGAACGCTCCCAGCTTCCCCCAGTCGGCGTGTGGTGAGGCCGACCCCGGCGACTGCTACTCGATCGACCACTTCCTCGAGCTGGTCCTGATCGACAGCGACACCCACGTGGTCATGCTGTCGGCCATCCCCTTCGCCCCCGGCGCCCTCTCGCCCGAGGTGATGGAGCGGGCGATCGAGGCCGCCGACCGGATCGGCTGCGCCGACCGGGTGCTCATGCAGGGTGAGTCGTTCCCCACCTCGGTCGGGCTCGACGCCATGGCCGAGGTGGCCGCAGCGTTCCCCATCCGCGCCTTCAAGACCTACACCCATGCCGCCGGGACGCCGTGGCGCCTCGACGACGACACCGGCGACGCCTACTTCGCCCAGGCCGCCGCCGTCGGGGTCTCGACCGTGGCCGTGCACAAGGGCCTGTCCGGTGGCGACCCGTGGTCGTCGCCGGTCGACGTCGGCCCGGCTGCGGTGGCCCACCCCGACATCGACCTGCTCGTGTACCACTCGGGCTACGAGAACGGCGTGGTCGAGGGGCCCTACGATCCGGCGGCCCCGAACGGTGGCATCGATCGCCTGGTCGCCTCGGTGGCCGATGCCGGGCTCGGGCCGGGCGACAACGTCTACGCCGAGCTCGGCTCGACGTGGCGGAGCCTGATGACCCGACCGGACGAGGCGGCCCACGCCATCGGCAAGCTGCTGCTGGCGGTGGGGGAGGACAACGTCCTCTGGGGCACCGACTCGATCTGGTACGGCTCGCCCCAGGACCAGATCGAGGCGTTCCGGGCCTTCCAGATCACCGAGGAGTTCCAGGAGCGCTTCGGATACCCGGCCCTCACCCCGGAGATCAAGGCCAAGATCCTCGGCCACACGGCGGCCCGGTTGTTCGCCATCGATGCGATGGTGGGGGCGTGTGTCGCCGACCGGTCCGCCCTCGATCTGATGCGGGCCGAGCGCCGGGAGCAGGCGACGGGCACGTTCCACACCCACGCCGAGGCCGCGGCGACGGCGTTCCGCGCCTCCGGTCACTGATCGGCCGCCGTCCCGACGACGGGCCCCCGCCGACATCGAGCCATCGTGTGGGGGCCCGAGCCGTGGCTAGCGGCCCCCGCCGACATCGAGCAACGCGCCGGTGACGTAGGAGGCGTCGTCGGACAGCAGCCAGCACACCGAAGCCGCCACCTCGTCGGCCGTGCCGCCCCGGCCCATGGGGATGCGGTCGGCCAGCGCCTCAACCCGGTCGGGCTTGCCGGCGCTGGCGTGGATCTCGGTGTCGATCAGGCCGGGCCGGACGGCGTTGACCCGGATGCCCTCGCCGGCGACCTCGGTGGCCAGCCCGACGGTGAACGTGTCGATCGCCCCCTTCGAGGCGGCGTAGTCGACGAACTCGCCGGGGCTGCCGAAGCTGGCCGCCCGGGACGACAGGTTGACGATCGAGCCGCCGGACCCTCCGTGCCCGGTCGAGAGTCGGCGCACCGCCTCCCGGGCGCACAGCAGCGAACCGGTGACGTTGACCGCCATCGTCCGCTCGATGCGCGAGGCGTCGAACTCGTCGAGTCGACCGATCGGCAGCACCACGCCGGCGTTGTTGACCAGGGCCCGCAGCGGGCCCAGCTCGTCGGCGGCGGCGAAGGCGGCGAGCACGTCGGCCTCGCTGGCCACGTCGGCCCGCACCGTCACCGCCCGGCCCCCGGCCGCCTCGACCTCGCCGGCAACCGCCTGCGCTGCGGCCTCGTCGCTGACCCAGGTGAGGACCTGGGCCAACCCCGGTCGCTCGGCTGCCAGCCGCCTGGCCACCGCGGCCCCGATGCCACGCCCGGCGCCGGTGATCACGCACACCCCCTCGTCAGCCATCGAGCTCCTCCTCCTGGTCGTCGCCCGCCGGCGGCTCCGGCTGGCCGTAGCCACCACCGCCGGGGGTGTTGACCTCGAACACGTCACCGACGCCGATGTCGGCCCGGTCGGCCCCGCCGAGCTCGTCGACCGAGCCGTCTGTCCTGATCACCAGGTTGCGACCGATCGCCCCGGGCGAGCCGCCGGCCATGCCGTATGGCGGCACGACCCGGTGGCCGGAGATCGTGTTGAGCTCCATCGCCTCCTCGAACCGCATGCGGCGGATGACCCCGTCGCCGCCCCGGTTGGCGCCGTCGCCACCGGAGTCGGGTCGCAGCGTGAACGACTCCAGCACGACCGGGTACCGCCACTCGAGCACCTCGGGGTCGGTGAGGCGGGAGTTGGTCATGTGGGTGTGCACGGCCGAGCAGCCGTCGGCGTCGGCGGTGGCCCCCGATCCACCGCACACCGTCTCGTAGTACTGGTGGGTCTCGTTGCCCCAGACGACGTTGTTCATCGTGCCCTGGGCCGAGCCCATCACCCCGAGCGCCCCGAACAGCGCCCCGACGATGGCCTGGCTGGTCTCGACGTTGCCGGCGATGACCGCCGCCGGGTGGGACGGGTTGATCATCGAGTCGTCCGGGAGGACGAGCCGGAGCGGCACCATGCAGCCGGCGTTGAGCGGGATGTCGTCGCCGACCAGGCAGCGGAACACGTAGAGCACGGCGGCGAAGGCGACCGCCGGCGGGGCGTTGAAGTTGCCGGGGTGGATCGGGCTGGTGCCGGTGAAGTCGATCGTGGCCGAGCGGTCGCCGTGGTCGACCGCGATCGACACGGCGATGATCGAGCCGTCGTCCATCTCGTAGCGGAACGACGAGTCGGCCAGCGCGTCGATGACCCGCCGCACCGACTCGGTGGCGTTGTCCTTCACGTGGCCCATGTAGGCGTGCACGACCTCGAGCCCGTAGTGGTCGATGACCCGCCACAGCTCGGTCGCCCCCTTCTCACAGGCTGCGACCTGGGCCTTGAGGTCGGCCACGTTCTGGTCGGGGTTGCGGGCCGGCCAGGCGCCGGCGGTCAGGATCGAGCGGATGCGCTCGTCCTGGAAGCGACCTGCCTCGACCAGCTTCACGTTGTCGAGCAGCACCCCCTCCTCGTCGATGGTGGCGGAGTCGCAGGGGATCGACCCGGGAACGGTGCCGCCGATGTCGGCGTGGTGGCCACGGGAGGCGACGTAGAACACCGGGCGAGCGCCGCCGTCCGGGGACGGGTCGCGGCCGAACACCGGCTTGATGACGGTGATGTCGGGTAGGTGGGTCCCGCCCCGGTAGGGGGCGTTCATCACGACGACGTCGCCGGGCGACATCGCCGGGTTGGCCTCGATCGTCGACTTGATCGACTCGCTCATCGACCCGAGGTGGACCGGCATGTGGGGGGCGTTGGCCACCAGATCGCCGTCCGGGTCGAAGATGGCGCACGAGAAGTCGAGGCGCTCCTTGATGTTGACCGACACCGCCGTGTTCTCGAGCACCACCCCCATCTGCTCCGCCACGTTCATGAAGAGGTTGTTGAAGATCTCGAGCCGGGTCGGGTCGACGGTCGTGCCGCCCTCGCCGGTGGTGACCGTCGGTCTGGGCGCAACCCGATCGATGACCAGGTCGCCGATCGGCGTCAGTTCGGCCCGCCAGCCCGGCTCGACCACGGTGGTGCCGGTGGCTTCGACGATCACCGCCGGGCCGTCGATCGGCTGACCCGGAGTCAGGTCGTCGCGCCGGTGGAACGGGGTGTCGACCGTGCGGCCGTCCATCCGGACGGGGTGCCGGCCAAGCTCTGGCGCCGGCCCGGCTCGTTCGGCGGCCGGCCGCTCGGAGTCGGCCGGCCAGGACGACGGTGTCACCGCCGTCTGCTCGGTCCGTCCGACGACCTCGGCCTGGGCCGCCTCGATCACCACCGTCGCCTCGGGCGCGGTGAACCCGAAGCGGGCCCGGTGCTGGGTCTCGAACCGGTCCCTGGCCGCCGCCGGCTCGTCGGCCTCGACCCACAGCGAGGTGTCGCTGCCCCGATACCGGAGTGAGAGGCGGCGCACGACGTCGACCCGTGCGGGGTCGACGGCCTGCTCGGCCAGGGCCAGGCGGCCCTCGTCCTCGAGCGCCGACCAGCGGGCGACCACGGTGGCGAACCCGTTCTCGTCGAGGTCGTGCTCGATCGACTGCTCGCCGACGTGGCGCACGTCGGCCAGCCCGATCCCGACCGCGGAGAGCACGCCGGCCTGCGGGTGGATGTGGATCCGCTCGATCCCGAGGTTGTCGGCCACGAGGCAGGCGTGTTGCCCGCCGGCGCCCCCGAAGCAGACCAGCGTGTAGTCGGACACGTCGTGGCCCCGCTGCACCGAGATCTTCTTGATGGCGTTGGCCATGTTGTCGCAGGCGATCCTCAGGAAGCCCTCGGCCAGGTCCTCGACATCGGTCGGCGTGCCCGTCGCCGCGGTCACGTCGTCGGCGAGGTCGGCGAAGGCGGTGCGGGTGGCCTCGATCGCCAGCGGCTCGTCGCCGCCAGGCCCGAAGATGGCCGGGAAGTACTCGGGTCGGAGCTTGCCGAGCACCACGTTGGCGTCGGTCACGGCCAGCGGTCCGCCGTTCCCGTAGCTGGCCGGACCGGGGTCTGCACCGGCCGAGGCCGGCCCGACCCGCATCCTGGCCCCGTCGAAGACGAGGATCGAGCCACCGCCGGCGGCCACGGTGTGGATGTGGATCATCGGGGCCCGCACCCGCACGCCGTCGAGGGTCGTCTCGTACGTCCGCTCCAGCTCGCCGGCGTAGTGCGACACGTCGGTCGAGGTGCCGCCCATGTCGAAGCCGATCAGGCGATCGAAGCCGGCGGCCTCGGCGGTGGCGACCATGCCGACCACCCCGCCGGCCGGACCGGACAGCAGCGAGTCCTTGCCCTGGAACCGTCCGGCCTCGGTCAGGCCGCCGTTCGACTGCATGAACAGCAGCCTCGTGTCGCCGACGGCGGCCGCCACCCGGTCGACGTAGCGGCGCAGGACGGGGGAGAGGTAGGCGTCGACGACGGTCGTGTCACCCCTGGCCACCAGCTTCATCAGCGGGCTGACCTCGTGGCCGACCGACACCTGGGCGAAGCCGAGCTCCCGGGCCGCCCGGCCGACCAGCTCCTCGTGCTTGGTGTGCCGGTAGCCGTGGACGAACGAAACGGCCACCGAGTCGTAGCCGTCGGCCCTGGCCTCGGCCAGCTGCGCCGTCGCCCGATCGAGGTCCAGGTCGATCAGCGTGCGGCCATCGGCCGACATCCGCTCGTCGACCTCGATCACCCGCTCGTACAGCATCTCGGGCAGCACGATGTCGAGGGCGAACAGGTCCGGCCTGGCCTGGTAGCCGATGCGGAGGGCGTCGGCGAAGCCCCGGGTGGTCACGAGCACGGTCGGCTCGCCCCGGCGCTCGAGCAGGGCGTTGGTGGCGACGGTGGTGCCCATCTTGATGGCATCGATGTGATCGGTCGGTACGGGCTGGTCGCCCTCGACGCCGAGCAGGTCGCGGATGGCCTGGATGGCGGCGTCGTCGTAGTGCTCGGGGTTCTCCGAGAGCAGCTTGTGGGTGTGGCTCGACCCGTCCGGGGCCCTGGCCACCACGTCGGTGAAGGTGCCGCCCCGATCGATCCAGAACTCCCAGCCGCTGGTCATCGACCCAAGCTACCCGAGCCCGCAGAACGCCCCCTCGCCCGGCCTCGTCGCTGCCGCTCGTGGGGTGGGGTGGTGCCGGTTGCCGGGTTCCGGTTTGTCGGGTGCGGGGCTCCGCCGGTCGGGGTGGTCGCACCGGGGTGGTTGGTGCGCTGGCGCTGCAGTGAGGGAGAACGCCCCCTCGCCGGGCCCGGGGGGTGGGCCGGCGAGGGGGCGTCGATCAACCGATGGCTGGTCGTCGGGGCCGGAGGCCCCGGTCAGCCGGCTCAGACGTAGCGGACGCCTGCGGTCTTGGTGACCGTCTTCGTGTTGTCGGTCGGGTTCTCGATCGTCACGTCACACGATTCGGCGTTGCCCGCGTTGTGGCTGAGCACCACGACCAGGCTGGTGTCGCTGATCGAGGTGGCCGACGTGGCGGTGGGGCTGCCGGTCGTGCAGGTCAACGTGATCTCCGAGGTGCCGACCCCGGTCAGGCCCCGACCGGTGATCAGGACCGTGCCGCCGCCGGTCGTGTTGGTCTTGTCGATGGCCTCGGGGTAGATCCGGGTGATCGTCGGGGCCGAGGTGCTGTAGTAGCTGTAGACGGTCTTCAGGTTGGTGACGCTGTCACCGGCGGCGTTGGTGGCGACCACGTCGACCGGGCCGGCGCTCCGGTTGGGGACGACCACCGTGGCGGAGTTGCCGTTGCTGGCAACGGTGATGTCGGCCGAGTTGGTGACCCTCGTGGTGCCGAAGGCGACCTGGTCGAGGCCCCAGAGGCGGGTGCCGATGATGGTCATGGTTCCCCCGACCGCCACCCCGTCCGTGCCGGTGACCTGGTTGCTCGATCCGTCCTCCAGCTGGGTGATCGTCGGGACGTCGCTGGTGAACACGAACTTGCTGTCGTCGCTCGTGGCGCTGGCGACGGAGTTCCTGGTCACGACCACGTCGATCTGCCCGTAGGGAACCGAGCCGGAGCTGTCGGCCGCCGGCTGGACCACCATCTGCTTGTCGGAGATGACCCAGACGGCCTGGACGGCATCGTTGTCGAACTGGACGTCGGCGGCCACGGCGCCGGTGAAGCCCTCGCCGGTGATCGTGATCCGGCCGCTGCCGTCGTTGTCGGCCCATCCCGGATCGAGCTTGGTGACCTTCGGGGCCAGGTAGGTGTAGTTGGCGCCGGTGGTGTTGGCGCCCGTGCCGTTGGTGACCTCCATGAGCACGGCGCCGGCGGCGCTGGCATTGGGGACGACGGCCACGATCTGCTTGTCGTTCATGACGGCGAAGCTGGTGGCATTGGTGCCGGCGGCGCCGAACTTGACGGCGGTGGTGCCGGTGAAGCCGGTCCCGGTGATGACGATGGTCTGGCCGCCCTGGACCGGCCCGCTCGACGGCGACACCCGGGTGACGGTCGGGGCCGACTGGGCCGAGGCCGGCAGCACCTCCCCGGCGGCGAAGGCAAGACCTGCCGCAATCAGAAAGGCGAAGAAGAGCTTGATCTTGTGGCGGGACTTTGATCGCATGATCTCCGTCTCAGGCGGAGCTCCGCGGCGGAATGACATGACTAAAACACCTCCGTGTGTGGAGAGCCTCGACCCCCCGGGCTTGTACCTAGCGGTGGGTAAATTTACCCGCATCACTGCCGATTGGCAAACGATCTTTTAGTGTCATGCGCCTCGCTCAAATTGTCGATTTGAGACAAAATGCGTGCCGATGAAACGACATCATTCACGGTCACGAGTGCTGAGTCGGCGTGGTTCGTGTCCCGGGCGGATGCACGTCGGCGAACGGCCACGGGTGTCGGTGGGCGACGGTCGGCTAGCGTGATCGACCATGACTCCCGAGATCGACGGGCGCCCCGTTCGTCGCCTGTCGCGTCAGGTCGAGGCGATCCACACCGTCGCCTACTACTGCCCCGAGATCGGCCGCCTGACCGATGACGGTTACCGCGGCTGGTGGCATGCGTACTTCGCCTATCGGGCGGCGCCGATGGGGCCCGTCCCGGCCTCGGTCGTGACCGCCACCTTCTACAACTTCGCTCCCCGCATGGTCGAGCGCGCCGTTCCCGGGGTCTGGGACATCCTGGCCCCCGGCGAGATCCTGGCCCGGCGGAACGAGCTGGTCGCCGAGGCCCTCGGCCGCATCTGGGCCGACGGGCGACTCGACGCCGAGATCGCCGAGGCCGCTGAGCTGGCGGCCCTGGCCGTCGGTGCGGTCGAGGTCGAGGCCCGCCCGCTCGCAGCCGCCCACGCCGAGCTCCCCCGGCCGGATGGCCCGCCGGCCCTGCGGCTCTGGCACGCCTGCACGGTGTGGCGGGAGTACCGGGGTGACGGCCACAACCTGGCACTGGCCGCCGCCGGCATCGACGGGTTGGAGTCGCACCTCCTCATGGCGGCCCACGGCCACGGGAACCAGGCCACGATCACCGGCATCCGGGGTTGGACCGAGGACGAGTGGGTGGCCGCGACCGGCCGGCTGGTCGCCAGGGGCATCCTCACCGACGGCGGGGCGTACACCGAGGCCGGTCGCCGGTTCCGGTCGGAGATCGAGGCCGAGACCGACGAGCGCTCGGCCAGCCCGCTCGATCGGCTGGATGCGGGCGAGGTCGCCCGGCTGCAGGATCTGCTCGGCGTCATCACCGCCGATCTCCTCGAATCCGGCGCCGTCCCCGGGGTCTGGCCACCGCCGAATGTGCGCAGGTCCTGACTTCCTCTTTGTTGTCGGAGCGTGATCTTCGTTACGCAGTCGTAACGGTGTCACGCAAGAAGTGACACGGAGATCGACCTATATTCGGCGGGGGCCAGAGGCGTCGGCGGGGTCGCTAGGATCCCACAAGGACCTTCGGAACGTTCGGGCCTGTCGCCGGTCCCGTTCGCTCCTCCCAACCGCCGCACTCGAGGGAGATTTCTGCATGATCGCCACCCTGGGCGCTGCGCGGGCGCTGCCCGCCGTGTCGCTGGACCGCAAGCTGCGCGTCGTCATGGCCGACGACGACCGCAACGACCAGATGCTGATGGTGATGGCGACCGATGAGGCTCGAGCCCCGATCGAGCTGAGCTTCGTCGACGATGGTGCGGAGCTCCTGCACCGGCTGTCGGTGATCGGCTCGCTCGAGGATCTCCCCGACGCCATCATCCTCGATCTCCGCATGCCCCGCCTCGACGGGCATCGCACGCTCGATCGACTCCAGGCCCATCCGGTCCTGTGGCAGATACCGGTCGTCATGTTCAGCAGCTCGCACCGCTACGGCGACATGTGCCTCAGCCACGATCTCGGTGCCCGAGACTTCGAGACGAAGCCGAGCAGCTTCTCCGGCATGATCGACTTCGTCACCCGGCTCGCGGTGATCGTGGCCCAGCGACAGCCCTATGAGGATCCGGCCGGCTCCCTCGTCGACCCCCGGTTCCAGCGGGCCCTGCTCGGCCCCGACCTGGTCTCCGACATGGACGACCTCCTGTTCGAGGACCTGGACCTGCTCGATCCGAGCGTCTGACGGGCGGCCCGTCGGCCGGTCACGCGCCGGCGCCCCAACACCCGGACATCGGCCCGGCATCGGTGGGTATCGGCGCCCGGGCCGGGCTCAGGGGCCGGGCTCAGGGGCAGAGCAGCGCCCGCGGCGTGGCTGCGTCGAGCGGCTCGGAGGTGAATGCGCAGCGCCGGTCGTCTCGATCGGCCCGATCCCGCTCGACCGGGTTCTCGGTCGTCGACCGACGGCCCGACCGGGGCCGCCCTCGCAGAAGGTCAAATTCGTTGACTGTCATGCTTTCAGAATGCGCCGAGGCTAGGCTGGCGTGCCATGACCGGCGATGAGGCCCGCTCGGTGGAGCGGATCCTGGCCCACCTCCAGACCGAGATCAACCGTCTCGACCGGCTGGCCGCCGCCACCCTCCAGGTCGGATCGGCCGAGGATCTGCAGGTGCTTCGTCTGCTGCTCGGCTCCGGCCCGATGCGGGTCGGTGAGATCGCGGCAACGCGTTGCTCCTCGGTCGCCAACATCAGCGCCCGCCTCGACCGGCTCGAGCGGCGCGGTCTCGTGGTCCGGGAGCGACCACCCGGTGACCGCCGGGCCGTGGTTGCCGTGCTGTCCGACGAGGGCAAGGCGGCGGCCGAGCGGAGCCGCTGCGAGCGACTGGCCGCGCTCGAGGAGCTGGACGCCGACTTCCCGATCGAGCGGCTGCAGTCCCTGGTCGACACGCTGGCCGACCTGACGCCCGCCGGCTGAGGCACCCGACCACCGGGGCTCCTCCGGTCGCCTGCGGGCCCGACCGGGCCAAGCTCGTGTGGCCGAGTTCGTCGATGACCGTGTCGGTCGCTGCCAGGCCGGGGATCGTGGCGGCCGGCACCAGATCCCCGAACGGGTCGGCGAGCGGTTCCTCGGTGTCGGCATCGGCATCGACCGCCGCCGGACCGCAGTGGGTCTCGACCTGGCCACCGGATCGAGCCCGCCGGCCGAGTCCTGCCGGGCGCCCTCGGGGCCGATGAGCACGCCCGACCGTGTCCGCGCCGTCGGTCGTCGAGGAAACTACCGTGGAGGGCCATGGCGGCCTCGAACCCCCCAACGGCCGGAGCGACCGGGCGGGCGACCCCCTCGGGCGCGTCGGCGGGTCGGCCGGCGGTCGGCCTGGTCCTCGGGGTCGACGACGCCACCCCGCTCGAGTTCTGGGTTGCGGTCGCCCCGGGCCAGACCCTGCAGCTCGACGACGTGGTGGCGCTCGAGCGCCGGCTCCCCGACGGCGCCACCGTGGAGATCTACGGCCTGGTGACGCAGATCCGGGCCCGCCACGAGGGGGCCCACTTCCAGAGCGACGTGTTCCTCATCGCCGACGGGACCCTCCCGGCCCAGGTCAGCGAAGCCGCCCTGGTGCAGCCGACCCGCTTCGAGCCCGAGATCCTCCTGCCCCCGTTGCCGGGCACGCCGGTGCGGCTGGCCGAGGCCTCTCAGCGCGACACGGCGCTGTCGTTCGACACCGTCGAGCGGCGGCTGCCGGCCGGCCTCAGCCGGGCCGACGAGCCCGTCTACCTCGACCTCGATTTCATCGACGGCACCAAGGGCGCCCACATCAACATCTCGGGCATCTCGGGCGTCGCGACGAAGACCAGCTACGCCACCTTCCTGCTCTACTCGATGTTCACCTCGGGGGCGCTCGGGGCCGACGCCGCCAACACCCGGGCCCTGATCTTCAACGTCAAGGGCGAGGATCTGCTGTTTCTCGACCACGCCAACCGCCTCGTCGACGACGACCAGGCCGCCCGCTACCGGGCCCTCGGCCTCACCCCCGGCCCGTTCCGCGACGTCGGGATCCTCGCCCCGCCCCGCAAGGGCGACCTCAACGCCACGCCGGCGACCGGCTCCCGCAAGACCGGGGTGGCCCCGTTCTTCTGGACGGTGGCCGACTTCTGCCACCAGCGGCTCCTGCCGTTCCTGTTCGCCGACGCCGAGGACGAGCGCCAGCAGTACACGATCGTGGTCCAGTCGGTCACCGCCCAGCTGGCCCAGCTGGAGGCCACCGAGGACGGCGCAGTGCGCTTCGATGGGCGACTGATCCGCACCTTCCCGGCCCTGGTCGACGCCCTCGAGGACAGGCTCAGCCCGACCGACCCGGACGAGCCGCCGGACCCCCGCTGGACCGGCCGGGCGGTCGGCAGCGGCACCGTCAACGCCTTCATCCGCCGGCTGGCCTCGGCCAAGCGCCACGTCGAGCACCTCATCCGGGCCGACATCGCCAAGGCCCAGGCCCACGCCCTCGACCTCGATCGCCACCAGGTCACCGTGGTCGACATCCACGGCCTGCACGACCGGGCCAAGCGGTTCGTCGTCGGCGTGGTGCTCCGGCAGGCGTTCGAGGCAAAGGAGGCATCCGGGAGCGCCCTGCCGCTGCAGTTCGTCGTGCTCGACGAGCTCAACAAGTACGCCCCCCGCGACTCGTCGAGCCCGATCAAGGAGATCCTGCTCGACGTGGCCGAGCGGGGCCGCTCGCTCGGGATCGTGCTCGTCGGGGCCCAGCAGACGGCGAGCGAGGTCGAGCGCCGGGTGGTGGCCAACTCGGCCATCCGGATCGTCGGCCGGCTCGACCCGGCCGAGGCAAGGCGGGACGAGTACGGTTTCCTTCCCGCCGTGGCCCGGCAGCGCTCGACGATCCTGAAGCCCGGATCGATGTACCTGGCCCAGCCCCGCCTGCCGGTGCCGCTGCTGGTCGAGTTCCCGTTCCCGTCGTGGGCCACCCGTCCGGCTGAGGCGGTCCGTGGCGGAGGCGCACGGTCCGTCGACTCGGCTGGAGCAACGGACGACGTCGATCTCGATACGGTGGACGGCAACGGTGCGGGCCCCCCGGCGGACGATCCGTTCGCCGGGCTCACCTCCTGACGTCACGTCGATGAGGCGGCCGACCCCATGACCCCACCGAGCCGATGAAGCTGCTGCACACCTCCGACTGGCACGTCGGCAAGCGCATCCGCGGTCACAGCCGGGCCGACGAGCACCGGGCGGTGCTCGGCGAGATCGTCGAGGTGGCCGACCGGGAGGCGGTCGACCTGGTGGTGGTGGCCGGTGACCTGTACGAGACCGCAGCTCCGACGCCGGAGAGCGAGCTGATCGTCAACGACGCCCTGCTCGGTCTGGCCGCCGTCGCCCCGGTGGTGGCCGTGGCCGGCAACCACGACAACCCGAGGCGGCTGGCCGCCGTCGAGTCGCTCATGCGGCTCGGTCGGATCACGATGGTGGCCGAGCCCCGCCCCCCGGCCGACGGTGGCTGCCTGGAGCTGACGGCCGGCGACACGCCGGTCCGGGCGGCGATGCTGCCGTTCGTGTCGCAGCGGGCGATCGTGCGGGCCGAGCAGCTGATGGCCAACGCCGCCTACGAGAACGCCCAGGCCTACGCCGAGCGGCTGAGCCGGGTGGTCGAGGCCCTCTGCGCGCCGTTCGACGGCGACCACGTCAACCTCGTCGTCGCCCACGCCTTCGTGACCGGAGGCATGACCGGCGGGGGCGAGCGGGCGGCCCACCTGGTCGACGAGTACGGGCTGTCGTCGGTCGATTTCCCGCCATCGGCCACCTACGTGGCCCTCGGCCACCTCCACCGACCGCAGCAGATGCTCGGCCCGACCGCCATCCACTACTGCGGCTCACCGCTCCAGCTCGACTTCGGCGAGCAGGACCAGGCCAAGCAGGTGAACCTCGTCGAGGCCGAGCCCGGGATCCCGGCCAAGGTCTCGGCCGTCCCACTGACCACCGGTCGCCGCCTCCGGACCCTCACCGGCACCGTGGCCCAGCTGGCGGCGCTGGCCGACGGCGACGACACGTTCGCCGACGACTGGCTGCGGGTCCGGGTGACCGAACCGGGCCGGGCCGGCCTGGCCGAGGAGGTCCGCGACGCCCTGGGGGAGCGGGTGGTCGATGTGCGGGTCGAGTCGGTCGACGCGCCCCGCCCGACCCGTCATCGCGAGGGCCGCGATCCCCGGGAGCTGTTCACCGCCTACCTGGCCGAGGCCGGCATGGACGACCCGGCGGTGGTGTCCCGCTTCGTCGCCCTGCTCGATGAGGCCGGCTCGCCGACCGACGACGGCGACCGGGCGGGCAGTGCCGGAGCCGGTGCCGGAGCCGCTCGGACGGTCACGATCGACGATCGGGACCAGGCGAACGGCGAGGCGGCGTCGGCCGTCGAGCCCGAGGGGGTGGCGCCGTGAGGCCCGTCCGGCTCGAGCTCGAGGGATTCTCGACGTTCCGCGACCGGGTCGAGCTCGACTTCGACGGCCTCGACCTGGTCGCCTTCACCGGCCCGACGGGAGCCGGCAAGTCGACGCTGATCGATGCCATCACGTTCGCCCTGTACGGCTCGGTCGCCCGCTACGACAACACGAACCGGGTGGCGCCGGTCATCCACCAGCTGTCGGCCGAGGCCAGGGTCCGGCTCGACTTCGAGTCGGGACGGCGGCGCTACTCGGCGGTCCGGGTGATCCGGCGGCGGTCGTCGAAGGGGCGGGAGGCCGACGGGGCGACCACGCGGGAGGCCCGCCTCGAGCGGGTCGAGGACGACGGGTCGACGACGGTCCTGGCCGGCGACGTCCGCGAGCTGAACGCCGCGGTCGAGGACCTGCTGGGGCTCGACTTCGCCCAGTTCACCCGCACGATCGTCCTGCCGCAGGGTGAGTTCGCCGCCTTCCTGCGCGACGACCAGGCCAGCCGCGACAAGCTCCTCCAGCGCCTGCTCGACCTCGGCATCTACGAGCGGATGGGCCAGCTCGCCCGCTCGCGGGCCAAGGAGGCCAGGATCCGGCTGGAGATGCTCGGCGACCAGCGCCGCCGCCTCGACCCACCGTCCGACGAGGACGTGGCCGCCGAGGCCGACCGGGTGGAGGCGCTCGATCGCCTGCGCACGGTCGTCGACGCCGCCCTCGGCCGCCTCGACGAGATCGACCGAGCCCTCGACCCCCTCCGCGAGCGGGTCACGGCCATCGACGGGGCCCGGTCCCGGTTGGCCGGGATCGACGTGCCGGCCGAGGTCGACGGCCTCGACCGACAACTGGCCGAGGCGTCCGAGGCCCGCGCCGTGATCGAGGCGGCGATGGCCGAGGCCGGCGTCGAGCGGGAGCGTGCGCTCGCGGTCCTGAGCGAGCTGCCGGACAAGGGGGACCTGGTTCGGATCCAGAGCGTCGACGGCCAGGTGGCCGAGGCCAGGGCCGAGGTCGACGATCTGGTCGGCGAGGCCGGCGAGCTGGCCGGGCGCATCGAGGAGCTCGGCGGCGAGGTCGAGCGGCTCGAGGGTGAGGTGGCGGCGGCCGAGGTGACGGCCCGCTCGGCCAGGCAGCGGGCCGACGCCGCCGAGTGGACCGCCGCCCTCGCCGTCGGGGAGCCCTGCCCCGTGTGCCACCGGGACGTGACCGACATCCCCGACCACGACGCCACCGGCGAGGTCGAGGCGGCCGAGGAGCGTCACGACGCGGCGTCCCGGTCCCTGCGCAAGGCCGGGCGCGAGCTGACCAAGCTGACCGAGCGGGACCGCCTGCTGTCCGAGGAGGTCGCCCGCCAGCGGGAGCGCATCGATCTGCTGGAGCTGCAGCGGTCGACGCTCGGCGGTCCGGACGACGTCGAGGAGATCGGCCCACTGCTCGAACGGATCGCCGAGGCCGAGGCGGCCGGCCGGGCCGCCGGCGATCGCCTGGCCGGGCTCGAGGGCGAGCGAACGGCCGCCGTCGCCGTCGCCGACGAGCTCGACCGGGCCGCCCGCCGCCTGCAGACCGACCTCGTCGCCAGGCGAGACGCCGTGGCCGACCTCGGGCCACCCCCGCTGGAGAACGAGTCGCTCGCATCCGACTACCGGGCGCTGGCCGGCTGGGCGACCACCCGGGGTGCACAGCTCGAGGCCGAGCGGGTCGAGCTGGCCGACGAGGGCAAGCGTCGTTCGCAGGAGCGGGCGGAGCTGCTCGACGGGCTGACCACCGCTGCGGGTGATGCCGGGATCGAAGCGGCCGGCGAGGCCGGGCCGGGCGAGCTGGGGGCCAGGGTGGCCGAGGCCAGAACGGCGGCCGAGGCCCGGCTCGGCGACGCCAGGCGCCGGATCGACGAGGATCGCGAGCTGGCCGCCGTCGCCGCCGAGCTCGACGCCGGACGCGTCCTCGACGATGCGCTCGGTCGCCACCTGCGGGCCGGGGGCTTCGGGAGCTGGCTGCTGGCCGAGGCCCTCGACAGCATCGTCGAGCGGGCCACCGTCTGGCTCAACGAGCTGTCTGGCCAGCAGTACTCGCTCGTCGCCGGCGAGCGGGCGTTTGCCATCGTCGACCACCACAACGCGGACGAGACCCGCGACGTGCGCACGCTGTCCGGCGGCGAGACGTTCCTGGCCTCGCTGGCGCTCGCCCTGGCCCTGGCCGATTCGATCGCCGAGCTCGCACCGATCGACGCCCCCCAGCTCGAATCGATGTTCCTCGACGAGGGCTTCGGCACCCTCGACCCCGGCACGCTGGACGTGGTCGCCGGGGCGATGGAGGAGCTGGCCTCGTCCGGGCGGATGATCGGCGTCGTCACCCACGTGGCCGACCTGGCCGAGCGCATGCCGGCCCAGTTCCAGGTCCGCAAGGGCCCCGCCACCTCGACCGTCGAGCTGGTGGCCCGATGAGCGCCGGACCGGCGATGCGCTTCGCCGTCGACACGTGGGCCCCCGACTACGGCACCAGCCGCGAGGAGCAGCTGCAGGAGGCGTCGCGGCCGGTCGACGTCGAGGTCGAGGTCCTGCCCGACCGGTGGGTGCCGATCACCCCCGATCCCGCGGTCCGGCCGGCGGGTGCCATCACGTTCGTCGACGGCGTTCGCCGCATCGACGCCAGGATCTGGATCGGCGAGCCGGACGGGTTCGACCGACCGGGAGTCTGTGCCACCGTCGCCGCCGGGGCCGTCCGCTGCCTGCCCGGCCGGGCCACGATCGAGTCGGTGCTGGTCGAGCGGGCCCTGTTCAGCGCCTCGCCGGTCGCAACCGACCTCGACGTCGGCGCCGCCGGCCGCTACCTCCTGAAGCCGACCCCGATCGCATCCGACGAGGCCCTGTACCTCGCCGTGCACAACCACATGATGTCGGTGGAGGAGCGGTTGTCGGACGAGCTGGAGGAGCCAGGACTGGTCGTCTACGACGGTCGGCTCGGGCCCCGCAACGGCCCCGAGTCGGCCGGGTACGTCAAGTCCCAACACGTCCAGTACCTGGAGAGCACCGACCTCCAGGCGGTGATCGGCGCCCTCGAGCCCGGGCAGCGGACCCCCCTGTTCCACATCGGGGGCGAGCTGCCCAACTGGTCCTGGTACCTCCGCCTCCCCGGGCCCCGCAGCCACTCGATGAGCGGCATCGTCCGGGTCGAGCTGCCCGGCCTCGGCGACGTGAGCGACGCCGTCGAGCGGGCCGACCTCCTGTCCCGCACCCTGCCCCGCTTCGCCAGCGAGAGCCACAAGGACGCCAGGGCACCCCAGAACCTGTACCCGATCGCCGGGCTCGAGCGCGAGCTGCGTCGCCGTCTCGGCGACGCGCGGCTGCTCGACCGGGCGCTCCGCCAACGGGCGGCGGACTCGGCCGGCCATGCCGCGGTCTCGGCGGCCAGGTCGGCCGCGGGCTGAGCGGGGTCGGGATCCGCCCGTCCACCGGCGGTCAGGGGATGCGGAAGCCCGCCGCAGCGGCTGGAGGATCCGCTCCTCGGACCGGTCGTCGACGCCAGCTCCTCCTCGGCGACGGCGGCCGGGAGCTGCCGGCGACCATGGTCGAGCAGGGCCGTCGACCTCGTCGACGAGGAAGCCGACCGGCTCCGAGGCGTTGAGCGCGACCGGCGACACCGCCCCGACCAGTCCATGCTTGGCACGGCCGGCCGGCACGGGTGCGGCCAGCCTCGATGGGGTCCTACCTGCGGCTCGTAGGCTCGAAGGGTGAGCTCAGCGAGACCGCCGAACCCAGGGCGCAAGCCCCGCCTCGACGCGGCTGCGATCTGTGCCCCCGGCCTGGAGGACCTGTGCGCCGCCGAGCTGACCGCGCTCGGCTGCAAGCCCCGTCCGAGCGGGTCTGGCGTCGTCGAGTTCGGGGCCAACGCCCGCCAGCTGTACGGCGCCAACGTGTGGCTCCGCACCGCGGCGCGCGTCGTCGTCCGCGTGGCGACGTTCCGGGCGACCGACTTCGCCCACCTGCAGGAGCACGCCTCGGCCGTCGACTGGTCGAGCTGGGTGCCGGACGGTCACGCCCCACGCTTCCGGGTGTCGACCAACGACTCGAAGCTCTATCACACCAAGGCGGTGGCCCAGCGGCTGCACCAGGTCTCGCTGCCCCCATCGATCGGCGAGCCGGAGCAGCTGTTCGTCGTCCGCATCGAGCGCAACACGGTCACCATCTCGGCCGACGCATCGGGGGAGGCCCTCCACCGACGACCCTGGCGGGCCGACACCGGGCCAGCCCCGCTCCGGCCGAACCTCGGGGCCGCGTTGCTCCTGGCCACCGAGTGGGATCCGACGACCGACCTCGTCGACCCGTTCTGCGGATCCGGCACGATCGGGATCGAGGCCGCACTGCTCGCCGCCGGACGGCCGCCGGGCGGCGAGCGACCGTTCGCCTTCCACGACTGGCCGACGTTCGAGCCGGGCTCGTGGGCCAGCGTCGTCGCCTCCATCGAGACCTCGATCGACGCAGCCGAACGGGCCGATCGGGGCTCGATCCTGCTGGCCGATCGCGACCGGGCCGCCGTCGACGCCACGCTGGCAAACGCCGATCGGGCTGGGGTCGCCGATCGGATCGAGGTCGCCCGCCAGGTCGTCTCCCACCTCGGGGCCCGGCCGGGGCCCGGCCTGCTCGCCACCAACCCGCCGTACGGCCGACGGCTCGGGCGCGACGAGCTCGGCGGGCTCTACGGTCGCCTCGGGGCCGTGGCCCGCGAGCGGCTCCCGGACCACGGCCTGGCCGTGCTGACCACGGACGCCGCGCTGGCCCGGGCCGTCGATCGCCGCCTCCGGGCCCGGTTGCGGTTCCGTCACGGCGGCCTCGGCGTGCAGCTCTTCCACCGGCCGGCGGTCGGGCCCGGCCGAGGCGAGGCGGTCGAGCCGTCGGCGGCCGCCACCGACGGCACCACGGGGGACGAGGCCAGCAGCGTCGAACCGCCGGTCGAGGCCTGCTAGCGGTGTGCTGAACCACAGGACGGGCTCTCGACGCCCATCCATCCGCCCACTCGTCGTCCTCGGATGGGCCAGAGCGATCACGAGCTGTGGCGAATCCTGCGTCCTCGACCGGGCGGCGTCTGGACGCCGACACCCTCGTCGGCGACCTTCAGCACCCTGCTAGCGTCGGGTTCATGATCGACTACGTGGCGGCGGTGGCCGCCGAGTCCGACCACTTCAGGCGGTCGGTGACCCGTGGTCGGGCCGAGGCGACGACGACCACCGTTCCCGCCTGCCCCGACTGGGATCTCGACGACCTGCTCTGGCACCTCACCGAGGTCCAGGGCTTCTGGGCCGAGGTGGTCGGCGAGCGGCTACCGGACCTGTCGACGTTCGAGCGCGCCATCCGGCCCGAGCCCGCCGGGCTGGCCGCCGGGTTCGAGGAGGCCAGCAGCCGGCTGGTCGCCGCGCTCGGCGATGCCGAGCCCGATGACGCCTGCTGGAGCTGGCACCCGGACGGGCAGTCGGTCGGTTGGGTTCGCCGTCGCCAGGCCCACGAGGCGCTCATTCACCGGGTCGATGCCGAGCAGGCGGTCAACGCCGCCCTCGGCGGCTCGCTGAGCCCGATCGACGCCCGGCTGGCGGCCGACGGCGTCGACGAGCTGCTGCGGGTCATGCTCGATGTCCGCCCGGTGCCCGAGTGGGCGACCTGGCAGCCGGCCGGACCGCTCGTCCGGCTCGAGGCGGTGCTCGAAGGCACCGACGGCGATGGCGCCGGTTCGTCACCGACGACCTGGGACGTCCGCCTCGGTCGCCTGACCGGCATCGAGCCGAGCGCGTCCGGCGACGGCGGGACCGAGCGGGACCTCGGGGCCATCGAGGTCCTCGACGAACCCGGCTCGGCCCCGCCGGATGCCCTGGTCCGGGCCCCGGCGGCCGAGCTGGACCTCTGGCTGTGGCGTCGTCTCCCCATCGAGGCGACCACCGCCACCGTCGACGGCGACCGGTCGGCGGTCGACCGACTCGTCGAGCTGGCCACCCTCGACTAGCAGGGTGCCGACGATCGCCGACGAGGGTGTCGGATGGATGGGCGTCGAGAGCCCGTCCCGTGATTTCCGCCAGCCTGCTCGTGCCCTGAGCACGAACCGTGGTCAGCCGGCGGGGCCGACGACCCGCAACGTCGTCGACCGGCCATCGAACCGGAAGCCGTCCGGCTCGACGACCCAGGCCTCGACGCCGTCGAGGGCACCGAGGAGCGCCGTCTCCTGGTCGGTGAGATCGCCACAGTCCTGTCGGGTGCCGCCGGTGACGGTGAAGGACGCCCGACCGTCCTCGTCGAGGGTGAACGACCCCAGGTACGTGTTGCAACCGGGGTTGACCTCGAGGCGGCCGAACCGGGCGTCGATGGTGAGGCTCGGGGCCTGGCGGAGCGCGGTGGACCCACCGGCCCCGGTCAGCTCGACGATGTCGAATCGGCCATCGAACCGGGGATGGGCGACCCGAGGCCCGTCCAGCAGCGGATCGGGTCCGCCGCCGGGCTCGTCGCGGCCGCAGCCGGCGGCCAGCAGCATCGCCGCGACCACGACGACGGCGAGCAGCCGCAGCCGGCGAGGGTTCGGTGTCGGGCCGGGCCCGGCGCTCAGCACATCGGAACCGTACGGAGCCGATCAGGCGGAGGCAACCCGCCGGGAGCCGTCGAGATGGTGCAGGATCGGGTCACGTCGGCGTCAGCTTGGTCACCGATCGTTGGAAACGGCCCCACGCTGCGGCACCATCGATTGATGTCGCTGGCGTCCGCAGTCCACCTCGCCCTGCCGGCGTGGGCCTGGGCCGTCGACGGTGCCGCCCGCCCGCTGGCCACGGCGGAGGAGCGGATGGCGTTGGTGCTGCGGCTGGTCGAGGCCAACATCGCCGACGGCGGTGGCCCGTTCGGCGCCGCCGTGTTCGACCGTGACGGGCGGCTGGTCGCGCCCGGCGTCAACCGGGTCGTCCCCGACTGCGCACCGATCGCCCACGCCGAGATCGTCGCCATCGCCGCCGCCGGCCAGCGGCTCGGCACCTGGGATCTGCGCTCCCGGGGCGAGTTCGAGCTGGTCACCTCGACCGAGCCATGCGCCATGTGCCTCGGGGCGGTGCCGTGGTCCGGTGTCACCAGCCTGGTGATCGGGGCCCGCGATGCCGACGCCAGGGCCGTCGGATTCGACGAGGGCCACAAGCCGGACGGCTGGGCGGAGCAACTCCGGGAGCGGGGCATCGAGGTGACGCCGGACGTCGGCCGCGAGCGGGTCGCCGACCTGTTGCGGCGCTACGCCGAGGCGGGCGGCCCGATCTACAACGGGGCCGGCTCGTGACCCACCACGTGCAGCTGCCGTCGACCGTCGTCGACCGGGTGCTCACGCCCGCCACCCTCGACGACGCCCTGGCCGCCGTGTCCCGACCGGGGACCCGACCGATCGCCGGCGGCACCGACCTGCTCATCGAGCTGGCCAGGGGTGAGCACGACGGCCTCGATGCCCTGGTCGACCTGACCCGGGTGCCCGGCCTCGACGTCGTGGTCGAGCGCGACGGCACGATCACCATCGGCGCGCTCGTGACCCACAACCGCATCGTGGCCGATCCGATGCTCCGCCGGCTGGCCGCGCCGCTGGTCCAGGCCTGCCGAGAGGTTGGCTCACCCCAGCTCCGCAACCGGGCGACGGTCGCCGGGAACCTGGTCACCGCCAGCCCGGCCAACGACACGATCAGCGCCCTTCTGGCCCTCGAGGCCACCGTCGAGGTGGCCTCGGTCGAGGGGCGGCGCCGCATCCCGCTCGGCGACTTCCATCCCGGGATCCGCCGGACGGCACTGCGACCGGGCGAGCTGGTGACCGCCGTCTCGTTCCCGGCGCTCGGTGACGGGTGGCGGGGGCTGTTCCTCAAGCTCGGCCTGCGCCGGGCCCAGGCCATCTCCGTCGTCCACCTCGCCGCCACCGCCCGCTTCGAGGCCCCGGCCCCCGACCGGTCGGTACCGCCGACCGTCGCCGAGGTCCGGCTGGCCATCGGCTCGGTGGCCCCGGTGGTGACCCGGGCGACCGAGGTCGAGGACCTCGTGCGGGGCACGACGCTCGACGAAGACCTGATCGACTCGGCGGCGGAACTGGCTGCGGCGGGGGTGCAACCGATCGACGACGTCCGGGCGACGGCCGCCTACCGCAAACGGCTCGTCGGTGAGATGACGGCGCGGGTCCTCCGGGGCCTTCGCGACGATGCCGGGGTCGTCGACGACGACCCGGTGGTGCTGTGGGGCGCCGGCGACGGGCGCTGGCCGACCGGGACCGACCACGGCGCCGACCACCGGGTCGACACCCCGGTGCGAGCTACCGTCGACGGCGAGGCGATCGCCGAGCCAATGGGCCACGGCACCCTGCTCGACTGGCTCCGCCGGGCCGGCCGCACCGGCACGAAGGAGGGCTGCGCCGAGGGCGAGTGCGGCTCGTGCACGATCCGGCTCGACGGGCAGGCCGTCCTCAGCTGCCTGGTCCCCGCGGCCCGGGCCGAGGGGACCAGGATCACCACGGTGGAGGGCCTGGCCGCCCTCGACCGGACCGGCGGGCCGCTCCACCGGCTCCAGCAGACGTTCGTCGAGGCCGGCGCCGTCCAGTGCGGCTACTGCATCCCCGGCTTCCTGGTCGCCGGGGCGACCCTGCTCGACGAGCGCCCGAGACCGACCGAGCCCGAGGTCGTCGACGGCCTCGCCGGCAACCTGTGCCGCTGTACCGGCTACTACAAGATCATCGAGGCCATGCTGGCCGCGGCCGACGAGGAGACCGAGCGATGACCCTCGGCGTCTCCCGCGACCGCCTCGACGCCGGCGACAAGACGACCGGGCGGGCGCTCTACGCCTGCGATGTGCAGCCGGCCGACCTGCTGCACGCCAAGGTCGTCTTCACCGACCAGCCCCACGCCCGCCTGCTCGCCCTCGACACCGCGGCCTGCGAGGCCGCCCCCGGCGTGGTCGCCGTCGTCACCGCAGCCGACGTGCCCGTCAACGAGTACGGCCTCACGATGTTCGACCAGCCGGTGCTGGTCGGCCCGGCGCCGACCGACGGGCCGGCCCCGTGGGAGGTCGACCCCCGTCTGGTCCCGGGCGACGTGTCCCGATGGGAGGCCGACCACCTGGCCGTCGTGGTGGCCGAGACCGAGCGGCAGGCCGCCGAGGCGGCACGGTTGCTCGAACCGACCTGGGAGCCGCTGCCGCTGGTCGCCGACATCGACGCTGCGCTCGACCCGGCCGCCCCCGTCCTGCACCCCGAGGACAATCCGGCGTGCACCGACCCCGGGCAGAACGCCTACCACCACTACGTGATCCGCAAGGGCGACGCCGCGTCGGCGATGGCCGACGCGGAGGTGATCGTCGAGGGGACCTACGAGGTCCCGTACCAGGAGCACGCCTACCTCCAGACCGAGGCGGCGGTCGCCTACATCGACGAGGCTGGCCGGATCACGATCGAGACCGGCGGCCAGTGGACGCACGAGGACCGGGAGCAGGTGGCCCACGCCCTCGGCGTCGACGACGAGCGGATCCGCATCGTCTACCGGGCGATCGGTGGCGCGTTCGGGGGCAAGGAGGACATGAGCCTCCAGATCGTGCTGGCCCTCGCCGCCCGGAAGCTGGCCGACGCCGGGATCGATCGCCCGGTGCGCTCCCGGTGGAGCCGGGAGGAGTCGATCGTCGGCCACCACAAGCGCCACCGGGGCCGGATCGTCACCCGTTGGGGGGCCACCGCCGATGGTCGGGTGGTGGCCGTCGAGGCCACCTGCCACCTCGACGCCGGGGCCTACAACTACACCTCCAACAAGGTGCTCGGGAACCTCCATCTCAACGTGGCCGGCCCGTACGACGTGGCCAACGCCACCGTCGACTCCTACGCCGTCTACACCAACGCCGTTCCCGGCGGCGCCTTCCGGGGATTCGGCGGCCCGCAGGGGTGCTTCGCCGCCGAGTGCCAGATGAACAAGCTGGCCGAGGCCACCGGTGTCGACCCGGTCGAGCTGCGGCGTCGCAACCTGCTGCACGACGGCGACGACGGGCTCACCGGCACGCCGATGCCGCCGGGGGTCAGCATCGACACCGTCGTCGAGGCCTGTGCGGAGGCCGCGGGGTGGCCGACCGGCGACGAGGCCGGGGGGTGGCCGACCGGCGACGAGGCCGCCGGGGTCCGGTCGTTTGCATCGCTCGGCGCCGCCGAAGGCAGCGTGCGGCGGGGTCGTGGCTTCGCCTGCGCCTACAAGAACGTCGGGTTCTCCTTCGGCTTCCCCGAGCGGTCCGAGGCCCGTCTCGTGCTCCGCCCCGACCCCGACGCCGACCCGGGCGATCCGTCGACCGGCCCGGCCGAGGCCGACCTGTACCTGGCCGGCGCCGACGTCGGTCAGGGCGCCCACACGGCGTTCGTGCAGATGGCGGCCGAGGCAACCGGTCTCGATCCCGACCGCATCACCGGGCACTTCTCCGACTCGGCCACCTCGGGTGACTCCGGCTCGGCGTCGGCCTCCCGGCTGACGTTCATGACCGGCAACGCCATCCTCGGGGCGGCCGAAGAGGCCGACAAGGCGTGGCGGGAGGGGGCCAGGCCGGCCGAGGGGGCGTTCCGCTACGTCCCGCCACCGACCGAGCCGCTCGACCCCGATGGCCGGCCCACCGTCCCCAACTTCGCCTACGGCTACGTTGCCGAGGCCGTCGACCTCTCGGTCGACGTGACCACCGGGCTGATCGTGGTCCACGACGTCGTGTGTGCCGTCGATGTCGGCCGGGCCGTCAATCCCCGCCTGATCGAGGGCCAGATCGAGGGTGCGGTGATCCAGGCCCACGGCTATGCGCTGACCGAAGACCTCCAGGTGACCGACGGCCGGATCACCAACCCCCGGTTCAGCGGCTATCTCATCCCCGGCATCGGCGACATCCCCGAGCGGGTTCGCTCGGTCCTGGTCGAGGTCCCCGACCCGCTCGGACCTTTCGGGGCCAGGGGCATGGCCGAGATGCCGATGATTCCCTATGCGCCGGCCGTGGTGGCCGCGCTGCACGACGCCACCGGCGTGTGGTTCGACCGGTTCCCGCTGACGCCGTCCCGCGTCCTCGACGGCCTCGACGCGGTCGGCCCGGCCCAACGCTGAGGTCGGCCGGTCCGCCCGGGCCGGTCAGCCGCGGACCTGGCGGACGAACTCGGGTGAGTTCGAGAACCCGAGCATCACCGCACCCCGGCTGGTGCCGCGGCCGAGGACCCCGGCCCAGTGCTCCAGCCCGCCGCCGTCTGGCTCGCGGCCGAGCACGTTTCGGTAGGCCGTCGACACGAAGGCCCGGTCGTCGAGCGAGCCGTAGCGATTGCGGAACTCGGCCGACGCTGCGAACTGCTCGCTGACCGCCTCGGCGGGAAGGCCGGTGTTGATCCAGTAGTGCAGCCCGGCGGTGTCGGGCTCGCGGAGGAAGTAGGCCCGGTAGAGGCGTCCGATCGGGCCGGTGGCCTCGATCGCCTCGGTATCGCCGGCCGTGCGGGCCCGGAACTCGATCGACTCGGAGAAACCGAGCATGACGAGGCCCCGGGGCGCACCGCGGTCCAGGGCCGAGGTCCAGTGGTCCCAGCCCTCGGCGTCGGGGTCTCGTCCGAGCACGTTCCGGTACACGAGCCCGACGAAGTCCCGGTTCGACAGGGCGCCGTAGCGCTGGACGAACTCGCCCGACGTGGCGAAGTCGGTGGAGATCTCGGCCAACGATCGGCCGCTCCGCCGAACCCCGACCCAGTACTCGAACCCCGACTCGTCCGGCCAGCGGAGGAAGTAGGCGAGGTAGAGCCTGGCCACCTCGGCCCGCATGGCGGCGATGGCGGTGATCGTCGGTGTGCTCGGCTGCTGGCCGTTCGAGGTACCCGGGGCCCGCAGGAACCCGAGGTCGTCCCAGTTGCGGCCGAGGACCTGGGCCTGGTCGGCGGCCAGCCAGGTGGCCAGCACGTTGCCGTACACGTTGCGGTAGTCGACCTCGGGGTGGGGGTTGCCGTAGCGGTCGAGGTCGGTCAACGACGGCGCCTGGCCGTGGAAGCCGCCGTTGACCCGGGTGCCGATGGCGAACAGGGCGTTGGCGGTGCCGTGGTCGGTGCCGTTGCTGTTGGCCCTGACCCGGCGCCCGAACTCCGACGTGCCCAGGATGAGGGTCCGGTCGGCGAAGGCCGGGGCCAGAGTCTGGTGGAAGGCCTCGAGCGCGGCATCGAGCTCCGTCATCCGCTCACCGTGCATCCAGGCCTGGTTGGCGTGGGTGTCGAAGTCGCCGAACATGATGGAGATGACCCGGATGCCGAGGTCGGCGTTGATGAGCCGGGCGGCCAGCCGCATCTCGGTCACGACGTCTGGCTCGCTCGAGTCATCGGGGATGAGCGGGCGGAGCCGGTCGGCCAGGTCGATGGCCTCGCCGAACGAGCCGGCCACCGTGTCGCCGAGCGAGCCGAGACCGCTCGGGCCGTCGGCCAGGGCCCGCACCGCCTGGTACTGCAGCGAGGCGACGGGGTCGGCGGTGTCGAGCTGGCGCAGGTCGTTGCCCCGGCGGGGAACGGCGCTGGCCCGCTGGCTGCGGCCCTGGACGACCAGTGGCACCGTCGAGCCGATCGAGACGCCGTTGAGGGGCTGGGCCGGGAGGCCGTCGAGGTAGCGGCCGAGCCAGCCGTCGCTGCCCGGCTGCCCGTTGCCGTTGCCCGCCATCTTCTGGGCCATCGAGACGAAGTGGCTCAGGTTGGCCCCGTCGTGGCCGACGCCCTCGATGACGGCGAGGCGGCCCTGGTCCCACAACGACTTCGTGAAGCCGAGGTTGGGGTGGAGCGCCCGATTCCCGGTGATCCGCAGCGCCTGCGACGGCGAGATGGCCAGGCTGCCCCTGGCGTCGTGGTAGGCACCGTCGTCGACGGGGACGAACGTGTTGAGCCCGTCGTTGCCGCCGGCCAGGGTGAGCAGGACGAGCACCCCCTCGTCGGAGCCGAGGGGGGTGGCGCTGGCGGCGGCCTCGGCCAACCACGCCGGCAGCAGGCTGGCCACGCCGGCGACGCCGGCCGCCTGCAGGAAGCGACGGCGGCTCAGGTCGGGGGCTCGCAGAAGCTCGGGGGCGACCGGGGCCGAGAGGGCGGCGACCATCGTGGCGGTCGACGGGTCGCCGGCCAGCTGCTGGCGGGTCGGGGTGGTCGATCGGGATCGGGACATGTCAGGCCATCTGCAGTTCGGGGAGGAGGAGGGTCAGCAGGAACGTGCCGTAGCGCTCGCTCCAGCGGTGGTTGCTGGCACGGACCGAGTGCACGTAGTCGACGATCTTCTGCCGGTTGGCCCCGTCGACCGGCCCGGTCTTGAAGTTCCAGAGCGCCTGGTCGACCGACTCGTCCGGCGAGTAGCGGTACACGATCGGGTTGTAGCGGGTGATCTCGCTCGCATCGGCGATGTCGTTCCGCTTGACCGCGTGATAGCGGAGCCGGCTGGCGTGGTTGAGCTTGGCCCACGCCGCGGTCGACGTGACCCAGTACTCGTTCTGGCGCCACCCGCTCACGTTCGGCGGCTTGAACGGCACCTGGCCGAGGCCCGAGACCGCCCACTCGGGGCGGGCGATGTCGCACGTCGTGCTGGTGAGGCGCATCGTCGCCACCAGCCACTCGACCGGCGACCGGACGAGGGCCCAGCGGGCCCGCTCGGACCGGAACTGCGGGTGCAGGAAGATGGCCCGGATGGTGTCGCGGACGTTGAGGCCGACCCGGTAGGTGGCCATGATGTCGGTCACCTCGGGGTCGTTCAGCCCGACCGGGTAGGCGAAGAACGACCAGAGCTTGCGGCACATGAACCGGGCGTGGGCCTCCCGGCGCTGCCCGAGGATGATGTTGATGATGTCGGGCCCGTCCCAGTTGCCGGTCTGACCCATGAAGGTCTTGGTTCCCCAGTCGTGGTCGTCGGCGTCGAAGCGGTAGTTGTCGTCGTCGTCGACGCCGTGACCGGTCCAGGCCCTGGCCGACTCGGTGACGTCGGCCTCGGAGTAGTGCCCCACCCCGGTGGTGAACAGCTCCATGCACTCACGAGCGAAGTTCTCGTTCGGGCGGCCGACCTTGTTGCGGTCGTTGTCGAGGTACCTGATCATGGCCGGGCCGACCGAGATCGTGTGCAGCAGCGTGTGGTAGCTCCCCATGCCCAGGGTCCGGAAGGCGTGGTTCTGCTCCATGAGGGCCTGGTGCACCGGGACCTTGTCGATCCCGCTGCACAGCACCCCGCTCCAGAACAGCGTCACCTTCTCGACGACCGGCGCCTGGTCGACCGGGCGGCGGGCCAGGTCCAGCCAGTAGTGGATCATGTCGACCCAGCGCTCGTAGTAGCTCCGCCCGTCCGACAGGTCGGGGAACGGCGGCGGCGCCGGGGCCCTGGAGGTGTCGAGCACGAGGTCGACCAGTGCCTCCCAGGTCCAGTGCCTGTAGACCTCGACCTCTTCGTGCAGGGCCCCGAATCCTGCACGGCGGAACAGGTGGGCGGCGTCGTCGTATCCGGCGACCATGCTGCACCTTTCGACCATCGTGGCCGAAAGATTGAGACCCGTATCCAGGATCGAGATGACCCTCAATTCCGCCAGATCGCGGCCGACGGGAGGCGTGGTCCGCCCGGTCGGCGAGGCCTGGTCAGGGCAGGCAGCCGGTGTGGGCCAGCGCCCGACGGACCACCTTCTCGTGGCCGGGTGACAGCTCGGCCGCGACCGTCGGGCTGACGACCTCGTCCGGGCTCAGCCACACGAGATCGAGCGCGTCCTGGGACGGCTCGCAGTCGCCCTCGACCGGCACCACGTAGCCGAGACCGACGGCGTGCTGGCGGGGATCGTAGAACCCGCTGATGTCGGGGTTCGGGAAGTACTCGATCACGGTGAACGGTTGGGGCGATGACGGGATCCGGGGGAGGGCCAGGGGGCCGAGGTCCTTCTCGAGGTGGCGGAGCAGGGCGTCGCGCACCCGCTCGCCGTAGAGGACCCGACCGGCCACGATCTCCCGGTTGGCGGCACCGTCCGGCCCGATCCTCAGCAGCAGCCCGACGTGGGTGACGACACCGGCCTCGTCGGTCCTGACCGGAACGGCATTCACGTAGACGATCGGCAGCCGGCCCCTGGCCGTCTCCATGTCCTCGGCGGACAGCCAGCTGCTCTGGGTTTCGGTGAAGTCGGTCACGAGAGGTCGATCGGGGCAGGGGACGGGACGGTGGTGCGGAGCGGGATCAGCCGAGGAATTCGGCGATCCGACCCTTCGGGCGACCGATGATGGCCTTGGAGCCCTTCACGATGACCGGACGCTGCAGCAGCGCCTTCTGCTCGACGAGCAGGTCGACGACGGCCTCGGGATTGCCGACGTAGTCGTCGGGGTTCAGCTCGAGCTTCTTGAACTTCGAGTCCTTGCGGACGAGATCCTCGACCGGATCCTCGAGGCCGGCGACGATGGCCTCCAGGGCCGCCCGATCGGGCGGCTCCTTCATGTAGAGAACGGTCTCGTGCTCCACCCCGAGCTCCTCGGCGACCGCCAAGGCGTTCTTGGAGGAGCCTCAATGGGGGTTGTGGTAGATCGTGACCGTGTCATCGGTTCCGGTGGCCATGGACACGGAGTATATGCGGCTCAGGCCGCCATCTCGGCCAGTCGGGCGGCCAGCTCGTCGAAGTCGGCGACATCGAGGTTGGCGTAGCTGAAGCGGATCCAGCGGTCGTCGCTCGGCGTGAACGCGGTACCGGGGATGGCCAGCACGTCGTGGTCGAGGACGAGGCGCTTGATCACCTCGGCGGTGGAGAGGTCGGCGAACGGGTGACGGGCCCAGCCGAAGAAGGCGCCGGCGGTGATCAGCTCGAACCCGCCCGGCCGGCCGGCCATGACCTGCTCGAACCGGTCGAGGGCCCGATTGATCCGGCTGGCCTGCTCGGCCCGCCAGGCCCGGGCGTGCCGGAGGCCGGCGATCGCCGCCTCCTGGCTGATGCGGGGGGCGCTGATCTGGACGCAGTCGACCAGTTTCATGATCTCGTAGATCAGCTCGGGACCGGCCACGACCGCCCCGACCCGGTAGCCGGGGATCGCCAGGTCCTTCGAGAAGCTGTGCAGGCTGACGACGGTGTCGGTCCAGGCCGGATCGGTGAAGAGGTCGTGGGGCGGCTCGTCGGAGGTGCGGAAGTTGCGATAGGTCTCGTCGACGATCAGGGCCAGGTCGTTGGCCCTGGCCAGGTCGGCGAAGGCCCTGATCGTGCCAGGCGGGATCGTGACCCCGGTCGGGTTGCCGGGGGTGACCAGCACGATGGCCCGGGTGCTCGGCCCGATCAGCTCGGCCGCCCGGTCGGGGCTCGGCACCAGGTCGCCGGGCCCGGCCGGGTCGGGATCGGGGGCCAGGTACCGGGGCGTCACCCCGTCGAGCTTCAGCCACATGTCGTGGTTGAAGTAGTAGGGGATCGGCAGGATGATCTCGTCGCCCGGCTCGGCCAGCGCGGACGTGGCCACGCAGAACGCCTGGTTGCACCCGCCGGTCGGCAGCACGTGCTCACCCAGGAGGTCGGCCCGGTAGTCGGCGCCCAGCTCGGCCGCGAAGGCGTCGTTGAGCTCGGGCAGCCCGGGGGGCGGGGCGTACCGGCCGCCGTCCGGCTCACCGGCGACCTCGGCGATCCGGCGGGCGATCTCGGGGGCCGTCGGGTAGCTGGGGGCCGCCTGCGAGAGGTCGAGCAGCGGCCGGTCGCCGGTGCGGTGGGCCAGCCAGGCATGGGCCTCGGCGATCGGGGAGGCGGTCAGCCCGAGGGTGCGGTTGGTCAGGCGCATCGGAGCCGACTGTAGCCAGCGGTGGCCCGGCCGGTCTCGGCCGTCCGGGGGCGGCTCACAACCGACCGGCCTCGGAGACTCGGCGCAGGAACTGCCTGGTCCGCTCCTCGGCCGGGTCGCCGAACAGCTGGGCCGGCGGGCCGGCCTCCAGCACCCGGCCCTTGTCGAGGAAGGCGACGGTGGTGGCGACGTCTCGGGCGAAGCCCATCTCGTGGGTGGCGAGCACCATCGTCAGGCCCTGATCGCTCAACTCCCGGATGACGCCGAGCACCTCGCCGACCAGCTCGGGATCGAGCGCGGACGTGACCTCGTCGAGCAGCAGGATCTCGGGTTCGACCATCAGCGCCCGCACGATCGCCGCCCGCTGGTTCTGGCCGCCGCTCATCTTGTTGGGGAAGTCGTCGGCCTTGTCGCCGAGGCCGAACCGGGCCAGCAGCTCCCTGGCCCGGCTCTCGGCCGCCGCCCGGTCGACGCCGTGGGCCCGGCGGGGCCCGAGGGTCACGTTGTCGAGCACGTTCAGGTGGGGGAACAGGTTGAACGACTGGAACACGATCCCGATCCGGCGGCGCACCTCGTTGGCCTCGACCCGGCCGGCGGAGGGGCCTGCGATGGCCACCCCGTCGAGGGCGATCGTGCCGGCGTCGATCGGGTCGAGCAGGTCGATGCAGCGCAGGATCGTCGACTTGCCACAGCCGCTCGGACCGATCAGGCACACCACCTCGTGCTCGCCGACCCGGAGGTCGAGCCCGTTGAGGACCCGCTTGTCGCCGAACGACTTCTCGACCCCGTCGAGCTCCAGCTTCACCGCCATCGCGCCATCACCATCAGGTCACCGCCTGGGCCCGCTGCTCGCGGTCTCGGGCCGTGTACCAGTCGACCACCCGGGTCAGCGGCACGCTGATGGCCAGGAACAGCACGGTGGCCACCACGAACGGGGTGTAGTTGAACGAGCGGGCGGTGATGATCTCGGCCTCCCGCAGGGCCTCCCGGACGCCGAGCACCGACACGAGGGCGACGTCCTTCTGGAGCGACACGACCGTGTTCATCAGCGCCGGCACCACGTTGCGGATGGCCTGGGGCAGGATGGCGTAGCGGAGGGCCTGGGTCTGGGTGAGGCCGAGGGCTCTGGCCGAAGCCCGCTGGCTCTCGGGCACGGCGTCGATGCCCGACCGGTAGATCTCGGCGGTGTAGGCCGAGTACGACAGCGTGAGCGCCACGAGGCCCCAGAACCAGGCGGAACGGGGCAACCCGGCGATGTCGAGCGCCGGCAGCCCGAACCCGAGCAGCAGGATCAGCAGGATCAGGGGGATGCCGCGGAAGACGTCGGTGTAGACGACGGCGACCGCCCGCAGCGGGAAGAACCCCGGTCCGCGGAGGCTCCGCATCACCGCGATGACCAGCGCCACGATCGGGATCGTGATCATCGAGACGGCGAAGAGCTGGATGTTGACCCAGAACCCACCGAGCACGTCCGGCAGCGCGTCGATGAAGTCGCTCAGCGAGAAGAACTGCTCCTGGACCTTCGGCCAGTTGGGGCTGGACAGGATGAGGTAGGCGGCGACGGCGACGAACGTCACCGTCGAGGCGGTGGCGATCGCCGCCGATCGGGCCCCCTCCTCACCGAGGACGCCTCGGCGGCCCCCCGGCGCCGGCCCGTCTGGCACGGGCGGCTAGTTGCCCAGGGTGGGTATCGACCCGCCCTGGTTGAGCCATTCGTCCTCGAGCGCCTCGATGGTGCCGGCGTCGCGCAGCGACTGGAGGGCCTCGTCGACGCAGGCGACCAGCGCGCTCCCGTCGGTGAACAGCATGCCGAGCTCCTCGGGGCTGTCGCCGACCCGGGGCAGGACCCCGATGATCGAGGCGTCGGTGATCTCGACCGCCGTGATGAAGTACGCGGTGGGGAGGTCGAGGACGAGTCCGTCGATCTGGCCGGCGTCGAATGCGGCCTTGGCGTCGACGTTGTCGTCGTAGACCGCGGCCTCGTTGTCCGGCTCGATCACGTTGTCGATGTAGTCGAGGCTGGTGGTGCCGATGGCGGCGCCGAGGCGAAGGCCCTTGAGGTCGGCGATCGTGCCGGCGCTGGCCGCCGGCGAGTCGGCTGGACCGATGATCGCCTGCTCGACCTGGTAGTACCCGGTCGAGAAGTCGACCACCTCGTCGCGCTCAGCGGTGATCGAGTACTGCTGGATGTTGAAGTCGTAGTCCTTCTCGCCGAGGGCGATCGCCTCGTCGAACCCGGTGCGGACCCACTCGACCGACTCGACGCCCAGCTCGTCGGCCAGGGCGTACACGAGGGCGCTCTCGAAGCCCATCTCGTTCGTCGGGTCGTCGTCCTCCATCCACGGCGGGAACACCGGCTCGCCGGTGGCCACCGTCAGCGTGCCGTCGGCGACCGTCGGCAACGGGTCACACCCGGCGCCGTCGCCGGAACCGGCCTCCGTCGACTCGTCGTCGCCGCAGGCTGCGGCCAGCAACGACAGCACCATCAAGACACAGAACCATGTTCGTCTACCCATGCCGGGCAGCCTACTGGCTCGTGGTGACGCCGCCGGCCGGTCGCCTCGTCGGCCGAGCGGCCCGGCCGTGGGATGTCTAGGCCCCGGCCGGTTCGGTGACGAAGATCGGGATCTCCCGATCGGTCTTGGCCTGGTACTCGGCGTAGTTGGGGAACACGCTGACGCCCCGGTCGAACCACTGGGTGCGCTCATCGCCGGACACGAGCCGGCAGGTCGTCCCGAACGGCTCGGGCCCGTCCTGGATCATCACCTCGTCGTCGGCCATCAGGTTGTGGTACCAGCCCGGGTTCTCGGGCGCCCCACCCTTCGAGGCGATCAGCGCGTAGCGGCCCTCGTGCTCGACCCGCATCAGTGCGATCTTGCGGACCTTGCCCGACTTGTGGCCCCGCATCGTGACGATGATGATCGGGATGCCGGTGTCACGCAGGGTGTTGGCCTCGGTGCCACCGGACCGCTCGTAGGTCTCGATCTGGTCCCGGACCCAGTCCCAGGTGCTCGGTTCGTACTCGCCGTCGATCATGGGCCCGACTGTAGCTCCGGGCGACCGGCCGCAACTAGAACAGCGTGTCCTGGACGAGCAACTCGTCCGGTTCGACGTCGCCGAGCTCCAGTTCACGACCCCAGAGCCGCCCGAGGTCGTCGACGAACACGTCGTTCGCATCCGCCCCGACGCCCCCCGGCCGCGACAGCGCCGCCACCCGACCGCACATCGCCTCGATCCGGAGGTGGTGGGCGCCGGCGTCGATCGGGCTCGGGTAGCGGAGCGGCCGCCGCCACCAGGTCTCGCCGGCCCCGGGGTTGGTCCAGGGCTCGGCGGTTGCGGTGGCGGGTCCGACGTCCCGGCCGCCGGCGCTGTCGAGCAACTCGTGCACCGCCTTCGTCGCCTCGGCCAGGGCCCGGTCGAGGTCGCCGTCCGGCCGAGGGGCGACCATCCCCTTCAGCTTGCGGGAGGTGGCGACGGCCTGGGGCAGGCCGAGGTCGCTGGTGACCAGGTCTTCCAGGCGTCTGACGGCGAACCCGTCGGCCACCTCGGCCACCTCGATCGCCCGCCAGGCCCCCTGCTCGGCCAGCCGGACGTGGCGCCGGGTCCCCGTCGACGTGCCGATCTTCAACGAGCCGTCGCGGAAGGCGGCGACGTAGAGCACGTTGGCCCGCCGGAGGTGTCGGAGCACCGCCGGGTCGAGCTCGTTGCGTGGCCTGGTGTGGGCGTGGTGCAGGTCGGCCGCGAACTGGGCGTCGGCGACGGCGCACCGTACGCAGGTCGCCTGACCCTCCTGCGGCCGGTTGTCGCAGTCGAGGTACTCGCCGTCGTTGCGCTTGGGGGAGTGGTGGCCGAGGCAGTGCCGGGGTTGGTCGTCGGGGACCCGGTAGCGGAGCTCGAGGCCGACGGCCGGCACCAGCATCGACGGGCGACCCGGTCGGCGCAGCCGGACGCGGCATCCGGTCTCGTCCCAGACCGAGCCGAGCAGCACGAGCGGCCCGTCGCTCGGCACGGCGGCGTGTGTGTCGGCGTTCGTGTGGTCGTCGGTCCGGTTGCTGGTGGTCACCGCTCGTCCTCGTGCCGGCCGGAGCCTCCGGCCGGCGGCCGGACCGCCCCGGAGGAGTGCAGCCGATGGTAGGTCCCGGCGCGCCCGTCTGCTCCGGCCCGGCGCAGCGTCGTCCCACTCCGACCTGCCCCGGTACCGCGGATAGTGTGGGGCCATGGCCGAGCCCCCGTCCGATGCCGCGACCGACGACCAGCCGGTCGACCGCGCCCAGATCGGGGCCCGGATGCGGGCCAACGCCGCCGGCTTCCGGGCTGCGCTGCAGCGAGGCGAGGTCAGGTCGAGACGCCCGCCGGCGACGACCGACGACCCGACGCCGTGGTCGGCGATGGAACGGGCGACCCAGGCGGCCGACGTGTACGAGGCCGCCGACGAGCGGCTGAACCGCATGCTCAAGAAGAAGAACCCGACGTTCGCCGGGTGGAACCGCGACCGGGCCGCGGTCGAGGGGCGGTACGCGGCGGACGACGTCGACAGGCTGGCGTACCGGCTCGCCAGCGCGGCCGGCAAGGTGGCCGACCTCGTCGACAAGGTGCGGGCCGATCGTTGGGATCGCCCCGGCGCCCGGATCGACGGCGTCGCCTTCACGGTCGAGAGCTACGCCGTCGACGTGCTGGCCGAGGTCACCGACCAGCTGGACCGCGTCGACGCGGGCTACCGGGCCATCGCCGACCAGGTCCGCGAGGACGCCAAGCGGGCGGCCTCGGGTTCCGACGGGTGACCGTCACCGACGGCATCGAACCGTCCGAGCTCCGCATCGACGGCGACCGGCTGCTCCAGCGCCTCGCCGGCCTGGCGGAGATCGGCGCCATCGCCGGCACCGAGGGCTGCTCCCGGCTCGCGTTCACCGACGCCGACCGCGACGGCCGCGACCTCGTCGTCACCTGGATGCAGGACCTCGGCCTGACCGTCACCATCGACGGGATCGGCAACGTGGTCGGCACATGGGTGCCGGACGGGGTCGACCCGGCCCTCGCCCCGGTCATGACGGGCAGCCACATCGACACCGTCGCCACCGGCGGTCGCTACGACGGGAACCTCGGCGTGCTGGCCGGGCTCGAGGTCATCGAGACCCTGCTCGGCGCCGGCCACGCCCCCGAACGGCCCCTGGCCGTCACGGTGTTCTCGAACGAGGAGGGGGCCCGGTTCCCGCCCGACATGATGGGCTCGCTCGTCTACGTCGGTGGCATGGCCGTGGAGGAGGCGCTGGCCGTCGACGGCATCGACGGCAGCCGGGTCGGGGCCGAGCTCGACCGCATCGGCTACCGGGGATCGGCGCCGTCGCCCGGCCTGACCCCCCACGCCTTCGTCGAGCTCCACATCGAGCAGGGGCCCGTCCTCGAGCGGGAGGGGATCCGGATCGGTGCCGTCGAGTCGGTGCAGGGCATCTCGTGGACCGAGGTGACGATCGAGGGCCAGTCGAATCACGCCGGGACCACGCCGATGGCGCTCCGCCACGACGCCGGCTACGCCGCGGCCAGGCTCGCCACTCGTATGCGGGAGCTGGCCACCGAGCTCGGCCCGCCCCAGGTTGCCACCGTCGGGGCGATCGACCTGCATCCCAACCTGGTCAATGTCGTGGCGGCCAGGGCCGTGCTGACCGTCGACCTCCGCCACACCGACGACGCCGTCCTCACCGAGGCGGAGCGGCGGCTCGACGTCGAGCTGGAGGCCATCGCCGCGGCGGAGGGCGTGTCGATCTCGACCAGGCGCCTCGCCCGGTTCGAGCCGGTCATCTTCGACCCGACCGTCGTCGGACTGGTCGAGGCGACCGCCGGCGACCTCGACCTGTCGACGAGACGCATGCCGTCCGGGGCCGGTCACGACGCCCAGATGCTGTCACGGATCTGCCCGTCGGCCATGATCTTCACCCCGAGCCGCGACGGGATCAGCCACAACCCGGCCGAGCACACCGACCCGGACGACCTGGTGGCCGGGTCCGACGTGCTCCTGCAGGTCATGTTGCGCCTGGCCGCACGCTGATCCCGCCGACCGCTCGCGTCCACCACAGCCAGCTGGCCAGGCCGAGGGGGAGCGGCACGACGTAGCTGCAGAACCGGAACAGCAGCACGCCGGCCACGACCGATGCCTCCGGGGCGTCGCCGGCGGCGAGCAGCGCCCCGACGAGACCGACCTCCAGCACGCCGAGGCCGCCGGGGGTCAGGGGCAGTGCGGTGACCAGCCGACCGAAGGCGAAGGCGGCCAGGATCGGGGCGAGGCCGAGGACGTCGCGCTCGATGCCGGCCGCCCGGAGACAGACGACGAGCAGCAGGTAGAGGTTGGCGTGGCCGGCCACGGTCCACAGCGTCAGCGCCCAACCCCGATCGGCCAGCAGGCCGAGGGTGTCGCTCCGCATCCGCTCGAGTCGCGCCGGCCAGCCCCGGCCGAGCAGCGGCAGCCGGTCGAGCAACCGACCGCCGGCCACGGCGACGCCCGGCCCGGTCAGCACGGCTGCGCCGAGACCGGCGGCGGCGACGAACAGGACGGCGCCGACGACCGCGGCCTGGGCCAGCACCGGCCCGACCGGGCGCTGGCTGGCCAACCAGATCGCCGCCGGCAGCGGCGTGCCGAGCTTGACCAGGGTGTCCCAGACGCCGGTCACCACCACCGACCGGGCGATCGCGCCGGTGGCCAGTGACAGCGAGCGGTACATCGACCAGGTGAGCCCGACGGCGATCGCGCTGCCGCCGGGCACGAGGTTGGTGACCGTGGTGGTGACCCAGTCGACCGCAGCGGCGTGGCGGAGGTGCAGGCCGGGCAGGGCCGCCACCTGCGACAGCGAGGGCGCCACCAGGTTGGCGGCGCCGACGACGACCAGGAGGGGGAGCAGGCCACGATCGAGCGATCGGAGCTGCTCGGCGACCTCGGCGTAGTCGGCGAACCGGGGGAGGGCCCAGGCGAAGGCCAGCGCCACCACCGCGGCGCCGACGGCGCCCTGGACCAGGGGGTGGCTCGCCACCCGCAGCCATCCCGGTCCGTCCGACACCGGGCCGAGGCTAGCGCCCGCCGCCGATCGCCCCGGCCCGCTGGGTCTCGTCGGTGGACCGCGCCGACCGCGGCGGCATCCTGGTTCGGTGGCCGACGAGGCGGTGCTGAGCAGCGAGCGGGTTGGAACGGACCCGACGCCGACCCCGAACGGGGCCGGCAGGTCGAACCCGTTCGACGACGGTGGCCCCGCGACCGACGAGGCCCGGGCCGCCGACCTGCGCCGGATGAAGGCGCTCGCCACCTCGTTGCTGGTGCTGGCCGCCATCGTGTTCATCGTCGCCCGCGTCCAGGAGGGCGACGAGGCCTGGGCCGGTTGGGGTTACATCCGGGCCACCGCCGAGGCGGCCATGGTCGGCGCGCTGGCCGACTGGTTCGCCGTCACCGCCCTGTTCCGCCACCCGCTCCGGCTCCCGATACCCCACACCGCCATCGTCCGGCGGCGCAAGGACCAGATCGGGGCCAGCCTCGGCGGCTTCGTGCAGGACAACTTCCTCACCCGGGCCATCATCACCGAGCGGCTGTCCGACGCCGACCTCGGTCGCCGGCTCGGTCGCTGGTTGAGCGGCCCCGGCAACGCCCGCACGGTCGGCGACCAGGGCGCCGCCGTGGTCCGGGGCCTCACCGAGGTGCTGTCCGACGAGGTCGTCCAGCAGGGCCTGGAGGCCGTCGTGGTCGAGCGGGCCCGCCGGATCCCGGTCTCGCCGCTCATCGGTCGGGCCGTCGACGTCGCCATCGAGGGCGACCACCACCAGCAGCTGTTCGACACCGTCGTCCGCGGGGTCGACCGCTTCCTCGGCGACAACGCCAGCAGCCTGCGGAACCGGATGACCCAGGAGTCGCCGTGGTGGGTGCCCGAGGCGGTCGACGACGTGGTGTTCGAGAAGATCTACACCTCGGTCCGCCGGTTCCTGCGGGAGGTGGCCGACGACCCGAACCACGAGCTCCGGCTCTCGGTCGACGAGCGCTCGGCTGCGCTGGCCGCCGACCTCAAGACGTCGCCGGCGATGCTGGCCAGGGGCGAGGAGATCAAGGAGGAGATCCTCGCCCACCCCGAGGTCCGGGCCTGGTCGGCCAACCTGTGGGCCTCGCTCAAGGCGGCCCTGCTCGAGGCGACCGAGGATCCCGAGTCGCAACTGCGGCTCCGGATCGAGGAGGCAGTGGTCGACGCCGGGCGCTCGCTCGAGGCCGACCCCGAGCTGCGGGCCAAGATCGAGCACTGGATCGTCGACGGCATCGGCTACGTGGCCGAGCAGTTCCGGGGCGAGGTGTCGAACCTGATCGCCACGACCGTCCAGCGCTGGGACGCCGATGAGACCGCCGACCGCATCGAGCTCCAGGTCGGACGTGACCTGCAGTTCATCCGGATCAACGGCACCGTCGTCGGCGGGCTCGCCGGGCTGGTGATCTACACCCTCTCCGAGCTGTTCCTGTAGCGGGCGGCCGGCATTTCTCGATCGCCCCCTTGACTTGGAGTGCACTCCGGGCTGTTGACTCGTCATCGTGAGCTTCGACGACACGAACGAGTGGCTGACGCCGATGGAGATGGCGGAGCGGTGTGGTGTCAGCGCCGAGACGCTCCGCTACTACGAGCGCGAGGGCCTGCTCGACCGGGTGGCCAGGGGCGAGGGCAACCACCGCCGCTACAGCGCCGATGATGTGGCCTGGGTCGGGGTCCTGCGCTGCCTGCGGGTCACCGCGATGCCGATCCGGGAGATGAAGCGGTTCGCCGAGTTGGTCCGGCTCGGCGATGCGGGGGTGGCCGATCGGGTCGAGCTGCTCGAGGCCCACCGGGTCGAGGTGCTGGCCAAGCGGGCGGCGCTCGACGATGCGCTGCAGATGATCGATCACAAGATCGACGTCTACCGGCGGTCGCTCGCCGGGCCGCCGACGGCCGACACGGCCGGGCGGTCGACCACCCCGACCCTCGGAGGCCGGGGCGTCCGCAGCCGCCCCTGACCGGACCGCCACGCCGGCCCCGGCCGACCCGGCCGGGACCAGGCCCGATCCAGACAACCCCGGCGACCGACGTCGAGCGACGGCTCGCTCGACGCGACGCGCCACCGACCCGACAGGAGCATCCCATGTCCTTCAGCCCGTCCGACACCTTCCCCTACGTCCAACTCGGCCGCTCCGGCCTCGTCGTGTACGCGCTCGGCCTCGGGACCATGCAGTTCGGCTGGTCCGTCGACGAGCGTGGCGCCTTCGAGGTGCTCGACGCCTACGACGAGGTCGGCGGCAACCTCATCGACACCGCGGACGTGTACTCCGCCTGGTCGGCCAACGAGGGCGGCCCGCCGAACGCCGGCGGCGTGTCCGAGGAGATCATCGGGCGGTGGCTCGCCGCCAGGGGCAACCGCGACCGCATGATCATCGCCACCAAGGTGCGGGCCGCCATGGGCGAGTCGTTCAGTGACCATCGCGGCACCCGGTACCAGCGGGAGGGCCTCGGGCGGCGGTGGATCATGCGGGCCTGCGAGGACAGCCTCCGGCGCCTCGGGGTCGACCACATCGACCTGTACCAGGTGCACTGGATCGACCCGCTCGTCCCGATCGCCGAGACGCTCGGGGCCCTCACGGACCTGGTCCGCCAGGGCAAGGTCCGTTACCTCGGCTGCTCCAACTTCACGGCGTGGCGGCTGATGGAGGCCCTGTGGGTCTCCGATCGGCGACAGCTGGAGTCGTTCGTCTCCGTCCAGCCCGAGTACCACCTGCTCGACCCCGTCCGGTCGTTCGTCGAGCTCGAGCTCGGCCCGATGTGCGTCGAGCACGGCATCGGCATGATCCCGTACAGCCCGCTGGCCGCCGGCGTGCTCACCGGCAAGTACCGCCGGGACGAGCCGCAGCCGGCGAGCGTCCGGGCCGAGCTCAACGCCGACCGCCTGAGCGATCGGAACTGGGACATCGTCGAGACGCTGCTCGCGGTGGCGGCCGACGATGGCCTGACGCCGGCCCAGGCTGCGATCAACTGGCAGCGGTCCAAGCCATGGGTCAGCGCCCCGCTGGTCGGGGCCAACCGACCGGAGCAGTTGGCCGACTCGCTCGGCGCGCTGGAGCACCGGCTCTCGACCGAGGCCATCGCCCGCCTTGACGAGGCGAGCGACTTCCCCAGGAGCCGCCCCTCGCAGGAGATCTGACGACCGGCCCCGGTCGACTCATGCCAGCCAGTCGTCTGGCAACGTGAGGGGCTCGCGGGGCAGCGCCGCCAGGTCGAAGCCGTCGAGCAGCTCCGGCGCCGTCACGCCCGAGTCGGCCCGGTCCTCGGCGCACAATCCGAGGCTGGCGGCCAGGAAGCCGAGCACCTGGTCGGGTCGCTGCCCCCGCTCGGCCCGGTCGTCGAGGTCGACCGCCCCGTGGCGCTTGGCCAACCGGTTCCCGTCCGGGCCGAGCACCAGGGGCACGTGGGCGTGCTCGGGCGCCGGGAGGCCGAGGCGCTCGTAGAGCACGAGCTGGCGGGCCGCCGACTCGAGCAGATCGTCGGCCCGGACCACCAGCTCGATGCCCTGGGCCGCGTCGTCGACCACGACGACCAGGTGGTAGGCGGGGACGCCGTCGTTCCGCCTGACCACGAAGTCGTCGAGCTCGAACGTGAAGGGCCCGGCGACGTGGTCGTCGATGGTCCTGACCAGGCCATCGGCCCGGAACCGCAGCGCCGGCGGTCGGGTCTCACCCCGCTCGGCCCGCTGCGCCGTCGACAGGTCGCGGCACGTGCCGGGGTAGCGGTGCCCGCTGTGGCCGGCGGCCTGCTGGCCACCGCCGGCCGAGCGCCCCTCGTGGGGTGCGCGGCTCGATGGGCGCCCCTCGTGGGGTGCGCGGCTCGATGGGCGCCCCTCGTGGGGCGCGGCGGCCGCCTCGCGGATCTCCCGGCGGCTGCAGAAGCACGGGTAGGCGGCATCGTCGGCCACCAAGCGGTCGAGCGCCTCCCGGTAGCGGTCCATCCGGTCGGACTGGCGCACCACCTCCCCGTCCCAGTCGAGCCCGAGCGCGGCGAGGTCGGCGAGCTGCGACTCGTAGTGCTCGTCGCGAACCGAGCCCCGATCCAGGTCCTCGAACCGGACGAGGAACTGGCCGCCGTCGGCCCGGGCCGCCAGCCACGCCACCAGCGCCGTCCGCAGGTTGCCGACGTGGAGCCGACCGGTCGGGCTGGGCGCGAAGCGACCCCGCGGCATCACTGGCACCTTTCTGACGGATCGATGCCGGTTCGAGTTAATGCCAACGAAACATTCTGGAAATACACGGGTCCCACTCCTCGCACAAGATGACTGGAGCCTGGCCCGGGGGCCCGGCGGGACGACCACGTGGGAGGTTAGGGAGTGAACACGGTCGACGCAGCCTGGCTGCTGATCTCGGCGGCCCTGGTGCTGTTCATGGTGCCCGGTCTTGCCCTGTTCTACGGCGGCATGAGCCGCTCGAAGAACATGCTCAACATGTTGATGATGAACATGGTCTGCCTCGGCATCGTGCCGGTGGTGTGGATCGTGATCGGCTACAGCCTGTCGTCGACCGGCACCGGCACCTGGCTCGGCAGCTTCGACGCCGCCTTCCTCGACGGCGTCGAGCACGTGGCCGAGGACGGCTCCAGCCCACTGCTCCTCGCCTTCTTCGGGCTGACCTTCGCCTGCATCACCCCGGCGCTGATCTCGGGCGCCGTGGCCGACCGGCTGAAGTTCTCGGCCTGGATGGTGTTCGTGCCCGTCTGGCTGCTGCTGGTCTTCATCCCGACCTGGGCCTGGGTGTGGCGCTCCGACGGCTTCCTGGCCGACCGGGGCAGCCTCGACTTCGCCGGTGGCACCGTTGTCCACATCGCCGCCGGGGCGGCCTCACTGGCCCTGGTCATGGTGCTCGGCAAGCGCAAGGGCTGGCCGGACGAGCCGATGCTGCCCCACAACCTGCCCCTGACCATGCTCGGCGCCGGGATCCTGTGGTTCGGATGGTTCGGCTTCAACGCCGGTTCGGCCTTCGGCGTCTCCACCGTGACCGTGCAGGCCTTCGCCAACACCTTCATCGCCGGCGCAACCGCCATGCTCGGCTGGCTCCTGGTCGAGAAGATCGTCGACGGCCACGCCACGTCGCTCGGCGGCGCCTCCGGCATCGTCGCCGGTCTCGTCGGCATCACCCCCGGCGCCGGGTTCATGGGCACCTGGGCCGCCGCCCTCGTCGGCTTCCTGGCCGGAATGGCCTGCGCCGCCGCCGTCCGGGCCAAGTTCCGTGGCGGCTACGACGACGCCCTCGACGTCGTCGGCGTCCACATGGTCGGCGGTCTCGTCGGCGGCATCATGATCGGCTTCCTGGCCAACCCGTCGATCTTCGTCGGCGATGGCGAGGAGCTCCCGTTCGACGAAGGCCTGTTCACCGGTGGCGGCGTCGGCCTGCTCGGCGAGCAGATCTTCGCCAACGTCTTCGCCCTGCTCTACGCCTTCATCGTCACCTACGTGATCGCCCGGGTCCTCGATGCGGTGATCGGCCTCCGGGTCGACGACGACGCCGAGCAGATCGGGCTCGACCAGAGCGAGCACGCCGAGTCGGCCTACAACTGATCGGGGATCCGAATCCGGCCGGGGCGATTCCGGCACCGGTCGACCGCTGAACTGGCACACTGAGCCGATGAGCGAGCGGTCGACCGGCGAGCAACTGCAGGGGCTGGAGGCGGGCCAGCCCATCGTCTACGGCGGCGATCGGATCGCCCGGGTCCCGGCCGACCTGGCCGAGGCGTTCGGAGCCGGCGACCGGCTCCTCGTCGTCGACCGGACCGGCGACCTGCTGCACGTCCCGGCGGGCGAGCAGGCCGTGGCGGCCGGCGCCGTCGAACGGGCCAATGCCGCCTTCGCCCGGCTCGGAACGGTGCCGGACACGGCGATCACGGAATTCTTCGATGCCTTCGCCGCAGCGCTGGCCGACGATGCCCGCTTCGAGCCGATCGCCGCCGCCAACGCCGACGATGTGACCCGGGCCAGGGAGCGGGGCCGCTCGACCACCCGGCTCGAGCTGTCGCCGACGATGCGGGCCGGCATGATCGACGGCCTCCGGATGTGGCGCGACGCCCCCTCGGGGCGCGACCTGCCGGTCGAGGTCATGGACCACGACGGCTGGCGGCTCGAGCAGCGCCGGGCCGGGCTCGGCGTCATCGGCTTCGTGTTCGAGGGCCGACCGAACGTGTTCGCCGACGCCTGCGGCGTGATCCGCAGCGGCAACGCCGTCGTGTTCCGCATCGGCTCCGATGCCCTCGGCACGGCCAGGGCCATCGTCGAGCACGCCCTCGATCCGGCCCTGGCGGCCGCCGGGCTCCCCGATGGCACCGCATCGCTGGTCGACTCGGCCGCCCATGCCGCCGGCTGGGCCCTGTTCGCCGACCCCCGCCTGGCCCTGGCCGTGGCTCGGGGCAGCGGACCGGCGGTCGAGCAGCTCGGCTCGGTCGCCCGCCAGCAGGGCACGCCGGTGAGCCTGCACGGCACCGGCGGGGCCTGGCTGGTCACCGGGGCCAGCGCCCGACCCGACCGCCTCGAGGCCGCCGTCGCCGCCTCGCTCGACCGCAAGGTCTGCAACACGGTCAACACGTGCTGCGTGCTGGCCGCCCGGGCTCCCGAGCTGGTGCCCCGGGTGCTCGCCGGCCTGGACGCCGCCGCCTCGGCCCGGGGGGCGGAGCCGAAGCTGCACGTCACCGACCGGGCCAGGCCGTTCGTCGACGCCGGCTGGTTCGACACCACGGTCCGCATCGCCAGGGCAGCCGGCCCCGTCGACGAGCCGAAGGCCGAGCCGATCGCCGACGACCGCCTCGGCGAGGAGTGGGAGTGGGAGGACTCACCCGAGCTGACCCTCCACGTCGTCGACTCGGTCGACGACGCCGTCGCCCTGTTCAACGACCAGTCACCCCGGTTCGTCGCCAGCCTCGTCGCCGACGACACCGACGAGCAGGAGGCGTTCTGGGCTGCGATCGACGCCCCGTTCGTCGGCGACGGCTTCACCCGCTGGGTCGACGGTCAGTACGCCCTCGACCGGCCCGAGCTCGGTCTCTCCAACTGGCAGTTCGGGCGCCTGTTCGGTCGCGGCGGCGTGCTGTCGGGCGACAGCGTGTTCACCCTGCGGGCCCGGGTCTTCCAGCACCGCGACGACCTGCGTCGCTGAGCCCGGACGCCTCCTCGTCGACCGGACCGGCCGCAGCCCCGGCGGCCGGCGTGCGGAGCTGCAGCGCCACCGCGCCGAGCACCAGCGGTGCCCCGACGAACGCCGCCAGCGGCGGCACCTCGGCGAACAGCAACCACACCAGCAGCCCGGCCCCGACCGGCTCGGCCAGGAGCAGCGTCGAGACCGTCACCGAGCCGAGGCGGGCCAGCAGCAGGTTGAGCACGGTGTGCCCCGCCAGCTGCGGGCCCAGGATCATGCCCCCGATGGCCAGCCAGGTCGTCCGGTCGTAGCCCCACAGGTCGATGCCAGCGACGGCGGCGTAGCCGGCCAGGGCGACGGCGGCCACCGCGTAGGCCCTGGCGGCGTAGGCGGAGGTCGGCAGCCCCGAGCGGACCCGGTCGCCGGCCACCAGGTAGACCGCCATCGCCCCGGCGCCGACGAGCGCCAGGGCGTTGCCGAGACCGGGATCGGGCGGGGACGAGCCGCCCCCCGGCGCCGAGTCGCCGAGCGTGATGATCGCAACCCCGACGAGGGCGACGGCGATCGCCAGCCAGGTCCTGGCCGGCGGCCGGCGGCCGACGGCGGCCCAGCCGAGCGCGATCATCAGGGGCGCGGTGGTCACCAGGGTGACCGACGCCGCAACCGAGGTCAGCTCGAGCGACGCCAGCCAGGTCGAGAAGTGCACGGCGAGGGCGACCCCGGCGACGGCGATGCCGAGCCAGTGGCCCCGGTCGGGCCCGGCGGTGCCGGAGCGCCGTGCGGCCCGGGCCGCCGCCGGGGCCAGGAGCAGCGCCCCGCCGGCGGTCCGCCAGAAGGCGAGCGCCTCGGCCGGGGCCTCGGCCCACCGGACCAGGACGGCCGACGACGACACGGCCAGGACGGCGACGACCACCAGCGGCAGGGTTCGTCTCACCGTCGACACCGGAACGACCGTAGTGCCGCCACCGGGCGAATTTGGGCGGGAACGTTGGCTCGCGTCACCACATACGCAACGATGTGTGCCGTGACCGAGGTGCCTTCCAACGAGACGACGTCCGATCGGCCCCGGCTGGTGATCATGGCCGCCGGCCTCGGCAGCCGCTTCGGCGGAGTGAAGCAGCTGGCCCGGGTCGGTCCAGCTGGCGAGGCGTTCCTCGACCTGTCGATCTCCGACGCACGCCTCGCCGGGTTCGGCGACATCGTGCTCATCGTCCGCTCCGACATCGAAGCCGACGTCCGGGAGCACATCGCCGAGCAGCACGGGCCCGATCTCCCCGTCCGCTACGTCCGCCAGGACGACCTCGGCCCCGAGCGGGCCAAGCCGTGGGGCACGTTGCATGCCGTGCTCAGCGCCGCCGAGGTGCTCGACACGCCCTATGCCGTGATCAACGCCGACGACTACTACGGGCCCGAGACGTTCCGCCTCGGCCACGAGCGGGTCAGCGGGCTCACCCCCGGCGTCGCCGCCAACGTCGCGTTCGAGCTCGGCCACACCGTGCCGCCATCGGGCTCGGTGACCCGTGCGGTCACCGAGGTCGTCGACGGGCGGCTGACCGCCATCGTCGAGACCGAGGACTGCCAGCGCCTGCCGGACGGCACGTTCGCCGCCGGCGGGGTGCCGGTCCCGGGCGACACGCCGGTGTCGATGAACTTCTGGTGCTTCCACCCATCGGCCAACGACGACTTCGAGGAGCGCTGGGAGTCCTTCCTGGCCGTCAACCGAACCGAGGCCAAGGCCGAGGCGATGCTGCCGACCGTCGTCGGCGAGCTGATGGCGGCGGGGCGCATGGTGGTCGAGGTCGTGTCGTCACCCGAGCGCTGGATCGGGGTCACCAACCCCGAGGATCTCGAACCGGCCAAGCGGGCACTGGCCAAGCGGGCCTGAGTCGACGCGGCGACCACCAGGGCCCCGACCTCGGCCGGGCTCACGCCCACGCCGCGGTCAGAGCTCGCTTCGCCGGATCTTGCCGAGGGCGGTGCGGGGGATGGCCGGCACCTCCTCGACCGCCTTCGGCGCAGCCCAGGCCGGCAACTCGGCCAGGACGGTCTCGCGGAGCTGGTCGACCGACGGCGCCGCCCGACCGGTCTCGGCCACGACGACGGCGGTGACCCGGTGGCCCCAGTCCGGGTCGGGACGGCCGATGACGGCGACGTCGGCCACGTCCGGTCGAGCGGCAAGGAGCCGCTCGACCGGCTCGGGCCAGACCTTCTCGCCACCGGTCACGATCACGTCACCCCGGCGGCCCTCGACGACGAGGCGGCCGTCGACCAGGCGACCGAGGTCGCCGGTCGGGAACCAGCCGTCGTCGGTGAACGGATCGGGATCGTGGCGATAGCAACGGAGCAGCATCGGCCCCCGCAGCATGATCTCGCCATCGCCATCGCCATCGCCATCGCCCGTCTCGGTACGGCCACCGGCCGTATCGGTGCGGTCGGCTCCGATCACGGCGTCGCCGATCCGCAGCTCGAGGCCGTCGAGCAGCACCGGACCGCTGCGGCCGAGGCCGGGCCCCTCGTACACGACCCCGGAGCCGGTCTCGGTCATCCCGTAGGTGGCGACGACGTTGCCGCCCAGCGTCGCCGGCGGGGCGGCGCCGCCGACCAGCACCGTCCGGAAGCGGTCGGCCGGCACCTGGTTGAGGGCCCGCGTCACCAGCGACACCAGGGTGGCGCCACGGTCGAGCGCCCCGATCGTCGCCGCCGGGTCGAATCGGGGATGGACCTCGACCGGGGTGCCGGTGACCATCGACCGCAGGACGACCGCCAGGCCGCCGATGTGGGCGAGCGGCAGGCACGCCAGCCACCGGTCGCGTGCGGGGTCGACGGCCAGTGCGGCCGACGTGGCCGTGGCCGACGCGGCGATCGAGTCGTGGGTGTGCACCACCGCCTTCGGTCGACCCGAGGTGCCGCTGGTGGCGATGACGAGGGCGTCACCGTCGTCGGTCGGCTCGCCGCCCGGCCGGGGCCGGATCGTGCCGCCGTCCTCGAGCACGGCACCGGGGCGCAGCGCGTCCAGGACCCGAGCGAGCTCGCGGGGTGGGAGCCGGTCGTCGAGCGGGGCGACCGCATCGCCGTCGGCCCAGATCCGCTCGATGGCCTCGATCCAGCCCGGACCCGGGGGGATGGCCAGCGCCACCAGACGACCCATGTCCGGCAGGGTAGGCCGGCCCGGCCCGGCCCACGCCACCCGCCGTACCCGGCCACCACCGTCGGTGTCGGTCCACCGGTTATCATCCGTGCCGTGCAGGATCAGGGCGTCGTGTGGCGCAACGGGCAGCTCGTGCCATTCGCCGACGCCACCTGCCACGTGCTGTCCCACATGGCGGCCCGCGGCTCCCAGGTCTTCGACGTCCTGCTGGTCACCAGGACGGACCGGGGCCACTGCGCCGTCGGGCTCCGGCCCCACGTCGTGCGCTTCCTCCGCTCGGCCGAGCTCATGGGCATGGAGGACGTCGGCGAGCTCGACGAGCTCGAGCGGGCGGTGGCCCAGACCGTCACCGCCAACGCCAGCGCCGTCAGCCAGCGGGCCACCCACACCGGGCCGTACCTGGTGAAGCTGGTGGCGGCCTGGACCGAGGAGGCGGTCGGGCTCATGCCGGCCGACCTCCGGCCCTCGGTCTACGTGCTGGCCCTGCCAACCGTCGGCGGAACCGAGGGCGACGGGGTGCCCGAGGTCCTGCGGGCGCCGGCCAAGGTCCGCTCGTCGCCGATGCCGAAGATCCCCGGCGAGATCCTGCCGCCGTCGGTCAAGGTGGCGGCCAGCTACACCCCCGGCATGCGGGAGCAGCTGCGGTCACGGGCCGAGGGGTTCGACCACACCGTGTTCCGGACGGTCGATGGCGACCTGGCCGAATCGACGACGTTGAGCGTGCTCGTCGTCGCCGGCGGTCGGATCGTCGTCCCGCCGCTCGACACGGTGCTCGACGGCATCACCAGACGGATCGTGCTCGACGCGGCCCAGCACGCCGGCGTGCCGATCGAGGTGCGGCCGGTGGCCTGGAGCGAGGTGCTCGACGCCGACGAGCTGTTGCTGAGCTCGACCACCAACCCCGTCGTCCCGGTCGGCCGGCTCGACGGCCGGACGTTCGACGGCCCCGGGCCGGTTGCCCGGGAGCTGGCCGGAGTGGTCGACGACCTCTACCGGGGACGCCACCCCCTCAGCGACCAGTGGTTGACTCCCCTTCTCCCGGGCTGACCCGGGCCGAGACGTAGTCCTGGAGCCGGCGGGTGGCGCCGTCGGCCGCCGCCTGCAGCACCCCGTCGAGCAGGCCGGACCAGAGCGATCCGCCGTACTCGAGGTCGAGCTCGACCCGGCTGCGCCACGGCTCGTCGTCGAGCGGATCGACCCGGGCCGACAGGACCCAGCGGGAGTGGTTGCGGCCGTCGAGCTCGCGGCGCTCGAACCGCACGTGATGGCCATCGGCCACGGTGCGGACCATCCGGAGCCGCTTCGAGCGGGCCAGCGGCCCGATCCTGGCCCGGAGGGTGACGATCCATGCCGGATCGGCGTCGGTGTCATCGGCGTCGTCGACCCCGGCGCGGCGGCGATGGGCGTCGGTCGGGGGGTGAACGCCGGCCGGCTCGGCCCGGTTGACGACATCGAGCCAGGCGGGGTAGGTGGCCAGGTCGGCCATCACCTCGTAGAGCGACCGCTGATCGGCCTCGGTCGGGGCGGAGAACGTCCGTTGCACCCGGCCAGTGTGCCCGACCGGTGGGGCGACGCGGCCAGCCGGTCGGCGGCTCCCGACCAACCCCGGCGCCGCTGCCGGGTCGGCCGCGGTCCGAGTGCCGGCCGGCCGGCGGCGGTCCGCTACCGTCGGCTCCATGGCCCCCGCATCCGCCACCCCCCATCTGCGGTCTCGGACCATCCGGCTCGATCGCGAGCTCCCGGTCCGCCGGATCGGTGCCCGCTCCGGGATGTTGTGGTCCCGGGACGGGCTGACCCTGGCCGGCGTCGGCCTCGCGGCCGAGCTGGCCATCGACCGCCCCGGTGGCCACGCCGCCGCCGCGGCGGCCCTGTCCGCCCTGACCGGGTCGGGGGCGACGGCCCGATCCGGGGCCGGGGCCGATGACCAGTCGGCCGGCGAGACGGCGCCGGGCGACCCCGACGCCGGTCCGGCGGGGCCGGTCGCGTTCGCCGCCCTGCCCTTCGACCCGGATCGGCCCGGTTCGCTGCTCGTTCCTCGCGTCGTGGTCGGAGCCGACCGGGGTGGGCGCCGCTGGCTGACGGTCGTCGCCGCCGACCCCGATCCCGATGCCGAGCTCGACGCCATCGAGGCTGTGGCGGCGGGAGACCATGCCGGTATCGGCGCCGACGGGGTGGTCGAGCCGGGCGAGGCCACGGCCGAGCCCTCGCACTTCTCGCTGCGCTCCCCGATGGCGCCCGAGGCCTGGCGTGACGACGTGGTCGGCGCCGCCAGGGACCGCATCGCCGGTGGTCACCTCGACAAGGCCGTGCTGGCCCGTGAGCTGGTGCTGGAGACCGATCACCCGATCGACGCCGCCGCCGTCGTCGAGCGGCTTGGCGGGGCGTTCCCCCAGGCCATCCTGTTCCTCGTCGACGGGTTCATCGGTGCCTCGCCCGAGCTGTTGGTGTCGCGCCGGGGCGACGTGGTCAGGGCCCACCCGCTCGCCGGCACCGCCGCCCGGTCGAGCGATCCGGCGATCGACCAGCGCCAGATGGCCGAGCTGCTCGGCTCGACGAAGGACCGGTGGGAGCACCGCATCACGATCGACTGGCTGCTCGACAACCTCCTGCCGTTCTGCAGCTACGTCGACGCCGAGCCCGAGCCGTCGATCGTGACCCTGGCCAACGTGCACCACCTGGGGACGCTGGTCGAGGGACGGCTGTCGGGGCCCGCGGCCCCGGTGCTCGAGCTGGTGGCCGCCCTCCACCCGACGCCGGCGGTCGGCGGCAGCCCGCAGAAGGATGCGCTGGCGCTGATCGCCGAGCTGGAGGGGACCGACCGCGGTCGCTACGCCGGTCCGGTCGGTTGGGTCGACGCCGCCGGCAACGGCGAGTTCGCCGTCGGCATCCGCTCGGCCGAGCTGGGTGATGGCGGGGCGACGTTCCTGGCCGGCGTCGGCGTGGTGGCCGACAGCGATCCGGCCAAGGAGCTGGCCGAGACCAGAGCCAAGTTCCGGGCCATGCTCGGGGCGTTGATCGTGCCCTGAGCGGCCGATCGGCGGTCCGGCGGCCCGGTCGGCGGGGACCGGCCCGATCGGCCGTCGGCTACGACGAGGACCAGACGGTCGAGGCGACCGCCTCGGCGACGGCCCGTTCGAGGCTGCGGTGGACCTCGACGTTGTCGGTCCGGTCGGTCCGGGCGATCACCGCCCGGACGCCGCCCTCGGCGGCGGCCATGGCTTCGGGGCCCCAGGGTCGCACGTCGATGCCGTGGGCCCGGCAGAGGGCCGCCAGGTCGGTGCCGTGCGGGGTTCCGAACAGGGTCTCGAACGTGGCCGGAGCCACCGAGGTGGCCTGGGGCAGGAACGAGAAGATGCCGCCCCCGTCGTTGTCGACCACGACGATCGTGAGATCGATCGGCCGACCGGCCAGGGCGACCAGCGACGACGAGTCGTGCAGGAATGCGACGTCGCCGATCAACAGGGTGGTCGGGGCGCCGGTGAGGGCGACGCCGGTCGCGGTGGCGACGAGTCCGTCGATCCCGTTGGCCCCCCGGTTGGCCAGGACCCGGATGTCACGCCGGTTCGGCCCGTACCACTCGACGTCCCGCACCGGCATCGACGAGGCGACCACCAGCGTCGCCCCGGCCGGCAGCGCACCGACGACGGTCCTGGCCACCTCCGGCTCGGTCACCTCCGGCTGGGCCGCCAGCTGGTCGGCGATGGCCTCCTGGGCCGCCCGGTCGAGGTCGAGCCAGCGATCGGCGTCGGTTGCGGGGCGGTAGTCGGTCGGGACCCGGCCGAGGAGGTCGCGGGCCAACCCCTCCTGCTCGACGACGAGATCGGCCCGCCGATCCGGGTCGGTCCACCGGGACCGGGTCAGCGCGGCAACGGTGAACGTGTCGGGGGCGTCGAGCCACTGGTTGAGGACCTTGCTGGCCAGGGGCTCGCCGAAGCGCAGGGCGACGTCTGGCGGCTGGGCCGCCAGTTCGGGCAGCCGCAACAGGGTGTCGAAATGGGTGACCGCCTGGTCCTCGGCCCGGCAGCCGGAGCGGTGGTCGGCCATGACCGGCCAGCCGAGTCGCCTGGCCAGGGCGAGGACCGACGCCGGGTCGGTGGCGCCACGGCCGGCCACCACGACACCGCTCAGACCGCGAAGCGCCGCCCAGACCTCGTCGACCTGGCCGTCGGTCACCGCCGGCCTGGCGCCGGGCCGGAGGTCGCGATGCCACGGCTCACCGTCGGGCCGCCCGGGCGGCAGCGGCCCCGGAGCGGCGTCGAGCGGGTCCCGGAACCCGAGGTTGACGTGCACCGGTCCCGGCCGACCGCCGTCGCCGAGCGCCTCGGCCACCAGGCGGGCCCCGAGCGAGCGCCACGAGCTGCGCATCGCCTCGTCCGGCACCCCCGGTTGGGCGAAGAACCGGACCGAGTGACCGAAGAGCCGGTTCTGGTCGATGGTCTGGGGCGCACCGACGTCGAGCAGCTCGGGCGGCCGATCGGTGGTGCAGGCGATGAGCGGGACCGACGACAGGTCGGCCTCGATCACCGCGGCGTGGAAGTGGGCGCCGGCGGTGCCACTGGTGCAGGCCAGGACCGCCGGCTGCCCGGTGGCGAGGCCGTGCCCGACGGCGGCGAAGGCGGCGGAGCGCTCGTCGTGGAACAGGTGGAGCCGGAACCGCCGCTCGGTCTGCGAGCGGGCCTCGAGCGCGAGGGCGACCGGCGTCGATCGGGAGCCGGGGGCGACGAAGGCGGCGGTCACGCCGGCCCGGACCCACTCGTCCACCAGGGTGGCGCAGAAGGTGGCGGCCGTGGTCGACATCGGGGCCAAGCTATCGGTTCGGGCTCGGCGAGGGTGGACCCGGTCGACGAGCCGTCGGCTCACCAGCGGGCGATGTGATCCAGGATGGCGGCCGCGGTGTCGACCGGGCGCTCCAGGTGGACGGCGTGGGTCCCCGGCAGGGAGATCAGCGCCGGCCGACGCCCGGCCGCCCTGGTCTGGTCGACGGCCGCCGGCTCGGGGTCCTCGGGGTCGACCGGCCCGTCGACGGCGCCGGACGGAGCCGTCGTCGTCGCCATCGGCAGGGCCGCCACCATGCGCTCGGCGATGTCGGTGAACTTGCGATCGCGGTCGCCGACCACGGCGAGCACGGGGGCGTCGATCTCGCCGAGCCGCCCCCACAGCGGTTCCTGGTTGCCGGTGCCGCAGTGCCGCAGGCTGGCGGCCAGGCCGTCGACCCGGTTCCGCTCCCTGGCCGGTCGGGCTGCGGCCTCGTCGCCGAGGCCGGCGAACAGCGGCTGGGCCAGCCACCGGTCGAGGAAGGCGGGGAGGCCGATCGACAGGAGCCGGTCGGCCAGCTCGGCGTCGGCCTGCCGGCGGGCCCGGCGCTCGGCCTCGGTGGCCAGCCCCGGCGTTGCGCCGATCAGCACCAGGCCTCGGACGGCCTCGGGGTTGGCGATGGCGGCGTGCAGGGCCGTGCGGCCGCCCATCGAGTAGCCGACGTAGATCGCCGGGCCGCCGGCCTCGGTCAGCAGATCGGCGGCCCGCCACAGGTCGGCGCTGTCGTGGCCCGACCGGCCGTGGCCGGGTGCGTCGACGAGGACCACCTCGTGCTCGGCCGCCAGGCGCTCGGCGAACGGGCCCCAGCAGTCGCCGTTCTGGGTGAAGCCGTGGGCGAGCACGAGCCGCCGGGCGCCGGGGCCCGGCCGCTGCGGGGCGAGGGTGCGAGCGGCGAGGGTCACGGCCGGATCTCCCGACCATCGATCGTGGTGGCGTCGAGCAGCCGCCGGTCGGGGGGCGGGGCGACCCCGGCACCGGTGGGGACCACGATCTCGCCGTCGATGAGCTGCAGGTCGGGCCAGGCGTCGGCGGCCAGCCACCGGCCGGCGGGGGAGAGGTCGCCGGTCAGGTCGAAGCCGGGCAGGGCGGCCAGCGCGGCGAGGGCGTGCCGACCGAGCCCGGTCTCCAGCATCCCGCCGGCGGTCGCGGCCAGACCCCGCTCGACGCACAGGTCGTGAAGCCGGCGGGCCTCGGTCAGACCGCCGACCCGCGCCGGCTTGATCGAGACGCCGGACAGGGCACCGCGGTCGGCCAGGGTGATGGCGTCGCCGACGCTGGCGACGGCCTCGTCGGCCACCACCGGCACCGGGCGCCGGCCGGCTCGGGCGGCGAGCTCGTCCAGGCGGGTGACCAGCTCGACCGCGGCGTCGACGTGGCTCGTCGCCAGCGGCTGCTCCAGGGCGGAGGCGCCGCTCCGCACCAGGTCGACCAGCAGGTCGAGGTCGTCCGGCCCGTAGGCGCCGTTGGCGTCGAGCTGGATCTCGGCGCCGGATCGCTCGACGGTGTCGTCGGAGCGCAGGGCGTCGAGCACCGCGGCGTCGTGGCCCGGTTGGATCTTGACCTTCAGCCGGCGATACCCGTCGGCCACCAGCGAGCGGGCCCTGGCCACGACGCCGTCCGGCGTGTCAAGGCCGAGGCTGACCCCGGCCGGGACCCTGGCCCGGGTGACGCCGAGGTGGTCGGCCAGCGATCGGCCGGCACCCCGCAGGCGGAGGTCGAGCCGGGCCATCTCGATGGCGGCCAGCGCCATCGGCGCATCGGGGCGGGTCCGTCGCAGTGCCGACAACTCGTCGTCCGGCTCCGAGCCGGTGCCCGGGGTGCCGCACGCCGGGTCGGCTGCGGTCGGCAGGGCCAGCACGGCGGGGAGCAGCTCGGTGGCCAGCAGCTCGAAGCAGCCGGCGGCCGACTCGGCGGTGTAGGTGGCGGCCGGGAGGGCCGAGCACTCGCCCCACCCCTCGACGTCGCCGGACCGCAGCCTGACGATCGCCACCGTTCTGGCGCTCGTGGTCCCGTGTGAGGCGGCGAAGGGCTCGACCAGCGGGAACTCGCAGAGCCACACGTCGGCTGCCGTCAGGTCCATGGGACTGGACAACCTACCCGGTGGTCGCCCGGCAGGAGCGATCGGCGGACCCGGTCGTCCGGTGCGGTGCGGTCAGGTCCGGCGGACGGTCTGGACGCGGAACACCGAGGCGAGGAACCAGATCCCGCCGAACACGGCGACCGGTCGCCAGAACTCGGGGCTCCAGCGCTCGTCCAGCTCGTAGCCGAGCCCCCGCCCGAAGGCGACGGCGGTGAGCAGCGTCGCCCCGACCTGCCACCGGGTCCGGTAGGCGAACGCGCCGACGGCCTCGCCGACGAAGGCAACGGTGCCGGGCAGGCAGAGCAGCCAGATGAGTGCCGGGTCGGCCGACGGCGGCCACGGCGGCAGGCCGGCGGCCGAGAGCGCGGCGACGAGAAAGCCGAGCGGGTACAGCGCCAGGCACCGACGGCACCAGTGGCGGTCGCCGATGCGGACGCAGTGGGTCGTGTAGTCGGCGGGCCAGTGGTGGGCCCGCCAGAGCGCCCGACGGCCCTGCGCCTCCAGCTCGCGAGCCCGGATCCGGCGGACGCCGGCCTCGAACCGGTCCTCGGCGGGGACGGCGGCGGCATGCGGACGGAGGCTCATCGGTTCCCATCGGCCGGAGCCGGCCGGAGTCGACCCCCGGTGCCAACCGGGCGTCCGAGCGCTGGCGCATGGCCTCGCCGTCGGCGACGATGAGGAGATTCGGGTACCGGTCCGCTCTCGATGCAGTCACGGACCGGTACCCGGGCAGCTAGCTCGTCCGTCACCGTACCGAACGGACGTTCGTTTGGCAAGGGTGAATCGGTCGGCCTCGCGGCGGTTCGGCGAGGCTCCTAGGCTGTCGGCCATGCCGACGATCTTCACCCGCATCATCGATGGCGAGATCCCGTCCCGGATGATCTGGGAGGACGACCGGTGCGTCGCCTTCCTCGACGTCCGGCCGCTGGCCAACGGCCACTGCCTGGTCGTGCCGAGGGCCGAGGTCGACCACTGGACCGATCTCGAGCCCGAGCTCGCGGCCCACCTGATGACCGTCGGTCAGGCGATCGGCCGGGCCCAGCGGACCGTCTTCCGGCCGGCCAGGATCGGGCTGCTCGTGGCCGGCTTCGAGGTGCCGCACGTCCACCTGCACGTGATCCCGGCCCAGTCGATGGCCGACTTCGACTTCGCCGAGGCCGAGACGTCCCCGGACGCCGCCGTGCTCGACGCCAACCTGGAGTCGCTCCGGCAGGCGCTGGCCGACGCCGGGCACGCCGCGGTGTCGTCCCGCTGAGGTTCGCCGACTCCGGTCCGTCGCCTGGCCGGATCAGGTCGGGCGCCGGTTCGAGCGCCGTCTGGCCGCCATCGCCGCCGTCCCGGCCGCAGCGACACCGACGGCGGCGGCCGCCGCGATCGCCGTCGCCGGGTCGACGGCCTCGCCGTCCGCCGGCTCGCTGCCGAGCGTCGGGGCGGCCCGGTCGTCGCCGCTCCCACCGTCGTCGACCGGCTCCGGCTCGGCCGTTGGCCTCGTCGTCCGGGTCGTCGACGTGCCCGGGGCGACCGGGGTCACCGGCGGGGCCGAGGCGGCGGTCACCGCCGACCGGGCGGCGAGCCGGAGATCGGTGACGGCCCCGGGCAGGCGGTCGGACACGAGCCGGTAGCCGAAGTCACCGGGGCAGGTCGTCTGTGACATGTCACGGTGGCCGGCGATCGTCGTGGCCTCGACGAGGGCGCCGGTCGGCCAGCGGTTCGATCCCCGCGACTCGAACGACACGGTCGCCCCCGGCTCGGTGTCGATGCCGTGGCGCTCGCCGAGCCAGGCGAGGAGGGCGGTCAGCGAGGTCACCGCCTCCTCGGTCGGCGCCTCCTCGGCATGGTTGCCGATCAGGCTGCACAGCAGGGCGAAGCCCTGGGAGCCGCCGGTGGCGTCGCCCCGGACCGCTCCGGCGATGCTGCCGGCCCTCGCCTCCCAGATGCCCCCGAAGCGGTCGACGAAGAAGTTGTAGGCCACGTCCGGCCAGCCCTTCTCCGGGCCGGTGTGGAAGCGATGGAAACCACGGATCTGGTCGACGACCTCGTCTGGTGCGTAGGCGTTGGTCGACGCGGTGTGATGGACCAGCAGGAACCGGACGTCGTCCTCGATCTCGATCGGGCCGGTCACCGGGAGATCGGCGCCCCAGGCATCTCGGGTCCCGATCTCGGGACGGAGGCGGTCGAGGACGGCGGCGTCGACCGCGACCTCGTCGAGTCCCGAGCCGGCAGCCGCCCCGGTGCCGGGGCCGGCCGCCGCCGGCCTGGCTTGGCCGAGGGCCGCACCGGCCACCACCGCGGCGCCGAGCCCGAGTGCCGTCCGCCGGCTCACCGTTGGTGGCGTCGCCGGGTCCACGGCCCCGACCTGGGGCGTCGGGCGGGCGTCTGGCCGGGGATGGCGGTGGCCGGGCACGGCGTCATCCTAGATCGGTACAGTGTCGGCCATGCCGCGTGCAGAGCGCCCCGACATGGCCGACTACGGCGTCCCCGACGAGCTCGATGGCGTCCTCGACTGGGCCTGGGCCTCCGAGCGGCTGGAGCGAAGCCGCAACTTCTGGGTGGTGACGGCCTCGGCCGATGCCAGGCCCCACGCCATGCCCGTGTGGGGGATCTGGATGCCGGCAGACGAGCGCTTCGCCTTCTCGTGTGCGCCGAACGCCCGCAAGGCGAGGAACCTGCGGGCCAACCCCCGGGTCACGATCACCGGCGAGGACACGGTCGAGGTGGTGGTGGTCGAGGGCGTGGCCAGCGAGGAGCCGGCCGACGACCACCCGGACATCGTGGCCGCCTGGGCGGCCAAGTACGGGGCCGGTGAGGAGGCCCAGCAGCAGGATCAGGCGGCCAGTGAGGAGCAGCTGCGGGAGTTCCTGGCCGGGGTCAGCCTGTTCCTGGTCCGACCGGAGCGGGCCTTCGGCATCATCGAGCGGCCGGACGACTTCGGCCCACGGGCCACCCGGTGGGTGTGGTGATCGACGCTCCGGTCGAGCCCCGGATCATCTGCGCCGGCGAATCGTTGGTCGACGTCATCACCGTCGACGGCGAGGAGCGGTCGGTCCCCGGCGGCGGGCCGATGAACGCCGCAGTGGCCGCGGCCAGGCTGGCGGTGCCGACGGCGTTCGTCGGGCGGGTCTCCACCGACGAAGCCGGCGACACCATCTGGGCCCACCTCGAGCACGCCGGCGTCGACCTGCGGGCGGCCCAGCGGGGCCCGGAGCCGACCGCCCGGGCGGTCGTCACCACCGCTCCGGTCCAGTCCTTCCGCTTCGAGGGCGACGGCACGGCCGACGCCAGCATGACCGCGGTCGACCTCGGGCCGCTCGGCCCCGGCCCCCACATCCTCCACGCCGGCACGCTCGGCATCTTCCGGGGTACCACCGCCGGAGTCCTGGCCGGCCTGCTGCCGACCTTCGACGGGTTGGTGTCGTTCGATCCCAACATCCGCCCCCAGGTGTTCCCGAGCCGCGAGCGGTGGCTCGCGGTTGCCGACCCGTGGCTCGAGCGGGCCGACGTGATCAAGGCGAGTGACGAGGACCTCGACTGGATGGGGACCGACTCGGCGTCGCTGCTCGACCGGGGGGTCGGGGTGGTGTTGCGGACGGTCGGCCCCGACGGGGTCGAGGTCCACCTGGCCGACGGTGCGACGCTCTCGGTGCCGGCGGCCACGGTCGAGGTGGCCGACACGGTCGGCGCCGGCGACTCGTTCTCGGGGGCGGTGCTGTCGCAGCTCCTGCTCGACGGCGTCGTCACCCGCCCGGCGCTCGACCGGGTCGGCGCCGATCGGTGGCGGTCGATCGTCGAGTTCGGTGTCCGGGCCGCGGCGGTGACCGTCGGCCGACTCGGCGCCGACCCGCCCTGGGCCGCCGAACTGGCCTAGCACCTCGACCGAGACCTGGTCCCCGCACCGCGACCCGCACCCGAGAGCCGGGCCGAGGCGCAGGCGGCCCGGTGCCGGCCCGGCGAGGAATGGCGCAGCCAGCCGTGTAGAAAGGTTGGCCATGACCTCGGTCGCCTCCACCGCCGACGCCACCGGCCGCCCTGCGATCCGCCGCGCCAGACGGGTCGGTCCCCTGGCGGCGATCGTTGCCGCAGTGGCGCTCCTGGCCACCGCCTGCGGTGGTGGGCCCGGCACCCAGGAGGAGTTCAACGAGATCCTGACCCGGGGCGACAACCTCACCGCCGAGGAGGCGGACTGCATCAGCACCGCCGTCTTCGACCGGTACGGCGAGGACCAGGACGCCCTCGGCAAGCTGTCGGCCGCCCCCGACATCGAGTTCCTCGACGGGCCGGATGGGATCCCCGGCTTCAACGAGTTCTTCGACTCCACGGTCGACGGCTGCCTCCAGGTCGGCCCCTCGAACTGACCTGCCCGTCGCTGGCCGGGCGGTTCAGAGGTCGGCGGCGTCGACGATCTCGTAGTGGTAGCCCTGCTCGCTGAGGAACCGCTGGCGGTGGGCGCTGTGCTCCTGCTCGACGGTGTCCCTCGCCACCACCGTGTAGAAGCTGGCCTGGCGACCGTCGGCCTTCGGGCGGAGGAGGCGGCCGAGCCGCTGGGCCTCCTCCTGCCGGCTACCGAACGTGCCCGACACCTGGATGGCGACCGAGACCTCGGGCAGGTCGAGGCTGTAGTTGCCGACCTTCGACAGCACCAGGGTGTCGATCGCACCCCGCCTGAGGCCGTCGAACAGCTCGCCGCGGGCCGACTCCGGGGTCTCGCCGGTGACCAGCGGGAGCCCGTGGCGGTCGGCGATCTCGGTCAGCCCGTCGAGGTAGGTGCCGATCACGAGGGTCGGCTCGTCACGATGCCGTTCGAGCAGGGTCTCGACGACGTCGAGCTTGGCCCGGACGCCGGCCGCCACCCTGGCCCTGGCCGCGCCCGTCGCCCTGGCGTGGTCCATGCGCTCGTCGGCGTCCGGCACCACCCGCACCTCGGTGCAGCGGGCCGGGGCGATCCAGCCCTGGAGCTCGAGGTCGGTCCACGGGACGTCGAATCGGCGGGGGCCGATCAGGGTGAACACGTCGGCTTCCCGGCCGTCCTCCCGGACCAGCGTGGCGGTGAGGCCGAGCCGACGCCGGGCCTGGATCCCCGCGGTGAGCCCGAACACGGCCGAGGGGAGCAGGTGGACCTCGTCGTAGATCACGAGGCCCCAGTCGTGGTCGTCGATCAGGGCCAGGTTGCGGAACTCGCCGTTCCTGCGGGTGGCCAGCATCTGGTAGGTGGCCAGCGTGATCGGGCGGACCTGCCGCCGACCCCCGCCGTAGCGACCCACGTCGTCGGCCGACACGGTGGTGAATCGCTCCAGCTCCCGCTCCCACTGGGTCATCGATGCCGCCCCGGTCGTCAGGATCAGCGTTGTGGTGCTGGTCTCGGCCACCGCAGCCAGCGCCGTGACGGTCTTGCCGGCCCCACAGGGGAGCACGATGACGCCGGTACCGGCCCCGAGCCACGACTCGACCGCCTGCCGCTGGTAGGGCCGCAGCTCGGTCTCCGGCTCGAGGTCGAGGGCCAGCGGCGATCCGGGATGCAGCCCGGCCCGGTCGTCGGCCGGCCACCGCAGCCGGGTCAGCGCCAGCTTCAGCGGGCCGCGGTCGATCGGGTCGACCGAGGCCGTCGTGGCGTCGAGCCGGGTACCGACCCGCTCGACGACGGCCGGATCGCCGAGCAGCTCATCGAGCAGCTCCGCCGTATCGGTCGACAGCAGCAGCCGGGCGGCCGCACCGCCGGCCGCCTCACCGTCGTCGAGCCTGACCGGTCCGAAGCGGTCCATCGACTCGGCGATCCGCTCGACCATGACCCGGGGCACCGGTGCGCCGCTGTGCGCCTCGATCGTGTCGAGCACGGTGCCGGCGTCGAGACCGGCGGCCTTGGCGTTCCACAGCCCGAGGTCGGTCAGCCGGTACGTGTCGACCAGGCCGGGGGCCCGCTCCAGGTGGGCGAAGCGGGTCAGGGCCCGTCTGGCGTCGTCGGCGTCGGGATGGTCGAGCTGGAGCAGGAGCGTGTCGCCGCCGGCCGCCACCAGCGGCCCCGCGTGTCGGCCGGTCATCGCGGTTCCTAGGGCTCGTCGAGGCGCTCGACCGAACGGACCGCCGACGCCGCCAGCTCGACGACGCCGGAAGCCGTCAGCACCGAGACGACGGGTCCGACGCCGACGATCGTGCCGGTCAGCTCCGGCGGCCCGGTTGCGGCGGTCACGATCAGGCGGGCCGGGCGGCCCCATGCCCCGGCCAGGTCGGCGGCCACCGTCCCGACGGCCCCATCGGCGTTCACGTCGGCGTCGGTGCCCTCGTCGAGCAGGGCGGACACGGCATCGGCCACCTCGTCGGGGAATGGCGCGACGGGGAGCGGCGGGCCGGTCCAGTCGGCCGGCAGGTCGCCGCTCGGGCGATCGTCGTCGGGCCGCCCGGCGCCGGAGGCCGAACCGGGTCCCGCTGCTCGACCGACCTCGATGCTCTCGCCCCGGAGCACCGGGAGGAACCCGGCCGCCCGAAGCCCTTCGGTCACGGCCACCGGGTCGAGTGGCGACAGCAGCACGGTCGGGGCGATCAGGCGGAGTCCGAGGGCGCCGGCTCGCCGATGGCTGGCGATCTCGACGGCGCCGACGTCGTCGTCGGTCACCACGACCGATGCGGCGGCGAGCACGGTCACGGTGCCGTAGCGGCGGGCCACGTCGGCCAGCAGGTACTCGAGCGGTTGGGGGATGCCGGCCAGTGCGTGCCGGTCCAGGAAGGCGGCGATCGTCTCGGCCGTCCATCCGGCGTCGTAGGCGCGACGGACCGAGGCCTCGCTGAACCGGAACACCACGGCCTGACCGTCGCCGGTCTCGCGGTCGGTCATCTGGGCCAGCGGATCGGCGACCGAGGGGGCGAGGGGTCCGAGGGCGAGCGCGGTCAGGTCGCCCTGGAGCACGACCGTCGTCTGGTCGTCGGTGACCGCGGTCGTCGCCGCCGTCGCCAGGTCGGCCTCGTCGCCCGATCGCAGCGCCAGCAGGAGCGGGGTCGGCGCCTCGTCGGCCACGAGGCCGAGGAGCTCGGCCTCGGCGATCGTCCAGCGAACGAGCTGTTCGGGCGGGGGTTGGCCGGGGCCCCAGAGGTTCGGGGCCTGCCAGACGATCGCCTCCGCCACCTGGTCGGCCTGCCAGGCCTGTCCCGGGCTGACCTCGGCCAGGGTGTCGAGGGTCGTGCTGCGGGCCGAGGCGGTCGCAGCCACCGGTTCGCTCGCCCCGAGCGCGGCGATGCCGCCGGTCTCGTCCGGGTCGGGATCGAGCCCGCGGGACAGGAAGTGGTCGGCGCCGACCCAGGCCCGGACCAGGGCGAGGTAGCGCCGCGGACGGGGGAGCCGCCACCAGCGGTCGGCCAGGTCGCTGGCCCGGACCGACGTGCGGTCGACGACGATGAGCCGGGCCGCCAGCAGGAGCTCGAGGAGGCGGACGATCTCGGTCTCGTCGAGGCCGGCGCCCCGGGCGAGCCGCTTGAGCTCCCGTGGCCCGACGCCACCGGCCCGTCTGACCGAGATCTCGCCCCGCTCGGCCGCCCGCAGGAGACCCTCGGCGCCATCGAGGCTGCGGTTGGCCCGGTCGGCGGCCCGTCCGGCCGCCAGATCGGGATCGATGCCGGGCACCGACTCGACGGCCACCGGCCGCAGCGCCGCACCGGGAGCGAGGCCCGCCGGGTTGGCGGCGATCGCCACCTCCCGCACCAGCTCGGCCACCCGGTCGTTGACCGCCACCACGAAGCCGCGATGCAGCAGCCAGCCGAGGGGATCGTCGAGGTCGACGCTGCGATACGAGTGGCCGGGGTCGAGCGGGATGACCGGCGATCGACGAGCGGTGAGGTCGTCGAGCAGGTCGGCGGCGCCGTCCGGGGCGCCGGTGAGCAGGTCGTCGATGACGGCCGGTTCCCGGAGCCGGCGGGCCACCGCCCGGATGGTGGGGGAGCGGCGGCCGCCCTCGGCCCTGGTGTCGGCGGCCAGGCGCTCCAGGGTGCCGGACGGCAGGTGGTCGGCCAGCTCGGCGAACGACGGGCCGAGCCCGAGCGGACGGTGCAGCAGGTCGGGCAGCGCGCCGACGGCCCGGACGACGCCGCCATCGACCAGGACGAGGCCCCGATGGCGCAAGCGCTCGACGGCGTCGACGACGGCGAGGGGATCGTCGGTGCCGATGAGCCCGTCGAGCTCGTCGACGGTCGCCGGCTCGATGGCGACGAGCGCCTCGGCGACGACGAGCATCCCGACGTCGGCCGCCACCAGCGCCCGCCCGAGCGACGTGGTGGTCCCCGCCTTGCGGGCCACCGCGTCGATGCCCCGGTCGGTCGCCGGCAGCAGGTCGGGGCGCAGCTCCAACAGCCGGCCGAGCTCGAAGGCCGACCAGGATCGGAGGTGGCGGGCGAGGTCCATCCCTCCATGTTGCCGCCGATCGGGGCCGGTACCGACAGAACCCCGAACCGCGTCAGCGGCCCGGGGTTCCATGGGGAGAGTATTCAAGACGATTAGACACCCAAATCACGTCGCTGGTTACAGGCAATTTTCACCAAAAGTGCTCCTGTCGTGGCCCCGGACCACCGGATCGGTCGGTTTCGACCGTGGTCGGCCGGCGGGCCCGGTCGCTCACGGCCCCCTCGACCACTACGGTGCGGAGCCGGAGGCGAGCGAGTGACCGAAGCATCCATCGTCGGGACCGTGATCGGCGATCGTTGGCGCGTGACCGAGCTGATCGGCCGCGGCGGCTTCGGTCAGGTGTTCGCCTGCCACGACGAGTCCGACATCGCCATCGGTGATGCTGCGGTCAAGCTGTTGCACGCCAACACGACCCCGCTCGAGCGGAGCGAGTTCCTGCGTGAGGTCAAGCAGATGGCGCAGCTGCGTCATCAGAACCTCGTCGGCTACCTCGACTCGGGGCTGCACGCCATCGGCGACGACGTCCACCCGTTCCTCGTGACCGAGCGCTGCGACCGGTCGCTCGGCGACCGCCTGGCGGCGGCCGCCGATCACCGCGGGCTCGACCCGGGCGGCGAGGCACCGGCCCGGCCGCTCGACGGGCCGGAGGCGACGGCCGTGCTGTCGGACGTGCTCGACGGGCTCGTCCACCTCCACGAGCGCCAGCTCGTGCACCGGGACCTCAAGCCGGCCAACGTCCTGTGGGGCGACGGGGCGTGGAAGCTGGCCGACTTCGGCCTGATGCGGGAGGTGACGGCCACCGGGTCCTACCACCGCGGCGACCAGATCGTCGGCACCCCCCGGTTCATGGCTCCCGAGCTGTTCACCACGGGCCGGGCCACGGCGGCGGGCGATGTCTACGCCATCGGCGTCCTGGCCCACCTGCTGGTGACCGGTCGGACCGTGCACGGCGGGAGCGGCCTGGCGCTGGTGAACGCCGTCACCTCGTCGCCGCCCGAGCTGGACCGGCGGATCTCGGGGCCATGGGCCGCGTGGATCGCCGGTGCGCTGGTGACCGAGCCGGAGCGGCGGCCGACGGCACGGCAGTTGCGTGACCAGCTCGGACGACTCGGCGACGTCCCGGCGCTCACCGCGGCGCCGCCCCGTCCGATGTCGGCGACAACGCTGGTCACCGATCGGCCGTCGGCCTGGCCACCGCCGGCGGGTGGACCGGCGGCAACCCGCCCGGCCGAGCCGGACCGGTACGGTCCGGGGCCGACGGGATCCGGGCCGACCCCGACCGACCCGACGGCGACGCGGACCGTCGACCGGCCGGTGGCCGCGCCGACCGGTCCCAGCGGACCGACCGGTGCCGCCGGCGCCGGCCCCTGGGCGGCGCCGCCCTCGACGCCGGTTGCGGACGGGCCGCCGGCCGCCGGTCCGCCGCTCGATCCCGGTGCCGCAGCACCGCCGGCCGGGCCGTCGCCCGCTCGGGCCCCGTCGTCGCCTTCCGGCCCGCCGGCCCGGCTCCTCGCCGCCGTGGCCGCAGCCGTCGCGGTACCGCTGCTGGCCGTCGGCTGGTTCGTGCTCACGCGGGGCGACGACGAGCCGGCGGCCATCGACCAGGCGGTCAGCGCCGGAAACGACGGTGAGGCCGTCACCGACGGCGACGTCAGCGGGGGCGGCGACGGGGACGGCGACGGCGGCGTGCGGATCGGGGACGGCGTCGAGATCGGCGACGGGGTCGACGTCGACTCGGGCGGCGACCCGAGCGGCGGCTCGGGGGGTACCGCCGATCGGGCCGGGCCGGTGTCGCCAGCGGAGGCCCACGTCGCCGCCTTGCCATGCGCGACGGGCGTCACCGAGCAGGTGGTCCTGACCAACCCCGACGCCGGCCATCGCGACTACCGGATCCACGTCCATCACCTCGACGCCGACGGGGTCCGCATCGGTGAGCAGCTCGCGCTGGTCAAGGGCGTCGCCCCCGGGGCGGTCGTGAGCGCCGGGGTGCCCCCGCTGGAGGACGGTGTCGTGGCCTGCGAGATCGAGACCTTCCTGGTCACCGCAACCGACCCGGCGTCGATCGCCGCCATCGACGACGCCGAGCTGACCGACTGCACGCTCGACGGCGGCTGGCACGCCGTCGCCGTCGACGTGACCAACACCGGCGACCGCCGGGTCGACGCCGAGGTCTACGTCGCAGTCGTCGACGGCGACGGCGTTCGGGTCGACGAGGACTGGGCCGGGATGTCGGCGTACGGCATCGGGCCGGGTGAGACGGTCCGGGTCGAGGAGAGCCACGTGTTCTGGAACCTCGATGCCGTTGGCAACCCGGAGGTCACCTGCGAGATCGTGGCCGTCGAGCTCGAGTAGGGCCGACGGGTCGGCGCCGGCTCGCCGACAGGCCGCCGACCACCCGGATGTGAGCCAGGGCGCGAGCCGGGGGCCGGCCGTGCCGACCCCCGGTCCGTTCGGTCGATGGGCCAGCCGGCCCGGAGCCGGTGAGCTACAGGCGCTCGATGATCATGGCCATGCCCTGGCCGCCGCCGACGCACATCGTCTCGAGGCCGATCGTCTTGTCGGCGTCCTCGAGGCCGTTGATCAGGGTGGTCATGATCCGGGCCCCGGTCATGCCGAACGGGTGACCGAGGGCGATCGCCCCGCCGTTGACGTTGAGCTTGGCGTGGTCGATGCCGAGCTCGTCTGCCGACGCCAGCACCTGGGAGGCGAAGGCCTCGTTGATCTCGACCAGGTCGATGTCGTCGATCGTCATGCCCGCCCGGCCCAGGGCCTGACGGACCGCCTCGATCGGGCCGACGCCCATGATCTCGGGGTTGAGCCCGGTCACCCCGGAGGCGATGATCCGGGCCAGCGGGGTGATGCCGAGCTCGGCGGCGCGGGTGTCGCTCATGACCACGACGGCAGCCGAGCCGTCGTTGAGCGGGCAGGCGTTGCCCGCGGTCACGGTGCCGTCTGGGCGGAACACCGGCTTGAGCTGGCTCACGGCCTCGAGGGTCGTGCCGGCCCGGGGGCCGTCGTCGGTGGCCAGGGTCGAGCCGTCGGCCAGGGTCACCGGGGTGATGTCGTTCTCGAAGAAGCCACGGTTGATGGCGTCCTCGGCCCGGTTCTGGCTGCGGACACCCCACTCGTCCTGCCGCTCACGGCTCACGCCGAACTTCTGGGCCACGTTCTCGGCCGTCTGGCCCATGGCGATGTAGATGTCGGGCAGGCCCTCCGGCGCCGTCCAGGGCTCGGCCCCGCCGGCCGACCGCTCCTCGCTTCTGGTCTTGGCCTCGTCGAACTTCACGTTCTGGGCCGACGCCGGATCGGCGGCACCGCTGCCGTAGCGGCTGACGAACTCGGTGCCGGCGGCGACGAAGGCGTCACCCTCGCCGGCCTTGATGGCGTGGGCCGCCATCCGGATCGTCTGCAGCGACGAGGAGCAGTACCGGTTCACGGTCACGCCGGGGACGTCGTCGAGCCCGGACAGCAGGGCGACGACCCGGGCGGCGTTGAAGCCCTGCTCGCCGGCCGGGGAGCCGACGCCGAGCATCAGGTCGTCGATCTCGGCACGATCGAGCTCGGGGACCTTGTCGAGGGCGGCGGTGACGATCTGGGACGTGATGTCGTCCGGCCGCTCCTCCTTGAGCGAGCCCTTGAAGGCTCGCCCGATGGGGCTGCGGGCGGTGGCGACGATGACGGGCTCGGCCATGGGGGACTGCCTCCGTTTGGCTGGGGTCTTGGCTGGGTGTTCGCTGGGTGATTCCGTGCCGGCCGGTCTCGGCCGCGCTCCAGCGCAGGCTACCGAGAACTTGACCAAGCGGTCCAGTTGCCGGACCGCGGATCGGCGACCGCCGCCGGCGGGCCGGGACGGCTACAGGTGGTCGGCCCGACGGATGACCAGGAACCACGAGAGCACGAACGACAGCGCCACCAGCACGAGGGCGAGGATCCCGGCCTCGGCGACGAACGCATCCTGGAACGAGAGGAAGATCCGGGTGGCGAGGTTCGAGTAGCCGAGGGGGGAGACGAGGAGCGAGATCGGCAGCTCCTTCATGACCGACAGCAGCACCAGGCCGGCCCCGGCGCTGAGCCCCGGAACCATGATCGGCAGGTCGACGGTTCGGAGCCGGCGCCAGCGTCCGGCGCCGAGCGTGGCTGCGGCGTCGCCGAGCCGCGGCGGGACGGACCGGACGGCGACGAGGGTGACGCCCATCGCCAGCGAGCCGAAGCGGACGACGTAGGCGAAGATCAGCAGCGCCATCGTGTCGCCGACGACGGCGTCGGCCCAGACGGGCAGCGTCCAGAACCGTACCGACAGGGCGACGAGGAGCCCGGGGAGGGCGAACGTGCTGATGACGAGAGCAGCGGCCACCGTCCCGATCGTCGACCGGTGCCTGGCGCTCAGGTAGGCGATCGGGAGGACGGCGGCGATGGCGACGCCGGCCGCCAGCACGCCGACCTGGAGGCTGCCCCACGTCGCCCCGACCACGTCGCCGCCGTCGATCGTCAGGCCACGCCCCCCGCCACGGCTCCGGATCAGCCCCCCGAGCGACCAGTCGACCAGCGAGGCGAGGGGGCCGCCGAGCGCGACCGCCACCCAACCGACGACGAGCCCGAGCGCCGGCAGCCGCCACCGGCCCAACGGGTACACGATCGGCCGCGTCGCCCCGGTCGTCGGCCGGTGGTCGGCGCGGGCCGAGAGCCAGCGCTCGGCCACCACGACCACTGCGGCCAGCGCCAGCAGCACGGAGCTCAGGGCGAGGGCGACGGCCTGGTCGGTCAGGTAGCTGGTGTTGATGGCCCGGGTCAGCGTGTCGTAGCGGAGCAGCACCACGGCGCCGAAGTCGCTGACGGCGTAGAGGAACACGAGCACCGTCCCGGCGCCGATGGCCGGTGCGGCCTGGGGCAGGCAGACCCGACCGAAGGTCCGCCAGGGTCCGTCACCGAGGACCCGGGCCGAGTCCTCGAGCGAGCCGGGCAGCTGGCGGAAGCGGGCGGCCGCCGGCAGGTACACGTAGGGGTAGGTGAAGAGCGTCAGCACCAGCCAGGCCCCGGTCAGACCTCGCAACTCGGGCGTCGTGCCGATGCCGACGGCGGACACGAGGTCGTCGAGCAGTCCGCCCGGGTTGACCGTCCGGATCATCGCCGCCGCGCCGACGAAGGTCGGCACAACCAGCGGGAGCGGCAGCAACACCCGCCACAGGCGGGCGGCGGGCAGGTCGGTCCTGGTCGTGAGCCAGGCCAGCGCCGTCCCGACCAGCATGGCGGTGAGCGAGACCAGGCCCGCCAGCTGCAGCGTCCGGCGCAGCGGGTCGAGCGTCCGCCCGGTCAGGACCAGGCCGGCCGGATCGGAGTCGGCTGCGAACGTCCGCCAGATCAGGTAGGCGGCGGGGAGGGCGAAGAGGGCGCCGAGCAGGAGGCTGGCCGCCCGGAGCCCGAGCGGTGGCCTCGGCCCGACCGGCGGGAGTCGCCCAACAGCGACTGCGACGTCAGCCGTCGAGGATGCCACTGGCCTCGATGATCTCGTTGGTGATGGTGAAGCCGCCGCCGAGATTGTCGAAGTCGACGCTGCCGATCTCGAGGGCGGTCAGCGGCGGCAGGATGTCGAGCGGCTCGACCCCGGCGGCCAACGGGTACTCGAACGTCTCGTCGCTGAAGTACCGCTGGACCGGCTCGCTCAGCAGGTAGGCCACCAGCTCGTTCGCCTCCTCGGTCCGCTCGCTCATCGAGGTCACGCTCGCCGCCGTGATGATCAGCAGCGACCCGATGTCGTCGTCGGCCAGCTCGTGGTTGGCCGCCCGCAGCCCGTCGGCCGACGCCGCCGCCTCCTGGAACGTGTAGTAGTGGTTGACGAGCCCCATCTCGATCTCCCCCCGGTTGACGGCGTCGACGATGGAGCGGTTGTTGGCGTAGGGCCGGGCGCCGTTCGCCACCATGTCGTCGAGCCACTCGGTCGCGACCTCGTCGCCGTACTGGTCGCGGAACACCGTGAACCAGTCGACGAAGGAGCCGTTCGTCGCCGGGATCGCCACCTGGCCCTCGTAGCGCGGATCGGTCAGGTCGAACACGGAGGCCGGGAGCTCGTCGTCGCCCACCAGGTCGACGTTGCGGACCAGGACCCGCTTGCGGCCCGAGAACCCGACCCAGGTGCCCTGGCCCGAGCGGTTCTCGTCGCTGACCAGGTCGAGCACCTCGGGCGCCAGCGGGGTCAGCAGCCCCTCGCCCTCGAGGAAGCCGACCGGACCGGGGGAGCGGGAGAGGAAGACGTCGGCCCGGCTCCGCTCACCCTCCTCGCCCAGCAGGAGGGCGAGGTCGACCGAGTCGCCCCAGCGGACCGCGATCTCGATGCCCGTCTCGCAGGTGAAGGCGTCGAGCACCGGCTCGATCAGATTCTGGGTCCGCCCGGAGTAGATCGTGACGCTGCGACCGCCGGCATCGACGCAGTCGCCGTCGAAGATCGAGGCCGCGGGTCCGTCGAGGCTCGTCGAGCCCCCGCCGCAGGCGGCCGCGGTCAGGAGGCAGGCGACGGCCGCCGCCAGCGTCGAGCAGGTTCGCGTGGCCATGACGGCCGATCCTAAGCCGGGTCGACGGAGGGCCCACCACCGTCGGCGGCGCCGTCGAACGCCGTGGCCGGGCGGCCGGCGAACAGCAGACCGACCGCCTCACCGACGGTCCCCGGCGGGGCCGGGCCCGTCCGGACCCGCACCGGCAGGTCGCCGACGAGCAGGTGGACCACGGCGTCGTGGCCGTGGTAGTCGATCGCCTGGATGACGCCCGCCGCCGGGGCCGGGACCTGGTCGGTCGGTGCATCACGGGGTGCGCTCGCCCGGCCGGTCAGCCGGAGCTGCTCGGGGCGGATCAGCACCTCGACCCGGCCGGCCATCGGGCGATCCAGGGGGACCGGGCCGAGCACCGTCGAGGCCACGTCGCCGTTCGCCAGGCCGTCGACCAGCACCGCGTCGCCGACGAACGTCGCCGCCCAGCGTGAGTCCGGTCGCTCGTACAGGCCCTGCGGGGTGTCGACCTGGACCACCCGCCCCTCGTGCATCAGCGCCACCCGATCGCCGAGCACGAACGCCTCCTCCTGGTCGTGGGTGACGAAGACGGACGTCGTCCCGATGCCGGCCAGCAGCGCCCGGAGCTCGGTGCGGACCTCGGCCCGGCGGGAGGCGTCGAGATTCGAGAACGGCTCGTCGAGCAGGAGCAGGCGAGGCTCGGGGGCCAGCGCCCGAGCGAGCGCCACCCGCTGCTGCTGGCCGCCGCTCAGGGTCGCCGGCATCCGGTCGTCGAGGCCGGCGAGGCCGACCAGCTCCAGTGCGTCGGCCACCCGCTCCCGTCGGCCGGAACGCGGCAACCCGTAGCCCACGTTGCCGGCCACCGAGCGGGTGGGGAACAGCGCCCAGTCCTGGAACACGAGCCCGGCCCGGCGCCGCTCCGGCGGGACCCACGTCGACGGGCCCGTCACGGTCTCGCCGTCGATGGCGATGGTGCCCCGTTGCGGCCGCTCGAGGCCGGCGATGGCCCGGAGCAGGGTGGTCTTGCCGCAGCCGGACGGGCCGAGCAGCGCCAGGCTGGTGCCGGCCTCGATCGCCAGGTCGACGCCGACGAGGACGTCGTCGGCGTCGTAGCGGTGATGCAGGCCGTCGATGGCCACCGACCCGGTCGCGCTCGGCGGCTCGGCTCGGTCGGTCCGCTTGGCCACATCCACCGGTGAGGCCTCCCGTTCGGCTCGATGGCGGGCCGACCACGCTACCAGCGGCCACCGGGGGGTGGCCCGACCCGGTCGACGAGGCGTCGTCCCGCTTGGCGGCTACTGCAGGCCGCCGTACGCCCCACCGTCGAGCGGCAGGGCGGCGCCGGTGATGAACTTGGCCGCGTCCGAGCACAGGAAGGCCGCCACCTGACCGAAGTCGTCGGCGGTCCCGACCTGGCGGGCCGGAACCCCGGCGGCGATCTGGTCGACGTCGGCCCCCATGCCGAGCAGCCGGTCGGTGGCGTGCACCCCGGGTTGCAGCGAGTTGACCGTGATCCCGTGCTTCGCCACCTCGGTCGACACCGTCTTGAGGAACCCCGTGACGCCGGCCCTGGCGGTGTTGGACAGGATCAGGTTGGCCATCGGCTGGCGGACCGACAGCGACGTGATGGCCACGATCCGCCCCCAGCCCTGCTCCTGCATCGCCGGCACGGCGGTGTGGACCATCGCCACCGTCGACAGCAGGTTCAGGTGGAGGGCGCCCTCGTAGGCCTCCAGGTCGGTGCTGGCGAAGTTCCCCGGTGGCGGCCCGCCGGCGTTGGCGATCAGGATGTCGATGCCGCCGAGGGCCTCCATGCCCCGGGTCACGAAGTCGACCGAGCCCTCGACGGTGCTCACGTCCCCGACCAGGCCGACGGCACCATCGATCGTGGCCGCGGCGGCCGAGATCCGCTCGTCCGACCGGCTGCCGATCACCACCCTGGCCCCCTCGGAGGCCAGGGCCCTGGCGCAGCCGAGGCCCAGTCCGGCCGATGCCCCGGCCACCACCGCTCGCTTGCCCTGCAGGCCGAGATCCATCGTCGTTGCTCCCCTTCGTCGGTTCGGTCGGCGCCGCTCAGCGGCGTCGGCTGTTGATCACGCCGGTGTCGAAGCCGGCCAGGTGCAGCCCGCCGGCGAAGCGGGCGTGCTCGATCTTGGTGCACCGGTCCATCACCACGCTCAGGCCGGCCTCGGCGGCGATCGCCGCCGCCTCGTCGCTCCAGATCCCGAGCTGCAGCCAGAGCGTCTTCGCCCCGACGTCGACCGCCTCCCGGGCGATGGCCGGGCAGTCGTCGGCCCGGCGGAACACGTCGACCAGGTCCGGCACGACGGGTAGCTCGGCGAGCGACGGGTAGCACCGGTGGCCGAGGATCTCGCGCTCCCGCGGGTTGACCGGGTACAGCTCGAAGTCGCAGACCGACGACTTCAGGTACGTCATGACGAAGTTCGAGGCCCTGGCCGGGTTCGAGGAGGCCCCGACCAGTGCGATCGTCCTGGTCTCGTCCAGGATCCGCTTGCGTTCGCTCGCGCCCGGCGGGCTCCAACCGGCGGTGTCCCCGGTGCCGCTCATCTCGCCTCCTGCGCCTCGGTGAGGGCCTGGTCGAGATCCCACAGGATGTCGTCGAGGTCCTCGAGGCCGACGGAGAGCCGGACCATGTCGGCTCCGACCCCGGCCGCCTCCAGCTGGTCGTCGGTCATCTGCTGGTGGGTGGTCGACGCCGGGTGGATGACCAGGGTCCTGGCATCGCCGACGTTGGCCAGGTGGCTGATCATGATCAGCTCCTCGATGAAGCGCTGCCCGGCCTTCCGGCCGCCGGCCACCCCGAAGGTGAAGATCGCCCCGGCCCCGTTCGGCAGGTAGCGCTCGGCCAGGGGGCGGTGCGGCGAGTCGGGCAGGTCGGCGTGGGCCACCCACGAGACCCGGGGGTCGGCGTCGAGCCAGGCGGCCACGGCCCTGGCGTTGGTCACGTGGGCCTCCATCCGCTGCGGCAGGGTCTCGAGGCCCTGCAGCAGCAGGAAGGCGTTGAACGGCGACAGGCAGGCGCCGACGTCGCGCAGCTGCTCGGAGCGGAGCGCGGTGCAGAAGGCGTACTCGCCGAAGTTGTCCCACCAGCGCAGGTCGTTGTAGGTGCCGACCGGCTCGACGAGGCGATCGAACCGCCCGGACGCGCCCCAGTCGAACGTGCCGGCCTCGGTCACCACTCCACCGATCGACGTGCCGTGGCCGCCGATGAACTTGGTGGCCGAGTGCAGCACGATGTCGGCCCCGAACTCGATCGGGCGGCACAGGTAGGGCGTGGCGAACGTGGCGTCGACCACGAGGGGCAGGCCGTGGTCGTGGGCCACGGTGGCGAGGGCCTCGAGGTCGGCCACCGCGCCGGACGGGTTGCCGATGACCTCGGTGTACACGAGCTTGGTCTCGGGGCGGATCGCAGCCGCGAACGCATCGGGGCGGTCATTCGGGACGAACGTCGTCTCGACGCCGAGCCGGGCCAGGGTGGTCGCCAGCAACGTGTAGGTGCCGCCGTACAGCCCGGCTGCGGCGACGACGTGGTCGCCGGCCCCGGCCAGCGTCGTGATCGTCAGGAACTCGGCCGCCTGGCCGGACGCCGTGGCCACGGAGCCGATCCCGCCCTCCAACGAGGCCATCCGCTCCTCGAAGGCGGCGGTGGTCGGATTGGAGATGCGGGAGTAGATCGTGCCGTACTTCTGGAGTGCGAACAGGTCGGCGGCGTCGTCGGTGTCCTCGAACACGAAGCTGGTCGACTGGTAGATCGGGACCGCTCGGGCCCCGGTGGCCGAGTCCGGCTGACCGCCGGCGTGCAGGGCCCGGGTTCGGAAGCCCCAGTTCCGGTCGGCCATGGCGCTCATGGCTGGCACGTTAGCGGACGCCGGCTGTCCGCCCCAGCGAGGCCGATCGGTCGCGGCGGCGCCGGGCATCGGGCCGGTCGGCTGGTGGGGTCAGAACGCGTCGATGGCCCAGATCGGCTCGGCGATCGTCGCTGCGGCCAGGGCCAGGACGGCCAGGACCGCATTGCGGACGAGGTGACGGACGGACACCGGGTCGCGGTCGGCCGCACCGAAGCAGGCACAGCGGACCACCCGGCCGGATCGGACGACCACCGCCAGGTTGGCCGTGAACAGGGCCAGCAACCCGAACGAGGCCACCCCACCCCAGCCGGGCACGACGACGAGCAGGGCGGCGCAGGCCAGCTCGACGACGGGGACGACGACGGCGAGGGGTCCGGCGAGCGGCAGACCGAGCTCGGCGAAGTCCTCGGCGGTGGCCCCGGGCCGACGCAGCTTGGCCACCCCGGCCACCACGAAGACGAGCGCCAGGACCAGGGCGGCGACGAGGGCCACCGCTGCGGGGAGCAGGTCGTCCACGGCCATCGACGCTATCGACCGAACGGCCGCCCGCCCCCGGCCGCATCACCCACGGCGATGGGGCCCATCGACCCGCACCGGGGCCGATCGCGGTGGGCAACCCGTCGCCCGGTTCTTCCCTTCACCCGATGGTGATGGCAACATGGCGTCGTGGTGGCAACCTTGACCCAGCAGTTGATCAAGCAGATTCGGTCGGAGATGCACGGACAGCTCAGCGACCGCCGGCGGGTGATGGACCACCTGCTCGACATCCGCCTGGAGATGTCCGACCAGCCCGCCGTCGTGGCGGAGGTCGACCGCATGCTCGCCGACCTGCCCGGCCTCACGACGGTCGAGAACGAGTGGCTCGGCCGGGCGCTCGACGAGCTGGAGCTGACGGTCTCGGCCCTGCCGGCCTCCTGAGCGCCCGCCGCTGACCGGCGGCCGGGCGGCCGGTCCACCGGCTGCCGTCTGGCCGGCGGTCAGCCCTCGCCCCGCCGCCGATCGAGGCGCTCGGCCCCGGCGTCGATGCCGGGGAGCTGTGGCTGCACCGCGCCGTTGCGGGAGGCCAGGTCGGCGACGATCTCCTCGACCTCGTTCCAGCCGCTGGCCCGCAGACCGTCGAGCCCGCGGTTGTAGGGCTGGTCGAAGATGATCACCGTGTTGCCACCGGCCGCCAGCGCCTCGATGTTGTGGGGCGCGTCGTCGATGTAGGCGTCGGCCTCGACCTGGGGCTTCGCCCCGAGGAAGCAGATATCGCGGTAGGGGATGCGGTGGTCGTCGAGCCACGAGACGGTGTCGCTGACCGCGGCGGCATGGCCCCAGTTGACGTACAACCGGTGGGTGATGATCCGGATCCAGACCCCCATGTCGGACAGCCGCCACAGGGTCTCGGTCGAGCCGTCGATCGGTGGCAGGTGGCGCAGCATCCGCTTGTCGCTGACCGCCAGCCGGTGCAGGCGGGCGTAGTCGGCGTCGTCGAGGCCCCAGGCGCCGAACCCCCACTCGGTCGGCACCGGCAGCGTCGCCGGCTCGACCCCCCGGTCGGCGGCCACGATCTCGCGGAAACCGCGGTTGTAATCGGCGCACACGCCGTCGAGATCGACACCGAGCACGAACCCCGCAGCCATGGCCCTCACGGTAGCGGCCCGAGGTGTCGGCCCCGGGGACGCCGGGTCGTCGTTTGTCGACGTCGGTGACGGCGGCCAGGATGGTGCGATGCGCGCAGGAACCTTCGTCGAACTGGGGCGGGTCGTCTGCCTCGACCAGCCCGAGCCGACCCCCGTCGACGGCGATCTGGTGGTCCGCTCCGAGCTGGCGAGCATCTGCGGCAGCGACCTCCACATCGTGATGGACGGCGTCGGTGGACTGCCCCCGGTTGGCGCCGACACCGCCGGGCGGGAGGTGATCATGGCCGGCTCCCGCACGTCGGCCTGGCCCGGCTACCCGGGCCACGAGGGCATCGGCGAGGTGGTCGAGAGCCACCACCCCGACTTCGTCCCCGGCGACCGGGTCCTGTGCGCCCCCGACATGTCCGTCGCCCAGTGCTTCGCCGAGATCCAGGCCCTGCCGGCCCGTCACTGCCACAAGCTGCCGGACAGCGACGTGTCACCGGCCGAGCTGCTCATGGCCCAGCAGCTCGGCACCGTCATCTTCGCCCTCCGCCAGGATCCGGTCGACGTCACCGGCAAGAACGTCGTGGTCCTCGGCTCTGGCTCGGCCGGTCAGTTCCACACCTACATGATGAAGCGGATGGGGGCGGACAAGGTCATCACGGTCGACCCGGTGGCCACCCGGCTCGAGGTGGCCACGGCGATGGGGGCCGACGTCGTGATCGACGCCAGCGTCGTCGACGTCCGGGAGGCGGTTGCGGCCGAGACCGGCGGGCGGGGCGCCGACTACCTGATCGAGGCCGTCGGCCGACGCGATGCGCTGCTGCAGACGACCGAGCTGGCCGGGATCGGCGCATCGATGCTGTGGTTCGGGCTCCCCGACTCGAACGAGCCGGTGCCGATCGACTTCAACCACTTCTTCCGCAAGAAGCTGCGGGCCTCGTCGACCTACGGGGCCCAGAACGAAGGCGACCAGTCGTCGTTCAGGTCGGCCCTCGGGATGATCGCCCGCGGCGAGATCGACGTCTCCCAGGTCGTGAGCCACACCCTGCCGATCGAGCGGATCGAGGAGGCCATGATCATGGCCCACGAGCGCACCGACGGGGCCAGGAAGGTCTCGATCTCGTTCGACTGAGGCGGACGGGCGAGCAGTCTGGTCGCGGTGGCACCCCGCCGACCGGTTGGCTGAGGGACTACAGTCGGGCCCAGGCGCTGGGTGTGACCCAGAAGCAGGCGGGTTTCGGGCATGCTGGAGGACCGTGGGGAGCCCTGACGACGCGAAGAGTCGAGAGCCGGTAGAGGAAGCGGGAGCTGCGTCGGTCGACGTTGCCGTCGTCGTCGGGCCCGGCACGACCGACATCACCCCGGACGGTCCGGCGGCCAAGGCGGCGCTGTTCGGCCTCGGGGTCGAGCGGATCGTCGAGTACCGGCTGTACCACCTGCGCGGCGTCGGGCTCGACGCCGACGCGACGGAACGGATCGCGGACGAGCTGCTGACCGACCGGGTCGGTCAGTGGTGGATGCGCCACGACGAGCACGAGCCGCCGACCGGGCACGGCCGGGTCGCCGTCGTCGAGACCGGCCTGCGACCCGGCGTCACCGACCGGGAGGGGGCCGAGCTCGTCCGGGCCGCCACCGCCATCGGGATCCCGCTCGAGGCCGCCGCCTCGGCCAGGCGCTGGTTCGTCTTCGGCGACCTGTTCGGCGACCAGCTCGAGCAGCTGGCCGAGCGGGTGCTCCACAACGGCGTGATCGAGCGGTGGGCGGTCGACGAGTTGGCTCCGGCCCACACCGACCGCCAGGCGATCGCCCCGCCGACGGTCACCGTCGACATCGTCGACCTCGACCACGACCAGCTCGTCGCCGTCAGCACGGCCCGCCGGCTCGGCCTGACCGGGGCCGAGATGGAGGCGATCCAGAAGCACTTCGCGGCCGAGGGCCGCCAGCCGACCGACGGCGAGCTGGAGACCCTGGCCCAGACCTGGAGCGAGCACTGCTCCCACAAGACCTTCCGGGCGACGATCGCCACGCCGGATGGCGAGATCGCCGGCCTGCTCGACACGTTCATCCGGGGCGCGACCGAGACGATCGACGCCCCCTGGGTCGAGTCGGCATTCGTCGACAACGCGGGCATCGTGCACTTCGACGAGTCCCTCGACCTCGCCCTCAAGGCCGAGACCCACAACCACCCGTCGGCCCTCGAGCCCTTCGGCGGGGCCAACACCGGTGTCGGCGGCGTCGTGCGCGACATCCTCGGCGTGTCGGCCAGGCCGATCGCCATCACCGACATCCTGTGCTTCGGCCCCGAGGACCTGGCCGCAGACGAGCTGCCGGACGGGGTGCTGCATCCTCGCAGGATCCGGTCGGGGGTGATCGCCGGCATCGGCGACTACGGCAACAAGATCGGGGTCCCCAACCTGGCCGGCGCGATCTTCCACGACCCGGGCTACACCACCACCCCGCTCGTGTTCGCTGGCTGCGTCGGGCTCCTGCCCCGCGGTGCCAACCCGACGGCCGCAGCCGCCGGCGACGCCGTCGTCGTGCTCGGCGGCGCCGTCGGCCGGGACGGGGTCGGCGGGGCGACGTTCTCGTCGCAGTCGATGGGGGCCGAGACGGCGGAGGTGGCCGGCTCGTCGGTCCAGATCGGCGACCCGGTGGTCGAGAAGGGCCTGATCGACGTGATCCTGGCCGCCCGCGACGCCGGCCTCTACACCGCCATCACCGACTGCGGCGCCGGGGGCCTCTCGTCCGCGGTCGGGGAGATGGCGGAGACGCTCGGAGCCAGGGTCGACCTCGCCCTCGTGCCCCGCAAGTACCCGGGCCTGGCCCCGTGGGAGGTCTGGTTGTCCGAGGCCCAGGAGCGGATGGTTGTGGCCGTTCCGGACCCGGCGCCGCTGCTGGCCCTGGCCGAGCGCTGGCAGGTCGGCGCCACCGTCATCGGCCAGTTCACCGGCGATGGACGGCTCCAGGTCGTCGACGGCGAGCGGACCGTCGTCGACCTCGACGCCGGCTTCCTGCACGACGGCCGACCGCCGCTCACCCTCGAGGCCGCCGCGGTCGACACCAGGCGGCCGCCCCGCAGCCCGGTCGAGCCGGTCGGGACCGACATCGAGCCGAACGACGCCCTGCTCCGGCTCCTGGGCCACCCGTCGCTGCGGTCGAACGAGGCCGTCATCCGCACCTACGACCACGAGGTCCTCGGCGGCACCGTGATCAGGCCCTACGACGGGGTCGAGCTCGACGGCCCGGCCGACGGCACCGCCATCGTGCCCCCCGGCACCGCCGGGCCGGGCCACGACGGCCCCGTCAAGGCGGCCGTCATCGGCATCGGCGCCGCCCCGCTCATCGGCCGCCACGACTGCGAGGCCATGGCCTGGGCCGCCGTCGACGAGGCCATCCGCAACGCCGTCGTCGCCGGCGCCGATCCGAGCCGGCTCTCCCTGCTCGACAACTTCGCCTGGGGCGACCCGACCGACCCGACTGCGCTCGGCCGTCTCGTCGCCGCCTGCCGCGGCTGCCACGACGTCGCCGTGGCCAACGGCGCCCCCTTCGTGTCGGGCAAGGACTCGCTGTACAACGAGTTCGTCCACCCGGACGGCACCCGCGATCCGGTCACCTCGACCCTGATCATCACCGCCGTCGGCGTCGCCGACGACATCGATCGGATCCCCGCCGTCGGGCTCTGCCAGCCGGGCAACGACGTGTGGCTGCTCGGCCCGGCCACCGGCCTGCTCGGCGGCAGCCATCTCGACGAGGTCGTCGCCGGCGACCGGGGCGGCCACGTGCCCGGCGCCGATCCGGACTCGGTCGGCCGCCATCGGGAGATGCACGCGGCCGTCGCCGCCGGCCTGGTCCGCAGCGCCCACGACCTGTCCGAGGGCGGGCTCGCGGTCGCGGCCGCCGAGTGGGCCCTCGCCGGTCGGCTCGGCATGACCCTGACCGTGGCCGAGCACCACAGCGCCTACGAGCTGTTCGGCGAGGCGATCGGTCGCTACCTGTTCGAGGTCTCGCCAGACGACGCCGACGAGCTGCTCTCGGTCGCCCCGTCTGCCCGCCGCGTCGGTTGGGTCACCGACGACCGGCGGGTCAGGATCGGCACGGAGCTCGACGTCGGGCTCGACGAGGTGGCCCGGGCCTTCACCGGATCGGAGCTGACGTGACCGAGCCGTCCGTCCTCATTCCCGTCGCCCCGGGCACCAATCGGGACGGCGAGCTGGCCGTCGCCTTCGAGGCCGCTGGCGCCCGCACGGCCCGGGTGCCGCTCGAGGCCCTCCGTCAGGGCGAGGTGAAGCTGCTCGACCACCAGATCCTGGGACTGCCCGGTGGCTTCTCCTACGGGGACGCGCTCGGCGCCGGCCGGCTGCTCGGGCTCGACCTGCTCACCTGGTTCGCCGATGAGCTGGCCAACGCCCGCCAGCGGGAGATGCCGATCATCGGGATCTGCAACGGCTTCCAGGCCCTGGTCCGGGCCGGGCTGCTCCCGGGCGGCGACGACGGCCCGTCCGATGGTCCCCGATCGGGCCGGTCGGCCGGCCCGGCGGCCACGCTGGCAACCAACGCCAACGGTCGGTTCGAGTGCCGCTGGGTCGAGCTGCTGCTCGGGTCCGCCTCGTCGCCGTGGCTCGACGGCGTCGACGGGCCGCTCCGGTGCCCGGTCGCCCACGGCGAGGGGCGGTTCGTGGCCGAGGACCTGTCGGCGCTGCAGGCCGGCGACCGGATCGCCATGCGCTACGGCGCCGGCGGCGAGCCGGCCGGTGGTGCCTATCCGGCCAACCCGAACGGCTCGCCGGGCGACGTCGCCGGCATCGTCGACGCCAGTGGCCTCGTGCTCGGGCTGATGCCCCACCCGGAAGACCACGTGTTCGCTCGCCAGGACCCGGCTCGGCACCGCCAGGGCGGCGGATCGTGCCTCGGGCTGTTCCGGGCCGGGGTCCGGGCGGTGGCGGGTGCCTGACCGGCCGGCGGCCTTGACTTTTCGTTCAAGTTGACCCGGCGTCCCCCGGAGCCCGACGCGCGTTGGCCATGATGGGGCCCGTGGGAGCCGTGCGGACCCTGTCGACCTTCGACCTCGGTCTGGATGGTCGGGTCTCGGGTAAGGTGCGTGAGGCGTGGTCGCTCGGCGACGGCAGGAGGCTCCTCGTCACCACCGATCGGATCAGCGCCTTCGACCGGATCCTCGGCACCGTCCCCCACAAGGGTCAGGTCCTCAACCAGTTGGCCGCCTGGTGGTTCGCCGAGACCGCCGACGTCGTGGACAATCACCTGCTCGAGGTCCCGGACCCCAACGCCTTGATCGCCGTCGAGGCGACGCCGCTCCCCGTCGAGGTCGTCGTCCGGGGCCGCCTGACCGGCAGCACGTCGACGTCGCTGCTTCCCCGCTACCTGGCGGGCGAGCGCCTCCTCGACGGCCACCGACTGCCGGACGGGCTCGAGCCGCACGGGCCGCTGCCCGAGCCGCTCATCACGCCGACGACCAAGGCCTCCGGCGGCGGGCACGATCGCCCGATCACCTCGGCCGAGGTGGTGGCCGACGGCCTGGTCGACGCAGCCATCTGGCACCGCATCCAGGACGTGGCGCTCGCGCTGTTCGAGCGGGGCTGCGCCATCGCCGCCGGGGCCGGGTTCGTCCTGGCCGACACCAAGTACGAGTTCGGTCTCGACCGACAGGGAGAGCTGTTGTTGATCGACGAGGTCCACACCCCCGATTCGTCCCGCTACTGGGCGGCCGACAGCCTGGCCGCCCGGCTGGCCGCCGGCGAGCCGCCCGAGGGATTCGACAAGGAGCCGGTGCGCCTCGCCCTCCGTCGGCTCGGCTACACCGGCGACGGCCCCCCGCCAGCGCTGCCACCCGAGGTCGTTTCGGCGACGACCGACCGCTACGTGACCCTCTTCGAGGCCATCACCGCCACGGCGTTCGAGCCGGCCGCCGAACCGGCCGACGAGCGGCTCGCCACCAACCTGGCCCCGTACCTCGCGTCCCCCGCCGCCGGCGGACCGGTCGACGCAACGGGCCCCGGGGCCTGAGCGATGCTCCCCTCCGCCAACGAGCACGCCATCACCGTCGATCTCGACCTCGACCGGCCCCGCGAGGAGTGCGGCGTGCTGGCCATCGCCTCCACCTCGGACGACGTCGCCCGATCCGCGTTCTTCGGCCTCTACGCCCTCCAGCACCGGGGCCAGGAGGCCGCCGGCATCGCCGTGTCGGACGGTCGGGCGGTCCGGACCCACAAGGGGGTCGGCCTGGTCAACCAGGTGTTCCAGCCGGGCACGCTCGACCCGCTCGTCGGCGGCCTGGCCATCGGCCACACCCGGTACTCGACGACCGGCTCGAACAGCGAGCGCAACGTCCAGCCCTACGTGGTCGAGACGATCCACGGCCCGCTCGGGGTGGCCCACAACGGCAACCTGGTCAACGCCGACCAGCTCAGGACCAAGCTGCTCGAACGCGGTGCCGGCCTCCAGTCGTCGTCCGACTCCGAGGTGCTGGCCCTCATGCTGGCCGGGGCCGAGGGAGCCAACTGGGAGGAGCGCCTCGCTGCGGTGATGCCGAGCTGGGAGGGTGCGTTCTCGCTGGTCATCCTGGCCGCCTCAAAGGTGATCGCCGTCCGCGATCCCTGGGGTTTCCGGCCGCTGTCGGTCGGCCGGCTCCCGTCCGGCGGCCATGCCGTCGCCTCCGAGACCGGCGCCCTGCGCACGCTCGGCTGCGAGACCTCGCGAGAGGTCGAGCCTGGCGAGGTCGTCGTGTTGCAGAACGACATCGCCCGCTCGGTCCGAGCCATGCCGCCGAGGGAGCAGCTGGCCCGCTGCACGTTCGAGCACATCTACTTCTCCCGCCCGGACGCCACCTGGGACGGGCTGCTGGTCCACCAGGCCCGTCAGCGTCTCGGGGAGGAGCTGGCCAGGGAGCACCCGGTCGAGGCCGACGTGGTGATCCCGGTCCCCGACTCGTCGACCCCGGCGGCCATCGGGTACGGCAACGCATCGGGCATCCCCTACAACGAGGGCTTCGTCAAGAACCGCTACATCGGTCGGACGTTCATCGAACCGACGGACGACCTCCGTCGCCAGGGCGTCGCCCTGAAGTTCAACACGCTGCCGACCAACATCGACGGCATGCGGGTCATCGTGATCGACGACTCGATCGTCCGGGGCACCACCTCGAGCCAGCTGATCCGCATGATCCGCGAGGCCGGGGCCAGGGAGGTCCACGTGCGGATCACCTGCCCCCCGGTGATCAGCCCCTGCTTCTTCGGGGTCGACATGGGCTCGTACGACGAGCTCATCGCCCACCAGCTCGAGGTGCCCGAGATCGCCGACCACATCGGGGCCGACAGCCTCGGATTCCTGTCGGTTCCCCGGATGATGAAGGCGCTCGGCCGAGACGACGGCTACTGCAACGCCTGCTTCACCGGCGAGTACCCGGTGCCGGTGCAGCTCTCGCTCGACATCTCGAAGCAGCGCTTCGACGGGGTCATCCAGTGATCGACCACTCGATCGACCACGCGACACATCCGCCTCGATCGGGAGCCGCCAACCCGTGAGTGAACTGAACGTCCTGCTCATCGGCGGCGGGGGGAGGGAGCACGCCATCGCCGATGCCGTGCTTCGCTCACCGCTGCTGCGATCGCTCGCGGTCGCCCCCGGCAACGCCGGCACGGCCGAGTACAACGTCGAGCTCGACCTGCTCGGCACGCCGGCCGACAACGACACCGTCGTCGGCTTCTGCCGCAACGAGGGGATCGACCTCGTGATCGTCGGGCCCGAGGCGCCGCTGGTCGCCGGCCTGGCCGATGCCCTCGACGAGGCCGGCATCGCCTGCTTCGGCCCGTCGGCCCGAGCGGCCCGGCTCGAGGGCTCGAAGGCGTTCGCCCGCGAGTTCGCGGCCCGCCACGGGATCCCGGGGCCGGTCACCGCCGCGTTCACCGAGGTGTCGGCGGCCCTCGAGTGGCTCGACGGCTTCGGCCGACCCGTCGTGGTCAAGGCCGACGGTCTGGCCTCCGGCAAGGGCGTGATCATCCCCGACTCCGAGGTGGCGACCGAGCGGGCGATCTACGGCCTGCTGGCCGACCGGACGATGGGCGACGCTGGGGCGACGGTGCTGCTCGAGGAGCGGCTGGAGGGCGAGGAGCTGTCGCTGTTCGGGATCGCCGACGGCTCGGTGGTCGTCCCCGTCGGCACCGCCCAGGACCACAAGCGGGTCGGTGACGGCGACACCGGGCTCAACACCGGCGGCATGGGAGCCTTCGCCCCCGTGCCCGGCATGGCCGAGCTCGAACCCGAGCTGGTGCGGACATTCCTCGACCGGGCCGTTGCCGGGATGGCGGCCGAGGGTGCGCCCTACGTCGGCGTCCTCTACGCCGGCATCATGCTCACCGCGGCCGGGCCCCGGCTGATCGAGTACAACTGCCGCTTCGGCGACCCCGAGGCCCAGGTGCTGTTGCCGCTGATCGGGTCGGACGTGCTCGAGCTGATGGCCGCCGCTTCCCGCGGCCTGCTCTCCGACGCCGAGGTCCGGCTGATCGACGACGTCACCACGGCCACCGTCGTGGTCGCGGCCAAGGGCTACCCGGTCTCGCCCGCCATCGGCGTGCCGATCCCCGAGGTCGAGGTGCCGCCCGGGGTCTCGATCCTCCACGCCGGCACCCGGACCGAGCAGGGTCGGGTGGTCAGCGCCGGCGGCCGCGTGCTCGCCGTGACCGGCACCGGCACCGATCTGGCCGACGCACTGGACCGGACCTACGGCGTCGTCGACGACATCGTCGAGCGGGCCGAGGGCAACGCCCTGTTCGCCCGGTCCGACATCGGCTGGCGCCACGCCCCGAGGCCACCGGCCCCGGTCGCCGGCCCGGGCGACGCCGACCGCGGTCCCGGCCTCGACGACCAGGCCGTCGACGCCTACGCCAGGGCCGGCGTCTCCTTCGAGGCGGCCGCCGCGGTGACCGACAGCATCGCCGCCTCGGTGCTGAGCACCCACGATCGGCGGGTCGTCAGCGGCCTCGGCAGCTTCGGTGGCGTGTTCGACCTCGGCTCGCTGTCGGCCTTGGACGACCCGCTGCTGGTCGCCTCGACCGACGGCGTCGGCACCAAGACGATCCTCGCCGCCATGTTCGACTCGTGGGAGTCGGTCGGGGCCGACATCGTCAACCACGGCGTCAACGACGTGCTCGTCCAGGGGGCGAGACCGCTGTTCTTCCTCGACACCGTGGCCGCAGCGTCGCTCGACCCTGACGTGGTGGCCCGCATCGTCGCCGGCATGGCCGAGGCCTGCCGGGCCGCCGACTGCGTGCTGCTCGGCGGTGAGACGGCCGAGATGCCCGACGTGCTGACCCAGGGGGCGGTCGACATCGCCGGCACCCTCGTCGGGGCGGTCGAGCGGGCCCGGCTGTTGCCGAGGGCCGGCATCGAGCCCGGCCACCAGCTGATCGGCCTGGCCTCGTCCGGGCTGCACACCAACGGCTACTCGCTCGCCCGGAAGGTGCTCTCGGAGATCAACCTCGGCGACCCGCTCCCGGACGGCGACGGGATCTCCGTGGCCGACGCGCTGCTGGCCATCCACCGCTCCTACCTCCGCCCGCTTGCCCCCGCGCTCGACGCCGACCTCATCGACGGGCTGGCCCACATCACCGGTGGCGGGCTCGTCGACAACCTGCCCCGGATCCTGCCCGATGGCTGCGGGGCCCGGATCGACTCGTCATCGTGGCCTCGCCCGCCGTTGTTCCAGTTCCTGGTGAAGATGGCCGGGCTTAACCGGGTCGAGGCCCACCAGATCCTCAACATGGGGATCGGCATGGTCGCCGTCGTGGCCGAGGACAAGGTGGAGGCGGTCCGGCAGGCCATCCCGGAGACGACCTGGATGATCGGTCGGGTCGTGCCCGGCCGAGGCGTGACGGTCGGATAGGTCGATGGGGGAGGGCAGCACGGGACACCAGAACGACCCGGGGCTCGCCCGCCTCGTGGTCATGGCTTCGGGCTCGGGGACCAACCTGCAGGCCGTGCTCGACGCCTGCGGCCAGTCGCCCGGTGCCGGTCGACGCACCCTGGAGGCCGAGGTGGTGCTCGTCATCGCCAACCGGGCCGACGCTTACGCCCTGACCCGGGCCGAGGCCGCCGGCGTTCCCGTGTCGGTGCTGCCCCACGAAGGTCGGAAGCGCAACGAGTACGACACCGAGCTGGCCTACGAGGCCCGCATCGTCGGCGCCGACCTGGTCGTGCTGGCGGGGTGGGACCGTCTGCTGACCCACGACTTCCTGGCCCACCACCGGGTGGTGAACCTGCACCCGGCCAAGCCCGGTGCGTTCCCCGGCCTCGGCGCCATCGAGCGGGCGTTCGAGGCCTGGACCGACGGTCGGATCACGTCAGGCGGGGTCATGGTCCACTTCGTGCCGGACGAGGGCGTCGACAATGGTCCCGTGATCGCGTGGGAGGAGATCCTCTTCGAGCCGGACGACACCCTCGAGCGCTACGAGGCCCGCGTCCACGAGGTCGAGCACCGCCTCCTCGTCACTGCCATCGACACGGCGCTGGCCGAGCAGCGGGCGGCGCGGCGATGAGGCTTCCGACCCCCAACCCCCCGACTCCCCCCGACTCCACTGGAGGAACCGACTGATGGCCGCCAATCACGAGTTGTTCACCGGCTTCGAATCCCTCACCTTCGACGACGTCCTGGTCGTGCCGGGGTGGAGCGAGATCCTGCCATCCGAGGTCGACACCACGACCTCGATCGCCGGGATCGACCTCAAGGTCCCGCTGCTGTCGGCGGCGATGGACACCGTCACCGAGGCCCCGCTCGCCATCTCGCTCGCCCGCGAGGGCGGCATCGGGATCCTGCACCGCAACCTCGCCATCGAGGAGCAGGTGGCGGAGGTCGATCGGGTCAAGCGGGCCCAGGCCGGCATGATCACGTCGCCGGTCAGCCTGCCGCCGACGGCCACCCTGGCCGACGCCGAGGGGATCATGGGCCGGCACAAGATCTCCGGCGTGCCGATCGTCGACGAGCGGGACCACCTGGTCGGCATCCTCACCAATCGCGACATCCGGTTCTGTACCGAGGCCGAGTTCGACCGCCGGGTCACCGAGTTCATGACCGCCGAGAACCTGGTGACCGCCCCGGTCGGCACGTCGATGGAGGAGGCGGTGGCGCTGCTCCACCGTCACCGCATCGAGAAGCTGCCGCTGGTCGACGGCGAGGGCCGGTTGCAGGGCCTCATCACGGTCAAGGACATCACCAAGCGGATCGAGAAGCCGAACGCCTCGCTCGACGACGAGGACCGGTTGCGGGTCGGGGCCGCGGTCGGCGTGACCGATGCGGTTGAGCGGGCCGAGGCCCTGGTGCCGGCCGGGGTCGACATGCTGGTGGTCGACACCGCCCACGGCCACACCCGTGGTGTGGTCGACACGATCAGCGGCCTCAAGCAGAAGTGGCCGGACGTGACGGTGGTCGGCGGCAACGTCGTCACCGCCGACGGGGCCGAGGCGATGATCGAGGCCGGGGCCGACGTCATCAAGGTCGGGGTCGGGGCCGGGTCGATCTGCACCACCCGGGTGGTGGCCGGTGCCGGCATGCCCCAGCTCTCGGCCATCTTCGAGACGGTCCAGGTGGCCCGTCCCCTGGGGATCCCGGTGATCGCCGACGGCGGGGTGGTCACCTCCGGCGACATCGTGAAGGCCTTCGTCGCCGGTGCCGATGCGGTCATGCTCGGCAACGCCCTGGCCGGCGTCGACGAGGCCCCGGGTGACCTGGAGCTGGTCGACGGCTCGATGTGGAAGACGTACCGGGGCATGGGCTCGGCCGGGGCGATGCGGGGTCGGGCCGCCGATCGCTACGGCAGCGGCCAGACGCCGGGCAAGCACGTGCCCGAGGGCGTCGAGGCCAGGGTCCGGTACGCCGGTTCGCTGGCCGAGCTGGTGTCGCAGCTGGTCGGCGGGCTCCGGTCCGGCATGGGCTACGCCGGCGCCCCCGATCTCGAGGCGCTGCGGACCAAGACCCGACTGACGAAGATCACCGGTGCCGGCCTCCGCGAGAGCCATCCCCACGACGTGCAGGTGATTCGCGACGAGTAGGTGTCACGGCCTCCGGCCGTGACCTCGAGTTCGCCCGGTGGGCGAACATCGCCGGCCGCTGGCCCCCGTCGAACGTCGGTCGCCGGGCGTGCCGACGCGGCTAGCGTGGCCACGATGGCAGACGACGAGGGGCGGCCTGAACCGGTCGTCCGAGCCACGGGGCTCGGCAAGCGCTACGGCGACTTCACCGCGGTCGACGGGATCGACTTCGAGATCCGGCCGGGCGAGGCCTTCGGGTTCCTCGGGCCGAACGGAGCCGGGAAGTCGTCGACGATGCGGATGGTCGGCTGCGTCTCGCCGCGGACCGCCGGCCACCTGGAGGTGTTCGGGCTCGACCCGAGCGTCGACGGCTCGACCATCCGGGCCCGGCTCGGGGTGGTGCCCCAGGACGACACGCTCGACATCGGGCTGAACGTCCGGGAGAACTTGATCGTCTACGCACGCTTCTTCGGGATCGCCCGAGCCGAGGCGGCCAGGCGGGCCGATGAGCTGCTCGACTTCATCCAGCTCGGCGACCGGGCCCGGGACCCGGTCGAGCCGCTCTCCGGCGGGATGAAGCGCCGGCTGACGATCGCCCGGGCCCTGGTCAACCGCCCCGACCTCGTCCTGCTCGACGAGCCGACGACGGGGCTCGACCCCCAGGCCCGGCACCTGCTGTGGGAGCGGCTGTACCGGCTCAAGCAGCGGGGGGCGACGCTCGTCCTGACCACCCACTACATGGACGAGGCCGAGCAGCTGTGCGATCGGCTCGTGATCATGGACGGCGGCCGCATCGCCGACGAGGGCTCGCCGAGGCAGCTGATCGAGCGGCACTGCCCCCGTGACGTGGTCGAGCTGCGGTTCACCGACGGCGACCGGCTGGCCGAGGCGGCGACGACGATGGCCGGCGCCGGGCACCACATCGAGCCATTGCCGGATCGGTTGCTCGTCTACGCCGACGACGGCGAGCGGGTGGTCGACCAGGTCGAGGCCGTCGGTGTCCATCCGACCGGTTCGCTGGTGCGGCGCTCGACGCTCGAGGACGTCTTCCTCCGTCTGACCGGTCGCAGCCTGGTCGAGGCATGACCGGCACCGGTCCGTCGGCTCCGAGCACGGGCCGGAGCGAGCGGGACGGGGTGTCTCCCGAGGAGGCTGCGGCGGTCGGCCATCGCAGCCCGCCCCGGTTCCTCCGGGTGGCCGAGTACCACGCACGGCTCTACCGGCGGGTCTGGCGAGGCACGCTGGTCAGCACGATCCTCGGCCCGATCCTCTATCTGGTGGCGATGGGGGTCGGCGTCGGCACCCTGATCGACGACAGCCCGACCGCTGACCTCGGCGTCCCCTACGTGCAGTTCGTCGCCCCCGGGATGATGGCGGCCGCGGCCATGCAGACCGCCGTGGCCCAGTCGCTGTACCCGGTGCTGGCGTCGGTGAAGTGGATCCGAACCGCCTACGGTCTCATCGCCACGCCGTTGCGGCCGATCGACATCGCCATCGGTCTGCAGGCCTGGCTGGTGGTCCAGCTGCTGGCGGCGGCAACGGTCTTCCTGGCGGTGGCCGGCGTCGCCGGCGCCGTCCGCTCGCCGCTCGCCGTCCTGGCCCCGTTCGCCGCAGCCCTCGGCGGTCTGGCCTACTCCGCCGGCGGCGCGGCCTGGGCGGTGAGCCGCGAGTCGGAGCAGTCGTTCCAACCGATCCTCCGGCTCGGGATCCTGCCGTCGTTCCTGCTGTCCGGCACGTTCTTCCCGGTTTCGCAGCTGCCGGCGGCGCTGGAGGCCCTGGCGGTGGTGACGCCGCTGTGGCACTCCGTCAGCCTCGTCCGTGGCCTCACCGCCGGCACCCTGGGGGGCGCGGCGGCCGCCGGCCACGTCGCCGTGCTCGTCGCCTACGTCGCCGTCGGGCTCGCCGCCGGGGCCAGGGCCTACGAGCGGAGGCTGCACCCGTGACCGCAACCGAGTCGAGGACCGGCCGCGGTTCCGGCGGCGCCCGGCGGGCGCCCGGCGTTCGCGGCCGCCTGAGCTCGGTTGCCCGACTGGCGATGCCGGGCGCCACCGGCCGGGCCCGCCACGTCACCGTTCGCAATGCGCTGGCGGCGAGGAGCAACTACGGGCCGCTGGCCACCGGCCTGGTCGAGCCGTTCTTCTACCTCCTCTCGATCGGGGTCGGCGTCGGCGCCCTGGTCGGCGAGGTCGTCGACGACGGCGTGAGCTACGACTACACGACGTTCGTCGCCCCGGCCATGCTGGCGGCGGCGGCGATGAACGGCGCCATCTCCGAGAGCACGTTCAACATCTTCGCCAAGCTCCGCTGGGACCGCCTGTACGACGCGCTGATCGCCACGCCGCTGACGCCCTCCGACGTCGCCCTCGGCGAGCTGTTGTTCGCCCAGCTCCGGGGCACGCTCTACAGCGCCGTGTTCCTGGTCACGATGACTGCGCTCGGTCTGGTCCCGAGCTGGTGGGCGGTGCTGGCCGTCCCGGCCGCCACCCTGATCGGGGTGGCGTTCTCGGCCGCCGGGCTGAGCGCCGTGACGTGGTTCCGGGCGTGGGAGGACTCCGAGGCGGTGATCGGGGTCCAAGTGGTCCTCTTCCTGTTCTCGGCCACCTTCTACCCCCTGTCGGTCTACCCCGAGCCGCTGCAGTGGGTGGCCCGGCTCTCGCCGCTGTATCACGGTTCGGCGCTGTGCCGTGACCTGATCCTCGGCCGCCCTGCCTGGTCCGACGTCGGCCACGTCGCCTTCCTGGTGGTGATGGCGGTGGTCGGGCTCCGGGTCGCCGCCCACCGCTTCACGGTGCTGCTCTACGACGAGGGGGGCGGTGAGGCCCACGCCCCCCGCTGAGCCCGTTGTCACCGGGCGTCGGGGCGCGGGGTGGTGGCTCGATCGCTCTCGTGATCGGCCGGGTGACCGTCGTCGGTCAGCCGGCGACGGCGGCCGGGCGAGGCCCGAGCTGCTCGTCCGACCCTTGCAGGACCCGGGCCAGTGCGGCGAGACCGAGGCCGGCGCCGATCACGGCGGCACCGACGAACACCCGCTGGTCGACCGAGCCGTAGACCGACGGAGCGACGGCTGCGGCCACGGTGGCGGCCGACAGCCCGGCCGTCTCCAGCAGGGCCGAGCCGACGGCGGCCCGCTCGGCTCCGGTCACCTCCAGCACGAGCACCTGGGCGCTGATCGAGGCGAACGACTCACTCAGCCCGTGCAGGAACCCGCAGAAGGTGGCGACGAGGACCGTCGGGGCGAAGCCGTAGCCGAGCATGGCCGGAATGAGACCGACGAGGGCCGGGAGCATGACCCGAGCCCCGCCGAGCCGCTCGGCCAGGTTGCCGGCGATGCGGGGAAGCACGAGCATCGGTGCCCCGACGGCGAGGATGGCGACGGCCACACCGCTCGTCGAGGCGCCGAGGTCGGTCAGGAAGCGGTCGATCAGGGCGTCGAAGACGCCGATGAAGCCGAACACGACGAACTGGATCAGCATCGCCGCCTGGACCTTCGGCCGGGCCAGCAGCCGGCCGAGGTCGGAGTAGTCGACCGGTGTGGCGGCGACCTCGGCCCGCAGGATGCTCCTGGTCGCCGGGATGCCGACGACGATCAGCGACAGGCTGACGAACAGGAACGGGGCCTCGAGGCCGAGCGGCTCGAACGCGGCCCCGATGATCGGACCCATGATGAAGCCGGCGACGGCGGTCGACAGCAGGATGCCGAGCTTGGCCCCGCCGCCGACGGTGTCGAGGCCGAGCAGCGCCTTGCGGGCCAGGAGGCCGAACACGCCGAGACCGACGCCACTCAGCCCCCGGCTGCCGGCCAGGACCAGCATCGACGAGCCGTAGGCGAAACCGATCGGCCCGATGATGCCGGCGGCGAGGGCGAGCACGGCCAGCACCTGCGATCGGCCCTGGTCGGCCAGCGGGGCCAGCACGAGCTGGGCGACGAGTGCCGCCCCGAACCCGGTGGCGGCGATCGCCCCGACCTCCCAGTCGGCCAGGCCGTGCAGCCGCTGGACGTCCTCGAGGAACACGAAGACGACGCCGAGCGCAGAGGTCAGCAGGAAGTTCGTGATGTAGATCAGCCAGGCCCTCACCTCCACAGCCTAGAGCCGGCGGTCGGCGGGGGCCGCTTCGTTTTTTTGCCGCGATCAGAGGTCGAGCACGTCGTCGAAGAGGTCCTCGAGCGCATCGGCCAGTCGTTTCGACCGCTTCCTTTTCTTCTTCGGCTTCTTGCGGTCGTCGTCGCGGTCCCGGTCTCGGTCGCGGCGCTCGTCGTACCGGGCCCGACGGTCGTCGTCTCGGTCGTCGTCTCGGTCGTCGACGGGTCGGGGCCGCTCGGCGGTGGCCGTTCCGGTCTTGGCCGTGGCCGGCCGGTCGCGGGCGGTGTCGCTCGGACCGGCCCATGGTGCGGGTGCGGGCGGCGCCTCGGTCGAAACCAGGCGGTCGAGCTCGCCCCGGTCGAGCCAGATCCCCTTGCACCGGGGACACACGTCGATCTCGATGCCGGCCCGGTAGTGGGCCTGGAGGGTCTCGTTCTGGCACAGTGGGCACTGCATGGCGGGTTCGCTCCGATCGGTCGGGGCTGTTCGGGGTGTCGGGGCCGGTGAGCCGGCCGGTTCGTCAGAGGTGCTCGATCTCGCGGTGGGCCGCCTCCAGGGCCTTGACGTCGAGCGCGAGCTGGTCGATCTCGCGCCGGGCGGCGTCGTCGGTCGCCCGCAGCCCGAGCTCGCTGGTGCGGAACGCGAGGGTCTCCAGGTCGGTGACGGTGGCCTCGATCTGCTGGTCGAGCTGGTCGAGGCGGTTCAGGAGGTCGTTGACCGTCTCGTGGCGGCGGCGCAGCGAGGCGACGAGCGCCGGGTCGGCGTCCGGGGAGCGCAGCGCCGCCTTCAGGTCGGCCGACACCCTGGCCTGGTCGAGCCCACTCAGGGTCCGATGGAGGTGGACGCGGTCGCCTTCGGCCTCCGACAGGGACCGTTGCACGGTGGCCAGCTGGTTCTCGATCAGGTCGCCCGGCCGGTTGCCGAGGATGGTGGCCCTGGCCCGGTCGACCCGCCGCTGCCATGCGGGGGGCGGAGGGGGTGAGCCGCGGTCGGCGAACGTCCCGGTCATCGGCGGTTGCGGACGGGTGACCGCCCGCTCAGTGGCGGTGCCGGCACGCGGCCGTGTGCTGATGGCGGGCGACGGCGACCAGCCGCTGACCGAGCAGCTTCCTGCGGGTCACCAGCTCGATGCGGCTGGCGTACTGGATCAGCGGCTTGGCCACGAGGATCGTGACGTCGTCGTGGTGGATCTTCCGGTAGCCGGACGTGTTCTTGCCCTTGAGGTAGGTGTCGACCGACACCTCTTCGGAGCCGCCTCAACCGATGGCGTTGATGTAGTCGACCGCCGCCGTGCCGCCCTTGTTGCGCACGATCGCCAACGCTTCATCACTGATGGCCAGATCCATCCACCAATGCTACCGGCTGCCCGTGCCAGCCAATAGAGTCGAGCGGGTGAGCGCATCTCTCGTCGACGCCAGCCCCCGAACCCTCGGATCCTTCACGGTCGGTCCCCTCGCCTTCGGGTGCTGGAGGCTCACCACCGCCTCGACCGATGACGCCAGGGCGCTCGTCGAGACCGCCCTCGATGCCGGCATGAACCTCATCGACAACGCCGATGTCTACGGGCTCGACTGGGGCGGACGCGGCTTCGGTGACAACGAGGTCGTGCTCGGCAAGGTGCTGGCCGCCGCACCCGAGCTGCGGGAGCGGATGGTGTTGGCCACCAAGGGTGGGATCCGGCCGCCGACGCCCTACGACTCCAGCCCGGCCTACCTGCGCCAGGCGTGCGAGGACAGCCTCGGCCGGCTCGGCGTCGACGTCATCGACCTGTACCAGATCCATCGCCCCGACTTCTACACCCACCCGGCGGCCGTGGCCGAGACGCTGGTGGCGCTGCGGGACGAGGGCAAGATCCGCGAGGTCGGCGTGTCCAACCACCTGCCGTCGCAGACCGAGGCGCTGCAGGCCCACCTGCCGTTCCCGCTGGTGGCCGACCAGCCCGAGTTCTCGCTCGTCGCCCTCGGTCCGCTCCGCGACGGTGTGCTCGACGGGGCCATGGCCAACGGTCGGGTCCCGCTTGCCTGGAGCCCGCTGGCCGGCGGCCGGCTGGCGACCGGCGACGGCCTGCCGCCCGACCTGCTGGCGGTCATGGACGAGCTGGCCGAGCGGGAGGGGGTCAGCCGGGCGACGCTGGCCATCGCCTTCGTGCTGGCCCACCCGTCGCGTCCGGTTGCCATCGTCGGCACCCAGCGTCCGGAGCGGTTGACCGAGCAGGCGGCCGCCGCCGGGGTCGGCCTCGACCGCGATGACGTTTACCGACTCATCCAGGCCAGCGAGGGCCAACCGCTGCCCTAGGGCTAGGGGCGGTGCTCCGCCCCGACCGCCCCGACGGGGCACACCGGGTCGACGCCGGTCGCCGGCGTCGGCCAAGACCTGCGTCGGCGGTGGCGGCGGCGGTCGGTCAGCGCCAGTCGTCGAGCGGCGGGAGCGAGCCGAAGTCGAGGTCGAGGCCGTCGTCCAGGGGCTCGGCCGGCTGGGTCATCTCGGTCGGCTCCTGCTTCGGCTCCATGCCAAGCGCGTTGGCCAGCCCGATCATGGCCGCCATCAGGATCGAGCCGTTCGGCCGGGGCGGCGGCACCGGCAGGGCGACGGTCCGCTCGGGCGTGGCATCGCGCTCCACGCCTCCAGTATGGCCCGGTGGCAGGCCGCGACCGGGGTCGGTGGCGCGCCCGCCATCGGTCGCCGCCGGCCTCAGAGGGTCTCGGTGAACCAGGCCCGGACGATGGTGAGCAGCCGTTCGGCGTCGTCGCGATCGCCGAACAGGTGACCACCGGTGTCGAGGGCGGCCAGCTTCTTCGGCGGCCCGGCCGCCCGGTACAACGCCTCGGCGTTGTCGAAGCCGACGATCGTGTCGTCACGGGCGTGGACCACGCAGTACGGCCGCCCGAGCAGCGCCGCCCGGGCCGTCACGTCGTGGGCCGACAGGTCGTGCACGAACGCAGGGTTGAGCCGGAACCTGCGGCCGGCGACGGTGACCGTGGCCGACTCGCCGCTGGCCAGCGTCGGCCACTGGGCCTCCAGCAGGTGTCGCACGTGGCTCGCGTCGGCCGGGGCCCCGATCGTCACCAGGGAGCGGACGGTCTTGAGCCGCTGGGCGGCCAGCACGGCTGCCGCCCCGCCCAGGCTGTGGCCGATCAGCCCGCACGGTCCGAACCCGCGGCTGATCAGCGCCGCCGCGGCCCGGGTCAGGTCGGACACGTTGGCGCTCAGCGTCGTGTCGGCGAAGTCCCCACCCGACTCGCCGAGACCGGTGAAGTCGAACCGCATGGCCGCCAGCCCGGCGTCGGCCAGGCCCGAGGCCAGCCGGGTCATCGTGTGCAGGTCCTTGGAGCAGGTGAAGCAGTGGGCCATCAGGACCGCCCCGGTTGCCCGCCCCTCCGGCCGGTGAAGCCGGGCCGACAGGGTCGCCCCCTGCGAACCGACGAAATCGATCTCCTCGATGGTGCTCACGCTGCGAGCCTACGACGGCCCGGCCCCGCCACGGCGGTCAGCCGCCACCGCCGGCTCCGTCGTCGAGCTCGGCCAGCACCGCCTCGGTGTGCTCGCCCAGCGCCGGCACCGGGCCCTGGGGCCGGGCCGGCCGGCCGTCGAACCGGACCGGTGGTGCCACCGTCGTGAGCGTCTGGTCGCCGTCGACGGTCTCGACGAAGGATCCGAGGGCGGCGGCCTGGGGGTCGGCGACGACCTCGGCCGCGGTCTGGCACGGCGCCCACCACACGTCGTGCTCGGCGAACACCTCGGCCCAGTGGTCGAGGTCGTCGGCGGCGAACACCTCGTCGAGCAGGGCGATCAGCTCGAGGCGGTTGGCGGCGATCTTGCGTGCGGAGTCGAACCGCTCGTCGTCGGCCAGCTCGGGGCGCTCGATCGCCCGGCACAGGTTGGGGAAGTGCCTGGCCGCCTCGACGCCGATGAGGTAGAACCAGCGCTCGTCGCCGGCCCGGTACGAGTTGACCATCGGCGTCGGGAAGTCGTGGCGTGGCTTCATCGAGCCGAGGCGCCCGAGGGTGGCCTGGGTCGACAGGTCGAGCGACATGGCGTAGAGACCGGTCTCGAACAGCGAGGTCTCGACCAACCGCCCCCGCCCGGTCCGCCCCCGCTCGACCAGCGCCGCCAGCACCCCCGCACAGGTGGCCAGACCCGTCGTGTGGTCGCCGATGGCGCTCCGCAGGTTGATCGGGGCCTCGTCCGTCGGCCGATTCGTCCTGGCCATGCCGGTCCTGGCCACGAAGGCACCGATGTCGTAGCCGGGCGTGTTGCGCTCTGGCCCGACCGAGCCGTACCCGGTCTGGGCCGCCACGACCATCCCGGGATGGCGGTCGAGCACCTCGGTCGGGTCCAGGTCGAGCTTCTCCAGCGCCTTCGGTCGGAGGTTGGTCACGAACACGTCCGCCCCGTCGAGGAGCCGCTCGAACGTGGCCCGGCCGCCGTCGTCGGTGAGGTCGACGACGACGCTCCGCTTGCCCCGGTTGTCCTGGGCGAAGCCGGGGTTCGGCAACTCCTTGTCGATGCCGAGCGCCTTGAAGAAGCCCCGTTGGGGATCGCCGTCCGGGCCCTCGACCTTCACCACATCGGCCCCCCAGTCGGCCATCAGCCCGGCGGCCGACGGGCCGGCCACCCACTGGGCCAACTCAACCACCCGGATCCCGTCGAGGGGCAACGGCGCCGCCCCCGACTCCGGTTCCGGTCCCGACGTCGATGCTGCGGTCACGACGGCATCCTCCAGCTCACCTCTCGACGATGGCCATCGACGGCCGCTCCGGCGCCCCTCGGCGCCCGTTGAGCAGACGCTAACGGGCGGCGGCCCGGCCGGGCAATCCGGTCGGGCCGCGGGCCGCTAGCGTGGTCCGGCCATGGCCCACCGCACCCCGCTGACCGTCCGGTTCAACGAGATCGACCCCTACGGGCACGTCAACCACTCGGTCTACGTGACCTACTGCGAGGTCGGCCGGACCGATGCCCTCACCGCCTGCGGGATCCCGCTCGAAGTGATGGCCGAGCGGGGCTATCAGCTGGTCGTGACCCGGATCGAGGTCCGCTTCCGCCAGGCCGCCACCGCCGGCGACAGGCTGGTCGTCGAGACCGAGTTGGCCGACATGAAGCGAGCCAGCGGCACGTGGCACCAGCGGATCCTGCGGCCCGAGGACGACGGCACCGAGACGCTGCTGGTCTCGGCCGAGGTCACCGCCGGGGTGACCGACCGGACCGGTCGGCCGACCCGACCCCCGGCGTGGCTGTTCCCCGCCCTCGAGCCGCTTCGCCCCGGGGCCTGAGCCGGCAACCAGCCCGTCGCCGGGGCGGTCCCCCGGCGAGCGCTCCACTATCTTCGGACCGATGTCGTTCATCGGGATCGGCGACGAGGACTGGGTCGAGCTCGACTTCGACCTGTTCGAGCGGAACCGCTCGGCGGTGCTGGAGACCACGTTGGTCAACCACCACGACCGCCTGGTCGAGGCCCTCGGCTTCGATTTTGACGTCGAGACCGACGGTGATGGACTGGTGTTCATCGTGGTCGACGGCCGGCGGCGGTTCCGGGCCGAGGTCGGGCGCGACGACCGGCTGATCTTCACCGGCATCCCCGATCCGGAAGGACCACTCTGATGGCCATCGCCTTCAACACCGACTTCAAGCCGGTCTACGGCCGGGTCGACCAGCTGTCGCCGCTGATCCGTCGGGTGGTGGCCAAGAACCCGAACCCGTTCACCTTCACCGGCACCGGGGTCTATCTGGTCGGTCGGGGCGAGGTCGCCGTCATCGATCCGGGGCCGACGCTCGACGAGCACCTCGACGCCGTCCTCGATGCCCTGGAGGAGGGTGAGCGGGTCAGCCACATCCTCGTGACCCACACCCACTCCGACCACACCGCCGGGGTGGCCAAGCTGGTTGCCCGGACCGGGGCCCCGACCTATGGGTTCGGACCGCACGGTCCGGTGCCCGAGCACGACCCGCTCGACACGGTCAGCTTCGACGAGTACTTCACCGCAGAGGAGCAGGAGGCGTTCGAGAAGGCGTGGCGGGACACGCCGGACGAGCTGAAACGCGAGGGTCCCGACACGGAGTTCGTGCCCGACGTGGCGGTCACCGACGGTGACGTGATCGACGGGGGTGTCGGTGATGGCGCCTGGACGATCGAGGTGGTCCACACCCCTGGCCACACGTCGAACCATGTGTGCTTCGGGCTCCGCCAGGAGCGGGTGCTGTTCACCGGCGACCACGTGATGGGCTGGGCGACGTCGGTCATCTCGCCGCCGGACGGCGACCTGTTCGACTACCTGGCCAGCCTGGAGAAGCTCCTCGACCGCGACGACGTGCGCTACTGGCCGACCCACGGGCCCGCCATCGAGCGGCCTCAGGACTACGTGCGCAGCTTCATCGCGCACCGGCGCGGCCGGGAGGCGCAGATCGTGGACGGCCTCACCCGCGGCCCATCCACCATCAAGGATCTGGTGCCCCACATGTACGCCGACGTCGACAAGCGCCTGTGGCGAGCGGCGGCCAACTCGGTGTACTCGCATCTGCTGGCGCTGCACCGCGAAGGGCGGGTCGAGACCACCAACGGTGAGGGTCGAGCGGAGCCGTCACTGACCGTCACCTGGTCGCTCGTCGCCGGCTCCGGCTGAGGCGTCGCCAGGCAAAATGGACACTTGACGGTCACCCACCGAGCTGGAAGGGTGATCCAGGTTCATCTGAGGTTCACACGACTGAGATCAAGTTGCGCGGGCTACAGATGTTCGGGAGGAGGGGATCGCGTTCGGACCCGCGGTCGCTCTTGGGCAGCTAGCGGAAAATGTAACGCGATCCCCTTTCTCCACTTTCGTTGACGTTGTAGTCGTTGGCGGCGGCGATGGCGCGGACCCTGGCCAGATCGGTTGCGTCGAGCGGATCGATGCCGGGAATTCGCTCCGGCTGTGGAGGGGCGGTCGGTAGCCTTGGGTCCATGCAGCTCTACGACACCGTCAAGCGTCAGGTCGTACCGCTCGAGCTCCGAGAGCCGGGCAAGGTCTCGATCTACGTCTGTGGTCCGACGGTGTACGCCCCGCCCCACATCGGGCACGGGCGCCAGGTGCTGGTCTACGACGTGCTGCGCCGGTACCTCGAGTGGTCCGGGCTCGAGGTCACGTTCGTGTCCAATATCACCGACATCGACGACGCCATCATCGAGCGGGGTCAGCGGGAGAACCGGGACCCGGCCGAGATCGCGGTCAAGTGCGAGGAGGTGTGGTGGTCGGCGCTCGACGCGATCAACGTCCGCCGACCCGACATCGTGCCGCGGGCGACCGAGTACGTGAAGCAGATGATCGACCTCGTCACCGAGTTGATCGACCGGGGCAAGGCCTACGAGACCACCGACGGCGTCTACCTGTCGGTCGAGACGGTCGAGGACTACGGCCTGTTGCCGAACCTCGATCTCGACAACCTCCGCGAGGGCGGCGGCGAGCGTGACATCGTCGGCGAGGAGAAGCGCCACCCGGCCGACTTCGTGCTCTGGAAGGCGGCCAAGCCAGGCGAGCCGACGTGGGACTCGCCATGGGGGCCCGGCCGCCCGGGCTGGCACACCGAGTGCGTGGCCATGAGCCTCGACCTGTTGGGCGAGGGCTTCGACATCCACACCGGCGGCCTCGATCTCGTGTTCCCCCACCACGAGAACGAGCGGGCGCAGGCGGTGGCGCTCTCCCGGCGGTTCGCCACCCACTGGATGCACCACGGCTTCGTCGAGCTCGAGGGCGAGAAGATGTCGAAGTCGCTCGGCAACGTCCGCAACCTGCTCGACCTCTCCGCACAGTACGACCCCAGGGCCTATCGCCTGTTGGTCACGCAGTCGCACTATCGCTCGCCGATGGAGATCACCGACGACACGATGGTGGCGGCCGAGAGCGCCATCGAGCGCCTCGACGCGTTCGCCAGGCGGACCGAGCACCTCGACGGCCCGCCGTCGACCGAGGCGCTCGACGCCTTCCGGTCGGCGATGGACGACGACCTCGACACCCCCAGGGCCGCCGACCTGATGTTCCGCCTGGTGCGGGAGGCCAACACGGCGCTCGACGGCGGTGACGAGGCCGCGGCCGGCGTCGCCGCCGCAACCGCTCGGGTCATCGCCGAGACGTTCGGGCTCGAGCTGCGGGGCGGGGCCGACGTGCCCGATGACGTCAAGCGGCTGGCCGACGAGCGCCAGGCGGCCAGGGTGGCCAAGGACTTCGCCAGGGCCGACGAGCTCCGCGACCGGCTGGCCGATGCCGGCTGGTCGGTCGAGGACTCGGCCGACGGTCCGGTGCTGCGCCCGAAGGGCTGACGCCCGGAGCTCGGGCCTCGGGCCGGCGGCCAGGATCGAACGGGAGCGATGACCGACGAGGAGATGACGATCGGGGAGACGGCCAAGCGAGGTGGGCTGTCGACCTCGGCCCTGCGCTTCTACGAGCAGCGTGGGCTGATCACCTCCCGGCGGACCGACGGCGGGCAGCGACGGTTCACCCGCGACGTGTTGCGGCGGGTTGCGTTCATCCGGGCGGCCCAGAGCGTCGGGCTCGATCTGGCCGAGATCAAGTCGTCGCTCGACGACCTGCCGGCCGACCGGGCCCCGACCAGGGAGGAGTGGGAGCGGTTCGCCACGCTCTGGCGCCCCCGCCTCGAACGCCAGATCGCCGTGCTGGAGGCGATCCGGGACCGGCTGTCGCAGTGCATCGGCTGCGGCTGCCAGACCCTCGACGCCTGCGATGTGTTCAACCCCGGCGACCGGGCGGCCGAGCGCGGTCCCGGCGCCCACTACCTGGTACCGGAGTAGCGGCTCACCGATCACCGATCGCGCCCGTGCCCGGTCGGCTAGCGTGTCGGGCGATGTCCCACCCCGAACCGGAGCGAACCCCGACCGGCTGGGAGCCGCCCTCGGTACCGCCGTCGTCGTCCGGTCCGTTCGATCCGCCGCCGGCCCCGCCTCCCGGTCCCGGGTGGGGCCCCGGGCCGCCGGTCGAGCGCCGACGGCGACGTTGGCCCTGGATCCTCGCCGGGGTCATCCTGGCGATCGTGCTCGGCATCGGCGGCTGCACCTTCGTCGTGTTCCGGGCGGCTCGGCCATCGATCGACGCGGCCAACGAGTGGCTCGCCCTCGTCGACGAGGGCCGCTACGGCGAGGCCTACGGAGCGCTGTGCCCGGCCGTTCGGGGCCAGGTCGCGGCGGCAGAGGCCGAGGCCGAGCTCGCGGCCGACTTCGGCGCCGGCATCGACGCCTACCGACTCAGCAGCTACCAGAACACCAACGGCAACGTGACGGTCGGTGGTACGGTCACCATCGCCGGTGAGGAGCGGTCGATCAGCCTGGCCATGGGCGACGACTCGGGCGAGTGGCGGGTGTGCCGCTACGGCTTCCAGGCGCTGTCGTTCGATTAGGTGTGCTGACTCGCACCGCTGCGGCGTTCCGGCCCGGTGCCGGGCGGCGCTTGACGGCGTCCTCGTCGTCCGCAAACGGTCACGGGTGAGCGACACCCTGCGTCCCGGCCAGCGACGCCAGGCACTCGGGCGAACCCGGGCGCCCGCCCGCGGTCCCGGCACGAGCGCCCGCGGTCCTTCGGCGAGGCGACGACTCAGCCGACGACCGTGCGAGGGGGGACGCCGTCGATGGCCAGCGCCGAGGGCGGCAGCTCGCCGAGCGCCAGCTTGGCGTGGTCGCGGCTCGCTTCGAGGCTCGGCATCGGCAGCTGGCGCCCCGCTTCGATCAGCGGGACCTGCAGGCGCCGCCCGGGCCCGACGACGTCGGTTGGCGGCCGGTCGTTGTCGACCACCAGGACCTCACGGCCGTCCTCGCGGAAGGCGGCCTTCCGGCCGCCGGTCGTGCCCTTGCCCGATGACCGCTTGGTGACCGACCGCAGCGCCCCGCCGTCGTCGATGGCCACCAGCTTGTAGACCATCGACGCCGTCGGGTGACCGGAGCCGGTGATCAGGTTGGTGCCGACGAGGTAGCCGTCGATCGGAGCGTCTCGAAGAGCCTGCATGCTCCACTCGTCGAGGTCGCCCGAGACGATGATGCGGGTCCGGTCGGCTCCGAGTCCGTCGAGCAGGGTCCTGGCCCGCTTGGCCTCGACGGCGAGGTCGCCCGAGTCGATCCGCACCGCACCGAGCCCGGCACCGGCGACCTCGACTGCGGTCCGGATCCCGCCCTCGATGTCGTAGGTGTCGACCAGGAACGTGGTGTCGGCGCCGAGCAGCTCGAACTGGGCCTCGAACGCGGTCCGCTCGTCGGCGTGGGCCAGCACGAAGGCGTGGCCGATCGTGCCGACGGTCGGGATGCCCCATGTCCGTCCGGCCTCCAGGTTGGAGGTGGCGGTGGCGCCGGCCAGGTAGGCGGCCCGCGCCGCAGCGATGGCCGCCGACTCGTGGGCCCGGCGGGCGCCCCCCTCGATCAACGGTCGGCCGTCGGCGGCGTTGACCATCCGGGCCACCGCCGAGGCGACGGCCGAGTCGTGGTTGAAGATCGACAGCAGCACGGTCTCGAGCACGAGCGCCTGGCCGAACGGCGCCTCCACGGTGAGCACGGGTGAGTCGGCCTGGTAGAGGTCGCCCTCGGCGTAGCCCCAGACGTCGCCGGCGAAGCGGTAGTCGGCGAGGAAGTCGATGGCCCGCTCCGACACCACGCCGTTCGTCTGCAGCCACGCCAGCTCGTCGGCGCCGAAGCGGAAGCGGGCGACGGCGTCGACGGCCCTCGCCGTACCGGCGACGATGCCGTAGCCGCGGCGCGGCGGCAGGCTGCGGGTGAACAGCTCGAACACGGCCCGGTCGCCGGCCCGGCCGCTGGCCAGCGCGGCGTCGAGCATGGTCAGCTCGTAGCGGTCGGTCAGCAGCGACGTGGCCGGCCGCCCGGTCGGCTCAGCCACCGTGCCACCCGGCGCCGTCGCCCGCGGTGCGGTGTGCCGTCGTCGGGGCGTCGCCGTGGCCGCCTGCGGCCAGGGCGTGGAACGAGGCGGTGGCGAGGTCGGCCAGGTCGTCGGGAGCCAGCGCCACCTCGAGGCCACGGCGACCGGCGCTCACGTGCATCTCGTCGAGCGCCTCGGCCCCGTCGTGGATGAAGGTGCGGAGCCGGCGGCGCTGCCCCAGGGGTGAGATGCCGCCGACCACGTAGCCGGTGAGCCGCTCGGCCACGGCGGGGTCGGCCATGACCGCCTTCTTGGCCCCGGCCGCCCGGGCCAGCGCCTTCAGATCGAGCTGCCGGTCGACCGGGAGCACGGCGACCACCGTCTCGGCCCCGTCGACGGTGGCCAGCAGCGTCTTGAACACCCGACCCGGGTCGAGCCCCAGGGCTTCGACCGCCTCGAGACCGTACGAGCTGTGCCCGGGGTCGTGCTCGTAGGCCACGACCCGGTGGGCGGTGCCGGTGCGCTCCAGCAACTCGATGGCGGGGGTCACGCATCCGAGTCTGGCCGGTTTAGACTCCTGAGGACAAACAACCGGGGAGCTCGGGATTGCCGGGCTGAGAGGACGGCCGAAGCCGTCGACCCGCCGAACCTGATCTGGGTAATACCAGCGGAAGGGAGCGCACAGATGATGCGACGAACGAACCCGTACCCGGCCACGAGCGTCGGACGACCTCGGTGGCCCTGGTTGGCCGTCGTGACCGCAACCATGTTGCTGGCCGCGGCCTGCGGCGATGGCGACGACGACACGTCGGCCGCCGAGGACGGCACGGCGGTCGACGCCTCCGACGATGACGCCTCGGCCGGCGATGGCGACGACACGTCGGCCGATGACGAGGCCGGGACATCCGACGACGACGAGGTGGTCGACGAGGACAGCCCGGAGGCGATCGAGCCAGGGGTGACCGTCACGCTGTTGACCCACGACTCGTTCTCCGTCAGCGACGGGTTGTTCGACGCCTTCACCCTCGAGACCGGGATCGAGGTCGAGGTGGTCAACGGTGGCGACGCCGGCGAGCTCGTCGCCCGGTCGGTCCTGACCGCCGGCGATCCCGAGGGTGACGTGCTGTTCGGGATCGACAACACGTTCCTCCAGCGGGGGCTCGACGCGGAGCTGTTCGTGCCCCACGAGTCGCCGGGCCTGGCCGCGGTCCCCGACGAGCTCGAGCTCGACCCCGAGTTCCGGGTGACGCCGATCGACTTCGGTGACGTGTGCGTCAACTACTGGGTCGACGAGGTCGACTCGGCCCCGACGAGCCTCGACGACCTCACCAGGCCCGAGTTCGCCGGCAGTTTCGTCACCCAGGACCCGGAGACCTCGTCCCCCGGGTTCGCCTTCCTGCTGGCCACGATCGCGACGTACGGCGAGGACGGCTGGGAGGACTACTGGACCGAGCTGACCGCCGGCGGCGTCACCGTCACGCCGGGGTGGAACGACGCCTACTACGGCGAGTTCGTCGCCGGCGGCGGCGACAAGGCGCTGGTCACCTCGTACGGGTCGAGCCCGGTTGCCGAGGTGCTGTTCGCCGCCGAGCCGATCGACACGCCGCCGACCGGGGTGCTGTCCGACTCCTGCTTCCGCCAGATCGAGTTCGCCGGCGTGCTGGCCGGCACCGACCACCCGGCCGAGGCGGGGGCGCTGATCGACTTCATGCTGTCGGAGCCGTTCCAGGCCGACATCCCGCTCAACATGTTCGTGAGCCCGGCCAACGCCGAGGTCGAGCTGCCCGACCTGTACGCCCAGCACGCGGCCGAGGTGGCCGATCCGCTGTTCCTCGACCCGGCGACGATCGAGGCCAACCGCAACGACTGGACCGAGCGGTGGGCCGAGATCGTGCTGCGCTGATCGCCGGCGCCGCACCGGGCGGCTCGGTCGGTGACCGGGCCGCCCGGGGGCTGGCCGCCGCCGTGCCGGTGCTGTTCCTCGGTGCGCTCGTGGTCTGGCCGCTCGTCGCCGTGTTCGACCGCTCGTTCGACGGCGTCGGGCTCGGGGCGGTCGGTGACGTGCTCGGTCGGTCGTCGGTTCGCAGCGTCCTGTGGTTCACGGTGTGGCAGGCGGCGCTGTCGGCCGGGTTGACCGTCGTGATCGGCCTGCCGATCGCCCACGTCCTGGCCCGCTACCAGTTCCGGGGCCGGGCGGCCCTCCGGGCCCTGGTCATCGTGCCCTTCGTGTTGCCGACCGTGGTGGTGGCCGCTGCGGTCGGTGCGGCGTTCGATCGGGTCGGCCTCGGCTTCGACCGGTCGCTCGGTGCGGTGCTGGCGGCCCACGTCTTCTTCAACCTGGCCGTCGTCGTCCGGGTCGTCGGCGGGTTCTGGGCCGGTCTCGACCGCCGTCAGGTCGAGGCGGCCATGATCCTCGGCGACTCCCCGTCGCGGGCCTGGTGGACGATCACGCTCCGCCAGCTCTCGCCGGTGCTCAGCGGGGCCTTCCTGCTCACGTTCCTGTTCAGCTTCACGAGCTTCGGGGTCATCCGGGTGCTCGGCGGCCTCCGGCGGGCCACCGTCGAGACGGAGATCCACCGGTACGCCATCGCCCGCCAGCAGTTCGACGTGGCCGCCGTGCTGGCGGCGCTGCAGATCGTCATCGTGTTGGTGCTGGCGGTGGCCACCGCCCGGTTCCAGCGGCGCCATGCGCTCGCCCGGCGACGCTCGTCGCCGCCGCTCCCGGTGGTCGGCCCGGTCAGGCGGCTGCACCTCGCCGCCGTGGTCGGTCTGGTCCTCGTGGTGATCGGCGGTCCGGTCGTCGTGCTCGTCGAGCAATCGCTGCGGGTCGGCGACCGGTACGGGCTCGACAACTACGCGGCGCTGGGGGAGCGGATCGACCTGTTGCCGCTGTCGGCCGTTGCCGCGCTCGGCAACTCGTTGGTGTTCGCAGCCGGCGCGGCCGTCGTCGCCTCGCTCGTCGGCCTGGCCGCGGCGGTGACCATCACCGGAGGCGGACGGGTCGGGCGGCTCCTGGAAGCGGTGGCGCTGCTCCCGCTCGGGGTGTCGGCGGTGACGCTCGGCTTCGGCTATCTGGTCGGCCTGACGGTCTTCGACCTGCGGCGGTCGGTGCTCCTGGTGCCGCTCGCCCACGCCGTCATCGGCCTGCCGTTCGTCCTGGCCTCGGTCGTGCCGGCGCTGCGCTCGGTCGACCCGCGGGCCCGGGAGGCGGCGGCCACGCTTGGGGCGTCGCCATCGGCGGTTCGACGGACGGTCGACTGGCCGCTGACCCGTCGGGCGCTGGCCACCGGCGCCGGATTCGCCGCTGCGGTCAGCATCGGCGAGTTCGGGGCCACGTCGTTCCTCGGCCGGGGCGAGGCATCGTTCACCGCCCCGTTGGCCATCTTCCGGCTGTTGTCGAACCCGGGGGAGACGCTCCGGGGCCAGGCGCTGGCCCTGAGCGTGGTCGTCGGCGTCGTGGTGGCGGTGGTGGCCGCGGCGATGGAGTGGCGACGGCAACCGGGGGTGACCGTGCTGTGACGATGGCAGGCGACGGCCATGGGGCCGAGCGGACGGCTGCGGGACTCGGACTGGAGGCGGTCTCGGTCCGCTACGGCGAGACCCTCGTCCTCGACGGGATCGACCTGGACGTGGCGCCCGGTGAGGTGGTCGGCGTGGTCGGGCCGAGCGGGTCGGGCAAGTCGACGCTGCTGCGGGCGGTGGCCGGTCTCGAGCCCCTCGCCAGCGGTCGGGTGTCGCTCGGCGGCCGCGACCTCGCCGGCGTACCGACCCACCGGCGCGGGCTCGGTCTGATGTTCCAGGACCACGGCCTCTTCACCCATCTCGATGTCGAGGGCAACGTGGGCTACGGGCTCCGGGTCGGCGGCCGGCCCGACCTCGATCGGGCGGCGAGGGTGGCCGAGCTGCTCGACCTGGTGGGGTTGACCGGGATGGGGGAGCGGGCCGTCGACCGGCTCTCGGGCGGTGAGGCCCAGCGGGTTGCCCTGGCTCGGGCCCTGGCCCCGGCGCCCGGGCTGCTGATGCTCGACGAGCCGCTCGGCTCGCTCGACCGGGCCCTGCGGGAGGAGCTGACGGTCGAGCTGCGGCGGCTGCTGGGCGAGCTCGGCCAGACCGCCCTGCACGTGACCCACGACCAGGGCGAGGCCTTCGCCCTGGCCGACCGGGTGGCGGTGCTGTCGGCCGGCCGGTTGGTGGCGGTCGATCGCCCGGCCGACCTGTGGGCCGATCCCGGTACGGCCTTCGTCGCCCGGTTCCTCGGTCACCCGAACCTGTGGACCGTCGAGGTCGATGGCGAGGGTGTGGTCTCGCTCGCCGGAACGCGGCTCGGGCGAGTGGCCGCCGGCCATCCGGTCCGGCGAGCCGGCCCCGGTGCCGTCGACGTCGTGCTGCCGGCGACGGCGATCGACGTCGACGCCGCCGGTGCCGTCGAGGCGGTGGTCGACGAGGTGCTGTTCGATCGCGGCCGCTACCGCGTGTCGGGTTCGCTGGAGGGCGACGAGCCGTCCGCCCGCTCCGTCGAGTTCGACACGGTCACCGGCGTCGCGACGGGCGACCGCTGCCCGCTGCGGCTGGATCTGGACCGGCTACGACCCCTCCGGCCGGGCGGAACCTCGACACCCTGAGCCGGTCGCTTCCCGGCGCCAGGTCGAGCGCCGGACGCTCGGATCGCCACTCCATCGGCCGCGGCGGTGCGGCGATGAGCCCTCGGACCGGGTTCGTGATCGATCGGACATGATTCCGATCGTTCGACCCCCGGTCCCTCGGCCCATTTCGCTCGAGCGGTGGCGACCGGGGCTCAGCCGGGGCGGGGCCGGCGTCGATGACCAGAGACATGACGTCCCGCCACCCGATGCGGCTGCTCGCCGTGTGCGTCGCGGCGCCGGCCCTGCTGGTCCTCGCGCTGGTCGCACTGCTCGGCGACGACGTCTCCGATCTCACCAGCGGCACCGTCCGGGTCGAGACGGTCGATGGCGTCGAGGAGCTGCCGGAGCCGTGGGAGGCGCCCGATCCGGTCGAGGTGGCCCTCGCTCGGCTCGGCAGCGAGGCGGCACTGCCCCGGCTGCTCAGCCACCAGTCGACCACGACGTCGAGCAGCATCCCGTCGACGTCGACGTCGACGTCGATTTCGCCGTCGACTTCGGCCAGGAGCGCTGCGATCCCGGCGCCGGCACCATCCAGCGCTCCTCCGCCGCCGGTGCCGCCAACGTCCGCGCCGGGGGCCGGGCCGTCGTCGACCACCGGCTCGGCGGCGGCCGGCGACGGCGTCGCCCGGTCGATCGTCGCCCCGTCGACCATCGATGCGTCGGTGGCGGCGGCTTCCGGCGGCGAGACCCCGGCGACCTCGGCGGTGTCCGCGCCGTCCTGGCCGGTCTCGACCACGACCGGTTCCGGCGTCGCCGGCGACGGCGGGGTGGAGGGCGTCGGCGGTGGGCCCGGCGGCGGGGCCTCCGCCGCCTCATCGACGATCGCGGCCGGCGGGGTGACGACGGCACCGACCCCGGCGACCACGCCGACCTCGGCCACCACGGTGGCCCCCGCTCCCACCTCCGGGTCGTCGGCGACACGGTCGACGGCGCCTCCACCCAGCCCGACATCGGCATCGACCACGACGACGACAACGACCCCAACGGTCCCCGCCAGCCGAGCCACGACCACGACCCGGCCGACGACGGCACCGACGAGCGCCTCCGCCCCGACCACCCCATCGACGACCCGGCCGACCACGACGACCGAGGCGTCGACCACGACGACGGCACCGACGACCACCACCACGTCCGGATCGTCGGCCAACGCCGGCCTCGAGGCGCTCCGCAACCACGATCCCCGGTTCGGCCGCTATGCCTCCGTCCCCTCCGATCAGCTCGACCTGGCCGCGTTGACCGAGCCGACGTCGACCCCGGACAACGGCACCGTCGGCGACGGTCAGTTCCGGGCCGCCTGCCAGTACTCACACTTCGCCTACGACGACCCGATCGTCCACCCGGGTGAGCCCGGCCGGTCGCACCTCCACATGTTCTTCGGCAACACCGAGGTCCACGCCGGGACGACGACCGCTTCGCTGGTCGACTCCGGCGGCAGCACCTGCAACGGGTTCGAGCTGAACCGCTCGGGCTACTGGACGCCGGCGCTGCTCGACGGCCGAGGCAACACCGTCGTCCCCGAGATGATCATCCTCTACTACAAGACCAAGCAGCCCGAGGTCGTGCAGCGGATGCCGCAGGGGCTCAAGATGATCGCCGGCAATGCCTCTGCCGAGACCTTCACCGCCAACCAGTACCTCTTCTGGTCGTGTGGCGACAGCGGTGGGGCCTACGACGTCGGCAACCGGATCCCCGACTGCAAGGGCGACACGATCAACGCCACGATCGTCTTCCCGCAGTGCTGGGATGGTCGCCTCGACTCGCCCGATCACCGGTCGCACATGTACTACGCCAGCGATCGGGAGGTGTGCCCGGCCTCGCACCCGACCCGGCTGCCCCAGATCAGCATCCTGCTCTACTTCCCCGGGCAGTCGTCGATCGCCGGCTGGCACCTGTCGTCCGACCGGACCGGTTCGTTCAACAGCGGTCCGGGCGCGACCCTGCACGCCGACTGGTGGGGCGGCTGGAACGACGAGGCGATGGACCTGTGGATCGACGGCTGCATGAAGGCGGCACGCAACTGCTCGTTCGGTCAGACCGGGACCAATCGGATCCTGGCCAGGCTCAACGGCTTCCAGAACTACGCCGGGCCCTACGTGCTGCCGCTCCCGTGACCCGGTTTCCCGCTTAAGTTACTCTGTGGTAACATCGTCGTCAGACGGCATCGCCGACCGGCACCACGACAGGAGAGCCCGACATGGCCGAATTCTCGCTCGACCTCAACGAGGACCAGCTCCAGTTGCAGAAGTGGGTCCATGACTTCGCCGAGTCGGTCATCCGCCCCGCCGCCCCCGAGTGGGACCAGCGCGAGGAGACCCCGTGGCCGATCCTCACCGAGGCGGCCAAGATCGGCCTGTACGGCTGGGAATTCATGGCCGAGATGATGCTGAACGACCCGACCGGACTCTCGATGTCGGTTGCGCTCGAGGAGCTGTTCTGGGGTGACGCGGGGATCGGCATGGCGATCATGGGCTCGGGTCTCGCCGCCGCCGGGATCGCCGCATCGGGCACCCAGGAGCAGGTGATGGAGTGGGTGCCGCAGTGCTACGGCGACGCCGACGACGTGAAGCTCGGTGCCTTCGCCGCCTCCGAGCCCGACGCCGGCTCCGACGTGTCGGCCTACCGGACCCGGGCCGTCTACGACGAGGCCACCGACGAGTGGGTGCTCAACGGGACCAAGACCTGGATCACCAACGGCGGGATCGCCGACGTGCACGTGGTGGTGGCGGTCGTCGACCCCGAGCTCGGGGCCAAGGGCCAGGCCAGCTTCGTCGTCCCGCCGGGGAGCCCGGGGCTGTCGATGGGCCAGAAGTTCTCCAAGCACGGGATCCGGGCCAGCCACACGGCCGAGGTGGTGCTCGACGACGTGCGCATCCCGGGGCGCTGCCTCCTCGGCTCGAAGGAGCGGCTCGACGCTCGCCTGGCCGGGGTGCGGGAGGGCAAGGGCAACGACCGCCAGGCGGCGATGCAGACCTTCGAGAACACCAGGCCCGCCGTCGCCGCCCAGGCCATCGGGATCGCTCGGGCGGCCTACGAGTACGCCCTCGACTACGCCAAGGAGCGGGTGGCCTTCGGGCGCCCGATCATCGAGAACCAGTCGATCGCCTTCATGCTGGCCGACATGGCCACCGAGATCGACGCCGCCAGGCTGCTCACCCATCGGGCGGCGTGGCTTGGCAAGCGGAAGCAGTTCCAGAACGCCGAGGGGTCGATGGCCAAGCTGAAGGCCGGTCGGGTCGCCGTGTGGAGCACCGAGCGGGCGATGCAGATCCTCGGCGGGTACGGCTACGTCACCGACCACCCGGTCGAGCGCTGGCACCGCGATGCCAAGATCTACGACATCTTCGAAGGCACCGAGCAGATCCAGCAGCTCGTCGTCTCCCGAGCCATCAGCGGCATGCGCATCGAGTAGCCCCTGACCAGGGCAAACACCCAGATCCCCCTCCAACGGCCGATCGTCCCACCCGGGCGGTCGGCCGTTCGGTGTCCAACCTGTCCCTCGTCTGATCCCTCGTCTCGGTCACAGGAACAGACCAGTTTGGGCTCCGTGGCGACCATCCGAGAGCCTCCAGTGGCCAACGCTTGTGACTCCTGGTCTCGGCCGGCATAGTCGCGGTCATGGTCCCGACGGGAGATGCTCGCCTGGTAGCAGCATGTTCGGTAGCGCTCGTCGCGATGAGGGAGCTTGCGATCGATATCGAGGAGGTCTCGACGGAGATACGGCTCGGACGAGAGCCTCTGGGTCAGCTTCGCTCGATGGAACGTCGTCTGAACGCTGTTGTGCACGTTCTGGAGTCCGAAGTCGACAGCCCTGAACCCGATCTCGACAACATCCGAACGGGGCTGGGCATGGGACGGAAGGTCGCCAAGGGGATTCTCGCCGGTGGCGTCGCAGTTGCGTTGCTCGCCGGGTCAGCCGAAGGAGTGTCCTCCGAACTCGCCGAGCGCTTCCTCTCGAACGCTCGAGCGGTCGAGCGAGTCTGCATCCTCGAGTCGGAGGAGGGCGGCGACGATGACGACGCCGTCGCTCCTTCCGACGGTGAGGACGAACCGGGCCAGCACGAGACCTTCAGGGGATGGCTGCGAGGGCAGGTCAGTGCCGCAGGTACTCGGATTGATCGCTTGGCGAGCTTGTCCCAGGTCAGCGAAGCTCGAATTCGCTCCATCCTGAATGCCGAGCAAGTTGCCAAGCCTTCCCAGGAGGAGGCCGAGTCGCTCGCACGGGCATTCGGTCTCATCAGGATGATCGACGACAAGGCGATCTCGAACCTGGTTGACGAGGCAGTTCGCTTGTCAGGCAGCCGTCGAGCTTAGGGACTCGGCGAGACGGGCCGAGCAACCACACGACGTTCCTCGAGCCATGCAGCGAATTCCTCGCTGTCGAAGCGACGAGTACGCGGATCCACGACACTGGGATGTCGGACCCCGAGAAGGGTTCGTTGAGCCGCTCGACGTGCGCTGGGCGGCGTCCAGCTCCGTCCGAGCACGGCCGGTGACCAGCGGACGGCGCCTGGCCGATCGCAGCTGGCAACGTCGACGTCGGCGTGGCCTTGCCCGCCGGTGATCGCGATGCGGGGCGGTCGATGCGGGTTTGGCGCCGCAGGAATCGTTCAAGCGACCCCACCCGTGGTCGATGACATCGGAGGTCGGTCGCTCACCGACGGCCGACCCGATGCAACGACCAAGACGGAGCTGCACCATGACCATCCCGATGCGAACCACGAGGACCCGGACGGCCGTCGCCGGCCTGCTGGCGTCCGCCCTGGCGCTCGGCGCCTGCGGTGGCATCGACCGCGAGGGCTCGATCGACCAGCTCGTCGAGACCGGCCTGACCCGCGACCAGGCCACCTGCGTGCTCGATGCGTCGATCGACGAGTTCGGCGAGGATCGGGTCACCTCGGACGACGACCTCACCCCCGAGGAGGAGGCGGCGATGACCGACATCGTCGTCGAGTGCATGGCCAGCTGATCCGAGCGACGGGCGACCGGACAGCGTCGCCCGGCCCTCACCGTCGTAGTCTTGGGCGATGCTGGTCTTCGTCGACTACGAGCACGCCGACTACGACGGTGAGTGGGCCCAGACCATCCAGGCGGCCCGCACGTGGATCACCTACCGGTTGGAGGACCTGGCCGGCGTGCACTGCATGCTCGTTCGCTACGACCGGATCGACGACGACCTCCTCGACCGGCTCGATGCCAAGGCCCTGTTCATCAGCGGTCAGGCCAGCGACCCGGCCATCTACCAACCGGACGACCTGGCCCCGCTCCAGGATCTCGTCCGGTCCGCCCGGCTCCCTGCGTTCGGGTTCTGCGGCGGCTGGCAGTTCCTGGCCAAGGCGCTCGGCGCCGACCTCGTCCCCATCGAGCCGACGCCGGCCCAGGCGGCGTCCGATCGGATCGTCAGCTGGCCCGGGGGTGCGCTGGCCGAGTTCGGCTACCACCCGGTCGACGTGACCGGCGAGCACGAGCTCCTGACGGGCCTTGGGCCGGCCCCGGTCTTCCGCCACGCCCACGGATTGCACGTGCCGGTGGCGCCGGACGGGTTCCGGGTCATCGCCTCGACCGAGGTGAGCCCGATCCAACTGGCGGTCGACGACGACCGCCGATTCGTCGGAGCCCAGTTCCACCCCGAGTACTGGACCGACGAGCACCAGGCCGGCCGCCAGCTGCTGGTCAACTTCCTGGCCTGGATCGGCGTCACCAGCTGACCGGACGCCGCCGCCCCGGTCCGAGCCCGACGATGTCACGCTTTTGCGCAAGCGGCTTTACAGGGCCTCCGAGGCCGCTTAAGAAAGAGGGGATGGTGGGGGCCCTGAGAGGGTGACAAGATCCCAGGGCCCCGCACCGCCGCTGCGCCGGGCGGCGTCAACGCAACGCGTGAGGTGACGATGCGCTGCGGACGCCGGCCGCCGCTTTCTCAGCATGACAGCAACCGCTGTCAGCGGCAAGCAAAACTCCTCACGTTCGTCGCGATTCGTCGGACCGCCAACCGGTGGGTTGGCGGACCGATTCAGCGCGGGTCGGAACGGGCCCGACCGGCTGGCTGTCGCTAGTCGAAGGCGATCACGCCCCGGATGTTCTTGCCGTCGTTCATGTCGCGGTAGCCGTCGTTGATCTCGTCGAGCGAGTACTGGCGGGTGATCAGCTCGTCGAGCTTCAGCCGACCCTGGCGGTACAGCATCAGCAGCTCGGGGATGGCGCCGTTCGGGCTGGCCGACCCGAAGATCGTCCCCCGCAGCTCCTTCTGCTGCAGGGTCATCATCGCCAGGTCGAGCTTGACGTCGGTCTGCGACATCGGGGCAACCGCCGTCGCCACCACCGTGCCGCCCTTGCCGGTCAGGTTCATGGCCTGCTGGACGAGGTCGCCGTAGAGCACGCCCGGGGTGAGGATGGTCGAGTTCGCCATCCGCCCCCAGGTCATCTCCATCACCGCGGGAATGGCCTCCTCCATCGAGCCGAAGGCGTGGGTCGCCCCGAACTCCATGGCCTTCTCTTGCTTGAACTGCACCGGGTCGACGGCGATGATGTTCGCCGCCCCGGCCGCCGCTGCGCCCATGATGGCGTTGGACCCGATGCCGCCGCAGCCGACGACCACGACGGTGTCACCGGCCCGGACCTCGGCCCGGTTGACCGCCGACCCGTAGCCCGTGGCCACGCCGCAGCTGACCAGGCAGACGATCTCGAGCGGGAGGTCGGGCTCGACCTTGATGACCGAGGAGTCGGCCAGCACCATGTGCTCGGCGAACGTGCCGAGCTTGGCCATCGTGCCGAGGTCGGCGCCGGACGACGTGTGGGTGCGGTACGTCCCGTCGGTGATCATGCCCCCGCCGAACGTGCCGGCGCCCAGATCACACAGGTTCTGCTCGCCCTTGGCGCACGACGGGCACATGCCACAGGCCGGCACGAAGGCGCACGACACGTGGTCGCCGGGGGCGACCTTGGTCACGCCCTCGCCGACCTCGACCACAACCCCGGCCCCCTCGTGGCCGCCGATGATGGGGAAGATCGTTCCGCCGGGGAGCAGCTCGAGGAGCTCGGGCGGCGGGACCAGGTCGCCGGTGACGAGGTGCTCGTCCGAGTGGCACAGCCCGGCATAGGCGGTCTTGACCAGCACCTCGCCCGGGCCGGGCGGGTCGATGTCGATCTCCTCGACGCTCCACGGCTCGCCCGGTGCGTGGAGTACGGCTGCTCTGGTCTTCATCACGGTCCCCCTTGATCTGGGCCAGCAGCTTAAACGTTGACTGCGAGCCGCTTCCACGTGGCCGGTCGGGACCGACGCCGGCGTGACGACCCGGTCAGGCGGCCGAGCGGGTGCCGACGATGTCGGCCATCAGCTGGACCGCCTCCTCCTGGTTGGTGTTGACCACGAAACCGGTGATCCCCGAGTCGGCCCAGGCCTCCCAGCGCTTCTCGATCCGCTCGATCGACCCGTACAGCCCGGCCTCGTCGACGTACTCGTCCGGGATGGCGTCGATGGCCTCCTGCTTCCGGCCGGCCAGGTACAGCTCCTGGACCTTCTCGGCCACCTCCGGGTAGCCCCTGGCCTTCATGTGCTCGTTGTGGAAGTTGATGTCCTTGTGGCCCATCCCGCCGGCGTACAGGGCGATGCCTGGCTTGACCGCGTCGAGCGCGCTCTTGATGTCGTCGGTCAACAGCACGGGGCCACGACCGAGGATCTCGAGGTCGGACCACGACTTGCCGTTGCCGGCCCGCCGGAACCCCTCCTCGACCCACGGGCGGAAGTCGTCCATCCGGCCGGGCACGAAGTGCATCGGCAGCCAGCCGTCGCACAGCTCGGCGGTCAGCTTGACCGTCGCCTCCGAGCCCGAGCCGAGCCAGATCGGCAGGTCACGGTTGGTGTGCAGGATCGACATCAGCGGCTTGCCGATGCCGAGCGCCCCCTCGCCGGTGTAGGGGAGCTGGTACTCGCGGCCGTCGTGGCTGACCGGGTCCTCCCGCCGATTGACCTTGCGCATGATCTGGATGTAGTCACGCAGCCGCCAGTAGGGCTTGCCCCACGGCTCGCCGTACCAGCCTTCGACGATCTGGGGCCCCGACACGCCCAGCCCGGCGATCACCCGTCCGCCGCCCGCCAGCGCATCGACGGTCTGGGCCTGCATGGCCGCCATCGCCGGGGCCCGGCCGGCCAGCTGCATGATCCCGGTGCCCAGCCGGATGCGCTCGGTCTGGGCCGCGATCCAGGCCAGCGGCGTGATCGCGTCCGAGCCGTAGGCCTCGGCCGTCCACACGGAGTCGTAGCCGAGCTGCTCGGCCAGCTTGATGCGTTCGATGGGGATCTGCAGTCGCGCCCCCGAGTATCCGATCGACAATCCCAGCTTCATGTGCCCGAGTCTTCCACAGCCGGACCGGCGCCGGCACGGTGGCGGGACGCTCCGGTCGCTACATCTCCATACCGCCGTTGATCGAGAGCACCGACCCGGTGATGTAGCCGGCGTCGTCGTCGACGAGGAACCGGACGGCCCTGGCGATCTCGTCGGCCCGGCCGAAGCGGCCGACCGGGATCGTCGACACGATCTGCTCCCGGATCGGCTCGGGCACGGCCATGACCATGTCGGTCTCGATGAAGCCCGGGGTGATGGCGTTCACGGTGACCCCCTTGGCCGCGTACTCGATGGCCAGGGTCTTGGTCAGGCCGAACAGGCCCGACTTCGAGGCGGCGTAGTTGGCCTGTCCGAAGTTGCCGGTCTCGCCGATGACGGAGCTGATGTTGACGATGCGGCCGGTGCCGCCGGCCACCAGGTGCTCCAGCGCCGCCTTGCACATGTAGAACGAGCCGGACAGGTTGACCCGCAGAACGGCGTGCCAGTCGTCGATGCTCATCCGCTTGACCGTCTTGTCGACGGTGATGCCGGCATTGTTGACCAGGATGTCGATCCGGCCGTGCTCACCCACCACCTCGTCGACCACCCGCTGGCAGTCGTCCGGGTCGCCGATGTTGCCCTCGGCCGGGGTGATGGCCAGGCCGTCGGCGTCGACCTCACCGAGGAAGGCCGCCGCCTTGTCGGCCGACGTGCAGCCGGCGGCGACGATGGCGCCGTCTTCGGCCAGGGCCCGGGAGATGGCCGCTCCGATCCCCCGGGTTCCTCCGGTCACGATGGCGATCTTGCCGTCGAGGGTCATCTCGATCTCCTTCTCGGTGGTGCGCTCGGTCTGGTCGGCGCGGTCGCTCCCGGTCCGGTGCGGCGGCGCTCAGGCGGTGCCGACGGTCGTCGGTCCGTCGCTGTCGAGGAAGCGGCGGATGGTCGCGGCCATCCGCTCGGCCCGCACGAACAGGAACAGGTGGCCGCCGCCCTCGACCAGGTGGAGGTGCGCATCGGGGATGGCCCGGGCCAGGATGCGGCCGTTGGCCGGCGGCACGATCGGGTCGTCGTCGCCGGCCAGGACCAGCGTCGGTGCGGCGATCCGACGCAGGTTGGGCAGCGAGGTCCAGGTCTGGACCGCCAGCAGCTGGTGGGCGTACCCCCGGATGCTGGGGCGACGCCTGGTCCGGACCACGACGTGGGAGTCGAGCAGGTCGGGCCGATCGGCGATGCCGCCGCCGTAGAGGGTCGGGGCGATGCGCCGGAGGTAGTCGGGCGAGTAGTAGCGGGCGGGGGAGAGCAGCACGCTGAGGGGGCCTGGCCGGCCGAACACCCCACCCCACCCGGGGAGGGTGGCGGCCAGGATGAGCCGGCGGACGCGGGCCGGGTGGCGGATCGCCAGTTCCTGGGCCAGCGCGCCGCCCCAGGACAGGCCGAGCACGTCGACCCGCTCGTGGCCGAGCCTGACCACGAGACGATCGACGAGGCGGGCGAGCTCACACATCGGTCGTGGCAGCGGCCCGGCCGGGCTGCCGCCGACCCCGGGGGCGTCGAAGGCGATCGTCTCCCGGTCGTCCAGGTGCCGGCGGAGCGGATCGAACAGATCGCCGGTGGCGCCGAGCCCGTTGATCAGCAGCAGGGGCGTACCCCGGCCGGGGTGCTCGACCGACACCCGGAGCCGCTGCGGTCCGGCGACGGAGCCGAGGCCGGCCCTGACCGAGACCGTCCGATGGCGGGACGGGAGCCGCAGGTCGTCGTTCGGCTGTGGGGCGGTCGGCGCGGTGGCGCCAGCGGTGGTCACCGTCAGTCGAGCACGTAGCGGCCGGGGGCGGGGATGGTCGGCGGGTTGGCCTCGCTGCCCAGCTCGGCCGGGGCGTTGACCAGCCGTCCGGCGTGACCCTCGAGCCAGCCGGCCCAGTGGTCCCACCAGCTGCCCTGGTGCTCGGTTGCGCCGGCCAGCCACTCGTCTGGCGACTCGGGCGTGTCGGCACTCGTGTGGTAGCGGCCCTTCGGGTTGCCGGAGGGGTTGACCAGGGCCTGGATGTGGCCCTGCGAGCTGAGCACGAACTCGGCGTCGCCGCCGAGCAGGTTGACGGTCTCGTAGCAGCCCTGCCACGGGGTGATGTGATCGGTCACGGCCCCGACCACGAAGCTCGGGCAGGTGACGGCCCCCAGGTCGATGGGCGTGTCGAGGACCTCGATGGTGCCGGGCTCGGTCAGGCCGTTGGTGCCGGCGATCTCGAGGAAGTCGCCGTGCAGGCCGGCCGGCAGGTTGGTCGAGTCGCAGTTCCAGGCCAGCACGTCGAACGCCGGCGGGTTCTTGCCCATCAGGTAGTTGTTGACCCAGTAGTTCCACACCAGGTCGTTCGGGCGGAGCCAGGCGAAGACCCGCTGGAGGTCCTCGCCCTTGAGGACCCCCTGGCGCTGGCTCTGCCGGCGGGAGGACTCGAGCGTCGGGCCCGAGATGAGGCTGCCCATCGTCGACGGGACGTCCCAGTCGAGCACGGTGACCAGGAACGTGGCCGAGCGGACCCGGCGGTCGTCGATGGCGGCCAGGTGACCGAGCAGGGCGGCGGAGGTGATGCCACCGGCGCAGACGCCGAGCAGGTTCAGGTCACGGCTTCCGGTGATCTCCAGCGCCGCGTCCATCCCCTCGACCACGGCGGCCACGTAGGCGCTGAGATCCCAGTCGCGCTGCTCGGGGCCTGGGTTGCGCCAGCTGACCATGAACACCTGGTAGCCCTGGGCAACGGCATGCTCGACGAGGCTGCGGCCGGGGGCCAGATCGAGGATGTAGTACTTGTTGATCTGGGGCGGCAGGATCACCAGCGGTCGCTTGCGGACCTTGGGCGTCGTCGGCGTGTACTGGATCAGCTCGAGGATCGGGTTGGTGAACACCACCGAGCCAGGGGTGGTGGCGATCGTCTCACCGGCGACGAACGGGCGGCTGTCGACCATCGACGGCATGGCCCCGTTCGAGCGGAGGTCGTGGGTGGCATGGCGGGCCCCGTCGAGCAGGCTCCGACCCCTCGTCCTGACCGCCTCCCGCAGCGCCGCCGGGTTGCCGAGCAGCGTGTTGGTCGGGGCGGCGGCGTCGGTGACCAGGTTGGTGAGGAACTCGGCCCGGAGCCGGGCCTTGGCCTCGAGGTCGAGATCGTCGAGCAGGCCGTGGACCTCCCGATCCCAGGCCAGGTAGCTCTTGGCCAACCGCTGGTAGAGCGGGTTGGTGGTCCAGGTCTCGTCGGCGAAGCGGCGGTCCTTCGGGCCGGGCTCGATGTCGGAGCGGCCGGCGGCGATCTTCACCTGCTCGGTGGCGAGGCGCAGGCTTCGCTTCAGGGCTGCGCCGGGCTGGCGGGCCATCGTGCGGGCGAAACGGGCGGCGGCCGCCGTCGACTGACCGCCGTCGAGGCCGACGGGCACGACCGAGGTCAGGGCGTCCATGGCCGCCGTCACGAGCTCGGCGTCGGTCTGGGCCGGTGCGGTCGTTCGACGCTCCCGGGTCGCATCGGATCGGTCGGTTCGCGGCGGTGCGGTGGTGGTCATCGTGCGGTTCCCTTCTCGCCGGCCTGTCAGGGCCGCCTGCTGCGCGGGGCATCCGTGCTCGGGCCCCCGGTGCACCTCCAACGTGCAGTGACGACACTATCCAATTTTGGTCAGAAATGTCAATATTGATATTGTGGATCAGAAAGCGAGATCGACGTCAAAATTGACGATGTGATGCAAAATGAGGTTGCCGGGCGGGTCGAGCCGGTGCTATCCCGGAGACCATGGCCTCCGACGACAGTGGCTACCCCCGCAAGCGGGCCCGGACCCGGGCCCAGCTCCGCCAGGCCGGCATCGCCGCCATCGCCGCCCGCGGGCCGGAGGGGCTGACCGTCGGCGAGGTGGCCAAGCTGGCCGGCGTCGCCCAGGGCACGTTCTACAACCACTTCCCGTCGCTCACCGATCTCGTCGAGGAGATCGCCGAGCAGTTGGGCACCGGGGTCGAGATCGCCCGCGACGCACTCGACGCCATCGAGAGCGACCCGGCCGGGCGCGTCGCCATCGGCGTGCTCCAGCTCGTCGACCTGGCCGACCGCGACCCCGACTCGGCGGCGGCCTTCGTCGCCCTCGCCGCCGCCCGCCCCGAGTTCCGGGCCCGGGTGCGGGCCATCATCGGCCGGGCGATCGCCGATGGTGTCGCCGTCGGCCGCTTCCGGGTCGAGGCCGGCCCCGCTGCGGTCAACGCCGTGCTCGGCACCTGCCTGCAGTCGATGCGGTCCATCTCGCTCGGTGAGACCGACGGCTCGATCGGCTCGGCCGTCGCCCCGCTGGTGTTGCGCACGCTCGGCGTCGACGACGACGAGGGCGCCCGGGTGGTCGAGCGGGCCGGCGAGGTGCTCCGGCGGGTCGAGCCGGCGGCGGCCGACGCAACCGGCTGATCGGGCCGGCCGGCGATCCGGGCGTCATCGGCGGCGCCGGGGGCGGCGCCGGGCGCCGGATACGGCTGGCGTCGATCGGGGCGGCCGAGCAGTATGGACCAGGTCCGTACCCATGCCGAGAGGGTCCGACGATGTCCGCCACCGACCACCACTCGAGCCCGCCCGAACCGTCGGGGGAGACCACCCGCGAGATCGATCTGCTGGCCACGCCGCCCCGTCCGATCGATCCGCCGGCCAGACCGACCAGGGCGAGCGAGCCGGCCGTCGCCCCCGACCGGTACCGCCACGTCGGCGAGCGATCGCAACCGGCCAATGGCGGTCAACTCGGCTACACCTACACCATCTACCGGTACTACGACGCCGACGATCGGGTCCTGTTCGTCGGACGCTCGGAACGGGTCAGGCAGCGGATCGTCGACGACGAGGTCGGCCATCCCCGCGGCCTCCCGCTCGGCCACGACGACGGCCCGAAGCCCTGGTGGCGTGAGGCCGTGCGGATCGAGCTCGAGCACCTGCCGCCCGGCACGACCGACGCCGAGGCCAGGGTCGAGGAGCGCCGGCAGATCGAGGCCTTCCGCCCGCTGTACAACCGGGAGTTCAACGAGGACGTCTTCGACCGGTCACACCTGGAGCGGGCGATCGACGTCGCCCACTTCGAGGTCGATGTGGCCACGGCCGAGCACGAGCGCCACGACGGCACCGTGCGGTCGGTCGACCAGGTCATGATCGAGACGGAGCGGACCGCCGAGCGCCTCCGGCCGGCCGGTGCCTCACGGCTGCACTACGGGACCAGGCGCGACCTCACCGATCCCGCCCCCGGGCCCGGCCGCTCGGTCGCGGCCGAGCGCCGCCGACGGCGGCTGGCGTCGGCCGGTCGATCCGATGGCCCCGGCTCGATCGCCGGGCTCGTCGCGGTCCTGATCGTCCTCGCCGCCGTCACCATCGCCGCGGTCATCATCTCGCTCCGGGTGGTGCTGTAGGCCGAGGCCTGGCCGGCGGATCGACCGGGCCGGCGGACCGGCCCGGGGACGGTCCGAATTGCTCGCATCCGGACTCCTCCCGCCGACGTAGACCGTCAGGGAGGATCAGTCATGGCGAGCGAGTGCGGGGACGGCATCCTGATCGACGAGACGGCACCAGGAGGCGGGGCGGGGCAGCGGCGCCGCCAGGCCCCCGAGGAGCACACGATCTGCCTCGACGTCGACGACCTGGCCGACGTGGTCGCCGCCGTCGGCCTCGATCGCTTCGTCGACGACCTGATCGCCGCCATCGGCGACGCCGTGCGGAGCTTCGACGTCGCCAGGGTGGAGACCATGGCACGGGCCGGGTTCAGCTACACGACGCCCGCCGTCGGGCTGGTCGAGTGGATGCCGGCCATGGTCGTCGGACGATCCGTGGCCATCAAGACCGTGGCCTACCACCCCGACAACCCGGCTGCGGTCGGGCTGCCGAGCGTGCTGGCCACCACGTCGGTCTACGACACCGACACCGGCCGGCTGGTCGCCATCTGCGAGGCCACGACGTTGACCGCACTGCGGACCGGTGCGGCATCGGCGGTCATGACCGACGCCCTCGTTCCGCCCGGCCCGATCGCCCTCGGCGTGGTCGGCTGCGGCGCCCAGGCGGTGACCCAGATCCACGCCATCAGCCGCATCCGGCCGATCGAGCGCCTGATCGTCACCGACGCCGATCCGGCCGTCGCCGCCAGCCTCGGTGTCCGGCTCCCGTCCGGCGTGCTGGCCGACGGCGCCACTCCCGAGGTCGTGTCGACCCTGGCCTTCGGCGATCGGGTGGCCGACCTCGACGTGCTGTGCACGTGCACCTCGGTCGACGTCGACAAGGGCCCGGTCGTCGAGCTCCGGGGAGCGAAGCCGGCGCTGCACGTCAACGCCGTCGGGTCCGACTTCCCCGGCAAGGTCGAGCTGCCGGTCGACTACCTGCGGTCGTCCGTCGTGATCCCCGACGCCCTCGACCAGTGCCTGGTCGAGGGCGAGTCGCAGCAGCTGACCGCGGACGAGGTCGGCCCCGGCATGGTCGAGGTGCTGACCGACCCGGCCCACCGCGAGCTGGTGAACCGGCGCACCGTCTTCGACTCGACCGGCTGGGCCTACGAGGACCTCGTGGCCGCCACCAGGTTCGTCGACGAGGCCGAACGGCACGGGCTCGGGACCCGACTGGCGCTCCAGTACCTGCCGGACGACCCCTACGATCCGCTCGAGGCAATCCGTCGCCGCGACCGTCGCCGGAACGAGACGGGTGCAGGGTGACCGGGCCGGTGCCGGTCGATCCCATGGAACGACAAGCAGCAACCGGTAGGGTTGATCCGCCGCCGGGCGGGGCGGCCGCAGATCGAGCCCCGACGGGTCCACGGCGAGGCAGCGGGACATGAACTTCGGTTGGACCGACGAACAGCAGCGGCGGCGGGACGAGGCGATCGCCTTCGCCGTCGAGCAGCTCAACGACGACCTGATCGCTCGCAACCGCGACGGCGTCTGGTCTCCCGAGGCGTGGAAGGCCTGCGCCCAGTTCGGCCTGTTCGGGACGACCGTGCCCACGGCGTACGGCGGCCGGGGCGACGACCTGTTGACCACGATCGCCGTGCTCGAGGGGATCGGCTACGGCTGCCGGGAGAACGGCCTGCCCTTCGCCATCAACTCGCAGCTGTGGAGCACCCAACCGGCGCTGGCCAAGTTCGGCAACGAGGAGCAGAAGCAGACCTACCTGCGGCGACTCGTCGACGGCTCGGCCATCGGCGCGTTCGGCATCACGGAGGTCGACACCGGATCCGACTCCTACAACCTGGCCACCACGGCCACCCGCGTCGACGGCGGGTACCGCCTCACCGGCACCAAGGCCTACATCACGTTCGCGCCCATCGCCGACTTCGCCGTCGTGTTCGCCGTCACCGATCCCGACCTCGGCAAGTGGGGCATCACCGCCTTCGTGGTCGACACCGGCACCGACGGCTTCACCATCGAACCGGTCGAGGAGAAGATGGGCCTGCGGACCACGCCATTCGGCAAGCTGACCTTCGAGGAGTGCTTCGTGCCCGAGTCGAGCCGCCTCGGGGCCGATGGCGGCGGCATGGCCATCTTCACCAAGGCCATGGAGTCCGAGCGCAGCTACATCTTCGCCAGCCAGGTCGGTCGCATGGAGCGCCAGATCGAGGAGTGCGTCGCCTACGCCAACGAGCGGACGGCGTTCGGCAGGCCGATCGGCAAGAACCAGGCGGTGTCGAACCGCATCGCCAACATGATGGTGCGGCTCGAGACCGGTCGGAACCTGCTCTACAAGGTGGCGTGGCTCGAGGAGCAGGGCAAGCCGCTGCTGAAGGAGGCGGCGATGGCCAAGCTCTACCTCAGCGAGTGCTTCGTCCAGTCGAGCATCGACGCCATCTGCATCCACGGGGCCAAGGGCTACGCCACCGAGTTCGAGGTCGAGCGGGACCTGCGCGACGGCATCGGCGGGCTGATCTACTCGGGCACCAACGACGTGCAGCGCAACATCGTGACCCAGGTCTCGGGTCTGTAGGCGCCGATGCTGCTGGTCGAGCAACTCCGCCGGGCCGCCGAGGCCGACGGGGCCAAGCCGGCGTTCCGCTGCGGTGGCGTCGACCTGCGCTACCGCGAGCTCGTCGATCGGGCCGACCGGCTGGCCGCCGCCCTCCGGGACCGGGGCGTCGGCCCCGGCGATCGTGTCGGGATCCTGCAGGGCAAGTCGCTCGAGAACCCGGTCGCGGTCTTCGGGATCCTCGCCGCCGGTGCGGCCTACGTACCCCTCGACCCGGCGGCGCCCGTCGCCCGCCTGGCCTCGATCGTCGCCGACTGCGGCATCGCCAACGTCGTCACCGAGCCGGCCAGGGCGAGCAAGGCGGCGAAGCTGGCGGCCAACGCCGGCGGGCTCGTGCTCCACGGGATCGAGGCCGACGACGCCGAGGGCCAGGCGGCGGTCACCGCCGTCTCCTGGGACGAGGTGGCCAGCCACGAGCCGCTTGGCGCCGACAGCCCGTCGGTCGGCCAGGACGCGCCGGCCTACGTGATCTTCACCTCCGGGTCGACGGGCACCCCGAAGGGGATCGTCCACACCCACCGCTCGGGCTCGGCCTACGCCACGATGGCGGCCGAGCTGTACGGGCTGACCACCGACGACCGCCTCAGCAACTTCCCGCCGCTGCACTTCGACCAGTCGACGTTCGACCTCTTCTCCGCCACCCTCGTCGGCGCCACCACCGTCATCATCGACGGCGAGCACCAGCTCGTGCCGGCCTCGCTCGCCCGTCTCATCGAGGACGAGCGCCTGACGATCTGGTACTCGGTGCCGCTCGCCCTGATCCAGCTGCTGCTCTACGGCGTGCTCGACGAGCGCGACCACTCGTCGCTGCGGTGGGTGGTCTACGGCGGTGAGCCGTTCCCGCTGAAGCACCTGGAATCGCTCATGGCCCACTGGCCCAGGGCCCGGTTCAGCAACTGCTACGGACCGGCGGAAACCAACCAGTGCACGTACCACCACCTCGGCCCGGGGCCCGCTGCGGTCCGTCGGCTCGACGGCGGCGTACCGATCGGTGTCGCCTGCCCCGACGTCGAGCTGGTCGTCGTCGATGCCGACGATCGCCCGGTCGTCGACGGCGACGACGGTCAGCTCCTGGTCAGCGGGCCGACCACGATGCGGGGTTACTGGGGCCGTCCCGATCTCGACGACCGCTGCTTCGTCGACGTCACTGTCGACCGGGACGTCACTGCCGACCGGCACGGCGATGCCGACCGGGACGGCGATGGCGTCGGCCGGGGGACCGTCCGTCGCTACTACCGGACGGGCGATCTCGTCCGCCGGCGCACCGACGGGCTGCTCGAGTTCCTCGGCCGGGCCGACCGCCAGGTCAAGCGCCGTGGCCTCCGCATCGAGCTCGACGAGGTCGAGGCCGTGCTCGCCGACCACGAAGCGGTCGAGGAGGTCGCCGTCGCTGCGATCCCCGCCCCGCCGGAGCCACCGGCCGGCGTCGGTGCGCCCGCCCCTGCCCCCGCCGCCGGCCCGAACCCGGACGGGGGCGATCTGACCATCGCCGCCTGGGTCTCGACGCGACCGGGGGCGTTCGTCGACGCCGATGGGCTCAGACGCCACGCTGCCACCCGGCTCACCCGCCCGGCCATCCCGACGGCGATCTCGTTCGTCGACCGCTTCCCCCGCACCACGACCGGGAAGATCGACTACCCGGCACTGACCGCAACCCGATCCCGAGCCACCGCATGAGCCACACCGATCAGATCCTCGAGTTCGTCGTCGACGAGTTGCTCCTCGACCCCGACGACGAGCAGCTGACGCTCGACGACGAGCTGCTGGCGGCCGAGCGGATCGACTCGCTCGGGCTCATGCGGCTCATCGCCTTCCTCGGCGACGAGTTCGACGTGACGGTCCCCTACGACGAGATCCTGATCGAGAACTTCCGGAACGTCCGCACCATTGGCGACTACCTCGCCGGCAAGCTGTCGCCCGGAGCGTCTTGACCGTCGACACCGACGCCAGGACCGAGCCGGCCGGGGAGGTCCATCCCCTCGGTCATCGCCAGCGGATGATCTGGGCCGGGCAGCTGCTCGATCGCGACGTCCCGCTCTACAACATGGCCCACGCCTTCACCATCGGGGGCGACGAGCCGATCGACGTCGACGCCTTCCGGCGGGCCTTCGCCGCGCTGGTGGCGAGCCACGACGCCTTGCGGACGGTGATCGACGAGCACGCCGGTCGGCCCGTGCAGCGGATCCTGACCGAGCCCGAGGCGGTGCTCGACGTCGTCGACCTCCGGGCCGAGCAGGATCCCGGGGCGGCAGCGGTGGTGTGGGCCGACGAGCGGAGCCGCCGACCGTTCGAGCTGGGCGAGCGGCTCTACGACGCCGCGCTGCTGTTGCTCGGCGACCGATCGGGCGCCAGGGCGGTCTGGTACCTCAACCAGCACCACCTGATCTGTGACGCCTGGTCGGTCGCCCTGCTCCTCGGTCGCCAGGACGAGCTCTACCGTCGGGCACGCGACGGCGCAGCGGACGACGACGAGCCCGACCCGCCGCCGAGCTACGTCGACTTCCTCGACGCCGAGGCCGGCCGGGTCGGCTCGAAGGGGTGGAACCGGGCCAGGGCCCACTGGCGAGCCAGGCTCGACGAACCGGTCGAGCCGCTCACGTTCTACGGTCAACGGCCGGACGACGCCGGGTGGGCGACCGTGCGGGTCGAGGCCCGGATCGAGGGCGACCGGGCCGGCCGGCTGGCGGCGTTCCTCGATCGCCCCGAGCTGGCCAGCTTCTCGCCCGAGCTGACGGCGATGCGGTTCTTCCACACCGTGCTGGCGGCCTACCTGCACCGGATCTGCGGCGTCGACCGGGTGGTCATCGGCACCCCGTTCCACAACCGGCTCAAGCGGGCCCAGAAGCAGACGGCCGGGCTGTTCATGAACCTCTACCCGGCGGTGGTCGACGTCGACGACGACGAGACGATGACGTCGCTGGCGGCCAAGGTCGGCGCCGAGCTGTTCGAGAGCATGCAGCACGCCAGCCATCCGCTCGACGCCGGCGACGAGGCCGGCGCCTTCGAGGTGGTGCTCAACTATCTCAACGCCCCCGAGCAGACCTTCGCCGGTCACCCGGTCGACGACCGGTGGGTCCACCCAGGGGCGGGCGACCGCAGCCACAGCCTCCGGCTGCAGGTCAGGCGGCTCGACGACGGGTTCCGGCTGTTCTTCGACGTCAAGACCGCGCTGTTCGACGAGCCGGCCAGACGATCGCTGGTCGATCACGTGCTCCGCCTGATCGACGGCTGGTTGGCAACGGCGGATGGGCTGGCCCCGTCGCCGGATGACGAGGGAGCGCTCCCCGAGCTGCCGGTCGGCGCCGTTCCGCTGCTGTCGGCGCGGGAGCTCGACGAGCTCGTGGTCGACCTCAACCGCCTCACCGGTCCACCGACGCCGACCGAGACCGTCGTCGACGAGTTCCGCCGCATGGCCGCCGAGCGGCCGGCGGCCGTGGCTGTCGAGGACGGCGACCGCCGGGTCACCTACCGCGAGCTCGATCGTCGATCGGCCGCCGTCGCCGGCCGGCTGGCCGCCGCCGGGGTGGCCCCCGGCTCGACGGTCGGCGTGCTGTTGCCCCGGTCGGTCGATGCGATCGTCGCCATCCTCGGTGTGCTCCGGATCGGGGCCGCCTACCTGCCCGTCGAGCCCCCGACGCCGACGGCCCGAATCGCCGGCATGGTCGACGAGACCGGTGCGGCCGTGGTGTGCACCGACGACGTGAACGAGCCGGCCGTCGCCGCCGTCGGCGCCCGTCCACTGATCGTCGTCGGCCTCGACGTGCCCGATGAACCGATCGGGGCCACGAGCCCGGTGATCGGGCCGGACGACACCGCCTACGTCATCTTCACCTCGGGCTCGACGGGCCGGCCGAAGGGCGTGCCGATCGATCATCGAGGGCTCGCCAACTACGTGGCCTGGGCCAGGAGGACCTACGCCGAGGACCAGCCGAGGTCGTTTGCCCTCCACACGTCGCTGGCCTTCGACCTGACGGTCACGTCGGTCTTCGTGCCGCTGACCTCCGGTGGGACCATCGTCGTCTACGGCCACGCCGGGGGCGACAGCAGCGACGACGGGATGCCGGCCATCGTCGACGTGTTCACCGACGACCGGGTCGACGTGGTCAAGGCGACCCCGTCCCACCTGGCGATCGTCCGCCACCTCGGGCTGCGGGCCGACCGGCTGCGAACGTTGATCGTCGGCGGCGAGCACCTCACCACCGACCTGGCCGCCGCCATCCAGGACCTGCATCCCGACGCCGCGATCCACAACGAGTACGGGCCGACCGAGACGGTCGTCGGCTGCATGCTGCACCGCTACGACCGCACCGCCGACACCGGGCCGTCGGTGCCGATCGGCCGCCCGGGGGCCAACGCCGAGATCCTGCTGCTCGACCGACGGGGCGCCCCGGTCCCGCCCGGCGTGATCGGCGAGATCCACATCGGCGGTCCCGGCGTCGCCGCCGGCTACCTCGGTCGCCCCGAGATCACCGCCGAGCGGTTCGTCCCCCGCCCGGACGGGTTGCCGGACACCGAGGCGGCCACCCCCATGCTGTACCGGCCCGGCGACCTCGGCCGCTGGCGTCCAGGCGACGGCCCACCCCGGCTCGAGTTCCTCGGCCGGACCGACGACCAGGTGAAGATCCGTGGCCATCGCATCGAGCTCGGCGAGGTCGAGGCGGCGATCGGCGAGCACCCGTCCGTCGAGTCCGCCGCCGTGCTGGCCGTCGACCAACCGGCCGGCGGCGGGGGAGCGGCGGCGGTCGCCGGACCGGTCGCCGCGCCCGTCGACGGCGAGGTGGTCAACTGCGAGCGGTGTGGCCTGCCGTCGAACTACCCCGGCGCGGCGTTCCTCGACGGCGTGTGCTCGCTGTGTCGGGACTACGACACGTACCGAGACCACATCGACGCCTACTTCCGCACCCCGGAGGACCTCCGGGCGGTGACCGACCGGATCCGGGCCGAGCGGGCCGGCGAGCGCTACGACTGCCTCGTGTTGCTGTCCGGGGGCAAGGACAGCACCTACATGCTCTACCAGGTGGTGGCCCTCGGCCTGCGGCCCCTGGTCTTCACCCTCGACAACGGCTACATCTCGCCGTCGGCCCTGGCCAACTGCCGGCGGGTCTGCGACGACCTCGGCGTCGACCTCGAGATCGCCGAGACCGAGCACATGCGGGAGATCTTCCGCGACAGCCTCGACCGCTTCGCCAACGTGTGCAACGGGTGCTTCAAGACGATCTACACCCTCAGCATGAACCTGGCCAGGAGTCACGGGATCGAGCACATCGTCACCGGCCTGGCCAGGGGTCAGCTGTTCGAGACCCGCCTGTCGGACATGTACGACAGGCGGATCTTCGACGTCGATCGGATCGACCGGTTCGTGCTCGAGGCCAGGAAGGCCTACCACCAGATCGACGATGCGGTCTCGGAGCATCTCGACGTCAGCGCCTTCGTCGACGGCCGCATCTACGACGAGATCGCATTCGTCGACTTCTACCGCTACGTCGACGTCGGGCTCGACGACGTGCTGACCTTCCTCGCCGGCGAGACGCCGTGGGAGCGCCCCGACGACACCGGCCGCTCGACGAACTGCCTGATCAACGATGTCGGCATCCACGTGCACACCCGCGAGCGGGGATTCCACAACTACGCGCTGCCCTACAGCTGGGACGTTCGGCTCGGCCACAAGCAGCGAGAGGCGGCGTTGCACGAGCTCGACGACGAGATCGACCTCGATTACGTCAACGAGGTCATGGTCGAGATCGGCTACCAGCCGAAGGCGCCGGTCGCAGCCAGGCGGACCACCCGCCTGGTCGGCCACTACCAGGCCCCGGCGCCGATCGCCACCGACGAGCTGCGGGCGGCGCTTGCCGTCACCCTGCCCGACTACATGGTGCCGGCCTCGTTCGTCCATCACGTCGCCCTGCCGCTGACGGTCAACGGCAAGGTCGACCGGGCGACGCTTGCCCGCGTCGAGCCGGGCGGGACCGTCGGCGACGGAGGTGCCGTCGGCGTGCCGACACCGGGCCCGGCAGCGTTGTCCGACGAGGAGCGGGATCGGGCCGAGGCGCTCCGCTCCGTGTGGGCGTGGACCTTCGATCGCCCGGTCGGGCCAACCGACAACTTCTTCGACCTCGGCGGCGACTCGATCTCGGCCATCCAGATCGTCGACCGTGCCGCCGGTGCCGGACTGGCGGTCACGCCCCGGCAGATCTTCGATGCCCAGACGCCGCTGGCCGCCGCGCTCGTTGCCACGCCGGTCGAGCCGCCGGTCGGCCTCGGCGATTCGCCCACGCCCCTGCGGCCGACCGACGGGGCCGAGACCGATGGCCCGCTGCCGCTGACCCCGACGCAGGTCGGGATGCTGTTCCACACCCTGGCCGAGCCGGCATCCGGTCTCTACCAGGGGCAGATTGTCCACCACCTTCGGGGACGGGTAGACGTCGAGGTGCTGGCCGGTTGCTGGGACGACCTGGTCGACCGCCACCCGGCGCTCCGCACGGTGTTCCGGTGGGAGGGTGTCGACGATCCGGTCCAGGAACCAGGATCCGAGCGGCCGGCGCTGGTCCATCACGACTGGACTGCGGTCGACGACGGCGAGGCGCGCCTCGATCGCCTCCTGGCCGCCGACCGGGCCGACCGCTTCGACCTGGCGGCCGCATCGCCGGTCCGGGTCGCCGTGGTGGCGACGGCCGAGCGGACCGTGCTCGTCTGGAGCTTCCATCACATCGCCTTCGACGGCTGGTCGATCGCCCTCGCCCTCAACGAGCTGCTCGGCGCCTACCAGGCCCGGCTCGACGGGTCCGCCTGGTCCCCGCCTGCCACGGAACCGTTCGCGGCCTATCTCGGGTGGCTCGCCGGGCGGGACCGGGGCGCCGCCGAGCGGTTCTGGCGCGACGAGCTGGCCGGGTTCACCAGCCCGACGGCGCTGCCCCGGTCCCGACCGGCCCCGCCGACCGCCGGCTCCGGGCCCCGACCGTACGGCGCCATCGAGCGCCGACTCGACCCCGACCTGACCGGGGCGATCGCCGACTTCGCCAGCGGGACACGGGTCACCCTGAGCACGGTCCTGCAGGGTGCGTGGGGACTGGTGCTGGCCCGCTACCAGGGCGACGGCGGGCACGGGCCGAGCTCGGGGGCCGACGACGTCGTGTTCGGCCTGACGACCTCGGGCCGACCGCCCGACCTGACCGGCGCCGAGTCGATGGTCGGCATGCTGGTCACCACCGTCCCGGCCCGGGTCACGGTCGACGGCCGGGCGACGCCCGACGCCTGGTTGCGGACGATCCAGGACCGGCAGCTGGCGGCCCGCGACCACGAGTACGCCTCCCTGGTCGACATCCACTCGTGGAGCGACCTGCCCGCCGGCCAGAGCCTGTTCGACTCGATCCTGGTGGTCGAGAACTTCCCCGACTACCGGCCCCCCGATCGCCCAGACGCCCTCGCGGTCGCCTCCCGGGCCTACCGGGTCCAGAGCAACTACCCGCTCAGCCTCATCGCCCTCCCCGGTCCGGCGCTGACCCTGAAGGCGGTCTACGACCCCGATGGGTTCGACGCCGACGTCGTCGACCGCCTCCTCGCCCACGTCGAGGGTGCGCTCCGATCGCTCGCCGTCGGTCGGGCGGCCACCGTCGACGACCTGACGATCGTCGCCGAGGCCGAGCGGACCGACCTGACCGGTTGGGCCGACGGGTCGCCGGTTGCCGGGGCCGACGAGCTGGTGCCGACGAGGATCGCCCGCCGTATCGCCGAGCGGCCCGAGTCGGTCGCGGTCGTCGGTGCCGGCGAGCGACTGACCTACGGCGAGCTCGGCGAAGCCGCCGACCGACTGGCCGCCGATCTCCTGGCCGTCGGGGTCGGACCGGGCGACGTCGTCGGCATCGGCGCCGACCGGTCGGTCGAGCTGGTGGCCGCCATCGTCGGCGTCCATCGGGCCGGGGCCGCCTACCTGCCTCTCGATCCCGGCTACCCGGCCGAGCGGCTGGCGTTCATGGTGGCCGATGCCGACGTCGCCGCCGTCGTCGAGGCCGGCGACGGGTTGCCGTCGCTCGGCCGCATCGACGAGCTCGGCGCCCGCCGGGGGGTTGGAGGCACCGGCCTCACCGTGCGGTCCCGGGCGCCCGGGACGGCACGGGAGCGGGCGGCCGGAGTCGACCGGGCGATCGAGGCCACCGACCCCGCGTACCTGATCTACACCTCCGGGTCGACCGGCCGGCCGAACGGGGTCCTCGTCGACCACGGCAACCTCGCCTGGTCGACCGCAGCCCGCATCGACAGCTACGAGCAGCGGCCCCACGCCTTCCTGCTGCTGTCGTCGTTCTCGTTCGACAGCTCGATCGTCGGGCTGTTCTGGACCCTGGCCACCGGTGGCACCCTGGTGCTGCCCCGCCCGGGCGAGGAGCTCGACGTCCGAGTCCTCGGCCGGCTGATCGAGGCGCACTCGGTCACCCACACCCTCGCCCTGCCGTCGCTGTACCGCCTCCTGCTCGAGCACGCGCCCCGCCGGAGCCTGGTCACGCTGGCGAGTGTCATCGTCGCCGGCGAGGCGTGCCCGCCGGCGCTGATCGACGAGCACCTCGCCGCGCTGCCCGGCACCGAGCTGCACAACGAGTACGGCCCGACCGAGGCGAGCGTCTGGTGCACCGTCGAGCGCCTCGTCCCCGCCGCCGGCCCGGCGCCGTCCGGTGGGCCGGTGCCGATCGGCCGTCCGGCCCCCGGCGCCACCGTTGCCGTGCTCGACCGAACGGGTCGCCATGCCGGGATCGGCGTGCCCGGCGAGATCCATGTGACCGGACCCGGCCTCACCGCCGGCTACCACCGGCGCCCCGAGCTGACCGCCGAGCGGTTCGTCGAGCTCGACGGGCGACGGTGGTTCCGCACCGGTGATGTCGGCACCGTCGACCGGCGCGGCCTGCTGCGGTTCGGCGGCCGGGTCGACGATCAGGTCAAGATCCGCGGCCATCGAGTCGAGCTCGGCGAGGTCGAGGCCGCCCTGGCGGCCCACCCGGCGGTCGGCGAGGCGGTCGTGGTCGTGACCGGCTCCGTCGAATCCGCCGGCTCGACCGTCGATGGCGGTGATGCCCGTCGACCGTCGATCGGCACCGGGTTGGCGGCCCACGTCGAGCTGGCCGTCGGCAACCCCTCGGCTGCGCCACCATCGTCACCCGAGCTCCGGGCGTGGGTCGCCGAGCGGCTGCCCGACGCCTTCGTCCCGTCGGCCATCGCCGTGACCGAGACCCTGCCCCGGCTACCGAACGGGAAGGTCGATCGCACCGATCTGCCGACGATCGACGCATCGGCGGCCCGCCCGGCGGCGGTCACCGGGCGACCGTCGACGGCCGGCCAGCGGCTCGTCGGCGACATCTGGACCGACCTCCTGCCCGGCGTCGCGTTCGGCGTCGACGACGACTTCTTCGAGATCGGCGGACACTCGTTGCTCGCCGTGGCACTCGTCGAGCGCCTGCGCCGGGCCACCGGCGTCGACCTCCCGCTCTCGGCCCTGCTCGAGACCCCGACCGTCGCCGGCCTGGCCGCCCGGGTGGCACCAGCCGGTGGTGGCGACGAGACCGTGGCCCCGACCGCCGCAGCCGAGCGACCCGGGCGATCGCTGATCGCGCTGCGGTCGGACGGCGACCGGGTGCCGCTGTACCTCGTCCCTCCGGCTGCCGGCACGGCCCTGTCGTTCCGGGCCTTCACCGCCTCGACCGACCCGGCCCAACCCCTGTACTGCTTCGAGCCGGTTGGGACCTACGGCGAGGCCGAGCCGCACGACACCGTCGAGGCGATGGCCGAGCACTACCTCGGTGAGCTGCGCGCCGCCCAGCCGGATGGCCGCTACCGCATCGGTGGCAGCTGCCTCGGCGCCGTCGTGGCCTGGGAGATGGCCGGCCGCCTGGCCGAGGCCGGCACCCCGGTCGAGCTGCTGGTGTTCCTCGACCCCGGGCCGCCCCACAGCGGCCCCGGTTGGAGCTACCGGCTCCCGTCACAGCGGTCGGCCCGCCAGCTGCTGGCGACGACGTGGGACATCGTCTCGAGCGGCCAGTTGCTCACCGCAGCCCGGGCGGTGTGGCGCCGCAACAGCTTCGACCGCATCGGTCGGATCCACTACCGGGCCCAGCTGCAGTACGTCGCCGACCGGCTCCGGGCCCCGATCCTGTGGCTGGAGAGCGAGGAGCTGGCCATCGACCGGCCCGACTTCCTCGAGCAGTGGCGGATCCTGGCCGGCGACGACCTCACACCGATCGTCGTTCCCGGCACCACCCACGACGGGTTGATGACCGGCCAGCCGGACGAGGTACGGCTGCTGGCCGGCCGCTTCGACGAGGCGATGGCCACGTTCGAGCGGACGGGACGTCCACCCGGGCCCTGATCGCCCCGGGGCCCGAGCGGTCGTCGACCGCACCCCGGCGCGGCGATCGGTCCGGCCGGGATGCGTGCTCGACCAACGGCGTCGGTCAGCCGGCGGTGGTGGCGCCGACCGCCCGGTCGTCAGACGGCGACCGATCGTCGCCGGCGACCGGGAGCAGCCTCCCGGCCCGGTGCTCGACCCGGTAGATGACGGCGGTGATGGCCGTGGCCACGACCATGACCCAGAGGATCCGCGGCCACTTCAGGAACAGCAGCGCCAGGTCGGTGGTGCCGAGGTCGAAGTCGAAGATGCGCTCCGCCGCCCAGATCAGCGAGATCACGGCCAGTCCGATCGAGCCGACGACGAACAGGGGCTGGTAGTAGCGGGTGCGGCGTAGCAGGAACAGGGCCGGGAAGGCGATCAGGATGGCGATCGCCTGGCCGATCTCGATCCCGATGTTGCGGCCGAGCAGCGACACGAGTTGGGCGGTGCGGCTGGTGTCGAGGGCGTCGACGAGCGAGGCGAAGCCGAGGCCGTGGAACAGCCCGAAGGCGAAGGCGAGCACCCACTCCCGGTTCTGCACGACCGGCCGCAGGTTGTGAATGGCGGCCGCTGCGATCGAGACGGCGATGATCGTCTCGACCAGCGCGGAGGGAGGCAGCGGGATGAAGTCGAGACCGGCCAGGCTGAACGTGATCGAGTGGGCGATCGTGAACATGGTGACGATCTTGAGGACCCGCCACAGCGACGACCCGAAGCTCGGGGCGGGCCGCCAGATGCTCTGGAACACCAGCACCGACGGCAGCAGCAGCACCAGCACGAAGAGGATGTGGTCGGGGCCGGTGCGGATGTGGTCGACGCCGAGCTCGACGCTGCCGGTGAAGTTCAACCACTGGCTGGGGTTGCCGAGGTCGAGGGTGCCGGAGGGGTCGCCCGGATTGAAGAACACCAGCTCGTTGGCCTCCTCCTCGAACACCCCCCGCTGCCAGTCGTTGGCCACCAGCACGATCGAGTCGCGGTTGTCGAGCTCGTCGAAGAACGGGGTGAACGTGACGTCGAGCTCGCGGGGCACCTCCGAGCCGGGCACGTCGACCGTGAACGGGAAGATGGCATAGCCGGGCTCACCCTCGGTGTCGTCCCGGTCGCTCAGGAGCTCGACGCCGTCGAAGTCGAGGTTCCAGGCCAGCCCGTCCGCCCCGATGCTGGTGTGGGTGAGCGCGTAGTCGATCAGCTCGTCGAGGCTGGCCTCCAGCTCGTCCTTGATGTCCTCGGGCGACCCCTCCAGCGCGAGGCCGAAGACCTCGCGTACGTCGGTGTAGGGGAACTCGACACGGCCTTCGAGCTCGGTCTCGGTCACGTCGAAGTACAGGTACGACTGCTCACCCCGGTGGGCCGACGCGGGGCCGGCCAGCGTCAGGATCAGGATCAGCGGCGCCAGCAGGAGCAGCAGCCCCCGCCAGCGCCCGCCGACCGCAGCCGGTACTCGTGTGCGCTCGTTCATCGTTCGCTCCTCGACAGGATCAGTCGTCCGTGTTCGTCGACGTACTTCCACTCGTCCTGGAAGTCCGCGTTGTCCCATTGCCCGAGCCCGGGATAGAACACCCGCCCGGGGCCATGGGGGTTCAGGTCCTCGCCGTTCCAGCGGGGATCCGGGGTCTCGCCGGCAACCAGGTACCGGCTGTCGGTCGACAGCCGGCAGCGGTCATCGGCCGAGCGGTTGTCGAACGCGCCGTGCAACATGCTCATGCTGAAGATCAGCACGTCGCCGGGACGGTAGCGGGCGGTCAGCCAGCGGGTGCCGTACCGCTGTCCGACCGCAGCCAGGTCGTCGTCGAGCCAGGTCAGCCCGTCTCGGTCGGCGTCCATGGCCAGGTAGCCGTCGGCCAGCTCCGCGGAGTGCGTGCTGCCCTCCAGCAGGACCAGGCCGCCGTCGGCGGGGTCGATCGACCCGAGCGGGATCCAGGCCGACAGGTGCCGATCGGTTCCTCGGCTCATGTAGGGCCCATCGCAGTGGAGGCCGCAGCCCTCGCCCGGTCGGGCCAGGCGGGGCCACCGGAAGTCGTAGGGCCGCACGGGGCCGTCGAGCAGGACGCCGACCACGTCGACCAGGGTCGGGTCGAGCAGCACGGCCTCGTAGCGGGCACCGGTGCGGAGCGACTCGGTGAACGCCCGCAGGTTGGCGGCGGCGAGGCCGGTGCGGTCGCCGGCGATGCCGTCCATCAGCGGCTTGCGGTCGTCGATCTCACCGAGGGTGGCGTACTTGAGCAGCAGCTCTCGCCGGGCGGCCAGGACCCGTTCCTCGTCGAGCAGACCGGGGAGGAACACGTGGCCGTCGGCGGCGAATCGCTGGCGCAGCGCCGTCGGATCGAGGGGGGACGCCGGCGTCAGCGCCGCCAGCTCGATCGCCTCGGGATCGAGCGGGCGGCCTGCGAACGACAGCGCGTCGAGGCAACCGAGGTCACGCGCGACACCCGTGTCGACCACCTCGCCCCGCACCCGCTGCGCCTCCATCCACTGGTCCTTCGCCGGTCCAGCTCCTCCGGATGCGGCTGCGGGCCGGTTGGACGGTCCGGCCTGCTCCGAGGGTAACCGCAGTTCCCGGGCTGCGAGGATGGGCACTTTTTCGTGACCCTCGGGTCGGGGAGTAGGGTCGGGTCGATGCAGTCATCGGGTCCGTTGTCCGGTCTCCGCGTCGTCGACCTCACCGGCGACCTCGGGCGGTTCGGGACGAAGCTGCTGGCCGAGTACGGCGCCGAGGTCTGCCGACCGGCCGGCTGGGGCGAACGGGGACGGGAGCTGCCCGGGCCCGCCGGTCTCCGGGGCGGACACCTCGACTGGTGGTACGACGCGGCCAAGACACCGATCGACCTCGACCTCGACGACGAGGTGGGCCGCACGACCTACCGCCGGCTGGCCGCCGGCGCCGACCTGATCGTCGAGTCCCTGCCCGTCGGCCACCTGGCCGAGCGGGGCATCGACCATGCGGACCTCGTCGGTGACAACCCGACCCTCACCCAGGTGTCGCTGACCCCGTACGGGCGCTCGGGGCCCCGTGCCGGCTGGGCCAGCTCGGATCTGGTCGCCGGGGCCATGGGGGGCGTGCTGTCGATCACGGGCACCCCGGACGAGCCCCTCAACTCGTGGGGCGGTCAGAACCACAACTTCGGCGGGTTCGCCGCCGCCATCTGCGGTCTCGCCGGGGTGCGGGCGGCCCGGCGTGACGGCTGGGGTGCGCTCGTCGACCTGTCGCTCCACGAGGTGATGACCGGGTCGATCGAGAACCTGTTGATGCAGTACGCCTACGCCGACGAGCTCGGCCTCCCCGCCGTGGCCACCCGGCAGGGGTCGCTGCACTGGCTCCGGGTCTACGAGGTCGTCCCGGCCAGGACCGGGAACCTGATGATCACCCCGACGCCGCAGGCCGAGACCCTGATCGACTGGATGGTCGAGCGGGGGATCCGGGAGGCGGAGCCGTTCGTCGGGCTGTCGGTCGAGGAGCTGCTGGCCCGGGCCGACGAGCTGATGGCCGTCATCAAGACGTTCTGCCTGACCGGCGACGCCGGCGAGCTGTTCAGCGAGGCCCAGAAGCGCCACATCGCCTTCGGCGAGGTCCAGTCGGTTGCCCAGGTCGCCGCAAACCCCCAGTTCGGCCACCGCCAGCTGTACGGCGATGTCGCCGTCGACGGGGCCGAGCCCGGGGCCACCGTTCGTGGGCCGTGGCGGCTCGTCCGGTTCTCGCAGACCCCGGTTCCGGTACCGGCCGGGCTACCGGCCGAGGTGGCCGACGGCGACGCGGTGGCCGAACGGTGGTCGACCCGGGCCGGCACGGCGTCCGGTGGCGACGATCCCCCGGATCGATCGCTGCCCCTCGACGGGATCCGGGTGCTCGACCTGAGCTGGGTCCTCGCCGGTCCCTTCGCCACCCGCCTGCTCGGCGACCTCGGCGCCGACGTCGTCAAGGTCCAGACCGAGGAGCGGGCCACACTGGTCAACCGGCCGGACTTCCCGTACTACCAGGTGTGGAACCGCTCCAAGCGATCGGTCACGCTCGACCTCAAGCGGCCCGAGAACCTGGCGGTGATCCGCCGGCTGATCGAGGCAAGCGACGTGCTGGTCGAGAACTACTCGGCCGGGGTGCTCGAGCGGCTCGGCCTCGGGTGGGACGAGGTCCGCTCGTGGAACGAGCGACTGGTCTACGTGTCGATGTCGGGCTGCGGGCACGACGGCCCCTGGAAGGACATCATCAGCTACGCCCCGACGGTGCACGCCGTCTCGGGCCTCACGCGGCTGACGAACCCGCCCGGCCGGGGCGATGTCGGCTGTGGTTTCTCGCTCAACGACCACGCCGCCGGCTTCGGGGCGGCGCTGTCGGTGCTGGCCGCACTCGAGGCGAGGGAGCGGACGGGGCGGGGCCAGTACGTCGACATGGCCCAGCTCGAGGTGGGGGCGTACCTGATCGGGCCGGCCCTGGTCGACCACTTCGCCACCGGCCGGGTGACCGAGGCCGCCGGCAACGTCGACGGCCTGGCCGACCTGGTCCCGAACGAGGTCTACCGCTGTGCCGACGGCGGCCACCTTGCCGTCACCGCCGACGGCGACGAGATGTGGTCACGGCTGGCGGCGGCGATCGGCCTCGACGAGGGCGAGTCGGGTCGACTGGCGACGGTCGAGGCGAGGCGGACGGACCGGGCATCCGTCGACGGGCACCTGGCCCGATGGTGCCGCGAGCGGTCGGCGGCCGACGCCATGGCCGCCCTGCAGGCGTCGCAGGTCGCCGCCGGGGTGGTGCAGGACGCCGCCGACCTCGCCGACGCCGATCCGCAGCTCCGGGCCAGAGGGTTCTGGCACACCGTCGAGCTCGACGGGTTCGGGCCACGGCTCACCGATCGGTTCCCGGCGATCTGGTCCGGTTGTGACCTGACACCGGACCGTCCCGCCCCGGCCTACCTCGGCGAGGCGAACTTCGACGTGCTCGCCGAGCTGGCCGGCCTCGGGCCCGACGAGATCGCCGAGGGCATGGCCGACGGCCGCTTCACGTGAGGGTGCCGGTCGTGCGTTTGGTCGGCGGTCGGCGGTCCCTGTCTGGCCGTGCCGACGGCCGCTTCACGTGAGGGTGCCGGTCGTGCGTTTGGTCGGCGGTCGGCGGTCCCTGTCTGGCCGTGTCGACGGCCGCTTCACGTGAGGGTGCCGGTCGTGCGGCGGAACGGCGCCGGTGGGGTGGGCGCTGGCCGGTAGGCTCCTTCGTTGGTCGGACCAGGCCGATCCGCCACCCGATGCCCACCCGGCCCCGAGCACCATGGACTACGCATCTGCCGATCTCGCCGCCCGCGTCGAGGAGGCCGGGATCTACTCGATCGCCGTCCGGTCGTCGATCACGGCCGCCCCGATCCTCGGTGAGCGCCTCGACAACCGCGTCCTGCTCAAGCGCGAGGATCAGCAACCGACGTTCTCGTTCAAGATCCGGGGCGCCGCCAACAAGATCCTCGGCCTCCCCGACGACACCGTCGGCCGAGGGGTGATCTGCAGCTCGGCCGGCAACCATGCCCAGGGGGTGGCACTGGCCGCCACCCGGCGCGGCGCACGGTCGGTCATCGTGATGCCACGCTCGACCCCCGAGATCAAGGTCGACGCCGTCCGTGCCCTCGGCGGCGAGGTGGTCCTGCACGGCGACACCTATGACGACGCGCAGGCGTTGGCCAGGCGGCGGGCCGAGGACGAGGGCCTCAGCTTCGTCCATCCGTTCGACGACCTCGACGTGATCGCCGGACAGGGCACGATCGGGCGGGAGATCCTCGACCAGGTCGATGGCGGCCCCGACGCCGTCTTCGTCCCGGTCGGCGGTGGGGGCCTGGCCGCCGGCATCGCCACCTACATCAAGGTCAAGCGACCCGATGTCGAGGTCTACGGGGTCGAGCCGGTCGACGCGGCCAGCATGAAGGCCGCCATCGCCGCCGGTGAGCCGGTGACCCTCGACCAGGTGGGCAGCTTCGCCGACGGCGTCGCCGTGAAGCGGGTCGGCGACGTCACGTTCCGGCTGTGCCGCCAGCACCTCGACGGCGTCGTGACCGTCACCACCGACGAGCTGTGCTCGGCCATCCGCGACATCTTCACCGACACCAGGACCGTGGTCGAGCCGGCGGGAGCCCTCGCCGTCGCCGGCCTCCGGCGCCACGTCGACGACCGCGGCCTGACCGGTCGGACGCTGGTCGCGGTCAACGCCGGCGCCAACATGAACTTCAACCGGCTCGGCCACGTGACGGAGCGAACCGCCTTCGGCGATCAACGGGAGGCGATCCTCGCCGTCGAGATCCCCGAGCGGAAGGGCAGCTTCCTCGCGTTCTGCCAGACGTTGGGCGAGCGCCACGTCACCGAGTTCACCTACCGCTACCACGATCCAGACCGGGCCAGGATCTTCGTCGGCATCGAGCTCCGCAACGGCGCCAACGACCGCTACGAGGTCATCGACGGGCTGAAGGCGGCCGGGTGTGACGTGGTCGACCTGACCGACAACGAGCTGGCCAAGGTCCACGTGCGCCATCTCGGTGGTGGTGTGGTCGAGCCCGAGATCGCCGACGAGCGGCTCTACCGGTTCGAGTTCCCGGAGCGCCGGGGTGCGCTGCTGGCGTTCCTGCACTCGGTCGGTGTCGACTGGAACATCACCCTGTTCCACTACCGCAACCACTCGTCGGACTCCGGGCGGGTGCTGGTGGCCATCCAGGTACCGCCGTCGACCCGGGCCGAGTTCCAGCGCCACCTCGACGACCTGGGCTACCCGTACTGGGACGAGACCGGCAACGACGCCTACCGACTGTTCCTTCGGGGCTAGCGGCCGACGGCGAGCCGCTCCGGCCGTGCCGGGGCGGTCACGAGAGCTCGGCGGAGCGTCCCGCTAGGGCGTCTCCTCGTTCGGCGGTCGGACCCCGGCCCGCCGGAGGTCGGACGGGCGGAGCTCGATCGTGTGTGTTGCCTCGTCGGCCAGGTCGATGACGCCCTCGTCCTCGTCGAGGTCCCGGTCGTCGACCGGGGGAGCGGGGGCGTCGACGGCGGAGGGGACCGACACGTCGGGGTGGGCGTCGTGGTCTGCGGGTCCTCCATCGGCGATCGGTCGGTCGTCGCGCTCGGTCGGGCGGTCGTCGATCGGGGTGTCGTCGGCCGGGGGTGGCTCGTCGACCGTCGGACCGGGTGGCGGCTCGTCGTCCGTCGGTTCGGGTCGCCGGCCGTCGGCCGCCCGTTCGGCCGCCCGGTCGTCGCCCGGCGGAGCCGGGTCATCGCCCTCGCGTCCGTCGTCCACCTCGTCGTCGTCGGACCCGTCGGCGCCGCGGTCGTCGGCGTCGGCCTCGGGGAGGGCGTCGACGGTCGGGTCGGTCCCGAGGAGCTCGATCCGGGGTGACGGCTCGGACCCGGCGAGCGGACGATCGTCGTCGAGCAGGTGGACGCCAGGGGCGACCGGCGTCTCGATCGCCGAGGCCGGGCTCTCGTCGTCCTCCAGGATCCGCCCCCGACGCCCATCGGCCGGATCGGCCGGGCCGAGCCCGGTCGAGGCCGGCACCGGGGTCAGACGAACCGTGGCCGTGACGGCGGCCAGCGCCCACAGCAGTGCCACCGCGGCCAGCAGCGCGGCCAGGGTCGGGGCCGCGGCCGGCCACGGGCTGCGATCGGCCTCGGCGATCCCTCGGGCGAGCAGCGCCCCGAGGCCGGGGTCGCCGGAGGCGCGATCGGCCACCAGCCAACCGACGAGCAGGTGGACCCCGAGCGCCAACCACGTCATGGCGACGAACGTGGCCACCAGGCGGGCCAACCGGTCGATCCGCTGCACCGCCGGTGGCAGCAGCAGCCGGGTTGCACCCGGTACCAGCAGGAGCCCCGTGAACTGGATCACCACCGGATCGAGCACGGGTCGCCCGGTCGAGGCGACCGTTGCCGCCGCGAGCGGGACCACGAGGACGGCCGGCCACGACAGCAGGTCGAGCGCTGCGGTGGCGAACGAGCGCCGCAGCGGCGACAGGACCCGGAGGAACACGGCCAGCCCGGCCCCGACGACCGTGGCGCCGAGGGCGGGGATCGCCGCTCCGGCCAGGTTGACGGCCAGCGCTCGCGCCGCCAGGGGGGCCAGGCTGCGACCGTCGCCGTCGGTCCCCAGCCAGGGGCCGCCGAGCCGAGGGCCGCTGACCTCGACGGTACCCGAGGGGGCGATCGCCAGGCCGAGGGCGACCACGACGCCCGTCGCCACCGCCGCCAGCACCGCCGACGTGGTGACCCGGCGGATCGCCGAGCGCTCGTCCGGCGCCTCGGTCACGGCGGCCGGCCGTCGTCGGTGAAGCATCGGACCGGTGAGCTCGGCCGCCAGGGCCAGCCCGGCGGCCACCAGGACCACCGGCATGGTCAGCTCGAGCAGGTCGTCGGCCCGTCCGGCGGCGACGTCGTCCCCGAAACGATCGAAGACCCCGCCGGTGGTCCCGAGCAGCTCCGTGGCGGCGAGGGCGATCGTGAACAGGGTCGCCGGCACACCGGCCGGCCAGTGCGGCCACCGGGCCCGGCCGCTCCGCTCCCGATCGACGAAGCCGACAACGGCCGGCACCAGCGCAACCGACGCAAGCCACGGTCCGACAACCGACGCCCCGAGCGGCCGGGGTCCGGTGCCGCCGTCGCCCGCGAGCCAGGATGCGCCGGCGGTGTCGACCACGAGCCAACCGATCCCCGGGACCGCAACCGCCAACACGACGGCGAGCAACAGCACCGCCCCGGCCCCGTCGACCGCTCGCCCGATCCTCGACCGGAGGAAGGCGGCGACGAGCAGCCCGGCCGCGAGGCCGGCGAGTGCCGTCCAGCCGGCCAGGGTGGCCGAGGACTCGATGGCGTCGCGCACCGCGGGGTCAGGCCGGAACGCATCGGCGATCGCAGCCGGATAGCCGTCACCAGAGGCCCCGTCGAGGCGGCCACCGAGGCGGTGCACGGCGAACGTGCCGCCGGCGACGATCGCGAGCGGCCGCAGCAACGCGCCGACGACCATCGCCCTGGTCGGTTCCGCCATCCGCACCGGTCCAGTGTGCCGGGGGTGCCGTCGGTCCCGCTACCGGCCCGCGTCGGGAGGAGAGGACACCGCCGGCGACGCAGGGCTACAGCTCCGCCAGGGCCTTCGTCATGTCCTCGACGGCGCCACGACCGTCGCCGAACAGCATCAGGGTGTTGTCGGCCGCGAACAGGGGGTTGGGGATGCCGGCGAAACCGGGGCTGAGTGACCGCTTGACCACCACGACGGTCCTGGCCCGGTCGACGTCGAGGATCGGCATCCCGGCGATCGGGCTCTCCGGGTTCTCCCTGGCCTCGGGATTCACGACGTCGTTGGCCCCGATGACGATGACGACGTCGGTCCGGTCGAACGTCGGGTTGATCGTGTCCATCTCGAGCAGCTGCTCGTAGGGGATCTCGGCCTCGGCCAGGAGCACGTTCATGTGGCCGGGCATGCGGCCGGCGACCGGGTGGATGCCGAACACCACCTCGACGTCGCGCTCCTCCAGCGCCCTGGTCAGGTCCCGCACCGCGTGCTGGGCCTGGGCGACGGCCATGCCGTAGCCGGGGATCATGGCCACCCGGTCGGCGGTCTCGAGCAGGAGGGCGACGTCGTCCGCGGTCGACGACGTGACCCGGCCGGCGTAGACCTCGTCGGCGTCGGCGGCCACCCCGCCGGCCTCGATCGAGCCGAACAGCACGTTGGTCAGCGTGCGGTTCATGGCCCGGCACATGATGCCGGTCAGCAGGAACCCGCTGGCGCCGACCAGCGAGCCGGCGATGATCAGCAGGCTGTTGTCGAGGATGAAGCCGGCGGCCGCTGCGGCCAGGCCGGACAGCGAGTTCAGCAGGGCGATGACCACCGGCATGTCGGCCCCACCGATCGGGGTGACCAGGGTGATGCCGAGCACGAGCGCAACCGCCATCAGCGCCCACATCCACCACCGGGCCGGGTCGGCCACCAGCCCGATGCCGAGGCCGACGACCGCGAGGGTCAGGGCGATGTTGGTCACCCGGAGCACGGGGGACGGGACGGCACCGCCGCCGACCAGCTCCTGGAGCTTGGCGAAGGCGACGAGGCTGCCGGTGAGCGTCACGGCGCCGATGGCGAGGGCGGCGGCGGTCGCCACCGACGTCTGGGTGTCGGGATCGTCGACGTCGAGCACCTCGACGAAGCCGGCGGCCGCCACCAGCAGCGAGGCCGCACCACCGAAGCCGTTGAACAGCGCCACCAGCTGGGGCATGCCGGTCATCTGGACCCGGGTGGCCAACAGGCCGCCGATCACCGCCCCGACGGCGAGGCCGGCGGCCAGCGTGCCGTAGCCGATGATCTGCTGGTCGGTGAGCGTGACGACGACGGCGACGAGCATGCCGAGCGCCCCGAGCTGGTTGCCCCGCACCGCGGTGCGGGGTCGGGCCAGCCCGCGGAGGCCCAGGATGAACAGGACCGCGGCGGCCAGGTAGCCGAGCTGGATCAGATCGTCGGACATCAGCGCTTCCGGGAGAACATGCCGAGCATGCGGTGGGTCACCAGGAACCCGCCGACGACGTTGATCGTGGCCAGGGTGACGGCCCCGAAGCCGAGCACGGTGGTCAGCGTCGAGTGGCCGGCCCCGGCCGAGGTCAGCGCCCCGACCAGCGTGATGCCGCTGATGGCGTTGGAGCCAGACATGAGCGGGGTGTGCAGCGTCGGCGGCACCTTGGAGATGAGCTCGACGCCGAGGAAGACGGCCAGGACGAACAGGGTGAGGGCGACGACGAAGGTCATCGGTCTTCCTTTCCGGCTGGTTGCATGAGCCCGAGGCGCTCCCGGACCGCCGGGTGGCGGACCTCGCCGTCCCGGGTCAGCACGGTGCCGGCGGTGATCTCGTCGTCGAGATCGATGACCGGCTCGCCGTCCGGGGCGAGGTGGCGGAGCAGGGCCAGCACGTTGGTCGAGAACATCTGGCTCGAGGTGGCCGGGGCCCGGGAGGCCAGGTCGGTCGGCCCGAGGATCGTCACCCCGGCGTGCACGACCTCCTCGTCGGCCCGGGTCAGCCTGGTGTTGCCGCCCCGCCCGGCGGCCAGGTCGACGATCACCGACCCCGGGCGCATGGCCTCGATCATCTCCCTGGTCACGAGCTCGGGGCTGGTCGCCCCGGGCACGGCGGCGGTGGTGATGACGACGTCGGCGTCGGCCACGTGGGGGGCCAGCAGCTCGAGCTGGCGGCTGGCCTGGTCGTCGGTCTGCTCGGTGGCGTACCCGCCCTCGCCCTCGGCCGCCGACGTGTCGAGATCGAGCTCGATCGCCTTGGCCCCGAGGGAGCGGATCTGCTCCTGGGCCGCCGGTCTGACGTCGTAGCCCTCGACCACCCCGCCGAGGCGCCGGGCGGTGGCCAGGGCCTGGAGCCCGGCGACGCCGGCCCCGAGCACGAGGAAGCGGGACGGGGGGACGGTGCCCGCCGCGGTCATGAGCATCGGAACCAGCTTGGGGATGCGGGAGGCGCCGAGCAGCACGGCCTGGTAGCCGGCCACGGTGGCCATCGACGACAGCACGTCCATCGACTGGGCCTTGGTGGTCCGGGGGATCAACTCGAGCGAGACCGCCGTCGCGCCGGTGGCGGCAAGGGCGGCGGCCCGATCGGGTTGGCCGAGCGGATCGTGGAGGCCGACGAGGACGTGATCGGCGCCGAGCTTCGACCACTCGGGTCCGGCCAGCTCATCGGCCGTCGGGCCGTCGACCTGGACGACGACGCCGGCCGAGCCGATGACGTCGTCGCGACCGGCGATCGACGCCCCGGCGTCGGTGTAGGCGGCGTCGGCGAACCCGGCCGCGGCGCCGGCGCCGGACTCGACCACCACCTCGTGGCCGGCCTCGACGAGGGTCCGCACACCACTGGGGGTGACGGCGACCCGTCGCTCGCTCTCTGCTGTTTCCGAGGGAATTCCGATCCGCATCGCCCGGCCTCACCGCTGTACGTCGAAGGGGCAGCGTAGACGGATCCGGGCCCGTTCAGCGGAACGGAGCCCAACCCGTGTGTCGCCGTTCACACCGCCGGGCGGTCGCTACAGCCAGCCGAGGCCGATGGCGGCGAAGGCGGCGAGGCCGATGGCGATCCGGTACCAGCCGAACACGTCGAAGCTCCGGTTCTGGAGCCAGGCGACCATCCACCGGACCGAGGCGACGGCGGCGACGAAGGCCACCACCATGCCGATGGCGGGCGTGGTGACGCCGTACAGGTCGATCAGTTGGCCGCCGTCGGTCGCAGCGGTGGCAACGGTCGCCGCCGACAGGGTCACAAGCCCGAGCAGGAAGGAGAACTCGACGGCGGCGTCGAGCGACAGGCCGACCAGCACGGCGGCGACGATCGTGATCAGGCTCCGGCTCGTTCCGGGCCACATGGCGATGGCCTGGGCCACGCCGATGAGGGCGGCCCGGCCCATCGTCAGCTCGCCGAGGGCGAGCCCCCCTCGTCGCATCAGGCCGCTCCGGGTCAGCACCAGGATGCCGATGCCGCCGATCAGCCAGGCCGCAGCGATCGGGCCGGCGCCGAACAACCGCTCCCGCACCCAGTCGACGATGAACAGGCCGATGATGGCGGTCGGGACGAAGGCGACGATGACCGCCAGCAGGACCCGGCGGCCCTCCTCGCTCCGCCCGGCCAGCCCGTCGACCATCTGGCGGATCCGCTCGCGGTAGAGCACGAGCACGGCGGCGATGGCGCCGGCCTGGATGCAGATCGAGTAGGTCTCGATCGCCTGCTCGGCCTCGTCGGTCTGACCGAGGTCGAGGATCTCGTTCGTGACCAGGAGGTGCCCGGTCGAGCTGACCGGCAGGTACTCGGTCAGCCCCTCGACCAGCCCGAGGATCACCGCCTTCCAGACCGGGAGGTCCTCGACCAGCTCCAGTGCCTCACCGTCCTGGGCCAGGGCCGCGGTGGCGGCCAGCACCGTCGCCAGTGCGGCGAGCAGGGCGGCCAGCGCCGTGACCAGCAGGGCGCGACGGCGCAGCGCCTCCGGGTTGACCAGGGTGGACATGGCCGCTCACCCTACAGGTGAGCGCCGAGCGTCCGAGTGACGGTCGTCTGGGTGGCTTCGCCCCCTCAGCCGGTGGCGAGGATCCGCAGCGGCATCTCGCGGGGGCCTCGGATCTGCCCGACCGACCAGCGGGTCTCGCCCGCGAGCTCGAACGCCGAGAACCGGTCGACGAACTCCTCGATGGCCACCTGCAGCTCGAGCCGGGCCAGGTTGGAGCCGAGGCACCGGTGGATCCCGAGACCGAAGGCGCCGTGACGGTTCTTCTCGCGATCGAGGATGAACGTCTCGGCCTCCTCGAACTGCTCCGGGTCGTGGTTGGCGGCCGGGAAGGGCAGCAGGACCCAGTCGTCCTCCTTCATCGGGCAGCCGTGGAAGTCGTTGTCCTTGGCCACCAGCCGGGCCATCGTGACCGGGGCGTAGAAGCGCAGGAACTCCTCGACCGCGAACGGCATGATCTCCGGCTCCTCCCGGAGCCGCCTGATGTGGTCCGGGTTCTGGGCCAGATGCCAGATCGACGAGCCGATGGCCGACCACGTCGTGTCGATGCCGGCCACCATCAGCAGGATGATGGCGCCGCGGACCATCTCGGGGTCGAGCTTCTCGCCGTCGAGGTCGCAGTCGAGCAGGTAGGTGATCAGGTCGTCGCGGGGGTTGTCGATGTGGTCCGCGATGTGCTTGTCCAGGTAGGCGTCGAGGCCGATCTGGTCGTCGCGGCGCTCCCGGGGGTCGGCGTTGATCGTCTCGAGCAACTGGTGCACGACCTCGCGGAAGAAGTCGTCGTCCTCGGGCGGGAGTCCGAGCATGCGGCCGATCACCGCTGGCGGGATGTGCTGGGCGTACTGGACGGCCCCGTCGACGACGGTCTCGCCGGCGGTGACGTCGCCCATGTCGTCGAGCCGGGCCCGGCACAGCGCCCGCACCTCGGGCTCGATGTCGGCGATCCGCTTCGGCGAGAAGGCGCCGAGCAGCAGGCGGCGGATCGGGCCGTGGAACGGCGGGTCGCTGGTGATCGGCGGGGCCACCCCGATGGGGGCCGGGAGGGCCAGGTCGCCGGGTCGGGTGTGGCTGACCACGACGGCCCGGCTGGTGAAGTTCTCGGTGTCGTATGCGATCTCGTTGACGGTCTCGTGGGTGATCGGCACCCACATGCCGCCGTAGCGCTCGCTGTGGGCGACGGGGCAGCCACCCTCCCGCAGCTCCTTCCAGACCTCGGGCGCCATCGGGTTGTACTCGGGGCGGGCGTGGTCGAAGTCGGTGGTCCAGTCGGACACCGGACCGTAGTCCTCCTCCCGCCACGGCGTTCGCTCCCAGGCGTCTGCGCCCTCCGGCGTGTCTCGCAGGATGAACTCGCGGGGCTCGGGCTGGCCTGGGCCGACCTCCGGGTCGACCTCGTTCTCGGCGGCGATGTCGGTCATGTGGTTCCTTTCGTCCGAGGCGGTCCGTTGCGGAGCACCGGCCTCGGGGCCAACGACGCCGACTGCGTCGCTCGTCCGCCGAGCCTTACGACGTACGATCCCCGTGAATCAAAGGTAGAACACGCGCTTGTCGTTGACAAGGGACCCCGTCCGGCCGACCCCGGCGGATGGATAGCGTGTCGGGGTGTCAAGCGCCCCGTTCGAGCTCGCCGACCACCTCGACGACGTCACCGAGCTGGTCCGCGCCGCCGGCGACCTCGCCCTGCGCTGGTACCGCACCGGTCATCGGGTCGACAACAAGCGGGCCGAGGGCTTCGACCCGGTGACCGAGGCCGACCGGGCCGTCGAGTCCGAGCTGCGCCGGCACCTCGGCGACCGCTTCCCCGACCACCAGATCCTCGGCGAGGAGTTCGGACTCAGCGGCCACGGGCCCCGGCGCTGGGTCATCGATCCGATCGACGGCACCAGGGCGTTCATCACCGGTCAGCCGATGTGGGGGACCCTGCTCGGCTTCACCGACGGCGACCGCCCGGTGGCCGGCTGGATGCACGTTCCCGTGCTCGGCGAGACGTTCGTCGGTCACCGGCAGACCAGCCTGCGGACCGCCGATGGCCAGCGCCGGCTCGAGGTCAGGCCGACCGAGCGGCTCGAGGACGCGATCGTGCTGTGCACCCACCCGACGATGTTCGCCCCGGGGCAGCAGGCCGACGCCTTCGCCCGGGTGGCCGACCGGGTCCGCATGGTCCGCTACTCGGGCGACTGCCTCAACTACGGGCTGCTGGCCATGGGACTGGCCGACTCGGTCATCGAGAACGGCCTGGCCTCCTACGACATCGTCCCCCTCGTCCCGATCGTCGAGGGCGCCGGCGGGGTGGTGACCGATCTCGACGGCAACCCGCCGCTCGAGGGTGGCTACGTCGTGGCGTCGGCCACTCCGGCGCTGCACGAGGCGACCCTCGAACTGCTGCGTCCCTGACCGGTGACCGCGGTCCGATGCCGGCGTCGCGCTAGGGCTGGATGCCCCGCAGGCCCGACCACATCAGTGAGGTGATGTCGCCGACCAGCCGCTCCTCGGCGTAGTGGTCGGCGCCGGCGGCCTTGGCCTGGCGCATCATCGACTCGGCCAGTCCGATGATCCCGTAGGCCATGACCTGGCGGCGGTTGGCGTCGGCCGAGGGCACGTCGATCAGGGCCGCGACCGCCTGGGCCAGCGAGCGCTCGACGTCCCGGGTGATGACGGCCCACTCCTCGTCGTGACGGTTGGTGCCGTCGAACAGCAGGCGGAAGCCGTCGAAGTCGTCCTCGACGAACCGGGCGAAGGCCCGGATGCCGGCCTCGGCCCGCTCACGGGGGCTCGGCGCAGCCACCGCACTCTCGATCACGGCCCGCTCGAGGCGGTCGCCGATGTCGGTCAGCACCGTCCGGTAGAGGTCCCGCTTGGACGCGAAGTGCTGGTAGAGGACCGGCTTGGTCACCCCCGCAGCCTCGGCGATGTCGGACATCGTGGTGCCGTGGAAGCCGCTGTCGGACAGCACCCGGCGGGCGACGGTCAACACCTGGGCTCGCCGCTCGGGCCCCGGCAGCCTGCTCCTGGCCGGCGCATCGGCGGCCGGCCGGCCGGTCGGCGGCG